>CAWJFZ010000001.1:0-114267 GCA_963842285.1 uncultured Gaiellaceae bacterium
GATCGTCCTCGGCGAGACCTTGTCCGATGCCCAGATGTGGTTCCACGCGTGCACGGAGTCGACGCGGAACCCCGCGTCGGTGAGCAGGTCTCGCCAACCCTCACGGCTGAGGAACTGCTCGGAGAATTGCTGCGAGCCCTCGGACGGTTGAGTCCCGTGACGGAGCCCGAACCAGAGGTGGCCGAGGAAGAACAGGTTGGGTACGAACACTATGCACCGGCCGCCTCCGTCGAGCGCCCGGCGTAGCTCGCGGGCGCCCTCGTTGGGAGACGGAAAGTGCTCGAGGCTGCCGATGCAGGTGACGTAGTCGAAGGCGGAGTCGGGCCACGGCAGGTTCTGGCCGTCTCCGACCCGCACGTCCGCACCTTCCGGCAGCCGCGACTTCGCGATCGAGACTGCGACGCCAGACACGTCGATCCCTGAGACCTGGACGCCTCGCGCAGCCGCCCGAACGAGGAGCGAGCCTTGCCCGCAGGCGACGTCCAGCAGCTGCCGACCTTCCCGGGGCTCGAGGAGGTCGAGCAGCCACTCGAGCACCTTGTTCTCCTGCACATCGACGCCGTGCGAGGAGCGCTCGACGGTGCCAGCGGTCGTACTTGGTGGCGAGATCCTCCACGTCTCGGACGGTACCGCACGATCCCGCGAGGTTGCGCCCGTGGGGGGTCCATCGTGCGCGGATGCCTCGACGTCCGATCGGAAGCTGTAATACCCCTCGTCGATCTGAAGCGCCAATACGCCTCGATCAAAGACGAGGTCGACCGGCGCAGTCCTTGACGCGGTCGCGTCGACGAAATACATCCTCGGCGAGGAGGTCGACGTCTTTCGAGGAGGAGTGGGCGGAAGTATTGCTCCGCGCGCCACTGCGTCGGCGTCGCATCAGGCACCGCGGCGATCGAGCTCATGCTGCAGGCGCTCGAAGTAAGGGCCAGGCGATGAGGTGATCGCGCCTGCGAACACGTTCATCGCCTCGATTCTGCCGGTGCTGCGGCTCGGTGCGACGCCGGTGCTCGTGGATTGCGACTCCCGCTACGGCCCAGATCGACGTCGACCAGGTGGCAGGGGCGGTGGACGGCGCGTACGAAGGCGGTCGTCGGTGTCGACCTCTACGGCCACCCGTTCGACGCCGATCCGCTGCAGTCGGTCTGCCACGAGCATGGCTTGGCCCTCGTCGAGGATGCCTGCCAGGCTCACGGTGCGCGCTACCTGCGGTCGTCGTTGCGGGTCGCTCGGCAGGGTCGCCGCGTTCAGCTTCTCTATCCGGGCAAGAACTCGGCGTCTACGGCGACGCGGGCGCCGTCACCACCGACGACGCCGAGCTCGCCGAGCCAGATCCGGCTGTTGCGCGACCTCGGCCAGGAGCGGAAGTACGAACACGTCGTGATCGGGGCGAACGAGCGGCTCGACACGCTTCAGGCAGCCGTGCTCCGTGTAAGCTCCGTCACCTCGAGCGGTGGAACGGGCTGCGTCGCGCGCACGCCGCCGTCTACAGGAGTTGCTCGCGGGTGTCGACGTCCCGATGACCGCGGAGTGGGCCGAGACGGTCTGGCACCTGTACGTGATCAGGACGGCGGATCGTGACGGCCTCCGTGAAGAGCTCGCAGCAGAAGGCGTGTTCACGGGGATGCACTATCCGCTACCGCTCCACCTCAGCCGGCACTGCTCGACCTCGGATACGCGAGGGCGCGTTTCCCGCCACCGAGGAATGGGCGAGGACGCTCCTCTCGCTGCCGCTCTTCCCCGAGTTCGAGCGGCCGAGGTCGAGCGCGTTGCGTCGCTCGTCAAGAGCGTCGCAGCAGTGAACGGCTGAGCAGCCGCCGGCCTTGCCGGACCAGAGCAGCGCCTGTGCGTAGGTCGCCGCCTGCAGGAGCGTCGTCGCCGGGTGGTAGAGCCAGTAGGGTGAACGGTCGCGCCACCCGCGCAGCTGCGTCGAGAGCCGAGAACAGCGGACCAGGCAGTAGATCCCCCACAGCAGCGCCCGCCGGCGAAAACCCGGCACCATTACCCAGTCCAGGTCACGTGTCCCGGCCTGATGCCGAGGTGCTGCTGAGAGTTTCGGAGCCACTTGCGCCGCAGGTCGGAAAGCCGCACGACCTGATGGTGGTAGCAGAACGCGCAGGGTGGTACGCGACCCGGGTGCGACCGCTCAGGACCATCGCATGGAAGGCGTCGACGTCGGCGACGTAGCCCTCGCGCTGCCAGATCGGCCGTGCCAATGACGTCCGGACCGCGAGTCCATTCGCCCCCCAGACGAGCGGTCGCTGCGGGTCGACGTCGAACGCCACGAAGCCGTCTTCCGCGGGGGCGCGGCCGTGAGATACGCCTCGAGGTTCCGATTAGAAACCAGTTCAGCGGCTCGCTCTGGATCAGCTCGATGTACTGTTCAGCGGCGCATCCTCAGCCCCCGAGACAAGCCGGCCGAAGACCGCCGAAAGCTCAGGATCGCCCTCGAATAGCCCTCCGACCCGACAGCCAGTCGCGTCCCACGAGTTCGTTGTCGGCTGCGAAAACGACGCGATCTCGCCCTCCGCGCCGAGCATCCCCTCCTTCACTCCCCACTCGGCGAGCCGGTTTGGGTTCTCGATCACCTGCGCGCCGTATCGCTCGGCGACCTCGCGCGTGTCGTCGGTAGAGCCGCCGTCGGCGACGAGGATCTCGACGAGCTCGGGGGGATAGACCTGCCTACGGATCGACCCCAGCGCTCGCTCGAACAGGGGGCCAGAAGCGTTCAGCGCCGGAAGGACGAAGGTGAAGGTAGGTGCGGCATCGATCGGGTAGGCTGCGGGCGTGGCACGAGGGCCGGCAAACGAGGCAGCTTCCGCCTGATCGACGACGTCGATTTCGGCTCAGACGTGGTCGTCTAGCACGTTCACGAACCTCTACGGGTGCAGCATCGCGACGGGACCAGGATCGGGACGTTCGTCGAGATCCAGCGCGGGGCGAAGATCGGTTCCCGCTGCAAGATCCAGAGCCATACGTTCATCTGCGACGGAGTCTGGCCCGCTAGCCCGACTGCTTGAGCACGAGCACGTTCGACGGGGCCAGGCTGTGCGACAGCCGTGCGATCAGCCGGTCCGGCGGGAAACGCCCAGGTGTACGTGCCCGTCGTCTCGACCACGACGAACCCAAGCCGGTCGACGAAGTCGAGCAGCGCACGGTAGGTGAAGAGCCGAATGTGTCCCTCGGTCGGGTTCCCCTGTCCGAGACGCTTCGGTGAACCGGCCAAGCTTGGTCTCTGCGGAGTTCTCCAGGTAGAGCGGCGAGACGCCTGCGAGCAGCAGGAGTCGGTTCACCCAGTAGCCGAGATTTGGGGTGGAGAGCACCAGGACACTCTCGTGAGTCATGAGGGTCTTGACGTCGCGAAGCAAGGCGTCGGGGCTGAACAAGTGCTCGATCACCTCACCACAGAAGACGACGTCGTAGGTGCTTCCATCGAGCTTCGACGCGAGGCTCTCGCGATTGAGATCGATCTGCACGTACGCGTCGATCTCCTGCTCGATGCGATCGTAGAAGTCGCAGCCGTGATATTCGTTCTTCCGGCTCGACCCGCATCGCGAGTACCGGGTCGGTCCCGCAGCCGATGTCGAGCATGCGGAACTGGGCGCCCGAGAGTTGCTCGATGCTGCTTGTAGGCGTCGATGAACAGCGAGAGGCGGTTGTTCACGTCGAACGCGTGCGCGGTCTGCGACCCTTGAGGAAGTCCTCGTAGCTCCGAACACGCGTGTCGGAATGCTCGGTCACGTCGGGAACACGCTGCGCATTGGGCGAAGGTACACCGTCGCCGACGCGAGCGATCGGCACGTCAGACATCCCGGTCTCCGAACCGGCCTCGAGAACCTCGTCGCGCCACGTACATGCGAACCGGCTCGTCCGGGTCGAGCAGTCGGTATCGGACCCCAGCTGCTCCAGCAGGGCGGGCCGTCCCAGGAACGCTCGATCGGCGACGACCGCGCGCACGTCGTACTCGCGCAGGACGGCCATGACCTCCGCGTCGGTCAGGGAGCCGGTCTGGAAGCGGAGCGTGGCCGTGTCGACGAGCGGCCCCGCGACCACTCGGTCGGCGAGGAACGGAACGATGGGCTGGTCGGAGACGACCAGGTCGTTCGGCGCGGTCTCCCGCTGCATCAGCTCCGCCGCTCCGGACGAGCTCGGGCCGCTCGTCGGCGATGTCCAGCGTCACGCGGCGCTGCTGCTGGACGTAGCCGGCGGCGAGCACCACGGCGAGCGCGCCGATCGCGAGCGGGCGGTGGCGCGAGCCGACCGCCAGCGTGCCGAGCGCGACCGCGGCGGGAACGGCGAGCGCCACCGGCAGGGCGAGCAGGTGGTTGTGGTGAAGGGGGTGGTGGTAGGCGAGGAACGCCGCCGAGACCGCCGCCCAGGCCCAGAGGGCCCAGAGTGCTCCGACCCGGCCGCGCCGGAGCAGCAGGACGGAGGCGACCAGTCCGGCGACGACGAGCCACGCGAACGGCGTGCGCCAGTTGAGGAAGGTCGTCAGCTCGTGCCACTTGTCGACGACGTCGGGCGTGTCGCGGGCGTCGCGGTGGTAGACGACGACGCTCTCCCACAGCTCGCCCAGGACGTCGCGGTAGGCGAGCGCGAAGACCAGCCCGACGAGGGTCGCGCCGGCGAGTGCCGCCCCGAGCGCGCGGGCTCGCCCGGACCGCTCCCAGAGGAGCAACAGCAGGAACGGCGGGATCGCGAGGACGGCGTTCGGCTTCACCGTGATCGCGAGCGCGAGGACCGCGCCCGCCGCGACCGCGAGCCCAATGGACGCGCCGCTCCCGAGCCTCCCAGGCGCACCAGAACGCCAGCAGCGCGAGTGTGAACGGCGGCACGTCGGCGAGCACCTGATGCGCGAAGAGCGGAAACGGCGGCGCGATCGTCAGGAGCGCGGACGCGGCGAGGCCGGCGACCGGCCCGGCGATCGCCCGGCCCAGGAGATACGCGGCGAGGCAGGTCGCGATCGCGACGACGACCATGCCGATGTGGAAGCCGCGCACCGTGTCGGCGCCTGCCAGCGAGATCAGCCGCAGGAGGAGGTACCAGCCCGGAGGCTGGGGCGCGAAGACGTCCTCGCCGAGCCGCTGCCCGTGCTCCAGCGCGTCGACGCTCGTCAGGTACACGCCCTCGTCGTAGTCGGTCCGGTTGCCGACGAGCCGCCCGAAGAGCGCGGCCTGAGCCGCGACGAGAACCGCGAGCGCGAGGCCCTCCCATACGATGGGTCGCCGGTGCAGGGACATCGACGAGACAATGACTGAAGCGGCGGTGCTCCTCGCGCAGATCCTCTTCTGGGCCTCGCTCGCCGCGCTCGCCTGGACCCACGCCCTCTATCCGCTCGCGGCCGCGGCCCTCGCCCGCGCCCGCGCGCGGCGTGTCCGCGCGGAAGCGGTCGAGCCCGACGTGACCGTGATCGTCGCCGCCTACAACGAGGAGGCCGTGATCGAGCGGCGGCTCGAGAACCTGCTCGCGCTCGACTACCCGGCCGAGAAGCTGGCGCTCGTCGTCACCTCCGATGCCTCCACCGATCGCACGCACGAGCTCGTCGAGCGGTTCGCGCCCCGCGTGGGCCTGCTCGTGAACGAGCGCGGCGGCAAGGTGGCGGCGCAGGATCGCGCCGTCCGCCAGGCCCAGGGCGAGATCGTCGCCTTCTCCGATGCGAACGCGACCTGGGCTCCCGACGCCCTCCGCGCGCTCGTGCGCAACTTCGCCGATCCGGACGTGGCCTACGTGTGCGGCCAGCTGGTGCTCGAGGCGGCCGACGGCTCCAACCGCGAGGGCGCGTACTGGCGCTACGAGATGCTCCAGCGTCAGGCGGAGTCGCAGCTGGGCTCGGTCACGGGCGGGAACGGCTCGATCTACGCGGTCCGGCGCTCGGACTACGTCGAGGTCGATCCCGAAGTGGGGCCACGACCTCTCCTTCCCGTACCGGATGGTGCAGGCGGGACGCCGCGCCGTCTACGAGCCCGCCGCCCACGCCTTCGAGAAGCCGACGCCGTCCAACGAGAGCGAGTACCGGCGCAAGGTGCGGATGTTCGAGCACTGCTGGGAGATCACGCTCCGCGGCTCGATGCTGAAGGGGCTCCCCGTCGGCTACCTCGTGCAGATGCTCTCGCACCGCGTGCTCCGCTACGGCAGCGGCGTGCTCCACCTCGTCCTGCTCGCCACCTCGGTGGCGCTCGTCGGCGAGGGGCTCGTCTACCAGCTCGTCCTGGCGGCGCAGCTGGCGCTGCTCGCCGCCGCGGCCGTGGGGGTCGGGCTCGCGCGCTACTACGTCCTCGTCACGTGGGCGACGGTCGTCTCGCTCTGGAACTACCTCCGGCGCGGCGTGCCCGCCACCTGGGAAGCGGCGGAGGGGACGCGCTGAACCGGACGCTCGACAAGGCGATCGCCGGCCTCGGCCTCGCGCTTACCAGCCCGGTGCTCGTCGCCGCCGCGGTCGCGATCAAGCTCGAGGATCGGGGGCCGGTCCTCTACCGCCAGACGCGCGTCGGACAGGACGGGCGGGACTTCGAGCTGCTGAAGCTGCGCACGATGGTCGTCGGCGCGGAGACGCAGGGGGCCGGCTACGCCGTCAACGTGGGCGACTCGCGCATCACCCGCGTCGGCGCCTTCCTGCGGCGCACGTCGATCGACGAGCTGCCGCAGCTGCTCAACGTCGTGCGCGGCGACATGAGCCTGATCGGGCCGCGCCCGACGCTCCGCTACCAGGTCGAGCGCTACGACGAGCGCCAGCGTCGCCGGCTGGAGGTCAAGCCCGGGATCACCGGCTGGGCGCAGATCCACGGTCGTGCGGAGCTGTCCTGGCCGGAACGGATCGAGCTGGACGTCTGGTACGTCGAGCACCGCTCGCCGCTCGTCGACCTGAAGATCCTGCTGCGCACGCCGCTCGCCCTGCTCGGCGGGACCTACAAGGGCGAGACCGGCGGCTGGCGCCCGCCTCCCTGACCGGCGGCACCTGCGCCCGGCGGAGCCGGCCTCCGGCGCCGCCTCGCGACCCTCGCGGCACGCGGCTCTCCGGGTCTGTGCGCTCGCACTATCCCCTCCGGCCGCGCACCGCGAGAGTCGCGCCAGGAAGCCGGGCGACGGGCTAGCCTCTCCTCCGTGACCGCGGTCCTCTTCACCTGCGCCGGCCAGCGCGTCGACATCGTCTCCGCGTTCGGGCGCGCCGGCGCGACGACGATCGCCGCCGACCTCGACCCGCTCGCGCCTGCGCTCTACCACGCCGACGTGCGCGCGTTCGTGCCGCGCGTCGACGACCCGGGCTACGTCGCAGCGCTCGCAGCGCTCGTCGCCGAGCACGACGTCCGGCTGATCGTCCCGCTCACCGACCTCGACCAGCTGCTGCTCGCGCGCTCGCGCGGCGAGCTCGCGCCGGCCCTGGCGCTCGTGCCGGAGCCGGACGTCTGCGAGACGATGGGCGACAAGTACCTCGCGCACCTCTTCTTCGAGGAGCGCGGGATCGCGAGCCCGCGCAGCTGGCTGCCGGGCGAGGTGCCGGAGGACGCGCGCTACCCGCTGCTCGTGAAGGTGCGCGAGGGCTTCGGCTCGCGCCACATCTACCGCGCCCACGACCGCGCGGAGCTCGACTTCTTCCTCGGCTACACGAGCGTCGATTCCTTCGTGCAGGAGTGCTGCCGGGGGGAGGAGTTCTCCGTCGACGTCTTCTGCGACCTCGAGAGCCGCTGCCTGAACGCGATCCCGCGCACGATGATCCAGTCGAAGGGCGGCGAGTCGATCAAGGGCGCGACGATCGCGGACGCGGAGCTGGTCGAGCACGCGTGCCGGGTGGCCGAGACGGCAGGCATCGTCGGCCCCGCCAACGTGCAGTGCTTCCGCGAGCCCGACGGCTCGCTGCCGGTCACCGACGTCAACCCGCGCTTCGGCGGCGGCTTTCCGCTGCCACTCGCCGCGGGGAGCCGCTACCCTGAGCTCGCGCTCCAGCTCGCCCGTGGCGAGCGGCCCGAGCCGACGCTCGGGGACTTCCGCGCAGGGGTCGTGATGACACGCTTCTTCTCACATCTGTGCCTGACCTCCGGGCCCGCCGGTAGCTTGGAGCCGTTCGCGGAGGATCTCCCAGAGCCGGTCGCCAGCGAGCCCGGCGAGGCGTGACGCGCCTCCTTCGGGCAGGCACGGTCACGATCTCGATCGTGGCCCTGGCAGCAGCGTGCGCGGCGATCGCGCACGCCGTGCTCGACCCTGCAGCCGGGCCGACCCGGCGGATCGTGAAGCCCATCCTCCGGGTCGAGCCGGACCCGCCGAAGCCGAAGCCGACGAAGGTGCTCGTCACCGTCGTCGACGGGGACACGCACCGGCGGATCCGGGGGGCGCGGATCGTGATCGGGCGCCGGGCCGACTACGCGAACCGGCGTGGCCTGGCGTCGGTCCGGATCAAGCAGCGCACGGCGCTCGAGGTGCGCGTCTCGAAGCCCGGCTACACGACGCGCACCGTGCGCATGCCGTTCCGGCAGAAGCGCGAGGTGACGGTGCGCGTGTACCGGAAGGCGCTCCAGTGGACGATGTTCGGCGGCAACGCGAGGCGGACGAACGCCCATCCCGAGATCGGGCTACGGCCGCCGTTTCGGGTCGTCTGGTCGCGCGGCGTCGGCTCGCTGATCGAGTTCCCGGCCGTCGTCTCCGAAGGCGTGGCGTTCATCGGCAACTTCAAGGGCACGATCTACGCGATCGAGATGCGGCGCGGCAAGGTGGTCTGGCGCTACGACCCGCCCGGCGGGAAGATGGCGTCCTCGCCCGCGGTCGTCGGTGAGAGCATCGTCGTGCACGGGATGGACGGGCGTCGTCCGCGTGCTCGACCGGCGGAACGGCCGGCTCCGCTGGCAGTACCGCGTCGGCTCGCCGATCGAGTCCTCGCCGATCGTCGTGCGCGGCATCGACTACTTCGGGGCCTGGAACGGACGCGTCTACGCCCTCGACCTGAGGCGCCGCAAGCTGCGCTGGGCCCGGTCGACCGGGGCGAAGATCACCTCGAGTGCGGCGCTCGCGAAGGGGACGCTCTACATCGGGAACTACGCCGGGCGGCTGGTCGCCCTCAGGGCCAGGTCTGGGCGGGTTCGCTTCTCGCGCTCGGTGAACGGCCGCATCTACGGCACGCCGGCGATCGCGAAGGGTCGTGTCTTCGTTCCCTCCTCCACGGGCGGCAGCCTGACCGCGTTCACGACCTCGGGCCGCTACCTCTGGCGCGTCGGCACGGGCTCGTACGTCTACTCCTCGCCGGCCGTCTGGGGTGGACGTGTCTTCTTCGGCTCCTACAACGGGCGGCTCTACTCCGTCTCGGCCCGTTCGGGGCGGGTGCTCTGGACGGTCGGCGCCGGCGGGCCCGTCTCGGGTGCGGCCGCCGTCGTCGCCGGCGTCGCCTACGCGGGCTCGACCTACGGCCGGATCACGGGCGTCGACGCGCGCAGCGGCAAGGTGCTGCTGCGCTTCCCTCACGGTGAGTACGTGCCGGTCTCGGGCAACGGAGGCCGGCTGCTGCTGCACGGCTACTCCCGCCTCTACGCGGTCGAGCCGGTCAAGAAGAAGCGGTGAGGAAGTGGATCGCGGTCGCCGCGCTCGTCGCGCTGCTGGTGGTTGGCGGCATCGTCGGCGCGTACATCTTCAGCAAGCGCGAGGCCGCGGAGGACGTGCGCGGCTCCTCGACGGTCGAGTTCGTGGAGACGGACGAGCCCGAGGAGGAGCTGCCTGAGCCGGAGGCGCCGCCGCAGGGCGAGCAACCCGGGATCGTCTGGCCCACCTACGGCTACGACAACGAGCGGCAGCGGGTCGGGCCTTCGGCTCTGAAGCCGCCGTTCCGGCGCATCTGGACGTTCGGAGCGCGGAACCTGCTGGAGTTCCCACCTGCGATCGCCTTCGGGCGGCTCTACTTCACGAACAACTCGGGCGTCATGTTCGCGGTCAACGCGAAGACCGGGAAGCGCGCCTGGAAGTTCGCCTCTGGCCGCTGCGTCGCCGCGTCGCCGGCCGTGTCCGGCCACACGGTCTTCCAGGCGTTCATGAACAAGCCGCCGTGCAACAGCACGCGCAACCCCGGCCTGCTCGAGGGCGAGGTGATCGCGTTCGCGAGCGGCTTCGGCAAGATCCGCTGGCGGACGAAGATCGGCCCCACCGAGTCCTCGCCGCTCGTCGCGAACGGCCGTGTGTACGTCGGCGACTGGCGCGGACGCGTCTACGCGCTCGACGAGCGAACGGGCCGTGTCCGCTGGACGTTCCAGGCGGACGGGCGGATCAAGGGCGCGCTCGCGCTGTCGGGCAACCGCCTCTACGTGGGCACGTACGCCGGCCGCCTCTACGCGCTGAACGCGACCACGGGCAAGCAGCTCTGGCAGGCGCGCTCGCAGGACCGCTTCGGCGGGCGCGGCCAGTTCTACTCGACCCCGGCCGCCGCCTACGGCCGCGTCTACATCGGCTCGACCGACGGCAAGCTCTACTCCTACGGGGCCACGAGCGGGAAGCTGCGCTGGTCGCAGGGCACCGGCGACTACGTCTACTCCTCGCCGGCGGTGTGGCGGAGGAAGGTCTACGTCGGCTCCTACAGCGGCCGCTTCACGGCCTTCGACGCCGCCACGGGCGACACGATCTGGGAGTTCGACGCCGACGACGAGATCTCCGGCTCGCCCACGGTCCTGAACGGCGTCGTCTACTTCGCCACGCTGGAGGAGAAGACGTATGCGCTCGACGCGCGCAACGGCCGGCTGCTCTGGAGCTTCGACGACGGCAAGTACACGCCGTCGTCGCCGACGCGGAGCGGCTCTATCTCGTCGGCCACGCGCGGGTCTACGGCATGGTCGAGCGGTGAGGTTCGTCGTCGGCGGTGCGTCCGACGAGCCGCTCGAGGCGCAACTCGAGCGGGCCTCCGCGGTAGAGTCGCGCGCGTGAGCACGCGCCCCGAGCCGGATCTCGACGCCGAACAGGAGGTCGACCTCCGCTCCGCCTGGGCGAAGATCGCGGCGCGCTGGTGGCTGCCGGTGCTCGGCGTCCTCGCCGGCGCGCTCCTCGGCTGGGCGCTCGCGCTCGGCGGCGGGCAGGTGCATCGGGCGGAGACGCTGCTGTACCTCGGGCAGCCGTTCACTCCGGCGGGTGGCGGCGTGATCCCGAACAGCATCGCGACGAACCCGCGCATCGTGGGCGAGATCGTCCGCTCGGAAGCGGCGCTGAAAGAGGCATCGCGCGCCAGCGGCATCCCCGTCGGAAAGTTGCGAGGTGCCATTTCGACGGCGCCGATCATCGCCGCGGGGCAGGCGCGGCTGGGGGCAACCACGCTGTACGAGATCGCGGTCACCGGAGACGCGCCTCGCAAGGTCGAGTCCGCCGCCGATGCGCTCGCGAGACGAGTCACGCGAACCGCGGGCGAGTACGTCGACGCGAAGATCGCGACCCTCGAGGAGCAAATCCGCACCGACGAGGAGGAGATCGAAGGGATCAACAATCGCTTCAACATCGCTGCGCGCGAACAGGCAGCCGCGCTCGAGAACCAGACGCTGCCCGTAGCCGAGCGCTTCCTGATCGTGACGAGCCTCAACTCGACGCTCTCGGCACTCGAGCAACGGCGCAGCACGATCCAGGAGGACCTGCTGAACGCCCGCCAGCTGCTGACGCTTGCGACGCAGGTCGAGCAGAGCCGGATCCTCGAGCCGGCCGTCGCCTCCAAGACCACGGCGCGCAGCCCGCGCAACGCCGCGCTCGTCGGCGCCCTGATCGGCCTGCTGCTCGGCTGCGCGGCGGCGCTCCTCGCCGACCGGCTCCCGGCTCGCAAGAGCTAGCCCATGGTCGACGGGAAGCGCGTCGCGGTCGTCGTCCCCGCCCACGACGAGGAGCGGCTGATCGCGGCCACGATCACGGGCATCCCCGAGTTCGTCGACCGCGTCCTCGTCGTCGACGACGCCTCCACCGACGCGACCGGCGAGCGCGTGCGCGAGCTCGCGGACGAGCGGGTGCAGCTCGTCTCGCGCGACCGCCAGGGCGGGGTCGGGGCCGCGATCGTGACCGGCTACCAGGCCGCGCTCGCGGAGGGCATCGACGTGACCTGCGTGATGGCCGCCGACAACCAGATGGACCCGGCCGACCTGCTCACGCTCGTCGAGCCGGTCGCCCGCGGCGAGGTCGACTACGCGAAGGCGAACAGGCTCGTCTCCGGCGAGGCGTGGAAGCTGATCCCGCGCACGCGCTACATCGGCAACGCCATCCTCTCGCTGCTGACGAAGATCGCCTCCGGCTACTGGCACGTGGCCGACTCCCAGACGGGCTACACGGCGATCTCCCGGGACCTCCTCGCCCAGCTCGACCTCGACCGGATCTATCCCGGCTACGGCTTCCCGAACGACATGCTCGTGCACCTGAACGTCTGGAACGCGCGCGTGCGCGACTTCCCCTCGCGGCCGGTCTACGGGGTCGGTGAGCAGTCGGGGATCAAGCTGCGCCGCGTGATCCCGCGCATCTCGTGGCTGCTCGTGAAGGGCTTCTTCTGGCGGCTGCGCGAGAAGTACGTGATCCGCGACTTCCACCCGCTCGTCTTCTTCTACGCGCTCGGGCTCCTGATGACGTTCGCGGGGCTCCTGCTCGGAGTGGTGGAGGTCGTGCTGCGCTTGATGGGCAACGAGATCACGACCCCGACGATCGTGCTCGTCGCGCTGCTCCTGATCTCGGGCAGCCAGTTCACGCTCTTCGCGATGTGGTTCGACATGGAGTCGAACAAGGACCTGCGGTAGCGCCTAGCGAAGGCTCTCGACGGTGAGGCGGAGGCCTTGCTCGAGGCTGACGCTCGGCTCCCACCCGAGCACCTCGCGCGCTGCGGAGATGTCGGCCCAGGAGTCGCGGATGTCCCCGGCGCGCGGCGGGAGGTGGTTCCGCTGCACCGGCCGCTCCAGGATGCTGCCGATCACGTCGGCCACGTGGTTGACGCTCACGGGGGCCGCGGACGCGACGTTGAACATCCGGCCGCTCGCCTCCGGCGCGTCGGCTGCACGAACCGTCGCGTCGACGACGTTCGAGACGTAGGTGAAGTCGCGGGACTGCTCGCCGTCCCCGAAGATCGTCACGGGCTCGCCCGCCGCGATCGCGGTCACGAAGAGGGGCACGGCGGCCGCGTACTGCGAGAAGGGGCTCTGGCGCGGCCCGAAGACGTTGAAGTAGCGCAGCACGACCGTCTCGAACGACTCGTAGACCCGGCTGAAGCTGATGCAGTAGCGCTCGGCGGCGAGCTTCGCCACGCCGTACGGCGAGATCGGGTCGGGCGCCGTCGACTCCAGCGTGGGCAGCTCTCGCGTCGAGCCGTAGACGGAGGTCGAGGACGAGAAGACGACGCGGCGAACGCCCTCGTCCCGCGCGGCGAGCAGCACGTTCAGCGTTCCCTCCACGTTCACCGCGGTCGATGTGAGCGGGTCCTGCACGGAGCGCGGCACCGATCCCATCGCGCCGAGGTGGAAGACGACGTCGGCGCCGCGGACCGCGTTGTGGACCCGTTCGTAGCTCCGCAGCTCACCCTCCACCACTTCGACGTCGACACCGGCCAGGTTCGTGCGGTTGCCGGTGGAGAAGTTGTCGAGCACGCGAACGCGGTCGCCGTGCTCGAGCAGACCGCGGACGAGGTGCGAGCCGATGAAGCCGGCCCCACCCGTGACGAGTACAAGCCGGCTCAAAGCGGGGGGCCCGCGACCCTCGAGTCAAGCGACGGAAGCGGCCTGCGGTTGGGATTCGTCGCCTGCAACGACGACGATCCTAGTCGGATCAGCAGCTTCCCTCCACGGTGGAGGCGCGGCCGGCTCCGCGAAGGCGCTCCGGCGTCAGGAGCGCATTCCGCACGGTTGCTCGGATGCGGCCTCCGTGCGGCACGGGGTGGTTGTCGGCCTTGCGGCGGCCGAAGAAGTACTCGGGGCCGAACGTGACGGTGGTCGTCTGCCGCGGGTCGATCCCGGTGACGAGCCGGACGAGGCCCGGAAAGCGGTTCAGCGGGACGTCGGTCGAGACGCTCGTCTCCACGGTGCGGGCGAGCGAGCCGAAGTTGCGCAGCACGCTGACGGGGTCGAGCTGATCGGCGAGCGCGCTCAGGAAGCAGCGCTGGCGGGCCATGCGCGTGTAGTCGCTGGAGGCCTTGCGCGAGCGCACGTAGGCCAGTGCCTCGCGGCCGTAGAAGTGACGCACCTCGCCGGGGCGCACGTCGATCCGCGGCTTCGGCTCGCCCCAGGCGGGCCGCGTGACCGAGTCGACGAGCCGCTCCCGGACCTGGATTCGGACGCCGCCGAGGGCGTCGACAACGTCGGCGAACCCGCGCAGGTTGACGAGCGCGTAGTAGTCGACGCGGATCCCGAGCAGGCGCGAGACCGATTGCTTGAGCGCGGTCGCGCCCGGGTCGCTCCCGCCCGGGAAGAGCTCGGGCTTCGTTCGCGCGAACCCGTAGAGCGCGTTCAGCGGCTCTCGGAAGGGCTTCCCCTTTGCCCCGAACGGGACCTGGGCGAAGTTGCGCGGGATCCCGAACGCGGCGGCCCGACCCGTTCCGTGCTGGGCCGCGACGAGGATGATCGTGTCGGTGCGCGCGCCCCAGTTGCCCGGCCCCTCGTCGGTGCCGAGCAGCAGGATCGTCGTCCACGGGCGTGTCGGGGCGGCCGGCGCCTTCGTGAGTGCGACCAGGTCGGCCGAGCGCTCGAGCGGCTTCGTCTCGCCCGGGCCGAGCCGCTCGGCGAGGCCGAGCTCCCAGCTGTCGCGCGCCACGCGGGTGGGCAGCTGCGGCAGTGGTGCTGCGCTGGCGAGGAAGAGCCCTCGGGCCGGGAGGACGTCGCCGGGCTCTTCCTCGGCGAAGACCTCCTCGAGCACGCCGTAGCCGCGCACGGTCACGTAGCCGGCCGCGACGTGCGGGGCGGCGACGAGCACCGCGAGCAGCGCCAGCCCGACGGCGCCGCCGCCGCGCCACACGTCCGCGACGGCGAAGAGGCGGAACGCGAGCAGCGCGAGATCGGCGACGAGCAGGGCTGCGACGAGGCGCCGGTCGATCTGCGTGAGGGACGCCGCGGAGGCGAGAGCGAGGACGGCGAGCAGGAGCGCGCCGCTGATCGCGAGCAGGACGAGCCCGCGCCGCCGCGCGCCGACGTAGAGCTGGCCCGCGCCGGGGAGCACTGCCGAGAGGAGCCCCGCGACGAGCCTCCTGGTCGTCCCTTCCGGCATCGCCGAAGTGTACGAGCGGTTCTCGACGTATGAGGAAATCGTTAGAGATCGAGAGCGTCCGCCGCTTTGGTCGATAGCATCCCGCCCGATGCCAACCTCGCTCGTCACCGGCGGCGCCGGCTTCCTCGGCTCCCACCTGACCGATGCGCTGCTCTCGCAGGGCCAGCGGGTGATCTGCGTGGACAATCTCGAGACGGGCTCGCTCGCCAACATCGAGCACAACCGCAGCGAGCAGTTCCACTTCGTCCCGCACGACCTGACGCAGCCGATCCGGGTCGAGGAGCCGGTGGACTTCGTCTACCACCTCGCCAGCCCGGCCAGCCCGATCGACTACCTGCGCCTGCCGCTGCAGACCCTGAAGGTCGGCTCGCACGGCACGCACAACGCGCTCGGCCTCGCCAAGTTCAAGCGAGCCCGCTTCCTGATCGCCTCGACGAGCGAGGTCTACGGCGACCCGCAGGTGCATCCGCAGCCCGAGACCTACTGGGGGCACGTGAACCCGATCGGTCCGCGCGGCGTCTACGACGAGGCGAAGCGCTATGCCGAGGCGCTGACGATGGCCTACCACCGCCAGCAGGGCGTGGACACGGCGATCGTCCGCATCTTCAACACCTACGGCCCGCGCATGCGGCCCCACGACGGCCGCGCGATTCCGACGTTCATCCGCCAGGCGACCGAGGAGAAGCCGATCACGGTCTTCGGCGACGGGTCGCAGACGCGGAGCTTCTGCTACGTCGACGACCTCGTTCGCGGGCTGATCCTGCTCGCGGAGAGCGGCGAGCACATGCCCGTCAACATCGGCAACCCGCAGGAGTTCACGTTGCTCGAGCTGGCCGAGAAGGTGATCGAGGTCTGGGGCTCCTCCAGCGAGATCGTCTTCGAGGCCTTGCCGACCGACGATCCCAAGGTGCGCCAGCCCGACATCACGCGCGCCCGCCAGATCCTCGGCTGGGAGCCGGAGGTCACGCTGGACGACGGGCTGCGCCGCCTGCACGCCGCGCTGCCGGCCGGGTCGGCCGTTGTCTAGGCGAGCCCTCGCCGCGGTGGCCGCCCTCGTCGCGACCACCGCGCTCAGCCTGTCCGTTATGGGTGTGCCTGCTGCGAGCGCGTCGCGCTCGCTCCAGCTCGGGCTGTTCGACGACACACAGCTGAACTACGGCAACCCCGACCGGGTCTTCCCGATGCTCCAGCAGCTGCGCACCCAGCTCGTCCGGGTCAACCTGATCTGGGGCGGCGCGAACGGCGTCGCCAAGCGGCGGCCGGTCAACCCGATGAACCCCGCCGACCCCGCGTACGACTGGTCGGTCTACGACCGCACGGTCACCTACGCCCAGCGGTACGGGATGAAGGTCGTCTTCTCGATCGTCGGCACGCCGCCGTGGGCGAACCGCGCCGCCGGCGTCAACGTCGCGCCGCGGAGCGCGCTCGACCTCGAGCGCTTCGCCGTCGCCGCTGCGCGCCGTTACAACGGCACCTTCAAGGGCGCCGACGGCGCGAACCTGCCGGCCGTCCGCTCGTGGCTCGCCTGGAACGAGCCGAACAATCCCGCCTTCCTGCGTCCGCAGTTCCGCAAGGTGGGCGGTAAGCAGGTGATCCAGAGCGCGATCGACTACGCGAAGATCTGCAACGCCGTCGTGAAGGGCGTCCGCAAGACGACGGTCGGCGCCTCCAAGGTCGCCTGCGGCGTCACCGGACCGCGGGGGAACAACAATCCGAACTCGAATCGTCCGGCCGTGTCGCCGCTGCCCTTCCTGCGCGCGATGAAGAAGGCCGGCGCGAAGGGCTTCGACGCCTACGCGCACCACCCGTACTACGGCGCGCCGCGCGAGACGCCGAGCACGCCGCCGCCGCCCGGCATCCACGGCAACGCGGCCACCGCGATCACGCTCGGGAACTTGAACCTGCTGATCGCAGAGGTGACGCGGCTGTACGGCAACAAGCGGATCTGGATCACCGAGTACGGCTACCAGACGAACCCGCCCGACAAGATCTTCGGCGTCTCGCGTGCGAATCAGGCGAAGTACCTGACGCAGTCGTACGGGATCGCCAAGCGGCACCCGCGCATCGACATGTTCCTCTGGTTCCTGCTTCGCGACGAGCGGCGGCTCGTCGACGGCTGGCAGTCGGGCCTTCTGACCGCCTCCGGCGCGAAGAAGCCCGCGTTCGCAGCGTTCCAGAAGCTCCGCCGGTAGCTTCCCGCCACTGATGCGGCTCTTCCGTCGCAACGCTCTCGGGGTCTACGCGGTCTACGCAGCGGCGATGGTGTCGGGCCTCGTCGTCACGCCCGTCGTCCTCGACGCCATGGGCACCGAGGCGTACGGGATCTGGGCGGTGATCGGCGCGATCACGATCTACCTCTCGGTGCTCGACCTCGGTGTGGGCCCGTCGATCGTCCGGTTCGCCGCAGAGGCGCGCGGCAGGGGCGCTCCGGAGGACACCAACGCGCTCGCATCGGTTGGCCTCGCGCTCTACGCCGTGATCGGGATCGCGACGCTGCCGGTCGGGCTCGGGCTCGCGTGGATCACACCCGCGCTCGTCGAGACGCCCGACGACCTCGTCTGGCCGGCGCGCATCTCCGCGTTCCTCGTCGTGCTCGTCGATCGCCGCACGCTTTCCGCTCGGCCTCTTCAACAACCTCCTGCTCGCGCAGCAGCGCTTCGACGTCCAGAACCTCGCCGGCTTCATCTCCACGGTGCTGTACGCCGTGCTCGTCGCGACGCTGATCCCCACCGGCGGCGGGCTGATCCTCCTGGGGGCGCTGACCCTCGCGACGACGCTCGTTCGCCTGGTGCTCCCGCTCGCCTGGCTGCGGTCCGAGCTCCCCGGGTTGCGGTTCAGCCGGGAGTACGTCACCCGGGAGCGGCTCCGCGAGCTGACGGCCTTCAGCGGGAGCAACTTCCTCGTCCACGTGGCCAACAAGATCGTCTTCTCCGCCGACGTCGTCGTCGTCGGGATCGTGCTCGGCGCGCATGCGGCGGCGCTCTATGCGATCCCGGCGAAGCTCTTCAGCCTCGCGTTCGGCCTCGGCAGCGTGGGCACGAACCTCCTCTACCCGGCGTTCGCCGAGCACGAGGGCGCAGGAGCGGATGCGACCCAGCGGCGGCTGCTGCTCGCCGGCCTGCGCGGCGGCACCGCCGCGGCGCTCGTGCTCGCGCTGCCGCTGCTCCTGATCCCCGACCAGCTGATCGAAGGCTGGGTCGGCGACGGCTACAGCGAGAGCGCGCCCGTCCTCGCGCTGCTGGCGCTCGTCGTGCTCGTCCACCAGCCGATCTATCTCTTCACGCAGTATCTGATCGCTCGCGGCCGCCAGCGCCAGATCGCCCGGGCGCTGATCGTCGCCGTGAGCGTGAACGTCGTGCTCTCCGTGGCACTCGCCAAGTGGGTTGGCATCTGGGGCGTCGCGCTCAGCACGCTCGTCACCGACATCGGGATCCTCCTCTACGTCCTGCCGGCACTCGTCGCACCCGTCGCCTCGATCCGCGTGGCGACGTTCGCGCGAGCCGCGCTGCGGCCGGTCGTCCCCGCCCTCGTCGCAGCGCTCGTCGTGCTCGTCGGGATCGCCCGGACGGTCGAGCCGGACACGCTGCTCGAGCTGGTGCCGGTGGGGCTCTCTGGGCGCCGCAGGCGGCGCGCGCTGTGGCGGTTCGGCTTCAACGGCGAAGAGCGGGCGCTCGAAATCTCCCGGCGCAGCTGCCTACGGCCGCCCGCCGCGCCCGGCTGAGTGAGCGGCTCGCGGTAGACGTCGATCGTGCGTTCCGTCATCCGCGCGACGGAGAACTCGCGTCGGGCGCGTTCCCGGCCGGCCGCGCCCAGCGCGTGTGCTCGCTCGGCGGGTCTCGAGCAGCCGCCGAGCGCCGGGCGACGCCCTCGACGTCGCCCGGCGTCGACGAGGATCCCGTCGTGCCGTCGGCGACGACCTCCGGGACGGCGCTGACGCTCGTCGCGACGACGGGCAGCGCAGGCGAGCATCGCCTCGAGCAGGACGATCCCGAAGCCCTCCCAGCGGGACGTGTGCACGAAGACGTCGGCGCGCTCGAGCCAGTCGCGGATCTCGGTGCTGCCGGGCAGCGTGACCGCGTGCTCGAGGCCGAGTTCGGCGACGAGCGCGCGCGTCTCGCGCCTCCAGCGGGCCGCCGCCGAGGATCGCGAGCCGTGCCTCCGGAAGCTCCCGCGCGGACGAGCGCGAACGCGCGGAGCAGCGTGGCATGGTCCTTCTGCTCGATCAGGCGGCCGACCGCGAGCGCCAGCGGAGCGTCGGCCGGGATCCCCGGCCTGCCGCAGGTGTCGGGCTCGGACGGCGCCGCCGGGAGCTCGTCGAGGCCGTAGCGGATCGTCACGAGCTTCGCGAGGGTCGTGTCCCGCGCGGACGAGGAAGTGCGCGGACCGCGTCGGAGATCGCGATCAGCCGCCGCGCGGGGCGGGCGAACGCCCGGTCGACGTAGCGGAACGGGCCGAGCAGGTAGCGGTCGTCGTTGTGCCGGGTGGAGACGTGCGGGATCCCGTGCACGCGCGCGCCGCGAGCGCGCCGTAGACGTCGCCGTGGACGAGGTGCGTGTGCACGAGATCGGGTCGCTCCGCCCGGACGGCCCGGATGACGTCCCGCGCGAGCCGCGGGCTCACGTCGAGTCCGCAGCGCACGCTCGCGGTGCGGGACGCCGAGGTCGTCGAGCCGCTCGTAGAACCGCGGCGCGTCGCTTCCGGGGACGTCGAGGCCGAGGAAGCGAGCGTCGATCCCGGCCGCCCGGAGGGCGGGGAGGAGCGCGAGCAGGTGACCCTCCGAGCCGCTGATGCCGGTGATCTTGTGGACGTGGAGGACCTTCACGCGGAGCAGCTTCCGGTAGACGCCCTCGAGCTCGTCGGCCATCCGGGCGGTCGCGAAGCGCGCTGCGGACGTCCTCGGCGCCGTGTCGGCCGAGCCGATGCGCAGCTCCGGGTCGCGGGCGAGCTCGGCGAGGCGCCGCGCCAGCGCCGTCTGTGTCGCCGACGGCAAGCAGGAAGCCGCTCTCGCCGTCGGTGACGACGGCGCCGGTGCCGCCCGCGCGCGTGGCCACGACCGGCCGCTCGGCCGCGAGCGACTCGATCGCGGCGACGGGGGTCCCTTCGTTGGCCGACGTCAGCAGCGACGCATCGAAGGCCGCGTACCAGCGCGCGGATGGGCTGCTGGAAGCCGGCGAACCGGCAGCGCTCGGCGACGCCGAGCTCGCCGGCCAGCGCCTCGGTCTCGGCGCGCGGTCCTCGCCGTCGCCGACCAGCACGAGCACCGCGTCGACGTCCGCGTCGAGACGCGCGCGAAGCGTGCGAACGAGGTCGAGCGGGCGCTTGATCGCGGTCAGCCGGCCGACCCACCCGACGACGAACGTCTCGTCGCCGAGCCCGAGCTCGGCCCGGATGCCGCGCTCTGGCGTCGTCGTCGGCCGCGCTCCACGGCGGCAGGTCGAAGCCGTAGGGGACGACCGCGAACCGCTCGGCCGGCGCGACGCCGAAGCCGACGAGGTCGTCGCGGACCTCGTCGCTCACCGCGACGAGCGCGCCGGTCGCGCGCGCGAGCACGCGCTCGATCCAGCCTGAAGACGCGCTCCCGCCGCGGCGCGAAGTACCCGCTGAGCACGTGGCCGTGGTAGGTGTGGACGATCGCCTTCGGCCGCCCGCCGCCCGGAGGAGCGCGGCGATGCGCCCGGTCGCGCCCGCCTTCGCGGTGTGCGTGTGGAGGACGTCCGGACGTCGCTCGCGCAGGATCGCGCGAAGCTCGCGGATCGCGGCCGCGTCGGCGCGCGGCGAGAGCTCGCGCTGCAGCGCGGGCAGCTCGCAGCAGCGGCACGCCGAGCTCGTCGGCGACGTACTCCATCGACTCCTCGCCCGGCGCGAGCGTTCCGGCGACGACGAGCGACGTCGTGCCCGCGGCGCTGCTGCTCGCGCCGCGAGCTGGAGCACGTGCAGCGCCGCTCCGCCGACGTTGAGCCGGGCGATCACGTGGACGATCGTGAGCTGCGCTCGTCGCGCTCACCGGAGGCCGCCGCGCACGACGCGAGCTGCGCGGCGACGACGCCGAGCGTGAGCCAGAAGAGCGCCGCAGCGGCGAGCCTCCGAAGAGCGCGGCGCCGGCGAGCGCGCCGGCGAGCGACGCGAGCCAGGCCGGCCGGCAGGTACGCCGCGGTCGGCCGGTCGCCCGCGCGGCCAGCGGCCGCGCTGCGCGCCGAGCGCGCGCGCACCGCGAGCGCGAGCAGCGACGAGCAGAGCGCGGCGCCGACGAGGCCGAGCTGGAAGAGCACCTGGTCGTACGTCTGCTGCGGGACGAACGTGCCGTCGGCGGGCGGGAAGTAGCGCGGCGGCTGGTCGGGGAAGCGGTCGCGCGCGTCGGGAAGGAAGCGCGCGAACTCCTCCGGCGGCAGCTCGCCGTGCCAGCCGGTGCCGAGCACGCGGCTGGTCGAGGAAGACGCGGCCGCCGACGTACGCGTAGATCAGGCGCTGGCTCCAGCTCGCCGCGTACTCGCCCGGCTGCGTCCGGTCGGCGGTCCGAACCACGACTGGAGGAAGCCGAGCTCGCCGCTGCGGAGCGCGAGCGTCCCTGCGGTCGCGGCGAGCGCGACGGCGAGCGGTCGACGAGCGACGGCGCGCCAGCCGCAGGTCGCGCCGCACGGCCGCGAGACACGACGGCCGCGGCCGCGAGGTAGAGCCCGAGCAGGCTCGCGAGCGAGGCCCCGAGGATCACGCCGAGGCGGCCGGCGACGACCGCCGACGAGCGCGAGCGGCCGGGGCCGCCGCGGCGCGCGTGCAGACGGCGCGAGACCGACGGCGAGCGCGAGCGTCCCGAGCGCCGCCAGGTCGTGCTCGCCCAGGAACGAGCCCTGGCGGCCCCCCGGTCGCCGACGAACTCCGACGATCGCCCAGGCCGACCGCGGCGACGCGTGAAGCCGACGAGGAGCGCGACGAGCGCGCCGAGCCGTCGGTCGAGTCGAGGAGCGCGGCCGCCGCGAGCGTCAGCACGCGAGCTCGGCGAGCTTGCCTGCGGTGACGATGGCGGCGGCGCCGTTCGGGAGCGACGAGACGAAGAGCAGCGCCGCGAAGGCGGCGGCCGCGACGAGGAGCGCGCCGGGACGGGAAGCTCGCGCGTCTGCGCGAGCGCGGAGGCCGTGAGCGCGCCCGAGACGAGCAGGCCGACGTCGGCGGGGCCGAGGCGACGTCGGTGCCCCCGAGCCCGAGCCGACGCTCGGCAGGTCGCGGGCGCGGAGCAGGCACAGCACGACGGTGACGAGGAAGACGAGAAGAGAGGATCCCCCGCCGACCGCCGAGTCGGTCGTGGCGGCAGGCGGGGCATCCGGAGAACTATGATAAGCCGCCGTAGGCCGGTGCACCGCGCCGGTTCGACTCGGCATGCGCATCGCTTTCCTCACCGGTATCTGGCCGCCGGACGTCGGCGGCCCCGCCACCCACGGGCCCGACTTCTCGCGCTTTCTCGTCGGCCGCGGCCACACGGTCCGCGTCGTCACGATGGGCGACGGCGAGCCCACGGAGCGGCCGTGCGAGATCGACGTCGTCTCGCGAAAGCTGCCCTTCCCGCTTCGCTACGGGCTCATCGCGCTCAAGGGGCCCGGCGCGGCCCGGAGCGCCGACGTCCTCTATGCGTCGGCGACGCTCGGAGCGGCTGCTGCCGCGGCGACGCTCGCGCGGCGGCCGTTCGTCGCCAAGCTCGTCTCGGATCCGGCCTACGAGCGCGCGCGCCGCTACGGGCTGTTCTCGGGCACGACCGCGGACTTCCAGAGGTGCCTCGACGCGCCGGTCCGAGGCGCTCAAGGCCGTTCGCAACGCGTCGTTGCGGCGCGCCCACACGATCGTGGTCCCGAGCGCGTATCTCGCGCGGATCGCGGCGCAGCTGGGGGCTGGATCCGGACCGCGTGCATGTGCTCACCAACCCGGCGCCGCCGCCGAGGGACGTGCGAGCCCGAGCAGCTCGAGCCGGGGACGTTCGTCTTCGTCGGGCGGCTGACCGCGGCGAAAGACCTGCCGACCGCGATCGCCGCGCTGGAGCTCGTGCCGGCGGCGCGGCTCGTGATCGTCGGCGACGGGCCCGATCGCGCCGAGCTCGAGCGCGCGCCGCTGCATCGGAGGCCGCCGGGCGGATCGAGTTTCGCGGGTCGCTGCTCCGCGACGAGGCGCTCGCAGGTCGTCGCGGGCGCCGAGGCGGGGCTCCTCTCGAGCGCCTGGGAGAACCTGCCGCACTCGCCGTCGAAGCGCTCTCGGTCGGCGTGCCGATGGTTTCGACCGCCGTCGGCGGTGTGCCCGAGGTCGTCCGGGACGGCGAGAACGGGCTGCTCGTGCCGCCCGGCCGGCCCGACGAGCTGGCCGCCGCGATGCGCCGCGTGCTCGAGGAGCCAGGGCTGCGCGAGCGGCTCGCGGCGCAGCGCGAAGCCGTCGGTCGAGGCGATCTCGAGCGAAGCGATCTACGGCAGGCTCGAAGACGCTGCTCGCGGAGGCGGCTCGAGGTGAGCGGGCAGCCGCGCGTTCTCTTCGTCGGACGCGCGCGCTATCGGCTGCCGCTTCCGGAGCTGGCTCGCAAAGAAGTGGGATGCGATCGAGGAGGAGCTCGACTACCGGGTGCTCGGCGCGGCCGAAGCCGGGCAGCCCGCCGCGCGCCGAGCGCTTCCGCCTCGTCGCGCCCGCTGCGGCCGCGGCGCCTGGACGGGATCCTCTTCCACCTGCTGCTCCCCTTCCGCGTGCGCCCGCGAGCTGCGGGAGTTCCGGCCGGAGGCGGTCGTCGCGGCCGACCCGTTCGTCGGCGCCGCGGCGCTCGCCGGCCGCACGATCGCGCGTCGGCGCGTGCCGGTGATCGTCGAGGTGCACGGCGACTGGCGCACGTTCACCCGGCTCTACGGGGCGCGCTCGCGGCAGCTGCTGGCGTCGTCGGCGGATCGGCTGGCCGCGTTCGCGCTGCGGCGCGCGGACGCGACGCGGGCGCTGTCAGCTTCACGTCGAGCCTGATCGAGGACGTGCGGGGGCGTGCCGCGCGACGCGATCTTCCCGACCTACAGCGATCTCTCCGCGTTCGCGGCGGACCCGCTGCGGGAGCTTCCGGAGCGGCCGACGGCGCTCTTCGTGGGCATGCTCGAGCCGTACAAGAACGTCGAAGGGCTGGCCGCCGCCTGGCGTCGCGTCGTCCAGCAGCTCCCGGAGGCGCAGCTCGTGGTTGTCGGGCCGCGGCTCGCAGCCGGCGCGTGGTCGACCGGCTCGTGGAGGCGCTTCCCGAGCAGGTCGAGTACGTGCCGCAGCTCGATCCGCGAGGGCGTCGCGCGCGCGCTCGACGAGGCCACGCGTGCTCGTGCTCCCGTCCTGGCCGGAGGGCCTGGGCCGCGTCGTGATCGAGGCCTTCGCCCGGGGCCGGGGCGTCGTGGCGACTGACGCCGGAGGCATTCCGGACCTCGTCCGGGACGGTGTCGAGGGAATCCTGATCCCGCCCGCCGACGAGGACGCGCTCGTGGCGTCGCTCGTGCGAGTGCTCTGCGACCGGGCGCTCGCGGAGCGTCTCGGCGCAGCCGCGCACCTGCGCTATGCCGACTGGCACTCCACGCCGGCTGCTTTCGCGACGGCGTACCGCGAGCTCGTCGACCGCGACGATCGGCTAGATGCGAATCGTCTTCGTCACGCAGACGCTCGACGCGGACCACCCGGTGCTCGCGCAGACCTCGACTCGTCGCGGCGCTGGCGCAACGCTGCGACGAGGTGGTCGTGCTCTGCGCGACGGTCGGCCGCCACGAGCTGCCGGCGAACGTCCGGGTGCAGCTCGTTCGGCGCGCCCACGCGCACGAGGCGCGGCCTCGGGTTCGTGCGTGGGATCGCCGGTGCGGTGCGAGAGCGGCCGCGGCCGGACGCGATCTTCTGCCACATGGTCCCGCTCTTCCTCCTCCTCGCCGCGCCCTTCGCCAAGCCACGGCGGATCCCGCTGCTGCTGTGGTACACGCACTGGTCCGCGAGCCGGACGCTGCGTGCAGCCACGCGCGTCGCCGACGTGGTCCTGAGCGCCGATGCGGGCTCGTTCCCGCTCGCGGTCGACGAAGGTGCGCGGGATCGGCCACGCGATCGACACCGAGCGCTTCGCGCCCTCCGCCGCCGAGCGCGGTGAGGACGGCCCGCTGCAGGTGCTGGCGCTCGGGACGGTATGCCCCTGGTCAAGGGCTACGACGACGTTGCTCGAGGGCGTCCGGATCGCCGTCGAGCGGCGGCCTCGACGCCCGTCTGGACGTTCGCGGCCCCGAGCTGACGCCGATCGAGCGCGACCACCGCGCCGAGCTGGAACGCCGGCTGGTCGCGAACGCCGGCGCTCGCGGGCCGCGTGACACCTCGGTGACTCGGTCCCGCGCGAGCTCGTGCCGGCGCTGCTCGCAGGCTCCGACGTGCTCGTCAGCACGACGCAGCCGCAGAGCTGCGAGACGCTTCGACAAGGTGCTCTGTGAAGGCGCGGCGTGCGGCGTGCCGGTGCTTGCGAGCAACCGCGCGCTCGAAGGGCTCCTCGACGGCTTGCCGCTGCCGCTGCGGTTTCCGGCCGGCGACGCCGAGGCTCTGGCGCAGAGGCTGCTCGAGATCGGCGCGGCCGGGCCGCGGGTGCGACACGAGCTCGGTGCGGAGCTGCGCCGCCGGGTCGTCGCCGGGCACTCGATCGATTCCTGGGCGGACGCGGTCGTGGCGGCCATTTCCGGCCTACGGCGGCGAGTAAGCTGTGGCCCGTGGCGACGCAGCCCTCCGAGCCGCCTGAGCTCGGGCCCCGCGAGCGCGACGTCCGCGCCTCCAGGCCGTACGTGCTCTCGCGCGGCACCCTCCGCGCGCTCGTCCGGCGCGTGCTCGCGATCGCGGTGCTCGCGACCCTCGATGCGGTCGGCCTGGCGCTCGGGCTCTACGCGGCGCTCGTGCTGCGCGAGCCTCGTCTTCGGCGACGAGATCTTCTGGAACCTGCTCTGGGAGGCGGGCCCGGCCGAGTGGCTGCCCTTCCTGATCCCGATCACGCTGCTCGTGTTCTGGCAGGCGGGGCTGTACGCCTCCCGCGAGCGCCGTACGGGGGTTGGGCAGGTCGCCGGCTCGCTCGTGCTCGTGGCCCTGATCACGCTCGCCTTCGGCTACGGCACCGACTACGACTTCACCACCTCCGGCCTGATCCCGACGGCGTGCGTGACCTGCGCGCTCACGATCGGCGCGCTGCGGGCCGCCTACGAGTCGCTCACGCTCGAGCTCCAGCGCGTGCTGCGCGTCCGGCGCCGCGTGCTGCTGGTCGGCGAGGGGGAGCACCTGGCGTCGCTCGACCGCGTGCTGCTGTCGTCGCGCCGGCAGCTCGCCTACGAGCTCGTCGGCTCCTTCGCGCCGGGGCGGGACGGCTCGCTCGAGGAGCGGCTCGCTCGGACGCGACCCGACGAGATGATCCTGAACGAGGGGGACGTGGACGAGGAGGTCCTGCTCGAGCTGGTCGAGACCGCGCATCGCGCCGGTGTCCGCGTGCGGATCGCGCCGAGCACGACCGACCTGCTGCTCCAGCGCGGCGTGTACGTGCCCGGCCAGGGAGCACCGCTCTTCGAAGTCCGGCCGCCCGTTCTCGCCGGCACCGACTGGTTCGTGAAGAAGTCGTTCGACATCGGCACGAGCCTGCTCGTCCTGATCGTCGGCCTGCCGGTCTGGCTGTTGATCGCGCTCGCGATCAAGCTCGACTCGCGCGGGCCCGTGCTCTACCGCGACCGCCGCGTCGGCGTCGGCCAGCGTGAGTTCGGGATGCTCAAGTTCCGGACGATGGTCAAGGGCGCGGCCGAGCTGCAGACGCGGCTCGAGGAGCAGAACGAGGCGGGCGGCGCGCTCTTCAAGATCCGGGACGACCCGCGGGTGACCCGCGTCGGCCGTCTGCTGCGGCGGCTCTCGATCGACGAGCTGCCGCAGGTGCTGAACGTCCTTCGCGGCGAGATGAGCCTCGTCGGGCCCCGCCCGCTGCCGCTGCGCGACTTCGCCCAGCTGGAGCCCTGGCATCTGAGGCGCTACAACGTGCTGCCGGGGATCACGGGCCTCTGGCAGATCTCCGGCCGCTCCAGCCTGACCTTCGACGATCTCGTTCGGCTCGACTTCTACTACATCGAGAACTGGTCGATCTGGCTCGACATCTCGATCCTCGTCAAGACGCTGCCCGCCGTGCTCGCGGGCCGCGGCGCTTACTAGTCCCTCATGGCTCGGCCGTAGACTTCGCGCGATGAAGGCCCCGAAGATCCTCGCCGTCGCGTCCGCGGTCGACCTCGACTTCCGCTACGGCTGCACCCCCGCGTGGTGGCAGCTCTGGAAGGGGCTCTACGAGGTCGGCGTCGATCTCGTCGTGACCCCGTACCGCGGCCGGCCGGTCGAGTCGCCCTGGTGGCGGACGGCCCCGAACCCGACCTACGTCGAGGGGGAGAGCTTCGCGGCGGTGCGCTCGGGGCTCGCGCGCGTGAAGGGCGACCGCTACCTGCGCCGCGCGGAGGAGCGGCCCGACGAGACGGCGTTCGACAAGGTCACGCGCGAGACGATCTGGCGCTGGGTGACGCCGCGCTGGAAGCGACACCTGACGAAGGTGCTCGAGCGCGAGCGCGACGTCGACGCCGTGGTCGTCTTCACCGTGCCGATGGCCCACTTCCGCGGCATCCCCACCTACCTGCGCGAGCGCTTCGGCGTGCCCGTCGTCTTCTACGACGGCGACGTGCCGATGAGCCTGCCGGAGTTCGGCGGCATGGACACCGGCTTCAACTACTACCACGGTGCCGATCCGTCCGAGTACGACCTCGTCGTCTCGAACTCCGAGGGTGGGCTCGACCGGCTGCGCGAGCTGGGCGCGCAGGCGCGCCGAGGCGGTCTTCTGGGCGGCGGACACGGAGTTCTTCGCGCCGCAGCAGCTCGAGAAGGTGCACGACGTCTTCTTCTACGGCTACGGCGACAAGTTCCGGCGCGACTGGATGGCCGCGATGGTCGGGGAGCCGAGCCGGGCCGCGCCCGAGCTCGAGTTCGCGCTGGGCGGCCGCGACTTCCAGGGCGACACCGGCCGGGCCTGGACGATGGGCGACGTCCCCTTCAACACGTTCTCGCGGGCGATCTCGCAGGCGCGCATCAACCTCAACATCACGCGCCGGTCGCACGCCAGCGTCTACGCCTCGTCGTCCTGCCGGCCGTTCGAGCTCGCGTCGTCGGGCGCCGCCATCGTCTCCAATCCGTACGAGGGGATCGAGCGCTGGTTCGAGCCCGGCCGCGAGCTCCTCGTGGTGCACGACGCCGACGAGGCGCTCTCCGCCTACCGCGATCTGCTGGGCGACCCGGCGCAGGCCGAGGCGATGGGCGCCCGCGCCCGCGAGCGCGTGCTCGACGAGCACACCTATGCGCACCGCGCGCAGCAGCTCCTCGACCTGGTCGGCCTGGGCCGCCCGGCGGCGAGCCATGCCTGAGCGCCGCCGCATCGCGATCGTCCCGGCCTACAACGAGGAGCAGGCGATCGGAGGCGTGGTCCGGGAGATCAAGGCCTTCGACCCCGGCCTCGACGTCGTCGTGATCGACGACGGCTCGCCCGACGGGACCTCGGCGGCTGCGCGCGCCGCCGGCGCCGCGGTCGTCCGCCTCCCGTTCAACCTCGGGATCGGCGGCGCCGTCCAGACCGGCTTCAAGTACGCCCTTGCCAACGGGTACGAGCTCGCGGTGCGGCTGGACGGGGACGGCCAGCACGATCCGTCGGAGCTGCCCAAGCTGATCGCGCCCGTGCTCGCGGGCGAGGCCGACATCGTCGTCGGCTCGCGCTTCGCCGGCGAGGGGGAGTACCGGCCGCCGTTCGCGCGCCGGATCGGGATCGGGCTGTTCGCGAGCGTCGTCTCGCTGCTCGTGCGCCAGCGCGTCACCGACACGACGTCGGGCTTCCAGGCGCTGAACCTGAAGGGCATCAGCCTCTTCGCCGCGGACTACCCGCACGACTACCCCGAGGTCGAGGCGACCGTGATGGTCGTGAGGCACCGGCTGACCCTGCTCGAGGTGCCGGCGCGGATGCGCGAGCGAGAGCACGGCCGCTCCTCGATCACGGCGCTGCGCTCGCTCTACTACGTCGTCAAGGTGCTGCTCGCCCTGTTCATCGGCCTCTTCAGGCGGCGGGTCGTCCCGCTCGAGGAGGCATGACCCCGCTCCGCGTCTCCATCGCCGCGTCGATCGCGTCGATCCTGCTCATCCTCGTCGTGCTCGAGCTGATCCGCAGCCGGCGCCTGCGCGAGCGCTACGCGCTGCTCTGGCTCGCGACCGGCGTCGTGCTGCTCGTGCTCTCGGCCTGGCGCGGCGGCCTGGACACGATCGCGGGCTGGGTCGGCGTCACCGGCTACCCACCGGCCGTGCTCTTCGCCGTGGCCACGCTCTTCATCCTCGTCGTGCTGCTGCACTACTCCACGGTGATCTCGCGGCTCTCCGACCAGAACTCGATCCTCGCCCAGCGCGTGGCGCTGCTCGAGGAGCGCGTGGGCTCGGAGCGCGAGAAACCGGACTAAGACGCCGCCGGGCGCGCGAGCGGGCCGAGGCGGGCGGCGAGCGTCGGCACGAGCAGTGGGAGAGCCGCTGCCAGCAACAGGTAGGCGGGGAGTGCGGGCAGGAGCACGCGCACGAGCTCGCCGTTCTCGAAGCCCGTGCCCACGCGCGCCGCGCCGACCACGATCCACCCGGCGAGCCAGCCGCCGAGCAGGAGCGCGAGCGGTACCGACCGCCGGGCGACCGCGATCGTCGCCGGCGAGCGGCAACCACTGCAGCAGCCGCTGGCTCCAGAAGTACTCGCGCAGGCCGGCCAGGTTGCCCTGGAGCGTGTCCAGCGCGAGGTCGCCGAACGCCGGCTGCCGCCAGATCGCGATGGCAAGCACCGCCGGTGCCGCCGCGACGAGGAACGCTCCGAGCTCGCGTGGCTGCCACGCCGCCAGCAATGCGACCGCGACGGCGACGAGGAAGACCAGCGCCTCGGGGACGAGCACGATCGCGACTCCGGCCGCGACGCCCGCGGCCGCCGCTCCACGGAGGCCCGGAGCGCCGAGCAGCGCGACCGACGCGAGCAGCGCGACGCCGGCGGCGTAGCCGGGTTCCGTCGTCAGGCCGAGGCCGAGCGGCAGCACCCGGTCGCGGACCGTCGCGTCGTAGGAGGCGAGGGTGAAGACGTGCAGGAGCCACGGCGTCGTCACCCAGACGACGAGCGTCCAGGCTCCGAGCGCGACCCCGCCCAGGCGGGCGCCGATCCGGTAGGCGCACAGGAGCGCGATCGGCCCCAGCACCGCGACGTGCAGGAGCTCGATCGCGCCGAAGCCGACCTCTTCGCTGCGCAGCGCCACGACGAGGGTCGTCAGCCACTGGAGGAGGACCGCCGCCGCCAGGAGCAGGCGCGAACGCCCGAGCAGCTCAGCGAACCGCATGGAGGGGCGACTCGGAGCGATACCACGCGACCGTGCGCTCCAGCCCCTGCCGCAACGGCGTTCGTGCCACCCACCCGAAGCCCTCGCGGGCGCGGCTCGCGTCCAGCGAGCGGCGCGGCTGGCCGTTCGGCATCGAGGTGTCCCAGACGATCTCGCCCTCGAAGCCCGTCACCTCCGCGACGGTCTCCGCCAGCTCGCGGATCGACGTCTCGACACCCGTGCCGAGGTTGACGGGCTCGGCTCCGTCGTAGCGCTCGGCCGCGAGAGCCAGGCCCTCGACGCAGTCGTCCACGAAGAGGAACTCCCGGGTCGGGGAGCCGTCGCCCCACAGGACGACCTCTCCCGTCGCGTCGACCATCTTGCGGATCAGGTCGGGAATCACGTGGGCGTTCGTGGGGTGGAAGTTGTCGCGGGGGCCGTACAGGTTCGCGGGCAGGAGATAGACCGTGTTCAGCCCGTACTGCTCGCGGTAGGCCTGGCCGCCCACGAGCACGGCCTTCTTCGCGACGCCGTAGGGGGCGTTCGTCTCCTCGGGATAGCCGTTCCAGAGCTCGTCCTCGCTGAACGGCACGGGCGTGTGCTTCGGATAGGCGCAGACGGTGCCGGCGACGACGAGCTTGCGGACGTCGTGGAGCCGGCTCTGCTCCAGCACGTGCGCGCCCATGATCAGGTTCGCGTACCAGTACCGGCCCGGATTCGCCCGGTTGGCGCCGATGCCCCCGACCTCGGCGGCGAGATGGAAGACGAGCTCCGGCTTCGCGGCTGCGAACAGGCGCCTCGTGTCCTCCATCGAGGTGAGGTCGTACTCGGCGCGGCGCGCCGCGAACACCTCGTGCGCGTCGGCCTCGAGCCGCTCGACGAGGTGTGAGCCGACGAAGCCGCCGCCGCCGGTGACGAGGACTCTCACGGCGTGGTCGCCGGGGTGTCCGCGGTCAGCCAGTCGACGCGCCCGAGCCAGCGCTCGCGGTGCTCCGCGTACCACTCGATCGTGCGCCGGACGCCTTCCTCCCAGGAGACGAGCGGCTCCCACCCCGTCTCGGCGTGGAGCTTCTCGTAGCCGACGCGCAGCGCCATCACGTCGGTGGCGCCGGGCCGCAGGCGGGCGGGGGTCGTCACGATCTCGCGGTCGTCGGGCCAGAAGCCGTGCTCGTGCCCGACGCGCAGGATCAGGTCGACCCAGTCGGCCATCGAGATGTTCGTGCCCTGCCCGTAGACGTAGACGTCGCCCGGAACTCCGTGGGCCGCCACCGTCAGGTGGCCGCGCACCCCGTCGGTGCAGAAGCAGAAGTCGCGCAGCGGCTCGAGCGCGCCGAGCTCGATCGTCGGCCGGGTCAGCGCCTGGGTGATGATCGTGCCCGTCACGTAGCGCGGGTTCTGGCGCGGGCCGTAGTTGTTGAACATCCTCGTGACCACCCCGGGAACGCCGAACGCGTCGTGGTAGTTCATCGTCAGGAAGTCGGCCGCCACCTTCGCGGTCGCGTAGATCGACTTCGGGTTGATCGGGGAGCGCTCGTGCAGGATCAGCCCGCCCGCGTCGTCGAAGTCGTGGTGGTGAGCGACGCTCTCACGCACGTTGCCGTACTCCTCCGAGGTGCCCGCCGTGTCGAACTTCTCCAGCTCGAGGCCCCAGTCGACGATCGACTGGAGCAGGTTGAGCGTGCCGACCGTGTTCGCCATCACCGTCTCGTAGGGCCGGTGCCACGACTCGCCGACGTGAGCCTGCGCGCCCAGGTGGAACACGTACGGCTTGTCGGAGGCCGTGTCCCGCAGCTCCTTGACGAGATAGTCGATCGAGGTCTTGTCGGTCAGGTCGGCGAAATGCACCTTCAGGCTCTGCCGCAGGTGCCCGATGTTGTTCAGCGCGCCGCTCGAGGTGGCGCGGACGAACGCGTGGACGTTGGCGCCCAGCTCGACGAGCGCATCGGTGAGGTGCGAGCCCATGAACCCGTCGGCGCCGGTGACGAGCACCGTCCGGCCGCCGTAGACGTCACCGAACTCGCGGCGGAGCGCGTCGAGGTCGGGTGTCGTCCAGATCGAAGGGTTCATGTCCGGGGTCGGCGTAGGGTATCGGCTCGTGCGGGCGAAGCTGGCAATCCTTACCGGTCTCGAACAGGCGGCGGCCGGCGCACGGCGGCTCGGCCTGGGCGCGCTCGTCGACCGGGCGGCGCCGCTCGTCGGACGCCCGTTCGAGCGCTTCGAGCTCGACGTGCGACGGCGTCCGGCTCGCCGGCACCGAGCTCGCGCACCTGCACTACGTCCGCGAGCTGCTGGAGCAGGGACGCGAGCAGACCTTCGTGCGACTGCTCGCGGAGGCGGTGCCGCCCGGGGGGACCGTGCTCGAGGGCGGAGCCCACCTCGGCTTCGTCACCGTGCACGCGGCGCGGGCCGCCGGGCCGGCCGGACGGGTGCACGTCTTCGAGCCGAACGCCGACGTGCACGAGGCGCTGAACCAGAACCTGGCCGCGAACGGCGTCGCCGAGCGCGTCCAGATCCATGCCGCCGCGCTCGGCGAGCGCCCGGGCCGTTCCCACTTCTACGCGAGCGGCGAGACGAGCAGCCTGGTCGAGGCGGTGGCAGGAGCCCAGCGGGTCGACGTCGACGTCGTGCGCGGCGACGACGTGATCGAGGGCGCCGTCGACGTGATCAAGCTCGACATCGAAGGCGGCGAGCTCGCGGCGCTACGGGGGATGGAGCGGCTGGTTGCGGGGGCCCGCACGATCTTCCTCGAGCTCAACCCGGAGCTGCTCGAGCGCTCGGGTGCCTCGCGCGACGAGCTGCTCGCTTGGCTCGCGGCGCGCGGGCTGGAGGTCGAGTGGATCGACGAGGCGAAGCGGCGGCACGGCCCCGCTGCCCGCGCCGACGACCGAGGCGTACGTCAACGTCGTCGCCAGGCGCACGGCGTGAAGCCCGAGGGGTATTTCGCGCAGGACCGGGCCGAGCTGGTGCGCCTGCTGCCGAGACCTCTCGGCCGCGTGCTCGACGTCGGCTGCGGGCAGGGACGGACGGGCAGGAGCCTGCGCGAGGCGGGCGCGACCTGGATCTCCGGCGTCGAGCTCGATCCGGCGGCGGCCGAGGACGCGGCGGCCGCCTACGACGAGGTGCGGACGGGCGCGGTCGAGTCCGAGCTCGACGCCCTGACAGGAGGGCCGTTCGACACGTTCCTGCTCTACGACGTGCTCGAGCACCTCGTCGATCCGTGGGAGGTGCTGCGACGGCTGCACGGGTCGGCCCGACCCGGTGCGCGCGTCCACGTCTCGGTGCCGAACGCGCGCCACTGGACGCTCCTGCGCGACCTGGCCGTGCGCGGGACGTTCGGCTACACGGAGGCGGAGCACCGAGACGTCACGCACCTGCGCTGGTTCACGCCGCGCGACCTCGTCCAGCTGCTGGAGACCACCGGCTGGAGCGTCGACGGCGTCGACTTCGGCGCCCTGCGGCCCGTGTCGCGCTTCGCGGCGCGACTCACGCGGGGCCGGAGTCCCGAGTTCCTCGCGTACCAGCTTTCCGCGCTCGCGCACCGTCCCTGAAGTGCGCGGGCAGACCGCCTCCGAGACGGAGCCGGAGGACGTGGGCCTGCCGGCGGAGGGCGGTGCCGAAGCCCACCGTCGCGAGCTCGAGAGGCGCCCGCCGACCGGGCGCGCGGAGCCCGAGGCGGCGGCCGCGGAGCCGCTCGCGCAGCGGGCGGGCCTCGCGCCGGAGCAGGAGGTGGACCGCGAGCACCGGCCAGTCGAGCGCTGCGATCTTCGCCTTCAGCAGCGGGCGGCGAGCCGACACGCGGTACTTCGCCAGGACGTAGCCGCGGCCGAACGCCTCCAGCCGGCGCGCGGCCGGAGAGGCAGCGCCGACCGTCTGTCCGTGCTCGTGCAATGCCAGCGCGTCGCTCGCGAGGACGCAGCGCCAGCCCGCCTCGCGGAAGCGCAGCGCGAGCTCGACGTCCTCCCAGTAGGCGAAGAAGGCCTCGTCGAAGCCGCCGAGCTCCCGGAAGGCGCTCAGGCGATACGCGGCCGCGCCGCCGCACGGCCCGACCGGATCGCGCGCGCCCGCGAGCTCGCCCCGCGGCCGGTTCCAGAAGTAGTCCCAGGAGCCGAGCGTCGTGTCGAGCTCGACGCCCGCCGAGTCGACGAGCTCGGGGTCGTCCGCCTGCAGGAGGACGCCCGCAGCCGAGCCCACCGCCGGATCCGCGAAGGGCGCCGCGATCCGCTCCAGGAAGCGCGGCTCGCAGACGACGTCGTTGTTCACGAGCACCAGCACGTCGCCGTCCAGCTCGAGCGCCGCCCGGTTGATCGCGGCGCCGAAGCCGAGGTTGTGCTCGTTCCTCACGACCCGGACGGCGGGATGCTCGGTCGGCGACCGCCTCGGCCGTGCCGTCGCTCGAGGCGTTGTCGACGACGACGACTTCCGCCTGCGCGGTCTGCTCCTCGAGGCTCGCGAGGGTCTTCAGCAACCGCTCGCGACCGTCGAGGGTGGGGATCACGACCTGGATCTTCACTACGGTTGAGCCTAACGTGGCCGCCTCGGAAGAAATCGACGTCCTCAGGACGGGCGAGGCGGGCGGCAAGGTGATCCGCGGCGGCGTGCTCCGCGGCGCCGGCTACGCAGCCGGGATCCTCCTCGGCGCCGGCACGTCCGTCCTGCTGCTCCGCCACCTCGGCGTCGAGGACTTCGGCCGCTACGGGATCGTGATCGCCCTGATCGGGATCGTGTCCGCGGTCACCGACGCGGGCCTCACCGCCATCGGCAGCCGGGAGCTCGCCATCCTGCCGCCGTCGCAGCGGCCCGCGCTGATGCGGAACCTCGTCGGCCTGCGGATCGTGCTGACCCTCGCGGGCGTGCTCGCCGCCGTCGGCTTCGCCGCCGTCGCCGGCTACCCCGGGGTCGTCGTGGCCGGAACCGCCGTGGCGGGCCTCGGCGTGCTGCTCGTGAACACGCAGGCCACGCTGATGATGCCGCTCTCGATCGAGCTGCGGATGGGGGCGATCACGCTGGTCGAGACGCTGCGGCACGCGCTGACGCTGGCGGGGGTCGCGGTGCTGGTGCTCGCCGGCGCCTCCCTGCTCCCGTTCTTCGGCGTGCAGGTGGCCGTCGGGGTGGTCGTGCTGCTGCTGACGCCGCTCCTCGTCGCCGGCGTGGCGACGATGCGGCCCGCGGTCGACCGCGCCACCGCCCGCGAGCTGCTGCGCGAGTCGCTGCCGATCGCCGCGGCGCTCGCGATGAACGTCGTCTACCTGCGCCTGCTCGTGATCCTCGTCTCGATCCAGACCGGCGAGATCGAGACGGGCCTCTTCGCGACCTCCTTCCGCGTGTTCGAGATCCTGCTCGGCATCCCCACGCTCGTGCTCGCGGTGGCGCTGCCGCTGCTCGCGGTCGCCGGGGCCGAAGACCGGGACCGGCTTCGCTACGCGCTCCAGCGGATGACCGAGGCCGCGGTCGCAGCCTCGCTCCTGCTCGTGCTCGTCACCGTCATCCTCGCGGAGCCGGCGATCCTCCTGCTCGGCGGGGAGGACTACCGTGAAGCCGCACCGATCCTGCGCGTGCAGGCGTTCGCGCTGCTCGGCGTCTTCGCGAGCCAGGTGTGGACGCTCGGGCTGCTCTCGTTGCGGCGCCAGCGCGACGTGGCGGTCGCGAACGGGATCGTGCTCGCCGTCGTGATCGTGCTCGGCGTCGTCCTCGTCGGGGCGTACGAGGGAATCGGCGGTGCGGTGGCAGCGGTCGTCACGGAGCTCGTGCTCGCACTGATCCTGCTCGGGTTCCTGGCGCGTGCGGGAGGCGACGTCAGGCCGCGCCTCGGCTTCCTCCCCCGGCCGCTCGCGGCCCTCGCCGCGGCCGCGCTCGTTGCGCTGTTGCCTCTGAGCCCGTGGTTGACTGCGCCGCTCGCCGCGGTCGTGTTCCTGGCGGTCGGGTTCGCGGTGGGTGCGATCCCGCCCGAGGTCGTGCCGGCGCTGCGGGGGCGGCACCCGAGATGACGGAAACCGCGCGCCGGCCGCGCGTCGTCCTGCTCCGCGGCCACAACGCGAACCCGTGGGACCTGCGCCCGTGGGAGCTCCTGCGGGACGACTTCGACGTCTCCGTGCTCGTCACGGGCTCGAACCGCTACGACCTCGAGGACCTCGACCTGGACGAGGTGCGCGGCGAGCGCGCTGCGCGACCGCCTGCCCCACGGCCGCCGACTGGGAAGGGTCGGCGACCTCGCGTCGCAGGTGCCGGGCGACCGCTACCTCGACCTCGAGCGCCACCTGTCCGGAGCGGACATCGTCCACTCGGCCGAGCTCGGCGTGTGGTTCAGCGGCCAGCCGGCAGCGCTGAAGGAGCGGCTCGGCTTCCGGCTCGTGCTGACCGTGTGGGAGACGATCCCGTTTCGCGAGACGTTTCGCGCTGCGCGCGGCCGCGGGTACCGGCGGGACGCCCTGGAGCACGCCGATCTCTTCCTGGCCGCGACCGAGCGCGCGCGCCGGTGCCTGCTCCTGGAGGGGGCGGACGCCGAGCGGATCGAGGTGTCGCTATCCCGGCGTGGACGTCGAGCGGTTCCGCGCGGCCGCGAGCCGATGCCACCCGGTGAGCACGTGATCGTCTCTCCCGGCCGGCTCGTGTGGGAGAAGGGCCACTACGACGTGATCCGGGCGCTCGCGGCGCTCGAGCAGCCGTCCGCGGCTCCTGCTCGTCGGCGAGGGCCCGGAGGGCGCACGCCTGCTCCGCTATGCGGCCGACCTCGGCGTCGGCGACCGGGTGGAGATCCGGTCCGTCCCGCACGCGGGGATGCCGTCCGTGTTCGCCGAGGCCTCCTGTGTCGTGCTCGGCAGCCTCCCGATCCCGCTCTGGGAGGAGCAGTTCGGGATGGTGCTCGCCGAGGCGCTCGCAGCCGGCGCGCCGATCGTCGCCAGCACGAGCGGGGCGATCCCGGAGGTGCTCGGCCCCGATGCCCAGCTCTTCGCGCCCGGGGACTGGGTCGAGCTCGCGCGTCTGCTGGAGGCAGGCCCACTCGCGCGACCGCCCGGGCAGCGCGTCGAGCACGACCCCGAGCTCGTTCGACGCTATTCGCTGGACGCGGCGGCCTCCAGGCTCTCGGCCGCGTACCATCGTGTTCTCGCCCGATGACGCTCGACCGTCAACAGAGGGACTGGGAGCAGCTCGCGGAGGTCGATCCGCTCTGGGCCGTGCTGACTCGGGCCGACAAACGGCGCGGCGGCTGGGATCGCGGCGAGTTCCTGGCCACCGGGGAGCACGAAGTCGGGGAGGTGATGCGGACGGTCGCGGAGCTCGGCGCACCGCTGGAGCACCGGCGCGCGCTCGACTTCGGCTGCGGTGCGGGGCGGCTCACGCGGGCCCTGGCCGGCGCGCTTCGAGACGGCCGTCGGCGTCGACATCGCGGAGGGAATGGTCGAGACCGCACGGGCGCTGAACTCCGACCTCGACGGCTGCGAGTTCCGCGTCAACAGGAGCGCCGACCTCGGCCAGTTCGGTGACGGCGAGTTCGACTTCGTCTACTCGAGCCTCGTCCTCCAGCACCTCCCCGACCGGGAGCTCGTGCGGGGCTACGTCGCCGAGTTCCTTCGGGTGGCGGCGCCGACGGGGCTGGTCGTCTTCGGCCTGCCGGCGCCGGATCAGCTGGCCGCACCGGCTCGAGGTGTCGCGCCGCCTGTACGGAGCCCTGCAACGCGCGAGGATCGAAGGCGACACGCTGCTCCGGCGAACGCGGCTGACGCCGATGCGGATGACGGCCGTGCCGGAAGCCGAGATGCGCGCCTTCCTGGGCGAGTGCGGCGCGACCGTGCTCCGGACCGACCTCCGCGACGCCGGCAGCGTTCGCACCGTGCGCTACTACGTCTCGCCGAGACCTGGAGTCGCCGCGTGAGCGCGCACTACGCGATCGAGCGGTAGACGGCCTCGTGCCGCCGGGCCGTCTCGGCCCAGGTGAAGCCGCGTGCGCGCTCGAGCCCCGCGGCGACGAGGCGCTCCGGGCTTTCGAGCACCGCGGAGACGACGGCGGCGATGTCCTCGGGGTCGTCCGGATCGAAGAGCGCCGCTGCGTCGCCGACCGCCTCCGGGATCGCCGCGGCGTTCGACGCCGCCACCGGGCAGCCGCACGCCATCGCCTCGAGCGGCGGCTGGCCGAAGCCCTCGTAGAGGCTCGGGAAGACGAGGCATGCCGCACGGCGGTAGAGGGAGACGAGCTCCTCGCGCGGACACGAGCCCGGCGACGCGCACGCCGGCGGGCACGGGCCGGCCGTCGTGGCCGCCGCCGGTCAGCACGAGCTCGAGGTCCGGCCGCTCGCGCCGGAGCAGGACGAGCGCCTCGAACAGCCGCTCGTGGTTCTTGTGCGGCCAGGGGCGGCCGGGGTAGAGGAGGAACGGCTCCCGCTGCTCCGGGCCCGGTGAGAAGAGCTCGTGGTCGATGCCCCAGGGAATCGCGTGCACGCGCTCGGGCGGTAGTCCCGAGCCGCTCCACGACGCTGCGGCGGACGAACTGACTCGGGACGACCACCGCGCTCGCGTTGCGCGCCGAGCCTTCGTGTGCGCGCCGCCGGAACAGCCGCTCGGAGCGGCTGAAGAGGTGCGGCAAATCGAGGTGCTGGAGGTCGTGGACGGTGACGACGGACGGCAGCTCGAGCGGCGGGACCGCGATCGTCAGCGGGTAGTGCACGAGGTCGAGCCCCTCGAAGCGGCGGCGCAGCGGGCCGGGGCGAAGGGCAGCGAGCGCCATCGCGAGAGCCCGCTCCGGGATCGACTTCGCCCGCCGGTACTCGGTGACGAGCACCTCGGGCAGCCCCTCGCCGGCACCTGGGGCAGCCGGGGGCACGAGCGCCGTGTAGTCGAGCGTCCCGACTTCTGCGAGGCCGCGCGTGAGCCCGCGGGCGGCCGTCTCCGCGCCCCCGACCTCGCCGGGAACGAGCGTCAGGAGGCTGATCCCGACCCGCATGGCCGCTGAGCCTATCCCGCGCCGAAGCTAGAATTGCCCGATGCCTTCGCCCTCGCCGGAAAACCCGGTCTCAGCAGGTATTTCCGCGAACGGCGACCCCGACGTCGCCGCGCTCTTCGAGCGCCTGAAGGAGGAGGTACGGCGTTCCGGCGCCGCTCCGGGCGTGCACGGCGAGGGCGGCGCCCAGGAACGCTTCGCGGCGCGCGCGGAGGCCGAGCGTCTCTGGCCCGTCTCGGCCGACCGCCCGCTGCAGCTGCGCCCGGGGCTCCGCGGCAAGCTCGGCAACCCCGTCAAGGCGGTCCTGCGCAAGCTGATGCGCTGGTACGTCGAGCCGCTCGCCTACGACCAGCGCTCCTTCAATGCGGCCGCGCTGCGCCTGATCGACGATCTCGAGGCCCGCGTCGTGGACCTGGAGGCGCAGCTCGAGGCAGAGCTGAAGCGCCGCTCATGAGGATCGCCGTCTGCGGCGCCGCAGGTGCCGTTCGTGCGGGGCGGCGCCGAGATCTTCGCGGACAAGCTCGTCGACGAGCTTCGGGAGCGCGAGCACGAGGTCGAGCTCGTCACGGTCCCGTTCAAGTGGTATCCGGGCACCAAGGTGCTGAGCCAGGCATTCCTCTGGCGCCTGCTCGACCTGGAGGAGTCGGACGGTCGGCCGATCGACTGCGTGATCGCGACCAAGTTCCCCTCGTACTGCGTGCGCCACCCGAACAAGCGCGTCTGGGTGCTGCACCAGTTCCGCCAGGCCTACGAGCTGGACCGAACCGATCTGGGCCAGTTCGGCGAAGAACCGGCGGACCGGGCGTTGCGGCGCTCGGTCCAAACGCTGGACCGGATCGCGCTCGGCGAGGCGAAGCGGCTCTTTGCGACCTCCCAGAACGTCGCCGGCCGGATCGAGCGCTCGACCGGGTTGCAGGCCGAGGTGATGCCGCACCCGCCGCAGGAGCTGCCCTACCGCTGCGACGAGTACGGCGACTTCGTCCTCTCCGTGGGCCGGCTCGACCGCGCGAAGCGGAACGACCTGCTGCTCGAGGCCGCCGCGCTCGATCCCGCGTTGCGCGTCGTGATCACCGGCGAGGGCCCGGACCGCGAGCGGCTGGAACGGCTCGCGCGCGAGCGCGGGCTGAACGGACGGGCCGAGTTCACCGGCCGGATCGACGAGGTCGAGCTCGCCTGCGCTCTACGCGCGCTGCCTGGCGGTCTACTACGCGCCGGTCGACGAGGACTTCGGGATGGTGCCCTACGAGGCGTTCCTGTCCGGGAAGCCGGTGCTGACGACGACGGACGCGGGCGGTCCACTCGAGATCGTCACCGACGGGCGCACGGGGCGCGTGACGGCGCCCGAGCCGGGCGCGCTCGCGGCGGCGGCGGGCTTCCTGAGCGCGAATCCGGGCGAGGCGGAGAGCTACGGCCGCGCCGGCCGCGAGCTCGCTGCGCAGGTGACCTGGGACGGCTGCATCGAGCGCTCTGCTCGCATGAAGGTCGCGTACTACAGCCCGATGCCGCCGGAGCGCTCGGGGATCGCGGACTACAGCGCCCTGCTCCTGCCCGCGCTTCGGCGCCGCGTCGACGTCCAGGTCGTGCGGCGCGGGCGGACGCGACCGGTGCGTGGGTCCGACCTCGCCCTCTACCACCTCGGCAACAACCCGGACGCGCACGGCTGGATCGTCGATGCGCTGCGCCGCCGACCCGGCGTCGTCGTGCTGCACGACTTCGTCCTGCACCATCTCGTCGCCGGGTTGACGATCGGCCGGCGCGACGGGCACGGCTACCTCGACGCGATGGAGCGCGAGGGCGGCGTCGTCGGCCGCCTGCTCGGGCACGGCGTGCTGGACAAGCGGATCCCGCCGCTCTGGGAGAGCCGCGCAGACGACTTCCACCTGGCCGGCGAGGTGCTCGGGCTCGCGACGGGGCTGATCGTGCACTCCCACCACGTCGAGGAGCGCGCGCGCGAAGCCGGCTACGAGGGCCCGATCTGGCGGATCCCGCACCCCGCCTGGCCCGTGCCCGACCTCGCTCCGGCGGAGCTCGAGGGCGCTCCGCTCTTCGGCTGCTTCGGGAACATCAACGCGAGCAAGCGCATCCCGCAGGTGCTCGAGGCGTTCGCGTCGGCTGCGCCGCGACCACGAAGGCGCTCGGCTGCTCCTCGTCGGGGCGACCTCGCCGGGCTTCGACCTCGACCGCCGGCTGCAGCGGCTGGGCCTGCAGGGCGACGGCATCGTCCGGATGGACTACGTGCCGGAGGAGCGACTCTGGGAGCTGATGGCCGCCTGCGACGCCTGCCTGAACCTGCGCGCGCCCACGATGGGGGAGACGTCGGGCAGCGTGGTGCGGCAGCTCTCGCTCGGCAAGCCGGTCGTGGTCAGCGACGTCGGCTGGTTCTCCGAGCTCCCCGACGACGTCGCGCTGAAGGTCCCGGTCGACGAGCACGAGGTGGAGACGCTGCACGCGGCGCTCGAGCTGCTCGCCACGCACGAGCGGGTCCGGCGCGCGATGGGAGAAGCCGCGGCGGAGCTGGCCCGCCGCGAGCACGACCTCGAGCGGGTCGCCGAGCTCTACGCGGCCGCGCTCGAGCAGGCCGCCGGGGGCGCGGCCGTCGCCGAGTCGGTCCTGCGGGAGGTCTCGCAGGCCGCGGCCGAGGTCGGCATCGACGCGGACGCGCCCGAGGCGGCGGAGCTCGCGCGGCGCCTCGCCGAGGTCGAGCTTGGTCGCCCGTCTTGATCGATAGGTTGCGAGTCGTCCCCGCGTGGGGCTGGCTCGCCGCGATCGTCGCCCTCTCGTTCGCGCTGCGCGCGTGGCTCGCCCGCGGCCCCTTCGGCCCGTTCATCATGGTCGACGAGCTGATCTACTCGGAGCTCGCGCGGAGCTTCGCCGCAGGGGACGGCTTCCGGATCCGCGACGTGCCCGCGACCGGCTTCGGTGTCGTCTACCCGGTGCTGATCAGCCCGGCCTACGCGCTCTTCGACGCCCTCCCGACCGCGTACGCGGGCGGTGAAGACGCTGAACGCGCTCGTGATGTCGCTGGCGGCGGTGCCCGCCTACTTGCTCGCGCGCCGGGTGCTCGCGGCCGCCGCTCTCGCTCTTCGCGGCGCTGCTCGCCGTCGCCCTGCCCTCGCTCGCCTACACGGCCACCGTGATGACGGAGAACGTCTTCTACCCGATCTTCCTCACCGCTCGCTGCTGCTCGTGCTCGTGCTCGAGCGGCCGACCTACGGACGCCAGGTGGGGCTGTTCGCGCTCGTCGGGCTCGCGCTCGCGACGCGGGTCCAGGCGGTCGCGTTCGTGCCCGGCGATCCTGGCGGCACCGTTCTGCTCGCCCTGCTCGGGCGGCGGCCGTTGCGCGCGACGCTCGCGCCGTTTCGGGTCCTCTACGCCGTCGTGATCGGGGGCGTGGCCTGCTCGTGCTCGGGCTGCAGGTCGCCCGCGGCCGCTCGCTCTCCGAGCTCCTGGGCGCGTACGCCGTCGTCGGCGACAGCTCCTACGACCCGGCCACGGTGGCACGCTTCCTCCTCTACCACCTCGCGGAGCTCGACCTCTACCTCGGCGTCCTGCCGATGGCGGCGTTCTTCCTGCTCGTGCTGCTCTCGCGCCGGCTGGAGCCGAGCCTCGCCCCGTTCCTGGCCGCCGGGATCGCCGTGACGGGATCGGTGCTGCTCGTCGTCGCGACCTTCGCCTCGGAGTTCGCGAACCGGATCCAGGAGCGGAACATGTTCGCCGTCGCGCCGTTCTTCCTGACCGCGCTGCTCGTCTGGGTCGAGCGCGGCGCTCCCCGGCCGCGCGTGCTCGCGACCGTGGCGGCGGTGGGAGCGGCGCTCCTCCCGCTGACGATCCCGTTCGTGCGCTTCATCGAGACCGGTGTGACGTCCGACACGCTCGCGTTGCTGCCGATCTGGTCGGCGTACGGCTCGCTGCTCTTCGACTCGATCGACGCGACCGTCCTGGCCGGCGGGGCGCTCGCGGCGGCGCTCTTCCTCTTCGTCCCGCGGCGCTACGCGCTCGTCGTCCCCCTCGCGACGCTCCTCTATCTCACGGGCGTCTCCTACAACGTCTGGTTCGGCGAGCACGGCTTCAAGCGGGCGCTGTCCGGCGCGCTCTTCACGGGCATCCAGACCGGCGACCGCGACTGGATCGACGCCGCGGTGCCCGACGGCGCGCAGGTGGCGATCCTCTGGACCGGTGTCCCCGACCGGTTCGTCGTCAATCAGAACGAGTTCTTCAACCGCAGCGTCGGGCCGATCTACTTCGTGGGCGGCCCCACCCCCGGCGACCTCGCGGAGACGGAGGTGACCGTCGACGAGACGACGGGCGCGGTGCTCCTCGCGGACGGGACGCCGCTCGACGAGGAGTACGTCCTGCGTCGACGCCACCATCTCCCCCGATGCCGAGGCGGTCGCACGCGATCCCGCGCTCGGGCTGACGCTCTGGCGGCTCGACGGGCCGCTCGTCTCCAGCCCGATCGAGATCACCGGCCTCTACCCGAACGACAGCTGGTCGGGGCCGACGGTGACCTGGGAGCGGCAGAACTGCCGCGGCGGCACGCTCACCGTCGGCACGTTCAGCGATCCCAGCCTGTTCTCGGAACCGCAGACGATCACCGCCCGCGTGCGGGGCGAGGTCGCGGATCGCATTCGCCTGAACCCGACGGGGAACGCGTACCTGAGTGTTCCGCTCGAGCCCGAGGGGGGCACGTGTCGCGTCGTGTTCGACGTCTCGCCGACCGCAGTGCCCGCCGAGGTGACGAACGGCGAGAGCGCCGACGAGCGCGTGCTCGGCGCCCACTTCTTCGACTTCTTCCACACGCGATGAGGATCGCGTTCGACGTCAGCCCGCTCTCGCACCCGCGCACGGGGATCGGCAACTACGTGCTCGGCTCGCTGGCCGGGCTCGCGGAGGCGGCGGAGGGCGAGCACGAGCTGGTCGCGTTCGCGCCGACGAGGCTGCGCGGACGGCGTCTGATCCACGAGGCGCTCGACGGACGTGCCCGTCGAGGTGAAGACGCTCGTGCTCCCGTGGTCGTACGCGTTCCGGATGGCCTGGAGCCGGCTCGGCCACCCTGCCGCGGAGCGCTTCCTCGGCCGCCTCGACGTGCTCCACTTCAGCGACTGGGTCGTGCCGCCGCAGCGCGGCGGGATCCGCTCGACGATGGTGCACGACCTCGTCCCGCTCCGCTTCCCGGAGTGGGTGACCGCGCGGACGCGCTCGATGCACGGCTACAAGTACGCGCGCACCGCGGAGTGCGATCTCGTCTTCGTCAACTCCGCGTTCACCGGCCGCGACGTGCGTGGAGCATGCTCGGCGTGCCCGCCGAGCGGATCCGGGTCGCGCCGCCCGGCGTCGCCGACCGGTACACGGCCGAGGGCGAGCGCGCGCAGCTCGGCCGGCCGTACGTGCTCAGCCTCGCGACGCTCGAGCCGCGCAAGAACCTCGGCACGCTGCTCGAGGCGTGGCGCCCGCTGCGCGGCGAGCTGGCGCTGGCGGTGGTCGGGGCGGCGGGCTGGGGCGAGCAGCCGCTGCTCGACGATCCGGGCATCCTCAAGCTCGGCTTCGTGGGCGAGCCCGAGGTGCCGCGGCTGATGCGCGGCGCGGCCGTCTTCGTCTACCCCTCCCGCTTCGAGGGCTTCGGGATGCCGATCGTCGAGGCGATGGCCTGCGGCGTCCCGGTCGTCGCGTCGGCGCACCCGTCGATGGACGAGGCCTGCGGCGAGGCCGCGGTGCGGGTCGACCCGGACGACGCCGACGCGATGACGCGCGGGGATCCGCGAGGCGATCGAGCGGCGCGAGGAGCTCGTGCGCGGCGGGGCTCGCACACGCGGCGCAGTTCACCTGGCGGCGCTGCGGCGAGATCCACCTGCGCGCGTTCGAGGAGGCCGGTGCGCGTGCGCGTGAGGGTCGGGCTCGACGTGGCGCCGCTGCTGCAGACGCGGGCCGGGACGGCGCGCTGGGTGACGGGCTCGGCGCGGCGCTCGAAGCGCGCGGCGACGTCGAGGTGGTGCCGCTCACCTGGGGCGGCGCCGGGCGGCTGACGGCGGTCGCGCGCGACGTGCTCTGGTATCCGGCGCTGCTGCCGCGCGCGGCCGCGCGGGCCGGCGTCGACGTCCTGCACTGCACGATCTTCCGCGCGCCGCCGCGGGCGCGCGTGCCGACGATCCTGACCGTGCACGACCTCGCCGTGCTCCGCCAGCCGGAGGTCTTCCCGGCGTGGACGCGGCTGTACGGCCGCACCGCCTTGCGCCCGACGATCCGCGCCGCCGATCGCGTCTTCGCCGTCTCGGAGTTCTCGAAGCGGGAGGTCGTCGAGCTCGCGGGCGTCGATCGCGGAGCGGATCGACGTCGTGCCGAACGCGCTCGAGCCGGTCTTCCGGCCGGAGGGTGACGCCGCCGAGGGCGAGTACGTGCTCGCCGTCGGGACGCTCGAGCCGCGCAAGAACCTCGCCCGCGTCGTCGAGGCGACGGCGCGGGCCGGGGTCGCAGCTGCGGCTCGTCGGCGCGTCCGGCTGGGGCGAGGCGGGCGTCGCGCGGCGCCACGTCAGCTGGCTCGGCCGGATCGACGACGACGAGCTGGCGGCGGCCTATCGCGGCGCTCGCTGTCTCGTCTTCCCCTCGCTCTACGAGGGCTTCGGGATCCCGGTGCTCGAGGCGATGGCGTGCGGCACGCCGGTCGTGACGAGTGCCGGCGAGCGCGATGGAGGAGGTCGTCGGCGACGCCGGCGGTGCTCGTCGACCCGCTCGACGTCGCGTCGATCGCGGCGGGCATCGACGAGGCCGACCGGCGCCGCGACGAGCTCGTCCCCGCCGGCCTCGAGCGGGCGCGGCTCTTCACCTGGGAGCGCGCGGTCGCGGCGGCCGTGGCCGGCTACCGAGCGGGCGCTGCGGATGAGCGAGCCGCTCGTCGTCGTCGACGCGGACGTGCTCGGCCGGCACCGCACGGGCGACGAGACCTACGTGCTCGAACCTGCTGCGCGAGCTGCGGCGCGCTCGACTCCGGCCTGCGCATCGCCGCCGTCACGCGCCATCCGGAGCTCGTCCCGGAGGGGATCGAGCCGCTCGAGCTGCGCACGCCGCTGCAGGAGGCGCGGATGCTCTGGACGCTGCCGCGCCTGCTGCGGCGCGCCGGCGCGGCGCTCGTCCACACGCAGTACGCGGTGCCGTTCGCGCGCGCCGTGCCCGGCCGTCGTCACGATCCACGACCTCTCGTTCGAGCACGACCCGCTCGCACATGCCGCTGAAGGACCGGCTCGTCTTCCGCCGCGTCGTCCCGCGGGCCGCCCGCGCGGCCAGCGCGCGTGCTCGACGGTCTCGGAGCGGACGCGGCGCCGACCTCGTCGCGCCTCTACGGCCTGCCCGAGGCGAAGGTGGTCGTGACGCCCGAACGGCGTCGATCCGGCCTTCACGCCGAGGAACCGGCTGTCAGCTCGGCGACTACGTGCTCGTCGGTCGGCGCCGTGCAGGCGCGCAAGAACCAGCTCGCCGCGCTCGACGCGGCCGCCGCGGCGCCGGGCTGCCGCTCGTCGTCGCGGGCCCGGTGAAGGACGAGGCGCTCGCGGCACGCTGCGCGACGCGCGGCGCCGACCTGCGCGGCTACGTCGCGCAGGACGGAGCTCGTCGAGCTCTACCGCGGCGCCGCGTGCCTCGTCCAGCCGTCGCGCTTCGAGGGCTTCGGCCTGCCGGTGCTCGAGGCGATGGCCTGCGGGACGCCGGTCGTCGCGCTCGACGAGCCGGCGCTGCGCGAGGTGGCCGGCGACGCGGCCGTCTTCGTCGACGAAGGGCAGCTCGCCGACGGGGATCCAGCGCGCGCTCGCGGAGCGCGAGCGGCTCGTCGCCGCCGGCCTCGAGCGGGCGCAGCCGCTTCAGCTGGCGCGCGACGCCGAGCGCACGCTCGCGGTCTACCGGGAGGCGCTCGGCGCGATGAAGCGTCTCCGCGGTCGTCGTCTCGCACGGCCATGCGCGCGAGCTCGAGCGAGTCGCTGCCGGCACTCGCGCCGCAGGTCGACGAGCTCGTCGTGATCGCGAACCTGCCGGGCAGCGTCGGCGAGGCTGCCCGCCGGGCGCGCGGGTGCTCGAGAACCCGCACCCGCGCACGTTCGCGGCGAACGTCAACGCCGGCGTCGCGGCGACGACGCGGCGAGTACGTGCTCGTCGCCAACCCGGACGCCGTCGCCGGAGGCGGGCGCGATCGCGACGCTCGTCCGCTTCGCCGACGAGCACCCGCGCTGCCGGGCTCGTCGGGCCGCTCGTCTTCTGGCCCGACGGCACCTGGCAGCCGTCGCTGCGCCGCTTCCCGACGGTCGCTCGGGACGATCTGGCGCCGCACGCCGCTGCGGCGCCTGCGCGCCCCGTACGAGCACCAGGCGTCGCACTACGGCGACGCGACCGCGCGAGCCTGTGCAGGGCGACTGGCTGCTCGGCGGCGCCTGCCTGCTGATGCGCCGGACGATGCTCGAGGAGATCGGCGGCTGGGACGCGGGCTACCGCCACTACGTCGAGGACATCGACCTCGCCTACCGGGCGGCGCAGGCGGGCTGGGAGCGCTGGCTCGTGCCGGAGGCCGTCGTGCGCCACGCCTACGCGGCCGTGATCGACAGGCGCTTCCTCTCCCGCCACACGCTCTGGCACCTGCGCGGGATGGCGCGCTTCGTCCGCAAGCACCCCGAGCGGCTGCTCGCGCTGCGCTAGCCTGCTCGCCGCCGATGGGCACGGAAGTCGAAGTGACCGCGCGCCGAGCTCGCGGCTCTCGCCGCTGGTTCGGGTCGAGCTCGTGCGGGACGAACGGTCGGTCGACACGTCACCTCGACGCGCCAGGGCCCGCCGGCACGGGCAGCACGACGCGGCGCTCGAGCTGGCACGGATCGCGGATCTGCGCGGCGCGCCGGTCACGCGCTCGATCGTCGGCTGCTCCGACTCGTCGACCGCGACGGGCCCGACCGACGACCGTCGCCGTCGCCGGCACGTCCTGTCGCGGCACCAGGCGCCCTCGCGCGAGAGGCGACACCTTGACGAAGCCGCGGCGGGTCGCTCGGCGACGTCGTAGCGCGTGTAGCGTCGCGTGCTCGCCCATCCAGCCGTCCGGCGAGATGCCGGTCGTCGTCTCGCGCAGCCGCACGGGCTCGCCGTCGAGCCGGTAGAGCATCGATGCCGCCGACCGTCGTCACCGCTCGGCGCCGCGAGCGCGACGCCGCTGACGGCGACGGCATAGTCCGCGTGCGAGGTCGGCGGCGCATGCGTGCCGTCCGGGCTCGACGAGGTTCGGCGTCGACGGTCTGGCCGGGCCCGGCGCGCTGCCGTCGAGGCCCAGAACTACTCGATCGACGGTTCCAGAACTCGAGCTGCCAGATCGGGTTCGGGTCGTTGATCCCCTGGCCGACGAAGACGCCGTCGGCTCGCCGCCGGTCGTCGGTCGAGCCAGTCGACGGGCTTCGGCAGGTCGCTCGTAGAGCTGGTCGGACGCGCGCGCTCGCCGTTCGCGGCGTAGATCTCGGTCGTCAGGCTCCAGGCGAGCGTCGACGACGGCGAGCGCGGCGCCGACCGCGGCGACGCCGCGCGGGCCGAGCGGACGAAGCGCAGCGCCAGCAGGAGCGAGGCCGGCGACGATCGCGACCAGGACGAGCGACCGTCTCGATCGTCTCGGCCGGCCACTCGGGATGCGGTTCGCGAACGCGGCGATCGCGAGGCCGTGCGCCTCGTAGTTCGGGTAGCGGTCGAGCGAGAACGGCGTCGCCGTGACGAGGTAGACGGCGAACGCGGTCGCCGCCGCGACGCGGCCAGACCGGTCGCGCCGGCGCCGCTCGAGCACGAGCGCCGTGCCGCGAAGAGCAGCGGGATCAGGTAGATCAGGTTCCGCTCGGCGATCACGATCGCGAAGACGGTCGACAGGTAGGCGGCCTTGACCGCCGTGTAGAGGCCGAAGACGGCCAGCGCGGCAGACGCTGAGCGCGACGAACGTCGCGCGTGCGCTCGTCGCGCGCACCCCTCCGCGGCGGACGAGCGCCGCCAGCGCCGCGACGAGCGGGAGCGATGCCGATGCCGATCGCGAGCGCGCCGATCGCCCAGAGGCCGTACTCGAGCATCCGGCGACTTGAAGAAGCCGGTCGCGACGTACCAGCTGACCGACCGCTGGCCGAGCACCGCCGAGACCGACGACGGCGATGCCGACGCGCGAGCGACGACCGCGCCGACCCAGTCGCCACGCCGTCCAGGTCGTCCGCCACCGGCGTGACCGCTCGCTGCGCCACGACGAGCGCGAGCAGCACGAGCGCGAGCACGGCGAGGAGGATCGCGAGCTGCGTTCGCACGCCGCACGGCGACCACGCAGGCGGCGAGCGCGAGCACGATCGAGACGCGGCCCGGCCGGATCCCGGCCCGCGCGATCAGGTAGAGCGCGAGCGTCGAGACCGGGTAGGCGAGCGGCTCCTCGACGAGGAACGGCGCGTAGGCGAGCGCCGGCGCGCCGCCGGCGCCGGCGGCCGCGAAGAGCGCCCACGGCCGCGAGACGACGAGCCGTGCGAGCCCGTAGGCGGGGAAGACCGCCGCCGTCATCGCGAGCACGCCGAGCGCCTTGATCGCGCCGTACGCCGTCGAGACGTCGTCGAGCCACCAGGCCGGCGCCGCGAGGTAGGCGTAAAGCGACGACGTCCGGCGCCGGCGCGCCGCCGCGGAGCGCTGCGTCGCCCGGTCTCGGCGATCGAGCGGGAGAGCTGCGTGAACTCGATCTCGTCGGTGAAGAGCGTCGGCGTCATCGTGCTTCGAGGCCTGCCAGGCGTAGAGCGCGAGCCAGGCCGACGTAGAGCGCCGAGCAGCGGCGAGCGCCGCAGGCGGCCGCGGAGCCGGCTTCGCGAGGACGTCATTCGGCGCGGATCTCGACCAGCGGCGAGCGGCGTGATCTCCGTGTGGCGCCGCACGAGGCGGCACGGGATACCTGCGGCCGCGCAGGCGGCGACCACCGCCGCGCAGGCGGTCGGCGCGACGTCCGGGATCGTCACGAGCACCTCGTCCGGGCCTTGCGACGCGATCAGGCGCGTCGCGTCTCGTCCAGGCCGCCGAGCACCTTGACGCCGAGCACCCGGCGCCGCCGGACGCTGCGGGTTGTCGTCGAGGAAGCCGACCACGCGCGTGCCGCGGCGTCTCGCGGAGCTCCCGGGCGAGGCTGCGGCCCGACGCGGCCGGCGCCGACGATCAGGACGCGCCGTGCGCGGCCCGCTGCCGCGGCGGCCGCGCACCAGGTCCGGCGCCAGCGCGTGACGCCAGGCGCGAGCCGGCGACGAGCAACGTGCAGAGCAGCGCGTCGAGGAGGAAGATCTCGAGCGGGAACGCGCCAGGGAGCGGGCGCAGCTCGCGACGATCGCGACGCGCGACGGGCGCCGAGAGGGCCGCGCGACCGCGATCGCGACGGCGTCGCGCGGCGCCGGCGAAGCGCCAGACGCGGCGGTAGATCCCGACCGAGGACGAAGGCGACGTAGCGGACGCCGAGCACACCGGCAGCGCGCGCGAGGAAGATCGCGCGCTGACCTCGGTGCCGAGGCCGTCGACGAAGAGCAGGTACGCGGCGAGGAAGGAGGCGCAGATGAGCGCGAAGTCGACGAGCACCTCGACGAGGCGCCGCGGCTGCGAGACGAGCGCCCGCAGGAGCGAGGGCGGCGGGCCCGGCGTCGGCGCGTCGCGACCGCTCCTCGAGGTCGCCGAGGAAGCTCGCGAACTGGACGAGCAGGACGAACGTGACGAGCACGCCGAACGTGGTCACGCGCGCCGTTGTCGAGGACGTTGTAGGCGAGGCCGGTCGCGCCCGAGCAGCGGCGGCGAGCAGCGGCCAGCAGCGCCACCGCCTGGCGCTCGGAGAGCCCGTAGTAGACGAGCCGGTGCGAGGAGTGGTCGCGTCCGCCCTGGGTGACCGGCCGCCGCTCGCGCGTGCGCCGGATCGTGACGAGCGTCGTGTCGAGGATCGGCATCGCGAGCACGAGCAGCGGCAGCAGCACGTCGGCGAGCGTCGTGCCGGCGGCCGTCCAGCTCGAGGCGAGCGCGAGCGCGGCGAGCGCGAAGCCGAGCACCTGGCTCCCGGAGTCGCCCATGAAGACGGCGGCCGCGCCGCTCGGCGCGCAGGTTGAACGGGCAGGAAGCCGACGCAGGCGCAGCCGAGCGCGAGCGCGAGCGACGAGCACGAGCTCGTTCTGGTTCTCGAGCGCGACCGCGTCGACGGCGAAGTACGGCGCACGAGACGGCGGCCAGCGAGGCCGCGAGGCCGTCCATGTTGTCGAGCAGGTTGAACGCGTTCGTGATCCCGACCAGCCAGAGCGAGCCCGATCGCCAGGGCGAGCACGTCGTTGCCGACGATCTCGACCGAGAGGCCGGAGGCGAGCACGACACCGGCGGCTGCGAACTGCGCCGCGAGCTTCGCCAGCGGGCGCAGCGTGTAGGCGTCGTCGAGCAGGCCCGCCGACGAAGAGGATCGCGCAGCCGCCGAGGATCCCCAGCAGCTCCGAGCTCGGCGTCGACCGCACCCACCGCGATCGCCAGCGCCGACGCCCGGCACAGAGGCCGGCGAAGATCCCGACGCCGCCGAAGCTCGGCGTCGGCCGCTCGTGCCAGCGCTCGCCCGTCGGTGCCGCGACGAGGCGGCCGCCCAGGTCGGCACGCAGCAGCCCGGCGATGACGAGAGCCGCCACGGGCAGGGCGACGGCCGCGACGAGGGCGCTCACGGCAGGAAAGGGTAGAGGAGGTCTGTAAGCCGGATGTGTGCGCGCACCGGCCTACACTAGACCTCGGTCGTGACGATCTACGCGGATCTCTTCCGCTACCGGGAGCTCTTCGGGAGCCTCTTCCGACGCGACCTCCGCGCGAAGTACAAGGGCTCGATGCTGGGCGTCGTCTGGTCGCTCGCGCACCCGGTCGCTGCTGATGCTCGTCTACCTCGTCGTCTTCTCCGTGCTGCTGAAGGTGCAGGCGGTCGACTACGACCACTACTGGCTCTTCCTGCTCGCCGGCCTGCCCGTGTGGATCTTCTTCGCCACCTCGCTGCAGTCGGCCTCGCGCAGCCTCGTCGAGAACGCGAACCTGATCCGCAAGGTGCGCTTCCCCCGCCAGCTGGTGCCGCTCTCGATGGTGGCGACGCAGCTCGTGAGCTTCGGCGTGATGCTGGCGATCGTGGTCGTCTTCAGCCTCGTCTACGTGCCGGAGGCGCGAGACACCGTCTGGCTCGCGCTGCCGCTCGCCGCGCTCGTCGTCTGCCTCGTCTCGGGAGTGGCGCTCGCGATCGCCTCGCTGAACGCGATCTACCGGGACGTCGAGCACCTCGTGGCCGCGCTGCTCCTGCCCTGGTTCTTCCTCACGCCCGTGCTCTACTCCCTGGAGAACGTCCCGGGCGTGAGCGAGCATCCGCGGCTCGTCGACGTGATCCACTACGGCAACTTCCTCACCCCCGCGGTCGAGGCGGTGCGCGACCCGATCTTCTTCGGCGAGCTGCCGTCCGCCGGGGACACCGTCTACCTCGCCGTCTCGGCCGTCGTCGCGCTCGCGCTCGGCGCGTACGTCTTCAACCGCGTCGACGACCGCGTGGCAGTCGAAGTCTGATCCGCCCGTCGAAGATCGACGGGTCGGCACCCGGCACGTAGGCGGGCAGCCCCGCGTGCTCGGACGGCTCCAGTCCGACGAGCAGCGACGGGAAGAGCAGCGGATGCGGGAACCCGGGGTTGCGGCCACCGCCCGGTGCCCACGGCCGCAGCGCCCTGTCGCGGGTCTCGACCGAGCCGCCGACGGCTGCAAAGCCCTCGGCATGGGCGTCGAGGATCCGGCTCGTCCAGTCCGGCGCCGGGAGCGCGCCGGCGACGAGATGCGCGACCGCGGCCGCGTCCGTCTCCACCGGGGGCTCTTCCTGCGCGGCGAGGTGCGCGGCGGTTCCCTCGTCGGCGCCGCCGTGCACGACGACGCCGAGCCGGCGCTCGGCGATCCGCGGCAGCACCTCGACGTCGAGCTCGAGCGGCGAGGAGCCGACCTCGGCGAACCAGTAGCGGAGCTCCTCGACGAGGTCGATCGAGAGCCGGTAGCGGCCGGGCGGCTGCGGCGCGCGCAGCTCGAGCTCGACCTCGACCTCCGCGCCCGGCTCGACGGGGCGCTCGAACGCGGTGCGCGGCCCGTCCCAGACGATCGCGTTCCCGAGCGGGTCGAGCCAGTGGTAGGAGGCCAGCACACCGGCGCCGCCGCGGGAGCGCCAGGCCGCCGAGCCCGCGTTCCGCGCCCGCACGCGCAGCGTCGCGGTGGCGCCCGCGCGCAGCTCGGGAAGCTCGTATCCGAGCCACCTCACCGCAAGCGGGCCGGCGGGGACGGGATGCTCGCCGACGGGCTCCATGCGCCGGATAGCCTACTTCCGTGTCCGAGCCGATCCTCGTCCGCGCCGCCCGTCTGGAGCCGACGGAGCGCACGCCCGTCTGGTTCATGCGCCAGGCGGGGCGCTCGCTGCCCGAGTACCGCGAGGTGCGCAAGACGCACACGCTGTTCGAGGTCTGCCGCGAGCCGGAGCTCTGCGCCGAGGTGACGCTCCAGCCGGTGCGGCGCCACGACGTCGACGCAGCGGTGATGTTCGCGGACATCATGCTGCCGCTGCTCGGCATGGGCGTCGACGTCGAGCTGGTGGAGAACGTCGGCCCGGTGATCGCCGATCCGATCCGGACGCGGGCGCAGGTCGACGCGCTGCGCGTGCCCGAGCCGGAGGAGTCGGTGCCGTTCATCCTCGAGGCCGTCTCGATCGTCCGCCGCGAGCTTCGTCCCGACCAGGCGCGTGATCGGCTTCTGCGGCGGGCCTTTCACGGTCGCCGGCTACCTGATCGAGGGCAAGCCGAGCCGCGAGTTCCTCGAGCGTGAAGCGGATGATGTACGCCGAGCCCGCGCTCTGGCACGCGCTGATGGAGAAGCTCACCGAGGCGTTCTCCCTCTACGTCGCCGCGAAGGTGCGCGCCGGGGCGGACGTGATCCAGCTCTTCGACTCCTGGGTCGGCGCGCTCTCCCCGTCCGACTACGAGGAGTTCGTGCAGCCCTATTCCGCGCGCATCCTCGCTGCGGTCGACTGTCCCACGATCCACTTCGGCACCGGCACGGCCACGCTGCTGCGGCAGATGGCCGACGCCGGGCGGCGACGTGATCGGCCTCGACTGGCGCATCCCGCTCGACTGGGGCTGGGAGGTCGTCGGCGAGGACCGGGGAGTGCAGGGGAACCTCGACGGTGCGCTCCTCTTCGGGCCCTGGGAGCGGATCGAGCAGGCGACGCTCGACGTGCTCGCGCGCGCCGCCGGGCGGCCGGGCCACATCTTCAACCTCGGACACGGCGTGATGCCGTCGACGGATCCCGACGTGCTCGGCCGCCTGCGCGCCTTCGTGCACGAGCAGACCGCCAGCGTTCCGGCATGAGCTTCGCCGTCGTGCTGATGGCGTACGGCTCGCCCGACCGGCTGGAGGACGTGCCGGCCTACTACGCGGACATCCGCGGCGGCCGCCCGATCGCGCCCGAGCGCCTGGAGGAGCTCGTCGAGCGCTACCGCGCGCTCGGGATCGAGGACTCGAATCCGCTGAACGAGATCACCGAGCAGACGCGCGCGCGGCTCGAGCGAGAGCTGGGAGCGCCCGTCTTCACCGGCATGCGCCACTGGACGCCGCGGATCGCCGACGCGGTGGAGGGGGCGGTCGCGGCCGGCGCCGGCCTCGTGGTCGGGCTCGTGCTCGCGCCTCACTTCTCGGCCATGTCGATCGGGGCGTACCGGAGCCAGCTCGAAGAGGCGCTCGCCGGCCGGGCCGAGCTCGCGTTCGTGGAGCGCTGGGGCGCCGAGCCCGGCTTCGTCGAGCTGCTGGCGGAGCGTGTGCGGGCTGCGGGCGCCGGGGCCGGCGTGCACGTCGTCTTCACCGCGCACTCCCTGCCCGAGCGGATCCTCGCCGAGGGCGACCCGTATCGGGACGAGCTGCTGGAGACGAGCCGGCTCGTCGCGGAGGAGGCGGGCGTCGAGGACTGGTCGTTCTCGTTCCAGAGCGCCTCCCCGACGGGCGAGGCGTGGCTCGGCCCGGACATCGTCGAGCATCTCGACGAGCTGGCCGGGCGCGGGGTGGAGCACGTCCTCCTCTGCCCCGTCGGCTTCGTCTCCGATCACCTGGAGATCCGCTGGGACCTCGACACGGTCGCCGCGGAGCGGGCGCGGGAGCTCGGCCTCGGGCTGCGCGCGGATCGAGCTGCCGAACGCCGATCCCGCGTTCGTGCGCGTGCTCGCCGGGCTCGTCCGGCGGGCCGCCGCTGTACCGTCTGCCACGTGAACACCGGCGAGATCCGCGCCGAAGGCGTCTCGCGCCGCTTCCGCGTGCACGCCCGGCAGGCGCGGACGCTGAAGGAGCTCTTCGTGCTGCGCGGGCGCACCCAGGCGTCGGACGTCTGGGCGCTTCGCGACGTGTCGGTGGCGATCGGCCGCGGGGAGGCGGTCGGCCTCGTCGGCCGCAACGGCTCCGGCAAGTCGACCCTGCTCCGGCTGATCGCCGGGATCATCAAGCCGACCGAGGGCGAGGTGGCCGTCGGCGGCCGCGTCGGCTCCCTGCTCGAGCTCGGCGCCGGCTTCCACCCCGACTTCAGCGGGCGCGAGAACGTGTTCCTGAACGGCTCCATCTACGGGCTCAAGCGCGCCCAGATCCGCGAGCGCTTCGACGAGATCGTCGCCTTCGCCGAGCTCGAGGACGCGATCGACCGGCCGGTGCGCACGTACTCCTCGGGGATGTACATGCGGCTCGGGTTCGCGATCGCCGCGCACCTCGACGCCGACGTCCTGCTCCTCGACGAGGTCTTCGCCGTCGGCGACGAGGCGTTCCAGCGCAAGTGCTTCGGCAAGATCTTCGAGTTCAAGCAGCGCGGGGGCACGATCGTCTTCGTCTCGCACGACGCGACGCAGGTCGAGCGGCTGTGCGAGCGCGCCGTGCTCCTGCACGCGGGGCGCAAGGAGTTCGACGGCCCGACGCACGAGGCGCTCGTCCGCTACCGCCGCGTCCTCGCCGCCGAGGCCGATCCGGCCGAGCGCGCGGGCGGACTGCGCGAGTGGGGCACGGGCGAGGCGACGATCGCGGAGGCGCGGCTCGTAGGCGTGGAAGGCTCCGAGCGGCAGCAGTTCCTGGCCGGCGAGCCGTTCTCGCTGCGGCTGCGGATCGAGGCCGAGAACGGGGTCGCGCCGCCGCAGCTGCAGCTCGAGCTGCGCGACGACGCGGGTCTGCTCGTCGCCTCCGACGTCGTCGACACCGCGGCGCTCGGCTGGGACTCCGGCGGGCGCTCGCTCCGCTACGACGTCGAGCGCCTGCCGCTCTCGGACGGACGCTTCCACGTGCGGCTCGGCCTCAGCGACGCCACGGGCGCACGGGTGCTGCACTGGCTCGACGACGCGCTCGGGTTCGTCGTCTACCCGTCGGGTGAGGAGCGGGGCGTCGTGCGCCTGGAAGGGAGCTGGACGGTCGAGGCGAATTCGGAGGCCCGATGAGCTCGCGCACTTGCCCCGACTGGCCCGACGCTTGATGGAGCTGGCGCCCGACCTCCAGTTCAAGCACTACACGGTCGCCGAGGCGCAGCTGCCGGTCGACGTGCTCACGACGATCAAGCAGGTCTCGCTCGGAGACGTCGCGATCTGCTGCGACCTCGAGCACCACGTCTTCTACGCCGAGCACACCGAGCCCGAGGTGGCGGAGGCCCTGCGTGCGACGCACTGGTTCGAGGTGCCGCGGGTACGCCAATCGCGACCCCGGGTCGGCGGCCGCCTGACCTAGCGCCGGGCGAGCACGTCGCTCGCAGCGGCAGTGTGTTCAGCACGCGGCCACGTCGGGGCTCCGGCGCGGCGCGCGGTCGCGACGGAGAGCGCCATGTTGCCGAGGCCGCGCACCGAGTGGGCGTCGGTGGAGCAGACGAGCGGCACCCCGGCCTCGAGCGCCCGGCGCACGTGCTCGCAGGAGAGGTCGAGCCGGTCCGGGAGGCCGTTCACCTCGAGCGCGACGCCCGTCTCCAGCGCGACCTCGAAGACCCGGTCGAGGTCGAGCTCGTTCTCCGGCCGGTGGTCAGGATGCGGCCCTTCGGGTGCGAGAGGCAGCGCGCGGCGGGGTGGTGCATCGCCTCGACGACGCGGTCGGTCAGCGCCTCCCGGGCCCAGCGCTGCCCGGCGTGCAGGCTGATCTGCAGCCAGTCCAGCTCTGCGAGCACGTCGTCGGGCAGGTCGAGCGAGCCGTCCGGGAGGATGTCGCACTCGCTGCCGCGGAGGAGCCGGAACGGGGCGAGCTCCTCGTTCGCGGCCGCGATCTCCTCGGCCTGGCGGCGCAGGCCGTCCGCGTCCAGCCCCTCCACGACCCGCACCGCCTTCGTGTGGTCGCAGATCGCGAGGTACTCGTAGCCGAGGTCGCGCGCCGCGACGCCCATCTCGAGCACGGTCGCCTTGCCGTCGGAGGCGGTCGAGTGCACGTGCAGGTCGCCGCGCACGTCCTCCAGGCGCAGCAGGTCGTCGGCGGGTCGGCGGCGTCCAGCTCGCGCAGCTCGGGCGGGCGAACGGACGGCCGAGCAGCGCGTACAGCTCCTCCTCGGTCGCGGCCTCCGGGAGCTGGCCGAGGCTCGCGACGTACCCCGCCGAGCCGGTCGCGCGCACGAGCTCGGTTCCCAGCCGCTCCGGCGCCGCCGCCACGATCTCGACCGGATGGCCCTCGGTGGTCACGCACACGACGCGCCGCTCGCCGCGCTCGAGCACGGCCAGGACCTGCGGCAGCGACTCGACGTCGAGCAACGGGCCGTCACCCGGCACGACGACGGCGAGCCGCGTCGAGAGGTCGCACCAGCGCCGCGGATCGCCGGCCGGCTCCCCGCCGAGCGCCGTCGCGAGCTCGCCGACGAGCGCCCGGGCGCGGTTCAGCAGCATCCCGTGCCGCGGCCGCGGCGGCGCGCTCGTCGGCTCGAGCCCGATCCGGATCCGCTCGGCCGTCTTCGGGCCGATCCCGGGCACGGACTCGAGCCGGCCGGCTGCCGCCGCCTCACGCAACCCGGCGAGCGTGCGCACGCCGAGCGCGTTTCCCAGCTCCCGCATCCGCTTGGGCGAGAGCCCGAGCAGGCGGCCCACGCCGACGAGCTCGGGCATCGCCTCGGCCTCGAGCTCGCGCAGCTCGGCCAGCTCGCCGGTCTCGACGAGCTCGCGCAGGCGAGCCTCGATCCCCGGCCCGATCCCGGCGAGCTCCCGCGCGCGGCCCGCGCGGACGAGCGCGGCCACGTCCGCCGGCGTCGAGCGGATCAGCTCGGCGGCGCGGCGATACGCGCGCACGGTGTAGAAGCTGGAGCCGTTGAGCTCCAGCAGCGCTGCGAAGGCGTCGAGCTGCTCGGCCAGGGAGACGTTGTCCACTCGGGGATAGTCTCTCCCGTGGATGACGTCGATCGTCATTCCATTCCGTGGCGACAACGGCAAGCGACGGCTGGAGGCGCCGGACGAGCTGCGGGCGCAGCTCGCGCTCGCCATGCTCGGCGACGTCCTCACCGCGTGTGTGGCGACGACGCGCACGATCGTGGTGACCGCCGACGCAGGCGCGGCGTCGCTCGCGGGCGAGCTCGGCGCCGAGGTGTGCGCGGATCCGGGCGGCGGCCAGGGTGAGGCGGTCAAGGCTGCGCTCGCGGGCCTGCCCGACGAGCCGGTGCTCGTCGTCAACGCCGATGTTCCCTGCGTCGTCCCGCACGACCTGCGCACGCTCGCCGGTGCCGCCGAGCTGGGGGCGATCGGGCTCGTCGAGGCCGAGGACGGGACGACGAACGCGCTCGCGCTGCCGCGGCCATCGGCGTTCGCTCCCCTCTACGGCGCCCGGAGCGCCGACCGCTTCCGCGACCACGCTGCGGCGGTCGGCCTCGACGCGGTCGCGGCCGTGATCCCCAACCTGGCCGACGACGTCGACACGCTCGCCGATCTCGCACGGCTCGCGCTCCGCGCGTCGCCGAGGACGCAGGCGGCGCTCACCCTGCTGAAAAAGAGCGCATGAAGGTCGTGCTGCTCTCGGGTGGCGTCGGCGGGGCGCGCTTCGCGCGCGGTCTGGTCGAGGCCGTGCCCGCACGGGACGTCACGGTGATCGGCAACGTCGGCGACGATCTCGACGTCCTCGGCCTCGCGGTCTCGCCCGACCTCGACAGCATCGTCTACGCGCTCGCGGGGCTGCACGACGAGGAGCGCGGCTGGGGCCGCGCCGACGAGAGCTGGCGCGCGCTCGAGACCGTGTCCGACCTGGGCGGCGAGGACTGGTTCCGGCTCGGCGATCGCGATCTCGGCCTGCACCTCGTCCGCTCGCAGGCCCTGCGGGCGGGGGAGCCGCTGTCCGCGGTGACGGCGCGCATCGCGCGCGCGCTCGGGATCGAGGCGCGCCTCCTGCCCGCCTCCGACGACCGGCAGCGAACCTGGCTCGACACGCCGGCCGGGAGCTTCCCCTTCCAGGAGTGGTTCGTGGCGCGAGGGCATCGCGACGAGGTCGACGGCGTCCGCTTCGAGGGCGACGCACGGCCGGCGCCGGGAGTTCTCGAGGCGCTGGCCGGCGCGGACGCGATCGTGATCGCGCCGAGCAACCCCTACGTCAGCATCTGGCCGATCCTCGCCGTCGAAGGCGATCCGCGAGGCTCTCGCCGCACGCACGGCGCCCTGCGTCGCCGTCAGCCCGCTCGTCGGCGGGCGGGCGGTCAAGGGCCCGGCAGACCGTATGCTCGCCCGCATGGCCGGAGGCACCGAGCCCGGACACGTCGCCTCCTGCTACGAGGGCCTGATCGACGCGCTCGTGGTCGACGAGTCCGATCCGGCCGGTGAGCTGACGGTGCGGCGCGTCGTCACGCAGACGCTGATGACCGACCTCGCCGCCTCACGCCGGCTCGCCGAGACCGTGCTGGAGGCGGCCGCGTGAAGGTCGCGGTCGTCGGCGGGACGGGGAGCTTCGGCAGCGCGGTCGCGAAGCGGCTCGTGGACGCGGGCATCGAGGTCGTGATCGGCTCGCGCGACGCCGAGCGCGCGCGCGAGACGGCAGCGTCGCTCGGGTGCGCCGGGGCGCAACGAACGACGACGCCGTCCGTGACGTCGACCTCGTCCTGTTCGCGGTCAAGGCGGATGCGGCCGTCGAGACCGCACGTGACCTGCGGCAGTCGATCGGGTCGACGCCGGTGCTGTCCGTCTGCGCGGAGCTCGTCTTCGGGCCCGGCGGCGTGAAGCCGACGGGCGAGGTCACGTCGGTCGCCAAGCGGATCCAGGACGAGCTCGACGCGCCGGTCGTCGCCGGCCTCCACTCGCTCGCGGCCGCGAGCCTCGCGGATGCCCCGGCGGACGAGGACGCGCTCGTGTGCGGCGACGACGCCGATGCCAAGCAGCTCGCCCTCGAGCTCGCCGCTCGCCTCGTCTCCGGCCGTGCGGTCGACGCAGGGCCGCTTGCGAGCGCACGCGCGCTCGAGGGGATGACCGCGGTGATCGTGAACGTGAACAAGCGCTACAAGGCGCATGCCGGGCTGCGCGTCACCGGCTTACCTTGACGCGCGAGCTGCGCGTCTTCGCGCTCGAGGGCATACCGGAGATCGAGGAGGGGGACGATCTCGCCGCGCTGATCGCGGAGGCGGCCGCGCGCGCGGGCGGCCTCGAGGACGGCGACGTCGTGGTCGTCGTGCAGAAGGTCGTGTCCAAGGCCGAGGGCCGGGTCGTCCTGCTCGAGGGCGTCGAAGGCGTCGGAGCGGGCGCACGAGCTGGCCGGCGGCGAGCGCGATGCCCGGCACGTGCAGGTCGTCCTCGACGAGAGCGCGCGCATCGTCCGCTCGCGCCCACCGCTCGTGATCGCCGAGACCCGACACGGTTTCGTCTGCGCCTCGGCCGGCGTGGACGCGTCGAACGCGAAGGGCCCCGGCACGCTCGTGCTGCTGCCCGTCGATCCCGACGCCTCCGCCGCCCGGATCCGCGAGAGCCTGCGCGAGCGCAGCGGCCGCGACGTGGGCGTCGTCGTCAGCGACTCGTTCGGCCGGGCGTGGCGGCAGGGGACGACGGACGTCGCGCTCGGCGCCGCAGGGATCGAGCCGCTGCGCGACCTGCGCGGGCTGCGCGACGGGGCGGGCTACGAGCTGCAGGGCACCCAGATCGCGATCGCCGACGAGCTCGCGGGTGCCGCAGAGCTCGTCCTCGGCAAGACGTCCGGGTGCCCGGCGGCGGTCGTTCGCGGCCTCGACGTGCGCGGCGAGGGCAGCGGCCGCGACCTGGTCATGCCGCCCGAGCGCGACCTCTTCCGCTAGAGCGCCTCGATCGCGAGGGCGGCGAGCCGAGCCCCGACGACCGGCGCGAACTTGAACCCGTGCCCGCTACACGGCGAGCCCACGACGATGCGGCCGCGCCGCTCGAGCACGAACTCGTCGTTCGTCCGAGTCGTGTAGAGGCAGGTCTCGGTCCTGATCGGCTCGCTGACGCCGGGGAAACGTCGTGCGATCCATTCGGCCGTGCCGGCCGCGATGGCCTCGTCGGGCGCACCCGGGTCGTCCGGGTCCACGACGGGCCCCGTCTGGTGCAGGCCGGCCTTCAGGCCGACGCCCGGCGCGACGAGGGCATACCCCGAGATTGCCTCCACGGTGGTGTCGAGCACAGACGGGAACGGTTCGTCGGCGGTGAAGTAGGAGCTCGTCTCCCGCGTTGGCGCAGCGTCCACTCCCACGAGCGCGGGAGCCCAGGCGCCCGCCGTCACGACCGCGACGCGGGCCCGCAGGCCACCGACGGTGACCGTGTCATCCGTCCTCCTCCACCGACTCGATGCGCGTCTCCTCACGGAGCTCGGCACCGGCGTCGAGCGCGCCGCCGCGCAGCGCCGCGACCGCGTGATCGGCGAGCACGATGCCGCCGTCGCGCTGGAAGAGGCCGCTCGCGCCCGGCTCGACGCGAATCGGGAACCGGCGGCCGATCTCCGCGGCGTCGAGCACCTCCGACGGCTCGCCGCACGCGGCGAGCGCCCGCTGGTTGGGCTCCCAGTCGCCGAGGTCGAGCGTGCCGTGCAGTTCGAGCAGGGGCCGGCCGGCTTCGGCCTCGAGCGCGCGCCAGAGCGGATACGACTCCTGCGCGAGCCGCACCCAGCGCGCCTGGGGATACGAGAGACGGACGATCCGCGAGGCGCCGTGGCTGGAGCCGCGATCGTGCCCGACCGTGAACTGCTCGCAGACGACGACGTCGCGACCCGCCTGGGCGAGCGCCCGTGCCGCCGCAAGCCCCATCACGCCGGCGCCGACGACGACGACCTCGGTCTCGATCTGTCGCCGCGCAGCCGCCATCGGCGGAGCGTAACCCGGGCTAGGAGGGGCCGAGCAGGGTGAACAGCTGCGTGGGCGTCAACGCCGTGGCGGCGCCTGCACCCTCGTGGAGCTCGATCTTGATCGTCCGTGCCTGCTCGTCCATGCCGAGCGACAGCCGTGCGGAGCGCCGGGCCAGCACGTCGAGGGCGTGTGCGGCCACGTCGAGCTCCAAGAGGGCGTCGGGCGGCGGCTCGTCGGGGATCCCGTGGGGGGCCTCGAAGGTCATGCAGAGCCGTGATCGACCACGAGCCGCCGGGATTGAGCTGGATTTTGGAACCCGTTCGGCCGATTGACCTCGCGTGAGCCCTTCGACGAACCGCTACTGAGCTCGCTCCTCCAGGCGACGCTCGACGCGACCGCGGACGGCATCCTCGTCGTCGACCGCAACGGCGTCATGACGGTGTTCAACTCGCGCTTCCTCGAGCTCTGGCGCCTGCCGCGCGAGCGCGCGTGGAAGCCGGCGACGACGAGGCGACGATCGGCGTCGGTGCTCGACCAGCTCACCGACCCGAGGCGTTCCTGGCCGCGGATCCGCGAGCTCTACGACGAACCGGTGGCGGAGAGCTGCGACGTGCTCGAGTTTCGCGACGGGCGGGTGTTCGAGCGCTACTCGGCCCGCAGCGCCTCGACGGCGAGATCATCGGCCGGGTCTGGAGCTTCCGCGACGTGACCGAGCAGCGCCGCGCAGAGCTCGCCCAGCATCGCTCGGAGCAGCGTTTCCGCGAGACGCTGGAGAACGTCTCGCTCGTCGCCGCCAGCATCGACGCCGACGGCGTCGTCACGTTCGCGAACGACTTCCTCCTCGAGCTGACGGGCTGGACGCGCGCCGACGTCGTCGGTCACGACTGGTTCGAGCGCTTCGACGACGACGAGGACGTCCGCCGCGACTATTTCGAGTGCATGGCGAAGGGTGGGATCAGGCCCCACTTCGAGAGCGCGATCCGCACGCGGCAGGGCGAGCTGCGCACGATCCGCTGGAGCAGCACGATCCAGTACGACGTGACGGGTGCGCCTGCCGGGATCGTCACGATCGGCGAGGACGTGACCGAGCGCCGGGCGGCGGAGGAGGAGCTGCGCGTGCGCGAGGAGCATTTCCGCTCGCTGATCGAGAACGCCTCCGACGTGATCTGCGTGCTGACGCCGGATGGGACGAGCCTGTACGAGAGCCCCTCGGTGGAGCGCGTGCTCGGCTGGAAGCCCGAGGAGATCGTCGGCCAGGAGAACTTCGCCTTCCGCCACCCGGACGACGCCGAGCGGGCGGACGCTGCGTTCGCGGCGATCCTCGCCGGCGAGGTGGTGCCCCCGATGGAGCTGCGCCTGCGTCACCGCGACGGCCGCTGGCGCATCGTCGAGACCGTCGGGCGCCTGCGCGAGCAGGAAGGCCGTCCCGTGGTCATCCTCAACTACCGCGACGTGACGGAGCGGCGCGAGCTCGAGGAGCAGCTGCCGCCAGGCGCAGAAGATGGAGGCCGTCGGCCGGCTCGCCGGCGGCGTCGCGCACGACTTCAACAACCTGCTGACGGTGATCGTGCGGCTACAGCCGAGCTCCTGATCGCCGGCTCGACGCCGAGCGACCCGCGGCGCGAGGACGTCCAGCGAGATCGCGCGCGCGGCCGGCGCGCGCCGCCGCGCTCACGCGGCAGCTGCTCGCGTTCAGCCGCCAGCAGGTGCTCCGGCCGCGAGGTGCTCGACCTCGAGCGACGTCGTCGCGAGCATCGAGAACGCTGCTCCGCCGCCTGCATCGGCGAGGACGTCGAGCTGCGCACGCGACGCTCGACCGACGGCTGCGGCACGGTCAAGGCCGACCCGCGGCCAGCTCGAGCAGGTGATCATGAACCTCGCCGTCAACGCGCGCGACGCGATGCCCGGACGGCGGCACGCTGACGATCGAGACTCGAACGTGGAGCTCGACGAGCGCACGCGCGAGCCACGCCGACGTGACGCCGGGCGCTACGTGGTGCTCGACGGTCGCCGACACCGGGCACGGCATGGACGCCGAGACGCAGGCGCACATCTTCGAGCCGTTCTTCACGACGAAGGAGCAGGGCAAGGGCACGGGCTCGGCCTGTCGACGGTCTACGGCATCGTGAAGCAGCGCGGCGGCGCACATCCGCGTCGACAGCGAGCCGGGCGCGGGCACGACGTTCGAGTGCTCCTGCCGCTGCAGCGGCGAGCGCCGTCCGACGCCGCGCCGAGCGCCGCGCCGGCAGCCGCGCTCGCGCGGCACCGAGACGATGCTGCTCGTCGAGGACGAGGACGACGGTGCGCGCGGCTCGTCGCGCGACGTGCTCGAGCGCGCAGCGGCTACACGGTGCTCGAGGCGCGCCAACGGCGCGCGGCGCTCGAGCTGCTGCGCGAGACCACGACGGCGCCGATCGACCTGCTCCTGACCGACGTGGTGATGCCCGGGATGAGCGGCCCGACGCTGGCCAAGATCGCCACCGACGAGCGCCCGTCGCTGCGCGTGCTCTTCACTCGGGCTACACGAACGAGCCCGAGGAGATCGTGGACGCGCCCGACAGCGCCTTCCTCGGCAAGCCGTTCTCCCCGCACGAGCTCGTCGCCAAGGTGCGCGAGGTGCTCGAGCCTCTGACCTCCTAGGGCGTCGGCCAGCTCGAGCTGAGCGGGCTCGACCCGGGCGGGCTCGACCCGGGGGCCGTCCGCCGTCGCCCGCCGGATCGCGAGCACGTCGTCGAAGGCGCCGAAGAAGAGGTCGAGCAGCCCTGCGTCGAACTGCGTCCCGCGCCCCCCGAACATCAGCGTGCGCGCCTCGTCGGGCTGGAAGGCGGGGCGGTAGACGCGGTCCGACGTGAGCGCGTCGAAGACGTCCGCGACGGCTGCGATCCGACCCTCTATCGGGATCTCCTCGCCGGCGAGGCCGTGCGGGTAGCCGGTGCCGTCGATCCGCTCGTGGTGGGTGAGCGCCATCAACGCGGCGAGGTCGAGCAGCTCCACGTTCGAGCCGGCCAGGATACGGTGGCCCATCTCGGCGTGCGCCTCCATCACCTGCCGCTCCTCGTCCGTGAGCGTGCCAGGCTTCAGCAGGATCCGGTCCGGGATGCCGATCTTGCCCACGTCGTGCATCGGGCTCGCGATCCGGATCAGCTCGGCCCGGTCGGTGTCGAAGCCGGCGAGCCGCGCGAGCAGTGCGCAGTAGAGGCTCATGCGGACGATGTGTGGCCTGTCTTCCGGTCGCGGAACTCGGCCGCCCACGAGAGCCGGCGGATCGTCTCCTCGCGCAGCCGTCGCGCCTCGCCCTCTGACGCCTCGAGCCTGGCGATCGTGTCGCGCAGCGTCGCCGTGTGCTCGAGCACGGCCTGCTCGAGCCGGTCGCGGTGGTGACGGTTCTCGAGCTCGAGCGCACGGCGACGCAGGGCGTTGACGACGTTGATCAGCAGCTCGTTGGCCTTGAACGGCTTCAGCACGTAGCCGTACGCGCCCTGTGCGAGCGCGGCCTCGGCGATGTGATGGTCGTCGACGCCGGTGACCAGCACGACGGCGGTGTCCGGGTAGTCGAGGTGCACCTCGTGCGCGAAGTCGAAGCCCGACTCGCCGGGCATGTTGACGTCGGTCAGGAGCAGCGCGAACGACCTTGGTAGACAGCTGTCGCCGTGCCTCTGCGGTGCTCTCCGCGGTCACGCACTCGTAGCCCTGCGCGCCGAGCAGGCGCGCCAGCAGCTTGCGGATCGGCTCCTCGTCGTCGACGACGAGAATCCGCTCGATCTCGGCCAGCAGGTGCATCCTCTTGTCATCGGCGGCAGTGCCGCCGAAATAGAGCGGATCGAGCGAGAGTACGCAGATGAGGCGTCCGACCGTCCTCCGCCACGCGATGGTCGCGACGAGCCACCCGCTGGCGACCCGCGCCGGGCTGCGGGCGCTCGAGCGCGGCGGGAACGCGGTCGACGCAGCGCTCGCGGCCGCCGCGGTGCTCTGCGTCGCCGAGCCGGCACACGGGGATCGGCGGCGACGCGTTCGCGATCGTCTGGCGGCGACGGCGAGCTGCACGGACTGAACGGCTCCGGCCGTGTCGCCGGCCGTGCTCGACTCCACGAGCGTCGACGTCCGGGGCCGCGCTCGGTGACGGTGCCCGGTGCGGTGCGGGCGTGGGCCGATCTCGCGGAGCGCTTCGGCCGCCTCGGGCTCGACGAGGCGGTGGCCGCCGCGGCCGACCTCGCGGCCGGCGCGGCCTCGCGCTGCACGGCGCGGATCGCCGACAAGTGGGCGCGCGCCGAGCGCGCGCCGTGGCCGGCGCCCCGCGTCGGCGGCAGGTACGCGCTGCCCGAGCTCGGCGGCGACGCTGCGGCGGATCGCCGAGGACGGCCCGGACGCGCTGTACACGGGTGCGATGGCGCGAGGCGATCGCGTCGGCGTGCTGGCTCTCCGAGGACGACCTGGCCGCGCACCGCTCGGAGTGGGTCGAGCCGCTGCGGCTCGCGCTATCGCGACGTCGAGGTGTGCGAGCTGCCGCCGAACGGCCAGGGCGCCGCGGCGCTGATCGCGCTTGGCATCTACGAGGGGCTGGAGCCGGGCCTTCACTCGCAGATCGAGGCGATGAAGCTGGCCCTCGCCGATGCGTACGCGCACGTGGCCGACGAGCCGCTGCCGGCGGCGCTGCTCTCCGCCGAGCATCTGGCCGGCGGCGCGCGCTCGTGCGCCCCGATCGCGTGCTCGTGCCCGGAGCCGACCGTGCTGCCCCGCGGCGGCACGACGTATCTCTGCGTCGTCGACGGCGACCGCAACGGCGGTGTCGTTCATCCAGTCCGTCTACGAGTCGTTCGGCAGCGGGTCGTCGCTCCCGGCACGGGCATCGCGCTGCAGAACCGGGCGGCGGGCTTCTCGGCGACTCGAGGGCCACCCGAACGCGCTCGCGCCGCGGCGAAACGACCGTTCCACACGATCATCCCCGGAATGCTGCTCGACGCCGACGGCCTCGTCGGCCCCTTCGGCGTCATGGGCGGGGCGATGCAGGCGCAGGGCCACTTCCAGCTCGTGCGGCGGTTCGTCGACGACGGCTCGACCCGCAGGCGGCGCTCGACGCACCACGCTGGCGCGTCGAGGCGGACGGCGGCGGCCTCGGAGCCTGGGCTCGGCGCGCTGTCTCGCGCTGCGGGCACTCGGCCACGCGCGCGGCTGTTGCCGAGGATCAACACGTGTTTGGTGTGGGTCAATTCATCGCCGAAATCGACGGGCGCACTTATCGGCGGTTCCGACCCCCGCGGCGACGGCCACTGCGGCGGGCTCTAGGGTTACACCGAGCGGTACACCGTCCGACGAATAGCTCGTAGCGGGGCGGTGCGGAAGTAGCTTCCGCTGTCATGGTGACAGTCATGACCGAGTCGCGGCCGGCCCTCACTGCCCGCCAACGCGAGGTCGTCGCTCTGATCGCCGCCGGCTGCTCCAACGATGAGGTCGGTGAGCGCCTCGGCATCTCGCCGAGGACGGCCAAGGCGCATTGCGACGTGCTTCGTCAGAAGCTCGGTGTGGCCCGGCGACGTCAGATCCCGGCGGCGTATCGAAGCCTCACGGGAGACGATCCCCTCGCCCACAGCCCCGACCTGCACCTCGCAGCCGGGGCACTGACGGCGACGTGCCTGCGGCTCTGGTGGAGTCGCGGGCACGTCTATCCAAGGGGGCCGGCTCGCGATAACGTGAAGCAGACGGGCCTGCGGCGCCCGGGAGACACCTAGACATGGCAGATGGCGCTGTCGACAAGCCGCCGACCAACCGTCGCAAGATCATCGAGCGGCCGAGGCTCACGCGCCTCCTGGACGAGTCCCAGCGCGGATCAAGATGCTCGTGCGCCAGCGGGCTACGGCAAGACGACGCTGGCCCGGCAATGGCTAGCAGGTCGGCCGCAAGACGGAGCCTGGGTCGTCGCAAACCCGTCATCGGTAGATGTAGCTGCCCTCTCGAGAGCGGTGCAGGGCGCCGTTGCGGAACTTGTACCGGGCTCTGGAAACGCTCTGCTAGAGCGCCTCGCTGTGACCGCTGATGCGGATCGCGAGGCCGAGACGCTCGCCGAAATACTTGCATCCGAGTTGAGGGGGTGGGATTCAGGCCACTGGATTGTCATCGACGACTATCACCTCATCGTCGGCGTCTCTCCGCCGGAGCGATTTATTGAAGCGCTACTCCTGCGAGCGCCGGTCAACGTGCTGCTTCTCTCGCGGCAACGACCTTCTTGGGCGACGGCGCGGCGCATTCTGTACGGAGAGATCTCTGAAGTCGAGAGGGGTTCTCTGGCGATGAACGGGTCAGAGGCTTCGATGCTCCTTGACATGGAGGAGCAAGCGGCGCAGCAGCTGATGGATGTGAGCGGTGGATGGCCGGCAGTGCTGTCCCTTGCGTCGCTCGCGTCTTCTGTCAAACCGATTCCAGCAGCGGCATCGCTATATCGGTTCTTTGCCGAGGAGCTGTACCAGCGAGTCGAGCAGGACGCGCAGCAGGGCTTGTGTCGTGTGGCGCTGGTGAACCTGGATCGACGCGACCAACTCGTGGAGTTCCTCGGGCACGAAGCCGAACACGTAATCGAATCGGGCCTAGCACATGGGTTTCTTACGGAAACAACTCCCGACCGCATTGAATTACATCCTCTTCTCCGCAGTTTCTTGTTCGACAAGCTTCGAACCGAGCCGCGAGAACGATGTGGTGCCCGCGGCTCGCCACGCCCTTGAACACCTCGTGCGAAGCGGTCTTTGGGAGGAGGCCTTGGACGTCGCAGAGCGCTTCAACGAGGATGCACTGCTGCCGGACCTCGACGAGCGGTCACTCGACCAATTGCTTGCGTCGGGTCGAACCACAACCCTTCGACGTTGGCTTGCCCGAAGTGTTGGATCGCGCGCAGCGCCCCAACTTCGGCTAGCAGCAGCCGAACTCGCGTTCCGAGAAGGGCACTACTACGAGTCAGAGACGATGGCGGCGCTTGCAGCCGAAGATTTTGATGCGGGCTCGAGTGGAGCGACGCGGTCGATGATCGCTGGCGCGCGCGCAGCGCACGCCGCGTCCGGCGAGGAACGTGCGCTAGCCCTCTACCGCAAAGCACGTGCTTCGGCAACTTCCAAGGAGCTGGAACGGCTCGCCGCATTGGGAGAACTTGCCGCGGCGGTCGAGCTTGAATTGCCGTCGTGCATAGAGCTCTTTGACGAGATTGGCCCGCCAGAGGATCTCGAGCCGCACCAAAGGGTGACATACGTTGGCCGAGGGCTCAATCTGCAAGCGCGCTTCGGGTTACGCCCCTCATTTGACCTAGCGCGATCTGTGGCACAGCTTCTGCATTTGGTCGATGATCCAGTTGCGCGTTCGTCGTTTCGGAACGTATTCGCTCACACTCTGGCGTCTTCAGGCGAATACGACGAAGCACTCGGTATCGCTGAAGAGTTACTAGACGACGCTGATCGATGTCGTCTCGACTTCGTCATACCGTATGCGCAATGCGTTCAGGCGGTCGTACACTCGTCACGACGCGATTTCGTCCTCGCCGAGCAACTACTCGATGCCGCGGACAGCCGTGCACGGCAAGCGGCCGACCTTACCGTGCAGTACATCGCGGCGTCGATCCGTATCCGGGCCCTCATTGCGCAAGGCGCGTCGGATGCGGCGATCCAGCGACCGATGATCGCTAGTGCTGAAGTCACCAAGTCCCTGAGATCAGAGTTGCTCGCGTCACTGGCTCTGGCGCACTCCGTCGCAGGCTCGTACGATCGCGCGCTTGAGTTCGCGGACGCCGCAGAGTCGCTGTCAATCGCGACGGAAACGACGATCATGGCACCTCTCGCGCGAGGTATCACGTCGTTTAGGCGGGGCGAGGTCGATGAAGCCCGTCTGTTCGTCTCTCAAGGCGTGTCCCGTGTCGCCGCATCGGGACTGACCGAGTGTCTCGTGACTGCGTATCGCGCCTGCCCGGAGTTACTGATGTCCGTCATTCAGGACGAAGGCGTGCAGCGAACGATCTCCGACGCGATGTACCTCGCAGGCGACCCGGCCGGGATCGACCTACCAGTACTGCGGTAGTGGGTTCGGTTGCTGCGCTATCGCCACGTGAGAAAGAGGTTCTGTGTCTCCTCGGTTATGGACTAACGAACAAGGAGATTGCTGCAAAGCTGTTCATAAGCCCCGTGACCGTCAAAGCTCACGTTCGGCACATCCTCGAGAAGCTTGGAGTGCGTACTCGGACGGCTGCCGCGCTACGTGCTACGCAGTTGACGCGGAACTAGGCGACGCCGGCAAGGGCTCTATGTGCAGGCTTCGGCGTGTGGACACCCGAGAGCATGAAGTCTCTTCGGGTAGCGCTCCAGTACTGTTCATCGGCGCCGGCGAGGAGCGCTTCGAAAGCCGCAACCACGGCGGTATCGAACTGTGTTTCTACCGCCTGAGCAAGACGCATTCGTGCCACTCGGCTTGGCATCGCATCACGGTAGGGCCTGTGCGAAGTCATAGCATTGTAGGCATCTGCAACTGCAATGATTCGCGCGAGAACCGGGATCTCGTCTCCATGTAGCCCGTCTGGGTAGCCATGTCCATCGACTCGTTCGTGGTGATGGCGGACTATGCGGGCGATCTCTGAATAGTCGTCGACATTCTTGAGAATCCGTTCTCCAATGATGCTGTGCTCCTGCATTTGGCGCCGCTCGTCGAGCGTGAGTGCGCCGGGTTTCTCGAGGAGCCCGACTGGGAGCCCAATCTTCCCGATATCGTGAACAAGCCCAGCGAGATGTACGAGTTGCTGGTCCTTTTCAGGAAGTCCCATTCGAGCGGCGATATCGCGGGAATAGATGGCGACTGCTGCTGAGTGGCCCGCCGTGTACTGGTCGCGTGCATCGAGAGTTGCGACGAGCGCCGAGGCGAAGGAAAGATTGGCATTCTCCAGTTGTTGGTTGGCTGAGGAGAGTCCCTCGGTGAGCTGCCGTTGTGCCTGCAGTAGGGCGAAGAGCCTCTGTGCCGCCAGCGCTGGTACGAAGAACAGCACGAGAGTCCAGGGGGACAATTCCTGGTAGGCGATCGTCAGCAGCACCACGACCGGTGCGTAAAGTGGAACCGCGGCCAGCGCCACCGGAGCGATCGTGCGGGCGGTCTCCGACGGTCGAGTCGTACCTCGCAGCCAAACGGTGAGACACGCGAACCCTATGTCCAAGACTTGGGCAACAACGGCCCCCGCGAGAGTGGCTAGACACAATCGCTCCGAGATCACTTGAAGCAATCGGCTCGACCACCATGGCGGTGAGCCCGGTCACTGCACCGATGATGGCGCGACTGGATGTGTAAACGCACCATCGAAGGTACGGCCGCTTGAAGTCGCCCATCATTGACGCCGCCGCCACGAACAAGCCAGCGAGAGGGCCGAGTAGGACAGCTGCAAAGAGAATCGGGAGGAGTGAAATCGACTCCTCAAGATCCATCTTGGTGCTCATCTGGACGCTGCCTCGCTCTGCAACGATCGCCACGCACGCAACAAGCAGGATCACCCATGGCGAGCTGTTCGTTGGCATTGTCTCCGCGAGGGTGACGGCGATGATCAGCGCGATCGTGGCTAGACCGGCGGCATACCACAGAAGGACCGGCCGTCCATCGCCGAGCTTCACCTCTGCAAACTGTGTGAATGTTCTTGCTTTATCACCCAAAAGGGTTATATGCTGGCTGAAGCCGTCAGTTCCCTCACTGAGGAGTGTCCGCAAATGCGCAAGTCTGTCGATTCGCCTTGTGTCGCGCGCCGCAGTCGCCGGTGGAAGCAAAGCCTGGTAGAAGCCGACGAATCCTCCTTTTTCCGCACGCAGTCGACATCCCTCCTTCGGGTGAGTTGTCAACAGTTTGTGGAAAGGGCTAGAACCGCGGTTCTGAGAGCTAATCGAGCCGCGTCGCTGGGATCCGCCGGCGGCGCGGCTCGTTTCTTTCCACAGGTCTTCTAGGAGCGCGTCGGAGCTAGGCGATCAGGCCGCGGCGAAAGCCGACGGCGACCGCGTGGGCGCGGGAGCGCGCCTGGAGCTTCGCGAGCAGGTGGCGCACGTGGCTCTTCACCGTCTCCTCGGAGAGGAAGAGGCGCTGGCCGATCTCGCGGTTGACGAGACCGTCCGCCACGAGCTGGAGCACCTCGATCTCGCGCATGCGTCGGCTCCTGTTCGAGCTCGCGCATCGGCGGGGTGAACGGGATCACCTCGGCCGTGCCGTTGCCACGGCGCATCGCCGCGGCCTCGAAGCGTCGACTGTGATCCATGTAGCGGCTCAGGATCTCCTTGCGCTCAGCAGCGTCCACGGCCCGGATATCGGCGGGCGCAGAGCGCGCCTTTAGCTCGATCGAGGTACTCCGTCCGAGGGACGGGTCGGCCCGAAACGCACGAAGCCACGCCGAATCGCCCTCAGCTCCTCCGGCTCGGGCTCCTCGACGACGCCGCGGCCGCCCGCGGCGTGCAGGATCCGCCCCTCGCCGAGCCAGAACGCGATGTGCGTGGTGGCGTCGGCGCCGTAGGTGGCGAGGTCGCCGTGGCGGGGCTCGTCGACGCTCTCCGCGGCCGCCTCCTGCGGTCCGGCATCACGCGGCACGAGCCGGCCGAGCCGTCGATAGGCCATGTGCACGAGCCCGGAGCAGTCGATCCCGCGCTCGCTCATCCCGCCCCAGAGATAGGGCGAGCCGAGGTAGGCGCGCGCTTCCGCGACCGGGTCGCCCGTCCGCTCCGCCGGAAGCCACCCCTGCGGCGGCGTCGGCGCGAGCAGGTCGGCCCTGATCCAGCCGGGATAGTCGTACGCGGTCGTCACGTGGGCCCAGCCGTCGCGGCGCTCACTCACGGTCAGCGGCTCGCCCCGGAGCGCCTGCGTGACCTGCTCCGACGCCTCGTCGGGCTCGGCGTGCAGCGGTGCCACGTCCACCGCGCAGGAGCAGACCTCAGCCACTGCCCGACTCCACGAGATGCCGTCGGAGCGCCGACAGGCGCGCGTCCCACGCCCCGCCGACGTCCGCGATCCAGCCCAGCGCCTCCTCGAGCGGCCCCGGCGTCAGCCGGTAGCGCGTCTCGCGCCCCGAGCGGCGTGCGTCGACGAGACCCGCCTCGCGCAGGGCAGTGAGGTGCTTCGCCACGGCCTGGCGTGTGACGGGCAGGTCGGCGGCGAGCTCCGTCGCCGTCGCCTCGCGCCGCGCCAGCGTCTCGAGCAGATGGCGCCGGCTCGGATCGGCAAGCGCCGCGAAGACGTCGGTCACGCGTGGACGAACGCGAGCGCGTGCAGCTCGAGCGCCGTGCCCCAGCCTGCACCGAGCGTCTCGGTGACGACGACGCGGGTGCCCTCGTCCACCTCCTCGAGCTCGATCGCGACGTGGCTCTCGTCCCAGGTGAACGCGAAGCGCCGCCCCGGGACGGCCTCCTCGACGACCGCGTGCCGTTCCTCGCCGTCGTCCCAGCGGAAGACGCCCTCGCCGCCGGGCTCGGGATCGAGCTCGACGTCGTTCGCGAACCACTCCTCGAGCCGCTCGGGCTCGGTCAGCGCCGACCAGACCTCGTCGGGCTCGGCCGGCAGCACGATCTCCCGCTTCACCTCCACGACAGCTCCTCTCGATGCGCAACCCGGAGGTTGCAGATAAGGTGCAACTGACAGGTTGCACATTAGCGGAAGGAGTGGTCATGCTCGTGCCGATGGTGGTCGAGTCGGACGGGCGCTTCGAGCGCTCGTTCGACATCTACTCGCGCCTCTTGCGCGAGCGCATCGTCTTCCTCGGCCAGGAGGTGGAGGAGGGGATCGCGAACTCGATCACCGCGCAGCTGCTCTTCCTCGAGGCCGAGGACGCGGACAAGGACATCTCGCTCTACGTCAACTCGCCCGGCGGCTCGGCATATGCGGGGATGGCGATCTACGACACGATGCAGTACGTCAAGCCGGACGTGCGCACGATCTGCATCGGGATGGGCATGTCTGCGGCGGCGATGATCCTCGCGGGCGGCGCCGTCGGCAAGCGGATGGCGCTCCCGAACGCGAAGATCATGATCCACCAGGGCTCCGCCGGCTTCCGCGGCACGCCGGCCGACATCCAGATCCACGCGAACGAGATCCTCGACATGACCCGGCGGATGGCGGAGATCCTCGCGCTGCACACGGGCCAGCCGTTCGAGAAGGTGATGGCCGACATCGACCGCGACCGCTTCATGACGCCGACGGACGCGCTCGAGTACGGCCTCGTGGACGAGATCGTCGCCTCGCGGGCGGCGGCGGCCTAGGTCGGCGGCGGCTCGTACGCCGGCGTCGCCGCGAGCGCGCCCGGCTCGAAGATCACCTCGCGCTGCTGCGGCTGGAGCTCGCCCGCCTTGATCTCCTCCGCCCAGTGGCACTTGACGAGGTGGCCCTCGAGCGGGCGCAGCTCGGGCTCGTCGTCGCGGCAGCGCGTCGGCTGCACGTACGGGCAGCGCGTGTGGAAGCGGCACGCCGACGGCGGGTTGGCCGGGCTCGGCAGGTCGCCCTGGAGCAGGATCGAGGAGCGCTGCCTCTCCACCTCGGGATCCGGGATCGGGATCGCCGAGAGCAGGGAGATCGTGTACGGGTGCAGCGGGTTCTCGTACAGGTCGTCGGCGGGCGAGAGCTCCATGATCTGGCCCAGGTACATCACCGCGATCCGGTCGGAGATGTGGCGCACGACGGCGAGGTCGTGCGCGATGAAGAGGTAGGTGAGGTCGAACTCGCGCTGGAGGGTCTCGAGCAGGTTCACGATCTGCGCCTGGATCGAGACGTCGAGCGCCGAGACGGGCTCGTCGCAGACGATGAAGTCGGGGTTGAGCGCGAGCGAGCGCGCGAGGCCGATGCGCTGGCGCTGCCCGCCCGAGAACTCGTGGGGGTAGCGGCTCGCCGCGTCGGCGGGGAGGCCGACGATCTGCAGGAGCTCGCGCACCCCTCTGTGCGCGTCCTTGCCCTTCGCGAGCCCGTGCACGCGCAGCGGCTCGCCGACCATCCGCCCGACCGAGTGACGCGGGTTGAGCGACGAGTACGGATCCTGGAAGACCATCTGCATCCGGCGGCGCAGCGGCCGGAGCTCGTTCTCGCTCAGGTGGGTGATGTCGATGCCGTCGAAGACGATCTTGCCCGCGGTCGGGTCGTAGAGGCGCAGCAGCGCGCGCCCGACCGTGGACTTGCCGCACCCGGACTCGCCGACGAGCCCGAGGGTCTCGCCGCGCTCGATGTCGAGCGAGATGCCGTCGACCGCCTTCACGTCGCCGACGTGGCGGTCGAGCACGATCCCGCTGCGGATCGGGAACCAGATCTTCAGGTCCTCGACGTGGACGAGTGGATCGCTCATGCGGCCGGCCCGAGTCTCGACCGCTCCCACTCCTCGGCCGGAACGGGGTTGAAGCAGGCGACGTAGTGGCCCTGCTCGATCGGCCGCAGCGGCGGCACCTCCAGGCGCGACTGCTCGACCTCGTAGCGGCAGCGTGGGGCGAACGGGCACTCCTTCGGTGCGCTGAGCATGTTCCGCGGCGCGCCGGGAATCGGCTGCAGCTGCTGGCGGCGGCCGGCGTCGAGGCGCGGCACGCTCTGGAGCAGGCCGAGCGTGTAGGGATGCCGCGGCTGCGCGAAGATCCGCTCGGCGGTGCCCGTCTCGATGAACATGCCGGCGTACATCACGTTCACGCGCTCGCACATGCCGGCGACGACGCCCAGGTCGTGCGTGATCATGATCAGCGCCGTGTTGCGGTCGGCCACGAGGTCGCGCAGGAGCTGGAGGATCTGCGCCTGGATGGTCACGTCCAGCGCGGTCGTCGGCTCGTCCGCGATCAGGAGCTTCGGCTCGCAGGCGAGCGCCATCGCGATCATCGCCCGCTGGCGCATCCCGCCCGAGAACTGATGCGGATAGTCCTTGAGCCGGATCTTCGCGCTCGGGATCCCGACCTGGTCGAGCAGCTCCGCGGCGCGCCGGTTCGCGTCCTCCCTCGTCATCCCGAAGTGGGTCTCGAGCGCCTCGCGGATCTGCCGGCCGACCGTGAGCACCGGGTTCATCGAGGTCATCGGGTCCTGGAAGATCATCGCGATCTCCTTGCCACGGACCTTCCGCAACTCGGAGTCGGGCAGCTTCATCAGGTCGCGGCCCTCGAACATCGCGCTGCCGCGGGTGACGCGCCCGTTGCGCGCGAGGATGCCGAGCAGCGCCAGCGAGGTGACGCTCTTGCCGCAGCCCGACTCGCCGACGATCCCGAGCGTCTCGCCCGGCGCGATGTCGAAGGAGATCCCGTTGACGGCGTAGACGAGCCCGCGCTCCGTCCCGAACTGGACGTGCAGGTCCTCGACGGTGAGCAGCGGCTCTCTAGCCACGCCCACGCAACTTGGGGTCGAGGGCCTCGCGCAGCCCGTCGCCGATCAGGTTGAAGCCGAGCACCGAGAGGACGATTGCGATGCCCGGGATGATCGCCAGGTGCGGCGCCGTCTGCAGGTAGCGCGTGGTGTCGGTCAGCATCGTCCCCCACTCGGGCGTCGACGGGTCCTGCGGGCCGAGCCCGAGGAAGCCGAGGCCGGCGACGTCGATGATCGCGGTTGCGAGCGCGAGCGTGCCCTGGACGATCACGGGCGAGATCGAGTTGGGGAGGATGTGCGAGGCGAGGATCGTGCGGCGCGGCACGCCGACCGAGCGCGCTGCGAGCACGAAGTCGTTCTCGCGCTGGGCGAGGATCGAGCCGCGGAGCAAGCGGGCGAAGATCGGGATCTGGGTCGCGCCCACGGCGATCATGATCTGGGTCAGGCCCTGGCCGAGCGCCGCGACGATGCCGATCGCGAGCAGCAGGCCCGGGATCGAGAGCATGATGTCCATCAGCCGCATGATGATGCTGTCGACGATGCCGCCGACGTAGCCGGCGATCGCGCCGAGCAAGAGGCCGAACGTGAGGCCGACGGAGGTGGCGACGACGCCGATCAGCAGCGAGTAGCGCGCGCCGTAGGCGATGCGCGAGAGCTCGTCGCGTCCGAGGTCGTCGACGCCGAACCAGTGCTCGGCGGACGGCCCAGGGCAGCAGCCGCCGCGGAGGAGCGAGAGGTCCTGCGCCCGTGGGTCGTACGGCGCGATCAGCGGCGCGAAGATCGCGAGCACGAGGAAGAAGCCGACGAGCCCGAACCCGACGAGCGCACCGGGGTTCCGCTTCAGCCGCTGCCAGGCCTCGCTCCAGAGCCCGCTCGGCGCCTCGAGCTGGAGCTCCCTCCCCTCGATCTCCGCGACGCTCACGAGTACCGGATCCTCGGGTTGATGACGGCGTACATGACGTCGACGAAGAGATTGACGAGCACGAAGACGATCGAGACGAACAGGATCCCGCCCTGGAGGACGGGGAAGTCACGGACGCGGATCGCGTTCACGAGCCAGGTGCCGATCCCGGGCCAGGCGAAGACCGTCTCCGTCAGCACCGCCCCGGAGAGGAGCAGGCCGGTCTGCAGGCCGATGATCGTCGCGATCGGCAGCAGGGCGTTCCGCAGCACATGGCGCGAGTCGATGCGCCGCGGCGACACGCCTTTCGCACGCGCCGTCCGCACGTAGTCCTCGTTCTGCACGTCGAGCACGGAGGCGCGGGTGATCCGGGCGATCACCGCGAGCGGGATCGAGCCCAGCGCGATCGCAGGCAGCACGAGGTGCTTGAGCACGTCCCACAGCGCCACCATGTTCCAGGTGATGATCGCGTCGAGGACGTAGAACCCCGTCGGGTGCTCGAGGTCGATCAGCACCGAGATGCGGCCCACTGTCGGTAACCAGCCGAGCTTCACCGCGAAGACGTACTTGAGGATGATCGCGAGGAAGAAGATCGGGATCGAGATCCCGAGCAGCGAGACGACGAGGCTCGCGTGGTCGATCGCCGACCCGTGTTTCTTCGCCGCGAGGAAGCCCAGCGGGATCCCGATCGCGATCGAGAAGAACATCGCCGCGAGGGCGAGCTCGATCGTGGCCGGGAACTTCTGCTTCAGCTCCTCGAGGACCGGCTGCCGCGTGGCGATGCTGTCGCCTAGGTCACCCCTGACGACCGTGCCGAGATAGCTCCAGTACTGGACGTGGATCGGCTCGTCGAGCCCGTACTGCTGCTCGATCTGCGCCTCCTGCTCCTCGGTGCCACGCTCGCCGAGGAGCGCCTGGGCAGGCCCACCCGGGAGGATCCGGATCCACATGAAGACGAGGATCGAGAGCCCGAGCAGGATCGGGATGAGGAGAAGGAGCCGGCGGACGACGAACCGCAGCAAGGCCTTAGTTCGTCGTCCGCCGGCTACCGGTTATGGCTAGCAGCCCTCCAGTGAGACGATGGAGAACGGCTCGAGCGAGACGGGGCTCGGCTCGTAGCCCTCGACGCAGGCCGCGAAGGCGAGCGCCGGCTCGGTGTGCACGTACGGAACGCCCGGAACGAAGTCGGCGATCATCTGGTTCGCCTCCTGGTACAGCGCGATCCGTGCGTCCTCGTCGGTCTCCGCCTCGGCCGCGTCGAGCTTGTCGAAGAGCTCCTGGTTCTCGAAGCCCCACGCCGGCTGCGGCGACTGGAAGAACGTGCCGATGAAGTTGTCCGGATCGGCGTAGTCACCGGTCCAGCCGAGCAGGTAGACCGGGCAGTTGCCCTCGTCGACCATGCCCAGGTAGTCCGGGCTCCACGGTGCCGCCTTCGGCGTCACGTCGAAGCCGGCCGCGTTCATGCTGGCCGCGAACGCCTCGAAGTTGCGCGGCGGATCGGGCATGTACGGACGCGAGACGTCGGTCGGATAGCAGAAGGTGAGCTTGAGCGGCACCTGCACGCCCGCCTGCTCGAGCAGCGCCTTCGACTTCTCCGGGTCGTACTCGTACTCCGTCACCTCGTCGGCGTAGCCGAACAGATCGGGTGGCATGAACTGGTGCGCCACCACGCCGCGGCCCGCGTAGAAGTTGTCCACGACCTCCTGGCGATTGAGTGCGTGAGCGATCGCCTGCCGCACCTCGAGCTTCTCGAGGGGTGCGGTCGCCTGGTTGATCCCGACATAGCCGACGTTGAACGCGGGCCGGTCGAGGATCTGCAGGTTCTCGTCACCTTCGATCGTCGGGATGTCCTGCGGCTCGACGAGGTCGTAGCCCTGGATCTCGCCGGCCTGGAGGGCCTGGAGCCGGGCTGCGTTGTCGGAGATCGGGCGGAAGATCAGCTCGTCGATCTTCGCCTTGTCGCCCCAGTAGTCGTCGTAGCGCGTCATCACGAGGCGGTCGCCCCGCGTCCACGAGTCGAACTGGAACGGGCCGGTACCGACCGGATGCTCGGTGCCGTAGGTGCCCGTCGGGCGGAAGCCGGTCTCCTCGTCGACCGTGCCCTCGTCGGCGCCGAACTCCTCCAGCGCCTTCGGGCTCGCGATCGTGAAGTTCGTGAGCGCGAGCGCGCCCAGGAACGACGTCGAGGCCTTGGTCAGGTTGAGCACGACGGTGAACTCGTCCGTCGCCTCGCAGCTCTCGTAGAGGCTGTCCTCTGGGCTGCCTTCCTCGGGCTTGGCGAAGCCGCCGAACACCGTCTGCCAGTAGTACGAGGCACTCGGGTTCTGCAGCGGGCCCGTGAAGTTGTACCAACGGTCGAAGTTGAAGCAGACCGCCTCGGCATTCAGAGGCTCGCCGTCATGGAACGTCACGCCCTCGCGGATCTGGAACGTCCAGGCGAGGCCGTCGTCGCTGGCCTCCCAGCTCTCGGCGAGCGCAGGCTCGATCTCCGTGCCGCCGAGCGACAGCGTGACGAGCCCTTCGAACATCTGATCGATCGCACGTAGCGACTCGCCGTCGGAGACGAGCGCCCCGTCGAGAACGACCGGGTCGGCCGACGAGGCGAAGACGAGCGTCCCGCCCGAGGCCTCACCGCCATCGGTCTCCTCGGCGGTCGTGCCGCCCCCCGCTTCGTCGTCATCGTCGCCACCGCAGCCTGCCGCAGCCAGAGTCAGTACCCCGGCAACGAGCATGAGCAGCAGCCAGTGCCACTTCGTCCTCAACGTGTCTCCTTTCGCTGGTCCACCCCCGTGTTAAGGGGGAGTATCCGTGAGGTACACCGCTGTGCGCAACTTGGATGCACGAAGGGCGCGTCGTGGACGCGCCCTTCGTTGTCTGCTGTGGCGGTGCTCGCTCTTAGGCGGCGAGCGACGCGAGGTCGCGCAGCGCTGCGAGGCGCGAAAGCGCCTGGCCCTCGAGCTGGCGCACCCGCTCGCGCGTCAGGTCGAGCTCGTGCCCGATCGCCTCGAGCGTCCAGGGCTCGCCCTCGAAGCCGAAGCGAAGCTCCAGGATGCGGCGCTCGCGCTCGGGGAGCGCGTCCAGTGCGCGCCGGACGCCCTGCTTGCGCAGCGACTCCTCGGCCTCGTCGAACGGATCGGCGGCTTCGCGGTCGGCGAACAGGTCGCCGAGCTCGCCCTCGTCGTCGGCACCCACCGTCTGGTTCAGCGAGACGGACGCGTGCGCGGCGCCGAGCGCCTCCTCCACGTGCTGGAGCGGCAGGCCGGTTGCCTCCGCGAGCTCCTCCTTCGTCGCCTCGCGGCCGAGCTCGATCTCGAGACGGCGCGCGGCGCGCGACAGCTTCTGCTGACGCTCGACGACGTGGACGGGCACGCGGATCGTGCGCGCATGGTTCGCGACGGCGCGCTGCACCGACTGGCGGATCCACCAGGTGGCGTAGGTCGAGAACTTGAACCCACGGCGCCAGTCGAACTTCTCGACGGCGCGGTTGAGGCCGAGGGTGCCCTCCTGGATCAGGTCCAGGAACGGGACGCCGAGGCCGCGATAGCCCTTCGCGATCGAGACGACGAGCCGGAGGTTCGACTCGATCATGCGGCGCTTGGCGATCAGGTCGCCGCGCTCGATCTGCTTCGCGAGCTGGACCTCTTCGGCCGCGTTCAGCAGCTTGTGGCGGCCGACGTCGGCCAGGAAGAGCTGGAGGCTGTCGGCGGCGCCGGTGGCGGCGGCGACGGGTGCCGGCTCCTTCTCGACTTCCTTCTCGGGCTGCTTCGCGGCGGCGTCGGACGGGGCGGTGCCCGCCTTGGGCGGCCCGACCTCGAGCCCGATCGTCTCGAGCTCGCGCGTCAGCCGCTCCTGCTCCTCGTCGTTCAGGTCGTGCTCGAGCACGAACGCCTCGAACTCGGTGGGGTCGATGAAGCCGCGCTCCTCAGAGCGCTCGACGAGCGTCTTCACCTGGTCGGACTCGAACAATTCGATCAGCTGGTTCTGCGTCAAGGAGAAACGTCAGTCCTTTCGGGTGCAGCTTCGCGGGAGAGCAACAAACTTACGCACCTTATGAGCTATTTCCTGCTTTTGCCAGGGGAACCGACACCTGGTAGGTGTCACAAGCTCAAACGTGTAGGCCCTGCTCGGTATTCCGGTGACGCGGACTTCTGATTGCGCTTACGAGGCTAGCGCGACGGCGTTCGCCCTCCAGAATCAGTACGCCGCCCGGCACCGAAAGTTTGCAGTTCCGTGTGAATTTAATGTTACGCCGCGGGCCGGCGGGCAGGGCGCTTGGCGGCACGCTTGCGCTTCGGAGCCGGGCCTTTCGCTCGCCGCTCGGCCAGAAGCTCGATCGCGCGCTCGGTCGTCAGCGACTCGACGTCGTCGCCGCGGCGCAGGCTCGCATTCGTCTCGCCGTCGGTGACGTACGGGCCGAAACGGCCTTCTTTCAGCACGATCGGCTTGTCGGTGACCGGATCGGGCCCGAGCTCCTTCAGCGGCGGCTTGGCCGCTCCGCGGCCGCGCCGCTCCTTCGGCTGGGCGAGCAGGGCGAGCGCCTCGTCGAGCGTGATCGTGAAGAGCTGCTCCTCGCTCTCGAGCGAGCGGGACTCCGTGCCCTTCTTCACGTACGGGCCGTAGCGGCCGTTCTGTGCCGTCACCTCGGCGCCGTCGGCCGGGTCGGCGCCCAGCGTGCGCGGCAGCGTCAGCAGGCGCACGGCGTCGTCGAGGGTGACCGAGTCGGGCGACATGGACGCGAAGAGCGACGCCGTGCGCGGCTTCTCGTCCGAACCCTCGGGCACCGCCTCGCTCACGTACGGCCCGTAGCGGCCGTTTCGGACGAGACCTCGCGGCCGGTGTCGGGATGCGACGCCGAGGGCGCGGTCGCCGGCCGGCGCCGCGAGCAGCTCCTCGGCCTTCTCGAGCGTCAGCTCGTCGGGTGCCAGGTCCTCCGGGACGCTCGCGCGCTCCTCGCCCCGCTCGACGTACGGCCCGTAGCGGCCGACGCGGAGCACGATGCCGTCCCCGATCGGGAGCGAGTTGATCGCGCGCGCGTCGATCTCGTCCAGGTGCGACACGAGCTCCTTCAGCCCGCCGTCGCCATCCGCGCCGTAGTAGAAGCGCATGGAGCCAGGCGAGCCGCTGCTCGTCGCCGGCGGCGATCCGGTCGAGATCGTCCTCCATCCGGGCCGTGAAGCTCGTAGTCGACGAGCTGGGCGAAGTGCTGCTCGAGCAGCGTCACGACCGCGAAGGCGAGGAACGACGGGAACGAGCGCCGTGCCCGCGCTTGCAGACGTAGCCGCGGTCGAGGATCGTGCCCATGATCGACGGCGTAGGTCGACGGGCGGCCGATGCCGCGCTCCTCGAGCGCCTGCACGAGGCTCGCCTCGGTGTAGCGCGCCGGCGGCGTGGTCGCGTGGCCCTCGGGCTCGAGCTCGAGCGCCTGCACCGCGTCGCCCGACGGCGAGGTGCGGCAGCGGGCGCTCCTCCTCCTTCTGCGCGGCCGCGTCCTCGTCGCGTGCCCTCCTCGTAGGCGGCGAGGAAGCCGCGGAAGGTGATCACCGTGCCGGAGGCGGAGAACTCGGCGTCGCGGCCGCCGGTGCGCGTCGCGCCGAGCCGCAGCGAGACGGTCGAGCCCGCGCGCGTCCGCCATCTGCGACGCGACCGTGCGCTTCCAGATCAGCTCGTACAGCGCCAGCTCGTCGCGGTTCGAGCTCGCGCTCGACCTGCTTGGGCGTGCGGAACGCGTCGCCCGCCGGCCGGATCGCCTCGTGCGCCTCCTGCGCGTTCTTCACCTTGCGCGTCGTACTGGCGCGGGCGCGTCCGGGACGGACTCGGCTCCGTACAGCTCGACCGCCTGCTCGCGCGCCGCCGCGATCGCCGACTCCGACAGCGTCGTCGAGTCGGTGCGCATGTAGGTGATGTAGCCGTTCTCGTACAGGCGCTGGGCGACGCGCATCGTCGGCTGCGCCGTGAAGCGCAGCTTGCGGCTCGCCTCCTGCTGCAGCGTCGAGGTCATGAACGGCGCCGCGGGCCGGCGCGTGTACGGCTTCTCGTCGACCGAGCGGACCGCGAAGGTGGCGCCCGTCGAGCTGCGCGGCGAGCCGCGCGCCTCGGCCTCGTCGAGGCACGGCGAGCTCGGCCGACTTCGAGCGTCCCGTCCTGCGCCGAAGTCGCGGCCCTGCGCGACGCGCTTGCCGTCGACGGCGACGAGGCGGGCGCTCGAACGTCCCCGGGTCGAAGACGCCCTGCGATGTCCCAGTAGCCGGCCGAGACGAAGGCGCATGCCGCTCGCGCTCGCGCTCGACGACGAGCCGCGTCGCGACCGACTGCACGCGGCCGGCCGAGAGGCCCTGCATGACCTTGCTCCAGAGCACGGGCGAGACCTCGTAGCCGTAGAGGCGGTCGAGGATGCGCCGCGTCTCCTGGGCGTCGACCAGGCGCTCGTCGATGTCGCGCGTCTCGCTCGAGCGCGCGCTGGATCGCGTCCTTCGTGATCTCGTGGAAGACCATCCGGCGGACCGGCACCTTCGGCTTAGCACCTGCAGCAGGTGCCAGGCGATCGCCTCGCCCTCGCGGTCTTCGTCCGTCGCGAGCAGGAGCTCGTCCGCGCCCTTGAGCACGCTGCTTCAGCTCGTTGACCTTGGTCTTCTTGTCCGCGTCGACGACGTAGAGCGGCTCGAAGTCGTCGTCGATCGCGACGCCGAGCGCCCCGTACTTCTCGCGCTGCTCCTTCGGCACGTCGCGAGGCGCGGTTCGGAAGGTCGCGAATGTGCCCGATCGAGGACTCGACCACGAAATCGGGGCCGAGGTAGCCCGCGATGGTCTTCGCCTTCGCGGGCGACTCGACGATCACCAGCTTCTTCGCCATGGCGCGGGACACCTTAGCGACGGGGTTGGTCGCCGCTGCGCTCCCGGCCCCGGCTAGGGTCTCCACATGGCGGTGCGCCAGAGCACGATCGAGACCGCCGGCGGCCGCTACCTCACCGTGTACGACGCTGGCGACCCGTCGGGAGCGCCGATTCTCTTCCACCACGGGACGCCCTCGAGCGGAGCGCCCTACGAGCCGCACGTGCGGCTGGCGGAGCGGGAGGGCGTGCGGCTCGTCTCGTACGACCGGGCCGGCTACGGCGACTCCTCGCGACACTCCGGCCGCACGATCGGCGACGTCGCCGGCGACGTCGCGCGGATCGCCGACGAGCTCGGTCTGGAGAAATTCGCGACCTGGGGGCTTTCGGGAGGCGGGCCTCACGCGCTCGCGTGCGCAGCGCTCATGCCGAGACGCGTGCGCGCGGTCGCTTCGGTCGCAGGAGTGGCGCCCTACGGCTCCGACGGCTTCGACTGGGTCGCCGGCATGGGGGAGGGCAACGTCGAGGAGTTCAGGGCCGCGCTCGCGGGCGAAGAGACCCTGCGGCCGGCGCTCGAGGCGGAGGCCGCGGGGAGTGCCGGGATGACCGGCGAACAGTATGCGGAGGCGCTGCGCACCGTCCTCTCGGCGCCCGACGCGGCGGTGCTTGAGGAGAGCGATCTCGGCGACTACTTCGCCGAGGGGTTCGGCCGCTCGCTCGCCCGCGGCGTGGACGGCTGGCTCGACGACGACCTGGCCTTCGTGCGGCCCTGGGGCTTCGAGCCGGCGGACATCGCGCCGCCAGTGCTCGTCGTCCAGGGCCGCCAGGACCTGATGGTGCCACCGACGCACGGTGCGTGGCTGGCCGCTGCGATTCCGGGTGCGGAGTCGTGGTTCTCCGAGGACGAGGGACACCTGACGTTGTTCACGGCGCGCTCCGTCGAGCGAATCCACGACTGGCTCCTCGAGCGGCTGTGAACGTGTCGCCGCCCCGGCCGAGCGCCGTCTACATGCTCGTGGCGCTGCTGAGCTGGCCGCTCCTCTACGGGCTCTTCCGGCTCCGCTCCCGTGGGCGCGAGCACATCCCCGACGGCGGCTTCGTGCTGGCCGCCAACCACAACTCGAACTTCGATCCGTGGCCGCTCGGGCTGCCGCTCTGGCCGCGGCGCTACCTCCGCTTCATGGCGAAGTCCGAGCTCTTCTGGACGCCCTTCAAGCAGTTCGCGACGGCTGCCGGGGCGTTCCCGGTGCGGCGTGGCCAGGCCGATACGGAGGCCCTGGCGACGGCGACTCAGCTCTGCAGTGAGGGCCACATCGTGGTCATGTTCCCCGAGGGGACGCGACGAAAAAAGGGCCTGCGGAAGCGCCGCGAGGCCCGGGCCCACACGGGCGCGGCGCGGATCGCGCTCGACGCGGGGGTTCCACTCGTCCCGGCCGGGATTATCGGCACCGACCGGCTCGGTCGGCTGGGGCAGCTCCGCGTGGCGTACGGCTCCGCGATCCCTCTCGACGATCTCGCGCGGGCGCGACGACGCGGCACAGGTCGCCACCGAGCGGCTGATGGCGGCGATCGCCGAGCTGGAGGCGTCCGCGTGAGCCGGCCGCTCCTCGTGGTCGACGGGGACTCCTTCGCGCATCGCTCCTACCACGCGCTGCCGAAGTCGATCCGCCGCGCGGACGGCGGGCCGGCCGGGCTGCTCACCGGCGTCGGCAACCTGCTCGTGCGGCTGTGGGAGGAGGAGTCCCCGCGCGCCGTCGTGGTCTGCTGGGACACGCTCACGGTGCCCACGTACCGCCACATCGAGCTGCCCGCCTACCAGGGCGGGCGCGTGTTCGACCGAGGACCTGCTCGAACAGCTCGATCTTGCCCCCGAGCTCGTCGCCGCGCTCGGCTTCGCGGTCGCGAAGGGCGACGGCTACGAGGCGGACGACTTCGTTGCCGCGTCGGTCGCGCACGAGGAGGCACGCGGCGGCCAGGCGCTCGTCGCGAGCGGAGACCGCGACATGTTCCAGCTCGTCAGCGAGCGCACGACCGTGCTCCAGCCACAGCGCGGCGGCGGGGCGCTCACCCGCATCGGCCCCGCCGAGGTGCGAGAGCGCTACGGCGTCGAGCCGGCCCAGGTGCCCGACTTCATCGCGCTCCGCGGCGATCCCTCGGACAAGATCCCCGGCGCCCGCGGCGTGGGCGAGAAGACCGCTGCGGAGGTGCTGCGGCAGCACGGCAGCCTCGAGGACGCGCTCGCAGCCGGCCGGTTCGCCGCCGAGGCCGATGCGCTGCGGCTGTACCTGCGCGTGGCCACGATGGACGCCTCGGCGCCGCTGCCGCCGCTGGACGACCAGGAGCCGACCTGGGGCCGCGGCGCCGCGCTCGCCGAAGAATGGGGGTTGGGCCGGCTCGCGGGGCGGCTGGAGGAGCTGGAGTCGGCATCGAGCTCCTGACCAACCCGGCGCTCGCGCGCCTGCATCCGACGGGCTCGCACCCGGAGCGACAGGAGCGGATCGCGGTGCTCGAGGGCACCACCGTCGAGCGGCGCGTGACGGACGAGCAGGTCGCCCGCGTCCACACGACGCAGCACGTGGACGTGCTGCGCGCGATCGACGGCCCGACGCTGCTCGAGGCCGATACGGTCGTCTCGGAGACGTCGTACGACGCTGCGCTTCTCGCCGCCGGCATCGCGCTCGAGGCCGTCGATCGCGGCGGGTTCGCACTCGTGCGGCCGCCGGGGCACCACGCGCTTTCCGACCGCGCGATGGGCTTCTGCCTCCTCAACAACGTCGCGCTCGCCGCCCGCTACGCGCAGGCGGAGCTCGGCCTGACGAGGGTGGCGATCGTCGACTTCGACGTTCACCACGGGAACGGCACGGAGGCGATCTTCCTCGGCGACGACTCCGTGCTCTTCTGCTCGCTGCACGAGTGGCCGTTCTACCCCGGCACGGGCGGCCCCGGGACGGGTGACGAGGCGACGTTGAACGTGCCACTGCCCGCCGGAACCGAGGACGCCGAGTTCCTCGCCGCCTTCGACGAGCTCGTCGAGCCGGCCGTGCGGTCGTTCGAGCCCGAGCTCGTGCTCGTCTCGGCGGGCTTCGACGCCCATTTCGAGGACCCGCTCGGCGGGCTCGCGCTCAGCGAGGGCTGCTTCCGAGAGCTCGGGGCGCGCTGCGCGGCGCTTGCCCCGCGGCTCGCCGCGGTGCTCGAAGGGGGCTACAACCTCGCCACGCTGCCACGGCTCGTGGCGAGCGCGCACGCGGGCTTCCTGGCGGGCTGAGCGTCATTGAGCTGGAGGGCCGCGAAGCGCCGGCTAGTCAGCTGCGGGCGACCGAGAGCTGCTCGAGCGCCTCGCGCCGCGAGGAGACGCCGAGCTTGCGCAGCAGGCTCTTCACGTGCGAGCGCACCGTGTGCTCGGAGATGTAGAGGCGCCTGGCGATGTCGTCCGTCGAGAGATGATCGTCAAGGAGCAGCAGCACCTCGACCTCGCGGGCCGAGAGGGTCTGCGCGATCCGGTCGGGCACGCCACCGCCGAGCCGTCCGCCGGCACGCACCTGCTCGAGCAGCCTGCGCGCGACCGCGCCCGAGAGCGCAGCCTCGCCGTTCGCGACCCCGCGCAGGAAGGCGACGATCCGTTCGGGGGGCTCGCTCTTCAGCAGGTAGCCGGCGGCGCCGCCGCGGATCGCGGCGAGCAGGTTGTCCTCGGTGCCGGACGCGGTCAGGACGACGACCTCGCAGTCGGATGCAGCCGCGCGCAGCCCCGGCAGCGCGGAGAGACCGTCGACGCCTGGCATCGAGAGATCGAGCAGCACGAGGTCGGGCTGGAGGCGGCCCGCCAGCTCGAGCGCCTCGGCGCCGTCGGCCGCTTCGCCGACGACGTCGAATCCGCCCTGCTCGAGCAGCGACGCCAGGGCGTCCCGGGTCAAGGGATGGTCGTCCACGAGAAGGATGCGCTCGGCCATGTCGATGACTCTCATCGGCAGCGGCGCAGCTGCCGATTAGGGGGACGTGCAAAGGAACGCCAAGGACACCTTCGAGTCGTGGCTCTTCGGTGAGCTGCTGCTCGTCACGCTGCTCGGCTCCGCGACCGCGCTCTTCCTCACGAACCCGTCCCTGCGGAACACCTACGAGCTGCCCGAGGGCCGGCTGGTGCTCGACACAGCAGTCGTGCTCGCGGCGACGATCGTGGCCATCCTCGCGGCGGTGCGCTTCTCCGTCGAGGGCAGGACGCTCGACCTCCTGCTCGCTGCGGGGTTCTGCGTCGCCGGTGTCGGCACGCTCGCGTTCGGAGTCGTCCCGGTGCTCGACGGCACCCCGCAGGAGGCGGCGGAGGCATGGGCCGCGCTCGGCTCGCGGGTGCTCGCAGCGACGCTGATCGCGCTCGCGCCGATCGTGCCCGGACGGCGCATCGCCGCCCGTGGCCGCGCTCTGCTGGCGGGAGTCGCGACCGTGCTCGGTGCTCTGCTCACGCTGTGGTTGTCGCTGCACGGCTCCGGCGTCGCGCTCAGCCTGCTCAATCCCAACAGCCGGGGCGACCGGCCCTTCGAGGTCACGCTCACGCTCTCGATCCTGGCGCTGCTCGCGCTGCTCGCAGTGCTGGGATTTGCCGTTCGCTACCGCGCGCACGGCGAGGACCTCGACAGCTGGCTGGCGCTCGGCGCGACGCTGACGCTCTTCGCCGAGCTGCACTACGTCCTCACGCCGCGGCTCTCGACCGACTTCGTCTCGCAGGGCGACTTCCTGCGCCTGCTCTCGTACGGGATCCTGCTCGTGGGCGTGTGGCGCGCGATCAGCTTCGCCGAGTTCGGCCGGGCGGTCGCCGAGGAGCGTGCCCGAGTGGCGCGCGAGATCCACGACGGGCTGGCTCAGTACCTCTTCGCCGTCTCGACGCACGCCAGCATGCTCGAGTCGGGCGCACCGCTCAGCACGACCTTGCCGAAGCTCAAGGAGGCCGCCGCCGCGGCGCAGCAGGAGGCGCGCTTCGCCGTGCTGGCGCTCTCGTCGGCGAGCGGGAACGCGCCGTTCGACGCGGCGCTCCGACGGTACGTGGAGTTCCTCACCGCCGACGGCGCGCTCGAGGTCGAGCTCGAGATCGACCGCGAGATGCTGCTCGCGCCGGACGAGCAGATCGAGGTCTTCCGGATCGTCCAGGAGGGCCTCGCGAACGTGCGCAAGCACGCAGGTGCTCAACGCGCGACCGTGCGAATCGGCCAGCGCGGGGCGCGCCGGGTCGTCAGCGTCCGCGACGACGGCGTCGGCTTCGACGACGCGGACGACGCTGCCGCGGGGCAGGGGCTGAAGAACATGCGCCGGCGCGCCGCGACGATCGACGGCGGCTTCGCGCTCCGCTCGCATCCCGGCCGCGGCACCGCGGTCGAGGTCACGCTCCGAGCCTGATCACGTCGCCGCGTAGGGCGGTACCCTCATCCGGCGACGATGGAGGAGCAGCCGGGTACCGGAGAGTTCGCCCTCGGCGGGGCGTTCGCGGCGGTGCTCACGGAGACGACGCAGGCGCTCGTCTGCGCACTCGACCGCGAGGGGCGGTTCCTGCTCTTCAACGACGCGTGCGAACGGGCGAGCGGGTTCGGCCGCGAGGAGGTGCTCGGGCGGCCCATCTTCGACTTCGTCATCCCGCGCGAGGAGGCCGACGCGTTCCGCGAGGTGCTGGCCTACATCTGGAAGACGGGCTACTCCAGCCCCCAGGTCGGCCACTGGAAGACGAAGGACGGCAAGCGCCGCCTGATCGCCTGGTCGAACCGGCCGGTGGCGGGCGAAGACGGTCTGCCCGCCTATCTCGTCACGTCGGGCATCGACCTGACCGACCGCGCGCAGGACGCGCAGCAGGAGGACGAGCGCGCTCGGAGGCGATCCGGAGGCGAAGCTCGCCGAGATCGGCCAGCTGGCGCAGGAGCAGCGCTCGCTCCGGCGCGTCGCCACGCTCGTCGCGTCGGAGGCCACTCCCGAGCAGGTCTTCATGGCCGTCTCCGAGGAGTGCGCGCGGGTGCTCGAGGTGAACGCGTCCGCGGTGCTTCGGTACGAGGGGGACGGCACCGCCAGCGTCGTGGGACGGCACAACCGGGACGGCATCGCGTCATTCCCGATCGGTGCGCGCCTGCCCGCGGACGAGCGAACGTCGATCGGCCGCGTGCTGGCGTCCGGCGCGCCCGCGCGGATCGACGACTGGGGCGCGGTCACCGGCGATTTCGCCGAGACGATGCTCCAGATCGGCTATCGCTCGACCGTCGCGGCGCCGATCGTCGTCGCCGGGACGCTCTGGGGCGCGGTCTCGATCGCGAGCGAGGACCCGCTGCCGCCCGAGAGCGAGGCACGGCTCGGCGCCTTCTGCGAGCTCGTGTCGCTCGCCGTCGCCAGTGCGCAGGCTCGGGCCGACCTCCGCGCCTCACGCGCCCGCGTCGTCAAGGCGGGCGACGAGCAGCGGCGGCAGGCTCGAGCGCAACCTGCACGACGGCGCGCAGCAGCGGCTCGTCGCGGCGGCGCTCATGCTCCGGATCGCGCAGGCGCGGCAGAGCTCGCGAGCCGGGCTCGGCAAGCGAGCTGCTGGCGGAGGCGTCGCGGGAGCTCGACGCGGGCCTGTCGGAGCTGCGCGAGCTCGCCCGCGGGCTCCATCCCGGCGCCCTGACCGACCACGGCCTGCGCCGCGCCGTGGAGGCGCTCGGAAACCGTCTGCCGCTGCCCGTGACGATGGACGTCGCGGACGAGCGGCTGACGCCGAGCAGCTCGAGGCAACGGCGTACTACATCGTCTCCGAGGCCCTCACGAACGTCGTCAAGCATGCGGAGGCGAGCTCCGCGCGCGTCTCGATCGGCTGCGACTCGAACGTGCTTCGCCTCGAGATCGCGGACGACGGCCGGGGAGGTGCGGTCGAGTCGGACGGAACGGGCCTCGAGGGGCTGCGCGACCGGGCCGAGGCTGCCGGCGGCACGCTCGTCGTCCAGAGCCCGGCGGGCCAGGGCACCGTCGTCACGGCGGCTCTGCCGTTGACGGACGACTGAGCGCCGTTTCCAGCATCTAGAGTGCTCTTCATGTCCCCCGCCGGGGCCAGGCAGGATCCCGCGGCTGCCGGGACGAGGGCGAGCTCGGACGAGCTCGAGCGCGGCCGGCGGTCGTATGCGACGCGTGCATGGCTGGACGCGTACGAGTCGTTCTTGCGCGCCGACGAGGTGGCTCCGCTGGGTGCGGGCGACCTCGAGCTCCTGGCGACATCCGCCTACATGCTCGGTCGCGACGACGAGTGGATGCAGGGCCTGGAGCGCGCCCATCACCTCTACGTCGAGGCGGGCGACGCTCGGCCTGCTGCGAGTTGCGCGGGCTGGATCGGCACGAACCTTGCGCTCCGCGGCGAGATCGGCGGCGCGACCGGTTGGTGGGCGCGCGCGCAGCGGCTGCTCGAGCGCTACGGGCGCGACTGCCCCGAGCGCGGCTACATGTTGCTGCCCGCCATGTTCCAGCAGGAGGCTGCCGGTGACCTCTCGGCGGCGGCCGCCACTGCTGCCGCCGCGGCCGAGATCGGTCAGCGCTTCGGCGACGCCGATCTGTTCGCGCTGGCCGTCCAGGGACAGGGCTACCTGCTCGTCATGGACGGGCGCATCAGCGAGGGCATGCGGCTGCTGGACGAAGCGATGGTCGCCGTCACGACCGGCGAGCTCTCGCCGATCCCCACCGGGCTCGTCTACTGCGGCGTGATCCTGGCCTGCCAGGAGGCGTACGAGCTGGGTCGCGCCCGGGAGTGGACGGCGGCGCTGACGCGGTGGTGCGCCGACCAGCCCGACCTGGTCGCGTTCACCGGCCGCTGCCTCGTCCATCGCGCCGAGATCATGCAGCTCGACGGCGCGTGGGCGGATGCGCTGGAAGAGGCGCGGCGCGCCGGCCTTCGCTTCGTCGAGACCAGGAACTCCGCTGCGGGCCTGGCTCACTACCGCCAGGGAGAGGTGCTTCGCCTGCAAGGTGAGTTCGAAGCGGCCGAAGAGGCGTACCGGGAGGCGAGCCGATTCGGCTGGGAGCCGCAGCCGGGCCTGGCCCAGCTGCGGCTGGCGCAGGGACGAGCAGACGCTGCGGCTGCGGCGATCCTCAGAGCGACCGGCGAGATCTCCGAGCCGCTCAAGCGCGCAGGCCTGCTGGCCGCCTGCGTCGAGATCATGCTCGCCGTCGACGAGCCCGAGCGGGCGCGCGCGGCGGCCGGTGAGCTCGCGGAGATCGCGGCCGGCTACGAGAGCGCGATGCTCGCCGCGATGGTGGCGCAGGCCCGGGGCGCGGTCGACCTGGCCGAGGGCGACGCACGATCCGCGCTCGTCTCGCTCCGAAGCGCGTTGCAGGTATGGCAGGGCCTCGAGGCGCCCTACGAAGCGGCGCGCGCCCGGATGCTCGTCGGTCTCGCCTGTCACGCGCTCGGTGACGACGACACGGCCGCAATGGAGCTGGACGCTGCGCGCGGCGTCTTCGCGGAGCTGGGAGCCGCGCCGGACCTCGCTCGCCTCGACTCGCTCGCGCCGGACGGTCCGTCGTTCGACACGCACGGGTTGACGCCGCGCGAGCTCGAGGTGCTCCGCCTGGTCGCGACGGGCGCGACGAACAAGGCGATCGCCGCCGAGCTCGTCCTCAGCGAGCGGACGGTGGACCGGCACGTCAGCAACATCTTCATGAAGCTCGGCGTGTCCTCCCGCGCCGCGGCCACGGCGTACGCGTACGAGAACAAGCTCGTCTGAGCCGGTCTAGGCGGTCCTACCCAAGGGCCCGTGCGACGAACTTGGGTGGTTGCGCCGATGCGCAGCGACCCTCGCCCCCACGAGGGTGTCTCCCTGGAGCTTGAGAGGACAGGAGGAGTCGCATGAGCATCAGCACGGGCACGATCGACATCGCCGGATTGGAGGGCGGGCACGTCAGCCTGTCCGCGGAGCAGCTCGACGATCTGGCCTCACGCTTGGAGGGCACGATGCTGCGCGCGGGCGACGACGGCTGGGACGAGGCCGTGCTGGTCTGGAACGGCATGGTGGCGAAGCTGCCGGCCCTCGTCGTCCAACCGACGTCCGCCGAGGACGTCGCCGCCGCGGTCGGGTTCGCGCGCGAGCACGGACTGCTGCTCGGCATCAAGGGCGGCGGCCACAACCTCGCCGGCACGTCGATCGCCGAGGGCGGCGTGACGCTCGACCTCTCCGGCATGCGCGAGCTGAAGGTCGATCACGCCGCCAGGCTCGCTCACGTCGGGCCGGGGTGCCGGCTCAAGGACGTCGACCGCGCCACGCAGGAGCACGGGCTCGCGACGGTGCTCGGCTTCGTTTCCGAGGTCGGCGTCGCCGGCCTGACGCTCGGCGGTGGGCTCGGCTACCTGGCGCGCCGCTTCGGGTGGACGGTCGACAACCTCGAGGAGGTCGAGATCGTGACCGCCGACGGTGAGATTCGGACCGCCAGCCGCGACGTGAACGCGGACCTGTTCTGGGCGCTCCGGGGTGGCGGCGGCAACTTCGGCGTCGTCACCCGTTTCACGTTCCGCCTGCACGAGGTCGGGCCGATGGTCTACGGAGGGCTGATCGCCTGGCCCTTCGAGCGCGCCGACGAGATCCTGCGGGCGTACAGGACGATGACGAGCGAAGCTCCTCGCGAGCTGGCCGTCTGGCTGCTTCTGATCCATGCCCCGCCGGCACCGTTCGTCCCCGAGGAGTGGCATGGCAAGAAGATCTGCGCCATGGTCGTCTGCTACAGCGGCGACCTCGGCCGCACCGACGAGATGCTGGCACCGATCCGGGCCCTGGGCGAGCCCCTCGTCGAGCTGCTGCAGGAATGGCCCTACACCCAGCAGCAGTCGTTCCTCGACGAGACGGAGCCCAAGGGCGGCCACTACTACTGGAAGACCGACTTCGTCGCGGAGTTGAGCGACGACCTGCTGACAACCACACGTGACCTGTTCGCCGAGTGCCCGATCCCCGGAGGAGAGCTGGGCTTCCTGCACCTCGGTGGAGCACTGAACGAGCGCGACGAGGACGACGGTGCGATCGGCAATCGGGACGCCAGGTACGTGCACGGCGTGAACGGCATGTGGGAGCACGACGAACCGGACGCGGAGATGTTCCAGCAGTGGATCCGTGAAGCGTGGACGCGGCTCCGCCCCTTCTCGACGGGCCGGACCTACATCAACTTCCAGTCGGTCGACGAGGGTGAAGAGCGGATCCGGGCTACCTACGGCGCCAACTACGAGCGCCTCACGGAGATCAAGCAGGCCTACGACCCGGACAACCTGTTCCGCTCCAATCGGAACATCCGGCCTGCGACGAGTGCCGCGCGCGACGACCGAGCGCCCTCGAGCCCGGAGGAGTGGCGGCACGCGATCCAGGCGATCGCTCGAGCGATCGCGCCCGGCTGGGAGCGCCAACGGGCGCGGACCGAGGCGAACGTCGCCCCGGTGCGAAAGTGGATGGTCAGGGCGCTCGCACCGGAACGCGGCGACACCGTGCTGGAGCTCGCAGCCGGAGCGGGCGACACCGGCTTCGAAGCGCTCGCAGCCGCCGGCGCCCGCAGCCGGCTGATCTCGACCGATTTCTCGCCGGAGATGGTGGACGTCGCTCGCCGCCGCGGCGCCGAGCTCGGGATCCGGAATGTCGACTACCGGGTAATGGACGCCGAGCGGATCGACCTCGATGCCGGATCCGTCGACGGCGTGCTCTGCCGCTTCGGCTACATGCTGATTGTCGATCCCGGTCTGGCGCTCGCCCAGACCCGCCGTGTGCTCAGAGCCGGTGGACGCCTGGCCCTGGCCGTGTGGGGAGCGCCCGAGAAGAACGCCTGGTTGACGATTCTGGCTCGGCTCCTCGTCGAGGGAGGACATGTCGCACCACTCGATCCCGAGGCGCCGGGCCCCTTCCGGCTCGCGGACGAGCAGCGCACCAGATCGCTCCTCGGCGACGCCGGCTTTGCCACGGTGCACACCGAGGACGTGCCGGTTCGCTTCGCGGTCGGCGACGTGGACGACTACCTCACCTATGTCGGCGACACCGCGGGTCCGGTCGGGCTCGCGGTCCAGGGACTGACCGAGGCCGAACGCGAGGCGCTGACGACGGAGCTGGCAGCTGCGTTCGCGCCGTTCGCGGCCGAGGGCGGAGGCTACGAGCTGCCGGGCGTTGCTCTCACCGCTGTTGCGAGCTAGCGTCTGGCGGCAGGAGGTAGATCGATCGATGGTGCGGATCGAGCAGTCGAGGACCTTCTTGGTCGATCGCGAGACAGGCTTCGACTACATCACCGACCCGACCAACTGGCCGAGCTTCTGGCCCGATCTCGTCGACATCCCGGACCTCGACCGGACGAGGTGGAAGACACCGGGCGACACGGCGCGGCTCCGCATGCGGCTGGCCGGCAGGATCACCGACCTGCACATGACCCTCGACCGGTTGAACCGACCGGAGCTCGTGCTCTACCGCACCTCGCAGCAACGCCTGCCCGCGGCGGCGCACGAGCGCCACTTCGAGCCCGCTGACGAGGGTTTCACCTATCGGCTGGTCGTCAGCTTCGAGCCGCGCTCCGGGCCGGCCGGGCTCTTCGATCGCACGCTCGTCCGCCTCGCCGCTGCACGGGCGCTGCGGCGGACGCTCGCCAATCTCGAGAAGCGGTTCCCGGCAACGTAGGCGCGGGCGCCCTCAGCGCGCGGTGGCCGGGCCGGTCCCGTTCCGCAGCAGCCCGCCGCGCCCCGTCGGCCAGGGCAGGAGGTTCGTGCCGGAGCCGGGGACGCGGAACACGTCGAGGCCGTGGTCGAACGTCGAGAGCACGATCTCCAGCCGACCGTCCCCGTCCAGGTCGCCGATCGAGGGAGCCGCAGGCACGCCGATCCCGTTCCCGTTGCGCCCTTGGCCGGGGAGCCGGATGTCGTGCAGCCGCCTGCCGGCCGCGGAGAGCACGACCAGCCGGCCCGAGCCGGGCGCCAGTGCGTACGTGCCGAAGACGAGCTCGGGGGCGCCGTCGCGGTTGAGGTCGGCGGCGACGACTTCCGACGCAAACGTCTTCGCGGCGCCCCTCGCATAGTCGAAGCGCCAGAGGCGCCTGCCGGTGGGGCCGACGGCGTAGACGAAGCCGTCGGCAACGGAGGCGACGATCTCCGGCCGGGCGTCGCCGGCGATGTCGACGACCGTCGGCGCGGGGATCCCGGACGGTGGGTACCAGTCCCCCGAGGGCCGCACGGCGGGCTTGCCCGACAGCGGTGGCTTCGTGAAGCCCGGGTGGCGGCGCGCCGACCGGGAGCCGTCGCCGTGCGCGCCGTCGAGCACCATGAACGCGTAGGCCTGGGTCTCGTACGGCTCCTTTCGCTCCGCGTTCGGCAGTCCGATCACCTCGTTGCGGCCGTCGCGGTCGAGGTCCGCGATCGACGGCGGCGAGTCCGTCCACTGCAGCCACATGGTCTTCCTGACGTCGGGCCAGGCGCCGGCATGGGCGTGGTAGTGCCGCGCCTCCACCGCCGGGTCGAGCCAGCGGATGAACTGGCCCCAGCCGAGCCGCCTGCCCGCGTGACGGCTGTCGCGGTTGCGGAACCACGGCGAGGCGAGCACCGAGGTGCCGTCGTGGTTGAAGACGTTGATCTGGTGGTTGTCGAAGGTGACGACGATCTCGAGCTGCGCGTCGTCGTCGAGGTTGCCGATGCCGACGTTCTCGCCGTAGGCGCCGTACCCGTGGTTGCCGGCGCCGTTGAAGTCGGCGTCGTTGCCCTTGCCGCGCAGTTGGTTGTAGCGCGGCCACGCCGTCGCCGGGGCGCCCTTGGGCCGGTAGAGCGAGCCGTTCGCGCCGAAGACGAACACCTGGGCACCCGTCGGCGAGGTGTTCGTCGTCGTCACGACGACCTCGGTCCGGCCGTCCCCGTCGAGGTCGGCCGCGGCCAGGCCCCGCGCCTCCGGGCACTGGCCGCCGCTGCACGTCGACGCGGGCCAGCCCGGCTCGAGGCGCAGGCCGCCGCTGCGAAGCTCGTACGCGGCCACCGTCCCCTCGTTGCCGCCGACCACGATCTCCGGCCGCCGGTCCCCGTCGAGGTCGGCCACGGCGCCCGGCGCGTAGACCCGTCCCTTCGTCGCCGTGCCCTTGCCGAGCAGGCGACCCTTGGCGTCGAAGACGAACGTCGAGTAGAAGGGCGCGACGAGCTCGAGCTTGCGGTCGCCGTTCAGGTCGACGAGCCCGGGCGAGGAGAACCAGCCCGTCTCGCCGGTCCGGATATTCCGGACGAAGCGGGGAGCCGCGACCGGAGCCGAGGGCGCGGCGCGGCCGTTGGGGCCTCGGTCCGTGACGCTTGCGCCTTCGCCTGCGGACAGCACGAGCGCAACCACGAAAAGGCCGGTAACCGCTGCCAGGCGTGGCATGCCGGAACCGTACTGGCTGGCTCAGCCTCGCAGCAGGGCGGCGCAGTCGATGTCCCCGCGGCGCACGTCCGCGATCGCCGACCGGTAGGCCTCGAACGCGGGCTTGGGCTTCCAGTTCGCCCAGAGCAGGCCGGACTGCCAGCCTTCGAGCAGCGTCTCGTCGGCGAGCAGAAAGTTGAAGTAGGCCGCGACGCGGGGCTGGCAGCGGGCGAGGCGGAGCGCTGTACCGAGCTGCACCGCCTGCTCGAAGGGTGTGAGCGTCCCGATCTGGCTCTCACGGCCCGTGTAATGCCTGCGTCGCCGGTCGACCACCGTCGTCTGGAAGCCGTTCTCGAGGTACCAGATCGGGGTCGCGGGCTGCGCCGTGGCGGCGAACGACTCGTCGAGCACCGTGACGAGCCGGTCGTAGTCGCCCTGGCCGATGTAGACCTCGTGCCGGGCGCCCGGCCGCTCGCCGGGGAAGAGCGGATACGGGTTGTGGCCGACGGCGTCGAAGAGCGGCCTGCTCCGGCCGCTCGCGCGGTAGGCCTCGGCGACGCCGCGGATGAAGGCGGCCGGGTCGTGGCTCGCCGCGGTCGTGGTCAGGACGTTCACGCCCGGGACGAACGCGTGCAGCACGTCCCAGCACCGGGCGAGGAGCGCCGCATAGGCCTCCGGTGCGCCCCTGCGCGGCTGCCAGAAGGTGTCCGAGTTGGCCTCGTTCCAGATCACGACGTCTCGGATCTCGCTGTACCGGAGGAGGACGTTGCGGACGAAGCGGCAGTAGTCCTCACGCTCTCTGCGCCGGCGCGGCGCGTCGCGTGCGCGACCGTAGACGCCCAGCACGACCCGCACGCCCTGTCCGTGCGCCGCCACCGCACGCCGGAGCGAGTTGTGGTCGTGGCGGTTCAGGTGACGCTTGCCGGAACGCCATTCCAGCGTCACGCGCATGCCATCGAGGCCGAGTGCCCTCACCGCGCCGAAGATCACCGCGGGCCGCTCCGTCCACTTGATGCTGTCGTCGTGGACGCCGATCAGGAGATCGGAGCCCGCGCGTGCAGAGCCCGGCGTCAGGAGCAGGGCAACGACGAAGAGCGAGAGCGCCGCAATGACTCTCATGCGCACTCATCGTCTGCGGCGGCCCGACGCCCGCAATCCCCGAAAGGACGGGTTCAGGACGGTTGCGGCCGGTCCGGTCTCGGTCTCGGTAGAGTGACCTGCTCAGCCCGCCGGCCGTCTCGGAACCGGCGCCGAGAACGCGCGTCGTGTGGTCGCTGCCACGAGCACGCACGCCACCGCACCGAACATCGCCACCGTCAGGGCCAGTCCGCGCCAGTCGAGCACGAGGTCGAGCGGCGGCAGTCCGCTGGTCCCTCCCGCGGTCACGGTCACGACGGAGACGACGAGGCCGGCCAGCGCCGCGCCGCTGGCCAACCCGGCCAGCGTCCCGGCGACGGCGACGAGCGCCGCCCGCCCGCGGACATGGAACGTGAGGAGGCGGGGATCCGCGCCCTGTGCCTCCAGGTCGAAGAGCTCGCCGCGCTCGTCGCCGAGGTCGCCGCGGACCAGGAGGACGAGCCCGACGAGGGCCAGGCCGAGTGCGACGAACGCCGTCGCGGTCAGCGCCAGCACCGTGCCACGTGCGAGGGGGTCGTCCTCCAGCCTCGCCTCCAGGCTCGCGCGCGTCTCGAGCTCGAGCGCGCTGAACGGCTCGTCGCGAAGGCGCCCGCTCGATCCGTGGGAGCTCGGCGCTCGGCGCTCCGAGCCAGATCTCGTTCGTCACAGCCGCTCCCGGCCGGCGGGCGTTGAGCGCCGAGCTCAGGGTCGCTTCGTCGGCGACGACGAAGTCACCGTCGAGGGTCGGGAAGTAGCGGGCCGTGGCCACGACCCTGGCCGTCAGCTCCCCGCCGGGCAGGCGGAGCGGCAACAGTCCCTGGTCGTCCGCGGCGGCGGCCAGCGCCGGGCTGGCCAGGACGGGGACGGCCCCATCGTCGAGAGGCTGTCTCGGCCGGAACCGCGAGCCGATGTCGTTCGTCACCGTGTAGCTCAGGCGGACAGCTGTGTCTGCGGTCGACGACGGACACGCCGCCGTCGCCGCGCCAGTCCGGCCAGCGTGCGAGCGCCTGCCGCCGGTCGCCCGTGTGGGCCTCGAGCGGGCCGAGCGTCAGCGTCCCTTCGACGAGCGGCACGTTGCCCTGCCCGTGCCCTTCGATGTCCAGCGCCCGGTTCAGGGTCAGCGCGACGAGGAGGCCACCGCGCGCCTGCGGCGGGAGCTCCGCGACCAGCTCGGTCGGCCCCGCCGTCGGCCACGCCGAGCTCGACGGTGGTGAAGCCGCCCTCGGCATTCAGGATGTTCGCCTCCAGGCCGACGGCGTCCCCGCGCGCCTGTGCCCGGAAGCCGACTGCCGTCGCGGCGCTTGGGAGGCGGACGCCCCGCAGCCCCACCGGATCGCGGCGGCGCGAGCCGGCGCGCGATCTCCGAGCGCGGGAGCTCCGAGAAGTCGTCCCGCCAGCCCGAGAGGGTCGGCAGCTGGGCGGCGGGGAGGGCGAGCGCCGTGAGCGTCTGGACGCCTGCGAGTCTCGGCAGGCTGGCGTGACGGCGGATGGCGGGCACGACGACGACGTCCTCGCCGAGGGCGCCGTAGCGGGAGAGCGGCGCGACGTCCAGCGGGGCGGCGTTCTCCCGCGCGAGGTTCTCGCGAACGACGAAGTCGAGCGGATAGGCGTAGTGGACGCGGTCTTCGACGCCGCGCTCCAGGGTGGCGCGGTAGGTGAGGGCAAAGAGCGCGCCGCCGACGCTGACCACGAGGAACGACGCCGCGATGGCGGCGCGGCCCGGGTTGCGTGCGAGCGCCAGCAGCGGCAGGCGCAGCCGCACGTCCGACAGGCGAGCGGCGGGTCGTGAGAGCGCCTTGAGGGCCGGAACGAAGATCCGGGCGAAGAGCGCGGCGGCGACGAAGAGCGCCAGGGCCGGCAGCAGCAGCACGAGCGCGACGGAGCCACCCTCGTTCGCCAGTGCCTCGGGATCGGCAGCCCCGCGCGAGAGCGCGAGCACCATGCCCGCGAGCGCCGCGGCCGCAGCGACGTCGACCGCCGAGATGCGGCGTCCCGAAGAATCTCCGCGCTGCGTAGACCATGGCCAGGAGCGCGAGGGCCGACAGGACCGCGACGGTCAGGGCGGCAACGAGGCCGACCGGCGAGAAGAGGCTCTGCCGGAGTACATCGCCGACGGGAACTCCGGCGCGCCGGGCGATCGCTGCGCCCGCGCCCGCCGCCACCAGCCAGCCGATCACGGTCGCCGCAACGGTGACCGCGAGGAAGTCGAGCGCGGCGACGAGGGCGATCTGCCGGCGCCGCGCGCCGAACCACGTCAGACGCCGGCGCAATGCGAGGAACTCGCGCCGAAGCGTCTCCGCCCCGAGGATCGTGAACGCGAGCAGGAGTGCAGCGGCCTGCCCGCCGACGATCAGCAGCCGGCGCCCGGCGACGCTCGCCTCGTCGGTCGCTGCTGCGATCGCGGCCGTGGGCGCGTCGACCTCGAAGGCGAAGGACTTCGCGTGCAGGGTCGCCTGGGCGTCGTCGAGGCGGGCTCGCACCTGGTCCGCGTGCCAGGCATGGACCTGCTCGAGCGGGAAGACCCACGCGTAGCTGCGGTAGGTCGTCGCCAGGCGCGGCAGGCCCGCCGTCGCCTCGACGCCCTCGGCGAGGAGAAACGGCGGGCTGTCCTTCCGGTTGAGCACCTCGCTGACCCGCCCGCCGCCGACGCCGAGGAGGCGACCGAACGGGAGGGCCGAGCTCAGTTCGGCACGACCGACGACAACGATGGGAAACCCGTCAGCGGGTCCCACGCGCCCTGCGCCTCCGAGCCTGAGCACCTCGCACCTGCGCGGCGTGCACATGCGCGGCAGCCTTCCGGAGCGGAGCTGGACCCAGCGCTCGGCATCGTCGATGGCGGCGAGGATCGCGAGGCCCCCGCCGACGTCGGCCTCCTTGAACTGCAACACGCGAACGGGTCGACCGAGCTGCAGCGGCCCGACGGCCTGCTGGACCGAACGGTCGAGGTCACCGTACGAGGCGCGGTCCTTGGCGATGCCGAAGTGGGCGACGTGCACGGACCGCTCGACGGGAGGCAGGGCGCCCAGCGTGCGTGAGAGCTTGGCGTCGGCTGCGACGACGCTCCCGGCGAGGCTGGCGCCGAGGACTGCCGCTCCGGCTGCGACGCCGAGACCGACGAGCAACCGCCGAGCGGGGCTGCCGGCGAGGTTCGAGGCGGCAAGGCGCAGCAGATAGCCCATCGTGCGGTCAGGGCGCGCTCGGCCGGCGCGCCTCGCGCCCGCGCACCCGCTCGCGGTAGAGGCGCGTCTTGTGTCTGTTGCCGCAGATGGACATCGAGCACCACGTCGCGGCGCGGTTGCGCGAGTAGTCGTAGTAGATCCAGCCGCAGTTCCGGCAGGGCTTGAGACGGCTCCAGCGCCCGTCGAGCATCCCCTGCAGCGCCGCCGCGACGATCGAGCCGAGGGCACCGTCCACGCCGGTGGCGGACACGGAGAGCTTCGCGGTGCCCGACGGCGTGGCCTCGAGCTCGAGGCGCGCCAGCCTGCCGGTTCGGTTCAGCTCTGCGGCAGCCTCCTCCCGTCCCGCTCCCTGCGCCTCGAGCAAGGCCCGCAGCGCGTCGCGCAGCGCCTTCGCGCGTTGCAGGTCGACGCTGCGGACGCGCGCGCCGGGACGAAGCAGACCTTGCTCCGACAGCCACGTCCCCAGCCCATGCGGCGAGTCGAGCAGCTCGCGTCCGGTTTCGTGATCGGTCGTGTTCACGAAGAGCTGGACCTGTCTGAGCTCGTCCGGCGCAGCCTTCGGAAGGTCGTACCGTGGAGCCATTCGAGACACCAGCATCTCCTCTTCGTCGGTGTCGCGAGCGAGTATAGTGCGACTCCGGCGTCATGGTTTCACAGGTGTCGACCTCATCGAGGCGCGATCCGGCTCCCGCCGTGCTGACGCGCGACCTCTTTCGCGTCTACTCGACGCCCGAAGGCGACGCAGCCGCACTGCAGGGCTTGTCGATGGCGGTCGGCGAGGGCGAGGTGCTCGCCGTGCTGGGCGCGAGCGGCTCGGGCAAGTCGACGCTGCTGCGTATTCTCGCCGGCCTCGAGCGGCCGTCGGCGGGCACGGTGCACGTCTTCGGCCTCGAGCTCGCGAAGCTGGGCACGCGCCGGCTCGACCGCTACCGGTCGGAGCTGCTCGGCTACGCCGACCAGCACTACGAACGGGCGCTCGGGGCCACGTCGAGCATCCGCGAGGCGATCGCCCTCCCGCTCGGCCTCCGTGGCGTCGGGCGCCAAGGGCAGCTGAAGCGCGCCGACGAGCTGCTGGAGCGCGTCGGCCTCCTCGCGAGGCGCGACGCGAGGCCAACGGAGCTCTCGGGAGGCGAGCAGCAGCGGGTCGCCGTCTGCGCAGCCCTCGCGCACCGGCCACGGCTCTTTCTCGCCGACGAGCCGACCGGCGAGCTCGACGCGGCCACGGCCAAGCGGCTGTTCGCGCTCATCGTCCAGCTGGCGCGTGAGGACGGGGCGACGACGGTCCTCGTCAGCCACGATCCGGAGGTTGCGTCGATCGCCGACCGCGTCGTCGAGATCCGGGACGGCAGGCTCGCCAGCGAGCAGGTCCGCGGCGGTCACGACGGCGAGGCGGCGATCGTGGTCGGCCGCGGCGGCTGGCTCCAGCTGCCCGAGGAGTACCTCCGGCGCGCGGGCATCGGCTCGCGCGCCCACGCCCGCATGACGGGCGAGCGGATCGCGATCTGGGCTCCGGCGAACGGCGACCGCGCGGCCGAGCTCACTGAGGCACGGAGGCGACACCCGGAGCGAGTGAGCGCCGCGCCGGTGGCGGAGCTGAGAGCGGTCACGAAGACCTACGGGGCCGGACGGACCGCAACCACCGTTCTCGTTCGCGCCGACGCCTCGTTCCGACGCGGGACGCTGTGCGCGCTCACGGGCCCGTCGGGGTCCGGCAAGTCCACCTTCCTGCACCTGCTCGCCGGGCTCGAGCTTCCCACTTCGGGCGACGTCGTCGTGCTGGGCCAGGACGTCTCGCGGCTCGACCGTCAGGAGCGAGCCGCGCTCCGGCGGGCGCACATCGCCGTCGTCGGGCAGCAGCCGCGCCTGATCCCGTTCCTGAGCGCGCGCGAGAACGTCGAGCTCGGGCTGGCGCTGCGCGGTCGGGAGACGCATGGCCCCGAGCGCCACCGAGGCGCTGGCGGCGGTTGCCCTGCTCGAGCGCAGCGAGCAGCGCGTGTCGCGCCTGTCGAGCGGCGAACAGGTGCGAGTTGCGATCGCCCGTGCAGTCGCCGCCCGGCCGGATCTCCTGCTCGCCGACGAGCCGACCGCCCGCCTCGACCAGGCGAACGCCCTCGGCGTGGCGACGCTCCTGGAGCGGCTCGCCGGCGAGCTCGGCATCGCGATCGTCTGCGCGACGCACGACCGGCTCGTGATCGAGCAGGCCGACGAGGAGCTACCGCTCCGCGCAGCGTCTTGACGCCGCCGTCAGCCGGACGCTTCGCGCGAAGGCTTCGCTCGGGCCGACGAGGCGCCACGTCTCGATCTCGCCCTTGCCCTTCACCTCGACGAGCCCCGTCGACTCGAGCTCGAAGTCGTCGCGCAGAAGCTCGAAGGTCGAGCGTGTGATCTGGATCGTGTCGGGCGTCCCGTGCGACTCCATCCGGCTGGCCATGTTCACGGTGTCGCCCCACAGGTCGTAGAGGAACCGGCGGCGCCCGATCACGCCGGCCACGACCGGCCCCGAGCTGATGCCGATGCGGAGCGGTAGGTCGTGGTCGGCGCCGTCGGGGAGGCAGCTCTTCGCGCACTCGCGCATCTCGAGGGCGAGCCCTGCCAGCGCGTGGGCGTGATCCGGCCGCCGCCTCGGGACGCCTGCCGCGACCATGTAGCAGTCGCCGATCGTCTTGATCTTCTCGACGTCGTACCGGTCGACCTGCTCGTCGAAGCTCGTGAACAGCCGATCGAGGAACCCGACCACCTCGCGCGCGTCGAGTCGGCTCGAGAGCGGTGTGAAGTCGACGACGTCCGCGAACAGGATGCTCGCGTCCTCGAAGTGGTCGGCGATCGAGCTGGGATCCGACTGCAGGCGCTGCGCGATCTCGGCCGGGAGGACGTTGAGCAGGAGCGCCTCGACGCGCGCCTGCGCGGTATCCCGCCCGCGCGCAAACGTCACGAGCAACAGCATCGCGACGGCCGAGACGACGACGATGTTGAGGACGTCGAAGGTCCGGACGAAGGCGTTGGGCAGGTCGGCGGCGTCCGGCCGAACGACCTCGGAGAGCGCGAGCGAGAGCACAGTCGTGGCGACGAAGGCTGCAAACCACGGCCAGGCTCGGCCAGGGCGGTCGAAGGCGACCGCTCCGAGCGGCGCCAGCAGCGACCACACGATCACCGAGCTCGACTCGTCGAGGCTGCCGACCATGATGGTTCCCAGCGCGGGCGCGACGAGAATCAAGAGCAGCTGCGCCGTGCGCAGGAAGGCGAAGCTTCGGTTCCGCGCGAAGAGCGCGAGGCTGATCACCGAGCCGGTGACGTAGCCCCACGGCGTGACCGCCACCGCGGGCTCGCCGACGGCCCAGTACAGGCAGCCCCACACGAAGGCGACCGGAAGGATGATGAGCGCGACCGTGACGAGCAGGCGCTTCCGAAAGCGCTCGTCGGCGGTGTCGCGCGGATCCGCCCCGATGGCGAGGGCGCGGTCTCGTAGCGCCGCGATCATGAACCGGCGAGCGTAGACGACGGCGCAGGTCGTGACGACTGTCATGCCGGATCGGTGACGCGGGGCTCTACCGGGTCGACTCTGCGGTCCCGAACATGGAGAGCACACAGAACGCCACTGCTCAGCAAGGGAGAGAGGATGACTCATCGCACTCGTCGCCGGATCGGGACCGTCGTGCTCGCGCCGGCTGCAGCGCTCACCGCCTGGGCGTTCATTCGACTCATCGGGATCGATCTCGTCGTTTCGGCAGGAGATGGCACCGTCGGCCCCGCCGACGTGGTGGTGGCTGCGCTGGTCGGCGCGCTGGCGGGATGGTTCGTCGTGCGGCTGCTCGAGCGCCACAGCCGGCACCCCCGGCTGTGGTGGTCGTTCGTGGGGTCGACCGCGCTGGCGGTGTCGATCATCGGGCCTGCCTGGCTTGCGGATGGGGCGAGCTCCGTCGCTCTGATCGCCCTGCATGTGGTGACGGCGGTCGTCGTGATCAGCGGCTTCGCCGGAACGGTGCAGGTCTCCCACAGCGTCGGTGAGACCCAGCCGGCGCGGCCCGTGCCGGGTAACTATCCGGCACGATGACCATGTGATCCGGATCGACAATGAGACGGTAGGTCAGTTGGGAATTCGCCTCGCCCGACTCCGTGCCGGTCAGCTGCTCGGGCTGCTCTTCCTGATCGGTCCACTCTCGGATCTGGCTAATTCCGGCCAGTCGCCCGGGCAGATCGCCGCCATCTCCCTCGCGTTCGCGGCGTTCGTCGTGCTCTACCTGGCGCTGCTGCCCCCAATCGGCCCTCTTGCGCGTAGGGGACCGACCGCGATCCGAGCGGGATTGGCCCTGCTTGCGGCGACGGCGGCTCTGACCTTGGCGCTGGGGGCGCCGCGATCGTTCGCATCGCTGTTCGTCTACGTCGCCGCAGCGGCAGGCATTCTGTTGCCGCCTATCGGGGCCGTGGCCTCGATCGGCGTGACCGCTGTCGCCGTTGGAAGCGGGCTTGCAGCCACCGGCTCCGACAGCTCGACCGTTGCTGCGTACACGCTCACAATCCTCGCCGTCGGATCGATCATGGCAACGCTCGGCAGTATGACGCGCGCGAACCGGCGCCTGCGGGAGGCACGCGAAGAGCTCGCCCAGGTCGCGGTTTCCGAGGAGCGGCTACGGATCGCCCGCGACCTCCACGACCTGCTCGGACACGCGCTCTCCGTGATCGCCTTGAAGAGCGAGCTAGCGACGAAGCTCATCGAGAGCGACCCCCCGCGCGCAGGCAGAGATGGCGGACGTGCAGCGTGTCACGCGCAACGCGCTGAGCGAGGTGCGCGACGCGCTCCACGACTACCGCCAACCAGCCTTCGCCACCGCGCTCGAAGGCGCCCGCGATGCACTGTCCGCGGCCGGAATCGACTGTCGGATCGACTCCTCGCTGCCCGAGCTTTCGGCCGAGGTCGAGAGCGTGCTCGCCTGGGCGATCCGCGAGGCGACCACCAACATCGTCCGCCACAGCGGCGCCCGCGCCTGCACGATCGCGCTCACAACGAACGCAGGCACCATCTCGCTGCGGGTCGACGACGACGGCGCCCCCCTACTCCCAGGCTCCGCCGACGGCGCCGGTTTGGCCGGGCTCGCCGAGCGGGCTCGCCGGCTCCACGGCACGCTGGAGGCCGGTGCCCGCCCCGAGGGCGGCTTTCGCCTCCGCCTTACCCTCCCCCGAACGACATGATCCGCGTCTTGATCGCCGAAGATCAGGCAATGGTGCGCGGCGCGCTCGCCAGCCTGCTTTCACTCGAGGACGACATCGAGGTCGTCGCCGAGGTCGAGCGCGGCGACCACGTGCTCGACGCGGCTCGCACCAAGCGCGCCGACGTCGCGTTGCTCGACATCGAGATGCCAGGCCAGGACGGGATCTCGGCCGCCGCCGAGCTCGCCCGCGAGCTGCCCGAGACACGGACCCTGATCCTGACCACTTTCGGCCGCCCCGGGTATCTCCGAAGAGCGATCGAAAACGGCGCCGGCGGCTTCCTGCTCAAGGACGCACCGGCCGGGCAGCTGGCCGATGCGATCCGCGAGGTCAACGCCGGCCGGCGCGTGATCGACCCCGGTCTCGCCGCAGCCGCGATCGCTGATGGCGTCAGCCCGCTCACAGAGCGCGAACACGACGTCCTCGCCGCCGCGACCGGCATGCGACCGCAGCGGAGATCGCCGCCCAGCTGTACCTGTCCGAGGGAACGGTGCGGAACTACCTGAGCGCCGCGATCCGCAAGCTCGGAGCCCGCAACCGCGCCGAGGCCATCCAGATCGCCGAGAGGAAGGGCTGGCTCTGTCCTTCTGAATAGAAACCCTGCAAATCAGGGTTTTCCGTTAGCAGGCCTCTAAGCCGGATTTTTCGCCTCGCCCTTCTGAACCGCGTGATTTGGCTCAACCATGCGGTTGCAGTCTCCTCAGCCGTGCCGCGGAAGAGCGTCAATGGCTGCCCTCGTGATGCACCGGTGATGCACAGCCGCTGTTGCCGTTCCAGCAACGCCGACCAGTTAGCCGCCAAAGTTCCTCGTCCATCGGAGCGAGGGACAGGCGTTAGCAGTCCACATGCGATCAACGTCAGCCACCCTGATCGCGGCCACCGTCGACCGGCGTCAGAACTTCCACGCGGCGACGGCGCGAGGGTCGGGAAGGTAGCCGCAGTACGTGCCGGTGCGGATAGCAAGGTTGAGATGCTCGCCGAGCAGGGGATGGTGCTCGCCGATCCGGGCCATCGCGTAGCGGATCGCGCGGGTCACGCCGACTCGGGCACGCTCGGACGCCGACGCGGCTCGTCGATCGCGACCGCCCAAGCCGACAGCGCGCGACAGCTCTCGAACGAGGAAGTCGCGTTCGGCGTCCGCCTGCGACTCCCGCTCGGTATCTCCGAGGGCGCGCGCCTGCGCGATGTCGTCTTCGATCTCGGCGAGGCGTCGGCGGTACGCATTCTTGGCGCGTGCGTCGAGCATCTCGCCGGCATCGCCGAGTGCCGTGCGCGGCAGTTCGGCAGTAAGGCTGCTCTCCGACCGCGCTACCCCGACGCTCTCGGCGGCGACGAGGTCGAGCGCGTGGAACTCCCGGCCGGGGTGGGCGAGAAGCCGAGCGAGGTAATGCATCCCTTTGAGGTCTCGCACTCTCACCGTGCGCCCCTCGAACTCCAGCGACCAGTAGTCGCCCTCGCGACGAAAGACGCTGAGGTCTGGGGCAGGGGGCTCGTCTGTTCCGTCCCGTCCGGCGACGTGCGCCGCTGTGTCCGTCGGCGGTGCGGCTTCGATTCCGTCGAGGACCGTGCGCGCCGCTTGTCGCTCGATGTCGGCCTGCCGCTCGCTGCCGCCGGCCCGGAGGGCTTCGGCGAGGCCCAGACGTGCGAGCGCAGCTTCATAGGGCGCCCCGACGTCGTTCCAGAGTCGCGCTGCCTCGGAGAAGAACCGTTCGCCGTCCACCGCGTCGCCCTCCGCGAGCCGCACCCTTCCTCGAGCAAGGGTGGCGCCGGCGACCAGCGCCTTGCTGTGGAATCGGGCGGCAACGAGCTGCAGCTCCTCGGCGGCCGAGCGGGCCCGATCGAGGTTGCCGGCCGCGATCTCGATCTCGACCTGCGCCTCGAGCAGCGGCGCCCGCTGCAACTCGGTGTCCGGTGGCAGCTCCTTCGAAGGCACCCGGAGAGGGCGCTCGAGAGCGTTTCGTATCGAGGCCACCGCCGAAGCGATGTCTCCTTGGGCCAGTTGGACCAGCGCGAGACCGGGCTGCGGGTCCCACCCGACCTGGTGAGCGGCCAGCAATGCTTGCTCGGCGCCTTCGATGTCTCCCTTCTGAAGCCGGATCCGTCCGAGCTCGGTGAGCGGCCATCCCAGCTCGCGTCGCAGGTACGGGCGTAGTTCCTCGCACGCTGCGAGCGCTTCTCTCTCTGCCTCGTCGCACGACCCGCGCAGTCTGAGGATCTCCGCGCGATGGACCCTGCACCGTCCGTGGAGGCTCCCGATGGCGTTCGTCTTGCACCACCGCTCCATCGTCTCCGTCCATTCCTCGGCCGCGTCGTACTGCGCGAGTCCCTGCAGGGCGCACACGAGCTCGCAGTAGACGAGGCCTGTCGAGAGCGGGTCGAGCTCATCCGAGACCATCGCCACCCCCACCTCGTCGAGCAGGGCGAGACCTTCCCGCACGTCGCCGCCCAGAATGAGGAGCCGGGCCTCTGCGACCCGTCCGATGGCGCACGCCGCCGGGTCGCATCTCGAACCGATCTCGATCGCGCGCCCGGCCCACTCTCGCGCGCTAGGCAGGTCGCCCGTCAACATTCGCTCGTACGTCCGGACCGCCGCAAACCACGCGTGCGCCGACGTCTCACCCTGACCCTCCAGGAGTCGCTCGGCTCTGCCCAACCAGCCGCGCACCGGTGCCATCAGGGCGGTATCGAGAAGCAGGTGCATCGCGACGCGAACCGCCGCGCCCCCTGCTGCGACCTGGTCGCCGGCCTGCAGGCACCCTGCATGAGCGCGTTCCCACGCGTCGATGGTCACGTCGAGGTGGCCCGCGGCGTATGCGACCTCGGCGAGAACCGGTAGCTCGGCGGCACTCATGAGACCGTCCGCGTCTGCCTGCATGAGGAGGTCGAACGCCTCCTGCCAATCGCCGCGCGCTGCCGCGTCACGCCCGCGCTGGACAACGACCTCGTGCACGCCGTCGCTCATCCCACGCCGACGGTCACTGATCCATCGCGGCGCTGATCCGCCGCCACCCGTAACCGGGAGTGTTACCGCCGTAACGGTGTTGCTCACGCATCTGGTTTGAGGACCCCGATCCCGGCCAGCAGAGGAGGACGCATGGACAGCGTAGAGGTCAACGGCGTCGAACTGGAATACGAGGTGCGCGGGTCGGGTGAGCCCGTGCTTCTGATCGACATGCTCATCGCCGATTGCTTCGTGCCGCTCCTCACTGAACCGTCGCTGGCCGGCCGTTACCAGCTGATCCGGTACCACAAGCGGGGTTGGGTCGGCAGCACGCACACCCCACCGCCGGTGAGCATCGGGGACCACGCCGCCGACGCTGCCGCGTTGCTCGACCATCTGGGTGTACGGCGCGCTCACATCGCGGGGCACTCCACCGGCGCGTCGATCGCAGCCCAACTGGCTCTCGATCACCCCGAGAAGGTGCACACGCTCACCCTGCTGGAGCCGACGCTGGTGTCGCTGCCTCTCGGCCAGGCGTTCCTGAAGTCCGCCGGCCCGGTGTTCGAGGCGTATCGAAAGCGGCGACCACTCGGCAGCGTTCGCGATGTTCGTGTGCCGCCGCGAGCGGCCTCGAATGGGAGACGTGCCGAGCGCTGCTCGAGGAGCGGATCCCCGGCGTGGTCGCGCAGTCGATCAAGGACGCGGACACCTTCTTCGGCATCGAGTTGCCCGCCATGACCGAGTGGACTTTCGGCGCCGAGCAGGCGGCCGCTATCCACCGGCCAGTCCTGTCCGTGCTGGGTGCCGAGACCCAGCCTCTCTGGGTCGAGATCGCCGAGTTCCTCCGCTCTTCGCTCCCGTACGTCGAGGACTGCACGATCGAAGGTGCCGGTCATCTCCTGCAGATCCAGCGTCCCGAGCCCGTCGCTCGAGCGATGGCGGAGTTCCTGACGCGAAACTCGATCGCCGGCGACGACGGCCGGCGACTCCAACTCGACGACCCGGCACAACCACTTATCGCGCCGCCTGCCTGAGCACGCGGCGAGCCAATCCAACCACCAGGAGGAACAATGCCAATCATCAACGTCAAGCTCATCGAGGACGTCTTCACGCCCGACCAGAAGCGCGAGATCATCGAGCGCCTCACCGACGCAATGGTCTCGATCGAAGGCGAGAACATGCGCCCGGTGACCTGGGTCGTCGTCGAGGAGGTCGCAAGCGGCGACATGGGCGTCGGCGGCAAGCCGCTGACCACCGAAGACGTCAAGGCCCTCGCGGCCGGCGTGCCCGCCTAGCGGCCGTCTCCCGAGCCTGCTCCAGCGCCCGAGATAAAGATAGAAAAGCCCCGCATTTGCAGGGCTTTTCCTTAGCAGGCCTGTAAGCCGGATTCTGTGTCCGGCCAACCAACCGCTTGCCAGAACCCTCGGGCGCTCAGGGCTCGATGTTTTGGTTGAGCCTGAAGAAGTTGGTCGGGTCGTAGGCGCGCTTGAGCTCGACCAGCCGGTCGTACTTCTCGGCGCCATAGGCCTGTCGGACGCGGTCGGGCCCCTCGTCGCCGAGGAAGTTGACGTAGACGCGGTCGCGTGCGTGCGGCTGCAGGGCGTCGAAGAAGTCGCGCGCCCAGGCGGTGTGCCGCTCGCCCTCTGGGTCGTCTTCGGTCCAGACGGCGTTGATGACGACGTTGTGCGCGGCGTCGCGCTGGCTGAAGGCGGTTGCGTCCTCTGGCACACGACCGAGCGCCCCCCCGAGCTGGAGGAGGATGGTGTACGAGCGTGGCGACGTGATCCGCGAGGTGTGGTCGATGAGCGTGTCGATCGCACCATCGGTGAGCGGCGGCAGCTCGACCGATTTCCAGTAGCGGTGCCAGCCGTGCGGCACCAACGGGTCGAACATCGAATTCAGCGCCAGGTACGGCTTGGGCTCGAGCCGATCGACGATCGGGCTGCCGAACTCTTTCAGCGGCCGGACGATCTCGGCCCCGTCCTCAGGCGCCCCTGCGTAGCACGCGCCCACCATGACTATCGGCTTGCCGTGCACATCCTCGGGCAGGAACGGCAGTGGCGGCGCGAGCTCGAGCTCGACGATCGTCGTGAGCTCGTCGGGCGCGGCAGCCGCGAGCTCGCGATAGAACCGCAGTACCTCCGGCGCGTCTTCGAGCGGGTGGAAGATCGGCCCGGCGAGCACGATCGGCCCGACCGGGTGCAGGCGGTACTCGAACGACGTGACGATGCCGAAGTTACCGCCGCCGCCGCGCACTCCCCAGAACAGATCGGGGTTCTCGTTCTCGCTGGCGGTGACCAGCTCGCCATCGGCCGTGACGAGGTCGACGGAGAGCAGGTTGTCGACCGTCGCCCCGTACTTGCGCATCAACCAGCCGATCCCGCCCCCCAGTGTCAGTCCCGAAACCCCCGTGTGGCTCACGATTCCACCCACCGTCGCAAGACCGAAGAGCTGGGTCTCGCGGTCGAGCTCGCCCCACAACACGCCCGCTTCGGCGCGCGCCGTCCTGGCTTGTGGGACGACGTGAATGCCTTTCATCGGCGACAGGTCGATCACGAGGCCGCCGTCGGACAGCGCGAAACCGCCGACCCCGTGGCCACCTGAGCGGACCGCCACGAGCAGATCACGCTCGCGTGCGAAGCGCACCGCGGCGACGACGTCGGCGACGCCGGTGCAGCGGGCGATCCAGGCCGGGCGGCGGTCGATCGCGCCGTTCCAGATCGCGCGGGCCTCGTCGTAGCCCTCGTCTTCGGGGCCGATCACCGGGCCGTGGACGGAGTTGCGTAGCCCCTCGTCGTCGGTGGCTGTCTCCACTCTTGCCGTTTCGGTAGCCATGCGACGACGGTAGGCGGATGCGTCCCGACCGACTAGACCGAACTTCGAACCAAGCGGTCCTAATTTCGAACTAAGTGGTTCGAATTCCGAACCTGATGCCAATCCGGGGCTAGCATTCCTCGAGCATGCGGAGCTACGCCCAATACTGTCCGATCGCGAAGGCGAGCGAGATCCTCGGCGACCGCTGGACGCTCCTGATCGTGCGTGAGATGCTGGGCGGCGCGCGCGGGTTCAACGAGCTCCAGCGTGGCCTGCCGGGGATCTCGCGCTCGGTCCTCACGGACCGCCTGCGCGCGCTCGAGCGGGCCGAGATCATCGAGCGGCGCACTGGTCCTAAGGGCAGGACGCTCGAGTATCGCCTCACGCTCGCCGGCCGCGATCTGGAGGCGGTCGTGCAGGCGATGGGGGAGTGGGGGGTTACCTGGTCGTTCACCGATCCCCGCCCCGAGGAGCTCGACCCTGACCTCCTGATCGTCTGGATGGCCCGACACGTCGATCGCGAGCAGCTTCCCCCGGATCGCACCGTCGTCCGGTTCGACTTTCGCGATCCGGCGAAGCGCTACTGGATGGTCCTCGAGCCCTCGGAGGTCTCCGTTTGTCTCCAGCATCCCGGGTTCGACGTCGACCTCGAAGTAACTGTCGACACCGCCACCCTCTACCGCGTCTACCTTGGGCGCGCCGCGCTGAGCGGCGCGATGCGGGCGCGCAAGCTGACGCTGAGCGGCCCGAGGGCGCTCCAGCGCGCCTTCGGGCGCTGGTTCGCCTGGAGCGCGTTCGCCCCGGCCAGCCGCCAGGCCGACGAGCGCCGGAGGGCGGCATCGCGACTCGCAGACCCCGAGAGGGTGCGGGTCGAACAGCCGCTGCCGCCGTATCTTCGCTCGAGTGCATGAGCGTGCCAGTGCCAAGTTCGCGCCTCAAAGCCAGGTCGCT
>CAWJFZ010000002.1:0-68903 GCA_963842285.1 uncultured Gaiellaceae bacterium
CCTATGTACGTATTGCTGCATTATTTGAGACGCAAAAGCAATGGGACCTTGTATTGGAAAATTTGAACAAGGCGATACAGGTTGACCCAAGCTTCAGTCTTGCATATTATGAATTGTTCTATTATTACTTCTTTGCAAAACAAGATTATACGCAGGCAGAAGCTACTTTAAATAAATATATAGGCACAAGAGCAAATGAAGATAAAACTGAAGATGATTATATGTATTCTCAATTATGCTGGGCTAAGAAAGATTATGACTGTGCTATTACTAAAGCAGAAGGTGTGAAAGCTGCAATGGGTGCTAAGGTAAAACCAAGAGCCTACAAACAACTGGCATATTCTTATCTTGGAAAAGGTGATTTTGCCAATGCTAAAACTAATATTGATGAATTTTTTGCAAGAGAAAAAGAAGGTTTTCTGCCGACAGATTACCAGTTGAAAGCAGATATTTATACAGGTGGTGGGGCAACTTGCCGGGTCGGGCTCGACGTCGCCGAAGAGGAAGCCGGCGAAGTCCGGGAACTCACCGAGCGTCGCGATCTTCTCCTGGACGAGCGGCGCAGCCGCGCGAAGCGCGTCCTCCGGCCAGTCGTGCCCCGCTCCCGCAGGTAGGCGACGCAGCGCGTCCGCGTACTCGTCCGGGGAGCGCGCGCAGATAGACGCCGTTCATCCAGTCGAGCTTCTCGTAGTCGAACGTGGCCGGGCTCTTGATCACCCGCTCGAGCTCGAAGCGCTAGACGAGCTCGTCCCGCGACATGAACGTCGTCTCGTCGTCGGTAGCTCCAGCCGAGCAGCGCGAGGAAGTTCATCAGGGCCGGCGCCACGTAGCCCGCCGCGCGGAACTCGTCGACCCCGGTCGCGCCGTGCCGCTTGGACAGCTTCTTGCCGTCGGTCGCGAGCACGTTGGGGACGTGTGCGTAGACGGGCAGGTCGGCGCCGAGCGCGCGGATCAGGATGTTGATCTGCTTCGGCGTGTTCGAGATGTGGTCGTCGCCGCGGATGACGTGGGTGATCCCGTCCCAGACGTCCTCGATCGGCGAGGCGAAGTTGTAGGTCGGGCGGCCGTCGGAGCGGACGAGCACGAGGTCCTCGAGCTGCTCGTTCGGGAACTCGATCCGGCCCTTGACGGCGTCGTCCCAGGCGGTCACGCCCTCGTCGGGCATGCGGAAGCGGATCGCGCCCTCGTCCTCGTACGCCTTGCCCTCGGCGACGAGCTGCCGGGCCGAGCGCGCCGCGCACTCCTCGATCCGGTCGAGCTGGAAGGTCGGCGGCTCGTCCCAGTCGAGCCCCAGCCAGCGCGAGCGAGTCGAGGATCTGCTCCACGGCCGCTGCACCTCGCGGCTCGTGTCGGTGTTCTCGATCCGGACAGGAACTCGCCGCCGTGGTGGCGGGCGAAGAGCCAGTTGAAGAGCGCCGTGCGGACACCGCCCATGTGCAGGGCTCCGGTCGGGCTCGGCGCCATGCGGACGCGGACGGCCATGCCGGCTAGCCTAGCGTCGTGCTCTTCGGCGGCCATTGCTCGGGTGGGATCAAGAGGTCGCTCGACAAGCGCGGTCGAGATGGGCGCCGATGCGATCCAGCTCTTCGCGCAGAGCCCGCGCATGTGGCGCTTCCCGGACCACGCCGAGGCGGACCTGGCGCGCTTCCGCGAGCGGCGGGCCGAGGCTCGGCCTCGGCGCGGTGCTCGTGCACGCGCTCTACCTCGTCAACCTGGCCGCGCCCGACGCCGAGATCTACCGCAAGAGCGTCGAGACGATGCGCTCGACGATGCGCGCCGCCTGCGCGATCGAGGCGGACGGCGTCGTCTTCCACGTCGGCTCGCACCTGGGCTCGGGCTTCGAGGCCGGGCTCAAGCGGGCCGTCCCGGCCCTCCGGCAGGTGCTCGAGGAGTGCTCGGACACGACCTGGCTCCTGGTCGAGAACTCCGCCGGCGCGGGCGGCACGATCGGACGCTCGCTCGACGAGGTCGCCGCGCTCGTCGACGCGCTCGACCTGCACCCCCGGCTCGGCGTCTGCCTCGATTCCTGTCACCTGTACGTCTCGGGGATCGACGTCACCGACCGGGCCGCGCTCGACGCCGGTCTCGCCGAGCTCGACGGGCGCATCGGCCTGGAGCGGCTGCGCGCACTCCACGTGAACGACGCCGCGGCGCCGCTCGGGTCGAACCGCGACCGCCACGCGAACGTGCTCGAGGGCGAGATCGGCGAGGGCCTCGGCGTCTTCCTGTCGCATCCCTCGCTGCAGGGCCTGCCCGCGGTGATGGAGGTACCGGGACCGGACAACCACGGGCCCGACGCTGCGGAGGTGCGGAAGGTGCGTGCCCTGCACGCCCGCTGGACGGCGGCTAAGCCGCGAGCGCGTTCGCGCCGGTGAGGACGGCGCGCGCGGCGACGACGACGTCCGGGTCGAACTGCGAGCCGGCGCACCGCTCGAGCTCGGCGAGCGCTTGGGGCAGATCCACGGCATCCCGGTAGGGACGCTCCGAGACCATCGCCGAGACCGCGTCGCAGACCGCGACGATCCGCGCGGCGAGCGGGATCTCGCTCGCGGAGGCCGTCCGGATAGCCGTTGCCGTCCCAGCGCTCGTGCGTCGAGCGCACGGTGCGCGCGACGGAGGCGAGTGCGGGGGCAGCGGCGATGATCCGCTCTCCGATCAGCGTGTGCTGGTGGACGAAGGCCCACTCCTCGTCGTTCAGCACGCCCTCCTTCTGCAGGATCGCGTCCGGGATCGCGACCTTGCCCACGTCGTGCAGCTCTGCGACGTGCCGGAGCTGTTCGAGCTCGTGGTCTGAGAGGCCCAGGGATCTGCCGACGTCCACGGCGAGCTCCGCGACGTCCGCGACGTGGTCGAGGAGCGACGCGTTCCGCTCGCCCAGGCACTGATCAGCACGTCCTTGCTCTGGCGGCCTGCCGAGGCGCGTCGGACCTGCTTCTGCGCGTACATCCGCCGGTCCGCCAGCCGAAGCGCGCGAGCTCGCATCGCGCGCCTCTTGCGGCAGCGTCACGAACCCGTACGAGCAGGTGATCTCGAAGCCCTCGCCGCGCTCGTGCAGCGCGGACGCGGCTTCCGCCGCGAGCGCCGCGCCGTCCACGTCGTCGACCGCCGAGGACGCAGAACTCGTCTCCGCCCATCCGGTACGCAGCGGCGCCGACCGCCGCCAGGCCGTGCCCCAGCCGATCGAGCAGCGCGTCACCGGCGACATGGCCGTAGGTGTCGTTGTAGGACTTGAAGCCGTCGAGGTCGAGCAGCACGAGCACGCCGTGGCGCTCCTGCTCGAGATCGGCGACCAGCTTCCTGCGGTTCCAGAGCCCGGTGAGCGAGTCGGTGTCGGCGTCCTCGCGACTCGACGCCAGCATGGACATGTTCTCGCTGAACACGAGCGTCATCCGGCCGAGCACGGCGACGATGCACGCGACCGCGAGCGCGAGTGAGAGCAGGTGCACCGGCTGAAAGTGGTCGTACACGAGGACAGCGAGCGCGATCGCCCCGAAGACGCCGGGGAAGGCGAAGGCACTCCAGCCGCGCGCCGTGCTGGGGCGGGTCGTCTCGGGCATCCAGACAGCCGAGGCGAGCACGGTCGCGCCCAGCACCCAGCCGGCGTCCAGGATCGTCCCGATGTCGTACGTTCCCTCGGCGATCTGGAACAGGTAGACGCTGTCCGTGACGCCGAAGACGGTGAAGCCGAGCGCGAGCGCGGCCCAGGTTCGGTCGACCCGGGCGTCCGCCGGACAGACCAGCCCGATCACGAGCGCCACCAGGAGAGGTCGCCGAGCGGATAGGCGAGATTCGTCGCGACGGCGAGCGCCGAGCCCCCGGTCGCCTCGACGATCGGCGCGAAGACGATCGCGGCGCCCGCCGCGGCGATGCCGAGTCCGCCGATCGCTCCGTCGAGCCACGACACGCGCGAGGTGTCTCCGCCCCTGCGGCTGCGGATCAGCAGCAGCAGTGCGGCCACGGCGCAGGGGTAGAAGCCGAGCCAGAGCACGTCCGCCGCGGACGGGAACGGCATCGGATCGGCGGTCCACAGCGCGACCGAATACCAAGGTCCCCCGCTCCCCACAGGATCAGCGCGAGGGCGACCAGCACCCAGGCCGTGCGCTCACGTGGGCGCGGCAGACAGCGGGCGAGGATCGAGGCCGCGGCGACGAGCGGGACGAGCGGGCCCAGCCATCGGTCCGCGAGCTCGTCCAGCGCCGGCCCGAAGCCGACGAGCAGGCTGAAGACGAGGATGGCCACACCGACGACGGCGAGCCCGAAGAGAGCGAGGCCGAGCAGGTCGAGACGCGAGCGAGCACCCATGCGGGCGTTTTCGGCGTGCAGCAGCCCTTACTTGAGCAGTTTGCTCTAGGCGTTCGGGGCGATCTGGGCGAACGACGCGGAAGCTCGGACGGCCCGCGCGGAACCTCGAAGAACTCCGGGTTGCGGCAGCCGAGCTCGTCGCGACGGCGCTTCGTAGCAGCCCGCCACCTCGGTGCGGCACATCGGCAGCGGCGGGCGCATCGCCTGCACGGCGCCGAAGCCGTCCTGCCGGGACTCGGCCGCGCGCAGCAGGTCGAGGTCGATCTCGACCTCGTACACCTTCTGCATGCACCCCATGTACGTGTGCCCCCACGCCTCGTACGCGTAGACGAACGGGCACGCGCGCTCGAGGCAGGCGCCCGGGTAGACCACCTTGTCGCAGTGCACCTCGCACCGGCGGCACTCGACCTCGTCCTGGGGCTGGAGCGGAAGCTCGACGGGTGCCTGTGCGGGCTGGCTCCACACCCGGATTGTGCGTACCCCGGCGCGCCGCCGCAAGACTTGACAGCTGCGCCGTTTTCAGGCAGCGCCCCGACGCGACGAACCGTCGGCGACGTGCGCGCCGTGGCTAGGGTTGTCGCGCCGTGGTCCGGCGCGTCCTCTTCGGCCAGCCTCGCGCTCGCGCCCGTCGTGATCCTGCTCCACTACGTCGTTCCACCCGACCGAGACGCGTCGAGTTCGCGCTCGCGGCGGCCGCGCTGATCCCGCTCGCCTGGCTGATCGGCGAGGCGACCGAGCACGCGGCCGAGCACACCGGGCCCGGGATCGGCGGCTTCCTGAACGCCACGTTCGGCAACGCGCCCGAGCTGATCATCGCCCTGCTCGCCGTCAACGAGGGCCTGACCGAGGTCGTGCGCGGCTCGCTGACCGGCTCGGTGGTCGGCAACCTGCTGCTCGTGCTCGGCTTCTCGCTGCTCTTCGGCGGCCGCGGCGAGATCGACCGCGCCGTCGAGCTTCCTCGCGCTCGGCGCTCGATCGGCGTCGCGACGCTGCTGCTTCCTCGATCCCGTCGATCCCCGGCTGGGAAGGCGACCCCGAGCGCGACTCGCTCGCGCAGCTCTCGGTCCCGGTCGTCGATCGTGCTGCTCGCTCGTCTACGTCGGTCGTCACGTGGTGCTCGCTCCGCCGGCACGCGCGCTGCACATCGCGAGCGACGAGGAGATCACGGGCTGGTCGCTTCGCTCGCCGCTCGGCGTGCTCGGCGTCGCGACCGTGGTCACGGCGCTCGTCGCCGAGATCCTCGTCGGCTCGCTCGAGACCTTCGCCGAGAGGTCGGCCTGAGCGAGTTCTTCGTCGCCGCGGTGATCGTGGCGATCGTCGGCAACGCGGCCGAGCACGGCGGCGCGGTCGTGGTCGCCGACCGCGGGCAAGATCAAGCTCGCCGCCGAGATCGCGCTCGCCTCGAGCGCGCAGGTGGCGGTGTTCCTGATCCCGGCCGTCGCGCTGCTCTCCTGGCTGATCGACCCGCTCGCGCTGCGCTTCCGGGAGGTCGAGATCGCCGCGCTCGGCTGCTCGCGTCGCTGGTCGCGGCGTCGCTGCTCGCGGACGGGCGCTCAGCCGGCTGAAGGGCGCGATCCTGATCGCGCGCCTACGTCGCCGTCGCGACCGCGCTTCTACATCGCGCGGCGACCCTGAGCTCGCGCGACCGAGAGGCGTCGCAGCCAATGGCTCGGCGTGCGCGTGAGCGGGTACGTCGCGAAGTAGATCTTCTCGACGGCGCCCGTCGCGGCCCGCACGACCCGCAGCAGCTCGCCGCGCTCGCGTCCCTCGACGACACCGCAACCGGCCGGCCTCGTGCTGCTCGAAGTAGGAGGTGTCGCGGCCCGGACGGGCCGTCCACGAGCACGCGCCTCGAGGCGGCCGCCGCGCACCGAGAAGACGAGCTCGCTGCCCTCGCTCCACCAGCGGCCGAGCAGCGGCTCGAGCTCGGCGGGAGCGGCCGCATCCGGTCGCCACGCCTCGGGCTCGCGCGGGCAGCGGCCTCGACCGCCGCCTTCGGCAGGTCGAGCGCGAGCGCCTCCGGCCGGCCGCCCGCGCCCGTGTTCGTCAGCACGGCGGCGCCGATGCCGGTCTCGCGGTCGACGAGCAGCATGGCGAGGAACCCGGGCATGGCGCCGCCGTGGCCGACGAAGACGTGGTCGCCGCGACGCGGTAGAGCTCGAGGCCCAGTCCCCCACGCCGAGCGCCCAGCGCTCGTGGTCGACCATCGCCTGCACGTGCGCCATCTCCTCGAGCGTCGCGGCGGAGAGCACGCGGTCCGTCGCCCGCGGCGAGGAACGAGCCCCAGCGTGCGAGGTCGCGGCGGTCGACCAGAGCTTGCCGAGCGCGCCCGATCCGCCGAAGGTCGGGCTCGCGGCTCGACGCCGGACGCGCGTCGCTGTACGGCTCGACGTAGTAGCCGAGCGCCGCGGGCTGCTGCGGCCGTCGGCGTCGTCCGCGAGAGCCCGAGCGGGTCGAGCACGCGCGCCTGCAGCGCGTCCTCCCACGGCGCCGCCCGTCGCGCCGCGCCACGACCTCGCCCAGCAGCGCGTAGGCCAGGTTCGAGTAGTGCCACCACGAGCCGGGCGCGAGCAGCTGCTCGGCGTCGGCCGTGCCCGCGACAGCTCCTCGCGGCTCGGGCAGCTGCATCGTCTCCCAGATCTCGCCCGGCGGCTCGCGCTGGAGGCCGGACGCGTGCGCGAGCATGCGGCCGAGCGTCGGCCCGTGCGCGCTCTCCGGCACGAAGTCCGTAAGCGGGTCGTCGAGCGAGAGCTCGCCCGCGTCGCGCAGCTGGAGGACGCAGACCGCCGTGAACGTCTTCGTGATCGAGCCGATGCGGTACTGGGTGTCCGGCGTGGTGACGGCTCCGCCTCCACGTCGGCGAAGCCCGAGCGTCCTGCCCAGAGGATCTCGCTGCGCCGGAAGACCGAGGCGGCGAGCGACGGAAGTCGCTGCTCGGTCTGGGCCTCGCGCAGCCGCCGCGCGAGCTCGTCGCGCAGCTCAGGCCCGGACACGGGCTCCGAGCGCTCGCGGGATCAGCTCGAGCGCACGCTCGATCTCGTCGTCGCCGACGTCGAGGTGCGTGACGGCGCGCAGGACGCCCGGATGCACGGTCGCCGAGAGACCGACGCCCTGCTCGGCGAGCAGCGCGAGCGCCTCGGCGTGCGAGAGCGGAGCGACGTCGACCTGCACGAAGTTCGTCTCCACGCGATCCGGGTCGACGCCCAGGCCGGCCTCGGCGAGCGCCTAGCGCGAGGCGCCGGGCGCGCGCGTGGTCGTCCGCGAGCCGCTCGACGTTGTGCTCGAGCGCGTACGACGCCTGCCGCGGCGACGATCCCCGCCTGGCGCATCGCTCCGCCGAAGAGATGCTTCAGCCGCCGAGCCTGCCCGATCGCGGCCGCCGGGCCGGCGAGGACGGCGCCGAGCGGGCAGCCGAGCCCCTTCGAGAGGCAGAGGGTGACGGTGTCGAACCGGGAGCCGATCGTGGCGGCGCTCTCCCCGCTCGCGACCGCCGCGTTCAGCAGCCTGGCGCCGTCGAGGTGGAAGCGCAGATCGAGCTCGTCGCAGAGCGCGCGCAGCTCGTCGATCTCCGCCAGCGGCCAGATGCGCCCTCCCGAGGCGTTGTGACTGTTCTCGACCCAGACGACGCGCGTGCGCGGGGAGTGGATTGCCGGTACGCGGTAGGCCGCGCGCACCTGCTCCGGCGTGAAGCGGCCGGCCGAGCCCGGCAGCCCACGCGTGACGACACCCGAGTGGACGGCCGGCCCGCCGAGCTCCGAGATGAAGACGTGGCAGTTCTCCTCCCCGACCAGCTCGTCGCCCGGCTCGGTGTGCACCCGCAGCGCGATCTGGTTCGCCATCGTCGCGGTCGGGAGAAAGACCGCCTCCTCCTGGCCGAGAAGGGTCCGCGGCGCGCGCCTCGAGCTCGTTGACGGACGGATCCTCGCGGCGCTGCTCGTCGCCGACGGCGGCGTCCGCGATCGCGGCGCGCATGCCCGGCGTCGGCCGGGTCGCGGTGTCGGAGCGTAGGTCGATCACGCAGCGGAGCCTAACGACTTGCGTCGTCTATAACCGTTTCGTTATATTTGTGGACGTGGACGCACTGGCTGCACTCTCCGATCCGACCCGGCGCCGCATCGTCGAGCTGCTCGCCGAGCGCGAGCGGGACGCCGGCGAGATCGGCGCCCATTTCGCGGTCAGCCAGCCGGCGATCTCGCGTCACCTCCGGGTCCTGCGGGAGGGCGGGCTCGTTCGCGTGCGCCCGCAGGCACAGCGCCGCCTCTACTCGCTCGACCCCGCTCCGCTCGAGGAGCTCGACACGTGGCTCGAACGCTACCGCGGCTTCTGGCAGCAGCGGCTCGACGCGCTCGACACCCAGCTGCGACGCGCGCGCCGCACGACCGACGAGGAGGAATCGTGACCGACTCCCTGGGCACCCTGCGGCGCGAGGACGAACGGATGAGCGTCCGCTTCGAGCGGCTCTACGACGCCACTCCGGAGGAGCTCTGGGCCGCACTGACCGACCCCGAGCAGATCCGCGGCTGGCTCGCGGAGGCGACGAGGTTCGAGCTCGCCGTCGGCGGCGAGATCGAGCTGCGGTTCGGCGAGACCGACGACCAGGTGACCCGCGGCCGCATCCGTGAGCTCGAGCCCGGCCGCGTGCTGGAGTACGACTGGAACTACACCGGCGAGACCGAGTCGGTCGTCCGGTTCGAGCTCGTCCGCCAGGAGCACGGGCACGCTGCTGGTGCTCGACCACCGCCACCTGGACGCCGAGGCGGCTCCGGGGTACGGCGCCGGCTGGCAGGCCCACCTGGAGGCGCTCGCCGCTCCGTTCTCCAGCGACGGCGACCGCTGGTGGCGCCGGTTCGAGGAGCTGCGTCCGAGCTACGAAGCAGCGGCCGCGGCGCTCTAGCAGGGCTTCGCGCACGGCTACCCTGGCCCGATGGATCTCGGGCTGCTCGAGCAGACGCTCGCCGACCGCGGCGAGCCCGCCTTCCGTGCCCGCCAGGTGTGGGAGTGGGCCGCGCGCGGCGTGACGGGCTACGAGGCGATGACGAACGTCCCGGCGGCGCTGCGCGACGGAGCTCGCCGAAGCGGTGCCGTTCTCGTCGCTGACGGTCGAGGACGAGGCCCACGCCGCCGACGGGACCGTGAAGGCGCTCTTCCGCACCGCGGACGGGCACCCGGTCGAGGCGGTCCTGATGCGCTACCGCGACGGCCGCCGCTCGGTCTGCGTCTCCTCGCAGTCCGGGTGCCCGCTCACGTGCACGTTCTGCGCCACGGGCGCGATGCGCTTCGGCCGCAACCTGCGCGCGTCCGAGATCCTCGACCAGGTCCTCCACTTCCGCCGGCTCGAGCACCTGAACCACCTCGTCTTCATGGGGATGGGCGAGCCGTTCCTCAACTACGACGAGGTGCTCGCCGCCGCACGGCGGTTGCCGGACATCGGGATCACGCACCGGCGCACGACGATCTCGACGGTCGGCTGGATGCCCGGGCTGAGACGGTTCGTGGACGAGGTCGAGGAGCCGATCCGGCTCGCGCTCTCCATCCACGCCGCCGATCCGCGCCTGCGCTCGACGCTGATGCCGGTGAACGACCGCTATCCCCTTCGCGGAGGTGCTCGACGAGTGCCGGCGCTACTTCGAGCTGCGCCACCGGAAGGTGTTCGTCGAGTACGTGCTGCTCGGCGGGCGTGAACGACGCGCCCGAGCGCGCGAAGGAGCTCGCGAAGCTGCTGGATCCGAAGATCTTCAAGGTGAACCTGATCCCCTACAACCCGACCGGCAGGTTCGACGGCTCGTCGCGCGACGCGATCGCCGCCTTCAAGCACGTGCTCGACCGGGCGCGCATCCCTGCGACCGTGCGCCTGACGCGCGGCCGGGACATCGCGGCCGCGTGCGGCCAGCTCGCCGCGACTCGATAGCCGACCACGGGCCGTCCGCAGACGCGCGTAGCCTCACGCGTCCATGCGCCGTACGGCACCGCCATCCGTCCTTCGCAGCGGAGCGCCGCGCCTGCGGCGGCTGACTGAGCTCGTCGCGCTGCCGCGGCGCAGCCCGCTGCACCCGCAGCTCGCTCGCGCGCTCGCTGCGGCCGACGCGCTCCACGGCGTGTGCACGGACCTCCACCCCGTCCCCGTCCGGCCGACGGCGACCACCCGTCAGAGCGGCTGCTACCGGATGCGCGACGGAGATCCGATCGACCTGCGCGTCTCGCGGCGCCACGACCGGGTGCCGCTCTCCTTCCTGCACGAGCTCGGGCACCTGCTCGACCATCAGCTCGTGCCTCAGCCGCGGCGCTTTGCGTCTCCGTCCCACTCGGCCTTCCGCCGCTGGCGCACGGCCGTGCGCGAGCTCGACTCACGCGCGCCGGCGCAGGCCTCGCGGACGCACCGCCGCTACTTCGACTCCTACCGCGAGCTGTGGGCGCGGAGCTACGCCCAGACGGTGCTCGTCACCGCAGCCGACGACGGCTTGCGCGACCAGCTCCGCTCGGTCCAGCGCGCCGGCGACGCCTTCGTCTGGCCGGAGCGCGACTTCGACCCGGTCGCCGCGGAGGTGATCGGCGTGCTCGAGCGTCTAGGGCTGCTGCGCGTCCCCGCCGCCGCGGCCGCCTGAGCGCTCCTTCTTCCCGGGGTCGGCCATCTGCCCGAACGTGCGGCGAAACCAGCCCTGCGCCTCGAACCGGTCGCCGATCGCGTCCTCGAGCGCACGTGCGCGACGCAGGAGGATCGCCTTCAGCTCCTCGCGCTCCTCCTCGTCGAGACCGTCCGAGTAGCTGCGGACGGCGTCCGCGAAGGCAGCGCCCTCGTAGTCCGCGGCGAGCTCGTCGACTCTCTCGCTCGAGCTCCCGGCGGGACGGCACTACGCGCCCTTCTGCGCCTCGAGCTGCCGCGGCTCGCCCGCCTCGCCCGAGAGGTCCGGATGCTCGTCGAAGCCGTACTTGACGACCGCGCGCTTCGCCGCCTTCACCTCGTCCAGGCGCCGCACGGCCTGGGAGGTCGGTGCCTCCTTGAGCAGCTCCGGGCTCTCCGCCGCCTCGCGGGCGATCGCGAGCATCGCGTCGACGAACGCGTCCAGGCGCTCCTTCGGCTCGGTCTCCGTCGGCTCGATCATCAGCGCCTCGGGCACGACGAGCGGGAAGTAGATCGTCGGCGGGTGGTAGCCGTAGTCCATCAACCGCTTCGCGACGTCGAGCGCCGTCGCGCCGTGGCGGCGCTTCAGCTCGCGCGCGCTGAGCACGAACTCGTGCATGCAGAGGCGGTCGTACGGGCAGCTCGTAGGCGTCGCGCAGCCTGGCGAGCAGGTAGTTCGCGTTCAGCACCGCCACCTCGGACATCTCCTTCAGCGCCGGCCCGTACATCCGGATGTAGGCGTACGAGCGGACGAAGACGCCGAACGGCCCGGTGAAGCCGCGCACCTTGCCGATCGACTTCGGCCGGTCGTCGTCCAGCCGGAAGCGGTCGCCGTCGCGCACGACGGCGGGCACGGGCAGATACGGCTCGAGCCGGTCGCGCACGACGATCGGCCCGCCGCCGGGACCGCCGCCCCCGTGAGGCTGCGAGAAGGTCTTGTGCAGGTTGATGTGGACGATGTCGAAGCCCATGTCGCCCGGCCGGGAGATCCCGCAGACGGCGTTCAGGTTCGCGCCGTCGTAGTAGAGGAGCGAGCCGGCGTCGTGGAAGATGCTCGCGATCTCCTCGATGTGCTCGTCGAAGAGCCCGAGCGTGGACGGGTTCGTCAGCATCAGGCCCGCCGTGCGCTCGTTCACCATCTCGCGCAGGTGCGCGACGTCGAGGTTGCCGCGCGCGTCCGTCTCCACCTTCTCGAGCTTGTACCCGGCCATCGTCACGCTCGCCGGGTTCGTGCCGTGGGCGGTGTCGGCGGTGATGATCGTGTCGCGCTGTTCCCCCTCGCCGCGGTCCTCGAAGTAGGCGCGCATCAGCATCAGGCCGGTCAGCTCGCCCTGCGAGCCGGCTGCGGGCTGGAGCGAGCACGCGTCGAGACCGGAGATCTCCTGCAGGATCTCCTGCAGCCGCCACATCAGCTCGAGCGCGCCCTGCGCGCCCTCCTCCTCCTGGTGCGGGTGGAGATCCTTGAACCCCGGCAGCATCGCCAGGCGCTCGTTCACGCGCGGGTTGTGCTTCATCGTGCAGGAGCCGAGCGGGTAGAAGCCGTTGTCGATCCCGAAGTTGCGGTTCGAGAGCGCGGTGAAGTGACGCACGAGCTCCGGCTCGGAGAGCTCGGGCAGGCGCGGAGGCTCGGCGCGACGCAGCTCGTCCGGAACGTCGGCGGCCGGCAGGTCGTAGGCGGGCAGCGTGGACGCGCGCCGACCCGCACGGCTCTTCTCGTAGATCAGCTCCACCTAGCCCGTCACCTCGCTCAGCACGTCGGCGAGCCGGTCGATGTCGGCCGGGCTGCGCTTCTCGGTCAGGGCCACGAGCAGCACGTCGTCCATCCCCTCGTAGTCGCGGCCGAGCGCGTAGCCGGGATGGACGCCGCGCTCGCGGGCGGCGCGCGATCACCTCGCCGGCGGGGCGTCCGACGCGGACGGCGAGCTCCTTGAAGGCGACCTGTTCCGGGAAGGCGAGCGGCAGGCCGAGGCGCTCCTTCGCGTAGCCGACGAGGCTCATGCAGGTCTCGCCCACCTCGCGCAGCCCCTCGGGCCCGAGCCAGGAGAGGTGCACGAGCCCGGCGAGCGCGAGCAGCGTCTGGTTCGTCGTGATGTTGGACGTCGCCTTCTCGCGACGGATGTGCTGCTCGCGGGTCTGGAGCGTGAGCACGTAGCCGCGCTTGCCGTCGGCGTCGGTCGTCTCGCCGATGATCCGCCCGGGCAGCCGCCGGACGTAGTCGGACTTGGACGCCAGGAAGCCGTAGTGCGGGCCCGGCGTAGGACTGGTAGTTGCCCGCGCTCTGGCCCTCGCCGATCGCAAGCGCGCAACCGTAGTTGCCGGGAGCCTCGAGCACGCCCAGGGAGACCGGGTCGACGTGCGCGACCGCCAGCGCCCCTGCTTCCCCTGCCGCAGCCGCGAGCTCGGGCGCGGGCTCCAGCAAGCCGAAGAAGTTCGGCTGCTGGAAGATCGCCGCCGCGGCGCCCTCGACGCGCCTCGAGCCCACCGAGCCGGATCGACCGTCCCGGCGGAGTGCGGCACCTCGACCACCTCGAGGCCGAAGCCGACCGCGTACGTCTTGACGACGCGGCGCACCTGCGGGTTGAGCGTCTCGGCGAGCACGATCTTCGAGCGGCCGGTGACGTGCTTCGCGACGAAGCACGCGTCGGCCGCCACCGTCGTGCCGTCGTAGCCGGACGCGTTCGAGACGTCCATCCCGGTCAGCTCGCAGATCGCCGTCTGGTACTCGAAGATCGCCTGCAGCACGCCCTGGCTCAGCTCGGGCTGATACGGCGTGTAGGCCGTCAGGAACTCGCCCCGCTGGAGCACGGCGTCGACGACTGCCGGCACGTAGTGGTCGTAGATCCCAGCCCCGAGGAAGGAGAGCTCCTTCGTCGTGTCGACGTTGCGTCCGGCGAGCTCCTCGAGGTGCCGCACCAGCTCGGGCTCGGACAGGGCCGGCTCGAGGTCGAGCGGCCGCCCGAGGCGGACACCCGCCGGGATGTCGCGGAAGAGCTCGTCGACGGAGGCGACGCCGATCGCCTCGAGCATCGCCTCCCTGTCGTCCTCGGTGAGCGAGAGCTGGCTCACTGTTCCCGCTCGCGTCGGCCTACTCATGAGTCGGCGAGACCTGCTTGTACGCAGCGACGTCGAGGAGCGCGTCCACCTCGGAGGGATCGGCGAGCCTGATGCGGATCAGCCAGCCCTCGCCGTAGGGGTCCTCGTTCACCGTCTCGGGCGCCTCCACGACCTTCTGCGTTCACCTCGAGGATCTCGCCGGAGAGCGGCGCGATCACATCCGAGACGGCCTTGACCGACTCGACCTCGCCGTAGGAGGAGTCCCTGGTCACGGACGAGCCCGCCTCGGGCGCCTCGAAGTGCACGAGCTCGCCGAGCGCGTCCTGCGCGAACCACGTGATCCCCATGGTCGCCTCGTCGCCCTCGATGCGCGCCCAGTCGTGCTCGGCGTGGTACTTCAGCCCCTCGGGGTAGTCCTCGGACGCAGCCACCTACTGCTCCTCTCGCTTGTAGATCGGTTTGGGGACGACGGTCGCCGTCCGGTCCTTGCCCCGCACGTCCACCGTCAGCGTCGTCCCCGGCTCCGCCAGGGCGACCGGCACGTAGCCCAGGCCGATCCCGCGGTCGAGCATCGGCGAGTGCGTGCCCGAGGTGACCTCGCCACCGCCGCCGATCGGCATGCCTTGCCGCGGCACCGCTTTCTCCTCCATCACGAAGGCGACGAGCCTTCGCTCCGGGCCTGCGGCCTTGATCCGGCGCAGCTCCTCGACGCCGCTGAACTCCTTGTCCAGCGCGCAGACCCAGCCGAGCCCGGCCGAGATCGCGTCGGTGTCGGGCGTGATGTCGTTGCCGTGCAGCGGATAGCAGACCTCGAGTCGGAGCGTGTCTCGCGCGCCGAGCCCGCACGGCACCGCCCCGCGCTCGAGCACCCAGTCCCACAGGGCCTCGGCGTCCTCGGCCATGCACATCAGCTCGACACCCTCCTCGCCGGTGTAGCCGGTGCGGTTGACCATCACCTCGACGCCGCCGAGCTCGCCCATCGCATGCGTGAACGGCTTCGCCTCGGGCAGGCCGAGGCGCTCGAGGGCACGCGGCCCCTGGACGGCCAGCATCGCGTACTCGTCGGAGGCATCGCGCACCTCGGAGCCGCGGATCTCGCGCTCCTTCAGCCACGCGTAGGCGACGTCGCGGTTGCCCGCGTTGACGATGAGGAGGAAGTGGTACGCGCTCGATCCGGTAGGCGATCAGGTCGTCGAGGATGCCGCCGCGCTCGTTCGTCAGCAGGGTGTACTGCGCCTCGCCGTCGCCGATCCGGTCGAGGTCGTTCGAGAGCAGCGACTGCAGCAGCTCGCCGGCGGTCGGCCCCTCGACGTGGAGCTCGCCCATGTGGGAGACGTCGAAGACGCCGCAGTCGGTGCGGACGGCTCGATGCTCGGGCAGCACGCCCTCGTACTGGACGGGCATCTCCCAGCCCGCGAAGGGGACGAGGCGCGCGCCGGCGGCGGCGTGGCGGGCATGGAGCGGCGTCCTCAGCAGCGTCTGCAGGGCACGACGCTGCGACTCGGTAACCGACGTCCCGAAAGCACGACGCCCCGGCAAGCCGGGGCGTCGGACCGGGTCTCCTAGGCTCGCCGGGCAGCGAGCCAAGAGGGCATGCGGGCGTGATTCCGCGCCCGCGAAACCTCGAAACCGCCGGTCAGTCCTCGCGCAGGAAGGACGGGATCTCGAGCTCGGTCGTCGGACGGCTCGCCCTCCGGACGCGGAGGCGGCGGCGTGTCGTGCACCGGCTGGCCGACGGGCGTCTCGATGCGCCGGCGTCGCTGGCGCGTGCCGAAGCCGGTCGCGATCACCGTCACGCGGACCTCGTCGCCGAGCGACTCGTCGATCACGGCGCCGAAGATCACGTTGGCGTTCCCGTCGGCGGCGCTCGTCACGACCTCGGCGGCCTCGTTCACCTCGAAGAGGCCGAGCTCGGTTCCGCCGGTGATGTTGAGCAGGATGCCGGTGGCACCGTCGATCGACTGCTCGAGCAGCGGCGAGGAGACGGCCGTCCGCGCGGCCTCGGCCGCACGGTTCTCGCCGGAGGCGGCGCCGATCCCCATCAGCGCCGAGCCGGCGTCGCGCATGATCGTGCGCACGTCGGCGAAGTCGAGGTTGACGATCCCGGGCACGGTGATCAGGTCGGTGATGCCCTGCACGCCCTGGCGGAGGATGTCGTCCGCGATCCGGAAGGCCTCGGTGACGGGCGTCTTCTTCTCGACCACCTGGAGCAGGCGGTCGTTCTCGATCACGATCAGCGTGTCGACCCGGTCGCGCAGGTTCTGGGTGCCGACCTCGGCCTGCTCGGCGCGCCGGCGCCCCTCGAAGGCGAACGGCTTGGTCACGACGCCGACGGTGAGCGCCTCCAGCTCGCGGCCGAGCTCGGCGACGATCGGAGCGCCGCCCGTGCCGGTGCCGCCGCCCTCGCCGGCGGTGACGAAGATCATGTCGGCGCCCTTCAGCGCCTCCTTCAGCTCGTCGCGGCTCTCCATCGCGGCCGCCTGGCCGACGTCGGGATCCGCGCCGGCGCCGAGGCCCGTGTCGCGTTCGAGCCGATGTGGATCTTCACGTCGGCGTCCGCCATCAGGAGTGCCTGGGCGTCCGTGTTGACGGCGATGAACTCGACGCCGCCGAGGCCGGCGTCGACCATGCGGTTGACCGCGTTCGTGCCGCCGCCGCCGACGCCGACGACCTTGATCACTGCGAGGTAGTTACCGGATGCGTCTCTCATGTGGAGTCCTGTCTCGAGCGCTCTCACCCTGAAGCTCGACTAGAGCATCGGGTGGCCGAGATACCTTTCCGCGTGGAGGGTACGTCTCCTTGTCGACACTGTCAACGGAGAACTCAAGGCGTGGTCGAGGTTTCAGTCTCGACGTCAACCTGAGGGTTGAGGGTTGAAGAGGCGACCGGACGGGCCGGGACGCTGACATCGACGTAGCCCGGCGAGCCTGCCAGGGAGGGCAGGATCTGGCGCGCGATCGTCAGCTTCAGCAGCCGCTCGGAGCCGTCGCCGAGGCGGACCTCGGTCCCGGAGCGCAGGACGAGCGTCAGCTCCGTGTTGCTCGCGCGAACCGAAGCCACGCGCAGGAGCTTCGCGCCGGGGATGGGCGCGACGGCGCGCGCGGCCCGAAGCGGCGCGCCGGTGAGCGACGCTCCCGGCGCGAGCTCGACGCTCCGCTTGAGCCAGATCCGCGGCAATCCGCGCCGGGCGCCGCGGTCGAGCGGAGCGATCAGGCGACCACTCGCGGCGACGAGCCACGCCGCCGTTCCCTGCCGTGCGACCGCCACCGGGGCCTCCGGCACGACGTGCACGTTCAGGGTGTGCGGGAAGCCGCGGTCGAACGCGACGGACGCGACCGCGGGCACGTCCTCCACGGCGGCCTCGAGCGCGGGCAGGTCGAGCGCGAGCAGGCTCCGCCCCTCGACATGGGCGAGCACCTTGTCCACCTGAGCACCCACACCCTTGGGCGCGCCGTGCACGGTGATCGCCTCGACGGCGAACGCAGACGTGCCGCGCGCAAGCCCGTAGGCGCCGAGCGCCGCGGCCAGGATCAGGAGGCCGGTGGCAACCGACCGGCCGGAGGGGGCGAAGCGGCGGAGCTCGACGCCGTCGCGCGGAATCGCCGCGGCGGCCGCCGCGCGCGCCCGCGGACGCGCGTTGTCGCGTGATCCCTTTGTTCCGGCCACGGTTGGCGAGTTCGCCGCCGCAGCAAAGGCTCCTACCGCCCGGCTAGTCGAGCTCGATCGCGCCGAGCAGCTCGACCTCGTGGCGCAGGTCGACGCCGAACTGCGCGGCGGCGCGACGCCGCGCCTCGGCCATCAGCGCCAGCGCGTCGGCCGTCGTCGCTCCGCCGGCGTTCTCGATGAAGTTCGCATGCACCGGCGAGATGACCGCTCCGCCGATGCGGTGCCCCTTCAGTCCGCACGCCTCGAGCATGCGGCCTGCGCCGAGCCCGTGGTCGGGGTTCTTGAAGACGCTCCCGAACGTGCGCTTGTTCGTCGGCTGGGTCGCCTTACGCTGCGCGATCAGCTCGGCCACCGTCGCCTTGATCTCCTCCGACGGCCGCGGCGAGAGCCCGTACTCGACCTCTGCGACGACCTGCCCGTGGCGGAGGTCGGAGTGGCGGTAGGAGAGCCCGAGCTCGGCCGGCGTCCACCAGCCCGCGCCGGCGGAGCTGACCACGCGGGCCCGGACGAGGATCTCGGACCAGTCGCTCCCGTAGGCGCCCGCGTTCATCCAGACGCCGCCGCCGGCGGTGCCCGGGATCGCACACGCGAACTCGAGCCCGCCGAGCCCGGCGCCGCGCGCCGCATGGAGGCAGACCGCGTTCGTCGCTCCCCCACCCGCCGTGAACGTGCCCTCCTTCGTCTCCACGGCTGCGAGCCCGCCGGCCAGCCGCAGCACGAGCGCGTCGACGCCCTCGTCCGCGGCCAGCAGGTTCGAGCCGAGGCCGACGGTCGCGACCGGCACCCCCCGCTCCTCGGCCCACGCGAGCGCCTGCTCGAGCTCGGCCAGGCTCTGCGGTCGCGCGAACGCGCGGGCCGGCCCGCCGGTGCCGATCGTCGTCAGCTTCGCAGAGCGGCGACGCCCTCCTCGATCTCGATCACGAGAGGGCGTCCAGGATCAACGGGCCGGCCCGGTCGACGTCACCGGCGCCGAGCGTCAGCACGAGGTCGCCCGGCCGGGCCCAGCGGGCGACGAGCGCAGCGCCCTGCTCCACCTCGGGCGCCCAGCCGGCGCGCAGCCCCGGCCGCAGCGCGTCGACCACGAGCTTGCCGCTCACCCCGGGCAGCGGCTGCTCGCGCGCGCGGTAGATCTCCGTCACGCAGACCCCGTCGGCCTCGGACAGGGCACGTCCGAACTCGTGCGCGAGATGTCGCGTGCGTGTGTAGAGGTGCGGCTGGAAGAGGACGAGCACGCGGCCGCCGGTCCGCTCGCGCGCCGCAGCGATCGTCGCGGCGATCTCGGCGGGGTGGTGTGCGTAGTCGTCGACGACGGTCACGCCGCCCGCGTCCCCGACGGGCTCGAAGCGCCGACCGGCGCCGCGGAAGCCCGCGAGCACCGGCTCGGCGTCCGTGCGGACGACGCCGGCGAGCTCGAGCGCGGCGAGCGCAGCAGCGGCGTTGCGGCGGTTGTGCTCGCCCGGGACCGCCAGCTCGAAGCCAACGGGATCGAGCTCCCAGCCGCGCACCACTCGGGGCACCTCCGCGAGCCAGCGGTCGAAGAGCTCGTGCAGCTCGGCGTCGGAGGCGAACGTCGCGTGATGGTCGAGCTCGATGTTCGTCACGACTGCGATCTCGGGACGCAGCGCCTCGACCGTCCGGTCCGACTCGTCGCCCTCGACGACGAGCCAGCCCTCCCCCGCGCCGGCGTTGCCGCCGAGCTGCGGCAGCTCACCGCCGACGAGCCAGGCGGGATCGTGGCCGAGCTCGGCGAGCACGAACGCGATCATCCCGCTCGTCGTCGTCTTGCCGTGTGCTCCGGAGACGACGATCGAGCGGCGCAGCGAGACGAGCTCGGCGAGGAACTCCGCCCGCGATCGCCCCTGCACACGCCCGGCGTACGCCGTCGAGACGACCGTCTCCCAGCCCTCCCGGAGCGCCGGCTCCGCCCCGAGCTCGATCTCGACTCCGTCGAGCGTTGCCAGGTAGGGCGTCTCGATCCGATCCCAGCCGCCGACCTCCGCGCCCCAGGCCCGCGCGAGGAAGGCGTACGCGGAGAGGCCGGCGCCGCCGATCCCCACGAACCAGATTCGCCTGCCCGCGAGCGGCTGCGGCGGGCGCGCCACGACGTCACCCGCGTGCAAGCGAGATCAACTCCTCGGCGATCTCGTCCGCCGCGTCCGGACGCGCGAGCGCGAGCATCGCCTCTCCCATCGTCGTGAGGCGCGCCTGGTCGGCCAGCAGCTCGTCGACGAGCGCAGGCACGCGGTCGAGCTCCGACTCGGGGACGACGATCGCACCGCCGCCGCGCTCGAAGTGCAGGCCGTTCAGGGTCTGGTGGTCGCCGGTCGCGTGCGGGTAGGGCACGAGGATCGACGGCGTGCCGGCGGCGGCGAGCTCCCAGACGGTGCCGCCGGCGCGCGAGATCGCGAGGTCGGGTGCGGCGAGCGCGGCGCCGAAGTCGTCCGTCGACGCAAGCAGGACGTAGTCCTCGCGGTGCACTCGCGGTCGCAGCGAGTCGTAGTCGCGCCGGCCCGCGACGTGCAGCACGGCCGGCCCTGCGGCGCCGTACGTCTCGACGGCGAAGTCGTTCAGGCTGCGAGCACCCGCGAGCGCGCCGAAGAACGCGATCGCAGGCCCGTCGGCGGGCAGGCCGAAGGTCTGGCGGGCTTCGGCACGCGTTGCACCGCGGTGGGCCAGCGGCACGGGCCGCCCGGTGACCCGGTACTTGGGCGGCCCGAGGCCCGGGATCGCGAAGGCCAGGAACACGCGCCGGGCGAACGGCGCCGCCAGCCGGTTCGCGAGCCCGAGGTGCGCGTCGGCCTCGGTCAGCGCGGCGGGGATCCGCAGCGCGCGCGCCGCCGCCACCATCGGACCGGCCACGTACCCCCCGCCGCCGAGGACGACGTGCGGCTTCCGCCGGCGCAGGATGGCGATGCAGGCCGCGGGAGCGAGTGCGGCTCGCCCGAGCGAGCGGACGAGCTCGAGCGAGGGCTTGCGCGGGAAGCCGGAGATGCGGAAGGAGTCGAACTCGTACCCGTGCTGCGGGACGAGCTCAGCCTCGACGCGATCCGGCGACCCGGCGAACGTCACGTGGACGCCGCGCCCGCGCAGCGCCTCCGCCACCGCGAGCGCCGGCAGCACGTGGCCGGCTGTTCCGCCGGCCGCGACCAGGCACCGCAGCTCGGGAGGGTGCGCGCTCATCGACCGCGATGTTAAGGAGGATCCCGACGGCGGCGAGCAACACCAGCAGGCTGGTGCCGCCGAAGGAGACAAACGGGAGCGGGATTCCCGTCAGCGGGGCGATCCCGAGCACGGCGGCGAGGTTCACGGCCGCCTGGCCGCAGACGAGCGAGGTGATCCCGGCTGCGAGCAGCTTGCCGAAGGGATCGCGGCAGCGCAGCGCAATGTTGAAGCCGGCGAAGGCGAAGGCCGCGAACGCCGCGATCACGGCGGTCGTCCCGATCAGGCCGAGCTCCTCGCCGATGATCGCGAGGATCATGTCCGTGTGCGCCTCGGGCAGGTAGTTGATCTTCTGCACGCTCTGCCCGAGGCCCTCGCCGGTGAGCCCGCCGGAGCCCAGCCCGATCGTCGCCTGCACGGTCTGGAAGCCGGCGTTCTCGGGGTCTGCCCAGGGGTCGAGGAAGCTGAAGACCCGCTCGCGGCGGTACGGCGAGGCCCAGATCGCGACGAACCCGAGCGTCACCGCCAACCCACCCGCTGCGGCGAGCGTGCGCGCGGGCACGCCGGCGACGACGAGCATGCCCGAGAGCATCAGCATCAGCGAGATCGTCGTCCCGAGGTCGGGCTGGAGCAGGAAGAGGCCCGCGAACACGGTCGCGAGCAGCCCGACCGGCCGCCACAGCTCGCCCAGCGTGCGCGGCGCACCGTTGCGGGCGAGATACCCCGCGGCGAAGATGAGCAGCGCCAGCTTCGCGAGCTCCGACGGCTGGAAGGAGATCGGGCCGAAGTAGAGCCAGCGCTTGGCGCCGTTGATCTCGGGCGCGACCGCGAGCACGGCGACGCAGAGGACGATCGAGCCGAGGACGAGCGGAGGAGCGAGCAGCCGCAGGCGGCGGTTGTCGAAGCGCGAGGCCGCGATCATCAGCCCGACGCCGAGCACGGCGTAGACCGCGTGCTTCTTCAGATAGGTCATCGGATCGCCGTTGCCAATGGCGGCGGACGCCGACGTGGCGCTGTAGACCATCACGAGCCCGAAGGCGACGAGGCCCAGCGTCACGAGGACGAGCAGGCGCTGCTCGAGCTGGCCCCGGTTCATCCTCCGAGGTTCTCTACCAGCCTCCTGAACTCCTCTCCGCGCTGCTCGAAGTCGCGGAACTGGTCGTAGCTCGCACAGGCCGGCGAGAGCAGCACGATCTCGCCGGGCCGGGCCACGCTCGCCGCCTCCGCTACGGCTCGCGCGAGGGTGGCGGCGAGCAGGAACGGGACGCCGGCGTGGCCGAGGTCGACCGCGAGCGGCTCGGCGGCCTCGCCGATCAGATACGCGCTCACGACGTTCGCCTCCGCGACCGCCCGCGCGAGCTCGTCGAACCGCTCGCCCTTGAGCGAGCCTCCGAGGATCACGTGGAGCGGGTCGTCGAAGGTGGCGAGGGCCCGCCGGGTCGCAGCCGTGTTCGTCGCCTTCGAGTCGTTGACGAAGCGGACGCCGCCGATTTGTCCGACGGGCTCGAGCCGGTGTGCGACACCCGGGAAGGTGCTCAGGCCCTCCCCGATCGCCTCCTCGTCGAGGCCGAGCGCGCGTGCGGCCGCCGTCGCGGCGGCGGCGTTCTCGCGATTGTGCGCACCCGGGATGAGCGGCTCGTCGGGCAGCGGGTCGTCTGCGGCAAACTCGATCCGGTGCGCGCTGCCCGGGATCGCACCGAACCCGCGCGGCACGACCGCCGTCCCGGCGCGCTCGAAGACGCGGAGCTTCGCGTCGCGGTAGGCCTCGAACGTTCCGTGGCGGTCGAGGTGGTCCGGCTCGAGATTGAGGAGGATCGCGACGACGGGAGCGAACTCGTGCACGTCCTCGAGCTGGAAGCTGGAGACCTCGCAGACAACGGGCGTCACCGCGTCGATCTGCCCGACGAGCTCCGTGAGCGCGCGACCGACGTTGCCGGCGACCGGCGCGCTCAGCATGTGCCCCAGCAGCTCGCTCGTCGTCGTCTTGCCGTTCGTCCCGGTCACGGCGACGAGCCGGTTCGGCAACAGCCGCGAGCCGAGCTCGATCTCGCTCCAGACCGAAATCCCGCGCTTGCGCGCTTCGGCGGGCAGCGGCTCGTCGCCGGGCACGCCCGGGCTCTTGACGAGCAGCTCGACGCCGTCCAGGAGCGCCAGGTCGCCGTCGTTGCCGAGCTTGCGGTCGGCGACGACCACCTCCGTGCCGCGCGCTTCGAGGGCCGCGCGCGCCGCCTCGCCCGAGCGCGCGAGCCCGAGGACGAGCGCGCGTGCCGGGAGCTCGGGAGGCGTCACTGGAGGGAGAACTGGAGGTAGTAGCGGTAGTAGAGGACGAAGCCGCATGCGGCGAGGATCGCGCCGACGATCCAGAAGCGCACCATGATCTTCGTCTCCGACCAGGCTTTCATCTCGAAGTGGTGATGGAGCGGCGCGATCAGGAAGACCCGCTTGCCGGTGTACTTGAACGAGAGCACCTGGATCATCACCGAGAGCGCCTCCACGACGAAGACGCCGCCGATCAGGATCAGGAGCGCCTCGGTGCCGGTGACGATTGCGAAGCCGGCGAGCGCACCGCCGATCGCCATCGAGCCGGTGTCGCCCATGAACACCTCGGCCGGGAACGCGTTGTACCAGAGGAATCCGATCACGCCTCCCATCAGCGCGGCCGCGAGGATGGCGAGGTCGAGCTGGAACTCGGAGCGGTCGGTGGGAGGCCCGGAGCGGATGTAGCCGATCACGTTGATCGCGAGGAACGTGAGCAGCGCGATGATCCCCGTCCCCGCGGCGAGCCCGTCGATCCCGTCCGTGAGGTTGACGCCGTTCGCGGCGCCGGCGATCACGAAGAAGAGGAAGGGATAGAAGGCGTATGAGAGCGGCACGTCGACATCGACGATCGGGATGTAGATCGACGTGCCGATCCGCGACTGCGACTCGACCGCGATGCCGACGACGATGGTGATCCCGAGCAGGAGCAGCAGCTTCCAGCGTCCCTTCAGCCCGAGCGAGCGACGGTGACGCAGCTTGACGAAGTCGTCGAGGAAGCCGATGGCTCCGCAGGCGACCGTGAGGAAGAGGACGGTGAGCGCCGGCAAGGTGTACTGCGAGAGCGCGAGGAAGGGCAGCAGCGCGCAGAGCAGGATCAGGAGCCCGCCCATCACCGGCGTCCCCTGCTTGACGACGTGACCGGCGGGGCCCTCCTCGCGGATCGGCTGCCCCAGCTCGTTCCGGCGCAGGAACTCGATGAACTTCGGCCCGATGACGATCGAGATCACCATCGCGATCAGGCCGGCTATGAGGACGCGGACCACTACGCGGGTTCGTTCGCCAGCGCGGGTGCGATGCCTTCGAGCCCGACCGCGCGCGACGCCTTCACCAGCACGGCATCGCCGGGCCGGACGAGCTCGCGTGCGGCGGCCTCGGCACTCGCCGCATCGGGCACCCACGCGTCGGCGCCGTAGTCGCGGGCGAGGTCGCCGACCGCGAGCACCTCGATCCCGAGCTCGCGCGCGAGCACTCCGACCTCGCGGTGGTAGCGCTCGGCGTGCCCGCCCAGCTCGGCCATGCCCCCGAGGATCGCCACGAGCCGACGGCCGTCGCCGCGCAGCGCGAGATGCTCGAGCGCGGCGCGCATCGAGGTCGGGTTCGCGTTGTAGGCGTCGTTGACGACGATGCCGCCACCCGTGAGCGGCAGCTCCTCCCCGCGCCAGCGCGAGAGCTCGACGGTGTCCGCGCCCTCCTGCACGCGTTCGAGCGGCAGGCCGAGGGCCTCGTAGGCGACGAGTGCCGTGAGCGCGTTCTGCGCCTGGTGGCGGGAGGTGAGCGGAAACCTGATCCGGCCGCCGCGGAAGGCGATGTGCGCGCCGTCGTCGCGCAGCTCGACGTGGACGTCGTCGACCCGGCGAACGTCGATCCCGTCAGGGAGGTACGCATCGAGCTCGGACGAGACCGGGACGACGGCGATCCCGCCCTCGGGCAACGCCTGCACGAGCTCGGCCTTCGAGCGGGCGACGCCCTCCACCGAGCCCACCAGCTCGAGATGAACCGGACCGACCGCCGTGATGATGCCGACGTCGGGGCGGGCGATCTCGCAGAGCTCCGCGATCTGTCCGAAGCCGCGCATGCCCATCTCGACGAGGCAGAGCTCGGTGTCGGCCTCCAGCCGCCCGAGCGTCAGCGGCACCCCTAGCTCTGCGTTGTAGCTCGCCTCGGTCGCGACCGTGCGCGCCACCGGCGCGCAGAGCGCGGCGAGGATGTCCTTCGTCGACGTCTTGCCCGTCGAGCCGGTGATCCCGACGACGCGGGCGGCGCTGCGGCCGCGGAGCAGGCTGCCTATGGCGGCCAGCGCGGCGTGCTCGTCCTCGGGCACGAGCGTCGCTGCGCCCTGCCCTCGCGCGGACTCGACGAACGCCCGCCCGCCGCGCACGGCCACGAAGAGATCTCCAGGCCCGGCGAGGCGCGAGTCGATCGTCAGCCCCGTCACCGTGCCTGCTCCCTCGAGCACGCCCAACCCGAGCGAGCGGAGCTCGTCCAGCTCGAGCGGGATCACGAGCCCGCGCCGTCCCCGCGCAGCGCCTCGCGCGCGACCTCGCGGTCGTCGAAGGGCAGCTTCTCCGACGCCGATCTCCTGGCCCTGCTCGTGGCCCTTGCCCGCGATCACGACGACGTCGCCCGGACTGCGCCTGCGACAGCGCCCGCCGGATCGCGCTGCGGCGGTCCGGATCGATCTCCACGTCCGTCCCCGTGCCCTGGAGGACGTCCTGGATGATCGCGAGCGGCTCCTCGCTGCGCGGGTTGTCGGAGGTCACGACCACGAGGTCGGCCAGGTCTGCCGCGACCTTGCCCATCAACGGGCGCTTGCCGCGATCGCGGTCGCCGCCCGCACCGAAGACGACGAGCAGCCGCCCGGTGGTGAGGTCGCGGGCCGAGCGCAGGACGTTGTCGAGCGAGTCCGGTGTGTGCGCGTAGTCGACAAGCACTGTGAACGGCTGCCCCTCGTCGACGGCCTCGAACCGTCCGGGCACACCCGCGAGCGCGGCGAGCGCCCGCTGCGATCGCCTCGTCGTCGATGTCGAGCAGCTGGGCCGCGGCGACGGCGCCGAGAACGTTCTCGACATTGAAGCGCCCGCGCAGCGGTCGTGCGCAGGTCGATCCCTCCGCGCCCGGAAGCGCGCGCCGGAGGCATCGAGCCGAAGGCCCTCGGGACGGATCTCGGCGTCGTCGGCGAACCCGAACGTGACGAGCGGCGCCCGCCGGGTCTCCGCGAGCTCCTCGGCGAGCCGGCGCCCCAGCTCGTCGCCGATGTTCACGGCGGCCGGGGGCGGCGCCGCGCCCGTGAAAAGGCGGCGCTTGGCGGCGTAGTAGTCCTCCATCGTCCCGTGGAAGTCGAGATGGTCCTGGGTCAGGTTCGTGAACACGAGCGCGTCGAAGCGGACGCGATCGAGCCGGCGCAGCGTCGACGCGTGCGACGAGGCCTCGAGCGCGACGCTGCGGTCGCCGGCGTCGAGCATCTGCGCGGAACGTGCGCTGGAGGTCGATCGCCTCGGGCGTCGTGCGGACGACCGGGCGCACCTCGCCGCCGACGCGGCTCTCCACCGTGCCGAGCAGGCCGGGGCGCTGCCCATCGGCATCGAGGATCGACCAGAGCAGGTACGCGGTCGTCGTCTTTCCGTTCGTGCCCGTGACGCCCGCGACGGTGAGCTCCTTCGTCGGCTCGCCGAAGAACACGTCGGCCGCGATCGCCATCGCCACGCGCGCGTCGTCGATGACGAGCTGCGGCACCGCCTGGTGAGTCGGTAGCTCCAGCGGGCGCTCGACGACGAGCGCCACCGCGCCGTTCTCGACCGCCTGCGCCGCGAAGTCGTGCCCGTCGGCGCGCTCGCCCGGCACGCAGAAGAACGCTGCTCCGGGCGTCACGGCGCGCGCATCGTAAGCCAGCTCGCGAACCTCGACGGGCTCCCGCCCGAGAACCGTCTCGGGCGCGAGCGCGGCGATCAGGCGCTCGAGCTCCACGGGCGGAGAGACTACCGACCCGGCTCAGGGCCGCGGATCGGCGTCCGGTGCGACCTCCAGATACTGGAGACCGAACTGCGCGATCTTCGAGAACGCCGGCGCGGCGACGACGCCGCCCCAGATCGCCAGGCGCGGCTCGTCCACCGAGACCAGGATCACGAGCCTCGGGTCCTTGGCCGGCACGACGCCGACGAACGACGCGACGTAGCGGGAGGTCGAGTAGCCGCCCGGCTCGGGCTTCGCCGCGGTTCCGGTCTTGCCCGCCACGGTGTAGCCCGGCACGGCCGCGGCAGCACCGGTGCCGCCCTCGGCCGACACGACGTCGCGCAGCATCGTCATCACCTGCGCCGACACCGTGTCCGAGACGACGCGGCGGCCGGCCGGCCGCTGCCGGCGCTCGCCCCCGACGCGGTCGATCAGATAGGGCTTGTGCAGCGTGCCGCCGTTCGCGATCGCCCCGTACGCGGCCGCCATCTGCAGCGGCGTGACGGCGATGCCCTGGCCGATCGGCACGTTGCCGATCGTGGAGCCCGACCAGTAGCCGGGCAGGATGCCGGGCGACTCGCCGGGGAAGTCGACACCCGTCGGGTGGCCGAAGCCGAAGCGGCCGATCCAGTCGAGCAGCCGGTCCTTGCCGAGCAGCTGCGCCAGCGTGATCGTGCCCACGTTGGAGGACTCGGAGAGGATCTGGGCGACGCTCATCGTCTGGGTCGGGCGCGGGTCGTGCTCGTGGATGATGCGGTCGGCGACCTGGATCGACGTCTCGAGCCTGAACTTCGTGCTCGGCGCGACGAGCTTCTCCGACAGCGCCCCGGACACGGTGACGAGCTTGAACGTGGAGCCGGGCTCGTACGTGTCGGTGATCGCGCGGTTGCGCCTGCGGTCGGCGCTCGCCGCGCTGAACTTGTTCGCGTCGAACGACGGCGCGGTCGCCATCGCGAGCACGGCGCCCGTGTGCGGGTCGAGCACGACCGCCGTCGCGGCCTTCGCGTTCCACTGCTTGACGGTCGCGCGGAGCACGGCCTCCGCGTTGGCCTGGATCCGGTGGTCGATGGTGAGGAAGACGTCGCTGCCCGGGCGCTCCGGCTTCGTCCCGATCACGTCGATCGCGCGCCCGAACGGGTCGCGCACGATCGTCTGGCTGCCCGGCTTGCCGGCGAGCGAGCGCTCGAGCGTCTTCTCCAGCCCTTCGAGCCCGTCGTTGTCGACACCCGCGTACCCGAGGACGTGGGAGGCGACGCTGTGCTGCGGGTACGTGCGCCGCTCCTCCGGGTAGAAGCCGAGGCCCGGCAGGTTCAGCTTCGCGAGCTTGGCCGCGCGCGACCGGGTCGGCCTTGCGCTGCACGTAGACGAAGTGGCGCGTCCGGTCGGCGAGCTGGGGATAGAGCTTGTTCGCGTCGAGGTCGAGTGCGCGGGCGGCCGCGATCGCGACCTTGCGCGGGTTCTTCACCTCACGCGGGTCGGCGTAGACGGTCGTCGCCTGCTCGCCGATCGCGAGCGGCTCGCCCGTGCGGTCGAAGATCGTGCCGCGCCCGGCCGGGATCTTCTCCGTCTCGACGTGCTGCCGCGTGGCCATCCGCTCGAGCGTCCCGGCCTGGACCCCCTGCAGCCAGACCGCGCGGGCGAGCGTGCCCGCGAAGACGAGCGCGAAGAGGCAGAGCAGGAGCCGGATCCGCCGGTTCGAGGTGCGGACGGTCACTTCCCGGCGGGGGCCAGGTCGATGAACTCGGTCGTCTCGGCCGGCTCGAGCCCGAGCTTGATCCGCGCCTGCGTCTCGATCCGGGCATCCGCACCCGCGCTCGAGATCTGCGAGCTGAGGCCCGCGTTGTCGGCGCGGAGCTGGAAGCGCTCGCGGTTGAGGTCGTCGAGCTGGACGTTCAGCTGCAGGACGGCGACGTTGACGGCGACGACGCCTGCGAGAAGTGCCCCGAAGAGGACGATCCAGACCACCCCGCCGAAGGTGCGCGGCCGGGCGACGGGGCGCGGAGCGGCCCGCTTGCGCGTCCGCGGCAGCGCCGCGGGCTGGGCGGTAGCCGACCGGGAGACGGCGGGCGCGCGTGCGGTTCCCGCCCAGCTCGCCATCAGTCCGCCTGCACCTTCGCGGCCACCCGCAGCTTGGCCGACGAAGCGCGGGGATTCGCCTCGACCTCGCGCCCCGAGGGCCGCACCGGCCTGCGCGTCAGCTCGCGCAGGACGGGCTCGTTCCCGCAGTTGCAGATCGGGAACTCCGGCGGGCACGTGCAGCCGCGTGCCTGCTCGCGGAAGTAGCGCTTGACGATCCGGTCCTCGAGCGAGTGGAAGCTGATCACGGCGAGCCGCCCACCGGGGCGCAGCATCCGCACTGCCGCGGGCAGCGCCGCCTCGAGCGCGCCGAGCTCGTCGTTGACGGCGATGCGCAGCGCCTGGAAGACGCGCTTCGCCGGGTGCCCGTCGCCGAAGCGGGCGGGCGTCGGGATCGCTTGCTTGATCGCATCCGCGAGCTCACCCGTCCGCTCGAAGGGTCGCTCGGCGCGGCGCCGGACGAGTCGCGCGTGCGATCTGGCCCGCGTAACGCTCCTCGCCGTAGCGCCGGAAGATCAGCGCCAGCTCGCGCTCCTCGGCCTCGTTGACCAGATCGCGGGCGGAGAGCTCGGCCGAGGCGTCCATCCGCATGTCGAGCGGTGCGTCCGCGGCGTACGAGAACCCGCGCTCCGGGCGATCGAGCTGCATCGACGAGACGCCGAGGTCGAGCAGGATCGCGTCCGCCTGGACGTCGTTCGCGGCCAGCTGGTTGAGCACGATCGAGAACTCGCCGCGCAGCAGCCGCGCCTGGACGCCTGCGCCCGCCTTGAAGCGGTCGAAGTAGACGCGGACGCTCGGGTCGCGGTCGATCGCGATCAGCTTGCCCTCGGCCTCCAGCTCGGCGGCGAGCAGAGCCGAATGGCCCCCCGCGCCGAAGGTCGCGTCCACGACGGTGTCCCCCGGGCCGAACGGCGAGCAGCTCGCGCACCTCGTCGGCGAGAACGGGGACGTGGTCAGACGCGCTTCTGTGCAAGACGTTCGGCAACATCGTCTGCGCTCCCTTCGACCTTCGTCGAGTGTGCCGCCCAGCTCGTGCGGTCCCAGATCTCGAGGTGATCGTGGACGCCTGCGACGACCACCTCCCGCCCGAGCCGTGCATGCTTCGTCAGAGCCGGCGGCACGAGCACGCGGCCCTGCTTGTCGAGCTCCGCGTCGGACGCCGCGGCGAAGAAGAACCGCTTCAGGTCGCGCGCCTCCTTCGAGAACGGGTCGAGCGGCGCGAGGCGCTCGTCGACGAGCGTGTCCCAGTCCGCCCGGGCGAAGACGTCGAGGCACTCGTCGAGCCCGCGCGTCAGCACGACGCCTCCCGCGAGCGCGTCCCGGAACTTGGCCGGCAGCGTGAGGCGGTTCTTGTCGTCGATCGTGTGCTCGTACTCGCCGAAGAACAATGTCGTGCGGTCCCTTCCACGGTCGGACTGTCACCCACTTTCCCCCACTCTAAACCACTGATCCCCACCTGTCCACCCCTACGCTCTCTTTTTCTTCCACTCGTCAGAATGCTCCGGTGAGTGAGGTGCTCGGTCGGCAGGCCCTGAATCGGGCCACTCTGGAGCGCCAGCTCCTGCTCCGCCGCACCAGCCTGGCCCCGCTGGACGCCGTCCAGCAGCTCATAGGGCTGCAGGCACAGGTGCCGGCGAATCCGTACACGGCGCTGTGGTCGCGGCTCGAGGGGTTCCGGCCCGATGAGGTCTCCGAGCTCCTCCTGGCCCGGCAGCTGGTCCGGATTCCGGTCATGCGCGGGACCATCCACCTCGTCACCGCCGACGACTGCCTGCTGCTGCGGCCGCTCGTGCAGCCCATCTTCACCGCCGAGCTCAGGCGCCACCGCGACCTGTCGCCGAAGCTCGACGGTGTCGACCTCGCACCGGTGCTCGCGTTCGCCGCGGTCCTGCTCGAGGCTCCGCGGACCGGCCCGCAGCTCCGTGAGGCGCTGGCGGCTCGCTTCCCGAAGCTCGACCCGGCCGCGCTCGCGTACGCCTGCCGCTGCCACCTCGCGCTCGTCCAGGTTCCGCCCCGCGGCCTCTGGGGCCGTACCGGCCACGTCACTTCGACGACGGCGGAGACGTGGCTGGGGCGCCCGCTCGGCGCCGATCCGTCGCTCGACGACGTCGTCCTCCGCTACCTCGCCGCCTTCGGCCCGGCCACGGTCGCCGACGTCACGACGTGGTCGCGGCTGACGGGGCTGCGCGAGGTCGTCGAGCGGCTCCGGCCGCGACTACGGACGTTCCGCGACGAGCGGGGCCGGGAGCTCTTCGACCTTCTCGACGCACCTCGACCGGCGCCCGACACACCCGCGCCGGTCCGCTTCCTGCCCGAGTACGACAACGTGCTGCTCTCGCACGCGGACCGGAGCCGCGTGATCTCGGAGGACGACCGCGCCGCCCTCTCGCGCGCCGGCGGCGTGGGCTACGGGTCCGTGCTCGTCGACGGCTTCGCGCGCGCCGTCTGGCGGATCGAGGACCGTGCACTCGTCGTCAGCCATCTCCCGCTCCCGAAGCGCGCGCTGGCAGCGATGGCGGCCGAGGGCCGCCGGCTGCTGCGCTTCCTGGCCGCCGGGCGGGTCGTGGACGACGTCCGGCTCGTCTCCCTCTCCTAGTCGCCAGGCGCGACGGCGTGCACGCCGCGCCCGGTGAGCGCGCCCGCGCCGCAGCGGGCCGCAAGGGCGAGCGCCTCACTCGTCTCGAGCCCGCGCGCGAGCGCATAGGTCAATCCCGCGGCGAAGCAGTCGCCGCACCCATAGGTGTCCTCGACGGCTCCGGGCGGCGGCGTCGCCTGGAAGGGGCCGCCCGGCTGCGCCCAACCGCCGAGCACGCCCGACGTCGAGACGATCAACCGCGGGGCGGGATCGAGGTCGCCCGGGGCGTAGCGCTCGTCCTCGTCCTCGGCGCTGCCGACGAGCGCGTCGAGCTCGATGCCCGAGGCCTTCAGCGTCGCGAGCTCACGGGAGGTCGCGACGAGCACGCGCCCACGGCGGGCCTGGCGGAGCGCGGCCGCGTCACCGCTCGTGAAGAAGACGGCGTCGAAGTCGTCCAGCGACTCCCACGGCAGCTCGCCGTCTCCCCCACGCGGCCGGAGCTTCTCGCCGAGCACGGTGATCGTCCGCTCGCCGCCTTCGTCGACGTGGCGTGAACGCCCGCCGCTGCGGCTCGGGACGCTCCGAGGCGTGCACCGTGATCCCCGCCGCCTCCAGCTCCGCCCGCGTACGGCGGCCGAGCTCGTCCGCTCCGAGGGCGGTGAACAACGAGGCCTCGATGCCCAGGCGCGCCAGCTGGAGCGCTGCGACCGCGCCACCTCCGCCCGCCTGCTCCCACGTCTCCCAGGCGTGTGCGATCTCGCCGCTGCGCGGCACGTCTCCACGCGCGCGAACTCCACCCACTCGACGTGGCCCACGACGGCGGCCTTCACAGGCGCACTCTCACAGATGCGGCCGCCGCGGCGTTGAACAGAGATGATGGAGGTCGTGACAGAGATTCCGCCGTTCGAGCGCTTCTACCTCGAGCAGCGCGACATCGTGCTCGGATTCCTGCGCCGCCGGCTCGGGCGCGAGGCGGCCGAGGACGCGTTCCAGGAGACGTTCCTGCGCGCGCTGCGCGCGTATCCGCGGCTCGAGCACGGCGAGCACCTGCGTGCCTGGGTGCTCACGATCGCGGCCCGGCTCGTGATCGACAGCGGCAGGCGCGCCCGGCCGGCCACGCCCGAGCTGCCGGAGCTGCCCGTCGAGGACGGCCGCCCGGCCTACGCCCAGCTGGAGCACCTGGCCGACGGCCTGCCACCGACGGAGCGCGCCGCAGTGGTGCTCCGCTACGGCTACGACTTCGCCTACGACGACATCGCAACGGCGCTCGGATCCACTCCGGAGGCGGCCCGCCAGGCCGCGTCGTCCGGGATCCGGCGCCTGCGCGCATCAGGAGGTATCGCATGACTTCGCCCACCGTCTCCCCCGAGCTCGACGCCCGCTTCCGCGAGGCAGCGGCCGGCGCCGGCCTGCTCGACGTCGGCTACGACGTCGTCGAGCTCGGCGATCGGGCCGCTGTTCCTGGCCGCCACCGACCGCGGTCTCTGCCGGGTCGCGTTCCACCCCGAGCCCGACGAGTACCTCGACCGGCTCGCACGTGCCTTCGGCCCGCGCGTCCTGAGGGCCGGCTCGAGCGTCGACAACGCACGGCGCCAGCTCGACGAGTACTTCGCCGGCCGCCGGCAGGGGTTCGAGCTCGATACCGACCTGCGCGGAGCCGCGCCGTTCGCCCAGCGCGTCCTCGGCGAGCTCGCCCGGGTGCCCTTCGGCGAGACGACGACCTACGGCGCCCTCGCACGCGGGTCGATGCGCCGCGGGCCGCCCGCGCTGTCGGGATGGTGATGAACCGGAACCCGATCGCGATCGTGCTGCCCTGCCACCGCGTCGTGGGCTCGAACGGGAGCCTCACCGGCTACGCCGGCGGCCTCGACCTGAAGGAGCGGCTGCTGCGGCTCGAGGGCGTCCTCCTCGACCGCCAGGGGGTCACGCTGGGACTTAGAGTGACGCCGTGAGCTTCGCGGTCTCGGCGAACGCGTACGACCGGTTCATGGGGCGGTACTCGGTCCCGCTCGCTCCCCTGTCCGCGGACTTCGCGGGCGTGCGGGAAGGGCAGCAGGCCCTCGACGTGGGTTGCGGTCCCGGTGCCCTGACGAGCGAGCTCGTCGCGAGGCTCGGCGCCGAGGCGGTGGTGGCAGTCGACCCGTCCGAGTCGTTCGTCGCCGCCGCGCGCGAGCGCCACCCCGGCGTGGACGTCCGCCGGGCCTCCGCGGAGGAGCTGCCCTTCGCCGACGACGAGTTCGACGTCGCGATTGCGCAGCTCGTCGTCCATTTCATGGCGGATCCCGTCGCCGGCCTGCGCGAGATGGCCCGGGTCACCCGGCCCGGCGGGGTCGTCGTCGCAAGCGTCTGGGACCACGCCGGTGGGAGGGGGCCGCTCAGCCCGTACTGGACGGCGGTGCGCCAGCTCGACCCCGACGCGCCGGACGAAGCCGGGCTCGCAGGCGCCCGTCAGGGCCATCTCACCGAGTTGTTCGAGGCCGCAGGGCTCGAGGAGGTCGAGGACACGGACTTGGCCGTGCAGGTCGAGCACGAGACGTTCGAGGCCTGGTGGGAGCCGTTCACTCTCGGCGTCGGACCTGCCGGGGCATACGTCGCCCGGCTCGACCCGGATCGGCGCGCAGAACTGATGGAGCGCTGCCGGCAGTCGATGCCGGCCGCGCCCTTCACACTCGACGCCCACGCCTGGGCCACACGGGGGCACGCCGTCTAGTGGGCAGTCCACTCACGGGCGGATGCGGCTGCGGAGCCGTGCGCTTCGAGATCGCGGTGCCGCTGCTCTCTGCGGGCTACTGCCACTGCACGCGGTGCCAGCGGCGCAGCGGCACGGCAGCGTCGGCGAACGCCAGCGCAGCGCCCGGCTCGGTCCGGATCGTGCAGGGTGAGCAGGAGTTGCGCGCGTGGGCGCCGGAGGGTGGCCGCGAGAAGGTCTTCTGCGGCCTGTGCGGCTCGGCGCTCTTCACCCGCGATCCCGGCACGACCGACCACACCGGCGTGCGACTGGGGGCGATCGACGGCGATCCGGGAGTCAGGCCGCGATCGCACGCCTACGTCGCCTATGCGGCCGTCTGGGAGCCGCTTCCGGACGACGGGCTGCCGCGCTTCCCCGAGAGCCGCCCCGGGTAGCTCGCGTCGGCGAGCGTGGATTGGGGCTAGTCGACGAGCTTGTAGCCCACCCCCCAGACGTTGACGACGAAGCGGTCGTCGGCGCCGAGCGCGAGCTTGCGCCTGAGGCGCGACGCGTGCGACTCGAGCGTCCGGGTGCGGCAGAACGACCGGTAGCCCCAGACGTCGCGCAGGAGCTCGTCCTTCGTGAAGACCCGCTGCGGCTCCGAGGCGAGGCGAGCCAGCAGCTCGAACTCCTTGCCGGCGAGAAAGACCGCCCGCCCGCCGACGGTCGCGCTGCGCGTGGTTCGGTCGACGACGAGCCGGCCCACCTCGACGCGCTCGGCCGTGGGCGGCGCCGCGCGACGCAACACCGCCCGGATCCGTGCCGCGAGCTCCTCGTACACGATCGGCCGGTGCACGTAGTCGTCGGCGCCCCGCTGGAACGCGCGCACGCGCTCGCGTGCGTCCACCCGCTCGGGGCCGAGCACGATCACGGGCACGTCACGATCCCAGGAGCGGCCGGGCTCGCCCTCGCGCAACCGCGCGCACAGGTCGATCTCGGAGAGGAGGACGAGATCGGGACGCACGCGCTCGGCGAGCTCGAGCGCCTCCCTGTTGAACGCCGCCCCGAGCACGTGGAAGCCGTCGTCGGCGAGCCGCCGCTCGAGGAAGCCTCGGGTCTCCGATTCGGGCTCGGCGAGCAAGAGGGCGGTCTCCATGCGGCGAAGCTAGCATCGGGTTTCGAGCCCCGACAGATGTCCTTTCCTGCAACTTTGCGACGATCGTTCCCCAGCCGTCGGTTGCGTTCACGGCGGGTCTGGGCGATCGTCCTCGGCCTCGTCGCCGCCGGGACCGCAGCCGGAGCCGTGGGCGGCTGGCAGCGTCACGCGCCGCTTCCCGAACCGCGGACCGAGGTGGCGGCGGCGGTCACGGGCGACCGGATCGTGGTCGTCGGCGGCTTCGTCGCCGAGCGGTGCGAACTTGGCGCCGCGCCGACGCGTACTCGATTCGCGAGAACCGCTGGCGCAGGCTGCCCGAGCCTCCCGGTGACGGTCGACCACGCCGCTGCGGGCAGCGTGGCGCGGGCGCATGTACGTCGCTCGGCGGCTACGGCGGCGAACCGGCGACCGCTGCGGAGGCGTTCGTGCTCGAGAACGGCCGCTGGCGCCGGCTGCCGCCGCTCGCCCGAGCCCGCGCCGCGGCGGCCGCGGCCGTTGTCGGCGGGCGCTCTACGTCGTCGGCGGCGTCTCGGAGCGTGGCGGCCTCGCGCGGTCGACGTTCGTGCTCGATCTGCGCACGAGGCGCTGGCGGGCGACGCCGGGCCCCACCCGCGTGAGCACCTCGCCGCTGCAGGGTCGGGGGCACGGGCCTACGCAGTCGCCGGCCGCCGCGCCGGCTACGACACGAACCGCGGGACCTGGAGGTCTACGACACCGCGCGCCGCCGCTGGCGCCGGCTGCCGCCGCTCCCGTCGCACGCGGCGGCACCGGCGCGGCCGCGGTCTCCGGCCGGATCGTCTCGGTCGGCGGCGAGGCGCCGACGGGAACCAGCGGCGTGTTCGCCTACGACCTGCGCACGCGGCGCTGGCAGCGCTGCCGGATCTCACGACACCGCGGCACGGCTCGGTGTCGTGGCTCAACGGACGGGTCTACGCGGTCGCCGGCGGGCCGCAGCCGGGCCTGACGTCAGCGGCGCGAACGAGAGCCTCCGCGTCCCCTGATGGCCCGCAGCGAGGCATCGGTCGAGATCGCGCGCCGCCGGAGGACGTCTTCCCGTGGCTGCTCGGCCGGAGAAGCGGGTGCGGTGGGTGAGGGGCTCGTGCAGCTCGCGAGCCGCTCGGCGACGGGCGCTTCCGGGAGGTCGATCGGAGCACGGCAGGCGGACCGAGGTCGAGGCGTGACGCGCACGAGTCGTCGCGCGTCGAGGACGCGAGCACCTGGCAGGTCGCGGCCGACGGTCCGCGGCGTCGACCGCGGCGACGCGCACCCGCCTACGGTGACGGTCGGGAGCGAGTACGCGGCTACCTGCGCTCGGGCTGCCGCTCGGCGGTCTCCTGCGGCTACGCCCAGTCGGCGCTCGAGCGGAGCGTCCAGAACCTGAAGCGCTCGTCGAGGACGAGCCTAGGCGGCGGCTCGAAGGAGCTCCTAGAGCCGCCCGGAGCGACGACGCCCCAGAGGAGCCAGACGCCGAGCACCCCGGAGAGCAGGAAGCCGAGCACGCGAGAGGAAGTGCACGCCGAGGAGCTGCGGGCCCGTCCGTCGCGAAGATGCCGATCAGCGACGAGCCGATCAGGCCGCCGGCGACGACGAGCGCGACCACGAGCCGGTTCATGGCCACGTCGAGCTTGTGCATGAACTCGTCGAGCCCCTTGTGCACGAAGCCGACCTCGATCTGGCCGTCGCGCACCTCCTCGAGGATGTCGTGCACCTGGTACGGCAGCTCGCGGGCGATCCCGGCGAGCTGCCGGCCCTCCTTCGTCGCGCGCTGCGCGAGCCGGCCGCGGCGTGAAGCGCTCGAGCATCAGCGCGCGCGCGTACGGCTTCGCGACCTCGAAGACGTTGAACTCCGGGTAGAGCTCGATGCCGACGCGCGCCGAGCGTCGCGATCGCCTTGTCGAGCATCACGAAGCGCGTCGGCAGCCGCAGGTTCATCGAGTAGATGAGCGCGAACGCCCTCGCGGATGACCTGGATCGGGTCGATCTCCGAGAGGTTCGCGCCGTAGTAGCGGTAGAAGAGCTCGCGCAGCTCGGCGGTGAACTCCTCCTCGCGCTCCTTCGGGTAGCGGACGCCGAGCTCGGCGAGCCGCTTCGGGAGCGCCTCGACGTTCTCGGTCGCGGCGTCGATGAAGAGCCGCGTCAGCTTCGACATGTCGTCGTCGGTGAGCTTGCCGACGAGGCCGAAGTCGACGAGCCCGATCCGGGCGTCGTCGAGCACGAGGATGTTCGCCGGGTGCGGGTCGCCGTGGAAGAAGCCGTGGCGGAAGATCATCGTCATCCACGTCTCGGTCATGCGGTAGGCGAGCTCGCGGCGGTGTCTCGAGCGACGTGGTCGTCGGGGTCGAGGTCGGCGAGCTGGATGCCGTCCAGGAACTCGAGCGTCAGCACGCGCGGGCTCGTGTAGCGCCAGTAGACGCGCGGCACGCGCACGGTGTCGGAGCCGGCGAAGTTGCGCCGGAACTGGTCGGCGTTGCGGGCCTCCAGCGCGGTAGTCGAGCTCCTGGCGGATCGAGCGCGCGAACTCGTCCACGAGCCCGCTCGCGTCGATGAAGTCGAGCGCGCGCACGCGCTCCTTGACGAGCCGCGCCGCCTGGTAGAGGAGCGCGAGGTCGGACTCGATCTGCCGCGGCGCGTCCGGCCGCTGCACCTTGACCGCCACCTCGTGGCCGTTCGGCAGCATCGCGCGGTGCACCTGGCCGATCGACGCGGCGGCGATCGGCGTCTCGCTCGAACTCGAGGAACGCCTGCTCGAGCGTGAGCCCGAGCTCCGCCTCGATCACCGCCCGCACCTGCTCGAACGGGAACGGCCGCACGTCGTCCTGCAGGCCGCGCAGCTCGGCGACGATGTCCGGCGGCACGACGTCGGGCCGCGTCGAGAGCAGCTGGCCGAACTTGACGAAGGTCGGGCCGAGCTCGTCGAGCATCTCGCGCAGGTGCCGGCCGCGCTCGGAGCCGACCTCGTCCGACGCGGCTCCACCCTCGCGGTCCAGGGCAGGATGTCGGTGAGCTTGTGGCGCTCGAAGAAGTAGCCGAAGCCGTGCCGCACGGCGACCTGCGCGATCTCGGACAGGCGGCCGAGGTTGCGCTGCCTTGGGTCGCGTCGCCACACGGAAGTGTTCCACGCGACGGCCGCTCGTTCCCACCAGCGAAGATAGGAACGTGGACGAGGGCACGATTCTCCTGCTCGTCGGGGCAATCCTGACGGCGAGCATCGTTGTCGCGCTCGGAGCGTCCCGCACCGGAGTTCCCGTCACTCGTCGCGTTCCTGGCGCTCGGGATGCTGCTCGGCTCGGACGGCCCGGGCAACATCGAGTTCGACGACGCCGAGCTCGCGCGCACCGTCGGCGTCATCGGGCTCGCCGCGATCCTCTACGAGGGCGGGCTCTCGACCTCGTGGCGGCGGCTGCGCCAGGTCGTCGTGCCGGCCGCGCTGCTCAGCACCGTCGGCGTCGTCGTGACCGCGCTCCTGACCGGAGCAGCCGCGTACTTCCTCTTCGACCTGACCTGGCTGGAAGCCGTCCTGCTCGGCGCCGTCGTCTCCTCGACCGACGCCGCAGCGGTCTTCGCGACGCTCCGGTTCACGAACATCCGGCGGCGGCTCGCGAGGACGCTCGAGGCCGAGACCGGCGGGAACGACCCGATGGCGATCGCGCTCACGATCGGGCTGATCGAGTGGATTGACGAGCCCGACCTTCGGGTTCGCCGGACCTCGTGCTCCTGCGTCGTTCGGGCAGCTCGGGCTCGGCCTGCGTCGTCGGCATCGGGCTCGGCGCTGTCGCGACCTGGGTCTTCGCCCGCCTGCCGCCCTCGATCGGCGCGTTCGCACCGGTCGCGTCCGTCGCCGCCGGCGCGCTCGCGTTCGGGGCCGCGGACGTGCTCGGCGGCAGCGGCTTCCTCGCCGTCTACCTCGTCGGGCTCGCCGTCGGCAGCACGCCCTCGCCGCTACCGCCGCCAGCTCGTCGCCTTCCACGAGGGGCTCGCCTTCCTCGCGCAGGTGACGATGTTCATCGTGCTCGGGCTGCTCGTCTTCCCCGAGCGACCTGCCGGAGGTCGCGGTGCCGGGGCTCGTGCTCGCGGCGCTGCTCGTGCTCGCTGATCCGGCCGATCGCGGTGTGGGCCTCGACGCGCGTTCAGCGACTTCACGAACACGCGAGCGGGCGCTCCTCGGCTGGGCGGGCCTCCGCGGCGCCGTGCCGATCGTGCTCGGCACCTTCGTGCTCTCCGTCCGACGATCGCCGACGCGCGAGACGATCTTCAACGCCGTCTTCTTCGTCGTCGTCGTCTCGGCGCTCGTGCAGGGCACGACGCTCGAGCGCGTCGCCGACCGCGCTCGGACTCGTCGTCCCGCCGGCGCCGCGATCGTGCGCCGCGCCGCTCGAGGTCGACGCGCTCGGCTCGACTCGAGCTCGTCGACTTCGCCGTCGCGGGCGACCACGCGATCGCCGGCTCCGCGGTGCGCGAGCTGGGCCTGCCGCGCAGCGCCCTCATCGCGGTCGTCGCCCGCGGCGACGACACGATCCCGCCGCGCGGCAGCACCGTCGTCGAGCCCGGCGACCGCCTCTTCGTCCTCGTCCCGCGCAAGAAGCGCGCCGACCTCGAGGACGTCTTCTCCCGCTGGCGCAGACGGGTCTGATCTAGCTGGCGCAAGATGAGCATCCGCGGAAGCGGATGCTCATCGCGCGAAGACCCCTGAAGGGTCGCTTCGCTCCCGGGGCTCAGGCGTCAGCGCTGGGAGGCCGTTCCAGCAGCTTCAGGCGATGCTCGACCTGGGCGAGGCGGAGCTCGAGCGCGTCCCAGTCGTCGCGGGTCACGAGCCCGAGCTCGCGGGCGATCCGGTCGCCCGTCTCCTGCGGCAGGTCGCCGAGCCTCTCGGCCCCCGAGCGCAGCTGGGCGCCGAGCTCCTCGACGAGCTGGCGGAGCGCGAAGGAGCCGTTGTAGCGGGATCTGCCATGGGGGCGCGACCTCCGGCGCTGCCGGCGCCGCTCGCGCTTCGCCTCATCGGTCGCGGCGGGCCGCTCGTGCGGTGGTCGCCGTCTCCGTCGAGGTCCGGATCGCCCGGGGCCGCCGCGGGGACGAGCTCGGGCCTCGGCTCCGCGGCAGCGAGCTCCTCCGCCTCCTCCAGCAGCGGCCGACCGAGGTGACGCCTGAGGCGTCGTCGTCCTTCCGCCGCGCGTACTCGGGCTCGCGCTCCTTGCAGCACCGCGAGCAGCGGCGCCGCGACGAAGATCGACGAGTAGGCGCCGGAGCCGATGCCGACGAGCAGCGCGAACGCGAAGTCCTTGAGCGTCTCGCCGCCGAAGAAGTAGAGCGCCGCGATCGGCAGCAGCGTGATGAACGTCGTCGCGAGCGAGCGCGGGATCGTCTCCCAGAGCGACACGTTGGCGATCGTCCGGAACGACGCCCGCCGCATCAGCGGGATGTTCTCCCGGATGCGGTCGAGGATGATGATCGTGTCGTAGATCGAGTAGCCGAGCACGGTCAGGATCGCCGCGACCGTGGCCGTCGTCACCTCCCGCCCGAGGAGCGCGTAGATGCCGACCGTGATGATCGACGTCGTGGAGCATCGCGACGATCACCGGGATCGCGAACTTCGGCTGGAACCGGATCGCGATGTAGATCGACGACCAGGAGCAGCGAGACGATGATGGCGAGGATCGCGAGCGCGCGATCTGCTCGCCGAAGCTCGCCGAGACGTTCTTGATGCCGTACGTCGGCGTCGAAGCGTGCGTTCGAGCTCGTTCGTGAGCTGGTCTGTCCGGCCTGCGACGAGCGACTCCGTCCGGATCTGGAACTCGCGTGTAGCTCGTCGCCGCTCGCGCTCGCCGCGGCCCTGGATCTGCGGCGTTGCCCTGGCCGATGTCGCGCGCCTGCGCCGCGCACGTCCTCGAGCGGGTCCGGCTGCGGCGTCGTGAACGTGACTGCGTGCCGCCCTCGAAGTCGATGCCGAGGTTGAGGCCCTTGATCGCCGATCGCGACGACGCGAGATCACGACGACGACGGCCGAGATCGCGAACCAGAGTTGCGCCGGCCGATGAAGTCCTGCTGGATCCACTTCCACTGCTGGCCCTGCGGCGCCCATGAAGCGCGGGTTGTCGAACCAGCTGAAGCCGGCGAGCAGGCCGAGGATGGCGCGGGTCGCGGCGACGGCCGTCAGCAGCGAGATCGCCGGTGCCGATCAGCAGCATCAGCGCGAAGCCCTTCACGCCGGCGGTCGCGACGCGCGAACAGCACCAGCGCCGTGATCGCCGTGACGACGTTCGCGTCGATGATCGTGTGGAAGCCCTTCGCGTAGCCGGCTGCGATCGCGGCGCGCACCGATTTCCCGGCGCGGCACTCCTCCTTGATGCGTTCGAAGATGACGATGTTCGCGTCGGCGGCCACCCCCAGCGTGAGCACCATGCCGGCGAAGCCCGGCAGCGTCAGCGTCACGTTGAAGAGCAGGATCGCCGCGTACAGGAAGGCCGCGTAGATGCCGAGGCCGATCACCGCGACGACGCCGAGGAAGCGGTAGAAGATGAGCAGGAAGAGCGCGACGAGCGATCAGGCCGGCGATCGCGGCGTTCTTCGCCTGCTGCAGCGAGTCCTTGCCGAGCGTGGCCGAGACGTCGTCCGCTGGAGCGTCTTGAACTCCACCGGCAGGGCGCCGGTCTGGAGCACGAGCGCGAGGTCCTTCGCCTCCTCGAGCCGCGATGCCCGGTGATCTGCGCGCCGTTCGCGCCGCTCGATGCCGTTCGGGTACTCGCTGCCAGTCGATCGTCGGCCACGACCTGATCTCGCGGTCGAGCACGATCGCGAAGTGCTGGTTGATGTCCTGGCGCCGCCGAGCAGGTTGGGAAGCGCTTGCCGCGCTGCGCCACCTCGCGCGTGATGTCGCTGGAAGTTGTCCTCGCCGTCGTCCGTGAACTGCATCAGCACGATCGGCTGCCGCTCGTGCGTGTCGAAGTCCTGCCGCGTGCCGTCGAGGTTGAGGTCGTCGCCCGTCATCTCCGGGACCGGGCTCGGTCCTCGGCGTTCGGGTCGTACTTGAAGAGGTAGTAGACGTCCTGCTGCGGCTGCTCGACGTTGACGCCCGGGCAGACGACCTCGCCGATGCCGCAGCTGATGACGACGGTCTCGCGGCGGGACGCCGAAGAGCCGCCAGCCCTTCGGGCAGCTCTGCCCGCTCGCCGTCGCGCCTCGACGGCGCGGCTCTGCGGCTTGAGCGCCGTCTCGCGGTTCGCTGGACCGGCCCGGCGACGAGCTTCTTCTTGTCGTCGAAGAGGTACCAGCTGCGTCGGCTCGCGTCCTCTTCGACCTGCGCCTGCTGCCCGGCGAGCAGGTTGAAGATGCGAGTCGGTCGCGACCGGGAAGCCCTGCGCGTCGATCGACGGGCCGACGAGGTTCGTCTCGAGGTCGTAGAGCTCGAGCTGCGCCGTCTTGCCGATGATCTCGCGCGCGCGCGCCGGGTTCTCGACGCCCGGGCAGCGTCGATCACGATCTGGTCGTGGACCCTGCTTGCGGATCTCCGGCTCCGCCACGCCGAGCTTGTCGACGCGGTCGCGCATGATCTCGACCGAGCGGTCGAGGTCGGCCTCGGTCAGCTTCTGGCCCTTGCGGCGGCACCGCCTGCAGCGTCACCTCGAGGCCGCCCTGGAGGTCGAGGCCGAGCGTCGGCTTCTTGTGGAGCGGCGAGCCGGGAATGGCGAGCAGGCCGACGCCGACGAGCGCGGCCGCGAGCAGGCCGACGAGGATGAGGTGCGTCTGCGGTTCACGCGGCCAGGTTAGCGACGGTTCGCAGCCGGGCTGACCGACAGGTTAGCTGACGGATCTTCGTCGGACTCGCGCTTCGGACGGCTCGCGGTCCTCGACGAGCTGGCTCCTCCGACTCTCCGTCTTCGCCGTCGACCTCGTCCTCGTCGCTCGTCGTCCTCGTCCTCGGGCGGACGATCGCGCCGACCGCGCGGCGGGCCATCCGCACCTCCGATGCCGGGCGCGATCTCGACGTGCAGCTCGTCGTCCTCGTCGTCGACCTCGCGGACGACGCCGTAGAGGCCGCCGGTGGTGAGGATCTCGTCGCCGACGCTCGACCTCTCGATCATGCGCTCGCTGCTGCTGCTGCCGCGCGCGCTGCGGCCGGATCGAGCAGCAACCAGAGCAGGGCGAACATGGCGACGATGATGATCAGCGATCCCAAGGGTCCTCCTGGGGCCGTCGGCGAGCCGCGCGAGCGCGCTCGGCCTGTAGGCCGCGAACGCGCCGCGTTCGATCGCCGCCCGCGCGCCCGCGGTGAGCTCGAGCAGGAAGCGCAGATTATGCATGCTGAGCAGGCGCAGGCCGAGGAGCTCGTCCTGGTTCACCAGATGGCGGATGTACGCGCGGGAGAAGCGCGTGCAGGCCGGGCAGTCGCAACCCTCCTCGAGCGGGCGCGGGTCGCGGGCGAAGCGGGCGTTGCGGAGGTTGAGGCGCCCGTCGCCAGGTGAGCGCGCTGCCGGTGCGCGCGGTGCCGCGTCGGCAGGACGCAGTCGAACATGTCGACGCCCGCGCGCGATCACCTCGAGGATGCCCTCGGCGTCGCCGATGCCCATGAAGTAGCGCGGCCTGTCGGCCGGGAGGAGCGGCGCCGCCCAGGCCGTCGCCTCGAACATCTCCTCGCGCGCTCTCGCCGACCGCGAGCCCGCCGAGCGCGTAGCCGTCGAAGGCGAGCGCGGCGATCTCCTCGATCGAGCGGCGGCGCAGCTCCGGGTCGGCGCCGCCCTGGGTGATGCCGAAGCGGAGCTGGCCGGGGCGCGCGGCGCCGTCGCGCTGGCGCTCCGCCCACAGCGTCGTGCGCCGCACCGCCTGCTCGAGCTCCGCGCGCGTCGACGCCGGCCGGCGGGCAGATGTCGAGGCACATGGCGATGTCGGAGCCGAGCGTGGCCTGGATCGCGCGCCGCGCCCTCGGGCGTGAAGCGCGCCGGCTGCGCCGTCGTAGACCGAGCGGAACGTGACGCCGTCGTCGTCGACGGCGAGCAGCGTGTCGCGGAGCGAGAAGACCTGGAAGCCGCCCGAGTCGGTGAGGATCGGGCCGTCCCAGCCCGATGAACGCGTGCAGCCCGCCGAGCTCGGCGATCAGCTCGTCGCCGGGCCGGAAGTGCAGGTGGTAGGTGTTGCCGAGGATGATCTGCGCGCCGAGCGCGCGCAGCTCGTCGGGGTGGAGGCTCTTGACCGTCGCCTTCGTGCCCGACGGGCATGAACGCGGGCGTCGGCACGTCGCCGTGCGCGGTCCGGAGGACGCCGGCGCGCGCGGCGCCGTCGGTGGCGGTCAGCGTGAAGCGTCAAGCCTGCAAGGGTAGAGCGATGGCCAGGTCGAGCTCGCGACGAACGCCCGAGCGACTGGCCGTCGGGTGGTCGCCCTTCGCTGCTCGGCGCCGCGCGTCGCCGTGTTCGCGGCGGATGCCGTCGTGCTCATGCTGGCGAGCCTGCTGCGTCGGCCTCGTGTGCTCGGTGCTCCTCGCGAGCTCGCAGCGGTCGACCGGAACTCTGATCCGCCTCGATGCCCCGGCTCGCCGCCGCGGTGCTCGCGGTCAACGCCGTCGTCCTCATCGCCCTGTTCGCACTTCGACCGCATCTAGAGGATCAGCATCGCGTCGCCGAAGGAGTAGAAGCGGTAGCGCTCCTCGATCGCGAGCCGGTAGAGGCGGCGCGTCTCCTCGACGCCGGCGAAGGCCATCACGAGCGCGAGCAGCGTCGAGCGCGGCAGGTGGAAGTTCGTCAGCAGCGCGTCGACGCGGCGGAACTCGAAGCCGGGCGTGACGAAGAGCGACGGTGCGGCCCGCGAGCGGCGCCGCCGCGCGCGAGCGTCTCGAGCACGCGCACGGTCGTCGTCCCGACGGCGAGCACGCGCTCGGCGGCCCGGATCCGCTCCCAGGCCTCCGGCCGACCTCGTAGCGCTCGCCGTGGAGCTCGTGCTCCTCGAGCGTCTCCGTCGTGAGCGGCCGGAACGTGTCGAGCCCGACGTGCAGCGTCACGCGCTCGACGTCGAGCCGCTCCAGCAGCTCCGGCGTGAAGTGGAGCCCGGCCGTCGGCGCCGCGGCCGAGCCGGCCTCGTCGGCGTAGACCGTCTGGTAGCGCTCGGGGTCGGCGAGCGGCTCGGTGATGTACGGCGGCAGCGGCGTCTCGCCCGTCCGGCTCGCCCGTCGAGCCGCAGCGCGCCAGCGGCCCTCGCCGAGGTGCTCCAGCAGCTCGACCGGCGCCGAGGCGCTGCCCGGCGCCGCAGCCGGCGCGTCGGCCGCGCGAGCCCCTCCCAGACGCCGTTCCCCTCGAGCCGCTCGAGCAGCAGCACCTCGCCGCCTCGCCGCCGCTCGCAGCCGGATCCGCGCCGGCACGACGCGCGTGTCGTTCACGACGACGAGCTCGCCGGCCAGCTCGTCCGGGAGCTCGGCGAAGCGTGCGGTGGCGCACCTCGCCGGTCGCGCGCTCGTAGACGAGCAGCCGCGAGGCGTCGCGGCGCGCCGCCGGGTGCTGCGCGATCAGCTCCGGCGGCAGCTCGTAGTCGAGCTCGTGCGAGTCCATCCGACGGCGAGCGTAGCTCTCGCGCCCATGGACGCAGGCGCACTCGAGCGGGCCAAGGCAGCGCATCGCCGAAGCCGCGGCCGGGCGGACGGCGCCGGCCGAGCTCGAGGCCGCGCTCGAGCGCTCGCGCGCGCAGATCGAGGCGCTCGCGGCGACGGCGGCCGAGCTCGAGAGCGACGCTGCCGGAGCGGATCGGCGCGGCCGTCTCGGACGGCCTGCGCGCGGAGGTCGTGCCGGTCGCGCGGCAACCTCGCGGAGATCCGCGGGCTGCTGAACCAGGCGATCAGGCGGCTCGAGCGGCTCGAGGGCGACCTGCTCGCCGAGCGCCACGCCCGCATCGACGACCTGGCGCTGCTCGTCGACCTGGTCTCGTCGGGCTGGAGGGCGTCGACGACCGGCTGGAGCGGATCGAGCGGATCCAGGACGCCGACGCCTCGGTTCACCAGGCCCGCGCCGCGTAAGCCCGGATTCGAGGGTGACCGCGCTCTTGGGCCGCGGGCGGCCCCTTAGGGTCTTTGCGCGGTGAGCATCCGCTTCCGCGGATGCTCACCTTGCGCCGGCAGATCCAGAGCAAGATCGCCCGCACGCGAGCGCCCAGAGCGCGACCGCAGCGAGGATCGGCACATCGGAGACGAGGACGTTCTCCGGCTCCTCGCCCCCGCCGGCGCGGTGCAGCAGCAAGAGGTAGCGGAAGACGCCGAAGACGACGAACGGGATCGTCGCGGCGAGCAGCTGTGTCTCGTGCGCGGTGAGCGCGTAGACCGTGTAGGCGAGCACCGTCGCCGCCGCGACGATGGTCACGAGCTGGTCGACGAGCGCCAGCGAGTAGCCCTCGAGCACCGGCCGCCCGGGAGCCTCGTCCGCACCGACGAGCACGAGCTCTCCCCGACGCTTGCCGAGCGCCAGGAAGAGCGCGAGCAGCGCCGTGCACACGAGCAGCCACGGCGAGATCCGGACGTCGACCGCGTCGGCGCCCGCCGCCGCGCGAACGACGAAGAGCGCCGACGATCGCCATCACGTCGATCAGGACGATGTGCTTCAGGCTCGAGCGTGTAGAGCCCCTGGAGCGCGACGAAGGCGGCGAGGAACGCGAGCGCGGTGAGGCCGAGCGCGCGCGGCCAGCGCCGACCGCGAGCGCCGCCGAGGCCTGCGGCAGCGATCAGCGCGGCGCGCGGCGAGAGCTCGCCGCGGGCGATCGGCCGGCGGCGCTTGACCGGATGGAGGCGGTCGTGCGGCGAGGTCGCGCAGGTCGTTGACGAGATACGCCGCGCTCGACGCGGCGCAGTAGACCGCGAACGCGGTCAACGCCGCGGGCCCAGCGCGCCGGGTCGCGCGACCTTGGCGGCGAAGACGATCCCGGCGAAGAGGAGCAGGTTCTTCGTCCACTGCCGCGGCCGCAGCGCAACGACGAGCGCAGCGCGCGAGCCGACCTGCGCGGCAGGCAGCTGCAGGACGTCGGCGACGGGCTCGGGCCTCGACACCCGCGGGATCCTACGTTCGAGCGGGACGGCTCAGGCGCGGTCCGCGGGCAGGACGAGCCGGAAGCGGCTGCCCGCCCCGACCTCGGTCTCGAGCTCGATCCGGCCGCCGAGCGCCACCGCGAGCTCCCGTGCGATCGGGAGCCCGAGCCCGGTGCCGCGGCCGTCCCGCGACCAGAACGGCCGGAAGATCCGCTCCCGCTCCTCGGCGCCGATCCCCGGCCCGGTGTCGGCGACGTCGACCGTGACCGAGCCGTTCGCGCTCGCGAGCGCGAGGTCGATGCGGCCGCCGTCGGGCGTCCAGCGGAACGCGTTGGAGAGCAGGTTGGAGATGATCTGGAGCACGCGGTCGCCGTCGGAGACGATCACCGGCTCGTCGTCCGACGCGGCTCGTGTAGTCGATCCCGCGCCGCCTGGCCTCCTCGGCGAACGTCGAGTAGGCGCGGTCGCAGAGCCGGCCCATGTCGACCTCCTCGGTCAGCACGGTGAACCGATGCGCGTCGAGCTTCGCCAGGTCGAGCACGTCGCCGACGAGGCGCTCGAGCCGCTCCGCCTCCTCGGCGACCACGGTGAGCGACGCCTCGGCGAGCTCGGGGTCGGTGACGACGCCCTCGCGCAGCGCCGCGACGTGGCCGCGGATCGCGGTCAGCGGCGTGCGCAGCTCGTGCGACACGGACATGAGGAAGTTGCGCTCGAGCTCCTCCGCCTCGGCCAGGCGCGTCGCCATCTGCGCGGAAGCGATCGGCGAGATGGCCGATCTCGTCGCCGGTCGGCACGTGTCGGGACCTCGACGTCGTACCGGCCCTCCGAGATCTCGTCGGCGGCCTTCGAGAGCGCGAGCACCGGCCCCGTGATCCGCCGCGACAGGTACCAGGCGAGCACGCCGACGACCGCGAGGCCGACGACGAAGGCGATGGCGAGCCGCGAGATCAGCGTCACCCACGCGTCGCGGAGCTCGCTCTCGCGTTTCGCGACGATGAGCGCCCCGAACGGCGGCGTCCCCGTCCTCGAGCCGCAGCGGGTGCGCGGCCGCGAGGTACGTGCGGGACTCCCCGGGCGGCGTGAACTCGAAGGTGATGATCCCGTCGGCCTCGCGCACGTTCACGCCCACGTCCGCCTCGGACAGGCGCGTCAGCCCGGAATCGTCGCCCGGGAAAGACGGTCGTGCCGACGTAGAAGATCCGGTCGCCGGTGGCGGCCTCGAGCTTCGCGGCCGCGAACACGGGCGCGGCGCGGTCCTCGTCGCTCGTGCGCAGCGCCGATTCCGCGTAGAGCTGGGCGAGCCCCTGCGCCTCGCGGCGAAGCTCGTTCAGCGTCGTCGTCCGCGTGTGCTCCTGGAAGAGCCGCAGCGCGATCAGGCTCGCGACCAGGAAGGCGAGCGCGATCGCTGCCAGGAAGAGCGCCGGCAGGCGGAAGCGGAGTGAGCGGAGCACAGGGCTCTCCTAGGCTGCTGCTGCAGGGCGGCACGGGACCCACCTTGTAGCCGACGCCCCAGACCGTGACGATCGGGGACGCGTCGCCGAGCTTGCGTCGCAGCTGCCGCACGTGGACGTCGACCGTGCGCGTGTCGCCGGCGAACGTGTACCCCCAGACGCGCTCGAGCAGCTGGTCGCGCGTCAGCACGAGCCCGCGATGGTCGAGCAGCTCCCAGAGCAGGTCGAACTCCTTCGGAGCGAGCTGGATCTCGTCCTCGCCCACCTTGACCTCGCGCCGTCCCGCGTTGATCACGAGCTGGCCGTGGCGGAGCTCCTGCTCCTCGATGTCGCGCCGGCGCTCGGTCGACGACCGGCGCAGCACCGACTTGACCCGTGCGACGAGCTCACGCGGGTTGAACGGCTTCGTCAGGTAGTCGTCCGCCCCGACCTCGAGGCCGATGATCTTGTCGACGTCCTCGTCGCGGGCGGTCAGCATCAGGATCGGGACGTCCGAGGTCTTGCGGACCCGGCGGCAGATCTCGATTCCGTCCAGGTCGGGCAGCATCAGGTCGAGGATGATCAGCGCCGGCAAGTCGGCCGCGACATGCGTCAGCGCGGCGCTGCCGGTCGAGACGGCGCGCACCTCGTAGCCCGCGTTCTTCAGATAGAGCGAGACGAACGAGGCGATCGACGCCTCGTCCTCGACGACCAGGATCGTCTGCGCGCCGCCGGCCATCAGCCGTTTTCGCGCGACGGGACGGGGCGCTCCGGCGGCTCGGGCGTGCCGAGCCGGAAGCGCTGCACCGGGTTCGGCAGCTCCTTGCACTTGGCGCGGGGCGCTCCGCAGTCCTCGCCGTCGAGCGAGTAGACGCCCGGGAACCGGCCGCTGCCCTCGAGCGAGACGAAACCGTTGCCGACGGCGGAGAGGTCGATGCCGGCACCGTTGATCACGATCCGGAACGAGCCACCGATCAGGCGGAAGCGAACGTCGGGCCCGTAGTGGCGCTCCTGCTCCAGCGCCGACCACGACCTCGCGGGTCGCACCCCAGACCTTCGGCTCGAACGCGTCCTCGGGCGTGCGGTCGAGGATCGTGACGTTGCCACGATCGAAGCGGCCGATCACGCCGCCGCGGACGTCGATGACGATCCGGCCCTGGCCGTCCTCGACCGAGAGCGTGCCGTCGCCGGCGCTCCGCAGGAGCGCGGCCGAGGCGAGAGCGGGCACTGCCAGCAGGCAGGCGAACAGGAGCAGGATGAACTTGCGCATCGCTGGGAGTATCTCGGCCCCGAGTGAGTTGAGGATAAGCAGCTTGTAAGGAAAGTGTAACGGGCGCTTAGAGTCGTGCCGATGGCCGAAATCGGAGCGTTCGGCGAGATCGTGCTGGTCGTCTCCGGCGCGTTCCTGCTCGCCCTGTTCGGGCGGACGATCAGCGAGCGCCTCGCCGTGCCGAGCGCCGCCGTCCTGCTCCTCGTCGCGGCCGCCGCCTCGGACGTCTGGCCCGAGCTCGGCGAACGTGATCTCGTTCGTGACCGTCGAGCGCATCGCGGTGGTCGCGCTGATCGTGATCCTCTTCGACGGCGGCATGCACGATCGGCGTGGCGGCGCTTCTCCGAGTCGCGCGCTGCCGATCCTCTCGCTCGGCGTCCTCGGGACCTTCGCGACGGCCGGGCTCGTCGCGGTCGCGGCGCACTACCTGCTCGACCTCTCGTGGGTCACGAGCGGGCTGATCGGCGCCGCGATCGCGCCGACCGACCCGGCCGTCATCTTCTCCGTGCTCGGCGGGCGCGAGATCCGCGGCCGCACCGGAACGATCCTCGAGGGCGAGTCGGGTGCGAACGATCCCGTCGGGATCGCGCTGATGATCGGGATGATCGAGCTGGCGACGACCGACGACGGCTCCTTCTGGACGGTCGTGCGGGAGTTCGTGGTCGAGATGGCCGTCGGCCTCGCGGTCGGCGTCGGCGCGGCAGCCCTCCTGCTGCCGCTGCTGCGGCGCTTCCCGCTGCCCGAGCCGGCGCTCTACCCGTTGCGCGTGCTCGCCGCGGCCGGCGTCATCTACGGCGCCGCCACGGTCGTGCACGGCTCCGGCTTCCTGGCGGTCTTCGTCGCGGGGGTGCTGATCGGCGACGCCGCGGCTGCCGCGGAAGGGCGAGATCGAGAGCTTCCACTCGTCGCTCTCGAGCCTGGCCGAGATCACCGTCTTCGTCGCGCTCGGGCTGACGATCGATCTCAGCGAGGTCGTCGTCGACCGGGATCTGGCGCGACGGCCTGCTCCTCGCCGTGCTGCTCGGCTTCGTGATCCGCCCGCTCGTCGTCGGCGCGCTGCTGCTGCCCGTGCGGCTCGACCCCGGCGAGCGGCTCTTCGTGATGTGGAGCGGGCTGAAGGGCGCCGTCCCGATCCTGCTCGCCGCGCTGGCCGTGATCGCCGGCGTGGAGTACGGCGACGGAGATCTACCGGATCGTCTTCGTCGTCGTCCTCTTCTCCGTGCTCGTGCAGGGGTCACGCTGCCCGTTCGTGGCCAAGCGCCTGCGGGTGCCGATGCGACGGGTCCCCGAGGAGGCTCAGTCGTACGAGTAGAAGCCGCGGCCGCTCTTGCGGCCGAGCAGTCCGGCGTTCCGCATCGCGACGAGCCGTGGCGGCGGCGCCATCCGCTGCTCCCGGGGCTTCTCGTACAGCGCCTCGGAGGCGTGCACGTGCACGTCGATCCCGACGAGGTCGACGAGCGCACACGGGCCCATCGGCCAGCCGGCGCCGTGCTTCATCCCGGTGTCGAGGTCCTCGGGGCTGACGCGCGACTCGTCGAGGACGCGGATGCAGTCGTTCAGGAGCGGGATCAGGACGCGGTTGACGACGAATCCGGGCGTGTCGTGCGCGCGGATCGGCGTCTTGCCGATGCGCTCGCCGAACGCGAACGCCGTCTCGAACGCCTCGTCGCCGGTCAGCTCGGCGCGGACGATCTCGACGAGCGGCATCAGCGGCGCCGGGTTGAAGAAGTGCATGCCGACGACCCGCTCGGGGCGCTCGGTCGCGGCGGCGATCTCGGTCACCGAGAGCGCTGACGTGTTCGTCGCGAGCACGGCGTCGGGTGCGGTCAGAGCGGTCGAGCTCGGCGAACAGCTCGCGCTTCGGCTCCAGCTCCTCGACGATCGCCTCGATCACGAGGTCGCAGTCGGCGAGGTCGGCCACTCCGTCGTCAGCGTCAGCCGCTCGACGGCCGCGTCGCGGTCGGCCTGCGCGAGCTGTCCCTTCTCGACCTTGCGGGTGAGGAAGTGGGCGATCCGGTCCCGCGCGGCCTCGCCGAGCTCGGCCGTGACCTCGCGGCCCACGGTCTCGACGCCCGCCTCGACGCAGAGCTGCGCGATGCCGGCGCCCATGGCGCCGAGCCCGACCACTCCGACCTTCCGGACCTCCACGGCGGCGATCCTAACGGCGCCGTCGCGGCGGCCGGAGCGCTACCGGGACGTGAGGTCGGTGTGCGTGTCGCGCGAGTCGACGCCGTACAGGACGGCGAGCGGACCCAGCGGACGAGCAGGAAGACGAGCAAGAAGTCCATGCCCGCAGTGTGCAAGAGCAGGGACTATTAGCGCAAATCGAGATTATGCTTCAATTCGATCATGGAACCTGATCGCTGGCTCGGCGTCGAAGTGCGCCACCTGGCCGCGCTCGAGGCGGTGGCCCGCGAGGGCTCGTTCGGCCGGGCCGCCGACGCGCTCGGCTACACCCAGTCGGCCGTCAGCCAGCAGATCCGACGCTGGAGCGCATCGTCGGGGAGCGGCTCGTCGAGCGGCCTGGCGGACCGCGCGCCGTCTCGCTGACGGAGGCCGGACGCCTGCTCCTCCGCCACGCCGAGGCGATCGTCGCCCGGCTGCACGCAGCCCAGGCCGACATGGCCGCGCTGCGCGAGGGCCAGGCGGGCGCGCTGCGCGTCGGCACCTTCCAGAGCGTGGGCGCACGCATGCTGCCCGAGCTGATGCGGCGCTTCCTCGACGACTGGCCGCGCGTCGAGATCCAGCTCTCCGAGTCGACGATCGACGACGAGCTGCTCCGGCTCGTCGAGCGCGGCGAGCTCGACGTGACCTTCGCGATGCTGCCGCTCGTGGACGGCCCGTTCGCGGCGCAGGAGCTGCTGCGCGACCCCTACGTCCTCGTCGTTCCCGCCGACCACGATCTCGCCGACGGGACGCACGCGAGCCTCGCCGAGCTCGACGACCTGCCGCTGATCGGCAACCGCGCGTGCCGCAGCACGTCGCTCGCCGAGAGCGAGCTCGCGATCCGCGGCGTCGACGCCGACGTCTCCTTCCGCTCCGACGACAACGGCACGGTGCAGGGGCTCGTCGCCGCCGGGTTCGGCGCTGCGCTCGTGCCGCTGCTGACCGTGGACGTCCACGACGAGCGCGTGCGCGTGCTCGAGCTCGAGCCCGAGATCCCGGATCGTCGGATCGCGCTCGCCTGGCACGGCGACCGGCACCGCTCGCCGGCCGCGCGCGCGTTCCTCGACGTCGCCGCGGAGATCTGCGCCGAGCTCGACCTCGGGCTGCCCGAGCGCGTCTGACTTGCTGCGCAAGCTGAGCATCCGCGAAGCGGATGCTCAGCGCGCCGAATCCCTAAAGAGGCCGCTTCGCGGCCCGAAGAACGCTCACTCGAGCCGCCGGATCAGAAGCGCTCGACGACGGCCGCGATCGCCTGGCCGAAGCCGATGCACATGCAGGCGACGCCGTAGCGCGCCTCGCGGCGGTCGAGCTCGCCCAGCAACGTCGCCGTCACCCGCGCTCCGGTCGCCCCGAGCGGATGCCCGAGCGAGATGCCGCCGCCGTTCGGGTTGATGTCGGCGAAGCGGTCGTCGAGCCCGGCGTCCTTGGCGAACTGGAGCACGACCGAGGCGAAGGCCTCGTTGACCTCGATCACCGCGACGTCGTCCCAGGCGAGCCCGGCCCGATGCAGCGCCTTGCGGCACGCCTCGGGGTTGCCGTGCAGCATCCGGTGCGGGTCGACGCCGGAGAGCCCGAAGGAGACGAAGCGCCCGCGCGGCTCGAGGCCGAGGCGCGTCGCAGCCGCCTCGCTCGTCACGAGCACGGCAGCGGCGCCGTCCACGATCTGGCTCGAGCTGCCCGCGGTCACCACCCCGTCCGGAAGGAACGCCGGCGCGAGTGACGCGAGCTTCTCGGCGGAGGTGTCGCGCCGCGGTGTCTCGTCGACCGCGAACAGGACGGCCGCGCCGGCGGCGCCGGTCTCGACGGGCACGATCTCGCGCTCGAAGCGGCCCTCGTCGATCGCGGCGATCGCGCGCCGGTGCGACTCCAGCGAGTAGGCGTCGAGGGCCTCGCGCGTCAGCCCCCACTCCGCTGCGATCACCTCCGCGGAGATCCCCTGCGGGACGATCTGCCAGCGCTCGTGCAGCCGGTCGGACAGGTCGCCGCCGTTCGAGCCCATCGGCACGCGCGACATGCTCTCGACCCCGGCCGCGACGACGACGTCGAGCTGGCCCGCGCTCACGGCAGTGGCGGCGTTGAAGGCCGCCTGGAGCGACGAGCCGCACTGACGGTCGACGGTCGTGCCGCAGACGGTCTCGGGCCAGCCGGCGACCATCGTCGCCATCCGGCCGATGTTCCAGCCCTGCTCGCCGATCTGGGTGACGCAGCCCATCTGCACGTCCTCGACCTCGGCCGGATCGAGATCGTGCCGTGCCACCAGGCCGTTCAGGACTTGGCCGGCGAGCTCGTCGGCCCGGGTCCCCGCGAGCGTGCCGTTCCGGCGCCCGATCGGCGAGCGCACGGCGTCGACGATCAGCGCGTCACCGGTCACCCCGACAGCATAGAGAGGCGATGAAGGTCGGCCCCGACACCTCCCGTCGGGGCCAACCAGCGCTTGCTCGGACTACTCGCCGCCACCTCCGGCCAGGAAGCCGGTGTGACCGTTGCACGCGTCGCCAGGATGCTCACCCTGCGTAGCGATGAAGTCCCTGACCTCCTTGGGGATCTGTCCCCAGTTCTGCACGTGCGCGGCGGTCCGCCCCGCCGGTGGCTCTCCGTCGTTCTGCCCCGAGAAGGAGCAGATCGAGGCTGCCTGGTACCCCGCAATCGGCGTCGGCTTCCCCTTCCCCGTGACCTCGCCCGCGAACGCGGAGCCCGCACCGACGGCCGCAACGGCGACCGCACAGAGCACAGCGCCGACATACGACTTGACGCGCATTCCTACCTCCTATGTGTAACGGGGCGCTCTTGGCGCCCTGCCGCAGTAAGACGCCCATTGGCGCCTAGCCGCACGCTAGTACAGTCGAGGTGGGCCTTGCAACCCTTGCCGCATCGCGGCCGTACTCCACCGGTACGTAGACTCGCGGAGTGGCGGCGACGGCGACCGAGAAGCGGCTGCTGATCGACGGCGAGTGGGTCGAGACCGGCGAGTGGGTCGAGGTGCGCTCGCCCTATTCCGGTGATCTGGTCGCACGGGTCGCAAAGGCCGGCGCCGAGGGAGGCGCGGCGCGCGGTCGACGCCGCCGAGCAGGCGATGCGAGAGCCGCTGCCGGCGCACAAGCGGGCCGAGATCCTCGTGCGCGTCGCCGGTCAGCTCGGCCGCCGGCACGAGGAGGTGGCCCGCACGATCTCCGCCGAGGCCGGCAAGCCGCTGAAGGCGGCGAAGGTCGAGGCGGCGCGAGCGATGTCGACGTTCACGATGGCCGCGGTCGAGGCGCGCAAGCTCGCCGGCGAGATGGTGCCGATGGAGGCGTCGCAGGCAGGCGCCGGGAAGCTGGCGTTCACGCTCAGGGAGCCGATCGGGATCGTGGGCGCGATCTCGCCGTTCAACTTCCCGCTCAACCTCGTCGCCCACAAGATCGCCCCCGCGCTCGCCGCCGGCTGCGCCGTCGTGCTGAAGCCCGCCTCGCAGACTCCGCTCTCCGCGCTCCTGCTCGCCGAGCTCGAGACGGAGGCGGGGCTGCCGCCCGGGTGGCTGAACGTCCTCGTCGGGAGCGCGGGCGAGATCGGCGACGTGCTGGTCGAGGACGAGCGCGTGAAGCTGATCAGCTTCACCGGCTCGAGCGGCGTCGGCTGGGGCCTGCGGGAGCGCGCGCCGCGCAAGCGCGTCAACCTCGAGCTCGGCAATGCGACGCCGGTGATCGTGGAGGCGGACGCGGACCTCGACGACGTCGCGGGCCGAGCTGGCCGCCAACGCGTTCTCGTTTGCGGGCCAGAGCTGCATCTCGGTGCAGCGGATCTACGTGCAGCGGGACGCCTACGACGACCTGCTCGCACGCTTCCTGCCGAAGGTCGAGGCGCTCAGGCTCGGCGATCCCGCCGACGAGGAGACCGACGTCGGCCCGCTGATCGACACGGACGCGCGCGACCGCGTGCTGGCGTGGATCGAGGAGGCGCGGGCCGCGGGCGCCGAGATCCTGTCCGGCGGCACGCTGGAGGGCGAGCTGATCAGGCCGACGGTGATCGCCGGAGCGGGCCCCGAGCTGAAGGTCTCCTGCGAGGAGGTCTTCGGGCCGGTCTGCACCGTGACCGCCTACGACACGCTCGAGGAGGCGATCGAGCTGGCGAACGGGACGCGCTTCGGCTTGCAGGCGGGCATCTTCACCGCCTCGCTGAAGAGCGCGCTCGCCGCGGCGCAGCGGCTCGAGTTCGGCGGCGTGACGGTCAACGAGGCCCCGACCTTCCGGGCCGACCAGATGCCCTACGGAGGCGTCAAGGACTCGGGCAACACCCGCGAAGGCCCCGCCTGGGCCGTGCGCGAGATGACCGAGGAGCGCCTAATCGTCATCCAGCTCTAGCTGACCCCCTTGGTACACTCGCGCGGCTTGATGGCGCGTCTACCGCTGCTCCCACGCCTGCTACGGCAGCAGTCCGACTCGCCGCCCGCCACACCGGGCCGTCGACGTCGGTCGGCACCTGCCGCGGGAGAGCTCCGGCGCGAGCGCCGGGCGCTCCTACGCCTGCGCGAAGAGCGGCTGCGCGACCTCGGCGGCCTCGCGCTCGAGATGTACCGGCGCGACCGCTTCCGCGAGGATCTCGTGCTCGAGCGCTGCGCAGAGCTGATCGGGCTCGAGGCGCGGGTGCACGAGCTCGACGCCCTCCTCGGCGGCCCACGGGCGCTGCGCGGCACACGGCGGAGCGCTCGCTGCGAGTGCGGAGCGCCCCTGCTCCTGGGAGCCCGCTTCTGCGCCAGCTGCGGCCGCCCGGTGAAGCCGGAGCCGGCCGGTGAGCCGCGATGAGCGAGCCGGACGGCGACCGCACGACCTCCGGGCCGGGTCACTGCCCGCGCTGCTCGGCCGACGTCGAGCCGAACCAGGAGTACTGCCTCGAGTGCGGCCTCAGGCTCCCGAATGAGCGGACGACGGCGGTCGAGCGCGCGTCGGCGTCCGTCTCGGAGCGCCACTCCTGGACCGCAGGCTGGATCGTCCCGGCGCTGCTCGGCCTCCTGATCGCGGTCGTCGGCACGGGCGCTGCGATCGCGATCTCCGACGACGGCGAGTCGCCTGCCGCAGTGCCGACCGCGACCGGCGGCAGCCGCAGCGCGCCGGAGACGACCTCAACGCTGACCGCACCCGAGCCGACCACCCCGGCGCCGACCACGGCTCCGGCCACCACGGCGCCGCCCCGGACGACGACGCCGCGCCCACCCGCCACGCTCGCGTGGCCCCGCGGAGCGTCGCGGCTGGACGATCGTTCTCCTCTCCCTCCCGCAGTCGAGCGGCCGCGCAGCAGCCGACGCACGCGCGGCAGAGGCCCGGCGCAACGGCGTCCCCGACGTCGGCGTGCTCAACTCGTCGCGCTTCGCGAGCCTCCATCCTGGCTACTACGTGGTCTTCAGCGGGGTCTTCGATTCGCAGGCGGAGGCGACGAGCGCGCTGCCGCGCGCACGCTCCGCCTTCCCCCTCGCCTACCAGCGCGAGATCGTGCCGTAGCCACCCGCTGCGCGGGGCGAGAGGTGTAAACGAAGCGCCGAATGGGGATCGGGTCTCCAGACCACCGCCCCGCCCCTCGCCCGTTTACCCGAACGAAAACAGAAGTTAAAGACTTTGTAACACCGCAGGGTTGTCCGTATACTCGGCTGTGGGACGCTCTCCCAGACGAGAGTTTTCGGCCTGAACAGTGGTTTTGACCAGGGAGCTATGACCGCCTCGATGGAACCCCAGCAGCTGCATCTACAAGCCTGTATGTATCAATACTCGCGAGCCATCTATCGCTCGATCAAGGATCTGATCGACCCGTACGCCGAATCGAGCATCCAACTGGAGTCGCGGCGCGCCGTGCTCGAGCAGTGCGAGGGGACGATGGAGCGGCTCGCCGCTGATCCGCACTATTTCGCGAAGCCCGACCGAGCGCTGTTCCAGGACATCCGGCGCTTTTTCCCGATCACGGCGCAGGCGCAGGTCGCCTGGGCGGTCACCGAGGGCGTCGGCGCGGCGGTCGGCTTCATCGAGGAGCAGCTCGAGGCGGGCGCACTCGACGGCGGCATCGCACGGTGCCGGGCGACCACGCGAAAGGGCAAGCCCTGCCAGCGCACGCCGCTGCCCGAGCGCGACTACTGCCCGTCGCACCAGCACCTCGAGCGCTCGACGCTCGCGGCTTAGAGAAACGCCGACACTGAGCCGGTCGGGCCGAAAAGCGGCCCTTCGGATAGCGGATTCTCGTGCGCCGACTGCAGACCGTCTAAGCTCGCGAAGCCACACATGTCGCACGACACCGACAAGCTGATCCGGCAGCTCTCGCTCGTCGCCTTCCTGATGGCGGAGCGGCGACCGCTGACGGCGCGCGACGTGAAGGGCAATGTCGAGGGCTACTCCGAGATGTCCGACGAGGCCTTCGCGCGGCGCTACTACTCCGACCGCGCCGAGCTGATCTCGCTGGGCGTGCCGCTGCATTCGCAGCGCGACGAGTTCACCGGCGAGGAGCTGTACACGCTCCGCTCCGAGAACTACTTCCTCGAGAAGCTCGAGCTCGACGACGAGGAGCTGGCCGCGCTGCAGACGGCCCTGTACCTGCTCGAGGGGACGTTCGCGTACGCGGAGCCGCTGCGGCTCGCGCTGCAGAACCTCGCGCTCGGCAGGCCCGGCTTCGACAACGCGCCCACCGACACCGCGGCGAGCGTCCAGGTGCGCGACCCCGACTACTCGCCCGAGCTCGCCGGCCGGCTGAGCAAGCTCGAGGCGGCGATCTCGAAGCAGCGCACGGTCAAGTTCAGCTACTGGTCCCCGAGGCCCGACCGCGTCGCGGAGCGGACGCTCAACCCGTACGCGCTCCGCCGCGACCGCGGCACCTGGTACGTCGTCGGCCTCGATCTCGACCGCGATGCGATCCGCACCTTCCGGATCTCGCGCATCCGCAGCGACATCCGCTTCGCCACGCGGCGCGAGCGCGACTTCCGGCTGCCCGAGGACTTCGACGTCGACGCCCACCGAGTCGGCGAGGACTGGCAGCACGGGCCGATCGGCGGGGACGGCGCGGATCGCGGTCGCCGGCGACACGGCGTGGTGGGTGCACCGCACCCTCGACGCTGCCGGCGCCCTGACGGACGGCGTCTTCGAGACGCGTTACGCCGACGTCGAGCCGCTCGCGGGCTGGGTGCTGCGCCAGAACGGGCGTGCCGTGCCGCTCGAGCCCGAGGAGCTGCGCGTCGCCTGCGCGCGCGCCCTGGAGCGCGTCCGCGAGGGCCACGGCGGCGAGCTGCCGTCGCTCGCGCGCGAGCGCAAGGCCGACGGCGCCGCAGCCACGCTCGGATCGGCCGGCGCCGCCCGTCGTGCCCGAGCGCTTCGCCGTCCTCCAGGCGCTCCTCGCGCATCTGCTCGCCGCCTGCGGCGACGGCCGCGACGCGACGATCCCCGCCGCCGAGCTCGCCGAGCGCTTCGCCATCCCACCCGACGAGCTCCAGGAGCACCTCTCGCTGCTCAATCTCGTCAACTTCGGCGGCGGCTGCTACACCGTCTACGCGGAGCTCGACGGCGACACGGTGCGCGTGGACAAGGAGCTGTACGGCGACGTCTTCCGCCAGGCGCCGCGGCTGACGCCGCTCGAGGCGCGGGCGATCCGGCTGGCGCTCGACATCGTCGGGCCGACGATCGCGGCGCGGGCGCACACGCCGCTCGACCGCGTGCGCAAGAAGCTGGAGGACACCTTCGGCCAGTTCGAGCTCGCACAGGCGCCCGAGTCGCGGCAGGTGAACGACGAGGAGCACCTCGTCCGGACGCTCAGCGAGGCGATGGAGCAGCACCGCATCGTCGAGATCGAGTACCTCAAGGAGGGCGAGGACGAGAGCTCGACGCGGCGCGTGGAGCCGTACAGCTTCGAGCGCGTGCATGCCCCACTGGCTCGTGCACACGTGGGACGTCACGGTCGGGAACTCGCGCAGCTACCGGCTCGACCGGATGCGCTCGGCGCAGCTGACCGACGAGACGTTCGCGCCGCGCGAGGGATTCGACCCGCACTTCCTCGAGGACACGCGGCCGGCGCGAGTCCTCTACTCGAAGCAGATCGCGCGCTGGAAGGTCGAGCGCGGCGCCATCCCGCTCACGGACAAGACCGCGGTCGCGAGCCTCCGGGTCGGCAACGGCGACTGGCTCGTGGGCGAGATCATGGCCGACCGCGGCGAGGCGATCGTGCTCGAGCCGGCCGAGCTCAGGCCGATCGTCGCGAAGCGCGCCGCAGCGCTTCTCCGCGAGCTCAAGCTCACCCGCGTTCGCGTCCCCGGCTAGGAGTCGCCGATCCCGTCCAGGCGGGCGAGCGCCCAGCGCGCATGCTCGCGCAGGAGCTCGTCGGGGTCGTCGACGTAGCGCTCGACGGCCTGCCGCTCCCGCTCGCCGCCGACGTTGCCCGCCGCGACGAGCGCGTTTCGCCGCAGGTAGCGCCCATCGTTCCTCGGCACGTAGAGCCGCTCGAAGCGCTGGACGAGCGCGTCCTCGTCCGCCTCCAGCCACTCGACGAGCGAGACGGTCGGCTCGGCCCCGACCGGCAGCGCCTCGTCCACGCGCCGCTTCTCGACGCCGCGGTTCCACGGGCACACGTCCTGGCAGATGTCGCAGCCGTAGACGGAGCTCCCGAGCTCCGCGCGGTACTCGACCGGGATCGACTCGGGCGCCTGCGTCCAGTACGAGAGGCAGCGCGTCGAGTCGAGCGTGCCGGGATCGTCGAGCGCGCCGGTGGGACAGGCTTCGATGCAGAGCGTGCACGAGCCGCAGTCGGTCTCGAACCGCGGCGTCGGCTCGAGCTCCACGTCGGTGACGAGCGTGCCCAGCACGACCCAGGAGCCGTGCCGCCGGGTGATCAGCAGCGTGTTCTTGCCGTAGAAGCCCACACCCGAGCGCGCCGCCGCCTCCCGGTCGACGTGCTGGTTCGCGTCCACGAGCACGCGATACGTGCCGCCGAGCAGCCGGCCGAGCTCGTCGAGCTTCCGGCGCAGCTCGGCGTAGCCGTCGGACCACGTGTAGCGCGGCAGTCGCCCCTCCCCCGCTTCCGGCTCCGGCCCGGGGACGTAGTAGCAGTGCGCGGCCGAGACGACGGTCCGCGCGCCCGGGAGCAGCGTCTCCGGATGGCACGAGACCTCCGGCTGGGCCATGGTGAAGCGCATGTCGGCGAACAGGCCACGCGCGCGGCGCTCCCGGATGTGCCGCTCGGTCTCGACGTACGGCTCTGCGGGGGCGGCGCCGACCGCGTCCAGCCCGAGATCGTCGGCAAGCTGGGCGAGCTCGGCAGCCGTCATGGTTGGATTCTGCCCGTGAAGGCGATCCGCATCCACGAGGACGGCGGCCCGGAGGTGCTCCGGTACGAGGACGCTCCCGACCCGGTGGCCGGGCCGGGCGAGGTGCTGATCTCGCTGCGCGCCGCCTCTCTCAACCACCTCGACCTCTGGGTGCGCAAGGGCCTCCCCTCGGTGCCGAAGCCGCGGATCCTCGGGGCGGACGGCGCGGGAGTCCGCGTCGACACGGGCGAACGGGTCGTGATCAACCCCGGCCTGGAGCACGGCGCGTCGATCACCGTGATCGGCGAGCACACCGACGGCACGCACGCAGAGCTGATCGCCGTGCCGGAGGAGAACGTGTTCCCGCTCGCCGACGAGCTCGACTTCGAGACGGCGGCGGCCTTCCCCCTCGTCTTCGAGACCGCGTACCGGATGCTCGTCACGAAGGCGCAGCTGCGCGAGGGCGAGACCGTGCTGATCTGGGGGATCGGCGGCGGCGTCGCGACCGCGTCGTTCGAGATCGCGCGGGCGCTCGGCGCGCGCACGATCGTCACGTCGGGAAGCGACGAGAAGCTCGAGCGCGCCCGCGAGTGGGGCGCCGACCTCGCGGTCAACCATGCGAGCGGCGACGTGGCGGCTGCGGTGAAGGAGGCCGGCGGGCGCTGACGTCGTCGTCGAGACCGTGGGCGAGGCGACGTGGAAGACCTCGCTCGCCGCGGTCAAGCCCGGTGGGCGGGTCACGGTCTGCGGCGCGACGAGCGGCCCGAATCCACCGGCACAGCTGCACCGCTTCTGGTGGAAGCAGCTGACGATCTACGGCTCGACGATGGGCACGCGCGAGGACTTCCTCGGCGCCTACGAGCTCGTGCGCAGCGGCAGGGCGCGCGTGCACGTCGACTCGGTCTTCCCCCTCTCGGAGACCCGAGCCGCGCACGAGCGGCTCGAGGCCGGCGAGCAGCTCGGCAAGATCGTCCTCACCATCCCCGGGTTGAGCGCCCTGGCTAGACTGGCTCCATGCCGACCAAGGAAGCGATCATCGAGGCACTGCACACCGTCGAGGATCCCGAGCTCGGGATGGACATCGTCGAGCTGGGGCTCTTCTACGACGTCGAGATCGACGGCTCCAACGTGAAGGTGATCCACAGCCTCACGTCGATGGGGTGCCCCGCGGGCCAGATGATCCAGGACGGCATCCACGACGCGGCCGCATCCGTCGAGGGCGTCGACCAGGTCGAGGTGGAGCTCACCTTCGAGCCGCCGTGGACGCCCGACCGGATGTCGGAAGACGCCAAGTTCATTCTCGGCTTCGGCTAGACGGGCTTCGGCAGAGCGACCGGCTCGAGAGCCTCGGGGCTACCCCAGCAGGCGGACCTCTTCCTTGCGGTCGCGCGCGAAGAAGTGGATCCCGTCCGTGAAGCGCACCCAGTTGCAGCGCATGCACATCACGAGCGAGTGCGTGCGCGCGCTGTCGGCGTGGAACTGGACGCCGCGCAGCAGGTCGCCGCTCGAGATCCCCGTCGCCACGACGATCACCTCGCCGGGGGCGAGGTCGTCGGAGGTGAAGACCTGGTTGACGTCGTCGACGCCGTGCGCGGCCGCATCCTCGATCTCCCTGCGCGTCGTCGGCCACAGCTGCGCCTGCAGCTCGCCGCCGAGACAGCGGAGCGCGGCCGCGGAGAGGACGGCCTGGCGGGTGCCGCCGATGCCGATCGCGAGATGGTCGTTCGTGCCGCGGACCGCCGCCGAGATCGACGCGGTCACGTCGCCGTCCTGGATCAGCTTGATCCGCGCACCCGACGCGCGGATCTCTTCGATCAGGTCGTGGTGGCGGGGCCGGTCGAGCACGATCGTCGTGATGTCGTTCACGTTCCGGCCGAAGCCCTCCGCGATCGCATCGATGTTCTCGGCGACCGGCTTGGCCAGGTCGATCTTGCCCTTCGCGCGCGGGCCCACCGCCATCCGCCGCATGTACATGTCGGGCAGGCGGAGCAACGAGCCGGGTGGCCCGACCGCGATCATCGACATGGCGCCGTTCCCGCCACGCGCGACGACGCCGCGGCCCTCGAGCGGATCGACCGCGAGGTCGAACGCCTCGCCGCCCGCCCCGAGCGTCAGGCCGACGGTGAGCTGCTCGCCGTCCTCGGGCCCGATCACGACCGTGCCGCTGATCGGGAGCTGCGAGAGCCCGGCCATCATCGCGCCCTCGGCCGCGCCCTCGGCCGCGTCCTGGTCGGCGCGGCCGAGCCAGCGCGCGCCGGCGAGCGCAGCCCACTCCGTCGCACGGGCGAAGAGCGCGCAGGGGCACGTGGGCCGCTCCTGCTCGCTCACGTCGCGACTCGCGCATGGCGCTCGGCCCGCTCCAGCACGAGCTCGAGCACGGCGCCGATCGCGTCGCTGACCTTCTCGTTCTCGATCACCGGCACGTCGTTGCGCCGCGCCCGTTCCACGATGTACTCCTGGATCATCCTGATCTCCGGCAGCCCCGCCACGTACTTGTCCCCGGGCCGGACGCCGTCCGAGTTCACGTCGCGGATCAGGAAGTGCGTCCGATGGATCTCCTCGTCGTGGATCGCGAGGACGCACTGGACGACGAGGGCGCCCTCGAGCTCGGTGGAGAACATCCCCGGGACGAGGTGCACGCCTTCGAGCACCATCGACCACCCCTCGTCGAAGGCGCGCACGAGCGCGGCCTCGACGCCGACGAGCACATTCCGGGTCTGATCGAGGAAGCCGAGCAGCGCCGCGTCACCCGACTCCTCCTCCTCGGCCTTCGTCAGGCCGAGCGCCGCCTCGAAGCTCGAGTGGTGGATCGAGGGCATGAACTCCTTCGCGAAGAACGCGCGCATCGTCTGGCGAACGAAGTCCGTCGAGGTGACCCGCGTGATCCCGAGCCGGTACGCGACCTCGGTCGCCACCGTCGACTTACCGGTGCCCGTGCCGCCGCCGACGAGCAGCACGACCGGCACGTCGAGGTCCTGTAGGTCGCGGAACTGGCGCACCCGTCGCGCCGCGCGGTTACCCGGCACCTCTCCGAGGACATCCACGGCCAGCTCACGTAGGCGTTCGAGGTCGACCGACGTCGAGCCCCGTTGGGCGAGATCGACCTCGGTTCGCCGCGCGAGCTCGTAGGCGGGCACCTCCGGGACGCCGACGGCGACGAGCACGCGCGCCATCAATCCCTTCGAGTAGCGCGCCGACTTGCCGCCCAGGAAATCGAGCTCTCCGTGTCGCCGCTCGCTCACGCCGTCGCCTCCGAGGCGAGCCGCTGCAGCTCCTCGTCCAGGCCGGGCCCGTCGCCCACCGAGAGCACGTCGCTCCCAGCCAGCACCACGTCCACCCCACGCTCGCGCCCGGCGTTCGCGACGACGTCGATCGCGGCCGCTTTCAGCTCGACGAGAAAGACCTCGGCATCGACCGCTGCGAGCTCCTCGCGCAGCGTCGTCCGGTTCGAGAGGTTCCCCGAGACGTGGACGACCTCGGCGCCGTGCTCGTCAGCGAGGTGCCGGCGGAAGCGATCGTGGGCACTCTCGGGCGCAGTCGAGAAGAACGCGACGCGCCGGCCCGCGACCGGCCCGGCAGGACGCGGACGCAGCGTGGTCGCGACCACCCGCGGCGCGAGCTCGGAGGCGCGCTCGGCGAGTTCCTCCCACCCTGAGCCCTCCTCGGCCATGGTCAGCACGACGAGGTCGGAGATCAGGTGCCGATAGCCGTTCAGGTAGCCGGTGGCGACCGCCGGGTCCTGCTGTGCGTTCACGACGAGGATTCGCCGCCGCGTCTCGACCGGCGGCAGCGCCGCCCCGCTGCCGTCGAAGAGGACGAGCTCCGGTTCGAGCTCGATGGCGCGGCGCGCACCGTCGTGCACGTTCGACATGAACACGGCGCCGGCCAGCCCACCACCGCAGCGCCGGCAGCCGACGGTGGTGACGCCGGCGAGCGCCGCCGTCTCGAGGTGGTCGGAGGCGGCGTGCCGCCCGGAATCGGCCAGCTCGAGCAGCGCGTCCACCGTCGGCGCCACGTTCACGACCTCCGGCTCGGGCGGTCCGCCTCGCCCCATCGCCACGACCACGAGCTTGCGGTCGCGCGAGAGCAGCTGTGCCGCGTGAGCAGTGATCGCCGTCTTGCCGACCCGCTTGCCGGTGCCGACGATCCCAATCGACGGCAGCTCGAACGGCTCGAAGAGGGGCGGATCGAAGCGAAAGTCAGCGCCCACGTACGGCACCCCGCGCGCCAGAACGCGGCTCGCGACTGCGAAGCGCTCGCGCGGCCCCAGAACGGGCTCGTCGGAGAGGTCGACGACGAGCTCGGGCCGGTGCTCGTCCAGGGCGAGGTCGAGCGTGTCGGCGAGCGGCACTCCGTAGTCGTCGTCACCGCGCAGCTTCTCCGTGCCGCCGAGCAGGTGCGCCGCGACCACGTCGTACGGCAGCTCGGCGAGCGCGGCGCGCACGACCGGCGCGTAGTGCTCTCCGTCGATGAGCGCCACTGCCCTCGTCATGAGCGGGTCGTCACCTCGTCCTCGATCCGCCCCGTGTACTTCTCGTACGCGAAGGTGTCGAGCGAGAACTGGATGATCCGCTCCTGCCCGTGGAACGGATGCTTGCGCCAGACGTCCACGTGGCTCCCGGAGACCTCCACGACGTTGTAGCAGGGCCTCGTATTGCCTCTCAGGCGCAGAGAGGAGACGGTGCCCGTGTTGACGACGAAGAGGTTCTCGAGCCGCCACGCGTAGGGCACGTGCTTGTGGCCGGAGAGGACGAGGTGGACGCCAGCGCGCTGGAGGGTCTCGATCGTGTCGCCCGCGTCGTAGATCACGTTGCGCTCGCGTCCGGTGCCGGGCACGGGCAGCAGGTGGTGGTGACAGACGAAGACGCGTAGGCGTGCCGGGGGCTCGAACTGCTCCTCGATCCAGCGATAGCGGCCGCGCCCGATCTGCCCGTGATCGAGGTCGGGCTCGGTGGAGTCGACCGCGACGACCGTCACGTCACCGACCCGCAGCACCGAGTTGCGATCGCCGAACAGCTCCTCGAAGTGGACGTAGCCGACGTTCCTCGAGTCGTGGTTCCCGGGGATCACGACCAGCGAGTCGCACTTGATCCGGTCGAGGTAGCTCCTCGCCTCCTGGTACTCGTGCTTGAAGCCGAAGGTGGTCAGGTCGCCCGAGCAGACGACGATGTCCGGGCTCAGGTCGTTGATCTCGCCGATCGCACGCTCGAGCAGGCCGGGCACGAAGTACTGCCCGCCGCAGTGCAGATCGGAGAGATGGGCGATCGTGAACGTGTCGGGAGGAGCGGCGCCCATGAGCGTGCAGTGTAAGACGGGGCCGTCCGGGACGGTGAGTACCCTGGCTTCCGTGCCCTGGCAACAGCCTTCGTTCAGGGCGTACGCCGGAGCGGCCCCGCCCAGGTTCGCGAACGAGGTCGAGCTGGAGTGCGCGAAGATCCTCGACTTCTACGGCCTCAGGTGGGACTACGAGCCGAGGACCTTCGTGCTCGCCCGCGACCCGGACGGCCGCGTCACGAGCGCCTTCACACCGGACTTCTACCTCCCCGAGCAGGACCTCTACGTCGAGGTCACGGTGATGCGGCAGTCGCTCGTCACGCGGAAGAACCGCAAGCTGCGCGAGGTCCGCCGGCTCTATCCCGGCGTGAAGGTGAAGCTCTTCTATCGCCGCGACATCGAGCGGCTCGCACAGCGCTACCGGCTGAGGCTGGCGTCCTGAGGACCGCGGTCTGATGCTGGACGCGCTCCGTGAGGAGGGCCATCCGATCGGGGCGGTCTACCTCTCGCGGCAGGAGATCGCCCGGCGTGTCGGCGAGCTCGGAGCCGAGCTCGCCGAGGTGTACGCCGGCCGGAACCCCCTGCTCGTGGCGCCGCTCAAGTCCAGTGCCGTCTTCCTCGCCGACCTCTCGCGTGCGCTCCCGATCGAGCACGGCCTCGACTTCCTCGAGCTGGCGGCGTACTCAGGGGGCAGGAGCGGCTCGGTCCGGCTGCTGAAGGATCTCGACGAGCCGGTGATGGGCCGCGACGTCCTCGTCGTCGAGGACGTCGTCGACACCGGTCTGACGCTCAACTTCCTCACCCGGACGCTGTCGCTCCGTCGGCTCGCGTCCCTCTCGGCGGTGACGCTGCTCGACCGTCCGTATCGACGGCTGGTCGACGACGTCCCGCTCGACTACGTCGGCTTTACCGTCCCGGACGAGCTCTTCGCCGGCTACGGCCTGGGCCTCGACGAGCGCTGGCGGGCCCTGCCCGACCTGCACGTCGTCACCGCCGAGGTGCTGCCCGAGTCGCTCACCGGCGACGGCTTCCGGCGCGAAGACCCCGGCGCCGCGGCCGCGTAAGCGCCGTGCGCCGCCGCGGCTCCTCCCGCGTTCCAGGCGCGCGAGGGCGGGCGGAGGCGGGCTCCGCCCGCCGGGAGCCGCCCGGCCACGGGCGCGTAGCGCCTAGAGGTAGCCGAGCGGATCGACGGCGCCGCCGTTCACACGCACCTCGAAGTGCACGTGGGGCCCCGTCGAGTTGCCCGTGTTCCCGGAGTACGCGACCACCTGGCCCTGCGCGACGGACTGGCCGACACCCACGGCGATGCTCGTGTTGTGGCCGTAGGCAGTGGCGATGCCGTTGCCGTGGTCGACCACGACGAGGTTGCCGTAGCCGCCCATCCAGCCGGCCACGATCACCGTCCCGGACGCCGACGCGACGACGGGCGTACCGCTGCCCACGGCGATGTCGATGCCTTCGTGCATCCGCCCCCAGCGCCAGCCGAAGTAACTCGTGAGCACGCCCTGGACCGGCCAGACGAACCCGGACGCCGACGGAGCCGAGGTCATCGGGGTGGAGGACGACACGGCCGCCGATTGCGCGGCCTGGATCTTCGCCGCCAGCTCCGCGCTCTGGGCGAGCAGGCCCTCCACCTCGTGCAGGTACTCCTCGCGCGTGGCGCGCGTCGAGGCGAGCGCCTCGTTCTTGTCGCGACGGGCGGTCGCGAGCTGGCGCTGGCTCCACGCGAGCCGGTCGCGGACCTCGCGCTGCTCCTCCGTCCGGGCCGCGACCTCGTTCCTCGTCTCCCGCTGCTGGTTGCGCGTCTTGCGCGTCGCTTCGCGGGTCTCGCGCATCGAGATCTTGGCCTGCTCGACCTCGCGCGCGATCTTCTCGTCCTGCCGGCCGATCGTGTCCAGGAACTCCAGCTGGTCGAGCATGTCGCCGAAGCTCGCGGCCTCGAGCACGACGGTCAGCGGCTCGGTCGGATCGGACGTGTAGATCTCCACGACCCGCTTGTTCAACCGCGCGATCGCGGCCTTGTGCTGGCGCTGGAGGAAGATCAGCCGGCTCGTCTGGGTGAAGAAGAGCTCGTTCAGGCGGTCGAGCTTGCGCTGGTGCAGGGCGAGCACGCCTTCGAGCTGGTCGAGCCGCACCTCCGCGGCGCCGACGTCGTCCTCGAGCGCGCGGATCTTCGCCGTGACCTCGGCGATCTGGGAGCTGAGCACGCCTTCCTTCTCGCGGGCGCGGTCGATCTTGTCCTGGAGCCGGTCGATCTTGGAGTCGACCGTCC
>CAWJFZ010000003.1:0-49982 GCA_963842285.1 uncultured Gaiellaceae bacterium
CGCACGGGCACCTCGAAGTCCGCGGGGTCGAAGGCGTTCGGGATCGCCCGACACGTGCCGGCTCGAGCCCGGGAACGCTCGAGCCACGACGGCTGCGCCGCCTCGGGCGTGTTCATCACGATCGCGTCGGCCGCGCGCGAGCACGCTGCGCATCCTCCGGAGCTCGAGCCGCCGGTGGACGCGGCGTCGGGTAGACCATCATCTCGTCCAGCGCCCAGGGATCCTCGAGGTCGAGGACGAGCGGCTTCCCGAGACGCCGCGCGACCGTACGAGCCGCTGCCGCCGATCGAGTACGGCGCGAGCGAGGCGTGGACGAGGTCGACGTCCGCCGGCAGACGCTGCGGCGGCCGTCGAGGACGTTGTCGCGACCACCAGCGCTGCCAGCGGGTCGGTGTCCGCAGCCAGCGCTCGAACCGGCCCTCCCAGCGACGACGCCGTGCGGCGGCTCGGGCCCGGCGAGGCGCGTGACGGCCGGCCCTTCGCCTGCAGTGCTCGTAGTGACGAGATCCGTCGGGCGTCCAGCGGTAGTCCGGCGCCCCGGGACCCGTGACGACGACCGGCCGGTACGCCGAGGCTCGGCAGGCGCCGGACGAGCTGGACGTTCCGCTGCACGCCCGCGCCGCCGATCGGCGGGTAGTGGAACGCGAGCAGGAGAACCGAGCGCATCGAGTCGACATCGCGCGGCCCGAGGCCTCAGCGCCGGCAGCCGCGTGAGTCGCGTCGGCGGGCGACCGGCATGCGAGCCTCGGCTCGACCGAGCGCCTGAAGGCGCGCCTCGACCTCCGCCGCGACTCTGCGGCCAGGAGAACATCGCCGCGGCCCGCGCACGACCGGCCTCGCCGAAGCGACCGGCTCAGCTCTGGATCCTCGATCAGCCGATCGAGCGCCGCGGCGAGCGCGGCCGGGTCCTCACGCTCGACGAGCAGGCCCGTTTGCTCGTGCACGATCGTCTCCTGCATGCCGCCGACCCGGCTCGCGACGACCGGCAAGCCGGCCGCCATCGCCTCGACCGGCGGGATCGCGAAGGACTCGAAGATCGACGGGAAGACGAAGATGTCGGCGTCGGCGTAGTAGCGAACGCGTCTCGTCGTGCGCGACCCGGTCCACGAAGGTCACGCGCTTCGCGCGACTGCCGGTCGACATCCGCTCGCGAACGTGCTGCAGGTAGCTGCCGCCGTAGAAGCGGGCCAGGTCGCCGGACGAGCGGGTCGTCCGAGATCTTCACCGCGAACTCGAACGGGACCGGCGACTCCTCGCCGAGGATCGTCAGTCGGACGTCGGGTGCGCGCGCGACGACGCGCTCGAGTGCGTCGACGAGCACGTGGAGGCCCTTCTCCGGCGGAGACCCGGCCGACGTTCAAGAGCCGAATCGGCGTCCGTCGCGGCCGGCGGCGCGCGCGGCCGCCGTGCTCGACGTCGACGCCGTTGTAGATCGTCACGCAGCGGTCGGCGTGCTGCGGGAACCGCTCGCGAACCTTGTCGGTGATGTGGTCGCTGCAGCCGACGATCAGGTCGGCGTGCCGAAGCCGCCGGTCGATCATCCGCCCGTCGAGCTGGGTCAGCCACTCGCAGTGCATGTGGAGCACGAGCTTCGCGCCGCGTGAGCCGCCGGAGAATCGGCAGTGCCTGCGAGTAGTTGAAGACGTGGACGACGTCGAGTCCTGCGCGCCGGATGTCGCGCGGCGACCCGCAGTCCAGTACTCGAGCGGGTGGAAGACCGACGCGAAGAACGGCCGGTCGGCGGAAGCAGCCGCCATGCGCGTCTGAGTGCGCGCGGACCGACGCGGCCGCGCTCCGTGCGGGACGAGCCGGTAGCGTGATGCCGTCCCGTCCGGTGCGGCGACCGTCGGCGGCCGACTCGCGTAGATCGTGATCTCGTGGCGCTCGGCGAGCCGCCGGGCGACGCGTCCGCCCAGAGCTCGATCGAGCCGGCCGCGGGAAGCACGGCGTGCCCCGGCTGCGTGACGAACGCGATCTTCATCGACCCTACGAGTGCCGATCGCGCGGGCGTCGGCGCGAGCGCGGCTCACCGCCGGTCCGGAGTGACGCGTGACGTCGCCGAACGTGGCGTCCGCGTTGTGCGCGACCAGCACGATCGAGCCCGGATGCGTGCCGGTCTCGCCCGGCCCAGTGCGGAATGTCCGCCTGGAGCGTCCACGCGCGCGGGCTCGGGCTTGTCGCTCCGCCAGACCTTGCAGCTGTAGCGGGTTGCCCGTTGCCGAGATCGCGCTCGCGGAACCGGAACATGTGCGGGACACCGAGCGCGAGGTCGTGAACTGCTTCGCCAGCGACGATCGTGTCGTGCGCCGGCGCCGGGGCTGTAGCCGAGCTGCAGCTTGTAGAAGCAGCGGGTCCGCGCGCGTCCCAGGCGTAGAGACAGAGCCCGCCGGACGGATGCCCGAAGCGCGGCTGTCCCCAGTCGGAATGGCCCTGCCAGCCGAGCGCGAGTCCGACGGCCGAGCCGACGACCGGCTGCGACTGATCGAACGAGTTGAACGTGATCTCGGCACTCGACCTCGTAATCGGTCCAGCGCCATGTCGCCGAGGGTGATCACACGATCGAAGCCGGTCGCGACCGGCCGGATCCCGGTGCCGTCGTGCGTCCACTGGCCTTCGAAGATCTGCGCGCGCTCGGCGATCGAGGCCGTCGACGTCCAGTCGAGCGGTGTACGGCAGCGGCCAGCTCTTCGGCGGGCTGAAGAGCCTCGTCCAGAAGAACTCGTTGCGCTTCACGAACGCGCGCATGTAGCCGCAGTTGACGTGATACTCGCCGCCGCTCTGGGTGCAGTTGATCTGCGTCGCGTACCGCGAGATCACCTGCCACTTGAGGTTGCTCGCCTCCGTCGTGCGCCTGCATCGCGGTCGGAACGACGACGAGCTCGTCGGGCGCGCCCTCGGGGCCCCAGCTCGAGCCGGTGGGCGCTCGGAGTCGCAGAGCGGAGTCGGCGGAGCGGTGAACGACGCAGCCGGCGTGAACCGCGCGAAGGGATTGTTGTTCTGCAGGGCCGGGTTCGGCCAGACCGCCGCCGACATGCACCTGGCAAGCACCGCGTCCGTCCGGGTGGATCAGCGTTGAGTGGACGCGAACGTTGAGTTCCTTGCGAACGATCGCCGCGGTCAGCGAGCTCGCAGACCTTCGCGTGATCCGTGTGGCCGTCGAAACCCGCGTGCGTGTAGATGTCACTCGGATTCGTGAGCGCGAGCAGCGACGTCGAGATCCGCCTGCCAGAGCGCGGCCGCCGAGAGCTGAGAGTGGTGCCCGCTGAGGAGGTAGCGGAAGTCGCCGTTGCACGTCGCGTTCGACGCCGTCGAGAGTCTGCCGCGTACGTGCGGTGGAGGCCGGTCGCAGTCGCCCGTCCAGCCCGTGCCGGAGGCGGCGATCTCTTCGAGCTTCCCGTCCGGATAGCCCGAGGAAGATGATGTCGGTCGTGCCGAGGTTCGCGCTCCACTGGAGGCCGAGCAGCCCCATCGCCTGGCGCGTCTCGCCATGTCGCTGCAGGCCGTACGCCGCCGTTGCCGCCGGGGTGCCGCTCGCCGCGCCGCAGTAGCCGCTCGCGCGTCCCGGCGGCGCCGCTGTCTCCGTTCGTCACGATCGCCACGTAGACCCTCCGACCCGCGGTCTGCGCGCTGACTGATGACGCCCGCCATGCCCGAGCGCCTCGTCGTCCGGGTGCGCCACGACCACGAGGACGGGGCCGTTGCTGCGGGCGGCACGTGCTCGTGTTGCCCTGCCAGTCGACCTGGACGTGCTCGTACGTCGCGTTGCCGGCGCGTGTCGACCGCGGTGATCTCGACGTCGTTCAGCCCCGGCCGGAGGTCGCCGTAGAAGAGCTCGATGTTGAAGTCGCCCGCGTGGGCCAGCCGGTCGTCGGATGGGCCGATGCTCAGCGAGTGGCTCTGGCCGCCGTTCAGCCGGTACGAGAGCGACCCGATCCCGTTCGGAGTCCTCGACGTTGCCGAGGACGTTGATCCAGCGCTGCGGCACGCCGACGAGTGCCGAACGTCTGCGGGCTGCCCCGCCAGACGGCGATGCTCGGCCCGGCTGCGCACGGCGGCGGTGGTGAACGTGCGGTCACTCGAGACGCGCCTCGTTCCCGGCCGCGTCGGTCGAGCGGACGCGGTAGTGGTAGGTCGTCGCGCAGGCGAGCCCGGTCGATCCGTGCGCGCTGCGCCGTCAGCTGCCCCGGCCGCGACGCGGCCTGGCCGTACGCGGCCGTCGTGCCCCAGTCGACACTCGACGTCGCGAGCTCGTTCGTCGACCACGTGATCGTCGCCGAGGTCCGGTGCGTGAGGGCCGCGATCGAGGTGAGCGCCGGCGGCGTCAGGTCCGGCGGCGGCGGCGGGACGACGCGGAAGTAGTCGACCTTCGCGGCGAACGCCGGCAGGACGCCGCCGTTGCCCGCGTACGGGCCCGATCGCGCGCGCGACGAACGGCTGGTCGAAGCCGAACGGAGACCGGCCACGTCTCGCCGTCGATCGAGTAGCGGACCGTCCAGGTATCGCCCACGCGCTTGACCTGCAGGTAGCGCGTTCGGCGCCCGCCGGCACCGGCGCGTTGTACTTGATGCTCGCGGTGCCGCCCGGTGATCGCGGCGACGAAGAGCTTCGTCTCGGTGCCCTCGGAGTGGATCTCGAAGCGCAGCAGGTTGCCGGCGTCCTGCTCGACCATGATCCCCTGCTGCTGGTAGCGCGTCGTCACCGGCGAGTCGAACTTGGCCTCCACCTCGAAGTGCGGAGTCGGGCGCGGCCTGGAGCAGGCGCGGGACGGTGTCCGAGCGTCGTCCAGACGTCGTGTGCGACACCGGCCGGAACCGCGATCACGGCCTGCGAGCCGTTCGCGGTCGCGGTCGCGTCGTTGAGCGGGTTGAAGAAGGTCCAGAGATCCGTGTTCAGGGCGGCCGCGTTGAACTCGTCCGCCGGTGAGCTCGGTCGGGCAGGCCGCCGTCGTGAACGTCTGGTCGGCGGAGGTGGCGGCGTTTCCTTCCGCGTCGGCCGACGCGCACCTGGAAGTGGTAGGTCGTCGCGCAGCGGAGGCCGTGCAGGAAGACACGGTGATGCGTCGTCCGTTCGCCCGCGACCGTCGCGGTGCCGTCCTCGTAGGCCGCGCGTCGTGCCGTAGGCGACCGCCGAGCGTCGCCGGCTCGTTCGTCGTCCACGTCACATCCGCGCCGATCGCACTCGGCGTCGCAGCGATCGCCGCTGATCTGTGGCGGCGTCTGGTCGGGCGGGAGGTAGCGGAAGTAGTCGACGCGTCGTCGCGAACGCCGGCGGCGAGGCGCCGCTGTTGCCCGCGTAGGGGCCGACCGCGCCGACGGTCAGCGTCCGCGGTGAACGTGGTGGAGATCCACGTCTGCGCCGTCGGTGGAGTGGCGCAGCGTCCAGGTCGAGCCCTTGCGCTTCAGCCGCAGGTACGCGGGCGCCGCGCCCGCGACCGCGCGCTCGTGGATGACGCTGGCCGTCCCGTTGCTGATGCCGGCGACGAACAGGTAGGCGCCGCTGCCTTCGTGATGCAGCTCGATCCGGAGCAGGTTCCGCGCGTCCTGCTGGACGAGCAGGCCCTGCATCTGGTAGCGCGTCGTCACCGGGCGAGTCGAACTTGACCTCGACCTCGAAGTCGTCGTCGGGCGTCGCCTGGAGCAGGCGCGGCACCTCGTCGACGCCGGTCCAGAGGTCGTGCCTCGTGCCGGCCGGGAACCGCGATCCGGCGCCTGCGAGCCCGGTGCTCGAGACGGTCGAGTCGCCGAGCGGGTCGATCCACACCCAGCGGCTCGTGTCGAGCGCGCGGCGTTGAACTCGTCGGACGTCAGCGACGCGGGGCAGGCCGCCGTCGTGAACGTCCCGTCCGGCGAGCCGCGGCCTCGTTGCCGGACAGGTCGACCGAGCGGATCTGGAAGTGATAGGTCGTTGCCGCAGCGAAGGCCGTGGACGAGCAGGCTGTGGCTCGTCCGGGAGCCGGCCGTGCTCAGCGTCCCGAGCTCGTAGGCCGTCGTCGGGCCGTAGGCGATCTTCGACGTCGCGAGCTCGTTGGTCGTCCAGGCGACGGTGGCCGAGATCGTCTGCGGCGTCGTCGAGACTGCGCTGACGAGCGGCGGCGCGCCGTCCGGCAGGACCTCGCGGAAGTAGTCGATCGCGCTCGTGAACGCCGGCGGCGGCGAGCCGCCGTTGCCCGCAAGCGGGCCGATGGCGCTCACCGTCATCGCGTGGGTGAACGTCGCGCCGGTCGTCCAGGTGGCGCCGTTGCTCGAGTAGCTCAGCGTCCACTCGTTGCCCGACGCGCTTGAGGCGCAGGTACTTCGGCGCTCCGCCGGGCACCGCGCTCCAGTGCAGGACGGATGCGCCGCCGCCGTCGATCGCGGCCGCGAAGAGCCGCGTTGCGCCGCCGTCGTGGTGCAACTCGAGCCGGAGCAGATTGCCCGCGTCCTGCTCGACGAGCAGGCCCTGCTGCTGGAACGCCGGCGCTGACCGCGCGGTCGAACTTGACCTCGACCTCGAAGTTCGGCGTTGGGCACCGGCTGCAGCAGCCGCGTCACCGTGTCCACGCCGGCCCAGACGTCGTGCGCGGTACCGGCCGGAACTGCGATCTCAGCCTGGGTCCCGCTCATCGTCACCGACGCGTCGCCGAGCGGGTCGACGAGCGTCCAGATGCCGGTGTTCAGGCTCGCCGGCGTTGAACTCGTCCGCCCTGATCGACGCGACGAGCAGGCGTTGGTCGTGAAGGTCGCGTCGCGGTGCTGCCCTGGTTGCCGGCCGCGTCGCGCGAACGGATCTGGAAGTGGTAGACGGTGCCGCAGCGCAGGCGCGCAGCAGCGCGCGATGCGACGTCTTCGAGCGCCGGCGACGAGACGGTGCGCGCCGTAGGCGGCCGTCGTGCCGTAGTGCGACCTCGGACGTCGCCGGCTCGTTCGTCGTCCAGGTGACCGTCGCCGCGACCGATCCCGGCGTGCACCGAGGCGCCCGAGATCACGCGGCGGCGTCGTGTCGCCGGCCGGAGGCGGCGGGGCGGAGATGACGCGGAAGTAGTCGACCAGGCCGGTGAACGCCGGCGCCGAGCCGCCGGAGTTGCCGATGAACGGGCCGACCGACGTCACGGTCATCGCGTGGCTGAAGGAGGCCGTGCTCGTCCAGTTCGTCCCGTCGCGTGGAGTGGCGGAGCGTCCACTGGTTGCCCGGCGCGCTTGACGCGAAGGTAGGCCGGGCTGCCGCTGCGACGGTCGAGTAGTGCTGGCTCGACGCGACACCGCCGGCGATCACGGCCGCGAACAGCCGCGTCGCGTTGCCGTCGTGGTGGACCTCGAGCCGCAGCAGGTCGTCGGCATCCTGCTGGACGACGATCCCCTGCAGCTGGTTGCCGCGCCGCCCATCGCGCTGTCGAGCTTCACCTCGACCTCGAAGTCCTGGTTCGGGACGTCCTGGAGGAGCCGCGGCAGCGCCGAGGGAGCCGGTCCAGAGGTCGTGCGAGACGCCGGCCGGCAGCGAGATCGTCGCGTGCGTGCCGTTCGATCGTCAGCGTGGCGTCGCCGACCGGATTCACGAACGTCCACCGGGCCGCATCGAGCGTCGGTCGCGTTGAACTCGTCCGACTCGAACCCGCCGCGAGAGCGTTGCCAGGCTCCGCGCGACGGGCATGGCGGTCTTCAAGACCGGAGCCGTCAGGCTCGGAGCCGTGAGGCCGGCGCGGGTTATCGGCCGCCCACGCGCCGGGCAGCGCAACGAGCGGCTTCGCGGCCTTCTGCTTCACGGCCAGCCGCGCCTGCGCTGCACCGACGATCGCCGGCTTGGCGCGCCTGGCGGGCGGGCTGCGGCTTCGTCGGGGCAGCTGTCGCGGACGTCGCGAGGAGTGTGACACCGAGCGCGGCCAGCACGACAGGCACGCGCCGAACGAGGGCACCCTTTCCCCCAATCGAGCGCGCAACCGAGCTGAACCCGTGAGGTCTGCGGGTGCACCGACACAGGATTTCACCGAAGCCTCGCCAGCGCACTGAACGAAGGGATGGACCGTCCGCGAGTTTCAACTCTGTCAACGGTCGCGGCGAATACGAGTTGGAACTGGACGTCGCGCCCGAAGACGGTCATGGTGGGCCGAGACCGATGACGAGCGCAGGCGACGAAGCACCTCGCACCGGCGAGCGAGCCCTGCCCGAGCGGGTCGACGCAGTCGTGGTGGGAGCGGGCATCCTGGGGCTGGCGACAGCTCGCGAGCTGCACCGGCAGACGACCGGACTGGACCCTGCTCGTGCTCGAGAAGGAGGCCGCGCCGGCACTGCATCAGACCGGCCGCAACAGCTGCGTCCTGCACGCCGGGGTCTACTACGCACCGGGTCGCTGAAGGCGCGGCTGTGCACGGAGGGTCGGCGGCTCATGCTCGACTTCTGCGACGAGCACGGCGTGCCGTACGAGATCACGGGCAAGCTGATCGTCGCCACCGGCGAGCGGGAGCTCGGAGGCTCGAGGAGCTCGAGCGGCGGGCGCGCGCGAACGGGCTGGCGGGCTCCGGCTGCTCGACGGCTCGGGGCTGCGGGAGGTCGAGCCGCACGTCGTCGGCGACGCCGGCCTGCACGTTCCGGAGAGCGGGCTCGTCGACTTCGGGCTCGTTGACCGCGGCGCTCGAGCGCGAGCTGGAGCGCGCCGGCTGCACGGTCGCGCTGTCGTGCCCGGTCACGAGCCTGGAGGAGACGCGCGCGCGGCGTGACGGATCACGACGAGCGAGGAACGCTCGAGTCACGCGTCGCGGTCGCCTGTGCCGGCCTCCATTCGGACCGCGTCGCCCGCGCATCCGGGCGCGAGCCGGACGGGGTCACGATCGTGCCCTTTCGCGGGAGCTACTTCGCGTTGGCTCCGGAGGTCGCGTGCCGCTGCCGCGGGCATGATCTACCCGGTGCCGGATCCACGACTTCCCTTCCTGGGCGTCCATGTCAACCGACGTCCCGACGGCGGCGTCTGGGTCGGGCCGAACGCCGTGCTGGCGCTCGCCCGTGAGGGCTACAGCCGCCGGCAGGTCGATCTCGGGGACGTCCGCGAGGTCGTCGGCTCGGCCCCGTTCTGGCGGCTCGCCCGACGGCACTGGCGGGCGGGCGCGACCGAGGTGACGCGCGACCTCGTCCCCCAACTGGTCGCGCGGGCGGTGCGGCGCTACCTGCCCGGCGTCCTGCGCGAGCATCTCCTCCCAGCTCCCGCCGGGATCCGGGCCAGGCGCTGCACGCGGACGGCGCCCTGGCGGACGACTTCCTCTTCGCCGAGACCGCGCACGTGCTCCACGTCCAGAACGCTCCGTCCCCGGCGGCGACCTCATCGCTGGCGATCGCCGGCGTGCTCGCCGAGCGAACGCTGGCGAAGCTCGACGCGGAACGCGCCCTCGTTTCCGGGGTGACGGAGACACTCCCGCTTGGTCAACGGGAGCGCTCAGTCACCCCGCGGCGCTCGAGCCGATGCGACTCGAGCAGCGCGGCGACGGCGACGGCGGCCCGTCGGCGTCGTTCTGTCGACGCTAACGCACCGGCGACCGTTTGCCCGCTCTACGAAGGGTGCGATTCTCGGGGGTTCTGACACCCCCGGCAGTCGAGGTCGAGGATGGGAGTTCGTGGCAGACGTTGCAATACGCGAAGATGTATTTCGACAGCTTTACCGCATGTTTCCTTGAAGCTCTTGTGGTTTTAGACATTCTCGATTAGAATCGGCTCTCCCAGAAAGTTGGGGAGTCGGGTGAAGTGGTACTAATCGAAAGGCGGCCCTTTCGTGTTTGACGGTAATCGGACTGCCGTCCTCTTGGATCGGCAGCCCTTGTGGCTGGAAGCAGTCGAGCGCGTGCTCGATCGCATCGACGTGCGCGTCGTCGGCAAGGCGACGGCGCCGAAGCCGGCGCTCGAGCTGATCGAGCAGCATCGCCGGACGTCTTCGTGACCGGCATCGAGATGGACGAGGGCGAGATGGACGGGATCGCGTGCATCAGGCAGGCGCGCGAGCTGCGCCGGCGATCGCGCGATGGTGCTCTCGTCCTCACGGGCACGGAGTACATCGACAAGGCGCTCGAGGCGGGCGCGGTCGCGTACGTCATCAAGAGCGCGCATCCGGACGATCTGGCGTCGGCAATCCGTCAGGCGTTCGAGCACTCCGTCTACTTCGCGACTCAAGGCCCGCTGCCGTCGCGACAGCTGGCCCGAGGCGACCGACACGGCGGTGCTCGAGCTGACGGGGCGCGAGCACGAGATCCTGCAGCTCGTCGCCGAAGGGCACTCGAACGCCAAGCTGGCGAAGATGCTGTGGGTCACCGAGCAGACGGTGAAGTTCCACCTCTCGAACGTGTATCGGAAGCTCAACGTCTCGAACCGCACCGAGGCGGCCCGGTGGGCGCAGCTCAACGGGCTGCTGCCGGGCGCGCACGCGCCGGTCGTCGACGCTCGCGTCTGCGGCTCGTCGTCGGGTAAGCCAGGCCTCGCTCGGCACGACCGCTCGGCGAGCACGTCCGGAACGGACGGCTAGGCTGGACGCGTGCTGAGCCCCTCGGTCGACAACCTCGTCGCGCAGCTGACCCGGCTGCCCGGGATCGGCACGCGCACGGCGCAGCGGCTCGCGTTCCACCTCCTCTCGGCCGGCAAGGACGAGGCGCTCGCGCTCGCCGGCGGCGATCGAGGAGGTGAAGGAGCGCGTCCGCTTCTGCCGCGAGTGCGGCAACCTGACCGAGGACGAGCTCTGCGCGATCTGCCTCGACACGCGTCGCGACCGCACGGTCGTCTGCGTCGTCGAGCAGCCCGTCGACGTGATCTCGCTCGAGCGGACGCACGAGTACCGCGGCCTCTACCACGTGCTCGGCGGCTCGCTCTCGCCGCTCGACGGCGTCGAGCCCGAGCACCTGCGGATCGACGAGCTGCTGCGCCGCGTCGGCCGAGGGCGAGATCGAGGAGGTCGTGCTCGCGACGAACCCGAACATGACCGGCGAGGCGACGGCCGCCTTCCTCGCCGACCGGCTGCCGCGACCGGCGTCCGCGTCACGCGGCTCGCGAGCGGCCTGCCGGTCGGCGGCGATCTCGAGTACGCCGACGAGGTCACGCTCGGCCGCGCGCTCGCCGGCCGCCGCGAGCTGTAACCGAGTATTCCTGCGCAATTTGCGGACTTTTCGTCCGGCCCGGTTGACGCCGGGCGCGGACGCGTAGTTCGTGCAGCTGAACCGGTGGGCCTTCGGGTTTGCCGGTTCAGCGTTTTTTGTGGTCTTTCGCCGGTCCGAGCGGGCCTCGTCTAGACTCGCCGCGATGGCCACGACCGAGTACGAGGCCGTCCCGGCCGTCGACGCCGACGCCGAGGCGCCCGCGACGCCTCAGGGCGGGACGGTCGTGATGAAGTTCGGCGGCACGTCGGTCGGCCGACCCGGAGAAGCTGAAGAGCGTCGCCGCAGCGGCTCGTCGCCGCCCGCGAGGCAGGGCACCGCGTCGTCGGCGTGCTCTCCGCGATGGGCACACGACGGACGAGCTGCTCGACCTCGCCCGCGAGGTCTCGCCCAGCCCGCACCCGCGCGAGCTCGACATGCTCGTCTCGGTCGGTGAGCGCATCTCGTGCGCGCTCGCCGCGATGGCGATCCACGACCTCGGCCACGAGGCGATCTCGCTCACCGGCTCGCAGGCGGGGATCGTCACCGACACCGTGCACGGGAAGGCGAAGATCGTCGAGGTGCGCGCGCGCCGGATCCACGAGGCGCTCGACGACGGGCAAGATCGTGCTCGTCGCCGGGCTTCCAGGGCGTCTCGACCGCGTACGAGGTGACGACGCTCGGCCGCGGCGGCTCCGACACGACCGCGGTCGCGCTCGCGGCGGCGCTCGGCGCCGACCACTGCGAGATCTACACGGACGTGCGCGGCGTCTACACGGCCGACCCGCGCGTCGTGCCCGGCGCGCGCAAGCTGCGACGCGCGTCAGCTTCGACGAGATGCTCGAGATGGCGTCGTCCGGCGCAGGCGTGCTGGCGACGCGCTCGATCGAGGTCGCGCGCAACCACGACGTGAGGCTGCACGTCCGCTCGACGTTCGAGGACGGCGACGGGACGTGGATCCGCGAGGAGGACGAGAGATGCTCGAGAAGGCGCTGATCTCCGGCGTCGTGCACCAGCGCGAGGAGACCGTCTACCGCGTCGACGGCGCCCGCGGCGCGGCTCTTCGCCGCGCTCGCCGAGGCGTCCGTGAACGTCGACACGATCGTGCAGACCGGACGCCGAGATCGTCTTCTCGGCCCCGGTCGAGGACCGCGCGGACGCGGCGCGCGCGCTCGACGCGCTCGGCGTCACGCTGGACCGCGCGCGACGACCTCGGCAAGGTCAGCCTCGTCGGCGCCGGCATGAAGAGCCACCCCGGCGTCGCCGCGAAGACGTTCGCCACGCTCGAGGCGGCCGGGATCGAGCCGCAGGTCGTCTCCACCTCGCCGATCAAGATCGCCTGCCACGTGCCGAGCGCCGACGTCGACCGGGCCGTGCAGGCCCTGCACGAGGCGTTCGAGCTTGCGCTGAGCGCGCGCGCCGCATCGGCGTCATCGGCGCGACCGGCGCCGTCGGGCACGGTCACGCTCGAGCTGCTGCGCGAGCGCGGCTACGAGCGCGTCGCGCGTCTTCGCCTCGGCGCGCTCGGCCGGCACACGCAGCGTCGGCGCGGACTGACGGTCGAGGAGGCGACGCCCGAGGTGCTCGCGGCCGGCGACCTCGACCTCTGCCTCTTCTCGGTCGGCACGGCTGCGAGCCGCGAGCTCGTCCCGCACGCGGTGCGCGGCGGCGCCGTCTGCGTCGACAAGTCGTCGGCGTACCGGCTCGTCGACGGGCATCCCGCTCGTCGTGCCCGAGGTGAACGGCCGAGCGCTGACGCGCTCGAGCACGACGGGATCGTCGCCAACCCGAACTGCTGCACGATCCCGCTCACCTGCGTGCTCAAGCCGCTGCACGACGCCGCCGGGCTGCGCCGCGTGCAGCGTCGCCACGTACCAGTCGGTCTCGGGCGCAGGCGCGCAGCGGATGGAGCGGCTGCGCGGCGAGTCGCCGAGGAGCACGACCTGCGGATGGACTGGACGTTCGACGGGCGACGAGTCCGACGAGGAGGCGAAGCTCCGCGCGGAGACGCGCAAGATCCTGGAGCTGCCCGACCTGCCGATCAGCGCGACCTGCGTGCGCGTGCCGGTGCTCGTCGGCCACTGCCGAGGCGGTCTGGGTCGAGCTCGAGCGAGCCGCTCTCGGCCGAGCAGGCGACGCGAGGTGCTGCGGCGACGCGCCGGCGTGCGCGTGCTCGAGCAGTTCCCCGACCCCGACGGCGAGGCTGCCGCGGGCGGCGACGACGTGCTCGTCGGCCGGATCCGGCGCGACCCGACGACCGAGAACGGGCTCGCGCTCTTCCTCGCGTGCGACAACCTGCGCAAGGGCGCGGCGCTGAACGCGATCCAGATCGCCGAGCTGCTGCTGGCCGCGCAGCGCGTCGCAGCCTGAGCCGGTCCCGCTCGCCGGAGCGCTCTAGGGCCGCTGGCGGGACCGGGCCGGCGGCGGCGCGAACGCCTCCTTGACGACGCGCAGCACCTTCGCGCGCCGGCCCTCCTCGACCGGGTGCAGCCCGCCGAGCTCGAGCCGCGCCAGCTCGACGCGGCCCTGCGCGCGCACGGTCACGAAGCCGAAGTCGTCGAGGAAGTCGCGCGGGAAGACCGTGCGGTGGACGAGGAAGCGCTCGTACGTCGACTCGCCCTCGCGGGTAGCGGTACGCGAACGCCTCGAGCGCCCGCGCGCCCTTGTCGCGCGCCTCGCCGATCGCCGCGAGGAAGAGCGACTGCTCCACCCACGGCGCGCGCCGCGCCGAGCGAGGTAGGCGCAGGTGACGAGCACGGCGTCGTCCGACGGCGGGCCCGGCCGGCAGCTCGGCCGCGCGCGGGAAGAGCGTGCGCCGGCCCGTACTGCATCGAGCCCGAGCAGCGCGCCCGTCGTCGTCGTAGTAGACCGTCCCCCACTCGCCCCACTCGTCCTCGGCCTTCTCGATCCAGCGCTCCTTGTCGACGCCGTCCGGTTGCCGCGCGACTGCCACCAGACGCAGTCGTGGCAGACCGACGGCGCGTGTCGCGAGCGTCGCGCCGGTGAGGCCGGCGACGCGCGTCGGCATGGCTCAGCCCCGGCGGCGGGCGCGATCTCGTCGACGACGACGTCGACCGCGGCCGGCTCGACGTCGGCCATCCGCGCGAGGTAGTCGGCGACCCGCGTCCTGCACCGCGCTCCCGACGCTCGGGGACGCTCGCGCCCCACGTCGAGCGCGAGGTGCAGCTCGACGCCGACCGCGCCGTCCTCCTCGGCGACGCGGACGCCGCGGTGGCGGTGCAGCGGGCTCTCGACGAGCCCGCGTCACGCCGTCGACCTCGCGCGCCGCGTCGGCCGCGTAGCTCGCGAGGATGTCCGGCGAGATCACGGCGTGGCCTTCCATGCGCCGATTCTAGGCGCTGTACGGAGCACGAGCTCGGTCACCTCGGGCCGGGCGAAGAAGCGGAACGGCACGAAGGTCGTGCCGAGCCCGGCGAGACGTGCAGGCACGCCTCGCCCGTCGCGGTAGAGCCCCTCGGCCAGCGCGAGCCCGCGGGTGCGCGAGCGTGAGCTGCCGCCCGGGTACGGGAGCACGATCTGACCGGCGTGCAGGTGCCCGGCGAGGACGAGGTGGAACGCGCCGGCGGAGCGGCGCGACGATCCCGCGGGAAGTGGCAGAGCAGGATCCGCAGCTCGGCGTCGGGTCGGCGAGCTGCCGCGGGCCGCGCCGCCGCGGCGGTACGTAGCGCCGGGTCGACGCCGGCGAGCTGGACGCGCACGCCGCGGAGCTCGACGCGTGACCGCGCTCGTCGCGCGAGCAGCGTCGCGCCGGCGAGCTCGTCGAGCTCGGCCGGCCGCGAGAACGGGTCGCGCGTGACGGCGACGTCGTGGTTGCCGAGCACGACGTACGGCCGGTCGAGCCGCTCGAGCAGCTCGCGCAGCAGCGGCTCGCCGCGCGGGTGCGAGAGCAGGTCGCCGGTGACGCAGACGAGGTCCGGCCGCCGCTCCGCCGACCCAGTCGACGGCGCGCTCGACCGCGACGCGGCCCGCGCGACGGCGGGCCGAGATGGAAGTCGGAGAGGTGGCGCGATCCGCAGCCCGTCGAGCTCGGCGGCAGCCCCGGCACCTCGACCTCGAGCACGCGCGTCCGCAGCCAGCCCGCCTCGAACCAGCCCCACGCGAGCCGCAGCGACGGCGCAGCGCGCGCGAGCATGCGAGCAGTCAGGCCCGGCGCACCGAGCGCTGCCGGTCACGCACAGACTGCGCCGGCAGCCGTACCGCGCGCGCGCGCTCAGACGGGGAGCTTCTCGAGACCGGCTCGACCGAGACGACGTGGCGCTTGAACTTCAGCTCCGAGTCCGTCGAGCCCGGCGGCGACGCCGATCAGCTGCGAGAGGTGCAGGATCGGCATCTGGAAGTCCTTGCCGGTCGTGCTTCTTCAGCTTCGACTGCCAGGCGTCGAGCGAGAGGTGGCAGAGCGGGCACGGCGTCACCATCGCGTCGGCGCCGGCCTCCTTCGCCTGCTCGATCGGCTGGATCAGCTCGCCGAGCGCCGTGTCCTCGCGCGCCTGGATGATCGGGAAGCCGCAGCACTTGATCTTGGCCGGGTAGTCGATCGCCTCGCCGCCGCAGGCCTCGATGATCGCGCTCGAGCGACGCACGGCCGGTCGGGATCCTCGAAGCCGAGCAGCTTCGACGGCCGCAGGATCTGGCAGCCGTAGAACGGCGCGACCTTCAGGCCCTTCAGGCCCTTGTGCGCGACGGCTCTTCAGCAGCTCGTAGCCCTCGCCCTCGGCGACCAGCCAGAGGAAGTGCGCACGTCGACGTCGCCGCTCGTAGCGCGGCACGCCGACCGCGTCGAGGTTGTCGTTGACCCGCTCGCGCAGCGCCTCGTCGTTCTGCAGCTGGTAGTTCGCCTGGCGCAGGTTGAGCGTGCAGACGTTGCAGACCGTCATCAGCGTGTCGCAGCCGGTCGCCTCGGCGTAGGCGAGGATGCGCGCGTTCAGGTGCAGGTAGTAGTCGGGCTCGGCCTCGTGGATGTCGCCGGCGCCGCAGCAGGTGACCGACTCGAGCTCGACGAGCTCGAGGCCGAGCTTCGGCGCGAGCGCCGCGTCGAGATGTCGAGCTCCTTCGCCGAGAGCGAGGCGAGGCAGCCCTTGTAGTACGCGACCTGCTTCACGCGTCGCCTCCTCGCGGCGTCTCGCCGGCGTCGCTCGGCCTGACGCGGCTACGCGGCGCGCGGCGTCCGAGCTCGTGCGTACGGGTCGCGCTCGACTCGACGCCGCGTGATGTGCTCGATCCGCGCCGAGCGCCTGCTCGCCCTGGACGATGCCCGGCGCGCCGTCGCGGCCCTGCTCCTTGACGAGGTCGTAGAGCGCGCGCGACTCCTCCACGTCCTCGGCGACGTGCGGCGGGAACGGCAGCGGCACCTTGCCCGTGCCGCGCGAGGCTCATCGCGAACTTCATCTCCTTGATCGACGAGACGATGCCCTGCGTCTTCGGCACGAGCTCGGTCTCGCGCAGCCAGCCGGTCGTCTTGGCGGAGGTGACGAACCACTTCGCGTGCTTCGCGCCCATGTCGCGGTCGATGCCCTGCTTCATCGCCTCGGCGCCGAGCTTGGCGATCGCGTCGCGCGGGTCGACGCCCTTCGGGCAGCGCTCGTTGCAGAAGTAGCAGCGCGTGCAGTCCCAGATGCCGTGCTCGGCGTTGTAGGTCGTCGAGCCGCTCGATCGTGGCGCGCGTCGCGCGGGTCGCCGACGAAGCGCATGCCCTTCGCGAGCGCCGCCGGGCCGAGGAAGTCGGGGTCGGACTCCATCGAGTTGCACTCCGAGACGCAGCAGCCGCAGTTGATGCAGAGCGACTCCTTGTGGATCACGTTCATCCGCTCCTGCGAGACGACGTACTCCTCGTCTCGGTCGGCTGGTCGTAGCCGGGCTGGAGCTACGGCTTCACCGCCCGCATCTTGCGCCCAGAACGGGCTCCATGTCGACGACGAGGTCCTTGACGATCGGCAGGTTGCCCATCGCCGAGATGACCGGCACGTGGCCGGCCTGCGCGATGTCGTACATGCGCACCTTGCAGGCGAGCACGGCGCCGCCGTCCATGCGCATGCCGCAGGAGCCGCAGATCATCATCCGGCAGCTCTTGCGGTAGGCGAGCGTGCCGTCCTGCTGGTCCTTGACGATGTCGAGCACGTCGAGCAGCGTCGCCTCACTCGGGCGCCTCGACCTCGTACTCGCTGCAGCGCGCGCTCGCCGGTCGTCGAGTCGTAGCGCCAGATCTTCAGCGCCGACCTGCATCGACGTCCGAGCGTCCTCTCCAGTCGGCTCTCAGTACTTCCGCTCCTGCGGACGTCCACTTGGTCATCGGACGAGCTTGTACGTCGAGCTGCGGGTCGCCGTCGTCCCAGCGCGTGATCGAGTGCTTGAGGAAGTTCTCGTCGTCGCGCGTCCGGGTAGTCGTGCGGGCGCGAGTGCGCGCCGCGGCTCTCCTTGCGCGCGAGCCCGGCCTGCGAGCATGCAGGCGGCGAGGTCGAGCAGGTAGCCGAGCTCGAGCGCCTGGGTCAGGTCGGTGTTGAAGACGTCGCCCTTGTCCTCGACGACGACGCGTCTCGTAGCGCTCGCGCAGCCCGTCGATGATCTCGATCTGGCGCTGCATCTGCTCCTCGCGGCGGAAGACGCCGAAGTTCTCGAGCATCGTCTGCGCCGAGCTCGTCGCGGATCTGCCACGGCCGCTCGCCCGTCGGTGCGGTCGAGCAGCGCCTTCAGCTCGCGCTCGGCGTCGCGCGACGCGGCGACCGGCACCGTCGACCGTCGTGTTCGCGAGCGCCCACTCGGCGGCGGCGCGCCCGGCGCGGCGGCCGAAGGTGATCGTCTCCATCAGCGAGTTGCCGCCGAGGCGGTTGGCGCCGTGCACCGAGACGCAGGCGACCTCGCCGGCCGCGTACAGGCCCTCGAGCTCGGTCAGGCCGCCCGTCGTCGGTCTCGACGCCGCCCATGTGGTAGTGGGCGCCCGGCCGGACGGGGATCGGCTCGTAGATCGGGTCGACGCCGGCGTAGACCATCGCCAGCTCGCGCGAGCCGGGCAGGCGCGTCGATGATCTTCTCGGCGCCGAGGTGGCGTGAGGTCGAGCAGGACGGAGCCGTTGACGCCGCGGCCCTCGTCGATCTCGGTCTGCTCGGAGCGCGAGACGACGTCGCGCGACGCGAGCTCCATCGCGTTCGGCGCGTAGCGCTCCATGAAGCGCTCGCCCTCGGAGTTGCAGCAGGATACCCGCCCTCGCCGCGGCAGCCCTCGGTGATCAGGATCCCGCTCGGGTACAGCGTCGTCGGGTGGAACTGCATGAACTCCATGTCCTTCAGCGGCAGGCCGGCGCGCAGCGCCATCGCCATCCCGTCGCCGGTGCAGGCGTACGCGTTCGTGGTCGCGCGGTAGAGGCGGCCCACGCCGCCGGTGGCGAGGATCGACGGTCTTGCCGCCGATCGCCTTCAGCCCGCCGTGCATCAGGTCCCACGCGATCACGCCCGGGCAGCGGCCTCGTCGATCGACGAGCTGCCAGGCGAAGAACTCCTCGTAGACCTGGGCATCGTCCGCGCTTCACGAGCTGCTCGTAGAGCACCTGGATCAGCACGTGGCCCGTGATGTCGGCCGCGTAGACCGTGCGCGGCGAGCCGGCGGCGCCGAACGGGCGCTGCGCGAGCCGGCCGTCGTCGTTGCGCGAGAAGACCGCGCCCCAGTGCTCGAGCTGGTAGATGTCGCCCGGCGCCTCGCGCGTGAAGATCTCGATCGCGTCCTGGTCGCCGAGGTAGTCGGAGCCCTTGACCGTGTCGAAGGCGTGGATCTCGGGGTTGTCCTCGGCGCGTTGCCGAGCGCGGCGTTGATGCCGCCCTCGGCCGCGCCGGAGTGGCTGCGCGTCGGATGCAGCTTCGAGACGATGGCCACGTCCGCGCCCGCGTCGTGGGCCTCGATGGCGGCGCGCATGCCCGCGCAGCCGGCGCCGACCACGAGCACGTCGTGCTTCGCGTCCACCGCGGTTGACGCTACCGCGAAAGGCGCCGGCATACGCGTGCGTCAGACTCGCGGGCCCGCGCCTGGACGAGGTCGTCGTCCGCGCCGAACTTCGCGAAGTTCTCGCTGAACATCGTCGCGAGCTCGCGCGCCTTCGCGTCGTACGCGTCCGGGTCGGCCCACGTCGAGCGCGGGTCGAGCAGGGCCGGGTCGACGTCCGGGACGGCGACCGGGACCTCGAAGCCGAAGACGCTCGTCGGTGCGGTACTCGACGCCGTCGAGCTCGCCGGAGAGCGCCGCCGAGAGGAGCGCGCGCGTCGCCTGGATCGGCATCCGCTCGCCCTCGCCGAACGGGCCGCCCGTCCAGCCCGTGTTGACGAGCCACACGGCCGACGCCGTGCTCGTCGAGCTTCTCGCCGAGCAGCCGCGCGTAGACGGCCGGGGACTGCGGCAGGAAGGGCGCCCCGAAGCAGGCCGAGAAGGTCGGCTGCGGCTCCTTGACCCCGATCTCGGTGCCGGCGAGCTTCGCCGTGAAGCCGGAGAGGAAGTAGAACATCGCCTGGTCGCGGGTGAGCCGGGCGATCGGCGGCAGGATCCCGAACGCGTCGGCGGTCAGCATCACGACCGACCTGGGATGGCCCGCGCGCTTGGCCGGCAGCGCGTTCGCGATCTGCTCGAGCTTGTAGGCGGCGCGCGTGTTCTCGGTCTTGGAGCCGTCGTCGAGATCGACGACGCCGCGCTCGTCGACGACGACGTTCTCGAGGATCGTGCCGTAGGTGCGCGTCATCCGGTAGATCTCCGGCTCCGCCTCGGCGGAGAGGCGGATCACCTTCGCGTAGCAGCCGCCCTCGATGTTGAAGACGCCGGCGTCGCCCCAGCCGTGCTCGTCGTCGCCGATCAGCGAGCGCTCGGGATCGGCGGAGAGCGTCGTCTTGCCGGTGCCGGAGAGCCCGAAGAAGATCGCGACGTCGTCCTCGTCGCCGACGTTCGCCGAGCAGTGCATCGGAAAGACGCCCTCGAGCGGAAGCCGGTCGTTCATCAGCGTGAAGATCGACTTCTTGATCTCGCCGGCGTAGAACGTGCCCCCGATCAGCACCTCGCGGCGCGAGGGATGGAGCACGACGAACGTGGCGCTGCGCGTGCCGTCCTCGGTCGGGATCGGCCTCGAGCCCGGGGGCGTGCAGCACGAGCGCGTCGGGCTCGAACCCGCGCAGCTCCTCGGTCGCTCGGCTCGATGAACATCGTCTTCGCGAAGAGCGCGTGGTAGGGCCGGTCGGTGACGACTCGCACGTTGATGCGGTGTGCAGGATCGGCGCCGGCGAACGCGTCGACGACGTAGAGGTCGCGGCCGGCGAGGTGGTCGGTCACCTTTCCGCGCAGTCCTTCGAAGTGCTCCTCGTCGATCGCGGCGTTGACGTCCCCCCACCAGATCCGCTCCTCGGAGCCCGGCTCGCGCACGACGAACTTGTCCTTGGGCGAGCGGCCCGTGTGCTCTCCCGTGTCGACGGCGAGCGGCCCGCCCTCGGCGATCCGCCCCTCGCCGCGCGCGAGCGCATGCGTGTAGAGCACGGAGGTGGTCGGATTCCAGTGCACCTCACCGGTGGCTTCGATTCCGTGCTCCGAGAGGTGCTTCTCCCTGGTCGGTCGTCGCCATGGCGCCGGACATCCTATGCAACCCGCCAATCCAGGCCGACGGCTCCCGCGTAGGACCGAGCAGATGAGACGGTTCCTGCTCCTGGCCCTCCTCGTGACGGCCGCCCTCGTGCTCGCCGCCTGTGGCAGCGACGACGGAGACGACGACGGCGGCGAGTCCGCGGGCGGCCAGACGGTCGAGCTCGTCGCGACCGAGTTCGCGTTCGACCCCGCCGACGTCAGCGTCGACGAGGCGGGCGAGACCACCTTCACGGTCTCGAACGAGGGGGAGTTTCCGCACGCGCTCGAGATCGAGGGGAACGGGATCGAGGAAGAGACGGAGGAGCTCTCCCCGGGCGATTCCGGGTCGGTCACGGTCGAGCTCGAGCCCGGCGAGTACGAGCTCTACTGCCCGGTCGGCGACCACCGCGACCAGGGCATGGAGGGCACGCTCGTCGTCGGCGGCGAGGCCGCGGGGGCCGGGGGCAGCACGACCGACGAGAGCGAGTCGGGCAGCGACGACCCGTACGGCTACGGCTAGACCGGAGCTCCTCCACATCGCGTGCGAGCAGCGCCGCGTAGCGCCCGCCGGCGCGCGAGCAGCTCGTCGTGCGTGCCGATCTCGACGACGCGGCCGTGGTCGAGCACGACGATCTGGTCGGCGTCGCGCACGGTCGAGAGCCGGTGCGCGATCGCGATCGTCGTCCGCCCCTCCGCGAGCCGCTCGAGCGCCTACTGCACGAGCCGCTCGGTCTGGGTGTCGAGCGCCGAGGTCGCCTCGTCGAGCACGAGGATGGGCGGGTTGCGCAGGATCGTGCGCGCGATCGCCATGCGCTGCTTCTCGCCGCCCGAGAAGCGGTAGCCGCGCTCGCCGACGACGGTGTCGTAGCCCTCCGGCAGCGACGCGATCAGCTCGTGGATCTGGGCCGCGCGCGCCGCCTCCTCGACCTCCTCGTCGGTCGCGTCGGGCCTCGCGAAGCGCAGGTTCTCGCGCACGGTCGCGTGGAAGAGGTACGTCTCCTGCGAGACGACGCCGACCGCGGCCGCGAGCGACTCGAAGGTGAGGTCGCGCACGTCGATGCCGTCGATCGTGACGCGCGCCGCGCGTCGCGTCGTAGAGGCGGGCGACGAGGTAGCCGGCGTGGTCTTGCCCGAGCCGGTCTCGCCGACGAGCGCGGTGGTCGTGCCCGGCGCGGCACGTCGAACGAGACGTCCTCGAGCGTCCAGGCGGTCGTCGTCGTAGCGGAACCAGACGTCCTCGAAGCGAGACGTCGCCGCGCGGCCGCGCGAGCGTCGCGCGTCCCCTCCTCGATGTCGACGTCGAGGTCGAGGTACTCGAAGACGCGGTCGAAGAGCGCCAGCGAGCTCTGCACCTCGATCGAGACGCCGAGCAGGCAGCCGACGGGGAAGAAGAGCCGCGTCTGCAGGGTCGTGAACGCGACCAGCGTGCCGAGCTCGATCGCGCCGCGCGCGCGTGGCCGGCGAACCAGTAGACGAGCGCCGGCATGATCGCGAACGTCGTCTGGATCGACGCCATCATCCAGCGGCCCGTCATGCGGCTCCGCACCTCGAGGTCGGCGAGCCGTTCGGACTCGCCCTCGAAGCGGGTCGGCGAGCTCGTCGGACCGGCCCATCGTCTTGCCGAGCAGGATCCCCGAGACCGAGAGCGACTCCTGCACGAGCGAGGAGATGTCGGCCATCGACTCCTGCCGCACCGTGGCGATCTTCTGCCGCTGCGCGGCCGACCCGGCGGGTCATCCAGACGAAGAGCGGCAGCAGCGCGAGCGCGAAGAGCGCCAGCCGCCAGTCGAGGAGGAACATCGCGACGACGGTCGCGAGGACCGTCGTCACGTTGGCGACGATCGAGGTGGCGGTCGAGGTGACGACGTTCTCGACGCCGCCGATGTCGTTCGCGATGCCGGCACTGCACCTCGCCGGTCCGCGTGCGTGTGAAGAACGCGAGCGAGAGCCGCTGCAGGTGCCGGTAGACCGCAGTGCGCAGGTCGTGCATCACGCGCTGGCCGACCTGGTTCGAGAGTAGCGTCTGGATGACGCCGAGCGCGCCGGTGACGATCGCGATCGCGATCATGCCCGCCGACGAGCGCAGTTCAGCGAGCCGTCAGGTCGCCGCTCGGGGAGCGCCGTCGTCGAAGATCGCCTCGAGCAGGAACGCGCGGGACGACGCCGAGGGCGGCCGAGAAGACGATCAGCGCCAGACGACCGCGAGGCTTGCCTGGTAGGCCGGAAGAGCCGCACGATCCGGCGGAGGTTCGCGCGGCGCACGGCCGGATCGGCGGGCCGCTCGACCGGCTCGGACGCCTCGAAGCTGCGACGGCCACGTGCCATTCCGAACGAAGAGTACGGACGCGCTACGAGAGCGCGTCGACGCGCGCCTGGAGCTCCCGCGTCAGCTCGCGCGCGCGGCCACGACGGTCGGCTGGCCGCGCTCGACGGCGATCGGCTCGCCGACGAGCACGCGACGCGCGGCAGGCCGACCGCCCGCGCGAGAGCGCGTGCGCCGACCCGACGATCGGACCGGCACGAGCGGGGCGCCGGTCGCGAGCGCGAGCCGGGCAGCGCCGCGGGTGCCAGCCACCGCCGCGCACGGCGCCCTCGGGGAAGATCGCCGACGACCCCGCCGGCGGCGAGCAGCGCCTCGGCGCCGTGCGAGCGCCGCGCGGTCGCCGCGGCCGCGCGCGACCGGGATCGCGCCGCAGCGCATCGGCGAGCCAGGCGACCGGCGCGGGTGCGCCACAGCTCCTGCCTTCGCGAGGAAACGCAGCGGCTGGTCGGCCGCGAGCGCGACGAGGAACGGGTCGAGCATCGACTCGTGGTTCGCGGCCACGACGCAGGCGCCCGGCGGAACGCGACCGCCGACCTCGAGCCGGTAGAGGAGGCGTGAAGAGCGCGTGCGTCGGGCGCAGGATTCCCTGGTAGAGCCCTACGCGCAGAAGTCGCTCCAGCTCGGCGTCGACGAGCTCTTCCCAGCGCCCGGCCCGAGGCATCGCGCACGGGCTCGCCCCAGGGCGGCGCGCAGGGCGATCGGATGCAGCCCGCCCGGGATCGACGGTGCGCTCGGCGTCGACGCCGAGCGCCCGTGCCCGCTCGTAGCCGCGCAGCGACAGCTCCGGCCGCACGCCCGGGACACCCGGGAGCGGCGCGGTCGAGCGAGCCGTGGACGATCGCCAAGCGGCGTCCGTCGAGCGGCGAGAGGTCGAGCTCGGGGTAGAGCCAGGGCGCGAGCGCGATCACGGTCCGGACGGCGGCATCGGCGGCGACGTGCACGGCGACCGCGCCGCCCATCGAGAAGCCGAGCAGGGCGACCTCCTCGGCGCCCGACTGCTCGCGCCGCCTCGATCGCCGCACCGGCATCCTCGATGCACAGCTCGAAGCCGGCGCCACGACTTGACCCGGTAGCGGACCTCGAGAAACCCAGCTCGGGACGACCCCGGCGCGAGCCGGCCGACGAGCCACTCGAGGGAGGCGCTCCACGTGCCGGGCGCTCGGCACGCGGTGCCGCCGTTCACGCAAACGACCGCCCGCGGCCCCGCGCGGTTCGTCCGGCGCGCCTCGGCGCCGCTCTCGAGCTCGAAAGGACATGCAGCCGACTCTAGGGAACATGGCCTGCAGGGCGATGCGAGACCGCACGCCGCCGTCGACCGCTTCCTTGCGGCCCGAGCCTCGGCGAGTCGACGCGGCGCGCGTACGGGTCGACCTGCGGCACTTCGCGGCCTGGCTCGAGCGCGCGGCACGCGCCTCGAGAGGTCGACGTGCGCGTGCTCGCCGAGTACGCCGCCGAGCTCGGGCGTGCGCGGAACGGCCTCGCGCCGGCCACGATCGCGCGGCGGCTCGCGGCCGTGCGCTCGTTCCTCCGCTTCGCGCTCGGCCCCGCGCGCGTGCCCGAGCGGCGCTTCGCGCCGCGCCGGCCGCGCCGGCTGCCGGACGCGCCGAAGCGGCGCGAGGTCGAGGAGCTCCTCGACGGCGTCGACGGCGACGGCCCGCTCGCGCTGCGCAACCGCGCGCTGCTCGAGCTCGTCTACTCGGCGCGGGCTGCGCAGCGCCGAGGCGGTCGGCCTCGACCTCGGCGACGTCGACTTCGAGCAGGAGGCCGTGCACGTGCTCGGCAAGGGCGGCAAGGAGCGCGTCGTGCCGCTCGGGCGAGCGAGGCGGCGCACGCCGTCGCGCCGCTACCTGCGCGACGCCGGCCCGCAGCTCGCGCGCGGCGCGGACGACGCGCTCTTCCTCTCCGCGCGCGGGCGGCGGCTCGACACGAGCACGCTGCGCCGGCTGCTGCCCCACCCGCACCGCCTGCGCCACGCGTTCGCGACGCACCTGCTCGAGGGCGGCGCCGACCTGCGCACGATCCAGGAGCTGCTCGGGCACGCCTCGCTCTCCACCACGCAGATCTACAGCCACGTCGACGCCAAGCGACTGCGCAAGGTCTATGACCGCTCCCACCCCCGCAGCTGACCCCGAGGTCGACGCGCTTCCTGCCGCTGCTCGCCGCGCGCGCTCGCCGCGGACGGTGGAGGCCTATCGCCGCGACCTCGACGCGCTCGCCGCCTGGCTCGGGCACCCGGCTCGTCGAGCCTCGGTCGAGGAGCTCGAGCGCTGGGTCGCGACAGATGCGCGCGGACGGGCTGCGCGCCGTCGACGATCGCGCGGCGGACGGCCGCCGTGCGCGCGTTCTTCCGGCACCAGCAGCTGCTCGGCGCCGCGCCGACGACAACCCGGCCGCCGCGCTCGAGCTGCCGCAAGCGGCATGCGGACGCTGCCCCGCACGCTCTCGCCCGCCGAGGCCGAGCGGCTGATCGACGCGGCCGCGGGCGTGACGCCGCGGGCGATGCGCGACCGGGCGCTCGTCGAGCTGCTCTACGGCGCGGGCCTGCGGGTCTCCGAGGCGCTCGGGCTCGAGCGCGCGTGCGGTCGACCTCGACGAGCGGATCGTGCGGCGTGATCGGCAAGGGCGGCAAGGAGCGGCATCGTCCCGCTCGGCCGGCCGGCCGCCGAGTCGCTGCGCCGCTACCTCGCCCTCGGCCGGCCGCACCTCGACCGCCGCCACCGGCCCGAGCTCTTCCTCAACGCCCGCGGCGGCGCGCTCACCCGCGCGGGCGCGTTCCTGATCCTGCGGCGGCTGGCCGAGCAAGGCCGGGCTCGAGCCGGAGCGCGTCCACCCGCACCTGCTGCGCCACTCGTTCGCGACGCACCTGCTCGAGGGCGGCGCCGACCTGCGCAGCGTGCAGGAGATGCTCGGCCACGCCGACCTCTCGACGACCGAGCTCTACACGCACGTATCCGACCGGCGCCGCCGCGAGTTGTACTTTCGGGCGCACCCCCACGCGCGGCGACGAGACGCCGACCCGAAGGACGAAGCCCGATGACGCTCGACCCGCATCACCGCAACGCTCGTCGCACTGATGATGGCCGTCGCCTGGACGATGACCTTCTCCGGCCTGAAGAAGCACCTGCTCGAGCATGAAGCGTCGGCGACGCGTCTGCCCCGCCTGCGGCCGCCGCATCACGGGCGCCGTGGCCGGCGAGCACTAGCCGAGCAGCGCCGACGCAGAGCTCGCTCTCGCGCCGCCTCGTCGGCGTCCCGACGAGCGTGACGTGGCCGAGCTTGCGCCCCGGGCGCGGCTCCTTGCCGTAGAGGTGGAGGTGCGCGCCCGGGACGCGGAGCACGTCGTCCGAGCGGCGGCACCGCGCCGATCAGGTTGACCATCGCCGGACGGCTCTGCGCGTCGGTCGGGCCCAGCGGTAGGCCGAGGACCGCGCGCAGGTGGTTCTCGAACTGGCTCGTGCCGCGCCCTCGATCGTCCAGTGGCCGGTGTTGTGCACGCGCGGCGCGAACTCGTTCGCGAGCAGCGCGCCGCCGACGCTCGAACAGCTCGAGCGCGAGCACGCCCACGTAGCCGAGCTCGTCGAGGAGCCGCGCCGGCGTACTCCTCCGCGTCGCGCCTGCGGCGCGTCGGCGGCCGGCGCGCGCGACATGCGCAGGATCCCGTCCTCGTGGACGTTCTCGATCAGCGGGTAGAAGCGCGTCTCGCCGTTGCGGCCGCGAACGGCGAGGAGCGAGAGCTCGCGCTCGAAGGGACGAGCTCCTCGAGCGACGTCGTCCGGTCGCCGAGCGCCTCGGACGTGTCTCGCGACCAGCTGCTGGCCCTTGCCGTCGTAGCCGAGCCGGCGCGTCTTCAGCGAGCGCCGGGAACTCGGTCCCTCGTCGTCGATCGCGGGCCGTCGGGATGCCGAGGCGGCGGAAGAGCCGCTTCTCGTCGAGGCGGTCCTGCGCGACCTCGAGCGCCGCGGCGCCCGGCACCGCGCCCAACGCGTCGTGCCGCCTCGACGGGCACGTTCTCGAACTCGTAGGTGACGGCGTCGGCGCCGTCGGCGAGCCGGTCGAGCGAGATCGGGATCGTCGTAGGCGCCGACGAGCAGCTCCCCGACGGCGCCGCCGGCGCGTCCGGCGAGGGGTCGAGGAAGCGGAAGCGAGAGCCCGAGCGGGATTCCGGCGAGCGCCGAGCATCCGGCCGAGCTGCCCGCCGCCGATGCAGCCGACGAGCGTCACGCGGCCGGGTCGGGCGCGTCGAGCACGCGTCTGCGTCTGCTCGGCGCGGAAGCGCGCCAGCCGCTCGCGCACGCCGGTCGTCGGAGCGCGCCACGATCGCAGCGGCGAGCAGCGCGGCGTTGACCGCCCCGGCGCGGCCGATCGCGAGCGTGCCGACCGGCACCCCGGCCGGCATCTGCACGATCGAGAGCAGCGAGTCCATGCCCTTCAGCGCCTTCGACTCGACCGGGACGCCGAGGACGGGCAACGCCGTCTTCGCCGCGGCCATCCCGGGCAGGTGGGCCGCGCCGCCGGCTCCGGCGATCAGCACCTGCAAGCCCCGCTCCTCGGCCGAGCGCCGCGTAGTCGAAGAGCAGGTCGGGCGTGCGGTGAGCCGAGACGACCTTGCGTCTCGCCGGCACCTCGAGCGCGTCGAGCGTCTCGGCCGCGTGCCGCATCGTCTCCCAGTCGGAGCGCGAGCCCATGATCACCCCGACGAGAGCGGCCATGTCAGCGGGTGTCGGCGCGCTTCTTCAGCGCGGCGGCGACGGCCTTCGCCGTCTTGCGCACCTCGCCGTCCTGCTCGTCGTCGTCGGCCATGCCGTTCAGGATCTGGATCGTCTCCCGCTGCGGCGAGCCGTTCTTCAGGCAGACGATCGCGAGCCGGCGGACGGCCACGTTGTCGTCGCGGGTCGCCAGCTCGTGCAGGAGCGCCCGCATCGAGTTGACGTCGCCCGGATGCGTGCGCGAGAGCCCTTCGAGGGCGATCAGAGCCGAGCCGCGCGCCGCGGGGCTCTCGTCCTCGAGCCCGCGCCGCAGCAGCTCGAGCTTCTGGCGGTAGCGGAACTGCGCGATCGCGCGATAGGCCTGGGCGCGAACGCGGTAGTCGCCGTTGCGGGCGGCGTGCCTCGACCTCGTCGTCCCACTCGGCGCGCAGCGTCGCGAGGCTCCTCTCGTCGCCCGCCTGGGCGAGCTCGTCGGCGCGGGCTGCCGCCTCTGCGAGCGTCACGAGATCGACGAGGCGGGTCGCGCGCTCGGGCCGACGTAGCGCGCCGACGGCCGCACGAGCCGGGACAGCTTCTTCTGCTCGAGGATGTGCGCCGACCAGCCGGCCGTCCGGGAGCACGCGAACATCGCGGGCGCGAGCTGCGGCGGGATGTCGGCGACGTCGAGGACGACCGCCGACCAGAACTCGACGTTCGTCTCCAGAGGGCGATCGGGCGACTTCTCGCGCAGGGCCACGAGCGCCGCCTGCTCGAGCTCCGTCCGCCACGTCGTAGCGGGGGGCGCCGAGCTCCTTCGCGGTCCCCTTCAGCAGGCGCGCGCGCGGATCCTCGGCGCGGTAGACCCGGTGGCCGAAGCCCATCAGGCGCTCGCCGCGCTCGATCAGGCCGTTCACGTAGCTCTCCGGATCGCCCGATTCGGCCGCCGCGTCGAGCATGGGCAGCACGCGCGCCGGTGCGCCGCCGTGCAGCGGGCCCGGAGAGCGCGCCGACCGCGGACGAGAGCGCCGCAGCGCAATCGGCGCCGGTGGAGGCGACGATGCGGGCCGTGAACGTGGACGCGTTCAGCCCGTGCTCCGCCGTGCAGATCCAGTAGGTGTCGAGCGCGGTCACGTGCTTCGGATCGGCTTCGCCGCGCCACTCGAGCAGGAAGCGCTCCGCCGTGGAGGCACCGGACTCGACCAGCGAGTGAGGGACGCGATCGGTCTTCCCGTCGGCCAGGCGCGCGGACTGGGCGGCGATCGAGATGAACTGCGCCGAGAGGCGGCGCAGATCCTCGCGCGCCCGGTCGTCCGAGATGTCGATCAGCTTGTCGAGCTTCCATTCGGCGCCGAAGCGCGCGGTCACCGACTGCAGGTCGGCGGGTGTGCTCCCCGTCAAGCCTTCGCCGGAGTACTCCTCGGCAGGCGGGAGGCCGGGTCGAGTAGCTCTCGTCGACGAGGAGCCCCCAGACCTGCTCGAACGGGCGTGAGCCGACGAGCTCCTCGATGTCGACGCCGCGATAGCGGAGGGAGCCGCCTTCGCGATCCGGCTCGGCGATCTCCGTCTCGAAGGCGACGATGCCCTCCAGGCCCGGCTTGAACTCGTTCATCGTCCTCCCTCGTCTTCGATTCCGCTGCCGCGGACGGTACCTCACCGGCATACCCGTGATCGGCGCATACAATCCGCCGCCGGATGGCCAACGAAGGTCCTGAGGAGCTGGAGGTTCTGGTTTGAGAGCGAAGGTCACTGTCGTCGGGGCCGGCAACGTCGGCGCCACCTGCGCGCAGGAGCTCGCGCGCCGCGACTACGCGGATGTCGTGCTCGTCGACATCAAGGAAGGCGTGCCGCAGGGCAAGGCGCTGGACATCAACCAGAGCGCCGCAGTGCTCGGCTACGAGGCCAACGTCACCGGCTCGAACGGCTACGAGGAGACCGCCGGCTCCGAGGTCGTCGTGATCACGGCCGGCCTGCCACGGCAGCCGGGGATGAGCCGCGACGACCTCGTCACGACGAACGAGAGGATCGTCGGCTCCGTCACGCAGGAGGTCGTCGGAGCGAGCCCCGACGCCATCGTGATCGTCGTCTCCAACCCGCTCGACGCCATGTGCCACGTGGCCAAGGCCACCTCGGGCTGGGCGAAGGAGCGGGTGTTCGGCATGGCGGGCATCCTCGACACGGCGCGCTTCTCGGCCTTCATCGCCTGGGAGACCGGCATGTCGATCAAGGACGTGACCGCAATGGTGCTCGGCGGACACGGCGACCAGATGGTGCCGGTCGTCTCCGCCACCACCGTCGGTGGCGTCCCGCTGCGCAAGCTCGTCTCCGAGGACCGGATCCAGGCGATGGTCCAGCGCACGGCGAAGGGCGGCGGTGAGCTGGTCGACCTGCTCGGAACGTCTGCCTGGTACGCGCCCGGCGCGGCTGCGGCGCAGATGGTCGACGCGGTCGTGCTCGACGAGAAGCGCCTGCTGCCCTGCACGGCCTACCTCGAGGGCGAGTACGGGATCGACGGCCTCTACATGGGCGTCCCGGTCGTGCTCGGCGCGAAGGGGATCGAGCGCATCGTCGAGCTCGACCTCGACGAGAGCGAGCAGGAGGCCCTGCAAGCCTCGGCCGCCGCCGTGCGCGACGTCGTCTCCGTCCTCTCGGTCTAGCCGTTGAACCTCGGGCTCCGCGGGCGCACGGCGATCGTCTGCGGGGCATCCGCCGGGATCGGCCTCGCCTGTGCCGAGTCGCTCGCCGCCGAGGGCGCGAACGTCGTCGCCTTCGCGCGTCGCGGCGACGTGCTCGAACGCGAGGCGAAGCGGATCGGCGCGCTGGCGGTGCAGGGTGACGTGACGCGCGCGTCCGACCTGGAGCGGCTCGTCGAGCAGACGGTCGCAGCGCACGGCGGCGTCGACGTGCTCATCCTGAACGGCGGCGGCCCGCCACGGACGCGCGCTCTCGACGTCACCGACGAGGCGATCGAAGACGCCGTCGAGCTGCTGCTGCTCTCGTCCGTCCGGCTCGTGCGCCTCTGTCGCCCGCATCTCGAGGCGAGCGGCAACGGACGCGTGATCGCGATCACGTCGAGCTCCGTCAAGGAGCCGATCGACAACCTCGCGCTCTCGAACGCGATCCGGCCCGGCCTCGTGGGCTGGCTGAAGACCGTTGCGCGCGAGCTCGGACCGACGGGCGTCACCGTGAACTCGATCGCACCCGGCCGGATCGACACGGCACGCCTCCTGGAGGTCTACCCGGAAGGGCCGAGCGAGGCCGATCTCGCCGCGATTCCGCTGCGCCGCTTCGGAGCGCCGAGCGAGATCGGCGACGTCGTCTGCTTCCTCGCGTCCGACCAGGCCGCCTACGTCACCGGGGCCACGATCGCGGTCGACGGCGGCCTGACGCGAGGGCTCCTCTGAAGCCGGGTCGCTTCATCGGCGCCGGCGCGCTGCTGCTCGCCGTCGTCGTCGGGATCGGCTGGTTCGCGCCCTCCGACAGCTATCTGATCGTTCCGGACAAGGCGAAGCCGCTCGCCGATCTCGTCCTCGTCGAGGGCGAGCGGAACCCGAACGACGAGGGCGGGATCCTCTTCGTCGACGTCCTCGTCCGCAAGGCGTCGTTCGCCGAGGAGCAGATTCCGGCACTCCGCCCCGACGGTGCGGAAGCCGTCCCGGCGCACGCGCTCGTCCCCGAGGGCTCCAGCTTCGAGGACCGCAGGGAGCAGAACCTGCGCGCGATGGACCGGTCGCAGGAGGTCGCGACCGCCGTCGCGCTGAAGGAGCTCGGCTACGACGTCGGCTCGGATCCCGAAGGGGCGCTCGTCGTGGCCGTCGCGGAGGACGCGCCCGCCGCGGGGAAGCTGGAGCCCGGCGAGGTGATCGTCGCGGTGGACGGCACCGAGGTCGCGACGCCCGACGACCTGCGCCGGCTGATCGGCCGCCACGAGCCCGGCGAGACGGTGCGGCTCGGGGTTCGCTCGGGCGACGACACGCGCACGGTCGAGGTCGGGACGATTCCGAGCCCCGACGATCCCGAGCAGCCGATCGTCGGCATCCAGGTGGAGCAGTTCGCCGAGATCGACGTGCCGATCGACGTCGAGATCGATCTGGGCAACGTGGGCGGGCCGTCCGCCGGCCTCGCCTTCGCGCTCGACGTCGTCGAGGAGCTGCGAGGGGACGTCGATCGAGGGAACCTCGTCGCCGCGACCGGCGAGATCCAGCTCGACGGGACCGTCTCGCCGGTCGGCGGGCTGAAGCAGAAGACGATCGGCGCGAAACGCGCCGGCGCGGACGTCTTCCTCGTTCCGGCTGGGGATAACGCGGAGGTAGCTCGGCGCCACGCAGACGGCATGCGGATCATCGCGGTGGACAGTTTTCAACAGGCGTTGCGAGAGCTGGCAACGGTGCCCAGAAAGGGGTAGGAACGGGCACATTTTGCGCCTCCAGAATCACCCGGAAATTGCGTCGAATTCGTGAACACGGGGGTTGTGGCGCCGGCCGATCATGACCAGAATGGCGCCTGTCCGGAGGGGACGAGACCCGACCAAGAGGCTAAATGGGCAAGCGATCCGAAGCAAGCTGCACAGATTGCTATTTCCGCCGCGCGGGGTTGTGCGCGCTTCCCGGCAACTCCCCCTGCCCCACGTTCCGCCTCGCGACGACCGGCGCCCTGACGCCGCCTCGACAGCCGCGTCTCGTCCCCCGTCCGGCGCCCGCCTTCGCGCCGGTCACCGCCTGATCTAGAATCCGAGCCGCAATGGAGAGCCGCGAGCACGAGTTCGAGCGGACGTGGCAGCCGCGGCTCTGGTTCTCGATCGGCCTGTTGATCCTGCTCGCGGCGTACCTGATCGCCTTCGTCGCGGGCAACAGCGACGAGACGAGCGTCAACTTCATCTTCGCCGAGGCGACGACGTCGCTGATCTGGGTGATCCTCCTCTCCGTGCTGGTCGGGCTGATCGCCGGCGTGCTGCTCTCGCAGCTTCACCGGCGTCGCCAGGCGCTTTCGGCGACGGACTACAGCAGCGACGCGAGCAGCGAGACGCCCTCGTCGATCGCCGAAGGCGACTCGTAGCTGAACGCAAGCCTGGCTGAGCGCTCGCCGCCTCGGCCGGCCGGGAAGAAGTCGGAGCCCTTGACGAAGCCGAGGCCGGCCTGCTCGGCGCGGGCGAGCAGCGGCGCCGTCTCGGTCGGCAGCTCGACCCAGAGGAAGTAGCCGCCGTCGGGCCGGTTCCACGTGGCCTTGCCGTCGAGCTCCCGCTCGAGCGCGGCGACCATGGCGTCGCGGCGGTCGCGCAGCAGGCCCTGGATCCGCCTCAGGTTCGGCTCGAAGGCCCCACGGTCGACCAGCTCGAAGATCGTCGCCTGCGTGATGAACGGCGGCGAGATGTACGTGGACACGGCCCGGTCCTCGACGCGGGCGGCCAGCTCGGCCGGGAGCACGAACCACCCCACCCGCAGGCCGGGTGCGACCGTCTTCGAGAACGAGGAGGTGTAGGCCACGCTCTCACCGCCTTCGAGCTCGTGCAAGGACGGCGGGGTCTCGCCCTCGTAGCGGACGAGGCCGTAGGGATCGTCCTCGAGCACCGGCACGCCGTGGGCGATTGCGAGCTCGACCAGCCGTCGTCGCCGCTCGACGGAGAGCGTGCGACCGCTCGGGTTCTGGAAGGTGGGGATCGTGTAGAGGAAGCTCGCGCCGGCGCCGAGCTCCCGCTCGAGCGCCTCGGGCTCGAGCCCGTCGTCGTCCATCGGCAGCGCGACGACGTCGGCGCCCAGCCGGGCGAGCAGCTTCAGCGGCCGGTCGTAGGTCGGCCCCTCGACGAGCACGCGTCCCGGACGCGCCGCGAGCAGCTCCTCGAAGACGAAGGCGATGCCCTGAAGGCCGCCGTTCGTGAGCACGACGCGCGCGGGCTCGACGCCGTGGCGCGCCGCGAGCCACTCGCGCAGCGGCCCGTACCCGCCGCCGGGGCCGTAGGCCAGCACGCCGGGGTCGCTCTCGACCGCGACCCGGGCGCAGTCGGCCAGCAGCTCGACGGCGAGACACTCCGGAGCCGGAGCCCCTCTGGCAAAAGAGATCATTTGCAGGAGCGTATCCGGGGTGTCAGCCGGACTCTTTGCTACCGTGGGCGCTACGGACGGCACATGGGTCGTCCTGTGAGATGTAGCTTCTTCGGTTCCTCCCTCGTTCTGTCGAGGTGGTCGAGGTAGTTGGATCTCGACCAATCCAGAACGCAAGGAGTCGAACCCAGATGAAGTCTTTCCACGAGTTGGGCGTGTCGACGCGTGTCGCTCAGGCTCTCGCCGAGCGTGACATCCACGCGCCGTTCCGCATCCAGACTCTCGTCCTCCCCGACGCCCTCGACGGCCGCGACGTGCTCGCGAAGTCGCCGACGGGCTCGGGGAAGACACTCGCTTTCGCGGTCCCGATCGTCGATGCGCTCGACGCCTCCGACCCGCAGCCGTCTGCGCTGATCCTCGTGCCGACCCGCGAGCTCGCCGCCCAGGTCGCCGCCGAGATCGAGACGATCGCTCCCGCAGCAGACCTCAAGGTCGCGGCGGTCTACGGCGGAATCACGATCTCGACACAGGCCAAGAAGGCGCGCGAGGCCCACATCCTCGTCGCCACGCCCGGCCGCCTGCAGGACCTGCTCGAGCGGAGGGCGGTCTCGCTCGACGGTGTCCGCATCCTCGTCCTCGACGAGGCCGACCGCATGCTCGACATGGGCTTCCAGCCCCAGGTCGACAGGATCGTCCGGCGCCTGCCCCGCTCGCGCCAGACGATGTTCTTCTCCGCGACGCTCGACGGCGCCGTGGGTGAGCTGGCCCGCGACTACACGACGAATGCCGCGCGCCACGAAGGCACCCTGCCCCCCGAGCACGAGCAGGGGATCGTCGACCACAAGTTCGTTCCGGTCACGGCCGAGAACAAGGTGGAGACGCTGGCGCAGCTGCTCGCCGAGGAACGCGGGCTCGCGCTCGTCTTCGTGCGCACGAAGCGCGGCGCCGAGCGACTGGTGCAGAAGCTTACGCGCGTGAACGTGCATGCGGTCGCCATGCACGGCGACATGACCCAGGGCGCCCGCGAGCGTGCCCTCGCCCGCTTCGAGTCGGGCAAGGTCTCGACGCTCGTCGCCACCGACGTCGCCGCCCGCGGCCTCGACCTCGACGACATCACCCACGTGATCAACTTCGACCCGCCCGAGGACAACAAGGGCTACGTGCACCGCGTCGGCCGCACCGGCCGGGCCGGCCGCAACGGCACCGGCGTCACGCTCGTGCTGCCCGACCAGCAGGCCGAGGTGAGCCACGTCGCGCGCATGCTCGGCCATACGGAGCAGTTCGCGAACGAGGGCATGAAGGTCGCCCCGCCGCGGCTCGTCTATCAGTCGAAGCGCCGCAACTCCAAGTGGGGCGCAACCCGCCCCCGCCGCAAGATCTAACCCAGCGGCCCCTGGCCGGCCGCGCCTCCCGGCCGGCGGAGCCGGCCTCCGGCGCAGCCTCGCGCCGCTCGCGGCGCTCCAGGAACCGCTGGGGCGTTTGCGGCCGATAGATTCAGGCCCGTGGACCCGGCTCGCTCACGCATTGCCGATCCCTCGCTCGCGCCGGTCGGCGAGCAGCGGATCGCGTGGGTGGCGCGCCACTCGCCCGTCCTGAACCGGCTTGCGCGCGAGCGGCTCGCCGACGGCGCCCTGGAGGGGCGCCGAGTCGCAGTCGTCGTCCACCTCGAGGCGAAGACGGCCTACCTCGCCACCCTGCTCGCCGACGCGGGCGCACACGTCGTCGCCTCGGGCTCGAACCCCGGGTCGACCCAGGACCCGATCTGCGCTGCGCTCGTCGCGCGCGGGATCGAGGTGCACGCGAGCCACGGCGCCTCCCGAGAGCAGTTCGACGCCGACCTGCTGGCGGTCGCGGACACCCAGCCCGAGCTCGTCGTCGACGACGGCGCCGAGCTGACGGCCCGGATCGTCGAGCACCGCCCGGAGCTCGCTGCACGTCTGGCGGGCGTGACCGAGGAGACGACGACGGGCGTGGCGCGGCTGCGCGCGCTCGAGGCGGCCGGCAAGCTGATCTTCCCCGCAATCGCCGCCAACGACGCACGGTGCAAGCATCTCTTCGACAACCGCTACGGCACCGGCCAGTCGACCCTCGCGGCGATCGACCGGCTCACCAACCTCAACTTCGCCGGGCGGGAGTTTTGCATCGTCGGCTACGGCTGGGTCGGCAAGGGATTAGCCCGCTACGCCCGCGGCCAGGGCGGCCGGGTCACGGTCGTCGAGATCGAGCCGATCGCGGCGCTCGAGGCCCACATGGACGGCCACCGCGTGGCGCGCCTCGAGGACGCGCTCCCGGACGCGGACGTGGTGATCGCGGCCACAGGCGCGATCGACGCGGTGCCCGCGGAGGCGATCCCGTTGCTGAAGGACGGCGTGCTGCTGGCGAACGGAGGCCACCACGAGCGCGAGCTCGCCCTCGACGCGCTCGGCCCGGGCGAGGAGGCACGCCCGGGTGTCGTCGCGCACGAGATTCCCGGCGGCGGCACCGCCTACGTCCTCGCGGAGGGACGGCAGACGAACGTGGCTGGCGGAGACGGCCACCCGGTCGAGATCATGGACCTCTCCTTCTCGGTGCAGGCGCTCGCCGTGCACCTGCTCGCGGGCGGCAGGCTCGAGCCGGGGCTCCAGCGCTTCCCTGCGGAGCTCGACGCCGAGATCGCCCGCACGAAGCTCGCGACGCTCGGGATCGAGCTCGGCGAGCCGACGGCGGCGCAGCGCGCCTTCACCGCCGGCTGGAGCGTCTGAGCGTCCTCCTGGGCGCGCGCGCGGCGTCAGCCGCGAGCGACTTCGGCCGCGAACTGCGCGACCTCGGTGGGCGAGGTGCCGACGCGGATGCCCTTCGCCTCCAGCGCCTCCTGCTTGCCCTGCGCCGTGCCCGACGAGCCGGAGATGATCGCGCCCGCGTGGCCCATCGTCTTGCCGGGCGGCGCGGTGAAGCCGGCGATGTAGGCGACGACCGGCTTCGTCATCTTCTCCTCGATGAACGCGGCCGCCTTCTCCTCCTCGTCGCCGCCGATCTCGCCGACCATGACGACGTACTCGGTCTCGGGGTCGGCCTCGAAGCGCTCCAGCACGTCGATGAAGGAGGAGCCGACGATCGGGTCGCCGCCGATGCCGACGATGGTCGAGTTGCCGAGGCCCATCTGCGTCAGCTCGTGCCCGATCTGGTAGGTCAGCGTGCCCGAGCGCGAGACGAGGCCGATCGAGCCCTCCGTGAAGATCTCCGCCGGGATGATCCCGACGTTCGCCTTGCCCGGCGAGAGCGCGCCCGGACAGTTCGGCCCGAGCATCGTGACGCCGCGCGGGCGGATGTACGTGTGGATGCGGAGCATCTCGTGCGCGGGGAGGCCCTCGGCGATGCAGATCACGGTGCCGATGCCGGCGTCGACGGCCTCGTAGATCGCGTCGGCGGCGAAGCGGGCGGGGACGAAGACCATCGACGTGTTGGCGCCGGTCTCGCGGACGGCGTCGACCACGGTGTCGTACACCGGGATCCCGCCGACGTCCTGGCCGCCCTTGCCGGGCGTCACGCCGGCCACGACCTGGGTCCCGTAGTCGCGGTTGCGCTGACCGTGGAAGGAGCCCTCGCTCCCGGTCAGCCCCTGGACGACGAGCTTCGTGTCCCTGTCGACGATGATCGCCACTAGCTGCGCTTCCTCCCCCTGAGCAGGATCTTCCGGTCGACGTACTCGTCACCCTCGATGTGGCCGGCGAGCAGCTCCCGCACACGCGCGGCGACCGGCTCGGTGGTGCCCGTGCGCGCGAGCCAGTCCTCGAGCGGGTGGCGCTTCTCGACCACCTCGACTGCCTCGACCTCGAAGCCGGCGGCCTCGAGGAACGAGCGCCACTCGTGCTCCGAGTACGAGCTGATGTGCGTCGGGTCGCGCAGCTTCTCCGCTTCCTCGACCGCGTCGCTCTCGTAGAGCGTGTCCTCGACGATCAGCAGCGTTCCCGCGACGCGCGCCATCTCGCCGACCGCGAGCGCGATGTCCTCGAAGTGATGCGGGGCGATCCGCGTGACGACGAGGTCGAAGGACGAGGTCGCGAACGGCAAGTGCTCGGCCGGGCAGATCACGTCCGGTCTCATCCCCGGAGCGGGGTCGGCGCTGACGACCGCGAGCCCGGCCTCACGCAGCCGGCGCGTGACGTGACCGCCGCCCGTCGCGACGTCGAGCGCCGTCCTGGCCTCTCGGGCCCACTCCACGATCAGGTCGAGATCCTCGCCCTCACGCTGCTCGGGCGCGTCGCGGTAGGCGTCGGCCCGCTGCGACCACACGTCGGTCACGGGCTCACTCACCGGCCAGCTCCACCGCGCGCCGGGCGCCGTCCAGCATCGTCGCCTCCGGATAGATGTTGGCGATCCCCGCCTCGGCGAGGATCTTCCGTCCCTCCTCGGCGTTCGTGCCGTCGAGCCGCACGACGATCGGGTGCTCGATCGTCAGCTCGCTCGAGCGCGGCGAGGATGCCGCGCGCGACCTCGTCGCAGCGCGTGATCCCGCCGAAGATGTTGAAGAAGATCGACTTCACCTGCTCGTCGCGGATGATCACCTCGAGCGCGTCCACGACGCCCTCCGCGTCACCGCCGCCGCCGAGGTCGCAGAAGTTCGCGGGCCGGCCGCCGGCGAGCGCGATCACGTCGAGGGTGGACATGACGAGCCCGGCTCCGTTGCCGAGGATCCCGACCTCGCCGTCGAGCTTCACGTAGGTGACGTCCTTCTCGCGCGCCAGCGCCTCGAGCGGGTCGGCGGCGGCGACGTCACGCATCTCCGCCACGTCGGGGTGCTTGTAGAGCGCGTTGTCGTCGACCGTGAACTTGGAGTCGAGCGCCTTCACCTCGCCGTCGGGCGTGACGATGAGCGGGTTGATCTCGCAGAGCATCGCGTCGGTGCCGACGAACGCGTCGTAGAGCTTGCCGACGATCGCAGCGATCTGCTTCTGCTCGGAGGCATCCTCGACGCCGGCGCCGTAGACGAGCCGTCGAGCCTGGTAGGGCTGGAAGCCCTCGAGCGGGTCGACGTGCAGCCGGACGAGCGCATCGGGGCTCTGCTCGGCCACTTCCTCGATGTCCACCCCGCCCTGCGTGGTGAACATGAAGAGCGGCTTCTTCACCCCCCGGTCGAAGGTGATCGAGAGGTAGTACTCCTTGGCGATGTCGGACGCGCTCTCGATCCAGAGCTTCGAGACGACGTGTCCACGGATGTCCAGGCCGAGGATCTCCCGGGCGCGCGCCTCCGCCTCGTCGGGGGAGGCGGCGAGCTTGATCCCGCCGGCCTTGCCGCGGCCGCCCGTCAGCACCTGGGCCTTCACGACCACCTCGCCGCCGATCTCCTCCGCGGCCGTGCGCGCCTCCTCCGGCGACGTGACGAACCGCCCGTCGGAGACGGGGATCCCGTACAGCTTGAAGAGCTGCTTTCCCTGATACTCGTAGAGGTCCAAGGCGGCCGCGAGTCTATCTGCGAGGCTTCGGCGGATGCGCTGGACCGTGCTCACGCTCTCGGCTCTGCTCGCCGGCTGCGGCACGGTGGCGAGTGAGCCGCCGCAGCTGCGCGAGCCTGCGGAGCCGCAGGAGGCGGTGCTGAACTGGCGGGAGGCCTACGGCGACGGGGCGAAGCGGCTGCGCTTCGAGGTGGCCACCCTGGACGTGCGGGAGGACGGCTGGTCGACACGCGTGGCGATCGAGAACGCCACCGACATCCCGTTCGAGCTCGGCAAGAACCCGCTGGCGTTCAGGTTCGGCCTGATGCTCTTCGCGGACGGGGCGCAGGAGACGCTGGACGAGGCGAACCGGGCCGGCGCGCTGCCGCCGCTGCGCGAGGCAGTCACGATCGAGCCGCCCCCGCCGGACGTGCTCGAGCCAGGCGAGCGCTGGGAGGGCACGCTCGACGCGCCCGGCCGGCTCGCCGACGGGAGCTACGCCCGCGTCGTCTTCGGCACGCTCGTCGCGGTCGGCGAGCCGCCGGGCGAGATGCAGCCGACGGTGATCTGGATCACCGACCGCTCGTACAGGCTCTAGAGCACGTCGCCGCGCTCGCGCAGCGCCTCGAGATCCGGGTCGCCGCCGGCGAGGGGCCGGAGCGAGTCGTCGAGCTCGAGCGCCCGCCGGACGTGGGCCAGCGCGTCGTCGAGGCGCCCGGCCAGCGCCTCGTAGCAGGCGAGGTCGTAGAGGATCGTGGCGTCGTCGGGGTAGCGCGCGAGACCCTGCGCCAGCAGTTCGGCTCCCTCGTCGAGGCGCCCGGCGCTGCGGTGCCCGTACGCGCGCTTCAGGTAGTCCCAGCGCAGGTGGATCTCGAGCAGCCGCCGCAGCTCTGCGATCGGCTCCTCGTGATCGTCGACGCGCAGGTCGACGACGCGGTCTACGAGCTCGCCGGTCTCCTCGCCCGCGCCCGGCCGCTCGACGTAGACGGCGGCCGACTGCTGCCCCCGCACGTCGCCGCCCGCGTCCTGCCCCGCCTCGAGCGCGGCGACGAGCCTCTCAGCCAGCGTCCCCGCACGCTCCCTGAACGCCCGCACCATCTCGGTTACGACCGTCTCGCCCGCGAGGATGTTGCCCTGGGCAGCGACGCCCGTGCCCGTCTCGTGCCCCGCCCACGCATTGCACTCGCTGCCCGTCCAGGAGGCCGAGCGGCCGTCCGCCGCGACCACACCGAGCTGGCGCGACTCGCGTGCCTCGTCGTCGCCGAGCACGACGCGGATCGCCTCGTCGGGAGGCGTGCCCGTCTCCAGCAGATCGAGGAGTTGCGGGCCGTAGCCGGCGATTCCGGCCGCCTGGGTCGCCACGGCGCCGACACCCGCGCGAGCCCAGGAGACGACCGAGCCGACTGCGAAGTACTTGGACTGGACGGCCACACCGAGCTCGCCCGTCTCCGCGTCGACGGCGCAGATCGAGAACGTCGAAGGCCGCCCCAGCGACATGCGCGCGACCCTACACTCGGCGCAGCGTTCGCGAGCGGGTGCTTCCGGGCATAGAGGGCGGACGCGATAGCCTCGCGCCCAACCCATCGAGAGGAGCCCAGATGGACGAGCAGCCGACGACACTGGCCGACGACGAGATCAAGACCGGCAACGAGTGGGATCATTCGGCCGTCACCTCGGACGCGGACGGCGACGACACGGACACGACCGATGGTGACGCGACCGATGGTGACTCGACCGACTCCGACGCCGACGCGGACGACTCGGACTCCGACGAGTCCTAGCGCGCTCGCGCGAGCGCTCGACCCGATCGAGGTCGAGCGCTTCCTCGCAGAGCACTGGGAACGCCAGCCGCTCGTGGTCCCGCGCGCGGAGGCAGGTCGGTTCGACGACCTCCTCTCCGTGCGGGCCCTCGAGCGCCTGCTCACCGAGACGTCGATCCGCACGCCCGGCTTCCGACTGGTGAAGGCCGGCGAGACGGTCGAGGGCTATACGACCGACCTGTCCTGGCGGCCCGAGCCCTTCACCGGCGTCGCCGACGTGGCGCGCGTGCTCACCGAGTTCGAGGGCGGCGCGACGATCGTGCTGCAGGGCCTGCACCACTCGTGGCTGCCGCTGGCGCGCTACTGCCGCCGGCTGGAGGCCTTCCTCGGCCATCCCGCCCAGGCGAACGCCTACTTCACCCCGCGCGGCTCACAGGGGCTGCCGGTGCACCACGACACCCACGAGGTGCTCTCGCTCCAGGTCGCAGGCGAGAAGCGGTGGCTCGTGTACGAGCCGGTGCTGGAGCTGCCGCTGAAGTCCCAGCGCTACCGCTCCGCGCTCGGCGCGCCCGGGGAGCCGGTGCTCGACGTGACGCTGCGAGCCGGGGACACGCTGTACCTGCCGCGCGGCTGGCTCCATCAGGCGCTCACGTCCGACACCGACTCGCTGCACATCACCGTCGGCGTCAACGTGCGGACGTGGCTCGACGAGGCCCGCGCCGCCCTGGAGGCCAGCGCCGACGACGTCGCCTTCCGGCGGGCCGTGGACGGCGACGAGCCCTCCTGGCCAGACCTCGACCCGGACGCCGCGGCCGTGCGCGCGAGACGCCGCCTCGTACGCACGCGGAGGCCGATCCTGGACGGGCAGCTGTCGGAGCTGCGCGCGCTCGACTCGCTGGGCGTGGAGACGGAGCTCGTGCGGCGGGACACCGTGATCGCCGACCTCGATGGGACGACGCTCTTCTTCGAGGGCCGCGAGCTGCGCTTCCCGGAGCGGCTGTCGGAGGAGCTCGAGCACCTGGTTGGGACCGAGGGCACGTTCCGCCCGTCGGACCTGCCCGGCTCGCTCGACGAGGCCGGTCGCCTCGTTCTCGTCAGGAGACTCGTGCGGGAGGGGTTCCTCCGCCGCGCAGCTCCCCCAGATAGCGCTTCGGCCGCCTGAGCTCCTCGGTCGAGCAGGTGAGGTGCGTCGGCGACCCCTCCTCGCGGCGAACCTGCACCGCATAGTCGCTGCCGCCTGCACGCACGACCGCCTCCCAGCCCGCTCCGACGGGCTCCAGCGAGAGCACGCTCGTCTCGTCGACGCCCACGAGCCCGGTCCGCTCGCGCACGGCGCGCTCCGCCGCCTGGGCGGGGAACGAATGGCACGAGCGCCCGCGGTAGTGCGGCAGATGGATCTCCCCGCGCAGGGCCGCCTCGAGCACCGGCCAGGACTCCCCCGGCTCGACGCGGCCGTAGTAGACGCCGTCCGGAAGCGAGACGAGGTTGCCCGCGAAGCGGTCGCCGCCGACGTGCGACGACTGCCAGGCCCAGCCCTCCTCCACCTGCTCGCGCACGGCGTCGTAGAGGGGCCGGCCGAACTTCGAGCAGCAGCGGTCGTGCTTGCCGTGCGTGCACACGAGGAAGAGCGGGTGCTCGACGCGCACTCCCTCGGTCGCGAGCTCGAGGTCGAGCAGATCGTCGTAGCGCTCGAGCTCGAGGCGACGCAGGTCGTGGGTCGACTCGGCGGTCCGGGCGACGAACACCTTCAGGCCGTCCTCGCGCCGCCGCTCGGTGCGCCGGATGAAGAGGATCCGCGTATGCGGGAAGACCGCCCGCTGCCGCCGCAGGTGATCCTTCACCTCGGCCGAGAGCGTCGAGCCGTCGACGGCGTCGCGTGCCCAGAGCCCGCGGTACTCGATCAGCAGCCAGGTCTCGACCCGGCTCGCGGTCGCCGCGAGCGGCTCCGCGTCGGCCCGCGAGGTGTCGGCGCAGAAGGGCCTAGTCGGCGAGGACACGGCAGATCACCTGCCCGCTCGTCACGCCGGCGCCCGCCGCGACCGACAGATCAGTAACGGTGCCGGCCCGGTGCGCCGTGATCTCGTTCTCCATCTTCATCGCCTCGACGACGCACAGCACCTGTCCCGGCTCCACGGCGTCGCCGTCCGCCACCTCGACCTTCAGCACCGTGCCCTGCATCGGGCTGACGACGGCGTCGCCGCTCCCTGCCGCGCCGGCGCGGGCGCGCTCGCGCCGGCGGCGGGCGAGCTCCGCCCACGGCGGCTCCGGCTCGAGCAGCGTCACGTCGTAGCGGCGGCCGTCCACCTCGACGGAGCGGACGCGCTCGCGCAGTGGGCCGGACGCGAGCACGTCGCTCCGAGCGGCCGTCTCTCCGCTCTCCAGCTCGGCCGCCCGCGTGGCCAGCTCCTCCGACTCGACGAGCCCGTCGCACGTCTCGCCGGCGACGAAGCACGGATGTGAGAGCAGCGCGCGGTGGAAGCCGAGCAGCGTCGGTGGGCCGGCGATGGCGAAGTCCTCGAGCGCCCGGAGCATCCGCAGCCGCGCGTGCTCCCGGTCGGAGCCGCGCACGATCAGCTTCGCGATCATCGGGTCGTAGAGGCCGCTGATCTCGGAGCCCGCGACGACGCCGGAGTCGACCCGCACGCCCGGTCCCGACGGCTCGCGGTAGGCGGTGATCCGCCCGGGCGCGGGCAGGAACCCGCTCGCAACGTCCTCGGCGTTGATCCGGCACTCGATCGCGTGGCCACGGAGCACAACGTCCTCCTGCCGCACCGAGAGCGGCTCGCCGGCCGCAACGAGCACCTGCTCGCGCACGAGGTCGATGCCGGTCACCTCCTCGGTGACCGTGTGCTCGACCTGGATGCGGGTGTTCATCTCCATGAAGAAATAGTCGCCCTCGGGGGTGAGGAGACCTTCGATCGTCCCGGCCGACCGGTACCCCGCGGCGCGCGCGGCGTCCACGGCGATCCCGCCGATGCGCTCGCGCAGCGCCTCGTCGACCGCCGGCGACGGCGTCTCCTCGATCAGCTTCTGGTGCCTGCGCTGGATCGTGCAGTCCCGCTCGCCCAGGTGGATCACGTTGCCGTGGCCGTCCGCGAGCACCTGCACCTCGACGTGGCGCGGATCCTCGAGGTAGCGCTCGACGTAGACGCGGCCGTCCGCGAAGAACTTCTCCCCCTCGCGCTGGGCCGACTCGAAGGCGCGCTCCGCCTCGTCGGGCGCCGCCACGAGCTTCATCCCCTTGCCGCCGCCCCCGGCCGCCGCCTTGACGATCAGGGGGTAGCCGATCTCCTCGCCGAGCCGCAGCACCTCGGCGACGTCCTCGACGGGGTCGGTCGCGCCCGGGATGATCGGAACGCCGGCCGCACGCATCGCGGTCCGCGCCTGCGTCTTCGAGCCCATCAGCTCGATCGCCGAGCTGGGCGGGCCGATCCAGACGATGCCCGCCTGCTCGCACGCCCGCGCGAAGGCGGCGTTCTCGGCGAGGAAGCCGTAGCCGGGATGGATCGCCTCGGCGCCTGCCTCCCGCGCCGCCTGCAGCAGGCGCTCGCCGACGAGGTAGCTCTCCGCGGCCGGCCCGGGCCCGATCAGGAACGCCTCGTCCGCCGCCCGCGCGTGCACCGAGTCGCGGTCGGCCTCGGAGTAGACGGCGACGGTGCCGATCCCGAGCTCGCGCAGCGTCCGGAAGATCCGGACCGCGATCTCACCGCGGTTCGCCACGAGCACCTTGGAGAAGACGGGCATGGGCCGCGTATTCTCTCCGAGCCGTGACGCTTCCCGACCAGCTGACCGTCGCGCGGGCCGCGTCCGTCCCGCTCGTGGTCCTGCTCTACGCCTGGGAGCTGCCGCACAACGAGATCTGGGCGACCTCGCTCTTCTGCGTCGCGATGGCGACGGACTGGCTGGACGGCCGGATCGCGCGGCGCCGCGGCACGACCTCGCCGCTCGGCTCGCTGCTCGACCCGATCGCGGACAAGGTGCTCGTGCTCGCGGTGCTCGTGATGCTGATCGAGGACGCGGTCTGGCCCGCCTGGATGGTGGCTGCGATCGTCGCGCGCGAGCTGCTGATCTCCGGGCTGCGCCTGGCCGCGATCGAGCGCGGGGTGGTGATGGCGGCCCGCGACCTCGGCAAGCTGAAGACCTGGTCGCAGGCGATCGCGGCGGCCCTCGGCGGCTTCGCGGCGGCCGGGCTGTGGAGCGATTCGATCGGCTGGTGGGCGCTGCTCGTGGCGCTGATCCTCACGTGGATCTCGGGACTGGACTACGCACGCATCGCGCCGCGTGTGCTGCGTGGTACCGCATGAGCAGGCGCGAAGGGACGTTCGAGCATCAGGGCGGCCGGACGTGGTACAGCGTCGCCGGGGAGCTTGGGTCCGGGCGGGCGCCGCTGCTCGCACTCCACGGCGGACCCGGCTCGACGCACCATTACTTCGCGCCGCTCGAGCGACTCGCCGAGGCCGGGCGGGCCGTCGTCCTCTACGACCAGGTCGGCTGCGGCGGCTCGGAGAAGCGGCCGGACGTGGAGTGGTCGCTCGAGCTCTTCCTCGACGAGGTCGACGCGCTCCGCGCCGAGCTCGGGCTGGAGCGCATTCACCTGCTCGGCACGTCCTGGGGCGGGATGCTCGCGCTCGAGCACGCCCTCCGCCGGCCGGGCACGCTGGCGAGCCTGATCCTCAGCTCGACGCTGGCCGCGGTCGCCGAGCTGGGAGGTGGAGGCGCGCCGGCTGCGCGACGAGCTGCCCGCCGAGGTGCGGGCCGTGCTCGACCGGCACGAGTCCGCCGGCACCTACGACGACCCGGAGTACGTCGAGGCGATGGCCGCATTCGACGCCCGGCACTTCCACCGGGGCGAGTCTCGGCCGGAGCTGGAGCGGATGAAGGCGGAGAAGTCCGACGTCGCCTACCGGGCGATGGTCGGCCCGAACGAGTGGACGATGACCGGCGTGCTGAAGGGCTGGGACGTCCGTTCACGTCTCCCCGAGCTCGATGTGCCCACGCTCGTCGTCCGCGGGCGCTACGACATGTGCAGCGACGCGATCGCCAGGACGCTCGTGGACGGGATCCGCGGCGCGGAGTACGTGGTCTTCGAGGAGAGCTCACACACGCCCGTGCTCGAGGAGACCGATCACTACCTCGGGGTCGTCAGCCGCTTTCTGGACCGCGCGGAGCGTTAGGCCGCGCGGAGACCGGGTTCGCGTTCTGCCTTCGACGTACACCAGTCGTCGAATGCTGCCCAGCCTCGGAGATACGAGGAGAGCTGGGTCAGCCCACGCGCCACCTCGACCTTGATCGAGATCACGCAGATGGGGCAGAAGGGCTCGTCGGCAGACCGGGCGGGGTGATCACCACAGCGAGCACACATCGTGCTCGTGCAACGGCGCAGAGCCCGGAGTGGATACGCCTGCTACGCCTCGTCGTCGGCGTCGACGCCCTCGGCGAGCGCGGCAGCCGCCCAGCCGCCGGACGGCGCCGTCGTTCTCCCGCAGCGCCGCCAGGATCGCGTCGCGCACACCCGGGGTCGGCTCGGGGACGATTGCGTCCGTCGGCGCCTCCACGGGCCCGAGGGTACAGGCTTCCGGCAGGCCCGAGCAGAATCACTCCTTCGGGGGATTCTGCTGGAAACGAAGGGGTTCACACTTGCGGTTCTGACCTGGCGTTTCTGTCGGTAGGAGGGAAAGCAATGCTGCAGTGGAAGAACCCCCGGTTCCTTGCGCTCCTCGTGGCGCTCGCGGGCCTGTCCGCCCTGCTCGGCGAGTTTGGGTGGCTGCTCAGAAACTTCGGCTGGTAGAGGCCGCCCGATGAGCGCGGGGGCCACAGATGCCCCCGCGGCTGGCGGCCCTCGTCGTGCCCGTGTACGCCGCGGGCCTCGCCGTGGCAGCCGCAGCCGCGGGATCGTTTGCGACATCGCCGCGTGGCGTGGCCACGCTCGCGGGCGTCGCAGGCCTGCTCGCGGCCTCCACACTGTCCGAGCGTTATCCCGTCCCGCTCGACGGGATCGACGCCGGCGGCGTCTCGCTCGGCTTCGTCTTCTGCGTCGCCACCATCGTCCTGTACGGCTGGGCCGCCGGTGTGATCGTGGCCTTCGCCGCGCCGATCATGCACCTGATCGAGCACCGGCCACCGGTACGCGTGGCCTACAACGCGTCGGTGCAGGCGATCGTCGCCGCCGCGGCCGGGATCGCGATCGAACCGCTGGCAGGCGACGGCGCGCTCAACCTCGTCGCGCAGGTGGCCGTGGCTGCGTCCGTGCACTACAGCCTGAACATGGTGCTGATCAGCCTCGTGATCGCTGCGAGCGCAGGGAAGCCGTTCAAGGGCGTGATCCACTCGACGCTCAGCGTCACGATGCTGCCCTTCGCGCTGATGGCCTCGGCGTCGCTGATCCTCGTCGTCCTCTGGCAGCGCTCCCCCGCGCTCTCGGCCGCGCTCGTCGGGCCGCTGCTCGCGATCGCTCTCTACCAACGCTCGACGTTCCGGGAGCTCCGCGCGATGCGGCTTGCGCTGACCGACCCGCTCACGGGCCTCGGCAACCACCGCCACTTCCACGACCGGCTCGAGCGCGAGCTCGCCGACTCGCAGGCGCAGGACTATCCGCTCAGCCTCTGCCTCGTGGACATCGACGACTTCAAGCGCATCAACGACCGCTTCGGCCATCCCGGCGGCGACAAGGTGCTGGCGCAGCTCGCGACGAAGCTCCGCCAGGGCGGCGAGGCCTTCCGGCTCGGCGGGGACGAGTTCGCGATCCTGCTCCCCGGCCGCGACGAGGAAGGCGCTGCGATCGCCGCGCGGGCCATCGTCGGGCCGGATCGCCGGCTACGAGCTCGACCCCGCGGGCTCGGTCACCGTCAGCGCCGGGATCGCGACCGTGCCCTCGGAGGGAATCGTCCGCGACGAGCTCGTGAAGCGCGCGGACAGCGCGCTCTACTGGGCCAAGGAGTACGGCAAGGACCAGGTGCGGGTCTACCGCCCCGACGTGCTCGAGATCGCCGAGCTCAAGCGCCTCGCGGCGGGGCCGGACCGCGCCGCCCGCTTCCGCGCCGCGGCGAGCCTCGCCCGCGCCGTCGACGCCCGCGACGCCTACACCGGCAGCCACTCCGAGCGCGTCGCCGACCTCGCCGCGCGGATCGCGATCCGGATCGGCGTCGACCGCGAGCAGGTCGAGCTGACCCGCCTGGCCGGCAGCCTGCACGACCTCGGCAAGCTCGCGATCCCGGAGGAGATCCTGCGCAAGCCCGGGCCGCTCTCGGAGACGGAGCGGCTCGTGCTCGAGCGGCATCCGCAGATCGGCTTCCGCATGCTCGAGTCGCCCGGCGTCGACCCGGTCGCCGACTGGGTCCTGCACCACCACGAGCGCTGGGACGGCTCCGGCTATCCCGACGGGCTCCCCGGCGACGACATCCCGCTCGGTGCCCGGATCATCTTCGTCGCGGAGCCTACGACGCGATGACCTCGGACCGCGTCTACCGCGACCGGCTCACCGACGACGAGGCGATCGCTGAACTGGAGCGCTGCGCCGGCTCGCAGTTCGACCCGGCGATCGTGACGGCGCTCGCAGACGAGCTCGGCCTCGAGGTCGAGACCCGCACCGCCGTCCTCGCCTAACGCTCCTAGCTCAGCGGCACGAGCCGCGTCGCCGTCGCCTTGAAGGACGCGACGACGGTTCCCCTTCACGCAGCGCCAGCCGCTCCACCGATACGGCCGTGAGCTCGGCCACGACCGGCCCGACGCGCACACGCACCCGGTTCCCGAGCGGGACGAGGGAGCCGACGGCACCGCGCAGGTGGTTCACGGCAGAGTCGTGCGGCTGTTCCCGGCCAGCGATACCTCCCGGGGTGGACCGCGAGACCTACCCGGCCCGTGGCGGCGTCGGCGGAGAAGACGAGCCTCCGGAGTCGAGGACGACCTCGGTGAGCCCCCGGCCGCGGGTCGCGCCACTCCCGGAAGCAGGTTGGCGCCGGTGAAGCTCGCCACGAACGCGTCCGCAGGCGTTGCCACGAGCTCGGTAGCGGTACCGGTCTGCAGGATGCGGCCTCGACGACGACCGCGATCCGCTCGGCAAGAGCAGCAGCGTCCTCGAAGTCGTGAGTGACGACGATCGTGGGCAGCGCGAGCTCACGCAGGAGCTCGGCGAGCTCCGACCGGACGGAGGTCTTCGTATGGGTGTCGAGGGCGGAGAGCGGCTCATCGAGCAGGAGCACGGCGGGCTGCCTGAGAGCGCGCGCGCCAGCGCGACGCGCTGCCGCTCACCTCCGAGAGCGTGCCGGGACGCGCCTTCGCGAGATGGAGATCCGGAACCGCTGGAGCAGCTCATCGGCGCGCGCACCGCCACCGAACGCGACGTTGCGGCGCACGTCGAGGTGCGGGAAGAGGGCGTAGTCCTGGAACACGAGCCCGACGGAGCGTCGCTCGGGGGCAGGTCGATCGGCGGGCAGGGTCGAACCACCGGGTCCCCCAGGGCGATGCTGCCTCTCTGCGGCCGCAGCAACCCTGCGACCGCGCGCAGCACGCTCGACTTCCCGGCACCGGAGGGGCCGACGAGCGCGAGCGTCCCGCGCCCGAGCTCGAAGCTCAGCTCGAGCGGGAAGGTTCGAAGGGGATGGCCGACGTCGACTCGGAGCGCGTCCATGAGGGGAGCTTGACGGCGAGGAGGATGATTGCGCTCACGACGACGAGCTCGGCGCCGATCGCGAGGGCAAGGTTGAAGTCCACGTCGAATTGCTCGTAGACGGCCAGGGACAGCGTCTGAGTAACCCCCTGGAGTGAGCCGGCGAACATGATCGTGGCGCCAAACTCGCCGATGCCTCGGGCGAAGGCAAGCGCCCAGCCTGCTCCGAGCCCCCCTGCCGCGAGCGGCAGGGCGATTCTGAAGAACGTGCGTGCCTCGCCGGCACCGAGCGTTCGCGAGGCTGCGGGAAGGTCTCGGGTCGACCGCCTCGAAGGCCGCGATCCCCGCGCGGAGGTAGAACGGGCTGGCGACGAATGTGACCGCCAGGACGACGGCGACCTGCGTGAAGCCGATCGTGATCCCGGCCGCTTCGAGCGATTCGCCCAGCAGGCCGAGACGTCCGAACGCCGCGAGCAGGCCGATGC
>CAWJFZ010000004.1:0-110480 GCA_963842285.1 uncultured Gaiellaceae bacterium
CGAGGCCGCGCTCGAACGCGCCGCGGCGTCCCATAGCGTCTTCGCCCGCTTCACGCCCGCGGACAAGCTTCGGCTCGTCGAGGCGTATCAACGCAGGGGGGAGGTCGTCGCCGTGACCGGGGACGGCGTCAACGACACCCCCGCGCTGCGACGTGCGGACGTCGGCATCGCGATGGGCTGCTCCGGGACGGAGGCGGCCCGGGAGGCCGCCGAGATCGTGCTGACGGACGACGACTTCGCGACGATCGTGGCGGCGATCGAGGAGGGCCGCCGGATCGGCGACAACGTGCGCAAGTTCGTTGCGTTCTTGCTCTCCGCCAATCTCGGCGAGGTCGTGCTCTTCGCGATCACCGTGCTGGCGGGGATCGGGGTGCCGATGAGCGTCGTCCAGGTGTTGACCGTCAACCTCGTCACAGACGGGCTGCCGGCGGTCGCGCTCGCGCGCGATCCCGGCTCGAGCGGCACGATGCAGCGCAAGCCGCGACCGCCGGGCAGGCTCTTCGGCCGGGAGCTCCAGCTTGCGCTCGTCGCGGCCGGCGTCACGATCGGCCTCGCCGCGACCGCGGCCTACGTCGTCGGACGGGAGCTTGCGCCAGACGCAGCGCAAACGATGACCTTCGCGACCGTTGCGCTTGCCGAGCTCGCGTTCGTGTTCTCGGTTCGCTCGCCTCGGACGGCCGCGTGGCGCGGCCCGCGCAACCCTCGCTCCTGGCCAGCGTCGCGATCTCGGCGGCCTTCATCGCGTGCTCGATCTACATCGAGCCGCTGCACGAGCTCTTCGCGCACGGTCTCGCTCGGCGCCTCCGAGCTCGGGATTCGTGCTCGCGCTGTCGCTGCTGCCGACCGTCGCTCGTCGAGCTGGCGAAGGCGGCGCGACGGCGGAGGGGACGATGACAGCGGTGATTCCGCAGGAGGCCGTTCCGCGCGCACACCCGAGCACGCCGGCCGGGGAGGTTCGAGAGGGTTTCGTGGGCCGCTCGTTCGCGAGCGCGGTCGACCTCGCCGTCTGCGACGGCGGGCGCTTGGTCGGGCTCGTGCCGATCGAACAGTTGCTCGCCGCTGCTGCGGACGAGCCGGTTGGTGGGCTCGTCGAGCGGCCGGTCGTCGTGCGCGCCGACGTCGACGAGGAACTCGCAGCAGCTCGGCTGGCGCGCAACGGAGGCCGGAGCATTGCCGTCGTCGACGACCGCGGCGCGTTCGTCGACCTCGTCCCCCGATCAGGCGGTCGCCGTGCTCCTGCGAGAGCACGAAGAGGATCTCGCGCGCCTCGGCGGCTTTCTCTCTCGCAGCTCCCAGGCGCGGACGGCGGCCGAGGAGCCGGTAAGACGCCGCCTCTGGCATCGGCTGCCGTGGCTCGCGCTCGGCCTTCTCGGCGCGATGGGATCCGCCGGAATCGTCGCGGCCTTCGAGGAGCAGCTCTCGCGGCAGGTGCTGCTGGCGTTCTTCATCCCTGCGGTCGTCTACATGGCCGATGCGGTGGGCACGCAGACAGAGGCAGTCGTGATCCGCGGCATCTCCGTCGGCGTGCCGGGGCGACGACATCGCCTTTCGTGAGCTCTCCACCGGGCTCGTGATCGGCATCTTGCTCGGCGCCGCGTTCTTCCCGTTCGCATACGTCGTCTGGGGCGATGCTCGCGTCGCGGCAACCGTCGCGCTCGCACTGCTCGGAAGCACGGCGACGGCAACGCTCGTCGCGATGGCGCTGCCCTACGGGCTCAATCGGCTCGGGCGCGATCCGGCCTTCGGCGCCGGGCCGCTTGCGACGGTGATCCAGGACCTGCTCTCGATCCTCATCTACTTCGCGATCGCAGTCGCCCTCGCCGGCTAGCTCGATCGAGCCTCCGTAGTCCTCCGCAATCGGTTCCGCGCACGCGCTGATGGCGTGCGCCCGTCCAGAGGCGATTCTCGGGCCAAGGTAACGGCCGACGAGAGAAGGTAGGAGCTTCCCATGACACTGATCTGGTTCGTGATCTGGCTGATCGCCAACACCATCGGCGATTCCGAGCCGCTGACGTTCGATCCCGTGAACGTCTGGGCAGGAAGCCTGATCCTCGCCGTCGCCCTCGACCTCGGCAGGCAGCACGCGCCCGGTGGCTCGCGCCCCAAGCCGTAGAAACTACGGAGCGCAGTGCAGTGCCGTGCCTGATTCGCCGGCGCTCCCGCAAGGCGACAGTGCGGTCATGGAACCGCACCTGTGTCGACTCGAGAGCTCCCTCGGCCGCTCAACGGAGTGCCCGAGGGAGCTCTGCCCGTTCTGGCGCGACGGCGAGTGTGTCGTAGCTGGACTGCGTGCAGACGTGAGGATCGACGCCCGGATTGCCAGAGCTGCTGCTCGGGCTCCGCGAGCGCCTCCGCCACGCTCTGCGATCGACGACGCGCTGCTCCCACCGGGGCTGAGGTGAATGCGGCGCAGGTGCCGACGAAAGGAGTCGCGATGAACAGATTCCTCATCGCAACAGACGGCTCGCCGGCGGCTGACGCCGCTGTGCAAGCCGGTGTGCAGTTGGCCGCCGAGCAGACGGCGGCGTTGTGTTCCTCCATGTAGTCGAGGAGGTCGACGTGGTCGCGCCCGCGTTCGGGCCGATCGTCGTCACACCCGTCGAGCAGGGCAACCCGGAGGACGACGAGATCCTGTCCGCCGCCGCCGAGGTCGCCCGTACTCACGGTGTCCCGTTCGAGCTGAGGCTCGTGGCCGGATTCGACTACGAGACGATCCTGGCCACGGCCGACGAGATCGACGCCGAGCTGATCGTGATCGGCTCGAACCGTCACGGCGCGCTCGGGACGACGTTCTTCGGCAGCGTCTCCAAGGAGCTGCTCAAGAGGGCGCGTCGCCCCGTCCTAGTCGTTCATCCCACAGCCGCGCCCGTCGCGGCAACCGCGTGAAGCGGAACCGAAAGGAGCACAGGCGAAGCGGACCGACTCGTGAGCGGCTTCCGCGGTGCGCCCGCCGCGGAAGCCGGTCGCTCGTCGACCTCGTCCACCGTCTCGCCACTCTGGGTGACGATCTCCCGGCCGTGGCCGAGCTGGACTTGAACCCCGTGCTCGCCTTTGGAGATCGCTGCCTCGCCGTGGATGCTCGCGTCCGCGTGCGGCGGCCGGAGCTGCAGCGGCGCGAGAAGAGCTGGTAGCGCCCGTAGTTCCCCGCAGTCCGGATCGGGCGAGACGCCGATGCCTGGGCGGTCGACCCTCCGCGAGGATGCGACCATGAAATCAGCGACGACAACTCACCTCAGCTTGCCGAGATTCGTGTCGGCGACGCAATGCACGCCGGCGTCCTCACGTGTGACCGCGACGAATCACTCTCCGAAGTCGCTCGAACGATGGCAGAGCAGTCGGTTCACTGCATCGTCGTCGAGAGCGACAGCGGCGACGGTGGCCCCGCGTGGGGCGTCGTCTCCGACCTCGACCTCGATAGCGGCGGCGACGGTCCGTGGACCTCGACGAGCAGACCGCAGCGGGGTCTGCGGCCAGTCCTGTCCTGCTGGTGACTCCCGACGAGACGCTCGAGCGCGCGGCGCAGCTGATGACCGAGCATGGCACCGCCCACCTGCTCGTCGTCGACTGGTCCCGGCCCTGGAGCCGGTCGGTGTGCTTTCGACGCTCGACATCGCGGCCAGCCTCGGGAACGAGCATGATCGCGAGTGACAGCAGCACGACCGTCTTCGATCGCGTCGTCTGTGGCGTCGATCGCATCCGAGGCAGGGAGGAGCGCCGCACGGGCGGCAGCCCTCCTCACGGCACCAGACGGATCGCTTTCGTTCCTTGCCGTCGACGACCCCTCGATCGCCGTTCACGCCGGCTGGGCGATGCCGCAGGTACTGGCGGAACTGGCCGAGGAAGCGCATGCTGCGCTCGATCACGCGCGCGTCGAGGCAAGGCCCCTGCACTCGTTCGAGGCGAAGCTCGTCGAGGGTGACCCGCGCTTCTGCCTGCTCGCCGAGATCGAGCGTCGCCAGGCGACGCTCGTCGCGGTCGGGAAGCCATGGCCTCTCCCGCGCCGCGGGGATCGCGCTCGGAGCGGTGTCCACGCACCTCCTGCACGAAGCGCCCTGCTCCGTCCTGATCGCGCGCGGTGCGATCGACGTCGATCACTGGCCCCGGCGAATCGTCGTCGGTGTCGACGGGTCGCCGGACTCCGAGCTTGCACTTCGACGTCGGCGCGAGCGCTCGCAGACCGCTTCGACAGCGAAGTGCGTGCGATCACCGCCACGCAGGACGCGCACGTCGACCTGGATGACGGCCCGCCGACTGGCGCCCCAGCTCGAGGAGCACGACGGGCGTGCCCTCGACGTCTTGACCGCCGCTGCGGAGACGAGCGACCTCCTGGTGGTCGGCAGCCGAGGCCTGCGAGGCGTGCGTGCGCTCGGGAGCGTGAGCGAGCGGCTCGCACACGATGCCGAGCACTCCGTGCTCGTCGTTCGCACGCGCGGCAACCAGGCGGAGGTGACATGGGCGCGTCGGCGCCGACGGCGGGACCGCGGACGAGGGCGTGGCGGCCCGCTTCTGGCCTCACTACCTCCCGGATCTCGTCTACGGCGCCAACGACGGCATCATCACCACATTCGCAGTCGTCTTCGGGGTCGTCGGGGCATCTCTCTCCGAGCGCGTGATCCTCATCCTCGGCTTCGCGAACCTACTGGCAGACGGCTTCTCGATGGGAGCCAGCAACTACCTCGCCCGTCGCTCGAACGTCGAGATCGACGAGCACGACGCCCGCACCGACGCGCTGCGCCATGGCGCGGCCACGATCGCCGGCTTCGTGATCGCGGGCTTGGTCCCGCTCGTCGCCTATCTCGCGCCGATCGGCGACGACGAGCCGCCTGCCGACCGCGATCGGGCTCACTGCGGCCGCTCTCTTCGGGGTCGGCGCGTCGCGATCGTTCGTGACCAAACGGGGCTTCCTCCGCAGCGGTGCCGAGATGCTGCTGGTCGGGTCACTCGCTGCGGAGTCGCGTTCGCGATCGGCGCACTCGTCGCCGGAGTGGACGCGTAGTCCGGCGTAGTTTTCCGCAGAGAGCTGGGCGTTCCTGCGGATGCGTCCCGACTCGCGGACGACGACGATGAGCTCAACCGAAAGGAGAAGCCATGCGCGTGCAGGACCTGATGACGACGCCGGTGCTGTCGATCGGCCCGGAAGCGTCGCTCAAGGACGTCGCCACGATCTTCGTCGAGAGCGGCATCTCGGGTCTCCCCGTACGTGATGCGCAGAACCACGTCATCGGCGTCGTCTCCGAGGGGGACATTCTCTACAAGGAGCACGATTCACAGGACGCCGGGTGGACGCGGCGGCTCCGCGTGGCTGCGCGGCCGACCCGCGGCGGCGATCAAGTCGAAGGCGCGGACGTGCGCGAAGCGATGACCTCGCCTCCGATCACCGTCAGCCCGTGGTCGAGCACTTCGGAGGCGGCGAGGTTGATGACGGAGCTCGGCGTCAACCGTCTGCCCGTTGTCAAGGACGACACCCTCGTCGGCATCGTCACTCGCACGCGATCTCGTGCGCGCCTTCGTCCGCTCCGACGAGGAGATCGAGCGCGAGCTCCGCGATGAGGTGATCGAGCGGACGATGTGGCTCGATCGCGATAGCGTGCAGGTCGACGTGAAGCGCGGCGCCGTCAGCCTCGCCGGAACGCTCTCGTCTCGGAGCGACGTGGCCTTGCTCGAGCGGATGACGGCCCGCATTCCTGGGGTCGTCACCGTCACGAGCGACTTGACATGGACCGTGGACGACGTGAGCTTGGCGAGACAGGCACGCGACCGGACGGACGGCCGAGTGACAACGCGAGGATCCGAGCTCGCCGAAGCGTTCGACGTCGAAGCGGTCACGACGCCGGCTCGAGGAGGGCAACGGCGGGTACGAGATCGTGCACGCCTCGCCCGGCCTCGAGGTCGGCGTCTACGTGTTGGTCGCGCCGGAGCCGGATCACCAGCAGCCGCACGAGGACGACGAGCTCTACGTCGTCCTCGACGGTCGCGGGACATTGACGGTCGAGGGCAAGGAGATCCCCCTCACGACGGGACAGGCCGTGTTCGTGCCTGCGGGAGCCGAGCACCAGTTCACCGGCTATGAGGGTCTCAGCGTCCTCGTCATCTTCGCGCGGCAACTGGGAAACGCCGATGCCCCGCTCTGCGCCGTAGATCAGTAGTTCTCCGCAGACGCTGCGGTTGCTCGCTGACGCGGACCGGGCGCACCCACGGCATCGTGCCTACATGGCGGCGCGCGCGCGAAACATCCTCCTTGGCTACGACGGAACCGAGTCGGGGCGACGGGCACTGGCAGCCGCTGCCGATTTGACGGGCTACGCCTCGACCGCTGTCCGTCGCCGTGGTCCTGCCCCGAAACGGGAGCCGACGAGTCGGCCGCTCTGCTCCGCGACGCGCGAGAACAACTGATCCGTCACAACGTGCCGGCGCGCTACGTCGAGCCGGCGGCGGCGACGCGCTCGTCGAGACCGCGCGGACGCTCGGCGTCGACCTCCTCGTCGTCGGGCGGACGGCCGACTTGAGATCGAGCCCGTCGAGCGGCGCAGTGGGCGATCGCGCTCGCTGCGACGTCCTCATCGTCGCCTAGGACGCCGTCGCATCCGTCGTGACTACCGATCTGCCATCAGCGTGCTCCCCGATGGCGCGGAGCCGCGGACGGGGCGAACCTCTCTCTGACAGTGAAAGGAGGGAACCATGTGGACCGGAGGATTGATCGACTGGGTGATCCTCTGCTCGGGCTACGTCCTCGCTGCGACGCTCTTCTATCTTCTCGGTGGTTTCGGGCGGGCCGGAGACGCGATTCGGCGATGGGGACGATCGACGACGAGCCAGCGCTGAGCGGCGTTGACTGACCCCGTGCCCGCTCACAGCGAGGAGCACGCGCTCGACGACGAGGAGCTACGGCTCGTCAACGCCTACTGGCGTGCGGCGAACTATCTCTCCGTCGCGCAGATCTACCTGCTCGACAACCCGCTCCTGCGGGAACCGCTGCGTCCGGAGCACGTCAAGCCGCGCCTCCTGGGCCACTTCGGAACCGTGCCGGGTCTCAACCTCCTCTACGCGCACCTCAACCGCGCAGATCCGGGCACGGAACCTGAGCGCGATCTACGTCACGGGCCCCGGCCACGGGGGCCCGGCGCTCGTCGCGAACGCCTATCTCGAGGGCACCTACAGCGAGCTCTACCCGAACATCTCCCGCGACGCGGACGGGCTGAAGCGAGCTCTTCCGCCAGTTCTCCTTCCCCGGCGGGATCCCAAGCCACGTGGCGCCCGAGGTGCCCGGCTCGATCCACGAGGGCGGGGAGCTCGGCTACGCGCTCGTCCACGCCTTCGGCGCCGCCTTCGACAACCCCGACCTGCTCGTCGCCTGCGTCGTCGGCGACGGCGAGGCCGAGACAGGTCCCTGGCGGCGAGCTGGCACTCGAACAAGCTGCTCAATCCAAGGACGGATGGGGCGGTGCTGCCGGTCCTGCACCTGAACGGCTTCAAGATCGCCAACCCGACCGTGCTCGCGCGGATCCCCGAGCGGGAGCTCGTCGCGCTCTTCGAGGGCTATGGCTGGCGACCGATCGTCGTCAGCGGTGGCTTCGACGGCGAGGACCCCGCGCACGTGCATCGCCGGCTCGCCGCCGCGCATGGACGAGGCGCTCGACGAGATCGCAGCGATTCAGGCGACGGCGCGCAACGGCAGCGAGGTCACACGGCCGACCTGGCCGATGCTAATCCTGCGAACCCCCAAGGGCTGGACGGGGCCCAAGGAAGTCGACGGGAAGCGGACGGAGGGCAGCTGGCGGTCGCATCAGGTGCCGATGGCCGCCGTCCGCGAGAACCCTGCGCACATACGGCTGCTCGAGGATTGGCTGCGGAGCTACCGGCCCGAGGAGCTCTTCGACGAGGACGGCCGGCTCGTGCCCGAGCTCGCCGCGCTCGCGCCGGAAGGCGAGCGGCGGATGAGCGCCAACCCGCACACGAACGGCGGCGCGCTGCTGCGCGAGCTCGTCCTGCCGGATTTCCGCGACTACGCGGTCGAGGTGACCGCCCCCGCCACCGGCACGAGCGAGGCGACGCGCGTCCTCGGCGGCTTCCTGCGCGACATCGTCGCCCAGAACCCGCAGACGTTCCGGCTCTTCGGCCCCGACGAGACCGCCTCGAACCGGCTCGGCGACGTCTTCTCGGTCACGAGCCGAACCTGGCTCGGCGAGCTGCGAGGACGGCGACGAGGGCCTCGCCCCGGACGGGCGCGTGATGGAGATTCTCTCCGAGCATCTCTGCCAGGGCTGGCTCGAGGGCTACCTGCTCACCGGCAGGCACGGCCTCTTCAACTGCTACGAGGCCTTCATCCACATCGTCGACTCGATGTTCAACCAGCACGCGAAGTGGCTGAAGACGACGCGGGACATCCCCTGGCGCCGGCCGATCGCGTCGCTCAACTACCTGCTCTCGTCGCACGTCTGGCGACAGGACCACAACGGCTTCTCGCACCAGGATCCCGGCTTCATCGACCACGTCGTCAACAAGAAGGCCGAGGTGATCCGCGTCTACCTGCCGCCGGACGCGAACACGCTGCTCTCGGTCGCCGACCATTGCCTGCGCAGCCGTAACTACGTCAACGTCGATCGTTGCCGGCAAGCAGCCTGCGCTCGACTACCTCTCGATCGACGACGCGATCATCCATTGCACACGCGGGCTCGGGATCTGGGATTGGGCGTCGTCCGACGAGGGCGGCGAGCCCGACGTCGTGCTCGGCTGTGCCGGCGACGTCCCGACGCTCGAGACGCTCGCCGCCGCCGCACTCCTCCGGCGACCACCTGCCCGAGCTAAGGTGCGCGTCGTCAACGTGGTCGACCTAATGCGGCTCCAGTCGGAGAGCGAGCACCCGCACGGTCTCTCCGACACCGAGTTCGACGCGCTCTTCACAACCTCGCGGCCGATCGTCTTCGCCTACCACGGCTATCCGTGGCTGATCCACCGCCTCACCTACCGGCGCCGCAACCACGGCAACCTGCACGTGCGCGGCTACAAGGAAGAGGGCACGACGACGACGCCGTTCGACATGGTCATGCTCAACGACCTCGACCGGTTCCATCTCGTGATCGACGTGATCGACCGCGTCCCCGGTCTCGCCGAGCGCGCCGCGCACCTGCGCCAGCAGATGGTGGAGCGCCGGCTCGCGCGCCCGCGCGTACACGCGCGAGCACGGGGACGACGACCCCGAGATCCGCAACTGGATCTGGCCCTACTGAACGTCCTCGTCGTCAACGCCGGCTCGACCAGCCTCAAGCTCTCGCTCGTGGACGACGAACGACAACGCCCAGACGCTGTCGTCCTTCGAACCGGTCCCTGACGACGTGGCCGCGGTCGGACACCGAGTCGTCCACGGCGGCGACCGCTTTCGCGAGCCCGTGCTGATCGACGACGGCGTCCTCGCGGAGCTCCACGCGCTCACGGAGCTCGCGCCGCTCCACAACCCGCCCTCGCTCGAGGCGATCGCGACCGCCAGGCGGGCGATCCCCGACCAACCCCATGTCGCCGTCTTCGACACGGCCTTCCATGCCACCCTGGCCGAGGAGGCGGCGACCTACGCGATCCCTGCGAAGTGGCGGCTGGAGCTCGGGCTTCATCGCTTCGGATTCCAGGGCATCTCCGCGCAATGGGCCGCCGAGCGCGTCGACGTGCCGCGACTCGTCGTCTGTCACCTTGGCGGCGGCTCCTCTGTCACAGCCGTCCGCGACGGCCAGTCGGTCGATACGACGATGGGCCTCACGCCCCTCGAGGGGGTGCCAATGGCAACTCGCTCCGGCTCCGTCGACCCGGGCTGCTCCTCTATCTCCTGCGCCACGACCATGCGACCGTCGACGAGCTCGAGCACGCGCTCCAGCACGAGTCGGGGCTGCTCGGACTCAGCGGGCTCTCCCCTCACGTGCACGTCCTCGAAGCGGCCGAGAGCGCAGGGGACGAGCGAGCTCGACTCGCGCTTGCGATCTACGCCCGCCGGGTCGCGCAGGCCGTCGCGGCCGCAGCCGTTGCACTCGACGGTGTCGACGCGATCGTCTTCACAGCAGGCGCCGGCGAGCGCTCCCGCAGCTCCGCGCGCGGATCTGCGCACGCCTCGGCTTCCTCGGCGTCGCACTCGACGAGGGCGCCAATCGAGGCGACGAGCGGCGACGGCGAGATCGGCGCAGCCACGTCCACGGTGCGCGTCGCCGTCGTCGCCTCGCGCGAGGATCTCGTGATCGCGCGGGCGGTCCGGCGCACGCTTTTCAACTCCGCCTACTGAGGCTCAAGCCGCTGCGGCGAACTACGCAGGGCGGATCGGCGCCGTCCCCGATTCGGTCTCGGTCACACACGCGGAGGATGTGACTGAAAGCGACTGAAGGAGGCGGCGAACATGAAGAGGATCATGGTCGCGACCGACGGCTCACGCTCCTCGACCGAGGCGGTCGCCTTTGGGATCGAGCTGGCGGCCGAGCAGAGGGCCGAGCTGATCTTCGTCCACGTCGTGCCGTTCATGGACGTCGTGCCGGCAACCGGTTTCGTCGCGTATCGGCGGCGCGTTCCCGCACGAGGTCACCGAGCACGATCGCACGCTCCTGGACGACGCGGTAGCGTCGGCTGCGGAGCACGAGATCGTGGCCACGACAGCGCTGCTGCGCGGTGACCCGGTCGGTGAGATCGTTGCCTTCGCCGAGACACACGACGTTGACCTGATCGTCGTCGGCTCGCGCGGGCACGGCACTATCGCAAGCGCTCTGCTGGGCAGCGTCTCACGTGGAGTGCTGGCCGAAGCGAAACGGCCCGTCCTGATCGTCCGGGCGGCACCCGTGCCTGCTTCAACGAAGCCAGCCTGATGGGCGAGGGTTTCCCCTGGCTGCTGTTGGGGCTGAGCGGTATCCCGGTCGGGCTCGGCGCAGTGACGCTACTCCGGGCGATCCGAGTGGAACGGCGAGGGTGATGGCGATCCAGTCCGGTTCGAGTCCCAGCATGCCGAGGCAGTCGCCACGGTTGGCCGACCGACTTCGACCGGAGTCCTCGCGCGCTGGCGGAATCGTTTGGCTCACCTTCATGCTCGGGATGTGGATTGCGTTCTTCGCAGCGCTGTACGCCGACCAGCTCGATGCGGTGCGTGGGTGGGTACGCGACCTACCGCTGCTCGCAGAACTCGGCCTGTGGCTGCTCGCCTTCCCGTGGCTGCTGGGCACAGCCGTCTGGCAGTCCTCGTGGACACCGGCGCTGCGCGCCCTCCTCGTCGGGGCATTCGCTCTCGGCTGGACGCTGATCTCCATCCCACGTTCGCGGCCGTAGATCCGTTTCATACCGCGGTGCGGGAAAACACGCGACGAATCCGCGGTGCCCCGGATGCCGCATCACGGCGCCGGCCGCATGCTCGTACTGATCGACCAGCCGAAGGAGAGACCAGTGAACGCGCATGCGTACGAACGCGAGGAGGGGCACCAGACGGAAGCCGAGAGTGTCGGCTTGCCGAGCGGCATCAGGGCGTGCCTATTCGACCTCGACGGCGTACTCACTAAGACCGCACACCTGCATGCCGCGGCCTGGAAGGCGACGTTCGATCCCTTCTTGCTGGAGCGCAGTGCCCAGACGCGGGAGCCTTTCGTCCCGTTCGATAGTGCGCTCGACTACGACCGGCATGTCGACGGGAGGGCCCGCGACGACGGCGTCCGTGAGTTCCTCGCCTCCCGCGGGATCGCGGAAGAGGCGGCGACGATCGGCGTCCTGGGCGATCGAAAAAACGATCTCGTGCACGAGCTGATCCGACGCCGGGGACTGAAGCCGTACGAGGGCTCGGTGCGGTACGTGCGAGCCGTTGCGGATGAGGGCCTGCGCCGGGGGGTCGTCTCAGCCAGTGCGAACTGTCGCGCCGCTCTCGAAGCTGCGGGTCTCACCGATTTGTTCGAGGTGCGGATCGATGCAGTGCGCGCCGCGGAAGAGCATCTTCAGGGCAAGCCTGCCCCGGACACCTTTCTCGCTGCAGCATGGGCACTGGGTGTCGAGCCAGCCGAAGCAGCCGTGTTCGAAGACTCGCTCGCTGGTGTCGCTGCCGGGCGTTCGGGCGAGTTCGGTTTCGTGGTGGGCGTCAATCGGACCGATCACGCCGAGGCGCTCCGCCGAGCCGGGGCCGACCTCGTCATCTCCGACCTCGGCGACTTGCTGAGGTCACGATGAGCAGCCGGCCTAGATTCTCCGTCGAGCCCTGGTCGGTGCGCGAGACGCAGCTGGACCTCACAGCGCTCGCCAAGACCGAATCGATGTTCGCACTCGCAAACGGGCACATCGGACTGAGGGCGAATCTCGACGAGGGCGAGCCGTTCGGCTTGCCCGGCAGCTACCTCAACTCCTTCTACGAACTGCGCCCACTGCCTCACGCAGAAGCCGCCTATGGCAACCCAGAGTCGGGTCAGACGCTGGTCAACGTCACGAACGGCAAGATCATCCGTTTGCTCGTCGACGACGAGCCATTCGACCTCCGCTACGGCGAACTCCTCAGCCACGAGCGCGAACTCGACCTGCGAAACGGCGTCCTCCGCCGCACCGTGGAATGGGTCTCGCCCGCCGGCGACGGCGTTCGGGTGCGATCGACGCGGCTGGTCTCCTTCGCCCAGCGAGCCGCAGCAGCGATCCGCTACGAGGTCGAGCCCCTGGACGGACCCGTGCGGGTGGTCGTCCAGTCCGAGCTGGTCGCCAACGAGCCCGCGCCTGCCCGCTCCGGGGACCCGCGTGCGGCCGCGGCGCTGGACGCACCGCTGCAGTCCGAGGAACACTCGTCCTACGAGAATCGGGTCGTCCTCGTGCACTCGACGAAGTTGAGCAAGCTGCGCCTGGCCGCCGCGATGGATCACCTCGTTGCTGGGCCTGAGAACACCGAAACCTGGACCGAGACCGCGCCGGACGTCGGCAGAGTGACCGTCGCCGCAGACCTCGCCGCCGACCAATGTCTAACTGTGGTCAAGTTCCTCGCCTACGGCGCCTCGAGCCAGCGCTCTCTTCCGGCCGTGAGAGATCTCGCCGTCGCCGCGCTCGCCGAGGCGCGGCATACCGGGTGGGAAGGCCTGCTCCGGTCGCAGCGCGAGTACCTCGACGACTTCTGGGAGCGCGCCGACGTCGAGCTGGACGGGGACACAGAACTGCAGCAGGCGATCCGCTTCGCTCTGTTTCACACGCTTCAAGCAGGAGCCCGTGCCGAGCAGCGAGCAATCGGGACGAAGGGTCTCACAGGCCCCGGCTACGACGGCCACACCTTCTGGGACACGGAGCGCTTCGTCCTGCCAGTACTGACCTACACCGTGCCGAAGGCGGCAGCCGACGCCCTTCGCTGGCGTCACGCCACGCTCGACCTCGCGCGGGAGCGCGCGGTCCAGCTCGGCCTCGCAGGTGCCGCGTTCCCCTGGCGCACGATCCGTGGTCAAGAGTGCTCCGGATACTGGCCCGCCGGGACTGCTGCGTTCCACATCGGCGCAGACATCGCCGACGCTGTCGTGCGCTACCAGGACGCTACGGCGGACACCGCATTCGAGCGGGACGTCGGGCTCGAACTGCTTGTCGAGACTGCGCGCTTCTGGCGCTCACTCGGTCACCACGACGCGCAGGGCCGCTTCCGAATCGACGGCGTCACCGGCCCCGATGAGTACAGCGCGATCGCCGACAACAACACCTACACGAATCTCATGGCCCAACGAAACCTACGCTCGGCAGCCGAGGCGGTCCGGCGACACCCCCGGCACGCAGCGGATCTAGGCGCAGACTTCGAGGAAGCGGCAGCATGGCGGCACGCGGCGGAAAACATGATCGTGCCGTGGGACGACTCGCTGGGAGTTCATCCGCAGTCGGAAGGCTTCACAGAGCATCAAGCATGGGACTTCGCCCGTACTGCCCCCACCGAATACCCGCTTCTTCTCCACTACCCATACTTCGACCTGTACCGCAAGCAGGTCGTGAAGCAGGCCGATCTCGTACTCGCTTTGCATGCGCGCGGCGATGCCTTCACGGACGAGGAGAAGGCCCGCGACTTCGCGTACTACGAAGCACTGACCGTCCGCGACTCGTCACTCTCAGCCTGTACGCAAGCGGTGATAGCGGCCGAAGTCGGACACCTCGACCTCGCCTACGACTACTTCGGCGAGGCAGCTCTCATGGACCTTCACGACCTGGCACATAACACGGTCGACGGTGTGCACATCGCTTCGCTCGCCGGTGCCTGGATAGCGGCGGTTGCCGGCTTCGGCGGAATGCGAGACCACGACGGCAAGCTCACCTTCGCACCCCGGCTGCCACCCCGGCTGGAGCGTCTCGCCTTCCGCCTCTTGGTCCGCGGCAGCCTGCTCAAAGTCGAGGTGATCGCAGATGGGGCGACCTACGAGATACTCGATGGACCACCGCTTGAGCTCGCCCACTACGGCGAGGACTTGACCGTAGCCGCGGGCGATCCACTCACGCGCGAGCTGCCGCCAGTTCGACGGTGGCCGCCGCCTACTCAGCCTCGCGGTCGTGCGCCCCTCCACCGCGGCAAGAACTCGCGTGAGCCGACCGATCAGGCCGCTCTGACGGCGAGCTGAACATCCCAAGCGAAAATCTGCCCCTGGTCTTCGGCTGGGTTGATCCGATCCGCCCACGGTAAGCGGATTCACCGATAGGGATGCGGCGCCTCCCCGATCGCCTCGTGACGTCGATGGGGGATCGGGTGGCGAAAGGAGGTGCGAGATGGAGACCGTTTCCCAGAAGCGAACCGGGGTGGCCCAGGACGGGCGGCATTGGTCCTCACAGATCCTCGTCCCCGAGATGTGGGCATCCCTGGCAATCGTCGTCATGTGGCTCACGGTTCTGTTCGATGCGATCTTCGGTCCGGACATCGTCACGACCGGCGTCGCCGGCGACCAGAGTTCCGTTCCGTCAGCAATTGCCGTGGCGCTCTTCGCGTTCCTCGCCACATGGGTTGTGGCAAGGCACGGGTTCCGCCACGAGCGCAAGAGCAACTGACGCTTTCGTGCTGCGGTCGGCGCGATCGTCATGGTTGGCGCCACGATGGGAGATGCAGCCAGATCATGGTCATCGTTCCGCTGACCCAGCAGCCGGTGGGGCTGCAAAGGCCATCAGGCGCAGGAACGGATCAGTTCTCGGTCAGCTCGAGCATGCCGTCACGCATGCCGATCCAGCCCAAGCGATCTAAGAGGTCTACCGCCCGCCTCGAGCCAGCGCGGGACTGTGCCCTCCTAGCTCTGGTTCCTTTGCTAGGAACCAGTTGGTCACCGTATCCATCGACCGGAGCGTCAGCTGACCGGTCTGTGGGCGTCCCGCGCCGACACGTTCGTCCTACGCGGCGTCGGTCTGCGGAGCCGTGCTGCGGCCGAGAGGATCGGAGCTGTCTTTGGGAATCCCCAGATTGCCGCGTAGATCCCGAGCGACAGCTCCCATAAGAACTCGGGGATGACCAAGACGGCTGGCACCGTCGTGCCCGCATCCCACCAGTCGAAGAGCGTGCCGCCGCCTAGTCGGGTCAGCGTCGGTTGCGCGTAGCCGCCGTGATTGCGAGCGCGGAGCCTGCGGCGAAGAGGGCGCCTGCGACGAGTAGTCCGATGCCGATCCAGAGGATCGAGTCCAGCTCGGCGCCGATGCTCAGCTCGGCGGAGACCCCGCGCGACCCGTCCTCGTTCATCACGACCGCCCGCCAGTCCCCGTCCTCCGGCTCCCATTCGAGCGTCCGCTCGCCGGCACCCGCCGTCGACGCGACCCAGAACGTCTCGTCGCCCGGCGGGGCGCCTGGCGTGCCGCCCGGGCGCCGCGCGTACTCCGGGTCACCGTCGCTGTCGAGGTCGTCGACCACGTCGCGCTCGACGCCTCCGAGGTACCGCGTGACCTCGCCGGCCGGCCCGATCCCGACGAACACCGGGCGGTCGCTCTCGCCGCGGATCCGGACCGTGCCGAGGAACGTGTCAAGTGCCCACTCGGCACCTTCGGCGTCGAGGTCGGCGCTCTCGGACACGATCGCGTACGTCGGTGTCGAGAAGTCCTGCGTCGGTGACATGACGAAACCCGTCGTCGTCCCGTTGCGTCTGGTCGACGGCGACGAGCGCGCAGCCGCCGGCGAGGAGTCCGAGCGCCAGCAGACCCGCGATGGTGCCGACGACCACGAGCGCGATTCGTCCCCCACTCCAGCCTCTGCGGGCAGGAGGCGCGGTCGGCGCAGCCGGCTCGCCGGCGACGGAGGCGGCGGCGGGGACGCGGAAGCCGGCTCCGCGAACCCTTCCCCGTCGGCACCTCCCTGGTCGAGCCGGAACGGCGGGTACTCGTCGCGCATGAGCAACACGTAGGCGGCGACGCGCGCGACCCACCGGTCGAGTCCGACAGCGAGGTCGAAGAGCCCGTCCGGGTACCGCGTGGTGAAGAGCAGCGCCACACCGGCGAAGAGCACGAGGATGCCGATCAGCCCGGTTTCGAAGCCGATGCCCCAGAACCACTCGTCCACCCGGGACGCCGCATAGCTGCCGCCTCCCAGGAAGATCCCCGTGACGATGTAGTGCGGGATCGCGAGCAGCCACCACTTCACCAGCACGAGGCCGCGGGAGAGCTGCTCCGGGTAGGCGACCTCCAGGCGCGCCGGGTAGTCGGGCACGTCGTCGAGCGTGAAGGGCGGATAGCGATCGGTGCCCAGCGCGCCGTAGGAGTAGAACGCGACCCGCCACGTCCAGCGGAGAACGCCGACGTTGAAGTCGAAGATGCCCCGCGGGTAGCGGCCGGTGAACAGGATCGCGAAAAACGCGACGATCGTCAGAACGAACAGGGTGAGCCAGAGCAGCGCGAGCACGATGTAGTGCGGGATCGCCAGGATCCACTTCACCAGCCAGAGCCAGCGGCTCAGCTTGGGGTCCAGCTGTCCCTCGATGCGGACTGGATACGGCTGTGGTCCGTCCATCGCTCTCTCCTAAGCGCTGGCTCGACCCTAGGGGATCAGGCCCGCCGATGCCAGGCGCTCCGATCTCGGGAGCGCTCAGGGACGCGAAGATCACCACACGAGCCATCACCGACGTTGTTCGCGCCACCCGTTCAGGTCAGCCACTGCGATGACGATCGGCGCTCGGCTGACGACTGTACTACCGCCGCAGCGACGTTCCGCCGCAGAAGGGATCGGGCCTGCACCCCTGCCGTGCCGTCACATCAACCACGGAAGGGCGCGAGCCGAATGCTTAGGTCGCTCAAGGCGAAGCGGTGCAGGTACCAGGCACGGCCACGAGGGACTCGCTTGGCCTCGGCTCGGAGAAGCCCGGCGAACTCCCGCTTGAAGCCCAACCGCGGGTACTCATGGATGACGCGCTGGCGGACTGCATCGGGTATCTCGTTGCTGCGTAGGCCGAACACGTCGACGGCTGCGCCGGCAGATAGGAGGTAGGCCTCGGCACCGGCTTCGAGGCCAACGCCGGGGGTGTGGTGCATGGCGATCGCGTTTGCAACGAGCTCGCGTTCATCGGCAGGCACGTGGTGGCTGTCGGTGAACTCGCGTGCCAACGCGGCGCTGCGAACCGTGAAGTCGACGTCGGGCACCGGGCTCGGGATCCCGGTGTCGTGGAACATTGCGGCCAGGTACAGGAGCTCACGGTCGAACGTGATCCCGTGAAGTGCGGCGATGGCCGCGCCCCACGTGTAGGCACGACTGGAATGGTTGAGGAGTACCGGTGTCAAGATGTCCTGCGCGGCGACCTCGGCATCTCTTGCGAGAGGGGAGTCGGGAGGCACCAGACTCGCCGGATCGATGGAACTCCGGCGTCCCGAGTGCATTCGGAGCACCATCGCGAGACGGCCGGCAAGAATGCTGAGCTCCGCCCGCACGAGGGGCCGGGCAAGTGCTAGGCATTCCCGAGCGGTCAGCACTCCCCCGGTGCGTTCGGTCCAGCCAATGGATCCAATCGGATCGGTGGGTCGTGGCTGACTCATGGGGGCCTCTCAGTTCGGTGGTGTCGCGGGCAGGTGACGGGGACAAGCACGCCGATGAGTCACCAAGCCGGCGCCGGGCCTGAGAGCCCTGGTCAGCATCTCAGTGTCGCCGATAGCTGCGACCGCGAACAACAAGCCGTCGCGGAAGGCGAAGAAGTTTCCCGCAACCGTCAGCCGTACCGTCATCCGTCGACCGTGTTCAGGTACTGGTGGATGAGCGCGACTGCCATCGCGCCTTCGCCGACCGCGGAGGCGACGCGCTTGATCGAGCCGTGGCGTACGTCGCCCGCGACGAATAGACCTGGGTAGCTCGACTCGAGGTGGAGTGGGACGCGGTCGAGTGGCCATGAGCGCTGGTCGTCGCTCAGCAGATCAGGTCCGGTGACGAGGAAGCCACGGTCGTCACGCTGGAGCCAGCCCTCGACGCCTGCGGTCATCGGCTGCGCGCCGATCATGACGAAGAGTGCGTCGGCGCCGGCTTCGACTTCCTCGTCGCGGCTCTCGTCGCGGATCACAACCGATCCGAGCCGCTCGTCGCCTCGCGCCTTGCACAACTTCCGCCCGGTTGCGGACCCGGATCCGCTCGTGCGCATCGATCCGGTCGACGAGGTACCGCGACATGCCTTGCTCGAGCGAGTCGGAGCGGCAGACAAGGGTGACGCTGCGCGCGACATCGGCGAGGTGGAGCGCTGCCTGTCCGGCGGAGTTGGCGCCGCCGACGACGATGACGTCGCAGTTGCGGCAGAGGGCTGCCTCGGAGGGAGAAGCGCCGTAGTGAACGCCGGCGCCGATCAGCTCGTCGACGCCCTGAGCCTCGAGCCGCCGGTAGTGGACACCGTTCGCTGCGATGCTGGCGCGGGCGCGGACGGTGGCGCCGCCGGTCAGCTCGAACTCGACCGGTGCGCCGTTGCCGGGCATCGCGTGCACGAGTTCGACGCCGACCAGCACTTCAGCGCCGAGCCGGGACGCCTGCGCATGGATGTTGGCGGCGAGCTCGGAGCCGCTGACGCCGTTCGGGAAGCCTGGGTAGTTCTCGATCCGTGCGCTCGTCCCGGCTTGTCCGCCTGGAGCGAGCGCTTCGACGACGAGCGTCCGTAGCCCCTCGGAGGCTGCATACAGCGCGGCCGTCAGGCCGGCGGGACCCGCTCCGAGGATCGCAACGTCGTAAAGATCGAACTGGGGCCGCGTCAGTCAGCCCCACGCCCGTGGCGAGCTCGTGCTTGAAGCGCTTCGTCTCCAGGTGCGCCTGCTGGTCTTCGGCGGGTACCCGTGGTGAAGCGCCGTGATGCGCGACGAATCTCGTCCGCATGAACCGCTCCGGGCCTTCGAGCAGCGCGCCGTCGGGAAAGAGCACGCACGGAAGCCGTATGTCGGTCAGCGCCCGATCTGCGGCGAGCAGACGCATGAGCGGGTCGTCGTCGACGTCCACCCAGCGGAACTCGACTCCGTTTCGCGACAGGAACTGCCGCGTCTCGGCCGCGCCGGGCGTGGCGGCGCGGCCGAGCAGGTAGACGGGACGTCCGGGCCGCCTCACGCCGCCGTTGCGGGCTCTACGTTGAAGCTGAACATCATCCCGCTCTCGTGGTGCTCGGCGATGTGGCAGTGCGCCATCCAGCGACCCGGGTTGGTGACGTCGAGCAGGATGTCGACCGTCTCGCCGGTGCGGACGAGGACGGTGTCCTTCCAGACGAGGTTGGCCTCCGGGACGCCGTCGCGGGCGAGGACGACGAAGCGGCCGGCGCCGTGGACGTGGAAGGGATGGTGCATCGGGTGGTCCGAGTCCATCTCGTTGACGAGCCGGAGCTTGACGCGGTCGCCGACCGTGAACTGCCAGTCGATCCCGTGATTGCTCCGCGCCGGTGTCGCGGTCGACGAGCTTCCAGCGCATGTTCGCCGGCGTCGTGAGCCGGTTGACCGCGACCATGTCGTCCTCCCACTCGATCCCGCCGGCATCGTGCGGTCGTGGTCCGTGTCATGCCCGTGCGTCGCCGTCGAGTGCTCTTCGTGCCCCGTGCGCCCGTGCTCGTGATCGTGGTGCCCTCGTGCCTGACTCGTGCCCGTGCGGTTCGTGTGAGTGTCCGGCAGCCGCGACGAGCGCGGCGTCGACCAGCTTCATGCCGCACTTCGGGCAGCGGTCCGGCGTCTCGCTGACGACCTCCGGATGCATCGGGCAGGCGTAGCTGCTCGGCGCGGCGACCGCAAGGAGCTTCATGCCGCACTTCGGGCAGCGGTCGGAAGCCTCGCCGGTGACGTCGGGGTGCATCGGGCAGGCGTAGACGACCGGGCCATCGGGCACGCCCATGTCCATCTCGGCGACGAATGCGAGCGTCTTGTCGGGCTCCGCGTCGAGGTAGGGCGCGAGGCGTTCCCGCTCTGCCGACCACTCGGGGTTCTGGCGCAGGACGGCGAACTGGTCCGCGAGCGGCGGGCGTCGCCGGCTCGTCGCCCACGTCGATCGTCGCCAGCTCGTACGTCCGCTCGGGCGTGCGGTGCTCGAGGGTGAGCCGGCCCGGCTGCTCGAAGAGCGCATCGACCACGACCCGCTCGGAGGGCGCGAGCACGACCGACTCAACGAGCTCCTCACGCTCGACGCGGCCGCTGTCGCCGCCGACGAGCTTCAGCTGCGCTCCTGGCAGCGCGACGTTGAAGACGCGCGTGTTGGCGGTGTTCGTGAGGTAGAGGCGAACGACCTCGCCCTGCCGTGCGGGGAACGACGGACTCCGTCTCGCCGCCGACGAGCATGACGTTGCCGTAGCGGCCCATCGCGGCGAACGTCGTCTCCTCGCGGCTGAACGGCGCGATCTTCCCGTCCTCGATCAGGACGTCGTCGAGCGTCAGGAGCAGCTCGCGGTGGGCGGGCGGCCAGTAGTCGCTTTCGGCCGGGACGACGAGGATGTTGCCGTACTGGCCGAGCTCCTGGCCGTAGTCCTCGCGGATGTGCGGGTGGTACCAGTAGACGCCGGGGTCGGGGAACGAGATGCGGTAGGAGAAGCTGCCGCCGACAGGGATCGGCGCCTGCGTCTCGTGGGTGCCGTCGTAGCGGTTCTCGAGCCGCAGACCGTGCCAGTGAACGGTCGCCTCGAGATCGCCTTCGTTGACGACGTGGACGACGAGCTCGGAGCCCTCGCGGACGCGAAGCGCCGGGCCGGGCACCGAGCCGTTGTAGGCGAGCATGCGAACGGTGTCCTCGCCGAGGCGCTTCGCGACGGGCGCGATCCGCAGCTCGAACCTGTCGCCGTCGGCGAGCTCGACGACCTGCGGCCCGGCCGCCTCGGGCAGGCCCGCCGTCTCCGTCGGGAAGTGCTCAAGGTCCGGTTCGTGCTGGTCGTGATGGTCGTGATGCTCGTGATGCTCCATCGTCAAGTCCCTTCTGCCGCGCCCGCTGCCTGCGGGGCGCGACTGTCGTTCGTCTCCGGTGCGGGCTCGCTGCCGCGGCCGATCTGCTCAGCGATGAACGCGGCGTCGTCGGCGACGAAGCCGAGCAGGGCCGAGCCGCGGGTGTGTTGCCAGGAGAGGCCGAGGAAGTAGAGCCCCGGCACCTCGGTGACGCCGCGGCGGTGGCGCAGACGACCGTCGGCGTTGATACGGGCAACTCGATCCAGGAGTGGTCGGGCCGGTAGCCGGTCGCCCAGATCACCGCGTCGACCTCCAGCTCGCTGCCGTCGGCGAAGCCGATGGTGCGACCCTCGGCGCGGACGGCGCGCGGCCGAACCTGGACGCCGTGGCGTTGACTTCGCCGCGGGCTCGAGCCGATCAGCGTGTCGCGGCTGCGCAGTCGTTGACCGAGCCGCGATTCGACCGTCTTCGCGAGCAGGCCGAGCTTCGTCAGCCACCAGAAGAGGTCGCGGCCGAGCAGGCGCTGCGGCAGCGGCTTTTGCCGCGAGCCGATCGCGAGATGCACCTCGCGGCTCGCGACGAGCTCCGTCGCGATCTGGAAGCCGGTGTTGCCGCCGCCGACCACGAGCACGCGGCCCTCGGGGACATCCGCCGGCCTGCGGTACCCGGTGCTGTGCGTCTGGAACACGTCCGCGGCGAGGTCTGCGGCGAGCGGCGGGCACGTTCGGCACCTGGAACGGGCCGGTGGCCACGACGACCTGACTGGCCTGGATCCGCTTCTCGTCCGATCTCGAGCATGAACGCCGTCGCCCTCCCTTGTCAGCGAGCGAACCGGGCTCGAGAGCGCGATCGGCAACTGGAAGTGCTGGGCGTACTGCTCGAGGTAGGCGATCACCTCGTCGCGTGTCGGGTAGCCGTCCGGGTCGCCGGGGAAGGCAAGCCCCGGCAGCGCGTCGTAGCGGCGCGGCGTGAAGAGGACGAGCGAATCCCAGCGGCTCCGCCAGGCGGAACCGACCGAGTCCGCGGCTTCGACGATCACGAACCGTTTGCCCTGCTTGGCTAGAAAGTGCCCGATGGCGAGGCCGGCCTGGCCCGCGCCGATCACGACAACGTCGTAGCGTTCGTCGTTCATCTACGACCCCTTTCCTTGTCGACCCTAGAGCCAACATAGCCCGCCGTCGGTGCCTGTTCAACGACGCAGAGCGCGTCGTAGCCCGCTTCGTAGATGGCGCCGCGGATCGCGCGTTCGACGTCCGCGACGTCGACCGCGCCCAGATGATGTCTGTCCGCCCGACGCAGGAAAGGCGCGACTGCGGAACTGGAAACGGCGGCGCCCGGCGCGGTCAAGGCGCATGTAGATGCCGCCGCCGACCTTCTTCTGCGCGCCCGGCTTCAGCTCAGGCGGAACATCCTCGGCGCCGAGCAACTCCTGCTCCGTCGGCGCCTCGCTCATGCCGCCGCCTCGGCCATGTCGCTGTCGGCGGCCGCGGCCTTGCGAGCGCGAAGCTCGTCGAGGGCAGGGATCGCGAACGGGTCGGGGCCAGCCTCACGCCGATCACTCGCGGGCTCGGCGCCACTGAGCCTGTCCAGATGGGCGGTGACAGAGGCGACGGTGATCATCACCCTGCGCGCGCTCGTCCGTTGCGTCTTGAGGACGTCCTCACGCGCGGAGCCGGTCGACCGTCCGCAGGCTCAGGCCGAGTTTGAAGGCGGCCCGCTTCCGGCTAATCAGCTCTGGAAGAGCCGCTTCGCTGTTTTCGATCGTCCCTTTCACTGCTGGACGATGGGGGCGTTCGCATGCGAAGCGAGAACGGCGTGCGCGCGCCGAACACTCGACTACGCTCGCTCTTGTGGATGACCTACTTCTGGCTTGGTTCAGCCAAAACGGGAGGGATCTGCCCTGGCGGACGACCCGGGACCCATACGCCATCCTCGTCTCGGAGGTGATGCTGCAGCAGACGCAGGTCGAGCGCGTCGTGCCGCGCTGGCTGCGCTGGCTGGAGCGCTGGCCGACCGCGGCGGCTCTTGCGGGCGCGTCACCCGCTGACGTGATCCGCGAGTGGCAGGGGCTGGGCTACAACCGCCGGGCGCTCAACCTGCATCGCGCAGCACAGGTGATCGCGGCCGACGGCTGGCCGGACGACCTCACCGCGTTGCCGGGGGTCGGGCCGTACACCGCCGCGGCGATCGCGAACCAGGCGTTCGGCGAGCCGGTGCTGCCGGTCGACACGAACGTGCGCCGGATCCAGGAGCGGACGGGTCACGCGTTCGGTGCGGATGCCCTCCAGGCGCTCTTCGATCTCGGCGCGACGATCTGCCTCGCGCGTGTGCCGCGCTGCGGCGCGTGCCCGCTCGCCGAGCGACTGCCCCTCCCGTGGCCGCCGGTATGAGCCGCTCCGCCGTCAGTCGCGCTTCGAGGGCTCCTTCCGTCAGCGACGCGCCGCGATGCTCAGGCTGGTGTCCGAGGAGCCGCGCCTGCTGCACGAGCTCGACGCCGAGGCCGTCGCCGCCCTCGAGCGGGACGGCCTCGTACGGGTCGAGCAGGGAACGGTGGAGCTTCCGGCTCTGACCGTTGCCCGCGGGGCACAGCGCTAGGCGGTCACCTCGGCGACCGGCGTCCCGAGGACGCGCCGGCCCATCGGCTGCATGGTCTCGTCGAACACGCTCTCGACGGTCGCCGCAGCGAAGAAGCCGAGGACGCGCAGGGGCGAGTCGCCGGTCGCATAGACGTCGTGCGGGACGAGCTCCGGAACGAGCGCCAGTGCTCCGCGGGAGAGGGGCACCCTCTCGTCGCCGACGACTGCCTCCCCCGTGCCGTCGACGATGAACAGGATCTCCTCCGCGCTGTCCGTGTGTCGCCCGATGTGGTGACCCGGCTCCACCTCGAAGTAGACGGTCGACGAGGCCTCGCAGCCATGCGCGGCGTGGAGCGGGAAGGCGGCGCGTCCGCTCATCGTCGGATCGCCTTCTCCCCAAACGGGCAGCAGCTCGATCTGCTCGATCTGTTCGGTGATCATGCGTCCTCCTAATTTCGCTTGACAGTCCGTCAACCGTAATACTTCGTGTTACACTCTGTCAAGTCAAATGAGGAGCTATCAGCTACGAGCCCGAGCAGACCATGTCGCCGCCACGCGCGAGCGCATCGTCGCGGCCACCATGGCTCTCCACGAGGAGGTCGGCCCGGCCGCGACGACGATCGCTGCAATCGCGTCACGAGCAGGGGTCAGCAGGCCGACCGTGTACAACCAGTTCCCGGACGACGGCGAGCTCTTCAGAGCCTGCAGCGCGCATTTCGGTGCAACCCACCCCCCGCCGACGCTCACCGGTCTCGAGATCGAGGAGGCGCTGCTCGCTCAGTACCGCTACTACACGGCGAACGAGCAGATCCTGACGCACGTGTGGCGGGACGCGGAGACGATCCCGTCCCTCGCAACGGTGCTCGAGCAGGCGACCCGACGGCTGCACGAGGCGGCGGTCGGGATCGTGCGGTCGCTGGGACGACGCGGCGCCCGCGCGGCACGCGCGAAGGCGTTCGCGACACTCGCGCTGGAACTGCCGGCGTGGAGAAGCCTCAAGCGCAGCGGTCTCGACGATGAGGGCGCGGCAGCCCTGATGGCCTCGCTCGTCCGCGTCGCCTGAACGGGTCGGGCTCGAGCTTCAGACCGTGTGGCTGATCCAGACGTTCGGCTCGACGTGCGTGCCGATCCCGCCTTCGACGACGAGGGTGGCGAGAGCGCCCGGGAAGACGTACTCGCCGTCCACCGGGAAGCGCATCCCGGTCCACTCCTCCCAGTCGGCGACCGGAGCGCGGATCAGCATCGATTCGGGGGCGGCGGCGAGGATGACGCCGCCGACGCGCTCGTGGATGCGGATCCAGGGGTCGAAGTGGGAGCCGTCCTCGCGCCGCCACTCGAGGTAGCACTCGATCGGGATCAGCGGGTAGCGCTCCTTCAGCGTCGGCCGCACGGGTGCGATCACGGATCCGAGCCCGGCGCCCCGCGCCGTGTCGCGGAACGCCTCGATCATCCGCTGCGAGAGCCCCTCGCCCTGGCGGGTCGGGCGGACGCTGATCGCAAGCGCCGACAGCGCCGTCGGCTCACGGTCGGAGGTCATGCCGCGCACGAACGCCTCGTCCCAGCCGGCCGGGAGATCTGTGGGCGTGCCGTCCCAGGCGACCGGCACGGCGTGCGCCTCCGCGACGAGCTCGTCATCGTCGAGGAGCGCCACCTGGAAGTCGGGAAAGTCCTCGTAGAGCCGGCCCCAGTACTTGCCGCCCGGCTCGTTGTGGTGCATGAAGACCGGGAACGTCGTGCCGGAGAGCTCGTCGAAGCGCCGCTCGAGCAGATCGGGCCGGTCGGCGTACCGGACGAGCTTCACTCCGCCTCCTGCAGCCGCTCCAGCAGCGCAACCGCCTCGGCCGCGAGGCCCTCGCCGCGGCCGGTGAAGCCGAGGCGGTCGGTCGTCGTCGCCCGCACGTTGACGCGGTCCGTTTCGGTGCCCAGCGCGGCCGCGAGCCTGGCCCGCATCTCCTCACGGTGAGGCGCGATCCGCGGCTCCTCCCCGATCAAGATGCAGTCCGCATTCACGAGCCGGAACCCGGCGGCGGCGACCTGGGAGTACGCCTCGCGCAGGAGGTCGAGCGAGTCGGCGCCGCGCCAGCGCTCGTCGTCGGGCGGGAAGAGCGTGCCGATGTCGCCGAGGCCGGCCGCGCCGAGCAGCGCGTCGGTGAGCGCGTGCGCGATCACGTCGCCGTCCGAGTGCCCGGCCAGGCCGCTCCCATGCTCGATCGCGACCCCACCGAGGACGAGCTGCCTGCCCGGCTCGAGGGCGTGCGCGTCCACGCCGAGCCCGATCCGGAGCTCAGGCATCGAGTGCCGCCGGCAGCTCGTCGAGCGAGCCGATCCGCCCCCAGAGCCCTGACGAGCCGACGAAGACGGCCGTCACAGCCATGACGAGAGCAGCTCCAGGTCGTCCGGCGTCGTCACCTTGAGCAGCCGCCGGTCGCCCTCCACCCATCGGATCCGGCCACCCCGAGCCTCCACGAGCGACGCGCAGTCCGTCGCACCGCCGAGGTCGCCCGCGTAGGCGGTCCGGAGCGTCGGAGCCAGGAACGCCTGCGGCGTCTGCACGCCGACGAGCCCCTCACGGTCGACCGTCTCGACCACCGCGTCGCCCTCGATGCGCTTCACGGTGTCGGCCAGCCGCAGACCCGGCACGACACCGTCCCACCCCTCCGAGAGCGGAGCCAGCACGCGCTCGACCACTGCGTCGCTCACGAGCGGGCGGGCAGCATCGTGCACGAGCACGACGAGCGCATCCTCAGGCACCTCCGCGAGCGCGGCACGGACCGACTCCGCCCTGGACGCGCCCCCGGTGACGCTCGCAACCACCTTCGTCGCCGAGAGCTCCTCCGCCAGCAGGATCGCCGGCTCCTCCCAGCCCGCCGGCACGACGACGACGATCGCGTCGATCCAGGGGGACTCGTCGAGGCGGCGCAGCGGCTCGGCCAGCAGCGGCAGCTCGCCCAGGCGCACGAACGCCTTGGGCCGCTCCTCGCCGAGCCGCTCGCCCGAGCCGGCGGCGACGAGGAGCGCCCAGACGCTCACGTCAAGCCGCGGCTGCTGCCTTGGCCTTCGACTTCTTCTTCGCGGCGGGCTTCTCGCCGACGCCGGCGAGCACCTCGTCCAGCCACTCGGCCGCGGCCTCTTCGTCGACGCCCTTGGCGTACATCAGCTCGGAGGCGAGGATCTTCTTGGCCTTCACGAACATCTGCTTCTCACCGGTGGAGAGACCCTTCTCGTGGTCGCGCAGCGAGAGGTTCTTCACCACTTCGGCCAGCTCGAAGATGTCGCCGGTCTTCATCTTGTCGCGGTTGTGCTTGAAGCGGCGGTTCCAGTTCTTCGGCATCTCCGACTCGCCGGCCGTCAACGCCTTGACGACGACGGTGACGAGATCCTCCTCGATCACTCCACGCAAGCCGACTTTCTCGGCGTTCTCGACGGGCACGTTCACGGTCATGTCGTTGTGCAGGATCTGAATGGTCAGGTACTCACGCGTTTGCCCGAGAATCTCGCGCTTTTCCTTCTTGATAACCGTGCCTGCCCCGTGGTGCGGATACACCACCTTGTCGCCGACGTCGAACAAGCCAGCCTCCCCTTCGGTCAAGATCGCCTGATCACGGAAAGAAGCCGGCGGCATTGGAGCTCCGCCGGCATGCGGGAACCAGTCTACCAGAAATCCCTGGAAAATGCTGCTTTTCCAGGTCTATTTCTGCTATTTGCGGGGATTTTCTTCCAGACGGTGGGGCGAGTGCGGCCGCGACCGCATCCCGAAGCGTCTCGACCTCGGCGACCCGGATCGAGCTCCGGCTGCGGGTGTCCTTGGGGGCGACCGCGACGGTCAGTCCCAGCTTCGCGCACTCCTCGAGCCGACGCTCGGATTGGGCCGCCGGACGAAGCCGGCCGGTGAGGCCGATCTCGCCGAAAGCGACGAAGTCGTCCCGTACCGGCGCGCCTCGGGCCGCCGAGGCGATCGCGAGCGCGATCGCGAGGTCGGCGCCCGGCTCGTCGATTCGCAGGCCGCCGGCGACGTTGACGAAGACGTCGGCCGAGCCGAGCGCGATGCCCGCGTGGCGGGAGAGGACGGCCACGATCATGGCCAGGCGCTTCGGGTCGACCCCGGTGGCGACCCGCCGCGGCATCGCCAGATCCGTGGGCGCGACGAGCGCCTGGATCTCGAGCAGGATCGGCCGTGTGCCCTCGAGCGCACAGGCGACCGCGGCTCCGATCTCGCCCGGCAAGGTCTTGCCGAAGAGCTCGGACGGGTCGGGCACGCCGACGAGACCCGCACCCGTCATCTCGAAGACCCCGAGCTCGTTCGTCGAGCCGAAGCGGTTCTTCTGCGCGCGCAGGATGCGGTGGGCGTGGTACCGGTCGCCCTCGAACTGGAGCACGCAGTCGACGAGGTGCTCGAGCACGCGCGGGCCGGCGACGGCGCCGTCCTTGGTCACGTGGCCGACGAGGATGATCGCGACGCCCAGCTGCTTGCCGACGCGCAGCAGCCGCCCGGCGGCCTCGCGCACCTGCGCCACGGAACCGGGCGCGGAGCCCAGATCCTGGGCGTACAGCGTCTGGATCGAGTCGATCACGCAGACGTCGGGACGCTCGCGCTCGAGCGTCGCGCAGACCGCGTCGAGCTCGGTCTCGGCGAGGATCTCCACGCCGTCGGTGCCGCCGAGCCGCGCCGCCCGCAGCTTCACCTGCGCCGTCGACTCCTCGCCGGTGACGAGCAGGGCGCGCCGGCCGGAGGCGGCGATCGCGCCGAGCGCGCTCAGGAGCAGCGTCGACTTGCCGACGCCCGGCTCGCCGCCCACGAGCACGAGGCTGGCGGGCACGAGCCCGCCGCCGAGCACGCGGTCGAGCTCGGGGACGCCGGTCGAGATGCGATCGGCTTCCTCCGCAGCGACGTCGACGAGTCTGAGCAGGGGCTTGGCGGCGCGCCTGTCGGCCGCGGCGGCCGGCGCCTCCTCGACGAGCGAGCCGAACGCGTTGCACCCGGGGCACTTCCCGAACCAGCGTCCGGCCGAGTAGCCGCACTCGGTACACGCGAACTGGACTGCCGCCTTGGCCATGCGGCCACCCTAGCCTCGGCGGTGGACGGCTTTCGCAACGATTCAGTCACAACGCGGCGGGCCGGCTCCGGGGCCGGCATCGGGCCGGCCCCCGCGTTCCGTCAGTTGCCGTAGTCCAGCCAGGCGCCCAGCGGCTCGCGCTCGTCGACGCCGGGCTTGCTCCAGTCGCAGACGCCCGTCGGGAACGCCGCCTGCAACCGAGCCTGCTGCGCCGGCGTGAACGCCACCCCGTAGTCGGCGAAGTCGAGCGGTTGCAGCTGGCACTTGAAGGCGGTGCCGGCGAGGCCCGCGCCGGCGGCCATCCGCGTCTCGGCGAACGTCGGGTAGAGCGCCTCGCACTGGCCGGCCAGGCCGAACGAGAACGCCTCGACGATCTTCGTCGCCCCCGTCCAGCACGCGTCCGTCAGCGACACGGGCCGGTTGCGAATCGTCCGCTCGGCGGCGGTGCCCGGCGCGTCGTCGGCGCGGATCGCCGCGAGCCAGGCGTCCATCTGCGTGAGCGCCTCGACGCTCATCGCGGCCGTGCCGGCCGCATTCGCCAAGAGCATCACGTGGTTGGCGGCGGTGCCGTTCGCCTGCTGCAGTCGCTCGCGCGTCACGAACGAGTGCACGCGAGTGTGGATGTCGCCCGTCGGCAGGTCGGAGTACGTCCGGGCGTCGATGATCGGCGTCGAGGCGAGGCCGAGCCCGCCCGTGTTCACGCGTCCGGTCTCGTACGCACGCACGATGCCGATCGGGTCGGCGGCGACCCGCTGCGGGATCACGTTGCCGATCACGTCGAACCCACCCGCGTTCTCGTTCAGCGAGACGAACTGCTCCGGGGTGATCGCGCCCGTCTGCAGCGCCGCCAGCCCGTACTGGAGCCCGACGTTGTCGAGCGGGCGCCAGGCGAAGCCGTTGGCGGGGTTGCGGCCGAGCTGCGTGGCGATCTGCTCGAAGCTCGTGCACCGGATCCCGTTCGGGTTCGTGACGGGGTGGTACCGCGCCGCCGGCGGCACGGCCGACGGACACGCCTCGAGCGCGTTCGTGCGGCTCGCGAAGGCCAGATGCCAGAAGAGGCACGAGTTCCAGGTCCCGTAGCCGGAGGCGGCCGCACGCTGCGCGTTCGTCCAGCCGGCCGCGACTCCAGCGGGGCTCGCGAAGTAGAGAGCGAGGAGCCGGCAGTCGGGCACCGTGCCGAGCGTGATCGAATCCTGGAACGAGGCGCCCGGGACGATCCCGTCGAGGATCCCCGGGTAGTTGTTGCCGATCAGGTGCTGCTGGATCGCGCCTCCGGAGCCGCCCCAGCCGATCGTGTATCGCGGCACGCCGTACGTCTCGCTGAAGTGCTCCTTCACCATCAGCGCGACCTCGGCCGAGATCACCTCACTGCAGTTGTTGTCGTAGACGTTCAGCGACGACGAGGCGACCGCGTACCCACGCGCGAGGAAGAGGTCGGTGACCACGCCGCCGTTGCCGACGCCCTGGTGGTAGCCGACGTTGCAGCCGCCGCCGAACGTGTAGACGAGCCGCTCGTTCCAGCCGGGCTCGGAGGCGAAGGGGCTCGGCTCTGCGTCGGGGTCGAAGAGCGCGGCGATCTCGTAGACGCCTCGATCGATCACGCCCTTCTCGACGCGCACGATGTAGTCGACCGTGTTCCCGTCGAGCGTCGTCGTCTGCGCGAGGTCGGCCGGACGCTGGGTCGGGTCCGCCAGCGGCGCGAACGCGCCGCCCGTCGTGCGGTAGCGGTAGCTCACCTGCGTCGGTGCCGAGCAGTCCTCGTCGAGCGCGGGACCGAGGCCGTTCTGCACCGTCTCGCAGAAGAAGGGCTGCTGCTGCGGACCGGAGAAGAGGGGCCCGCTGAGCGGATGGTCGACGACCTCGAGCGTCGCCGAGCGGCCGGGAGGCGTCCCCTTTCCTCGTCCGTTCACGCGCGCGACGATCGTGTTCTCGCCGGGTCGAAGGCCGTCGACGAGCCCCAGCAGCGAGCCGTCGGGCATCGTGTGGAAGCGGCCGGTGACGTCCACGCCGTTGCGCTCGACGCGCAGGTGCTTCGCGCTCGCCGCGTCGTCATGGAGCCGGATCTCGACGAGGACATCGCCACCGGACACGTACTGCGGCAGCGTCGACACCGCCTCGATCGTCGGCGCCGCGGCACCCGTGCCGGTCGCGCCGGCGCCCGCGGGCAGCGCTGCGACGGCGACGGCTGCGAGCGCGATCGCCGCGAGGCGACAAGCCCGTTGAGTTCGTCCTCTGCTCATGCTCTTCCCCCTTGGTCTGTTTCGCTCGAGCTGGCGTCGCGAGCGGACCACACCTGAGCCCCACGCGCAAGGCGCGTGGGCGAGAATCGACGCGTGGCGCCCGGACGCATCACACTGTTCCGCATCGTCGGTTACGTCGTCGCGGCTGGGCTGCTCGCGCTCGGCGTGTCGCTCGGCGGCGGCGCCGGGACCGTGCTGCTCGTGCTCGGGCTCGTCCTCGTGGCGGCGCTCGTGCTCACGTTCCGCCTCCGCTGACGGGAACCGCGGCGCCGGAGCCGGTGTAGAGAGCGTGATGCGAGCTCTCGGCCTCCTCGTTCTCGCAAGCGCCGCGGCGATCGCGCTCGGCTCCGGCGGCTCGGCACCTCCGGTGCGGCTCGCGGCTCCCGCCGGCGTGACGGCCGGCCTGCCGATGCAGGTGACGGTGCACGCGCCGGCCGCGCCTGACGCCGCCCGCATCGTCGCCCGCTCGGGGTCGCTGCGGCGGGTCTTCTCCGCCCGGCGTGACGGACGAGGGACGTACCGCGCGACCGTCGCTCTGCCCCAACCGGGCCGGTGGTCGCTCGTCGCCCGCGTCGGGCGGTTGCAATCCGCACCCAAGCACGTCACGGCGCGCGCCGCGAGCGCCCGTCATCCGTACGCGGTCGCCCGCGCAGGGGGAAGGACGTTCGTCTCCGACGGCGCCACCGGCCGCGTGCTGCAGCTCGGGAGCCGCGGCCTCGCCGTCCATGCGCGGGGACTCTCCGAGCCGACGGGACTGGCCGCGCACGGCCCGGTCGTGTACGTCGCCGACTTCGCCGCGAACCTCGTCAGGCGCGTCGACGCACGCGGACGCGTGACCGCCCTCGCTGCGGTCCCGCAGGTCGCCTCGGTCGCCGTGGCGCCCAGCGGAACGCTCTACGCGGTCGCGATCGACGGGCCGCTCGTCCGGATCTCTCCGGCGGGCGCCGTCACACGGATCGCGGACCTCGACCGCCCGCACGGCGTGGCCGTCGACCGGGACGGCACCCTCCTCGTCGCCGAGGACTCGACGCGCGTGCGACGCGTCGATCCCGCGAACGGGCGCTCGGAGGTCGTCGTGACCTCCCCGGGCGTGAACCGGATCGCGGTCGGGCCGGACGGCACGCTCTACCTCGCCGGGACGACGCGCGACGGTGGCTCGCTGCGGCGCGTCGCCTCCGACGGCACGGTGACGATGCTGATCGAGGACCTGCGCATCGCCGACGTGACCGTGCTCCCGTCGGGCGACCTGATCGCGACCGCGATCGAGCCGGGGCTCGTGCTGCGCGTCGATCCACGCACCGGCGCACGCACGCGCCTCGCGGGCTAGGAGAACGAGAGAGGCCGCCTCGCGGCGGCCTCTCGAACGCTTACTCCTCGGAGGAGGCTTCCTCCGGCTCCGCCGGCTCTTCGGGCGGCACCGTCACCTTCTCCGCCTCGGTCGGCTTGGGCTCGCCCTCGACGATGCGGATGTCGACGAGCGATTCGTCCTCGGCGCCCGTGAGCTCCTCCTTCTTGTCGACGACGATCGTCGACCCCGGGCTGAGCTCGCGGCCGAGGACGTAGTCGGCGAGCGGATCCTCGATGAAGCGCTGGATCGCTCGGCGCAGCGGCCGGGCGCCCATCGCCGGGTCGAAGCCCTGCTCGACCAGCACCTCCTTGGCGCCTTCGGTCAGCTCGATCGCCACCTCGTGCGTCGCCATCTGCTCGCGCAGCCGCTTCAGCTGGAGGTCGACGATCGTGAGGATCTCGGCCTTCTCGAGCTTGTGGAAGACGATCGTCTCGTCGATCCGGTTCAGGAGCTCGGGCCGGAAGACCTTCTTCAGGTCGCCCATCACGCGCCCCTTCATCTCGTCGTACGAGAGCCCGACCTCGTCGCCGATCGAGAACCCGAGCGTCTGGTTCTTGGCGATCTGGGCGGCCCCGATGTTCGACGTCATGATCACGATCGTGTTCCGGAAGTCGACCTTGCGCCCCTGCGAGTCGGTCAGCTTCCCCTCCTCCAGGATCTGGAGCAGGATGTTGAACACGTCCGGATGCGCCTTCTCGATCTCGTCGAGGAGGAGCACGGAGTACGGCTTGCGGCGCACGGCCTCGGTGAGCTGGCCGCCCTCGTCGTAGCCGACGTAGCCGGGCGGGGAGCCGACGAGCCGGGACACGGAGTGCTTCTCCATGTACTCCGACATGTCCACCTGGATCATCGCGTCCTCGTCGCCGAAGAGGAACTCGGCGAGCGTGCGCGCGAGCTCGGTCTTACCGACACCGGACGGCCCGAGGAAGATGAACGAGCCGGTCGGCCGCTTCGGGTCCTTGATCCCCGCGCGGGCGCGGCGGATCGACTTGGAGACGGCGACGATCGCCTGGTGCTGGCCGATCACGCGCTTGTGCAGCTCGTCCTCCATGCGGATCAGCTTCTGCGACTCGGCCTCGGTCAGCTTGAAGACCGGGATCCCCGTCCACATCGAGACGATGTCGGCGATCTCGTCCTCGCCCACCTCGGGCTGCTCCTCCGCCTCCTCGGTGCGCCAGTTCTCCTCCAGCTCCTTCTTCTTCTGCGTCAGCTTGCGCTCCTTGTCGCGCAGCGACGCCGCCTTCTCGAACTCCTGCGCCTCGATCGAGTTCTCCTTCTCGGTGCGCACGCGCTCGATCTCGTCCTCGAGCTCGCGATAGCGCGGAGGCGCCGTCATCGTCTTGATGCGCAGGCGCGAGCCGGCTTCGTCGATCAGGTCGATCGCCTTGTCGGGCAGCTGCCGATCCTGGATGTACCGGTCGGCCAGAACCGCGGCGGCCCGCAGGGCGTCGTCGGAGATCTGGCAGCGGTGGTGCGCCTCGTAGCGATCGCGCAGCCCCCGCAGGATCTGGACGGTGTCGTCGATCGACGGCTCCTCGACGCGCACCTGCTGGAAGCGCCGCTCGAGCGCCGCGTCGCGCTCGAGGTACTTCCGGTACTCGTCGAGCGTCGTCGCCCCGATCGTCTGCAGCTCACCCCGTGCGAGGGCCGGCTTCAGGATCGAGGCCGCGTCGATCGCGCCCTCGGCGGCACCGGCGCCGACGAGGTTATGGAGCTCGTCGATGAAGAGGATGATGTCGCCCCGCTGCATGATCTCCTTCATCACCTTCTTCAGGCGCTCCTCGAACTCGCCGCGGTACTTCGAGCCCGCAACGAGCGCAGCCAGGTCGAGCGTGTAGATCTGCTTGTTCTTCAGGAGCTCCGGCACCTGGTTCGTGGAGATGCGGGAGGCGAGCCCCTCGACGACGGCGGTCTTGCCGACGCCCGGCTCGCCGATCAGCACCGGGTTGTTCTTCTGGCGGCGTGACAGGATCTGCATCACGCGCTCGATCTCGGTCTGGCGGCCGACGACGGGGTCGAGCTTGCCCTCCGTGGCCTGCTTGGTCAGGTTCCGCCCGAACTGGTCGAGCAGCTTCGAGCTCTTCGACTTCTCGCCTGCCGCACCGCCCGCGCCACCCTGCTGGCGGCGTCCGGGGCCGGAGAGCATGCGGATGATCTCGTTGCGGATCTTCTCCGCGTCGGCGTCGAAGTCGAGCAGGATGCGTGCCGCGACACCTTCGTTCTCGCGCACGAGCCCGAGCAGGATGTGCTCGGTGCCGATGTAGTTGTGGCCGAGGGAGAGCGCCTCGCGCAGTGCGAGCTCGAGGACCTTCTTGGCGCGCGGCGTGAACGGGATCTGGCCCGTGGTGACCTCGTCGCCCTGACCCACGATGCGGGCGACCTGCGCGCGCACCTCCTCCACCGTGATGTCCAGCGACTCGAGGACGCGTGCGGCGAGACCCTCCTCCTCGCGGAGAAGCCCGAGCAGGATGTGTTCCGTACCGATGTAGTTGTGCTTGAGGGCGCGTGCCTCGTCCTGTGCGAGGACGACTACCTGGCGAGCCCGTTCTGTAAAGCGCTCAAACAATCCCTTCGACCCTCCTTCCGATCATGAATCCCGGAGTCGGATCGCCCGGCCTCCGGGTCGAAGGTGTGAACCCATGGTATCGGACGCCTCCCTCGTTCCCCTGAGGGTGAACATGCGACCGGACGCTAGTGGTCGCCCTCGTCGCCGGCTCGAGCCGCCTCGATCGGGTCGGCGAAGACCTCCTCGACGAGCCCCTGGACGCCGGCCGGCAGGCGCCCGTCGGGCCCCGCGACCTCCCTGAAAGACGCGAGGTAGACGTCGAAATCCTGCCGCTGAGCGGGGAAGTCGTCGGCCCGGGCCGCGACCAGCGCCTCGACGTCGGCGACCGTCCAGGCTCCGGGCTCCGGGGGGACGAACGTGCCCGGCGATACGGTGCGGGCGCCGGTGTCGGCTCCGGTTCGGCAGGCTCCGGTGTCGGCTCCGGTTCGGGCTCCGGAACGGGTGCGATCGGGCGCCGGAGCCGGCTCAGCCGCGGAGGGCGCGACGACGTGCTCCACCTCGGTGTGCGGCCGGCGCCGCAACGCGCCGAGCGCCAGCCCCACGAGCGCGCCCGCCAGCGCTCCCAGCGCGAGGTTGCGCGCCATCGGCGGCGCGACCGGGTCTTCCTCGGCCGCGGGCGCCTCCCAGATCGAGACCGTGACCCCTGGGCCGAAGCGCGCGTTGTAGAGCACGCTGAAGACCTCCGCGACCTCCTGGGCGATCCGCCGCGCGCTCTCGCGCCTCGTCTCCCTCGACCGAGATGCGCAGCAGCGAGCTCTGGGTGTCGGCGTCCACGTCGATCCGGTCGAGCAGCTCGCCGGGTGAGTCGTCCAGCCGCAGGTTGGCGACCACCGACTCGGCGACGCCGCGCGTCTCGAGCAGCTCCACCGCGGCTGCGGCTGCAGGCGAGAGCGTCGGGTCGTCGCCGGGGGCGCGCCCCTCCCTCGTCAACACGAGCGTTCCCGAGGCGCGGTACGTCGAGGGCTGCAGCAGCGTGACGACGAGCGCGACACCCAGCCCGGCGAGCGTCGCAGCGAGGACGACGCGCCGGTCGGCGCTCATCGCTCCTTGAGCGCCGGGAAGAGGATCACGTCACGGATCGTCTCGCGCCCGGTGAGCAGCATCGCGAGGCGGTCGATCCCGAGGCCCAGCCCGCCCGTGGGCGGCATCCCGTACGAGAGCGCCTCGACGTAGTCCGGTCGTCCTCGACGCTCGCCCTCGACCTGCTCGGACTGGAGCGCGAACCGCTCGCGCTGCTCCTCGGAGTCGTTGATCTCGGAGAACGCGTTGCCGAGCTCCATCCCGCCGGCGAAGTACTCGAAGCGCTCGGTCAGCGTCGCGTCGTCGTCGGTCGAGCGCGCGAACGGCGAGATCTCGATCGGGTAGTCGTGCACGATCGTCGGCTCGATCAGCGTCGGCTCGACGAAGGAGCTGAAGGCGTGGTCGACGAGCTGCGCCCAGTCGTGGTCGTGCGTTCGTGTCCACGCCGCGCTCGTCGAGCGCCGCGCGCAGCTCGTCCTCGTCGCGGGTCCAGAGCCCGTGCGCCGCGAGCGAGTCGGTGAAGCGGAGCCGTCGCCACGGCGCCTTCAGGTCGAGCTCGTGCCCCCTGAACGTGACCTGCGTCGATCCGAGCGTCTCGAGCGCCACGTGCTCGACCAGCGTCTCCATGCGCTCCATCGTGTCGCGGTAGTCGGCGTACGCCTCGTACCACTCGAGCATCGTGAACTCGGGCTTGTGCTTGTACGAGATGCCCTCGTTGCGGAAGTCCTTGCCGAGCTCGTAGACGCGCTCGAGCCCGCCGACGATCAGCCGCTTGAGGTAGAGCTCGGTCGCGATGCGGAGGTAGAGGTCCTGACTCGAGCTAGTTCGTAGTGGGTCACGAACGGCTCGCGCGAACGCGCCGCCGTAGCGCGGCTGCAGCATCGGCGTCTCGACCTCGACGAAGCCCTCGCGCGTCGAGGTAGCGGCGGATCGACGTGACGATCCGGCTGCGCAGGAGGAAGTCGGCGCGCGTCTCGTCGTTCATCAGCAGGTCGAGGTAGCGCTTGCGGTAGCGGGCCTCGACGTCGGTGAGCGCCGTGGAAGGTGTCCGGGAGCGGCGCGCGGATCTTGGCCAGCAGCGTCAGCTCGTCGACGGCGAGCGACGGCTCGCCGCGCCGCGACTTCGCCGGTGAGCCGGTCGACGCCGACGATGTCGCCGAGGTCGAGGTCGAGCTCGCCCGTGCGGCTCTCGTCGCAGAGGAGCTGGATCCGCCCGGAGCGGTCGACGAGGTCGAGGAAGACGAGCTTGCCGTGCCCTCGCCGCCCGAGCACCCGGCCGGCGAGCCGCCGCTTCTCGGCCGACTCGGCGCCGGCGTCGAGCGCCTCGCAGTCCTCCCGGACCGCGGCGATCTCGTCCCGGTCAGGAAAGCGCTTCGGCAGCATCGCCGAAGCCTATGCGGCTTTGATGTCGAGGATCTTGTACTTCAGAGATCCTCTGGGGGCCGAGACCTCGACGGTCTCGCCCTTCTTCTTGCCGATGATCGCCTTGCCGACCGGCGACTCGTTCGAGAGCTTCGACTCGGCCGGATTGGCCTCCGCGGAGCCGACGATCGTGTACTCGAAGGTCTGCTTCGCGTCCACGTCGCGCAGGCGCACCTTGGCGCCGACCGACACGACGCTCAGGTCGACGTCGCCGGAGCGGATCACGCGCGCGTTGACCAGCCGGTCCTCCAGCTGGGCGATCTTGTGCTCGAGCATCGCCTGCTCGTTCTTGGCGTCGTCGTACTCGGCGTTCTCGGTGATGTCACCGAACTCGCGCGCGACGCGGATCCGGTCCGCGACCTCGCGGCGCCTGTCGTTCGACAGGACCTCGATCTCCTGCTTGAGCTTCTCGTACCCCTCTGGCGTGAGGATGACTTCCTTCAAGATCTGGCCTCCCCGGCCTACCTACACAGCCTCCTACCTACAGAAAAAGCCGGCGACTCACGCGCCGACGCGGGCGGGAATGGTACCGATGAGATCCGTAGCGGTCAATACCTGCGTCTACCATCCCTAAACGATGCAGATCGACCTCCGAGAGAGCTGGCGGATCCGCGACGTCGAGATCCCGACGCGAGTCGTGCTGGCGCCGATGGCCGGCGTCAGCGTGCAGGCGTTTCGCCGCCAGGGCCGCCGTTTCGGCGCCGGGCTCGTCTGCTCCGAGATGGTCAGCTGCGCCGGGATCGAGCACCGCAACGAGAAGACGCTCGGCTACCTGCGCGTCGCCTCGCGACGAGCACCCGCTCGCGATCCAGATCTTCGGCTCCGACCCGCGCGTGATGGCAGACGCCGCGCGCATGGTCGAGGCCGCCGGCGCCGACCTCGTCGACATCAACTTCGGCTGCCCCGTGCGCAAGGTGACGAAGACCGGCGCGGGCGCGACGCTGCTCGACGAGCCCGCGCGCGCCGCGGCGATCGTCGAGGCGGTGGCGAACGCGGTCGACCTGCCCGTGAGCGTGAAGATGCGCCGCGGCCTGCGCGACGGCTCGCGGACGTGCCTCGACGTCGGCCCGCAGCTCGTGGACGCGGGCGCGGCGACGCTCACCCTGCACCCGCGCTCCGCCCAGCAGATGTACACCGGCAGCGCCGACCACTCGCTCACCGCCGAGCTGGTCTCGATCGTCGACGTGCCGGTGATCGCCTCGGGCGACGTCACCTCGCGCGCCAAGGCGCAGGCCGTGCTCGCGACGACGGGAGCCGCCGCCGTGATGGTCGGGCGCGGCGCGCAGGGCAATCCCTGGGCGCTGCGCGAGATCGTCGACGGGGACGGTCGCGAGCCCTCGCGGGAGGAGGTCGTCGCCGAGCTCGTGCTCTTCATCCGCGAGACCGTGCGCGAGCTGGGCGAGCGGCGCGCAAGCGGCTTCCTGAAGAAGTTCTACGGCTGGTACCTCGGCCGCGGCCGCTTTCCGAAGCAGTTCAAGCAGGAGCTCGTCGTGCTCAGCTCCACCGAGGAGGTCGAGCGGCTGCTCCTCGCCGCCGCCCCCGGCGCGCTGCCGGTGCTCGAGCAGCTCGAGGACGAGCTCCCGGCGAGCGACGAGGTGCTGCTGGACTCGCTGCCGATCTCGGTCTACGGCGGCGGCTAGGCGGGCGGGGCCGGTCGCCCCCGGGCGACCGCCCAGGAGCCGAGCAGCGCGAGCGCCAGCGCGCCGTGCAGGAAGTCGTCCCCGTTGTTCGTCGGCAGGAAGTTCTCGCTGCCGCGCTCGCTCGCGAGCAGGCCGTAGACGAAGAGCACCCCATAGACGATCCCCGCGGCGAGCAGGTACTGGAGCGCGGAGCGATGCCTCCGCGCGGCGAGGATCCCGACGCCGAAGAGCAGGTGCGCGACGTTGTGCAGGACGCTGACCTGGAACAGGCCGAGCAGCTCCGCGTCGGACTCGTGGCCGGAGAACTCGAGGTCGCCGTAGTTCACGGTCACTCCCGGCACGAAGCCCAGGATCCCCACGAGCACGAACGCGACGCCGAAGAGGAAGGCGAGCCGCTGCGCGAGCGACCCGCTCACGGCCGGTTGCGCGACCAGACGATGCGCAGCCCCTCGAGCGTGAGATAGGGGTCGATCCGCTCGAGCGTGTGAGCATGCGGGGCGATCAGGTCGGCGAGGCCGCCGGTGGCGACGGTCTGCGCCTCGGTGCCGAGCTCCTCGCGGATGCGCGTCACGATCCCGTCCACCTGGCCGGCGAAGCCGTAGACGAGCCCCGACTGGAGCCCTCCGACGGTCGTCTTGCCGATCACGGTCGGCGGGGCCGCGAAGTCGACCTTCACGAGCCGGGCCGCGCGGGCGAAGAGCGCGTCCATCGAGACCTCGATCCCGGGCGCGAGCACGCCGCCGACGTAGTCCCCGTCCGCCGAGACGATGTCGAAGTTCGTCGACGTGCCGAAGTCGACGACGATGCACGGCGGCGCCGTAGCGCTCGAGGGCCGCGACGGCATTGACGATCCGGTCCGGCCCGACCTCGCGCGGGTCGTCGTACCGGATCGGGATCCCGGTGCGCACGCCCGGCCCGACGGCGAGCAAGGGCGCCTGGGCCCACCGCTCGGCGACGCGCTCCCACTCGCGCTGCAGCGCCGGCACGGTCGTCGAGAGGCAGATCCCGTCGACGCTCTCCAGATCGAGCAGCGCCGACAGCGTGACGCCGAGCTCGTCGCCCGTCCGGCTCCGGTCGGTCGCGAGCCGGAAGTGATCGGCGAGCTCCTCGTCCCGGAAGAGCCCGAGCGCCGTCTGGGTGTTCCCGACGTCGACCGCCAGCAGCATCGCCGCGACCCTATCGCGGGAGCGATCAGGGCGTTTCGTCGTCGGTCGAGAGCGATTCGCCGATGCGCTCGGCGAGCGCCTCGGCGGTCAGCTTGGGCTCGTCGCCCTCGCCGCGCAGCTCCTCGACCGTGACGTCGCTCGAGGTGTAGACCTCGGCGCGCGGGATGATCCGCGTCGGCCGGTTCTTGTCCCAGACCCAGACGTCCTCCATCGTGATGTGGAAGAACGGGTAGTTCGCGCCCTGGGAGACCTGCAGGTCGAGCTTGTTGCAGAGGTACGTCGCGTCCTGGGTGAGGATGCAGTAGCGGAAGAGGCCGAAGACGGCCGTGTACTCCCGCTTGAGCCGGAGCTCGAGGTCGGCCTCGAACTCGTCCAGGTCGTCGAGGTGGCTCACATGCTCAGTCTAGCCTCGACAGGAGGTCTGACACGCGGCCGCGGCCCGGGACGACGAGACCCGGCGCGAGCTCGTCGAGCGGCTCGAGCACGAAGCGGCGCTCGTGCAGGCGGGGGTGCGGGACGGTGAGGCCCTCCTCGTCCAGCTCGAGCTCGCCGTAGAGGAGCAGGTCGAGGTCGATCGTCCGCGGGCCGAACCGGATCTCGGAGCCCGGGCCCGAGCGGTCGCGGCCGAGCTCCTGCTCCACCCGGAGCAGCGTCGCCAGGAGCTCGCGGGGAGCGAGCTCGGTCTCCAGGCGGGCGACGCCGTTGAGAAAGCGCGGCTGGTCGACGTAGCCGACGGGCTCGGTCTCGCGCAGCGTCGAAAGCGCGGCGACGTCGATCCCGGGCTGCGCGTCGAGCGCGGCGAGCGCCTTTCGCAGGGCTCCCTCGCGGTCGCCGAGATTCGACCCCAGCCCGATGTAGGCAATCGTCCTTATCCGATGTTCATCATTCACGGGTACCGTGTCGCGCGTGAGGCTCGCCGTCATCGCCGCAGTGATCGGTGTAGCAATCGTCCCGCCTGCACACGCTGTCACGTTCTCGGCCGCTGTGCCGACCGGAGCAGCGCTCGCCGAGCTCGCAGCCGCCGAAACGGCGCTCGTCGCTCTGGAGCCGAGCGCCGCCGCCGAGCGGCTCGTCCGCTCCGCCGGCGGGACGCAGGCGTCCGCCGGGCTCGGGATCTGGGAGCTGCCCGGCCGCGCCGCCGCCGACCTCGTTCCCCGGCTGAAGCGGCTCGGAGCGCTGCGCTACGCGGAGCCGGCCCGCGCACGCGACGCGCTCGTCCGTTTCACCGATCCCCTCTCGACGCCCGAGCTCGGCTACCACCTCTACGCGGTCGGCGCGAACGCCGCCGAGCCGCCGGGGCCCGGCTTTCCGATCACGATCATCGACAGCGGGATCGACCTGGTCCACCCGGACTTCGCCGGCCGGCCCGACACGGTCGATCTCAACCCGCAGAACGTCGGGGGCTTTCCCGACGGGTACCACGGCACCGCAGTCGGCTCGACCGCGGCAGCCGCGGTCAACGGCGTCGGCGCGGAGGGCGTCTACCCGCAGGCTCTCGTCCGGACCTATGACCTGCCCGACCTCTCCGACGCGTCGGTGATCGCGGGCATCGAGACCGCCATCGCGGCCGGGCCCAGCGTGATCAACATGAGCCTCGGCGGCTCGGCCCCCTCCCGGGCCGAGTACGAGGTGATCCTCCGCGCAGTCGCTGCAGGCTCGCTCGTGGTCGCCGCTTCCGGGAACGAGCTCGAGGCAGGGGAATCCGGCTCTGTATCCCGCCAGCTATCCGCACGTGCTGACGGTCGGATCGACGAGCCGCGAGGGCGCGGCGTCGGTCTTCTCGTCCGCGAGCTCCGCTGTCGACCTCGCCGCGCCGGGCGAGCGGCTGCCCCTCCAGCACCCGACGGATCCGGCCGCCTACGTGCTGGAGAGCGGCACGAGCTTCTCGGCGCCGATCGTCTCGGCCGCCGCCGCGTGGATCAGGACCGTTCGCGGCGCGATGAGCGTGACGCAGCTGGCCGACCTGCTGCGCTCGACGGCGAAGGACGTCGACGTCCCCGGCTTCGACATGCGCACGGGGTTCGGGCTGCTCGACATCCCGGCCGCACTGGCGGCGCCGATTCCGCCCCTCGACCCGCAGGAGCCGAACGACGACGTCGCCCAGGTCGTGGCCGGCGGCGTGTTCCCGCAGGCGAAGGCGCTCGTCGCGACCCGCGTCAACGCCGCCCTCGACGTCACGGAGGATCCGGCCGACGTCTACCGCGTCTCCGTGCCGAAGGGCCGCAAGCTGACGGTCACCGTGGCGGCGGCCGCCGACGTTCGGGTCGCGCTCTTCGGACCGACCGCACGCACCGTCGGTGGCACGCGCGCACGCCTCGCCGTCTCCGACCGTCCCGGCCGCGGCCGCCGAGACCGTGACCTACACGAACCGTGGTGCCGGCGCGACCGTCGTGTTCCTGCACGTGCGGCCGACCGCGAGCGCGGCCGTCGCGAATCCGCGCTACTCGGTCACGCTCAAGCGCGTCCGCGCTCCCGCACGGCGCTGACCGCGGCGACCTCGACCGGCGGCTCCAGGACGACGTCCGGCTTGCGCACGCGCACCTCCACGCGCTCGCGGCCGGGAAGCGCGCGACGAGCTCGTCGGCGAGCGCGGTCGCGAGCGCCTCGAGCAGCCTGAACGCGCGTCCGTCGGAGACCTCGCGCACGCAGGCCGCCACGTCGCGGTAGTCCACCGCGTCCTCGATCCGGTCGGAGCTGCCCGCCTCCCCCACCTCGAGCTCGACGTCGAAGAGGAAGCGCTGCCCGTCGCGCCGCTCGTGCTCGAGCACGCCGTGGTAGCCGTGCAGGGCGATCCCGAGCAGCTCGATCCTCATGCCCGTCACCGGCTCGCCTGCCACGGCCGCGGCCACCGTGAGCGCCTCCACGTGCTCGCGGACGTCGTGGACGCGGAAGATCGACGCTCCGCGCTCGAAGGCGGCAACCGCCGCGCCGACCGAGGCCGCGACCGACCCGGTGGTCGCGTCCGCGTCGCCCAGCAGGCGGCCCAGCGTGCGCTTCCGTGAGACGCCGACGAGCACCGGCCGGCCGAGCGCGACGAGCACGTCGAGCCGGCGCAGGAGCTCGAGGTTGTGCTCGACGCTCTTGCCGAAGCCGATCCCGGGGTCGAGGCAGATCAGCTCCTCGTCGATCCCCGCCGAGACGGCGAAGGAGAGCCGCTCCTCGAGGAACGACGCCACCTCCGCGACGACGTCGGCGTAGCGCGGCGCGTCCTGCATCGAGCGCGGCTCGCCCTGCATGTGCATCAGGCAGAGATACGCGCCGGCGTCGGCGACGACACCGGCGAGCTCGGGATCGCCGCGCAGGGCGGTGACGTCGTTGACGAGCTCCGCGCCGAGCGAGAGCGCATGGCGCGCGACCTCCGCCTTGGCGGTGTCGACCGAGAAGGGGACGCCCTCGAGCTGCTCCAGCACGGGCAGGAGCCGGCGCAGCTCCTCGTCGACCGAGACGCCCTCGGAGCCGGGCCGCGTGGACTCCGCGCCGACGTCCACGAGCGCCGCTCCCTCGGCCAGCAGCCGGCGCGCCGCCGCGACCGCGTCGTCGGGCGCCAGATGGAGGCCGGCGTCGGAGAAACTGTCGGGCGTGACGTTCACGATCCCCACGACGGCCGGGCGCCGCAAACGTTCGGTGAGCGGCGGACGTCTCATCATCTGTGGAGAGTAGACGCGGGACCATCCTCACGACGCTGGGCGTCCTCGTCGCCGCTCGGGGTCGTCGCGCTGGCTTCGCGCGGCGGGGTGCAGACCGGCAGTCCCGGCTCGCGACGGCCCGCAGACGGGCTGCTCGACGTCGCGTTCAGCCTCTTCCTCGTCGCGCTGGCGCTCGGCGTCGTTGCGATCGCGCTGACCTTCTACCTCAACCGCGACGCGCTCCGGGCCCTGCCCGAGCCGATCCGGCGGCGACAGCGCTCGCGCCGCACGATCCTGATCGTCCTCGTGAGCGTGCTGGCGCTCGCCCTCCTCGTCAGGAGCCTGGGGGAGCGGCAGGGTGGGCTCGAGCTGCCGGAGCTGCAGCCGGCGACGCCGACCGACTCCGCGCAGGCCGCCGAGGCCGCCGACGAGCAGTACCAGCCCGAGTTCGCCTGGATCCCCGTCCTGATCGTCGTCGCGATCGCGACCGCCGGCGTCACGGCGGCCTGGTGGTCGGCGAAGGCGCGCCGCAGGGCACGCGGCGAGGGGAACGAGCCGACGCTCGCCGAGGCGCTCGACGACGTGCTCGCGGAGACGCTCGACGACCTCCGCGCCGAGGCCGACCCGCGCCGCGCCGTGATCGGGGCCTACGCGCGGCTCGAGCGCGCGCTCGCCGCCTACGGCGTTCCCCGCCGGCCCGCGGAGGCGCCGCTCGAGTACCTGGGACGCATGCTCGCGGAGGCGGAGGTGGGCCCGGTGGCGGTCGAGCGGCTCACGTTGCTGTTCGAACGGGCAAGGTTCTCGCAGCATGAGGTCGACGCCGTGATGAAGGACGAGGCGATCGAGGCCCTGGAGACGGTGCGGGAGGACCTGCGCCTCGCCGAGCTTCGGGCGCAGCAGGCGCGCGCAGAGGCGCTCGCCTTCGCGCGCGAGCGGGCGGAAGCGTCCGAGTGACGCGCCGGTCCGCCCGGCTCGCCCGGCTGCCGCTGCTCGCGACGGCGGCCTTCGTCCTCGCGCTCGTGCTCCTGCCCGGGCGCCGTGACCTCGTCCTGCACGTCTACGGCCTCGTGCTCGCGACGCTCGCGCTCGGCTGGCTCGTGGGCGTCGTCCGCCGCACCCATCCCGTCGCCGACGTGTCCCCTTTCGACCTCGGGCTGCGGAAGCGGCGCGGCCTGCGGGAGCCCGTCGCCGAGCTCGAGCGCCTGGAGCGCGAGGTCTCGATGGCGACGAGCACCGCGTTCGACCTCCACTTCCGTCTGCGACCACGAGTGCAGCGAATCGCCGGCCAGCTGCTGGCCGTCCCGGCGCGGGGTCGACCTCGTCACCCAGCCCGACACGGCGCGGCGCCTGCTCGGCGAGGAGACGTGGGCGCTCGTCCGGCCAGACGTCGAGCCTCCGGCCGACCGCTCCGCGCCCGGGCTCGAGCTCGCCCGCGTCGGCGCCGTCGTCGCGTCGCTGGAGCGGCTCTGAGCCCGCTTCCGCTCAGCCGGGTGCAGGAGCTCTCGGGCCGCGTGCTCGACGAGGTCGAGCGCGCCGTGATCGGCAAGCGCGACGAGCTCGAGCTGATCCTGATCGGCCTCCTGGCCGACGGGCACGTGCTGCTCGAGGACTACCCCGGCCTCGCGAAGACCCTCGCCGCCCGCTCCTTCGCAGCGGTGACGAGCATCGGCTTCTCACGCATCCAGTTCACGCCCGACCTGATGCCCTCCGACGTGACGGGCTCGTCGATCTGGAGCCAGCGCGACTCCGAGTTCGAGTTCCGGCCCGGGCCGATCTTCACGAACCTCCTCCTCGCCGACGAGATCAACCGCGCCCCGCCGAAGACGCAGGCCGCGCTGCTCGAGGCGATGCAGGAGCGGCAGGTGACGATCGAGGGCACCACCCACCAGCTCGCACGGCCGTTCCTCGTCCTCGCGACGCAGAATCCGATCGAGTACGAGGGCACGTATCCGCTGCCCGAGGCGCAGCTCGACCGCTTCCTGCTGCGGGTGGGGTTCGGCTATCCCGCTCCGGACGACGAGTGGGAGGTGCTCTCGCGGCGGCTCGAGCGGGGCTCGGACGAGGTCGAGCTGGAGCCCGTCATCGACGGGGCGACGCTGCTCGAGCTCCAGGCCGCGATCGAGCAGGTGCACGTCGGGCCGAGCGTCGGCCGCTACATGGTCGAGATCGTGGAGGCGACCCGCTCGAGCGGCTCGACCGCCGTCGGCGCGAGCCCGCGCGGCTCGCTCGCGCTGCTCAAGCTCTCGCGCTGCCGCGCTGCGGTCGCGGGGCGCGACTTCGTCACGCCCGACGACGTGAAGGCGATCGCCGTGCCGGCGCTCGCGCACCGGCTGATGCTGAGGCCGGAGCTCTGGGTGCAGCGGCTCTCGGCCGACGACGTCGTCCGCGACCTGCTCGAGCACGTGCCGACCCCGGCGGCCGAGGAGCCCGCCGCGGGTCGAGCAGCCCCGGCCGAATGACCCGCACGGCCTCGCCGCGCGTCGCGGCGTATGCCGCACTCGCGGCGCTCGGCCTGCTCGGCGCTCTGGCGCTGCGGCGGCCGGAGCTCGTCGTCCTCGCCGCGCCCTTTGCGCTCGCGCTCACGCTCGGGCTGCGCCTCGCCCGCGAGCCGCGGCTCGGCATCTCGCTGACGATCGACCGCGAGCGGGCACTCGAGCGCGACGAGATCGCGGTGGAGCTCGACGTGAGCTCGGAGCGCACCCGTCGAGCGGCTCGAGCTGATGCTCGTCGTCCCGGACGGGCTCGAGGTCGCCGACGGCGAGAACCCGGTCGCGATCCGGCTCGGGCGCGACGACGACCGCACCGTCGCGTTCACGCTCCGCTGCGTCCACTGGGGGAACTACACGCTCGGCGACATCCGGCTGCGCGCCCGCGACCGCTTCGGGCTCGTCGCCTGGGAGCACCGCCCCGACCGGACGACGCACCTGCGCGTGTACCCGCACCCGGACGCGCTGCAGCGGCTGGTCGCGCCGGTCGAGACGCAGCCGTTCACCGGCAACGAGGTGGCCCGCCAGAAGGGCGAGGGGCTCGAGTTCGCCGACCTGCGGGCGTTCGAACCGGGGGACCGCGTGCGTTCGATCAACTGGCGCGCCAGCGCCCGCCGCAACGAGCTGATCGTGAACGAGCGGCATCCGGAGCGGAACACCGACGTGATCGTCTTCCTCGACACGTTCGCCGAGGCACGGCTGGGAGACCGCTCCACGCTCGACCTCGCCGTCGCCGCGGCGTCGACGATCGCGAGCCGCTACCTGGAGCGGCGTGACCGCGTCGGCGTCGTCTCGTTCGGCGGCCTCCTGCGCTGGCTCGTGCCGGGGACGGGTCTCGCGCAGCGCTACCGGATCGTCGACTCCCTGCTCGAGACGGCGGTCGTCTTCAACTACGCCTGGAAGGACGTCTCGATCATCCCCGCGCGCACGCTGCCCCCGCAGGCGCTCGTGATCGCGGTGACGCCGCTCCTCGACGAGCGCTCGGTGTCGGCCCTGCTCGACCTGCGCGCGCGCGGCTACGACCTCGTCGTCGTCGAGGTCTCGCCGGTGCCCTTCGCCCAGCCCGGCCGGAGCGAGCTCGAGCGCGTGGCGCACCGGCTCTGGCTGCTGCACCGCCAGGAGCTGCGCTCGCGCTACGAGAGCCTGGGCGTGGCCGTGGCGACCTACGGCGACGACGTCGCGCTCGAAGCGGTGCTCGAGGGGGTGAGATCGTTCCGTCGACACGCTCGGCGCGCGCGCGTCTAGGGGTCGCGGCGGCCGCGATCGTGCTGGCCGGCGCGCATCGCCGGCTGGCTCGCCCTCGACAGCGCAGAGGAGCCGGTTCGCTGGGCGAACGTCGCGGCGGGCGCGCTCGCCTGCGTGCTGCTCGCGGCGGGGCTGGCGCTGCGCCTTCCGGTCGCCGTGCCCCTGGCGGTGGTCGTGCTCGGCGCCGGCTACGGCGTGGCGCTCGGGGTGGAGGGCGGCGCGATCGACGCTCGCGCGCCGGTGCTCGCGGCCGCGCTCTTCCTGCTCGCCGAGCTCGCGTACTGGTCGCTCGAGCTGCGCGACGCGGTGGCCGACGAGCCGGGCGCGTACGGACGCCGGGTCGGCTTGCTCTCGGCGCTCGCGCTCGGCGCGCTGGCCGTGGGCGCGGGCCTGCTCGCGCTCGTGGACGCCGGCGAGCGGGGCGGCGTCGCCCTCGAGGCCCTCGGTGCCTTCGCAGCCGTGGCCGCGCTCGCGATCGTCGCGCTCGCCACCCGGCGACCGCGCGACGAGACCTAGCCCTTCGCACCCTCGGGCGGCGGGGGCTGCATGCCGAGGCCGGGCACGGGACGGGGCTGCGGCTTCGGCTGGGGCTTGCGCTCGGCGGAGCCTTCGGCCTCCGGCTCGGGCGCGGCGACTTCCTCCGGGAAGACCGAGTGCTCGTCCTCGCCCGCGAGCAGCCGCTCGAACTGGTCCTTGTCGATCGTCTCGCGCTCGATCAGGATCGCGGAGAGCTTGTGCAGCTCCTCGATGTGCTCGCGCAGGACCCGGTGCGCAGCCTCGTGCGCCTCCTCGATCACGCGCCGGATCTCGTCGTCGATCTCGCGCGCGATCTCGTCCGAGTAGTCGGGCTCGTTGCCCATCTCACGGCCGAGGAACGGCTGATCCTGGTTGCGGCCGAGCACGCGCGGGCCGAGCTTCTCGCTCATGCCGTAGCGCATGATCATCGCCTTCGAGGTCGCCGTCACCTTCTCGAGGTCGTTCGCCGCCCCCGTCGTGACCTCGTGGAAGACGAGCTCCTCCGCCGCGCGGCCGCCGAGCGTCATCGCCAGGTCGTCCATCAGCGTCGACTTCGTGGTCAGGTAGCGATCCTCGGTCGGCAGCGAGATCGTCAGGCCGAGAGCCTGGCCGCGCGAGACGATCGTGATCTTGTGGACGGGGTTCGTGTTCTCGAGGTAGTGGCCGACGAGCGCATGGCCCATCTCGTGGTAGGCGGTGATCTTGCGCTCCTTCTCGCCGAGCAGCCGGGCCTTCTTCTCGGGGCCGGCGATCACGCGCATGATCCCCTCCTCGAGCTCCTCCTGGCCGATCACCTTCTTGCCGTGGCGCGCAGCCAGCAGCGCAGCCTCGTTGATCAGGTTCGCCAGGTCGGCGCCGGTGAAGCCGGGCGTGCCTGCGGCGAGCGTGTCGAGCTCGATCTCGCCCGCGAGCGGCTTGCCCTTCGAGTGCACCTCGAGGATCTTGCGGCGGCCGTTCCGGTCGGGCCGGTCGACGACGATCTGCCGGTCGAAGCGGCCGGGGCGGAGCAGCGCGGGGTCGAGGATGTCGGGGCGGTTCGTGGCGGCGATCAGGATGATGTTGTCCTTCATCTCGAAGCCGTCCATCTCGACGAGCAGCTGGTTGAGCGTCTGCTCGCGCTCGTCGTGACCGCCTCCGAGCCCGGCGCCGCGGTGGCGGCCGACGGCGTCGATCTCGTCCATGAAGATGATGCAGGGGCTCGACTGCTTCGCCTGCTCGAAGAGGTCGCGCACGCGCGAGGCGCCGACGCCGACGAACATCTCGACGAAGTCCGACCCGGAGATGGAGAAGAACGGCACTCCCGCCTCGCCGGCGACGGCGCGCGCGAGCAGCGTCTTACCGGTGCCGGGAGGCCCGTAGAGCAGCACGCCCTTGGGGATGCGGGCGCCGAGCGCCTGGAACTTCTTCGGGTTCTCGAGGAACTCCTTGATCTCGTGCAGCTCCTCGACCGCCTCGTCCGCTCCGGCCACGTCCTTGAAGCCGATCTTGGGCGAGTCGGGCGTCATCCGCTTGGCGCGGCTCTTGCCGAAGCTCATCACCTTCGAGCCGCCGCCCTGCACCTGGTTCATCAGGAAGATCCAGAAGCCGATCAGGAGCGCGAAGGGCAGGATCGAGATCAGCAGCGAGCTCCACCAGGAGCCGCCGGTGCCCTTCGAGTCGTACGTGATGTTCTCGTCCTTGAGCAGCGTCTCGAGCCGGTCGGCGGAGAGGTCGCTGACGTAGTTGACCTTCACCTTGTCGCCGCCCACGAGCGTGGCGTCGATCTGCTGGCGGTTCGGCGTGAACGTGATCTCCTGGACGTTGCCGTTCTCCACCTGGCCGAACAGCTGCGAGTAGGTGAGCTTTTCGCTCTTTTCCCCACTCGGGATCAGTGTCTGGCTCGCCAGGTAGACGAGCAACACGATGACGATCAGGGGGAAAAGCGCGCTGCGAAAGAAGCGATTCACAAGGAGTCTCCGTGGAGGGTAGCAGCCTCCCTGCGCCGTACAGGCCCCCGCCTGGGTGACCTTAAGAGGTTCTTAGTGCGGCGGAATCAGGTCCGGATGGAGGACGGCGACGTACGGAAGGTTGCGGTAGCGCTGGTCGAAGTCGAGCCCGTAGCCGATCACGAACTTGTTCGGGATCTCGAAGCCGACGTAGCGGACGGGGACGTCCACCTCCCGGCGCTCGGGCTTGGTCAGCAGCGTGCAGACCTCGAGCGAGGCCGGCTTGCGCGCCGTCAGGCTGCGCATCAGGTAGGAGAGCGTCAGCCCCGAGTCGATGATGTCCTCGACGACGAGCACGTCGCGCCCCGCGATGTTCATGTCCAGGTCCTTGAGGATGCGCACGACCCCGGAGGAATCGGTGCCGGCGCCGTAGCTCGAGATCGCCATGAAGTCGATCTCGCACGGCACCGACAGCTCGCGCATCAGGTCGGCGAGGAAGAAGACGGCGCCCTTGAGCACGCCGACGAGCAGCAGGTCGCGACCTGCGTAGTCGCTCGAGATCTCGGCGCCGAGCTCGGCGATGCGCGCCTGCAGCGGCTCCTCGTCGATCAGGATCTCGCCGACCGCGCTCTTCACCGTCTCCATCTGACGACTCCTTCCCAGCCGGGGGCCTCGGCGACACCCGGTACGGCGACGACCTCCTCGCCGCTCACCACGAGCGGCCAGCCGTCCCGGTCTGCCTTCGGCACCTTTGCATCCACGAGCAGATCCTGCACCTTCTTGCGACGGCCTGCGAGCCGGTCGCCCGGCCGCCGGCCACGGACCGCGAGCCCGTCGACGTCGGACTCGATCGTCCAGGGGCCCCACGTCACCGCGCCCTCGAGCCGCAGCGTGTCGTACTCGCGCACGGCGCGGACGCCGCGGCCGAGGTCGGCGGCCTTCGTGCCGTCGCGGCTCGCGAGCAGCTCGACGAGCGTCCGCTCGAGCCCGCGCGGGAGCCGCGCCGGCTCGCCCGCGAGCGCGAGCAGGCTCGAACGCGCACGCGGGTCGAGGCGCTCCAGCAGCGGCAGGATCTCGGTGCGGATCAGCCCGCGCTTCGTGTCCGCGTTGGACGAGTCGTCACGGTAGGCCAGCCCGTGCTCGCTCGCAGTAGGCGCGGGTCTCCTCGCGCCAGAGCCCGAGCAGCGGCCGGACGACACCGTCCTCCCGCCTCGCCTTGATCCGCTGCGGCGTGCCCGAGGCGACGAGCCCGAGCAGCACCGACTCGACCTGGTCGGAGGCGGTGTGCCCGGTGGCGCGCAGCCGGTCGGTCGCGACCCCGTAGCGCGCCTCGCGCAGCTCGGCCTCGGTCGTCCCGGTCGCGTCGACGACCTCCGCGCCGAGGACCTCGCGGCAGAAGCGCGCGTCGGCGTCCGACTCGGCGCCGCGGAGCCCGTGCTGCACGTGCAGCGCGGAGACGCGGTACCCGAGCGAGCCGAGGACGTGCCAGAGGCACGTCGAGTCGGCGCCGCCGGAGACGAGGCACGTCACCTCGCCCGCGGGGGCGATCAGATCGTGCTCGCGGATGAGCGACTCGACGCGGTGGCGCATCGCTCCAGTGTGCCCTAGAAGGCGGGCGCCTCGAGCCAGCGCTCGAGCACGTCGATCGCGCGCGCGACCTCGTCGCGCTCGAGCAGGAACGGCTCGGCGGGCGGCACCTGCTCGAGGCGAGGCATCGGCGTGGCGCCGCCCGCCGCCAGCAGGAGGTAGCGCACGGAGGCGCCGTGGGCCACGAGCGCAACGCGGTCCTCCGGTCGCTGCAGGAGCTTCTGATAGCCCTGCACGTACCGCCGCACCGCGGCCGCCCTGCTCTCGCCGCCGCCCGCGACCTCCTCCTCCGGGCCGGCCGCGCGCACCCAGGCCGCGTAGCCGTCGCCCCAGCGCGTTCCCTCCCACCTGCCGAAGCGGATCTCGTCCACCTCGGGCACCGAGATCAGCGCCGCGCCCGGCCAGGCGAGCTCGGCCGTGCGACGCGTGCGCTCGAAGCTCGTGTGGGCGGCGACGTCGACGTCGCCGGCCCGGAGGCCCAGGGCGCGCGCCTGTTCCTCACCGCGTGCCGTCAGTCGCGCCTGCACTGCCGGGTCGCCGTTCAGGACGTCCCTGACGTTCAGCTCGCTCTCGGCGTGGCGAGCGACCACGAGCCGCCTCAGAGCAGGACGCTCCGGTAGTCGAGCACGTGCGCCATCCCCACCTTCTCGTACAGCCGGATCGCCGGCCCGTTCTCGGCCCGGACGAAGAGGCAGACGCGAGGAACCCGCTCGAGGAGGTGGCGGATCAGGTCGCGCAGCCCGGCGGTCGCGAAGCCGCGGCCGCGTGCGGCCGGGTCGGTCCAGACCTGCTGGAGCTGCACCGCCGCCGGCGTCCACGCAGAGGCTTCGGCCTTGAATCGGATCACCCCGTCCTCGGCCCAGAGCCAGGACCGGCCGTCCTCGACCTGTCCGCGGGTCCGCCAGCGGAAGCCGTCCGGGTCGCGACTCATCGGGTCGATGCCGAGCTCGACCTCGTGGGCGGCCGCGCACGCCGGCACGAGCAGGTCGAGATCGTCCTTCGTCGCGGGCCGCAGACCGGTTCCGCCCGGCTCGGGGGCGTCCTCGATCGAGAAGACGGGCTGGCCGGGGCGGTCCTCGCGCACGGCCGCGAGCCGGTCGCGCGCGGCCTCCCACAGCTCCGTCACCGCACCCTGCTCGCCGATCAGCATCCGAGCTCGCGACCGCGCCGCGGCGTCCGCGAACGCACCGCAGCCGCGCCCCGACGGGACGACGTTCGCGCCGATGTGACACAGCGCGACGAGCCTCCCGTCCTCCTCCAGCCCGGCGAAGCGCCCGTACCCGCGGCGCGCGACGTCCTCGAGGAAGACGCGCTCGACCGGCTCCTCCGCGGTGTAGGCGAGGATGCTTTCGAGCCTCGGCTCCACGAGCTGCGCCATCGGCCTGATCCTGCCCTATAGGCTTGCGCGCGTGCCGATCCACGTGAAAGCCGAGCCCGGCGAGTACGCCGAGGCGTGCCTGCTGCCCGGCGACCCGCTGCGCGCGAAGTACATCGCCGAGACCTACCTCGACGACGTCGTGCAGAGAAACGCCGAGCGCGGCCTGCTGGGCTACACCGGCACGTGGGAGGGCAAGCCCGTCTCCGTCCAGGGCACCGGCATGGGCTGCCCCGGCGCGACGATCGTGTTCGAGGAGCTGATCCAGCTCGGGGTGAAGAAGCTGCTGCGCGTCGGCACGTGCGGCGGGCTCCAGCCACACCACAAGCTCGGCGACATGATCGTCGCCCTCTCGGCGGTGCCGGCCGACTCGACCGCGATGCACCTCGTCGCGAACGAGCCGCACTGCCCGACGGCCAGCTGGGAGCTGATCCACGGCGCCGTGCACGTGGCGAAGGAGCTCGGGCAGGAGATGCACGTGGGGCCGATCGTCTCCAGCGACCTCTTCTACAACCCGGATGGGGGCCAGTACGAGCGCTGGTCGAAGCGCGGCGTGCTCGCCGTCGAGATGGAGGCCGCGGCGCTGTTCACGGTGGGCGCGCTCAAGGGCGTGCAGTCCGGCTGCCTGCTGATCGTGAGCGACATCGTCGTCGAGGGCGAGTTCAAGCGCGTCACGGACGACGAGATGAAGGCAGCCGTCGACCGGATGACGCGCGTCGCGCTCGCGACCGCCACCGCTCATTAGCGAGACCGTCTTCCTCGTCAACCCGGCGTCGGCGAACGGCTCGACGGGGCGGCGCTGGCCGGAGATCGCACGCCGCGCGACCACGCGGGGCCTCGAGGGCGACGCGCTCATCTCCGAGCATCCGGGCCACCTGGCCACCCTGGCGCGCGCCGCCGTCCAGGGCGGCGCGAAGCTGCTCGTCGTCGTCGGCGGGGACGGCTCCGTGAACGAGGTCGCGAACGGCGTCCACGACCTCGACGCCGAGATCGCCGTGCTCGCCCGCGGGACCGGCTGGGACTTCATCCGCACCTACGGCATCCCACACAAGCTCGACGGCGCGCTGGACGTGGCCCTGAACGGCACGCCGAGGACGATCGACCTCGGCCGTGCGCACTACCGCAGCTGGGACGGCGGGGCCGCGACCACCTACTTCGCCAACGTCGCCAGCGCGGGCATGAGCGGCGCGATCGCTCAGCGCGCGAACGACACCACGAAGGCGCTCGGCGGGAAGGCGTCGTACCTCTGGGCGACGTTCGCCGTCTTCTCGCGCTGGCAGAACTCCGAGCTGCGGGTCTCGGTCGACGACGAGATCCGGGGCGGCCGCATGCACGACGTCGTGGTCGCGAACGGCCGCTGCTTCGGCGGCGGGATGCGGATCTGCCCCGAGGCCGAGCCGGACGACGGGCTGTTCGACGTCCTCACGATCGGCGACCTGACGAAGCGCGATCTCCTGACGACGCTGCCGAAGACGTTCTGGGGCGGCCACCTGCCCCATCCCAAGGCGGAGCTCCTCCGTGGCGCCGTCGTCACGGTCGACGCGCCGGAGCCGCTGCCGGTGGAGCTCGACGGCGAGCAGCCGGGCACGACGCCCGTCCGCTTCGAGATCGCGCGGAGCGCCCTGCGTGTGCGAGTGCCGGCCGCCTAGCCGGCGGAGCCGGACGGCTTCTTCGCCGCGGGGGCGGGGGGCTTCTTCGCGGCGCCGGCTTCTTGGCCGCGGCCGTCTTCGTCGTCGCCGCCGTCTCCAGCTTGGCGAGCCTCCGCTCGAGCTTGTCCACGCGCTTCTCGAGCTCGTCGAGGCCGCGCAGCTTCTTCTGCATCTCGTCCAGCCGCGTCCGGCTCTGGTTGACCATGTCCATCACACGGTTCCCGCCCGGCACGTTCGGCAGCTTGTTGAGGGCCTCTTCGCCGAGATCGGCCATGCGCGAGAGGAGATCCTGGGTGCTCTTGGCCATGGCGCGATGTTACCCCGAGTGGCCGACGGCCGAACGGGTTGACCTCCGGCACACGAAATCTTCACCGCAAGTTCACCCTTTCGGCGCTTGTTCCATCTGACACGCAGGCTACGGTTGGGACGGAATGGCGGAACGAAGCTTCGAGCACAGCGCTCGTCGTTTGCACCGGCACAAGGCCGTGGTCACGCACGCACTTCGTCAGCACGCCGGGATCCCGTACGAGGTCGAGCAGAAGGTCTGCTCCGACTGTCGCCGGGTCCTCGACGAGCGGACCGTGCGCCGCGCGGCGGCGTAGCTTCCGGGCACCCGGCGATCTCCCCGCCGGGGCGGGGCGGGCGCCGCTATCCCCGCTCGAGCTCGAGCACCACGGCACGCAGGATCGCGCCGGCGCTCCCGTCGAGCCGCAGGTCTGCGCGGCCGTCGAGAGGCGTCGGCCCGCGGTTGACGATCGCGAGCGCGCCGCCGCGCTGCAGGGTCTCGTGCGGCAGTCCGGCGACGGGATACACCTCGAGCGAGGACCCCACGACGAGCAGCAGCCGCGCGCCCTGCGCGAGCTCGGTTGCCCGCTCCAGCTCCCCCGCCGGCAGGAGCTCCCCGAAGAAGACGACACCGGGCTTCAGCACCTCCCCGCACGAGGGGCAGCGAGGCGCCGGGCCGGCCTCGAGCTGCGCGAGGACGGCGGCGAGCGTCTCCTCACGCCCGCACGCGAGGCACACGGAGTGCCGGATCGAACCGTGGACCTCGATCACCTCGCGGCTGCCCGCCCGCTCGTGCAGCAGGTCGATGTTCTGGGTCACCACCGCCTCCACGAGCCCGAGCTGCTCCAGCCTCGCGAGCGCGCGATGGGCGTCGTTCGGCTCGGCGTCGACGAGGAAGGCGAAGCGGCGGCCGTAGAAGTCCCAGATCCGCACGGGATCGCGCCGGAAGGAATCGAGCGAGGCGTAGTCCTGCGGATCGAACTCCGCCCACAGCCCGCCCGGCGAGCGGAAGTCGGGAATGCCGCTCTCGGTGCTGACTCCCGCGCCCGTCAGGACGACGCAGGGCTGGTGCGTCCGGATCAGCTCGGCCAGTCGTTCGGGCGACACGCGGGCATCGTAGGCTTGCCCGATGGAGGGCTACCGCTTCTCGACCGAGCTCGCAGTGCGTTTCGCGGAGACCGACGCGCAGGGGATCGCGCATCACGCGTCCTTCGTCGTGTGGCTCGAGGTCGCGCGCGTGGGCTATCTCGCCGAGCACGCGGGCGGCTATCAGGCGATCCGCGACCAGGGGATCGAGGCCCTCACGACGGAGGTGCACGTCCACTATCACCGCGCGGCGTACTTCGACGACCGGCTGCGCATCTGGACCCGCTGCGTCGACCTGCGAGGCGCGCGCTTCCGTTACGAGTACGCGGTCGAGCGGGTCGCCGAGGCGGGCGTCGAGCTCGTCGCGGCCGGCCATACCCTGCACGCCACCGTCGACGCCGTGACGCGACGGCCGACGCGCGTGCCGCCGTGGTTCGCGGAGGCCGTCGCTAGGGCCGAGGCGCCGTCGACGTCGTAGTCGTCGTCGTCGTCGTGGCGGGAGGCTCGGTGCCCGGTTCGGCGGGAGCCTCGGGCTCGTCCGCGGGCTTCTTCGGCTCCTTCGGCGGCTCCTTCGGCTTCGGCTTCGTCCCGTAGCGGACGATCCGGTACTCGCCGCGGTAGGAGGTGTTCCAGGTCTCGTCGTGGAGGACGGTTCCGTTCTCGTCGTAGACCGTCCGGGTCACCGACGTCGCGCTCGCCTCCGAGCCCTCCTCGTCGACGATCTCCGTCCCCTTCTCGAGCGTCGCGTCGGGCAGCCGGCGCACCGGCCCCGGCCCGGTGATGCGGAACGTGCCTTCGCCGCTCACGACCCGCCGCTCCGGGCCACCGCCGTAGAGCGAGACGGTGATGCCGCCCCCGTCCCAGCTCGCGGCGACGAGGATCCAGTTCGGCGTGTCGTTCAAGAACCTCATGTCGAGGTCGGGGTAGTTGACGGTCGCGTCGCGCCCGAGCTGGTAGCGCGAGATGTAGAGCGAGTGCGGATTGCGCTCGAGGATCTTGACCCCCGCCTCCCACGCGGCGTTGAACACCGTGGTGCCGACCTGGGAGACGCCGCCGCCGACGTCCTCCTCGTACTCGTCGCGGATGATCACCGGCGCGGGCCGGAAGCCGCGCTCGACCGTCCGCTCGCCGACGCGCTCGTTGAACGAGAACGTGCCGCCGGGCGCCACGAGCGCCCCGTTCAGCAGGTCGACCGCGCGCCGGAGGTTCGTGATCCGGTCGGAGGTGCCCGCGTTCAGCGTCGTGTAGGTCGAGAGCCGGCGCTCGATCCCCATCGCCTCCGCCTCCGCCGTCGAGCGCTCGGGCTCGGCCGTGCTCATGACGAGGGTGGCGTTCCGGGGGCCTGGAGCGGTCGCGGCTGTGAGGATCGCCTTCGCCGTGGCGGGCACGTCGAGCGCCAGCCCGTCCTTCGCGGGGACGATGCGGACGACGCCGGAGGACGCGAGCACCTGCGCGTCCCTGGGCTTGCGCTCGACCGACTTGCGCAGCTGCGCGAACCAGGCGTCCGCGCCGGGGCCGGCGATGGCGAGCTCGGAGGCGCCGTCGCGCGGCAGCGAGAGCAGCTTGGCGATGCGCCAGCGCGGCAGGCGCCACGAGGTCGGGCCGTAGCTGAGCCGCACGGGGGCCGAGAGCGCCGTGCGCGCATCCCGCGCCGCGGGCGCAAGCTCGTCCGACGTCACCTGGACCTGATCGACGGTGACGGGCAGAGGCACCTGGCGGCCGCGGTCGAGCTGCGCGAGCGAGCGGACGACGACGTCCGCGGCGGCCTCGCGGTCGAGGCGGAGCCCGGTCTGGCCCGGCACGACGAGGACGGCGAGCCCGCGCCGGACCAGCTTGGCCTCGACATGGGCGCGGTCGATCTCCGAAGCCAGGCCCGCGAGCTTGTACTCGAGCGCTGCGGTGTAGGCCTGGGCGGGCGGTGCGATCTCGGTGCCGAAGAAGCGCGTCTGGAGCCGCTTGTAGCCCCGTACGGGCGCGAAGCCCTGGCCCTCGCGGACGGCGGAGTCGAGCGCGGCTGCCCAGTTCGCCTCCACGCCGAGCGTCGAGGCCTTGATCGGGAACTGCCGGTCTCCGGCGGTGAAGACGATCGGCTCCTTCGCGACCGCGGCGGCGCGCTGCTCGAGCAGACGGAGCGCTTCGGCCCGGGTGAGCCCTCCGACGTCGACTCCGGCCACCGTGACACCCTCGGCGAGGCGCGTCGGGGAGCCGGCGAAGGCCAGCCCGACGAGCGCGACGACTACGCCGATCAGCAGGGCGGTGAGGACGACCCCGCGCGCGATTGCGCCGGCCGAACGGCGGCGTGCTGCGCCCACGCGCACGCTTGTAGCCTCAACGCGCAAGTGAAGGAGTGTAGCGACGCTGCAAGTCGCACGAACTCCGGTTTCGTGAAGGTTTGGTTAGGGCCCGGCTACCGGTTCCGCAGGTACTGGACGATCACGTGGCGCTGGATCTCGGACGTTCCCTCGACAATCTGCAGCACCTTCGCGTCGCGCAGCCACTTCTCGACCGGGTGGTCGCGCATGATCCCGGCGCCGCCCAGGACCTGGACCGCGTCCGTCGCGATCGACATGGCCGCGTCGGCCGCGAACGCCTTCGCGTAGGAGCCCAGCAGGCCGGCGTCCTCGCCCGCGTCGAGGGCGGCCGCGGCCCGCCAGACGAGCAGCCGTGCGGCCTCGACCTGCATCGCCATGTCCGCGAGCTTGAAGGAGACGCCCTGCTTCGCGATCAGCGGCTTGCCGAACGCCTGGCGCTCGTTCGCGTAGGCCGTCGCGTACTCGAAGGCGGCGCGCGCGACCCCGACCGCCGAGGCCGCCACCTGCGGTCGCGAGTGGGCGAAGAAGTCCATGGCGATCGCGAAGCCCTCGCCCTCCTCGCCGAGCAGCCGGTCGGCGGGAATGCGCGCGTCCTCGAGCAGGATCGAGCCCGTGTACGAGGAGCGGAAGCCGAGCTTGGGCTCCTTCCGGCCGGCGCGCACGCCCGGATCGCCGGCCTCGAGCAGAAAGGCGGTGAGGCCACCGGCGCGGCCGTCCCCTTCGAGGCGGGCGAAGACGAGCGTCAGCTCCGCGATGCCGCCGTTCGTGACGTAGCACTTCTCGCCGTTCAGGACGTACTCGTTCCCCTCGCGCCGCGCCGTGGCGCCGATCCCGGCCACGTCCGAACCGGCACCGGGCTCGGTGAAGGCGATCGCCGCGAGACAGCCGTCCTCCGAGGCGAGCCGCGGCAGCCAGCGCTGCTTCTGCTCGTCGGTGCCGGCGCGGAGCAGCGGCCGCACCGGGAACATGGTCGCCCCGATCGGCGCGGCGAGGCCGGCGCAGCCCCAGGAGAGCTCCTCCGCGACGAGCGACGAGGTGACCGCCGAGACCCCACCGCCGCCGTACTCGGCCGGGATCGCGTGCGAGGTCAGGCCGAGCGCGGCCGCCTTCCGAAGAAGCTCCGGCGGGCAGTCCTCCCGCTCGTCCCACTCGCGCGCGATCGGCCGCAGCTCCCGCTCGGCGAACTCGTGCGCCAGCTCGAGCAGAGCGCGCTGCTCGGCGTCGAGCTCGAACGAGATCCCGGCGGACGCTACGCGCGCCACCGCGGGGGCCTTCGGGTGCTCGTCGAGGCTAGAGGGAAGCCGAGTCGGCCCTGAACGGACACTGTCCGTCGCCGTGCCGGGTGAAGCTCTGGTCGAGCTTCTTCGCGGCGGGAGCCTTCACCGTCGACGAGCTCTTGGCGATGGCGGGCGGCACGGCGAGGAAGATCCCGGCCACCCCGAGCACCACGAGTCGCTTGAGCATGTCGCGACCATACCAGGTTCGTGGCAATCAGCACACTAGAAGACGAAGAGCTCGACGCCCCCGCTGACGTTCAGCTCGATGCCGGTGATGTAGGAGGCGAGGTCGGAGCAGAGGAAGCAGATCGCGTTGGCGATGTCGCCGGGCTCGCCTTCGCGCTTGAAGACCGTCCGCGCCCTGATCCGGTCGTTCATCGCCGCGTTCGCGAATCCGAACGCCTCGGTGCCGATCACGCCCGGGACGATCGCGTTGCAGGTGATCCCGTGCCGGCCCCCCTCCATCGCGAGCGTGCGCGTCAGGCCGAGGATGCCCGCCTTCGTCGTCGAGTAGCTCGCCTGCCCGAAGCCGCCGAGCGTGCCCGCGACCGAGGCCATGTTCACGATCCGCCCCCACCCGCGCTCGCGCATGTGCGGCCAGACGGCCTGGGCGCAGTTGAAGCCGCCCGTCAGGTTGACGCGTAGGTCGCGCTCCCAGAGGTCGAGGCTCTGGTCGCCGAACTGCGCCGCGTGGTCGAGCGTGCCGGCGTTGTTGATCAGGATGTCGACCGAGCCGAGCTCTTCGACGACGCGCGCCACCGTCTCGTCCACCTGCGCGCGGTCGGTCACGTCGCACTTGATCGCCACGGACCGGCGGCCCATCGCCTGGATCTCCTGCGCCGTCGCCTCCGAGTAGACGAGCCCCTGCGCCTTCGCGACCTGCGCGAGCACGCCATAGCGCTCGGCCGTCTCGGTCGACTCGTCCGACTCGACCTGGATGTCCGCGATCACGACGTCCGCGCCGGCGCGGGCGAGCGCGAGCGCGTCCGCGCGGCCGAGGCCTCGGGAGCCGCCGGTGACGAGGGCGACGCGCCCGGAGAGGTCGATCTCGATCGCCATCCTGCGATCCTAGTCCCGTGCAGCGGATCGACGTGACCGAACGGCGGGCACGGCTCCTGCGCCGCCATCGGCTCGCACCGTCCGACCGTGCGGCCGATGCGGCGGCCGTCGCCCGCTCGCTCGTCTGCCTGCATGCGACCGACGCGGTCACGGTCTTCCTCGCGATCCAGGCGCGCAGCGAGGGCGTCGAGCCGGCCGACGTCGAGCGGGCCCTGTACGAGGAGCGGAGTCTCGTGCGGCTGCTCGCGATGCGCCGGACGCTCTGGGCCGTGCCGCGCGAGCTCGTCCCCGTCGTCTTCGCGGCGGCGACGCGAACGGTCGCGGCGCGCGAGCGGAAGCGGCTCGAGGGCTTCGTCCGCGAGAGCGGCGTCTCGACGCGGCCCGGCCAGTGGCTCGCGCGCGCGGGCAAGGCGGCGCTGGCGGCCGTCGAGGAGCGCGGCGAGGCGTTGACGAGGGAGGTCGTGGCCGATGTGCCGCTGCTCGCGCAGAAGCTGCTGGTCGGCACGGGCAAGTGGGAGTTCGCGCCGAGCGCCGGGGCCCGCGTCCTGCCGCAGCTCGCGATGGAGGGCGTGCTCCTGCGGGGACGGCCGCACGGGACGTGGGCCAGCCCGCGGTTCCGCTGGGTCACGACCGAGTCCTGGCTCGGCGGCCCGATCGAGCAGCTCGACCAGGGGCGGGCTCAGGCCGAGCTGCTCCGCCGCTGGCTCTCCGCGTTCGGCCCGGCGACCGAGACCGACGTCCGCTGGTGGACGGGCTGGACCGCGCGCGAGGCCCGTGCCGCGCTCGCGGCCGTCCCACACGCCGAGGTCGAGCTCGGCGGCACGACCGGCTACGTGCTCGCGGACGACCTCGAGCCCACGGCCGCACCCGCGCCGTCCGCCGCGCTCCTCCCCACCCTCGATCCGACGACGATGGGTTGGAAGGAGCGGGACTGGTACCTCGGCCCGCACGGCCCGACCCTGTTCGACACGAACGGCAACGCGGGCCCGACGGTCTGGTGGGAGGGCCGCGTCGTCGGCGGCTGGAGCCAGCGCCGCGACGGCGAGATCGTCTACCGCCTGCTCGAGGACGTCGGCACCGACGCGGTCGCCGCAATCGAGGTCGAGGCCGCCCGCGTCGCCGCGTGGCTCGGCGACGTGCGCTTCTCACCCGGCTTCCTGCCGCCCTTCCAGCGCGCGTTGGGGTCGTAGCCCTAGCTCTTCGGAATGAAGATCTCCTTTGCGATCACGAGCCGCTGGATCTGCGACGTGCCCTCGTAGATCTGGAACAGCTTCGCGTCGCGCATCAGCTTCTCGACCGGATACTCCTTCATGTAGCCGTAGCCGCCGAAGACCTGCACCGCGTCGGTCGTCACCTTCATCGCCATGTCGGCGGCGAAGCGCTTCGCGAACGAGGACTGGAGCGTCGCGCGCTCGCCCTGGTCGTGGAGCCAGGCCGCCTGCCAGACGAGCAGCCGCGCCGCCTCGATCTCCGTCGCCATGTCCGCGATCATGAAGCTGACGCCCTGGTGCATCGCGATCGGGACGTCGAACGTGACGCGCTGCTTCGCGTAGTCGACCGCGTGCTCGAAGGCGGCCTGCGCCACGCCGACCGCGCCGGCGGCGGTGCCCGGCCGCGTGAAGTCGAGCGTCTTCATCGCGATCTTGAAGCCCTCGCCCTCGGCGCCGAGGCGGTTCGCCGCCGGCACGACGACGTCCGTCAGCGCGAACGCGGAGGTGTCCGTCGCGCGCTGGCCCATCTTGTCCAGGTGCTTCTCCAGCTCCACTCCGGGCGTGTCCATCGGGACGATGAAGGCGGACATGCCGCGGTTCCCCGCCGCCGCGTCCGTCTTCGCGAAGACGACCGTCCAGGCCGCGTGGCCGGCGTTCGTGATGAACGTCTTCGAGCCGTTGAGGACGTACTCGTCCCCGCGGCGCTCCGCGGTCGTCTTCAGCTTCGCGACGTCCGAGCCCGCCTCGGGCTCGGAGAGGCCGAACGAGCAGAGGATCGGCTCCTCGAGCAGCGGCGGCAGCCACTTCGCCTTCTGCTCCTCGCTCCCGGCGATGATCACCGGGCCCGCGCCGAGGCCGTTGGCGCCGATCGACGTGCCGATGCCCGAGCAGCCCCAGTTCAGCTCCTCCCCGACGAGGATGCCGTCGAAGGTGGAGAGGGCGAGCCCGCCCTGGGCCTCCGGGACGTGCAGGTTCATCAGGCCGACCTCGTGCGCCTTCGCGATCACGTCCGCGGCATGGGTCTGGTGCTCGTCGTACTCGGCCACGTGCGGCCGGATCTCCTTCGCCGCGAACTCGCGCGCCAGCTCGCGCAGCGAGCGCTGTTCGTCCGTCAGGGCGAACGAGACTCCCGTCGCCGCAGCCTGCTCGATCGTCGTCATGTCGTCGCTCCCGGACCTCGATTGACTGGTCAGTCAAAAGTGTAGGAGCCGCTCCACCATTCCGTCAAGGCCCGCTCGCGCACGAAATCGGCTACAACAGGCGCTTCGGGTCTCTGCTCCGGGTACGTACCTCGATGGCGTCACTGCGGATCTCACGTCTCTTCCTGCCGGTCGCGATCGCGCTGATCGCGGGCGCCGCCGTGCCCGAGGCCCAGGCGCTCCGCCCGCCCGTGACGTGGCTCAAGGGCGAGGGGAACTACACGAAGGCCCACCGGTCGCCGCAATCCCTGGAGCGGATCGTCGTGCACGTGACCGAGGGCGCCTTCTGGGGCTCGGTGAGCTGGCTGAAGAACCCGCGCGCCCACGCGTCGTCGCACTTCATCGTCTCGCGCGGCGGGAAGATCGTGCAGCTCGTGCACGTGTCCGACATCGCCTGGCACGCGGGCAACTGGCGCACGAACGTCCAGTCGGTGGGGATCGAGCACGAGGGCTTCACGTACGGGCCTGAGGGGTTCACGACCACGCAGTACCGCAACTCCGCGAAGCTGACCGCCTGGCTCGCGCGCCGCGCGCTGATGCCGATCGACCGCGAGCACATCATCGGCCACGCCGACGTGCCCTCGCCGAACGGCCGCGGTCGCGGCGGCGCCAGCGGCCACACCGATCCCGGGCCGCGCTGGAACTGGAAGCGCTATCTCAACCTCGTGCGCGTGTACGCGGGCGCCAAGGCGAAGCTGAGCGTCCTTCCCGTCCTGCATCCGGGCCCGCTCCGCGGGGTCGTGCCGTGGCGCGCGAAGACGTCCGGCGACATCCGGTCGGTCGAGTTCTCGATCGACGGCCGCGTCGTCCGGGTCGACCGGCGCGCGCCGTTCTCGTACCGGCTGAACACGACGAAGCTCGGCAACGGGCGACACCTGTTCGAGGTCCACGGGGTCGCAGGGCCTGGCCGGTACGACATCGCGCGGAGCACGGTCGTCGTCGACAACAAGACGTTCGCGCTCACGAGCGCCGGGGCGCGGCCCTGGACGAAGGTGCGGCGGACGGTCCGGCTGCGCGTGCGGCCATGGGGTGCCCCCGCAGCGAAGATGACGTTCCGGGTCGACGGCCGCCGCCGCGCGGTCGACCGGCGTGCCCCCTTCCGCTTCACCTGGAGGCCCGCCCGCGCGAAGCCCGGCCGGCACGTGCTCGAGGTCGTCGCAGTCTCCGTCGACGGACGAACGGCGACGCGACGCATCCCGGTCGTCGTCCCGCAACGGGCGAAGCCGAAGCCAAAGCCCAACCCGAAGCCGCCGACGGCCCCCGTGCTGCGGATCGTCTCGCAAAGCGTCGCCGACGGCCAGGCCGCGACCGGCCTCGTCGTCTGGCGCGTCGAGGCCGTGGCCGCTGCCCGCGTCGAGTTCCTCGTCGACGGCGTCGTGCGCGGCACCGACGTCGCGGCGCCCTACACGCTGGGCTGGAACGCCTCCGCCGAGACGCCGGGAGCCCACCGGCTGACGGCCCGCGCGGTCGGCAAGGACGGGAAGACCGTCGAGGCGACGGCCACCGTCACCGTGCCGTCGCCCGAGACCGGCGGTAGCGGAGCACCCTGACGAGCTTCTCGTCGAGCTCGCCCGCCCGGGCGAGAGGCAGAAGCGCCTGCACCATCCGCTGCGCGTCGCGCGCGCTCGTCGTCAGTACGAGGTCGGCGCCGGCACGGAGCGCCAGCCGCGCCCAGTACGGCGCGTAGGGGCTCCCGAAGACGCCCAGCGAGTCGGTGATCGCGACGCCCTCGAAGCCGAGGTCGCGCAGCAGCTCGTAGGTCGCCGGCTCGAGCGAGGCGCGGCGCGAGCCGAGCTTCGCGTAGATCGCGTGACCCACCATCACGCAGGGAACGCCTGCGCGGATCGCCGCCCGGAACGGGGCCAGGTCGCGCTCGCGCAGGACGCCGTGGACGCGCGCGACGTCCGTCGACTCCGGCGTCGACCCGAGCCCGGGGAAGTGCTTCACACACGCGGCGCGGCCGAGCCCGCGCGCGAACGCGACACCGTACTCCGGGCGCGCGAACTGCCGCGAGCCGAGCGGGCCGTCGGCGAGGTCGAGCACGGGCGCGAACGCGGCGTGCGCGCCGGCCTCGCGCAGTCCGGCGGCGGTCTCGCGCCCGGCCCGGAACGCGTCCGCCGTGCTCCGGTAGGCCGAGGCCGCGCGCCAGGGCGCCATTCCCGGGAAAGTCTTCACCTGGCCGCCCTCCTGGTCGGCGAAGACGAGGGCGCCGCGCGGCCGGGGCAGCTCGGTGTTCCACCGCCGCACGAGCACGCCGCCGAAGCCGTCGCCGGCCGGCATCCCGGCCACCACGACCGCCTGCGCCTTCTGGAGCGGCGTCAAGGCGGCCACCTCGGCCTGCGCCGAGCCGGCCACGAGCAGCGCGAGCGCCTGCACCACTGCGGTCAGCATCCGCGCACCGTAGCCTCGTCTACAGTTCGAGCGTGGCCGTCACGGAGAAGCCCACCGCCCTCGATCCGCTCGACTTCCTCGCCCTCGACGCGCTGCTCGACGACGAGGAGCGCGCGATCCGCGACACCGTCCGGCAGTTCGTGCGGGAGCGCGTGCTGCCCGACGTGGGCGACTGGTTCGAGCAGGGGATCCTTCCGCACGAGCTGCTCGGCGAGCTCGGCAAGCTCGGCCTTTTCGGCATGCACCTGGACGGCTACGGCCTCCCCGGGGCGAGCGCAGTCGCGTACGGGCTCACCTGCCTGGAGCTGGAGGCGGGCGACTCCGGCGTGCGCAGCGCCGTCTCGGTGCAGGGCTCGCTCGCGATGTACTCGATCTGGCGCTGGGGCTCCGAGGAGCAGAAGCAGCGCTGGCTGCCCGCGATGCACACGGGCGAGGCGATCGGCTGCTTCGGGCTCACCGAACCCGACGCAGGCTCCGACCCGGGCTCGATGCGCACCCATGCCCGCCGCGACGGCTCCGACTGGATCCTGAACGGCGCCAAGATGTGGATCACGAACGGCACCATCGCTGACGTGGCGACCGTGTGGGCACGCACGGACGACGGCGAGATTCGCGGCTTCCTCGTCGAGAAGGGCACGCCCGGCTTCACCGCGCCGGAGATCCACAAGAAGCTCTCGCTCAGGGCGTCGGTCACCTCGGAGCTCGTGCTCCAGGACGTACGGGTGCCGGCCGAGAGCATGTTCCCCGAGGTGAGCACGCTGCGCGGCCCGCTCTCCTGCCTGAACGAGGCGCGCTACGGGATCGTCTGGGGCGCGGTCGGTGCCGCCCGGGCCTGCTTCGAGTCCGCGCTCGAGTACGCGAAGGAGCGGATCGTCTTCGGCAAGCCGATCGCGGGCTACCAGCTCACGCAGCAGAAGCTCGCGGAGATGGCGCTCGAGGTGAACCGCGCCGGGCTCGTCGCGCTGCACGTCGGCCGGATGAAGGACGACGGCACCCTGCGCCAGGAGCACGTCTCGCTCGGGAAGATGGGCAACGTGCGCGGCGCGATCGAGGTGGCGCGCAGCGCCCGCACGATCCTGGGCGCCAACGGGGTCACGCTCGAGTACCCGGTCATCCGCCACCAGAACAACCTCGAGTCGGTGCTCACCTACGAGGGCACCCACGAGGTGCACACCCTCGTCGTCGGCCAGGCGCTGACCGGCGAGAACGCCTTCCGCTAGTCCGCGCGGGTCTCGAGCCGGAAGAGCGTGACCGGCTCCGGCAGGCCCTGCAGCCGCTGCGCCCCCAGCCCGCGCAGGCGGGCGCCTGCGGGGAGAGCCGACTCGAGCACTCGGGCTGTGGCGGACGAGAGCACGATCTGGCCGCCGCCGCCGAAGGCACAGACCCGCGCTGCGGTGTGGACGGCCAGGCCCACGTAGCCGCTCTCCGTCAGCGTCGGCCTGCCCGTGTGCAGCCCGATCCTCACGCGCACGTTGGCCCCGTCCGGCCACGCCCGGGCCTCGAGCCCTCGGTGGCTCGCGATGGCCGCCTCGACGGCACCCGCAGGCTGCTTGAAGACGGCGAAGAGCTCGTCCGCGCGGGCATCGACCTCGAGCCCGCCCGCGCGGCGAACCGCACCGCGGAGGATGCGCCGAACGTCGCCGAGCAGCGAGCCGTAGCCGTCGCCGACGTGCCGGAGCAGGCCGGTGGAGTCCTCGATGTCGGCGAGGAAAAAGGTGACCTGCCCGGTCGGCAGGTCGCGCGCGACGGCATCACGGCCTCGGGACTCGCCCTCCAGCCGCTCGCTCGCCAATTGGCCGGTGATGAACCCGATCGGCACGATGCGGTGCTTCTTGGCCGCCGTCAGCAGCCGCTTGCGTGCGCGCTGACGCGCCGCATCGTCCTCGAATACGACCTGGTTGAAGCGGGAGAGCGCGGTCCGCACGTGCGACTCGTCGTGGATCGGCAGCCGCCGCTGTCCCTTCGAGTCGACGTAGGCGAAGGCGGAGTCCGGGAGCTGCGCCCGCTCCTTGGCCGTGAGCCGCGGCATGGTGCGGCGCCTAGGTCTCGCCGTCCCAGTAGTCGACCTCGGACTCGATCCGGAACATCCGGCCGGGATCGGCGTCCTCGTTCCCCGACCAGACGCCCATCTTGCCGCTGTCCGGATAGACGGCCGCGTCCGGCTGACGCTTCGTCGAGGCGATCAGCACGCGCACCGGCTCGTCCGTGTCGTTGCGGACCTGATGGGCTCCGTCCGGACCTTCGGGGAAGCACACGACGTCACCGGGGCGGAGCTCGTGCTCGCCGTCCGGCGCGCGCAGGGTCGGCCGGCCGCCGACGACGATGAGCCACTCCTCGTTGCCGTACTCGTAGTGGTACGGGAAGCTGCGCTCGCCCGGCTCGAGCTCGTACAGGCTCGCGCCGATCTTCTCGCCGCCGATCTTCCGTCCCACCGCGGCGCGCCGCCACGAGAAGCCGGGGCGGTCACGGGTCTCGTCGAGGTCGCCGTCGAAGAGGTTGAACGATCTCACCCCCGTATCCTTCCAGACGTGCGTCTCACGCTCGTGGTCGCGTGTCTCGTCGCGCTCGCCGCTCCGGCCGCTACCGCCGCCCCGCCGGCGACCGGCGTGCTCGTGCCCGGCTCGAGCCTCGGCGGGCTCGCCCTCGGCGACACGGAGGCCGAGGTGGAAGCCGCCTGGGGGCGCGCCTACGGCCGCTGCCGCAGCTGCACGCGCGAGACGTGGTACTTCAACTACTTCGCGTTCCAGCCACGCGGCGCAGCCGTCGAGTTCCGCGGCGAGCGGGTCGCGGCGATCTACACGCTGTACGAGCCGACGGGCTGGAGGACGAGGATCGGGCTCGAGCTGGGCGACCCGGTCGCGCGGGTCACGTCCACCTACGGCGCGCTCGTGCGCAGGGAGTGCGGCGGCTACTACGCGCTGCTGCTGCCTCGGCGGGGGACGACGACGGCGTTCTACGTGCTCGACGGTCGCGTGTGGGCGTTTGGGCTCTTCGCGCGCGGCGTGCCCGTGTGCCGCTAGACGCGGGCGGGCGCGGGAGACACGGCCAGTCCGCCACAGACAAGGTCGACCACCGTCCGCTCGGCGCGTGCGACCTCCTCATCGCCGTCCGGGAGCTGGCCCAGGACCCAGCCCGTCAGCAGCTCCTCGAGCCCGCCGTAGACGATCCAGCTCGCAAGCCGCGCGTCGAGCTCGGGCCGGAAGGTGCCGTCGGCCTGCCCGCGCTCGATCACGCGCTGGATCACGAGGAAGCCCTCGCGGATCTCGTCCACCTGGCTCCCCAGCTGCGGGCTCCGTGCCACTTCGCGCACCATCACGCGCACGAGGTCTGGGTCGTTCCGCCAGGAGCGCAGCAGCACCTTGGCGATCCCCTGGAGCTGCGCGAGCGCCGATTCCTCGGAGCTCTCGATGCGATGGAACGTCTCCACCAGCTCGCTCCAGTTCTCGCGGAAGACGGTCTGCAGCACCTCTTCCTTGGAGGAGAAGTAGTGGTAGAGCAGGCCGTGCGCGATCCCGGCCTCACTGGCGATGTCGCCCACGCGCGAGGTGTGGTAGCCCTTGCGCGCGAAGACGCGCACGGCGGCCGCGAGGATGACGCGCCGTTTCTCCTCCTGAGCGGTTGAACGATCAGTCAACGTTGTCGCAGAGTAGTGGTACCGTCGGCGGCCTTGCAACCGCTCGCCGGCCTGCTCGTCGTCGACCTGACCCGCTATCTGCCGGGTGCCTACGCCTCGCGCGAGCTGCTCCGGCTGGGCGCGCGCGTCGTCCGGCTGGAGTCGCCCGAGGGCGACCCGATGCGCCTCGTCGCACCCGCGTGGGAGCGGGCGCTGAACGCGGGCAAGGAGTCGGTCGCCTGCGACCTGAAGTCGGATCCCGAGCTCGGCCAGGCACTCTGCGCCCGCGCGGACGTCGTCCTCGAAGGCTTCCGGCCCGGCGTGGCCGCCCGCCTCGGAGTCGGGCCGGACGACCTGCCGGAGCGAGTCGTCTACTGCTCGATCACCGGCTTCGGCCTCGGGGGCCCGCACGCGCAGCGCGCCGGTCACGACCTCAACTATCTCGGCTGGGCCGGCATGCTCGAGGACACCGCTCCAGGCCTGCCCCCGCTCCAGCCCGCGGATCTCGCCGCCGGCGGGCTCGCCGCGGTGGCGGAGATCCTCGCCGCGCTGCTCGAGCGCGAGCGCAGCGGGCGCGGCGCGCGCCTGACCATCTCGATGACCCACGGGTCGCACCGGCTCGTCTCGCACCGTCTGGGCGGAGACCCGCTGCCTCGCTTCCTGACCGGCGGCCTCGCCGCGTACCGCATCTACGAGACGGCCGACGGGCGGCACCTCACGGTCGCCGCGCTGGAGCCGAAGTTCTTCGTCCGGCTCTGCGAGCTGCTCGGACGCCCCGACCTCGCCGAACGGCATCTCGTCGCCGCCGAGCAGGACGCGCTCGCCGCCGAGCTGGCGGAGATCTTCGCGACGCGCACGCTCGACGACTGGCTCGCGCACTTCGGCGACGAGGACGTGGCCGTCGGCCCCGTCGCCACGCTCGCCGAAGGCGCCGCCGCCTTCGGCGCCCCGGCCTCGCAGGCGTCGTCCGGGGCGATCGGGAAAGATACTGCGGCATGGCGGGGGGAGCTCGGACTCGGATGAGATGGGCGCGCCTGGTCGGCGTGGCCGTCGCGCTCGCACCGCTCCCGCTCGCGGCGGCCGCCCTCTCCGACGGCGCCGTCGAGGCGCGCGGACTGCCGCGGGTCACGGTCTCCGCGCGGGGCGGCGACCTCTGGGTCGGCCGCGACCGGATCACCGCCACCCGGGCCGAGGACAGCGAGCCGGACTGGTCGCCCGACCGGCGCCGCGTCGCCTTCGTCCGCCAGGAGCCCGGCGCGCGCGGCTCGAGCCTCTACGTCGTCCGCCGCGACGGGGGCGACCTGCAGCGGCTGACGGCCGGCAACCGCGTCGTCGCGATGCCCGCCTGGTCGCCCGACGCCAAGCGGATCGCGTTCGCCTCGAGCCCGCTGGCCGGCGGCAGCTTCGACATCTGGGTCGTAGCCGTGGCGGGCGGCCAGCCGCAGCAGGTGACGAAGGGCGCGGCCGAGGAGATCCTGCCCTCCTGGACGCGCGCCGGGAAGCTCGAGTTCGAGCGCCTCAGGCCGGGCGAGCCGTGGCCGACGAAGACGAGCGACGCCGGCACCCCCCAGACCGGCCCACGTGAGCTGCTGCCGGACTTCGACCAGCGCGCCCCCTTCCGCCTCACGATCGCGGGCACGAAGCTCGGCTTCTCTTCCGCCACGGACAACGTGGGCGAAGGCGCGATCTGGATCCGCGGCTTCCGGATCAGCGCCGGCGTGCCCATGCGCACGCAGCAGCTGATCCGGCTCTCGGACGGCTCGACGAGGGTCTACGAGGACGCCGGGCGGCTGCGCTACACGCCGTCCCCGACCCACACGCACTGGCACGTGCTCGACTTCCAGCGCTACGAGCTCCGCCGGGCAGACGGCACGCTCGTGGTGCGCGACCGCAAGAGCGGCTTCTGCCTCGCCGATCACTACGGCCTCGCCGCCCGCAGGGTGTCCGCCTTCCGGGGCCCGCGCTTCCTCGGCAACTGCGCCGCGTTCCAGCCCGGGGCCCTCACCGTCGAGCAGGGCTCGTCGCCTGGGTACACCGACCTCTACCCCGCCCACTTCCACGGCCAGAACCTCGAGCTCCGCGGTGTGCCGGCAGGCATCTACGTGCTCGTCCACCGTGCGAACGCCAAGGGACTGCTCGAGGAGCTGGACTACGGCAACAACGCCGCGTCGCTGCGCCTCCGCCTCAGCTGGAGCGGCGGCATCCCGCACGTGGAGACGCTGCGCGTCTGCCAGGCCTCGGATCGGTGCTGACGGACCTCGCAGCGTTCGCGGCCGTGTCGGCGGTCGTCATCTGCACTCCCGGCCAGGACACGGCGCTCACGATCCGGAACACGCTGCTCGGTGGCCGCAGGAGCGGTGTGACGACCGCCGCCGGCGTCGCCGGCGGACAGGCTGTCTGGACGCTCGCCGCCAGCGTCGGCCTCGTCGCGGTCCTCAGCGCGTCGCAGCCGCTCTTCCTCGCGCTCCGCCTGGCGGGAGCGGCGTACCTCGTGTACCTCGGGCTCCAGTCGCTGCGCGCCGCGCTCGCACGGCGACCCGAACGCGGAATCGCCGTGTCGGCCGGGGCCGCGCTCTCGCCGGAGCGCGCGTTCCGGCAAGGCCTCGTCAGCAACCTGGCGAATCCGAAGATGGTCGTCTTCTTCACCAGCCTCCTGCCCCAGTTCGTCTCGCCCGGCGGTCGCGTCTTCCTCGCCTCGCTGCTCCTCGGCCTCGCCTTCTGTGGGCTCACGCTCGCCTGGCTGAGCGTCTACGCGCTCGCCGTCGCGCGGGCGCGGGGGCTGCTCGAACACCCGCGCGCGCGCCGGACGATCGACGCGATCTCGGGCGCGGTGCTCGTGGCGCTCGGCGTGCGGGTCGCGGGCGCGGCGCGCTAGACCAGGCCGAGCGCCGCCGGGAGCGCGAGCAGCGTCGGCAAGCGGTCGGGCTCGTCCGGGTAGCGCCCGTCGCGGTCGAGCAGGAAGGCGCGCATGCCCAGCGCCCGCGCGCCCTCGATGTCGTCCGCGTACGAGTCGCCGACCATCGCGGCCCGCTCTGGCTCGACGTCTAGCCGCTCGAGGGCGGCCGCGAAGATCGAGGGGTGCGGCTTCGTGCGGCCGAAGGAGCGCGACCCGATCGCCACGTCGACCTCGAGCGCGTGATGGACGACGAACTCGTCGAGGTCGCGCTCGCCGTTCGAGACCAGCCCCAGCTTCCGTCCCTGCCGCCTCAGCTCCTCGAGCACGGGCAGCACGTCGTCGTAGAGCGTGAAGTTCTCGTGCAGCATCCAGCGCTCGACCATGTCGGCCGCGCACGCCCGCGCCGCGTCCGCGTCGCCGCCCATGCCGCGAACGATCAGCTCGGTGAAGGCGATCCAGAGCTCCTCGTCGTGGACGAGGCCGGGCTTGCGCTGGAGCTCGCGGAACGCACTGTCGCGAGCCTCGTCGAGTCGCGTCACGTCCAGCTCGAGCCCGTGGCGCTCGCCGAGTCGCCGATAGCCGTCGGCGCCCAGCTCCGGTCCCGGCAGCGCGAGCGTGAAGTCGACGTCGAAGAGGACGGCTTGAATCACGGGGCTGAGGGTACCGTCGTCCCATGAGGACTCCCGCCGAGATCCTGGCCGAGGCACGGACGATCGCGATGGTCGGCGCTTCGCCGAGCCCCGACCGGCCCAGTCACGGCGTCATGCGCTACCTGCTCGAGCAGGGCTACCGGGTGATCCCGGTGCGGCCCGACGACTGCGATGAGGTGCTCGGCGTTCCATGTGTCCGCTCGCTGGCCGACATCGACGAGCCGATCGACCTCGTCGACGTCTTCCGCCGCCCGGAGCACACGCCGCAGCACGCGCGCGAGGCGGTCGAGGTCGGCGCCGGGGCGCTCTGGCTGCAGCTCGGGATAGTCTCCGCCGAGTCCCGGCGCATCGCCGAGGCGGCCGCACTGGACTACGTCGAGGACGCGTGCACGGCAATCGTGCACCGCGAGCTCGTCCGAAGCTAGGAGGAGACGATGGAGTACGGCATCCTGCTCTTGCGCCTCGTCGTCGGGGCGATCTTCGTCGGCCACGGCACGCAGAAGCTCTTCGGGTGGTTCGGCGGCGACGGCCGGGCGGGCACGGCCGAGTTCTTCGGCTCGATCGGCTTCCGCTGGCCGGCCACGATGGCACTCCTCGCCGGGCTCACCGAGGTCGGTGGTGGGCTCCTCCTCGCCGCGGGTCTGCTGACGCCGCTGGCGGCACTCGGGCTGTCCGTCGTGCTGCTGAACGCGATCACGACCGTGGTCTGGCCCAAGGGCTTCCTCGGTGGCTTCGAGTTCGAGCTGACCCTGCTCTCCGTCGTCCTCGCCGTCGTCGCCACCGGGCCGCAGCGCCTGTCCATCGACCGCGCCCTCGACTGGGACGACAACCTGGCCGGCATCGACTGGGCGAGCGCCGTCCTCCCCGCTGCGATCGTGATCTCGATCGTGACGACGACCCTCGGCCGGGCCCGCGCGGACACGGGCGAGATGGGCGCCTGATCGTCTCCTTCGTCCCTCGATGTTCGCTAGGGCTGTCTGCGACTAGAGGTATGGCTCATCGATGTAGTCACCGCTGAAATCGACCAGCGCGATCTCGGCGACCGTGCGCTTGGACACCCATCCCGTTCCAGATCCGAAGGGCAGCCATTCGCCGTCTCCCAACTCCCATCCGATCTCGCTTCCGGGTCGTTCGCCGCGGATGACGGCGACCGCGTCCACGGCGACGACCTCCTTCGGAAGATCGAGCACATGCGAACGTCCGTTGGTCAGTGTGACGGCGATCCGTTTCTCGTTCATACGTCTCCGTGGTGGCTCGGCTTTGGCGCGGGCGCGGATTCGCGCGCCCGCGCCAAGCGGCGTTCAGGCCGCGATCGTCTTCCAGTTCTTGACGAGGTGGTCGGCCGTCCTCCAGGCGAGCGCCCAGATCGTCTCCGTCGGGTTGCGACCGCCGATCGACGGGAACGTCGCACCGCCGAGCACTGCGAGGTTCGGCGTCTCGTGTGAGAGGCCCCACTTGTCGACGACGCTCGTGTCGATGTCGTTGCCCATCCTCGCCCCGCCGGCGGCGTGGGTCGAGCGAACGTTGGGGACGGGATTTGCGGCCCACGTCTCCGATGCGCCCGACTCCCTCAGCCAGAGGGTCAGCTTGTCGCGGTAGAAGTCCCAGGCGCGCTGTTCATGGGCGGTGGTGTTGTACGTCGTCCGGATGACGGGATCGCCCATCGGGTCCTTCACGTTTGGGTCGAGGTCGAGGTAGTTCTGCTCGTAGGTGAGCGTGTCCAGCATGATCGATGCTCCCGCGACCGAGTTCGCGTTCTTACTCACCCAGTCAGACCACGCCCTCCCCCAGACGGGAACGTTCGGCGGGGTGGCTCGGGCCATCGCGATCGGCGTGTTTCCGCCGGCAGCGCCCCACAAGCCGCTATGGCTGATGAACGCGCCCTTGGTATCCATCACGCCGCCCTCGAAGTCGTCGACGACGATGCGCTGGAAGGTCCCGCCGTAGAAGCGGTTCAGCTTGCGGCCGGGGAAGAGCCCGTTCACGCTGCCGCCGTTGTGTGCCGTGTAGTGCTTGCCGACCTGCCCGTGGTTGTTCGAGAGTCCGTTCGGATACGCGTTCGACTTCGACAGGAGGAGTAGCCGGACGTTCTCGTAGGTGTAGGCGCTGAGCACGACCACCTTCGCGGGCTGGAAGAACTCCTGCCCGGACTTGACGTAGAACACCCCGGAGGCGCGCCCCTCCCTGTCCACCGCGACACGCGTCACCCAGGCGCCGGTCACGACCTTCAAGTTGCCCGTCTTCTCAGCCTCGGGAATGCCGTTCAGCTGTGACCCGGCCTTTGCGTTGGCGTGGCAGCCGTAGCTGGAGCAGAAGCCGTGGTACTCACACGCCGGCAGACCTTTGTACGGCTGTGAGCGGATACCCGCCGGATCCCTGAACGGGTGCCAGCCCAGGCGTTTCGCGGCCTCGGCCTGCAGCTTCATCAGGCCCGTCTGGCGCATCGGCGGCAGGGGGTACTCACGCCTCCGAGGCCCCTCGAACACGTTCCCGGCCGGGTCGATGCGACCACCGATGTTGCCGGCCTTGCCGGAGACGCCGTGCAGGTATTCGACCTTGTCGTAGTACGGCTCGAGCTCCTCGTACGTGACGGGCCAGTCGGCGACCGTGGAGCCGGGAGGGATCGATCCTGGGCCGTACCTCCGGATCGCTTCGCTCCGGATCTTGAAGTTCCAGGGGTGCAGGCGCCAGCTCTCACACGCCCAGTGGATCGTCGTCCCGCCGACGGCGTTCATCATCGGATGCCTGGCGTACGGGGGCCTGGTCGCCTCCACGTTGGAGTTGGGCCGGCCGGTCGGGGACCTCGTGGTTCGCCTTGGGATTCCCCATCCATCGGCGCAGGCTGTTTCGGACTTCGTCGGCGACGTAGTCGGCCGGAGTGAGGCGCGGCCCCGCCTCGAGCCCGACGACCTCGATACCGGCCTGGGCGAGCGGCATCGCCGCCAGTCCGCCGGCACAGCCGAGCCCGACCATCACCACGTCTGTCTGCTTGAGCCTAGTGGCCATGGTGGCTTCCCTTCTTGACCGCTTGCTCCGCGTCCTTGTCGAGAGCCCGAAGCCGCGTCCCCTTCTTCGTCGTTTTCTTGAACATGTCGTAGCTGTAGGCGGACCTTCGCGCCGGCTTCAGCGTCGTGCCGATCTCCTGTTCGGCTGGAAGGACGGCGCCGAGCTTGACGCCGGGGTAGCCGAGCAGGTCCCAGCCGACGAAGTTGGCGTTTCCGCCGTGGAAGGGATCGCAGAACATTCCCTGGAGGGCGTCCTCCCGGACGAGATTGAAGAAGGTCCGCGAGTCGGGGGTGAACCCGCTGGCGGTGTTCGCCTGCAGATTCGTCAGGACCGCGTCCTGCTGGGCCGTTGACAGGCCCGCGAACGATGCTCCGTACGTCCGCTGCGAGTACGCGTCGAGTTGCGACAGCCCGTTCACGTAGGCCTGCTTCTCCCAGCTGAGCCCTCCGTTGAGCGCCCTGTCGATGTATCGACTGACACGCGCCTCGGACGCCCCACGCCCGTTTGCGTCGGTCGGGATCAGACGCGCGCAAATCGCATCGAGCGTCGCGATCTCCTGGGCTGTGAGGGCCTCCAGGGCCTCGCGCTCGATGAGCACGACCCGCTCCTCGACCTCGGCCGGTGCCGAACCGGCAAGAACCCCGACGGCCGACGCCCCAACGCCCAGGGCGGCCCCTTGCTTCAGCAGTCGCCCTCGGGAAAATCGTCTCTGCTTGCCCTCGCCTGTCTTGGCGGACTCATCCATCGCCCCCTCCTGAGTCTGTATCAAATGGCACTAACAGATACCTGGGGACGATAGCTCTCGCTGTCAAATGGCGCAATACGAGGACGGAGCTTCCGTAGAAGCCTGCCGTTGAACTGTCTCAACGCCAGCGCCTAGAGGTGGCTCGCGGGGGAACCGTGTGGTTCCCCCGCGGCCTGTATCGGGGTGCCGAGATTTGAACTCGGGACCTCTCCGACCCGAACGGAGCGCGCTACCAGGCTGCGCCACACCCCGAGCGGGAACAGGTTAGCGAAGGCCGCGACCTAGAATCGCCCGATGGCCCGGCGTGACGAGATCGTCTCCTTCGCGAACGAGCTGCTCGAGGTGCAGCGCTACCCGGAGTACGGGCTTCCCGGCCTGCAGGTGGCCGGCGCCGACGAGGTGACGAAGCTCGCCTGCGGCGTCTCCTGCTCGCTCGAGCTCTTCGAGGCGGCCGCCGCCGCCGGAGCGCAATTGCTGGTCGTTCACCACGGGCTCTTCTGGCGGAACGAGCCGCTCCTCGTCGATCGACGCCTGCGCGGCCGGCTGGAGGCGCTCTTCCGGGCCGATCTCTCGCTCGCGGCGTACCACCTCGCACTCGACGCCCATCCCGAGCTCGGCAACAACGCACAGCTCGCTCTCGCCCTCGGGGTCCGGCGCGAAGACGAGTTCAAGGAGATCGGCCTGGGCGGGCGGCTGGAGGAGCCATGCGGCATCGAGGAGTTCCAGGAGCGCGTCCTCACCGCCGTCCAGCGCTATCCGACGGTCTTCCCGCATGGCCCCGAGCGGATCGAGCGGGTGGCGATCGCGACCGGCAGCGCGGGCTACCAGCTGATCGACGCGGCGCACGAGGGCTACGACCTCTTCCTCACCGGGGAGCCCGAGGAGCCGAGCCTGCACACCGCCCGCGAGCTCGGAATCCACTTCGTCGCCGCCGGTCACTACGCCACGGAGCGGCTCGGCGTCCAGGCGCTCGCGCGCCGCCTCGGCGAGGAGTTCGACCTCGAGTGGGAGTTTCTCGAGGTCGAGAACCCGGTCTAGAGAAGCTTGCGCATGTGCACTGCCTGCTCGGCGTAGCCGAGCGAGCGGTAGAGGCCGCGCGCGACCTCGTTGCCGCCCCAGACGTTGAGCGCCAGCCGGTCGTGCCCTAGCGCGCGTACCTCGTCCTCCAGGGCGAGCATCGCCGCACGACCGTACCCGCGGCCTCGTTCGCCCTCGTCGATCGTGATCTCGTAGAGCCAGGCCTCGGTGCCCCGGATGCCGAAGAAGACCGTCCCGACCCTCCGTCCGTCGGCCTCGGCCGCCCAGACGTGAACGCCGGGAGTCGCGAGCCCGTCGGGGAGCGCCGCAGGGATGTCGCGCGCCACCTTCGCCTCGGCCTCCTCCGGCGTGAGGCCGGCGTGCTCGACGAGACCGCGCGCGTACTCGCGGCGGTGCCCCGCGTCCCACGCGGCGTACTCGTCGTCGCGGAGCGGCCGTAGCGTCACCTCAGGCGGCACGGCGCAGCTCCTCGAGTGCATCGAGACAGGCGTGCGGGCGCTCGCCGATGACGAGGTGGCCGCAGTCGGCGACGACCCGCAGCTTCGCCCGCAGCCGCCGCGTGTACTCGAACGCGTCGTCGAGCGGCAGCTGTGCGTCGCGGGCGCCCCAGAGCACGACCGCGGGGCACGACACCTGCTCGAGGTCGCGGCGCGGGTCGTCGGCCAGCATCGCCCGGCCTGCCGTCCTTATGTCGGTGTGGGTGGGCGGGCCGTCGAGGAAGCCGAGGGTCGCGCGGGGCGAGAGGGCGAGCGGGTCGGAGACGAACCACGGCCGGAAGAGGGCCCGGCGGTACCAGAGGCGCTCCGAGAAGCGGTGGCGAAAGGGCGTCACGAAGCGGGCGGGCCGCACGGCGGCGGAGGCGAGGACGACGGCCCTCACGACCCGGTCGCCCGTCCGGATCCCCGACGGCGCCGCCAGCAGGAGCCCGCGCACGAGCTCGGGCCGGCGGTGCGCGAGCCGCAGCGCCGCCTGGCCGCCGAAGGAGTGGCCGACGACGAGCGCGGGCGACGCGCCCTCGCGCTCGATCACCGACGCCACCGCGTCCGCGAAGTCGCTCATCCCCGCACCGCGCCGCAGCGCACCGGAGCCGCCGTGGCCCGGCAGGTCGAGCACGAGCACGCGGTAGCGCTCGAGCAGCCCCGGCAGCAGCTCGACCCAGTTGCTCGCAGCGCCGCCGAGCCCGTGCACGAGCACCACGGCGTCGCCAATGCCGCCGACGGCGTAGCGCAGCCGCACGTCCCGGTGGTCGAACGAACGCTCCTCGAGCAGGTTCGTTGCAGCCGTCATGCGCGGACAGTATCCTCCGATAACGATGGCGAACTTGGGGAGGCGGGCCCGTTGATTCCCGCCCAGACGACGAAAGCGGTGATCCAGCCCGCCTGAGCGCCTACCGGCGCCAGCGGGCTTTTTCATTGCCGGAAACCGTGTCAGCAACAGTCAGGAGGAACGCACCGATGGCGAACCACCTCACGCCCGAGGAACTCTCGGAGGAGCTCGGGATCGAGCGCCAGGAAGTGATCAGAGTGTGCCTCGAGGAAGGCGTGCCGATCTACCAGGGCAAGATCGACAAGACACTCTTCCAGGCCCAGCTCGAAGCCCTCGGAGCTTTGCCTCGACCGCCAGTCGCGCCGTCCTAGCGCTCGTCCGCGAGCCGACCGTCCGTAGGCCGCGGCGGTGACCGCGAGCAGCGCGAGGCTGCGCGGCGGCGGCGCCTCGTCCGCTAGCGCGCGGCGCGCGTTCTTGGCCGCCGCGCTTCTTGCCGCCTTCTTCCCCTGCGCCTCCTCGACGCTGCGGCGCAGCGCCTCCATCAGGTCGATCACGGGCGCCTCGGTCTCGGCCGGCTCCGGAATCGCGATCTCCTCGCCCGCGAGCTTCGCCTCCAGCATCGCGCGCAGGTCACGGCGGTAGTCGCTCTCGAGCTCGGACGGCTCGAAGTCCCCGGCGAGGCTGGAGATCACCTGCTCGGCCAGCGTGAGCTCGTTCTTCTTCACGTCGGCCTCGGCCACCGCCTCCGCGATCTCCGCCTGCGAGTACACGTCGGCGGCGAGGAAGAGGGTCTCGAGGACGAGCGCGTCGCCCTTCGGCCGGATCAGACAGAACTTCTCCCGGCCCTGCTGGACGAACCGCCCGAGCGCGGCCATCCCGGTCTCGCCCATCGCGCTCAGCAGCAGCACGTAGGGGCGCTTGGCGGCGGCCGCGGCCGCGGGGACGAGGAAGTAGGTCCTGTCGAAGAAGATCGGGTCGACCTGGGCTGCATCGACGAAGCGGGTGATCTCGATCGAGCGCGAGTCGTCGTGCTGCTGGAGCGCCTCGAGCTCCTCGTCCTCGACGACGACGAACTGGCCCTTCGCGACCTCCCAGCCCTTGACGATCTCGTCCGGGCCCAGGTCGCGCTCGTGCTTCGGGCAGTAGCGCTTCTGCTTGATCGGCGTGCCGCAGTCGCGGTGGAGCATCCGGAAGGAGACGTCGGATGCGCGCGCGGCAGGCTTCGTCGCCGGGGCGAGGCCCACGGGGATGCTGACGAGACCGAAGCTGATCGAGCCGTTCCACGTCGTGCGCATGGTCACTCCAGTTTAATCGGACTGCGTTGTCGGACCACACGGTTTCCCTCCTCGTGCAGGCTTTCCTTCCCTGGGGCGCGTGACTAGAGTGCGGTCAGTGGGCGAGCCGAGGACGATCGCACGGCTGTGGCGCGATGCGGTTGCGGCCGGTCGCGACAACCCTGCCTACCTGGAGCAGCGCGGCGAGAGCTGGGAGCCGATCTCGTGGCAGGACGCCGCCGCGCGCGTCGAGGACTACGCGAACGGCCTGCTCGCGCTCGGCGTGCGCAAGGGCGATGCCTTCGGGCTGCTCGCGACGACACGCGTCCAGTGGGCGCTCTTCGACTTCGCGCTCGGCTCGATCGGCGCGATCGGCGCGGCCATCTACGCGAACAGCTCGCCGAAGGACACGGGCTACATCCTCGAGCACTCGGAGGCCGTCGGCGTGCTCGTCGAGGACGAGGCGCAGCGCGCGAAGGTCGAGGAGGTGCGCGGCGGGATCGAACGGCTGCAGCACGTGATCTCGTTCGACGAGCTGGACGACCTGGCCGAACGGGGGCGGGCCTTCAAGGCCGAGCATCCGAACGCGCTGCGCGAGGCCTCGGACGCGATCGCCGAGGACGATCTCTTCACCTACATCTACACCTCCGGCACGACCGGCCCGCCCAAGGGCTGCATGATCTCGCCACCGCAACTACTACGCGATGGTCGCGGTCGTCGACGACCTCGAGCGCTTCACCGGCGCCGACGACACGATGCTGCTGTACCTCCCGCTGGCGCACAACTTCGGGCGGCTGATGCACCTGTCGGGCCCGTACGTCGGCTACACGATCGCCTTCCTGCCCGATCCGCTCCAGGCCGCCGCCGCGCTCCCGGCCGTCAAGCCGACGGTGTTCCCGAGCGTGCCCCGCGTGTACGAGAAGGTGCACACGGCCGTCGTCGCGAAGTTCGACGAGGAGACCGGCGTGAAGCGGAAGCTGGTCGACTGGGCGCTCCGCGTCGGCCGCCGCTACAGCGAGGCGAAGCGGGCCGGCAGGCCGATCCCGCCCGGGCTCGCCGTCCAGCACCGGATCGCCGACCGGCTCGTCTACTCGAAGGTCAAGGCGCGCCTCGGCGGCCGCCTGCGCACCGCGATCTCCGGCGGCGCCCCGCTCGCGCTCGAGATCGCCGAGTTCTTCCACGCGATCGACATCCTGCTGGTCGAGGGCTACGGCCTGACGGAGTGCACGACCGCGGCCTCGACGAACACGCACAACGCGTTCCGGTTCGGCACGGTCGGCAAGCCGCTGCCCGGGTTCGAGGTGAAGCTGGCCGAGGACGGGGAGCTGCTCGTCCGGAGCGAGACCGTCTTCGGCGGGTACTACAAGGACCCCGAGGCCACGGCCGAGGTGCTCGGCCCCGACGGCTGGCTGAAGACGGGCGACATCGCCGAGATCGACGCCGACGGCTACATCACGATCACCGACCGCAAGAAGGACATCATCGTCACCGCGGGCGGCAAGAACGTCGCGCCGCAGAACCTCGAGAACGACCTGAAGACGTCCAAGTACGTCTCGCAGGCGCTCGTGATCGGCGACCGCAAGCCGTACATCGCCGCGCTGATCACGCTGGACCCGGAGGAGATCGGCAAATGGGCGCGCGAGCAGGGGATCTCCAGCGGTCTCGACGAGCTCGCCCGCGACGACCGCGTCCGGGCGCTGATCCAGGGCGTCGTCGACGACGTCAACGCCGAGCGCTCGCGCTACGAGCAGGTCAAGCGCTTCACGATCCTGCCCCGTGACTTCACGATGGACGACGGCGAGCTGACGCCGACGCTGAAGCTGAAGCGGCGCGTGGTGCACAGCCATTTCGAGCGCGAGCTGGAGGAGCTGTACGCCGGCGAGACGCTGAACCAGGCCGCCGGGCTCTAGCTCGCCTCGCGCGCTGCGCGGAAGCGCCGTAGGCGGAGCGAGTTCGAGACCACGAACACGCTCGAGAGCGCCATCGCTCCGCCGGCGATGAGCGGGTTCAGCAGCCCCGCGGCCGCGAGCGGCAGCGCGGCGACGTTGTACGCGAAGGCCCAGAACAGGTTCCCCTTGATCGTCGCCAGCGTGCGCCGCGAGAGGCGGATCGCGTCGGCGGCGCCGTTCAGGTCGCCGGAGACGAGCGTCAGGTCGCTGGCCTCGATCGCAACGTCGGTGCCCGTTCCGATCGCCAGGCCGAGATCCGCCTGCGCGAGGGCCGGGGCGTCGTTGACCCCGTCACCGACCATCGCCACGATGCGTCCCTCCAGCTGGAGCCGCCGCACGACGGCGACCTTGTCGGCGGGAAGCACCTCAGCGACCACCTCGTCGATCCCGACCGCCCTCGCCACGGCCTGCGCCGTCTCCCGGTTGTCGCCCGTCAGCAGCACCGGGTGCAGGCCGAGCTCGCGCAGGCGTCGGATCGCCTCCGCGCTCGTCGGCTTGAGGCGGTCGGCGACGACGAAGAGGGCGCGGGCCTCGCCGTCCCAGGCAGCCGCGACCGCGGTCTTGCCGTCGCGCTCCGCCCGCGCCTGCGCGGCGGCGAGCTCCGGGCCGAGCGGGAGTCCCCAGTCGGCGAGCAGGGACGGGCGGCCGGCAACGACCGCCCGGCCGCCGACGACGCCTTCCACGCCCAGGCCCTCGCGGTTGCGGAAGCTCTCCGGCGCCGGCAGCTCGCCGCCCGCCGCCGATGCGATCGCGCGCCCGACCGGGTGCTCGGAGGCGCTCTCGAGGGCTCCCACGATGCGCAGAGCCCCCTCACGGTCGACGCCCGGGGCAGCCACGACCTCCTCGAGCGCCATCGACCCCGTCGTCACGGTGCCGGTCTTGTCCAGCACGATCGTGTCGACGCGGCGCGTGGACTCGAGCACCTCGGGGCCCTTGATCAGGATCCCGAGCTGGGCGCCGCGCCCGGTGCCGACGAGCAGCGCGGTCGGCGTGGCCAGGCCGAGGGCACACGGGCAGGCGATGATCAGCACGGAGACGGCCGCCGCGAAGGCGAACGCCGCGCCGCTCCCGGTCCCGAGCCAGAACGCGAGCGTCGCGACGGCGAGGGCGATCACGATCGGCACGAAGATGCCCGAGACGCGATCGGCCAGCCGCTGCACGGGCGCCTTGCCCGACTGGGCCTCGCTGACGAGACGTGCGATCTGCGCGAGCGCGGTGTCGGCGCCGATCTTGGCCGCGCGCACGACGAGGCGCCCGCCGACGTTGATCGTCGCGCCGAAGACCTCGTCGCCGGGCTGCACCTCGATCGGGACGCTCTCGCCGGTGAGCAGCGACTTGTCCACGGCCGAGGTGCCCTCCTCGACGACGCCGTCGGTGGCGATCTTCTCGCCCGGCCGAACGACGAAGCGGTCCCCGACCGCGAGCGCCTCGACGGCGACCGTGCGCTCCCGCCCGTCCGGCCCGAGCACGTTGACCTCCTTCGCGCCCAGCTCGAGCAGCGCGCGGAGCGCCGCACCGGCGCGCCGCTTGGCCCGTACCTCGAAGTAGCGACCCGCGAGGATGAACGTCGTCACGACGGCCGCCACCTCGAGGTAGATCTGACCGGCGGCCTCGCCGCGGTCGACGACGAGATCGAACCCCATTCGCATGCCCGGCTCCCCCGCGTCGAGCAGGAACAACGACACGACCGACCAGCCCCAGGCCGCGAGCGTCCCCACGGAGATGAGCGTGTCCATGGTCGCCGTCGCGTGCTTCAGGTTGAGCCACGCAGCCCGGTGGAAGGGCCAGCCGCCCCAGAGCACGACGGGCGTCGCCAGCTGCAGCGAGAGCCACTGCCAGTAGTCGAACTGGAGCGGCTCGATCATCGCGAGCAGCAGGACGGGGAGCGAGAGCGCAGCCGAGACGAGCAGCCGCAGGCGCAACGACGCGGTCGGATCCGGCTCCGGTTCGTCCGCCGGCGCCCCGTCCGGCGCGGCCGGCCTCACCCGGTACCCCGCGGCCTCGACGGCTTCGAGCAGGTCCTGGGGTGCGACGAGGGCGGGATCGAAGGTCACTGCCGCGTTCTCGGTGGCGTAGTTGACGGTCGCCTCGACGCCGTCGAGCCGGTTCAGGCGCTTCTCGATCCGCGTCGCGCACGAGGCACACGTCATGCCCTCGATCGGCAGCTCCACGCGCTCGGGGACCTGCGTGCTCATCGGGACGCCTCGACGACGAACGGCGCCGTGTGCACGCGTCCGGCGTGCTTGAACTGCAGGTAGAGCACGTAGCGGCCGGGCTCGTCGAGCTCGACGTCGAATCCGAGCCCGCCGGGACGCGGCTCGTCGAGTGGATGCACGTGCAGGTACGCCAGGTCGTCCTCGCGGATCGCGACGAGGTGCCCGGCCGCGCCGAGGTACGGCTGGAGCCCCTCGACCGGCCGCCCGTTGCGGGTGATGTCGAAGGTGAGCGTGGCTTCCGTGCCTGCGCGAAGCACGTCGTCGCCGAGCTCGATCCGGTAGCCGTCGGCTGCGGCCGACCGGGTCAGGGCCGGCGGCGCCTGCGGCGCGAAATCGCCGGGAACGACGAGATCCCGGCCGAGCACGACCTTCTCGCCGTCGACCTCGAAGTCGGCGTACGCCCGCCAGATGCCGGCCCGCGGCAGCGTGACGTCGACGCCGAAGCCGTCGCCGGTCGGGCTCGGATGGAGGTGCTGGTAGCCGGTCAGGTCGCGCCGGACGAGGATCAGATGCAGCGGCGGCTCGCCGTCCTCCCCGCGCAGGCCCGTGACCGGATCACCGCCGCCGTCGACGATCGTCGATCGCGAGACGGCTCTTCGCCCCTGCGGTGAGCGACGTCGGCTCGATCGACAGGGTGAGGCCCGAGGCGGTGTCCGAGAGCCCGTAGGCGCCGGCCATCGACCCGTCGCCGCCGTGCGCCGGCTCGGATGCAGCCGCACCGGCACCCGAGTCGATCCCGCTCGCCTGGCCGGCCAGAGCGGCGGCCGCCGCGACGACTGCCAGCCCGGCGGCGAAGAGCGCCAGGCGGAACGCCGGCCTGAGCTCACCGAAGCGAATCACGATGCCTCGTAGCCCGCCTCGCGGATGGCCGCGCGCACGTCGCGGTCGGAGAGGTCGTCTCCGTTGACGACGACGAGCTTCGTGTCGAGATCGACGACGACGGCGCGCGACGCCCGCGACCTGCTCGACCTCCTCGGTGACCGCGGCCTTGCAGTGGTCGCAGGTCATCCCCGGAACTGCGTACGTGAGCGTTTCCATGCAAGCAGCCTAGCATACCCCCGGTGGGTATGCTACGATCGCCGTATGGAAACGGAGACACGCGGCTACGCCGCCGACAAGGAGGCGCTGCTCAAGCGTCTGGCGCGCATCGAGGGACAGGTGCGCGGCGTCGCGAGGATGGTCGACGACGACCGCTACTGCATCGACGTGCTCACCCAGATCAGCGCCGTCCAGAGCGCGATCGAGAGCGTCGCGCTGGGGCTCCTCGACGGCCATGTCCGTCACTGCGTCGTCGAGAGCTCGGGCGAGACCCAGCTCGAGCGCATGGACGAGCTGATGGACGCCGTCGGCCGGCTCGTCAAGTCGTGACCGCGCACGGCACGCACGATCGCACCGTCCGTCAACCGCCTCGCCTTCTCCGCCACGGTGCACTGCCTCACCGGGTGCGCGATCGGCGAGGTGCTCGGCCTGGTCATCGGCACCGCCCTCGGCTGGAGCGACTGGGGGACGATCGCGCTCGCGATCGCGCTCGCCTTCCTCTTCGGCTACACGCTGACGATGCTGCCGCTGCTGCGCAACGGGATCGCTCTGTCCGCCGCGATTCCCGTGGCCCTCGCGGCGGACACGATCTCGATCGCGGTCATGGAGATCGTCGACAACGCGATCATCCTGCTCATCCCGGGCGCGATGGAAGCCGGGCTCGCGAGCGCGCTCTTCTGGAGCAGCCTCGCCGTCGCCCTCCTACTCGCCGGCCTCGTCGCGTTTCCGGTCAACCGCTGGCTGATCCAGCGCGGCCGCGGCCATGCCGTGGTGCACGCGCATCACGCGCACTGAGCTCGGGCCGCGCTAGATGCGGCGCGCGCCGACGTACGTGCTGGCGTACCAGGAGTCGGAGAGACTCGAGATCTTGACCACGTCGCCCGAGTGGGGTGCGTGGATGAACTGGCCGCCGCCGATGTAGATCCCGGCGTGGCCGAGCCCGTTGAAGAAGACGAGGTCGCCCGGAGCGAGCTGATCCCTGGAGACCGGCGAGCCCATCCCGTACTGGGAGGCGGCATGGTGGGGCAGGGAGACCCCGATCTGCGCGTAGGAGTACATGATCAGGCCGGAGCAGTCGAACCCGGACGGGCTCGCGCCGCCCCAGACGTAGGGCACGCCCAGGTACTGCATCGCGATCCCGACGACGCCGCCGTAGCGTGCGGCGGGCGCGGGACCGATGACCTCCGTTGAAGGAGCGGTGGCGGTCGTCGTGTCGAGTCCCTGGGCCTGTCGCTGCTGCGACAGGGCGGCGACGCGCTCGCGTGCCTGCGCCTGGAGCTGCTCCTGGCGTCGAGCCTCCGCGGCCTCGAGCTCTGCGATCTGGTCCTTGATCGAGGCGAGCATGCTCTCGCGCTCGCGCAGCTGAGCCTCGATCGCGCTGCGCCGCTCCGCCCTCGCCGCGACCTCGCGGGCCTGCACGATCCGCGCCCGCTTGAGCCGCGCCTTCCGCTTCTGCACCTCGGCCTTGAAGGCCTTGACCTCCCTCAGCACCCGCGCGTCCTGGGCGGAGACGCGCTCGACCGCATCGAGGCGGTTGAGCAGGTCGTCGAGCGACTTCGCTCCGAGCAGCACCTCCATCGCCGACTCCTCGCCCCCGTTCACGTAGAGCGAGACGAGCCGCTCGGAGAGATGCGCCTGGGAGGCCTTCAGGCTGGAGCGCGCGAGCACGAGGTGCCGCGCGTTCGACTTCAGCTCCGCGTCGACCTTGGCCAGGCGCACGTTCGCGAGGTTGAAGCTCTCGATCGCGTGCGAGAGCTCCGAGTCGATCTCGCGGATCTGTTCGAGCACGCTCTGTGCTTCGGCCTGCTTCTCGCCGATGCTCGGATCGGCTGCCGCGCTCCTCACGGAGGCCAAGCTCACTGTTGCGAGCAATGCCGCAAGCAGCGTGAGGATAACCGGCGCCTGTCGCTTTCTCGAGCTAATGGGCTTCTCCGAATCGGGGGGGACGCTCGAGTCCGCGCGGCACCCCATGGGGGCCCCGGAACGTCACAAGCACGGCACCCTAGCAGCGGACCCGGACGTTCGCAAACCGCAACAGAGCCAAAAACGGCCCTGGTTACCCGATCGAGGCACAGCACAAACGTGGCCGCTGCGGGCTTTGCTGTGGTACGGTCCGCGCCCCGTGCGGAGCTTCTCGACGAGCGGTGCGGCTGCGTGGGCGGCTGTGGCAACGGGTCTGGCGGTGGCTGCGATCGTTCCGATCGCGCTGGGCGCGGACTCGTCCTCGCTGCGGTCTCAGACCGATGGGCTGCGGACGCAGCAAGCGATCCTGGGCGACCGTTCCCACGCCGCCCTGCTCGAGCTCTACGCGCTCGAGACGACGCTCTCGGCCGCGCGCGGCCAGGTGGCGGCGCTCGCCGCGAAGCAGGACGAGCTGCGGCGCCGGCAGGCGGCGACGCGGAGGCATCTCGCGACCGCGACTCGGTCGGCCCGGGCCTCGCAGCGGCACCTCGAGGAGCTGCTTCGCTCGCTGTACCAGCGGAACGAGCTCGACCCGCTGGCGGTCGTCCTGGGGGCGCAGTCGCTGGACGAGGCGCTGACCGGGCTCGACAGCCTCAGCCGGGCGAGCAGGGAGAACGTCCGCGTGGTCGAGCGGGCCAAGGCAGCCCGTGGCCGGCTTGCCCGCCTGGCGGCACGGCTGGCCGCGCGCGAAGGTGAGCTGGCCCACGTCGTGGCCGCCGCTGAGGCGCGCGCCGGTGAGCTCGAGGCCGCCGTCTCTGCACGGCGCACGACGATCGCCGAGCTGCGCCGCCGGCAGGACCTGACCGCGCGGGAGCTCGGCTCGCTCGAGGCCCAGGCCCGCAGCGCCCAGGAGCGCACCGCCGCGCTGACCGGGAGCGACACTGCGTCCGCTCCCGCGACCGTCGCCGCGTCGCAGGCGGCGCCGACGGAGCCCGTGACGCAGCCGATCGTGCTGGCGGCGTCGAACGGCGTCCGCACGATGACGGTCGACTCGGTCGGCTACAGCCTGCCGGGCCACACCGCGTCCGGCCTGCCCGTCGGGCACGGGATCGTCGCGGTCGATCCGAGCGTGATCCCCCTGGGCACGCGCATGTTCGTGCCCGGCTACGGCGAAGCCGTGGCTGCCGACACCGGCAGCGCCGTGCGCGGCGCGCTGATCGATCTGTGGTTCCCCACGGTCGCCGCCGCCCGCGGTTGGGGCCGCCGCACCGTGGTGATCACGCTCCGCTGAGTCGGACCTTCTACACTTCGCTCTCTCCGAGCGAGGTCTAGGAGTCTTCTTCTTGAGCGAGACCGAACCGATCACGGACATCACTCGGCGCGACGTGCGCGTCCTGCTCGTCGACGACCACGACCTCTTCCGCACGGGACTGCGCAACCTGCTCGAGGAACAGGGGGTCGCGATCGTCGGCGAGGCCGGCACCGGCGCCGAGGCGCTCGGGATCGTCCGTGACGCGACGCCCGACGTGGTGATCATGGACCTGCACATGCCGGGCATGACCGGCGTCGACGCGATCCGTCACATCAGCCGCGATGCGCCGCTCACACGCGTGATCGTGCTCACGATCTCGGACCAGGAGCAGGACGTGATGGACGCGATCCTCGCGGGCGCCTGCGGCTACCTGCTCAAGGACGCGTCGATCCAGGACCTGATGCAGGGAATCCGCTCGGCCTCGGTCGGCGAGTCGCTGATCTCGCCGCACATCGCCGGCAAGGTGCTGCAGCACGTGCGCGCCACGACGGCGGCACCCGAGGCGGCCGCGACGATCCGCGCCGAGCTCTCCGACCGCGAGATCCAGGTCCTGAAGCTGATCGCGAACGGCAAGGACAACGCGGTGATCGCCGGCGAGCTGCACATCAGCCCGAAGACGGTCAAGAACCACATCTCGAACATCCTGATGAAGCTGCAGATCGAGAACCGGATCCAGGCCGCGGTGTACGCGGTCCGGTCCGGAATCGTCTAGGAACGCTTAGAGCGCTTGCCGGCGGAGCGTCGAGAGGAGGGCCCGCAGCTGCGCGAGCTCCCCGTCGACCCTGGCCAGCTCGAGCACGGTGCGGTCGCGGGCGGCGAGGTCGGGCGTCGCCGAGCGGACGACATCGCGCAGCCGCCGCTCGACACGCAGGCGCTCGGCGTCGAGGCGGAGCGCATGGGCATAGCCGGTCGTGAGCGTATGCTCGACGGCGTCACGCGGCGGCCGTCCCGCGCCGGCGGGCTGGTCGAGCAACGACCGGATCTCGGTCTCGAGCAGGGGAAGAGGATCGGCCACAGAGAGGCTCCGCCAACGATTATCCGGCCTCGCGAGCGCCCTGACATGGGCCGCCAGGCCCATTCTCGGTCACGGAACGGCCCACTCCTGGGGGCGTTCCCAGCGCTGCTCGCGCTGCTCGTGCTCGTCCTCGCGCTGCCCGCTCAGGCCGCCGACGCGACCCTGCGCACGCGCCTCGACCGCGCCCTGCGCGTGCCGCACGTCGATCCGGCCCGGACGGCGGCGCTCGCCGTCGACCTGCGCACCGGAGCGATCGTCTACTCGCGCAACCCATCGCTCTCCCTGCTCCCCGCCTCGAACCAGAAGGTGCCCGTCGCGTACGCCGCGCTCGCCCTTCTCGGCGGCGGCTACCGCTTCCACACCGAAGTGGTCGGCACCGGGTCCCAGCTCGGTGAGGTCTGGGTCGGGGATCTCTTCCTACGCGGGTACGGCGATCCCACGCTCGACACCTCCGATCTCGGGCGGCTCGCCACCCAGGTGGCCTCGTGGGGGATCCGGCGCGTGACCGGCGCGGTCGTGGGCGACGAGTCCTGGTTCGACGCGCGGCGCACCGCCCCCGGCTGGAAGCCGAGGTTCTACATCCACGAGTCGCCCCCGCTCTCGGCGCTCGCCGTCTCGCGAGGCTGGTACCGCGGCCGGACGGCGCCCAAGCCCGCGCTCGCGGCCGCAGCGCTCTTCCGGCAGGAACTCGAGGCCGCGGGCGTCCAGGTCGTCAGGCCGTCACGCTCGCGACCACTGAAGCAGCAGGGCGTCCCGCTCGCACGCGACGTCTCGGGGCCTCTGGCCGACATCGTCCGGTACATGGGGCGCGAGAGCGACAACTACACGGCCGAGATCCTCGTCAAGCAGCTCGGGGCCCTGGACGGGGCCAAGGGCACGACCGCGGCGGGCCTCCGCGTCGTCAGGCGGCTCCTGGGCGAGGCGGGCGTACCCCTCGCGGGTGTTCGCCTCGCCGACGGCTCGGGGCTCTCGAGCCTCGACCGGCTCACGGCCGAGGCGATCGTCGCGCTGCTCGAGGCCGGGCTCGCGAACGGCGAGATCAAGGACGCCTTCCTGGCCTCCCTGGCGGTCGCCGGGGTCGACGGCACGCTGGAGGGGCGAATGAGGTCGCGACCCGCCCGGGGCCGCGTGATCGCCAAGACGGGAACGACACAGCTGGCATCCTCACTGTCGGGCTTCGTGCGCGGTCGCTACGCCTTCGCGATCCTCCAGAACGGCCGGCCGGTCTCGAGCTACTGGGCGCGTGTCGCCCAGGATCGCTTCGCGACCGCGCTGGCGGCGTCAGGCTGACGCGACCTCTGCCGGCCCGGACGCTCGCCGCAGCCGCGAGCCGAGGTAGACCGACGCGATCGGGCCGGCAAACAGGGTTCCGAGCAGGACGAGGAGCTCGATCGACCCGAGGCCGGAGGAGCTGCTCCTCCCCTGCTCCCTCGGGAACGATCCCGGTGCGGCCTCCTCCGGGGTCGAGCCGCCGCCCGCCCCGGCGGCGACGAGGCCGAGGGACAACACGAGCGCGGGTACGAGCACGATGGCGATCCCGGCCGCCTTCTCGCGCCCGGTCCACGCCCGGGACGCGGCGACGAGAACGACCCCGATGAACCAGCCGAGGAACGGGATCGCCACTGCGATCATCGCGGCCAGCTCGAGCCGGCCGGAGCGGCGCTGCGCAGGTACCGGCCGCCGCCACGATCTCCTCGGGCGGGCCGAGCCGCTCGAGCACGTTCCGGACGGCGACCTCATCGGCTGCTCCTGCCTCGAGCAACGCGTCGTCGATGTGCTCGCGGATCTCCGCGAGCAGCTCGTCCCGTCTCGACCGCGTCAGCGGGGCGGCAGCCTGCTCGAGGCGCCGCAGGTAGTCGGCGACGAGCTTGTTCGTGTGAGTGGTCATCGTGTCCCCTCCTCCATCAGCAACGCATCGACTCCGTCACGAAATCGAGCCCATTCCTCGGTGAAGCCGGCGAGCGCCTGGCGGCCCCCGTCGGTGAGCTGGTAGTAGCGCCGCGGCGGCCCCGTCTCGGACTCCCGCCAGAACGTCGTCACGAGCTGGTCGCGCCGCAGCCGGGTGAGCAGCGGATAGATCGTCCCTTCGCTCGTGACGAGGCCGTCGACCTCCGACAGCTTCCGGACGAGCTCGAAGCCATACCGCTCCCCGTCGCGCAGGAGCGCGAGCACGCAGTACTCGACGGCGCCACGGCGGAGCTGCGAGAGCGAGTTCCTTGTTGCGCCCGGTTCCATGCACCGCATGGTACCTCGCCGACACGAGCCGCGAGCAGGGAGCCGGGCTAGCGGCGTCGCGGCGGCGGCACGATGCCGGCGGGCGCGTCGGCCGGGGCGTCCCCGACGAGCGCGCGCAGGTCGTCCTCGCCGAGGATCGGCACGCCCGCCTTCTCCGCCTTCGCCACCTTCGAGCCCGGGTTCTCGTCCGACGACGACACCCGTCGTCTTCTTCGAGACGTTGTCGGAGACCTTGGCTCCGAGCGACATCAGCGCGGCGGACGCCTCCTCCCGCGTGAAGTCCGTGAGCGTGCCGGTGATGACGTACTGCTTCCCGGTGAGGGGGCCCTCGACCGGCCGCTCGGCCTCCCCGGCCTCGAGCGTGAGCCCGAGCGCGCGCAGCTCTTCGACCAGGGTGCGGTTCTGCTCGTCCGAGAACCACTCGGCGATCGCCTCCGCCCGCTCCGGGCCGATCCCGTCGACCTCCATGATCTCCTCCTGCCGCGCGTCGAGCAGGCGGTCGACGGTGCCGAAGTGACGCGCCAGGTTCTGCGCAGTCACCCAGCCGACGTCCGGGATGTTCAGCCCGTAGAGGACCCGCGAGAAGGGCTGCGCCTTCGAGGCCTCGATCGAGGCGAGCACGTTCGTCGCCGAGCGCTCCTGGAAGCCGTCCAGCTCGAGCAGCTGCTCCTTCGTCAGCCGGTAGAGGTCCGGCATCGAGCGGAGCAGGCCGAGATCCCAGAGCCGGCGCACGAACTGCTCGCCGACGCCCTCGATGTCCATCGCCGCGCTGACCCAGTTGATCAGCGTCTCGAGGCCGCGAGACGGGCACGCGCGGTTGGGACAGCGGTGCATCACCTCGCCCTCGGGCTTGACGATCTCGTGGCCGCAGAGCGGGCAGTGGGTCGGCATCCGGAACTCCTTCGTCCCGGGCCGGTGCTCGCCGGCCGGGCCGACGATCTGCGGGATCACGTCGCCGGCCCGCTGCACGATCACCAGGTCGCCCTCGCGGATCCGCTTGCGGTTGATGTCCTCCTCGTTGTGCAGGGTCGCGCGCGAGATCGTCACGCCGCCGACCTCGACGGGCTCGAGCAGCGCCCACGGGTTGAGCGCACCCGTGCGGCCGACGCGGATCAGGATGCTGTTCAGCGTCGTCTGCGCCGTCATCGGCGCCCACTTGAACGCACGCGCCCAGCGCGGGCGGTCGTGCAGCGCGCCGAGCCGTTGCTGCTGCTCGAACGAATCGACCTTGATCACGATCCCGTCGATCTCGTAGTCGAGCTCGACGCGCCGCTGCTCCCAGAGGGCGCAGACCTCCGCCACCGCCTCGATCGTCTCCAGCCGCTGCGCGAAGGGATTGGTCCTGAAGCCGCGCTCGGCGCAGCCAGGCCAGAGACTCCGAGTGCGTCTCCGCCGGGATCCCGTCGCGGAGCCCCGACCCGTAGACCCAGATCGCGAGCTGCCGCTCGGCCGTGATGCGAGAGTCGAGCTGGCGCAGCGAGCCCGCGGCCGCGTTGCGGGGGTTCGGAGCCGGCTTCTTCTCGGCCGCGACGAGCTGCTCGTTCAGGCGCGCGAATGCGGAGAGCGGGAAGTAGATCTCGCCCCGGACCTCGAGGAGCGGCGGCGCCTTCTCGCCCTTCGGCAGCCGCAGCGCGAGCGGGATCGAGCGGATCGTGCGCAGGTTGGGGGTCACGTCCTCGCCGCGGCGGCCGTCGCCGCGCGTTGCGCCGCGCAGGAAGCGGCCGTTCTCGTACACGAGCGATACGGCCGATCCGTCGATCTTCGGCTCGATCACGTAGGCGACGGGCTCGTCCGAGTCGAGTCGCTTGCGCACGTCGTCGGCCCACTTCAGCAGCGCCTCGTCGGTCGTCACCTTCTCCAGCGAGCCCATCGGCGCCAGGTGCTCCACCTTGCGGAAGCGCTCCGAGGGTGGAGCGCCGACGCGGCGCGTCGGTGAGTCCTCCGTCGCGAGCTCGGGGTGCTCCTCCTCCAGCTGCTTCAGCTCGTCGAAGAGCCCGTCGTACTCTGCATCGGAGATCTCGGGATCGTCGAGGACGTGGTAGCGGTGCAGGTGGTGGTGCAGCAGCGCGCTGAGCTCCTCGACCCGCTTCGCCGGCTTGGTCTTGGCCCGCTCAGAGGGCGGCAAGGAGCTCCTCCGCCGTGTGCACGATCGCGTCCGGCTCCTCCGCCGCCAGCCGTTCCTGCGAGTGGATCCCGCCCCAGGTGACGGCAACGGCGTGCACGCCGGCGGCCTTGGCAGCGCGGATGTCGAACGGCGAGTCGCCGACGTAGGCGGCGTCGCCGGGCGTCGCGCCGAGCTGCTCGAGCGCGTGCAGGATCGGGTCCGGGTCCGGCTTGTGCCGCTCGGTGTCGTCGGAGCCGACGACGACGTCGAACAGGTGCTCGATCGGGACCTGCTCGAAGGCGAGCGCCACCGTCTGCCTCCGCTTGGCGGTGACGATCCCGAGGCGGCGCCCCTCCCGCTTCAGCGTCTCCAGCACGTCCTCCATCCCGGCGCAGCACGCGAGCCCGGCGTGCAGGGGCTCGTTGTGCGCGCGGTAGACCCGCACGAGCTCGTCGACACGCGAGTCGTCCAGCAGGCGCATCTGCTCGTTCAGGCCCGCTCCGCCGACGGCCGCCATCAGGATCTCGTCCTCGACCTCCCGGCCGAGCACGGTCTGCGTCGCGTGGCGCATCGACGCGAGGATGATCGCGCCGGAGTCGATCACGGTGCCGTCGAAGTCGAAGAGGACGACCGGGAAGCTCATGCCGGCGATCGTACCGAGGGCTCGTACTGCACCTGCTCCAGGTAGAGACCCCACGGCGGGGCGGTCGGCCCGCCTTCGGCGCGCGGTCGGCCCTGCAGCAGCTGGGCGAGCTCCTCCGGGCGGCGGTCGAGCATCGTCCCCACGAGCGTGCGCACCATGTGGCGCAGGAAGCTGTCGGCGGTGACGGTGAAGTGGAGCTCGTCCCCGTGCTGCTCCCAGCCGGCCTCGCGGATGGTGCGGACGAAGACGCGGTGCTGCGTCTCGGCCGGCGTGAACGCGGTGAAGTCGTGCCGGCCCGGGAGCAGCGCCGCCGCTGCGGCGAGCGCCTGCTCGTCGAGCGATCGGGAGAGCCACAACGAGCGGCGCGACTCGAACGGCGAGCGCACGGCGCGCCGCAGGATCCGGTAGCGGTAGGTCCGTGCGACCGCGGAGCGGCGCGCGTCGAAGTCGTCCTCGACGAGCTCGGCTGCCGTCACGGCCACGTCGTGCGGGAGCACCGGGTTGAGTGCCAGCGGCACGCGCTCGGGCGGTGGCCCGCCCTCGACGTCGACGCTCGCGACCTGACCCGTCGCGTGGACGCCCGTGTCCGTGCGGCCTGCGACGACGAGGTTCGCCCAGGACGGGAAGACGTCGCCGAGCGCCTCGCGGACGACCGCCCTCGACCGTGCGCTCACCGGGTTGTCGCGCCCACCCGCGGAAGCCGGCGCCGTCGTACTCGAGCGTGAGCTTGAGCTTCACGGTCGCTCCGAGCTCGGCTCGACGACGAGCAGGAGCCCCTCGACGGCGGCGACCTCGACGGTGGATCCCACCTCGGCGCCCGCGTCGCAGCGCGCCTGCCAGAGCTCGCCGGCCACGTGGACCTGGCCGTACGGCCCGCACGCGGTCGTGACACGCGCCCGCCGCCCCACGAGCGTCTCCACGCCGACCTTGGGCTGGCCGCGCCGCGAGAACCACCACCAGAACCATGCCTCGCCAAGCTCGACCGCGGCGCCGACGCCGACAGCGACGTAGGTCCACGGCGGCGAGAGGACGAAGAGCGCGAGCACCAGGGCGACGAGGAACGCCACGCCGGGCTCAGGCGCGAGGGTCGATCGGCTGGAACGCGCGCCCGTGGCTGAACGTCGCGAGGGCGGCGCGCGTCGTGGCTGGCTCTCTCGGCCGGTGACACCGAGCCGAGCCTAGCCCAACGTGCCGAGCCCAACTGCCCCAAGGGGGCCGCGACGCCCCCTGGGTTCAGCGTACGTCAGCGAGGCGCACGGGAGACGTACGCCTTCGCGACGATTGCGTGACTTCTGCGGTAGCGCTACGCGCCGGGTGCGAGCGCCCGGGCGGGCTCGTAGTCCACGAGCTCGAGATAGCACCATCTCGGCGGCGTCGCCCTGGCGCTGACCGAGCTTCACGATCCGCGTGTAGCCGCCCGGCCGCTCGGCGAACCGCGGGGCCACGTCCGAGAAGAGGTGCGAGACGACGTCGGGCGAGCGGAGCTCGGAGAGCGCCTTCCGCCGTGCGGCGAGGTCGCCCCGCTTGCCGAGCGTGATCATCTTCTCGGCGAACGGCTTGACCGCCTTCGCCTTCGCCTCGGTCGTCTGGATCCGGCCGTGCTCGAGCAGCGCGCCCGCGAGGTTCGAGTAGAGCGCCTTCCGGTGCGCGGAGTCGCGCCCCAGCTTCTTGCCTGCGCGGGCGTGCTTCATCGCGCTATTCGTCCCCCCGCAGGCCGAGGCCGTGCGTCTGCAGGGTCTCCTTGACCTCTTCGATCGACTTCTTGCCGAAGTTCGGGATCGCGGCGAGCTCGTTCTCCGACTTCGAGACCAGGTCGCCGATCGTCTCGATGCCGACGCGCTTCAGGCAGTTGTACGAGCGCACGCCCAGCTCGAGCTCCTCGATCGGGAAGTTCTCCATCCCGTGCGCGGCGGGATGCCTCGGCGCCGGCGTCCGCAGCTGCGGCCTCGCCGAAGCCCTCGATCCGGTCGAGATCGGTGAAGATCGCGAGCTGGCGGATCAGGATCTCGGCAGCCTGGCCGATCGCGTCGCGCGGCTCGAGCGAGCCGTCGGTCGTCACGTCGAGCCGGAGCTTGTCGTAGTCCGTCCGCTGTCCGACACGCGCGGCCTCGACGTCGTAGGAGACGCGGCGGACCGGCGAGAAGATCGAGTCGATCGGAATCACGCCGATCGGCTGCTCGGGCCCACGGTTCAGCTCGGCCGGCACGTAGCCGCGGCCGCGGCCGATCGTCAGCGTCATCTCGAGCTTCCCCTTGTCGGAGAGGTGCGCGAGCTCGAGCTCGGGGTTCAGGATCTCGAGGTCGGCGGGTGCCTGGATGTCGGCGGCCGTGACGGCGCCGGCGCCCTTCTTCGCGATGTGGACCTCGACCTCCGGGCTCTCGCCGTGCAGGCGGCAGATCAGGTTCTTGAGGTTGAGCAGGACGTCGGTGACGTCCTCACGGACGCCCGGCAGCGTCGTGAACTCGTGCGCGACGCCTTCGATCTTGACGGCGGTCACGGCGGCGCCCTCGAGCGACGAGAGCAGCACGCGGCGCAGCGAGTTGCCGAACGTGTAGCCGAAGCCGCGGTCCAGCGGCTCGATCACGAAGACGCCACGGTCCTCGTTGATCTCCTCGTGGACGATGCGGGGAATCTGGAAGTCCATCAGGCTGGTACGGGTAGCCACGTAAGCGATCCTTTCTTCCTTCTGAGTGCTACTTGGAATAGAGCTCGACGATCAAGGACTCCTGGACCGGCGTGTCGATCTCGGCACGCTCGGGCCACTTGAGCACCTTGCCCGTCAATCCTTCGTGATCCGCCTGCAGCCACGGTGCGACCGAAGCGGTCAGGTCGGTGGCGTCGCGGATCGTCTGCTCGGCGGGGCTCCCCTGCTTCATCGTGACGATGTCGTCGGGGCGGACGCCGTAGCTCGGGATGTTCACCCGGCGGCCGTTCACGAGGAAGTGGCCGTGACGGACGAGCTGGCGCGCCTGGGCGCGGGAGCCGGCGAAGCCGAGGCGGTAGACGACGTTGTCGAGCCGGGTCTCGAGCATCCGGAGCAGGTTCTCGCCCGGTGCCCCGAGGCCCTTCGTCGCCTTCTCGTAGTAGTTGCGGAACTGCTTCTCGAGCAGGCCGTAGTACCGGCGCGCCTTCTGCTTCTCACGCAGCTGGAGCAGGTACTCGCTCTGCTTGATCCGCCCGCGGCCGTGCTCGCCCGGCGGATAGGAGCGGCGCTCGATCGAGCACTTCTCCGTCAGGCAGCGCTCGCCCTTCAGGAAGAGCTTCATGCCCTCCCGGCGGCAGACGCGGCACTTGGGTCCGAGGTCTCTCGCCACTAGACGCGCCTCCGCTTCCGGGGGCGGACCCCGTTGTGGGCCTGCGGGGTCACGTCCGTGACGCCGAGGATCTCCAGGCCGGCGGCCTGGAGGGAGCGGATCGCCGTCTCGCGGCCCGAGCCCGGGCCCTTGACGAAGACCGCGACCTTCTGCAGGCCGTGCTCCATCCCCTTGCGGGCACAGGAGTCGGCGGTGACCTGGGCGGCGAACGGGGTCGACTTGCGCGAGCCCTTGAACCCGGCCGAGCCGGCGGACTCCCACGCGATCACGTTGCCGTCGTTGTCGGTCAGCGCGACGATCGTGTTGTTGAACGAGGTCTTGATGTGGGCCTGGCCGATCGCGATGTTCTTGCGGACACGGCGACGCGTGCGGCCTCTGGCCGCAGCCTTGCGAGGTGGTGCCATTACTTCGCCTTCTTCCCGCGGCCGACGGTCTTCTTCGGCCCCTTGCGCGTGCGCGCGTTGGTCTTCGTCCGCTGTCCGTGCACCGGCAGGCCGCGGCGGTGGCGGATCCCGCGCAGGCTGCCGATCTCACTCAGGCGCTTGATCGCCTGCGAGCGCTCGCGGCGCAGGTCACCCTCGACCTGGAGCTCGCCGTCGATGTAGCCGCGCAGCTTGTTCACCTCGTCGTCGGTGAGGTCGCGCACCTTCTCGTTCGGGTCGAGCTCGAGCGCGGCGCAGATCGTGCGCGCGGTCGGCTGGCCGATCCCGTAGATGTACGTCAGCCCGATCTCCAGACGCTTCTGGTTCGGGAGGTTGACGCCTGCGATTCTTGCCAAGTGATCTAACCCTGCCTTTGCTTGTGCCGGGGATTGACGCAGATGACCATGGTGCGCCCATGCCGCTTGATCACACGGCAGCGCTCACACATGGGCTTGACGGACGGACGGACCTTCATGAATTCCTTTGCGGTGGCGGCTAGCGGTGCCTGAACGTGATCCTGCCGCGATTCAGGTCGTAGGGAGAGAGCTCGACCTTGACCTTGTCGCCCGGAAGGATGCGGATGTAGTGCTTGCGCATCTTCCCGGAGATGGTCGCGAGGACACTGTGGCCGGTGTCGAGCTGCACCCTGAACATCGTGCTGGGGAGCGCCTCGACGACCTCGCCTTCGACCTCGATCTTCTCTTCTTTGACTGCCATTGAATCTAGTGGACGAGCTCCGTTCGTTGATGCGATTGGTTGGTGCGCGCGGCAAAGCGCGGCCGTAGCCGCGCGGCCGTTCACTGTAGCAAAGACGCCTCTCGATTGCCCTCGCGGCGGACGTTGCTCATCGTCAGGATGCGCGGGCCGTCCGCCGAGATCGCGACCGTGTGCTCGAAATGGCAGGACAGCGAGCCGTCCTCGGTCGAGATCGTCCATTCGTCGTCCTCGACGTAGACGTCGGCGCCGCCGGCGGTGATCATCGGCTCGATCGCGATCGTCATCCCCTCGGAGAGCAGGGGCCCGCGGCCCGGCTCGCCGAAGTTCGGAATGTGCGGGTCCTCGTGGTAGGAGCGGCCGACGCCGTGCCCGACGAGGCTGCGGACGACCGAGAAGCCGCTGCGCCTCCACCAGGTGCTGCACCGCAGCTGAGATGTCACCGACGCGATTGCCCGCGCGTGCCTGCGCGATGCCGGCTGCGAGCGCGTCGCGGCCGACCTCGAGCAGGCGCTGGGCCTCCGGCTCGACCTCGCCCACGCCGAAGGTGTAGGCGCTGTCGGCGATGAAGCCGTCGAGCGTGACGCCGACGTCGATCGTGATCACGTCGCCGTCCGCCACGACGTGGGCGCCCGGGAATGCCGTGCACGACGACCGTGTTCGGAGAGATGCAGATCGCTGCGGGGTAGCCCCGGTAGCCCTTGGACGTGGGGACGCCCCGCGCGAGCGGATGAAGTCCTCGGCGATCCTGTCGAGCTCCCCCGTCGTGATCCCCGGCTCGAGGCGCGCGCCGATGTGGTCGATCGTGTCGGCGACGACACGCCCTGCGGCGGCCATCTTCTCGATCTCGGCGTGCGACTTGCGGACGATCATGCGCGCCCGCTCATCGACTGAACCTGCTCGAGGGCGGAGTGGATCTCTCCCTGCACGTCGTCGACGGGGCGCGCCGCATGCAAAGGGACGAGCTTTCCGGTCGTGCGGTAGTGCTCGACCACCGGCTCCGTCTGCTCGTGATACACCGCGAGGCGCCGCGCGATCGTCTCCGGCGTGTCGTCGGTGCGACCCTCCTCGTGCGCGCGGCCCAGGGCGCGCTCGGTCGCCGTCGCGTCGTCGAGGTCGAAGAAGAAGATCACGTCGAGCGCCCGGCCGATCTCGGCCAGCATCTCGTCGAGAGCCTCCGCCTGGGCAAGGTTGCGCGGGAAGCCGTCGAGGATGAACCCGACCTCCGCGTCGTCCTTGGCGAGCCGGTCGCGGATCATGCGGATCGTGATCTCGTCGGGCACGAGATCGCCGCGGTCCATGATCGTCTTCACCTCGCGCCCGAGCTCGCTCGAGCCGTCCAGCGCGCGGAACATGTCCCCCGTGGAGACATGCGGGATCTGGTGCTCCTCGGCCAGGCGCGTCGCCTGGGTGCCCTTGCCGGAGCCCTGTGGCCCCAGGACCAGAACGTTCACTATTTGAGGAAGCCCTCGTAGGAGCGCGCCATCATCTGCGACTCCATCTGGCGCATCGTGTCGAGCGCGACGCCGACTGCGATCAGCACCGAGGTGCCGCCGAGCGCGCCTGCGGTGGCCTGCGAGAAGCCGCCGTAGCGGATGAAGAGCGTCGGCAGGGTCGCGACGAGCGCGAGGTAGATCGCACCCGGCAGCGTCAGCCGCGTCAGCACGCGATCGAGGTACTGCGCGGTCGGCGGGCCGGGGCGGATGCCCGGGATGTAGCCGCCGTAGCGGCGCAGGTTGTCGGCCTGGTCGACCGGGTTGAACTGAACCGCCGTGTAGAAGTAGGTGAAGACGACGATCAGGAGGCCCTGCATCAGCATGTACGGGATGCCCGTGGGGAGGAAGTGCTCGTTCACGAACTCCTGCGTCTGCGGGAAGTACTGCCCGATCGTGGGCGGGAAGGCCATCACGGCGGCCGCGAAGATGACCGGGATGACGCCGGCCATGTTCACGCGCAGCGGCATGTACGTGGATCCGCCCGCGGTCATGCGGCGGCCGACCATCCGTTTCGCGTACTGGATCGGGATGCGTCTCTGGCCCTCCTGGATGAAGACGATCGCGGCGATGATGGAGAGCGCGATCAGCGGGAAGAAGAGCTTCTCCATCGGGCCGCCGTTCCACCAGGCGGCGATGCCGAGCGGCGCGCCCGTGAGGATGGAGGCGAAGATGAGGAGCGAGATGCCGTTGCCGATCCCGCGCTTGGTGATCAGCTCGCCCATCCACATCAGCAGGGTGCAGCCCACGGTCAGGGTGATCACGATCAGGGTCACGCGGCCGAGGTTCGCGTCGAGCACGCCCTGGCGCCGGAACAGGAAGGCGTACCCGATCGCCTGCAGGGCGGCGAGCACGACCGTCAGGTAGCGCGTGTACTGGTTGATCTTGGCGTAGCCCGACTCGCCCTCCTTCTGCAGCTCGGCGAGCCGCGGGATCACCACGGTCATCAGCTGCAGGATGATCGAGGCCGTGACGTACGGCATGATCCCGAGCGCGAAAATCGAGAACTGGGAGAGCGCGCCGCCCGAGAAGAGGTTGAGCAGCCCCAGGATCGTGCCGCCGCGACCGTCGAAGTAGTTGTCGATCGTCTCGGAGTTGACACCCGGGGCGGGCATCCACGAGCCGAGGCGGTAGAGCGCGAGGATCAGGGCGGTGAAGAGGACGCGGCGGCGCAGCTCGGGCACGCGCCACGCGTTGGCGAGCCAGGAGAACAACTAGCTCTCCTCGGCGGGTGCTTCGGCGTCGTTCGCCGCCTCGGGCTCGGCCTCGGAGGCCGTGTCCTCGGCCGTGGCCGGCTTCGCCTTGCGGTGCTTCTTCTTGCGCGGGTCGGCCGGCGCCTTCAGCGCGGTCGCGCTGCCGCCGGCGGCCGTGATCTTCTCGCGGGCACTTGCGGAGAACCGGTGTGCGGTGACGGCGAGCTTCTTCGTCAGCTCGCCGGTGCCGAGCACCTTCACGTCCGCCTTGGTGTTCTTCAGCAGGCCCTTCTCGACCATCGCCTCGAGGTTGACGGTGTCGCCGTTCTCGAACAGGCGCTCGAGGTCACGCAGGTTGACGGGCTGCGAATAGGTCCGGAACGGGCCGATCGGCATCGCGTCGGCCGAGGTGTTGCCGCGCAGCTTCGGCATCCGCATGTCGATCGGCATCTGGCCGCCCTCGAAGCCGGCCGGCATCGCGTGCGAGCCGGCGCGCGACTTCTGACCCTTGATCCCGCGGCCGGAGTAGCGGCCCTTCCCCGAGCCCAGGCCGCGGCCGACGCGCTTGCGCTCCTGGCGCGGCTGCGCAGGCTGCAGGGTGTGGAGGCTGAGCTCCACGTTCGAGGTGTCTTTCGAAGCTGGGGCCATGGTCAGGAGCGCTCCACCTGGACGAGGTGCGCGACCTTTCTCAGCATACCGTCGAGCACCGGCGACTCCTCGATCTCGTTCGTCTTGCCGATGCGGCCCAGCCCGAGCGCGCGCAGCGTGCCGCGATGGCTCTCGCTCTGGCCGATCTGGCTGCCGACCTGCGTCAGCTTGACCTTGCTCACGACGCGGTCTCCTCGACCTCGGTCGTCGCCTCGACGGTCTCGGGGGCGGGCTCCGCAGGCGTCTTGGCAGCCTCGCGCAGCTCGGCGATGCGGGCCTTCGAGTGGGGCAGGATCTCGCTGATCGTCTTGCCGCGCATCTTGGCCACGTCCTCGGGGCGGCGGAGCGCCTTCAGGCCCTGCACCGTCGCCTTCGCCATGTTGATCGGGTTCGTCGTGCCGAGGCTCTTCGCCAGCACGTCCCGGATCCCCGCGAGCTCGAGCACGGCGCGGACGCCGCCGCCGGCGATCACGCCGGTTCCCTCGGAGGCGGGCCGGATGAAGACCCGCGCGGCGCCGAAGACGCCCAGGATCTCGTGCGTGACGGTGGTGCCGTGCTTCGGCACGGTGAAGAGGTTCTTCTTGGCGTCGTCGACGGCCTTCGAGATCGCGAGCGGAACCTCGCGGGCCTTCCCGTAGCCGACGCCGACGCGGTCGACCTCGTCGCCGATCACGACGAGCGCCGTGAACGAGAAGCGCCGGCCGCCCTTGACCACCTTGGCGACGCGGTTGATCTCGATCACGCGCTCCTTGAGCTCGCGAACCTCCTCGCGCGCGATCACCTCACGTTCGACGGTGCTGCTCAAAACTTCAGACCTCCCTCGCGCGCGCCCTCGGCGAGCGCCTTGACGCGTCCGTGATACAGGTAGCCGCCGCGGTCGAAGACCACGGTCTCGATTCCGGCCTTCTTGGCAGCCGCAGCCACGGCCTTGCCGACCTCGGCTGCCTGCTCGACCTTGGAGCCCTTGAACGACTTGGCCAGGCCGAGCCAGCTGGCGCCGGCGATCGTGCGGCCGCTCTCGTCGTCGACGAGCTGCGCGAAAATGCCCTTGTTGGAGCGGAAGACCGCCAGGCGGGGCCGGTCGGCCGTGCCCGTGACCTTGCCGCGGATCCGGCGATGCCGGCGCTCGCGCGCCTGTCGAGTCGTGACGGTGCTCATGCGCGCTTCCCGACCTTCCTGCGGACGACCTCGTCGCGGTAGCGGATGCCCTTGCCCTTGTACGGCTCCGGCTTGCGGACCGCGCGGACCTCCGCTGCGGTCTGCCCGACCTGCTGCTTGTCGGTGCCCTTCACGATCACCTGCGTCGGCACCGGCACCTCGAAGGTGATCCCGGGCCGCGGCTTCAGCACGACGGAGTGCGAGTAGCCGACGTTCAGCTCGAGGTCGGTGCCGCGCAGCGCGGCGCGGTAGCCGACGCCCTGGATCTCCAGGTGCTTCTCGAAGCCGGACGTGACGCCCTCGACCATGTTCGCGATCAGGCTGCGCGTCAGGCCGTGCAAGGCGCGGTCGGGACCGCGCTCGGTGGGCCGCGTGACGGTGATCTCGCCGTCGCCCTGCTCGATCTTCATCCGCACCGGCACGGTCTGCGAGAGCTCGCCGAGCGGGCCGTTCACCTGCACGCGGCCGGGCGAGATCGCGACGCTGACGGTCGACGGCAATTCGATGGGCTTTTTTCCGATTCGACTCATGGGGCTACCAGACGAAGGCGATCACCTCGCCGCCGATGCCGCGCTCGGCGGCTTGGCGGCTCGTGACGAGGCCGGTCGACGTGGACAGGATGGCGGTGCCGAGCCCGCCGAGCACGCGCGGCAGGCGGTCCTTGCGCGCGTAGACCCGGCGACCCGGGCGCGAAACGCGCTTGACGCCGGTGATCACGCGCTGGCGGTTCTTGCCGAACTTGAGCTCGACGACGAGCGTCGAGAAGGGCGTGCCCTCGACGACGCGGAAGTCCTTGATGTAGCCCTCGTCCCGAAGGACGCGCGCGATCTCCTCCTTGATCCGGGAGGTCGGCATCTCGGCGGTGTCGTGCATCGCCTTGTTGGCGTTGCGGATGCGCGTGAGCATGTCTGCGATCGGATCGGTCAGCATCTGTTCTCTCCTACCAGCTCGACTTCGTCATGCCCGGGATCGAGCCCTGATGCGCCAGCGTGCGCAGGCAGATCCGGCAGAGGCCGAACTTCTTGAAGACTGCGCGCGGGCGACCGCACTTGTTGCAGCGCGTATAGGCCCGCACCTTGTAGCGCGGCGTACGCTTCTGCTTGACGACGAGCGACTTCTTGGCCATCTAGCCGGTTGCCTCCTGATCCGATTCGGCGCGGACGAACGGCAGCCCGAGGCTGCGCAGCAGCGCGAGCGCCTGCTCGTCCGTCTCCGCGGTGGTGGTGATGGTGATGTCGAAGCCGCGGACGGTCCCGACGGAGTCGTAGTCGATCTCCGGGAAGATGACCTGCTCGCGGACGCCGAGCGAGTAGTTGCCGCGCCCGTCGAAGGAGCGCACGTTCAGGCCGCGGAAGTCGCGGATGCGCGGGAGCGCGACCGAGACGAGCCGGTCGAGGAACTCGTACATGCGCGCGCCGCGCAGCGTCACCTTCGCGCCGACGGCCATGCCCTCGCGGAGCTTGAACGCGGCGATCGACTTGCGGGCGCGACGCACCTGCGCGCGCTGGCCGGCGATGGTGGTCAGCTCCTCGATCGCGGAGTCGAGCGCCTTCGCGTCGGTCTTCGCGTCGCCGACGCCCATGTTCAGGGTGATCTTCGAGATCCTCGGCACCTGCATGATCGAGTCGAGGCCGAGCTCCTCCTGGAGCTGGGGGCGCAGCGACTCGTAGCTGTCCTTCAGGCGGGGGCTGTAGGTCGCGGTCGCCATCACTTGGTGTCCACTTCCTGGCCGCAGCCGTCACGCTTGCAGACGCGCACGCGCACGGTCTCGCCTTTGATCTCCTTGATCTTCATTCCGACGCGGGTCGGCAGCTTGCAGACCGGGCAGACGAGCATCACGTTCGAGATGTCGACCGGGGCGGCCTTCTCGATCCGGCCGCCGGGCGCCATCTGCACGCCGCCCATCCGGCTGGAGTCGCGCAGCGGCTTGGGCCGCGTGTGGCGCGTGATCACGTTCAGGTTCTCGACGAGCACGCGGCCGTCGCGCGGGCGCGCTTCGAGGATCCGGCCCTGCTTGCCGCGGTCCTTGCCGGCAAGGATCTGGACCAGGTCCCCCTTCTTGATCTTCATTTTCGCGGACATCTCTTAGAGCACCTCTGGAGCCAGGCTGACGATCTTCATGAAGTTCTTCTCGCGCAGCTCGCGGGCGACGGGCCCGAAGATGCGCGTCCCGCGCGGGTTGCGCGCGGCGTCGATGAGGACGGCTGCGTTCTCGTCGAACGCGATCTGCGTACCGTCGTTGCGGCCGTAGGGCTTCTTCGTACGGACGACCACCGCCTGCACGACCTCACCCTTCTTCACCGCACCCTGCGGCGTCGCCGACTTCACCGTACCGACGATGATGTCGCCGACCCGGGCGTAGCGGCGCTTCGAGCCGCCCATCACCCGGATACAGAGTAGCTCGCGCGCCCCGGTGTTGTCGGCCACGCGCAGACGCGACTCCTGCTGGATCACAATGTCTCCTTCACTACTTTGCGACCTCGACGATCTCGGCAAGGCGCCAGTTCTTCGTCTTCGAGAGCGGGCGGGTCTCCACGATGCGGACGACGTCGCCGGCCTTCGCCTGGTTCTCCTCGTCGTGGGCGTGGAACTTCGTCGAGCGCCGGACGACCTTCTTGTACTTCCGGTGCGCCTTGATCGTGTCCACCTTGACCACGATCGTCTTGTCCATCGCGGACGAGACGACGGTGCCCTGGAGCTCGTTGCGGCGGCCACGCTCGCCTTCCGGCTTCGGCAGGCGGACGATCGGCTTGCGCTCGGTCGCCTTCTCGCGCTGCGGCCGGGTGCGCTGCGGGCGGAGAGCGCGCGGAAGGCGCTTCTTCTTCCGCTTCGGCTCGGACTGCGGCTGTGCGGGAGCGGGGGCGGCGGCCTCCGGCTCGGCGGCTTCGGGCTCTGCGGCAGCCTCGGGCTCCGCAGCGGCCTCGGGCTCGGCCTCGGCGGCGGGCTCCTCGGCCACGGGCTCCTCGGCGACAGGCTCCTCGGCGACAGGCTCCTCGGCCACAGGCTCCTCGGCGGCTGCCTCGCTCGCCTCGGGCACGGCGGCCTCCTCGGTCTCGACCTCGGCGACGGGCGCCTCGACCGTCTCGGTCTCGGTGCCGGCTGCCTCGGCGGCCTCCGACACGGGATCCGCGCCGGCGGCGGGGGGCGCCTCCTCGGGCTGCTCGACCATCGCCGCGTCGGCTGCGGGCACGTCCTCGGCGGCGACGGCCTCCGCGACGGGCTCCTCGACCGTGTCGGTCGGCTCCTCGACGGCGTCGGTCGCCTCCACCGGCGTCTCCTCGACGGTCTCGTCTGTCTTTTTCTTCTTCGGCTTCTTCTCGGCCATCTCTACCTGGTCCCCAATCCCTGTGCTTGGCGTGCCTCGCGCTCGTGGCGCACGGTCAGAATGCGGGCGATCTCGCGCTTCGCGGTGCGCAGCCGGGCGCTGTTCTCGAGCGCTCCGGTCGCGGACTGGAAGCGGAGGTTGAAGAGCTCCTGGCGCGTCTCGGCCATCTTGCGGTCGAGCTCGTCGTCGGTCAGCTCACGGAGTTGCCTAGCTCGCAAAGAGATCAGCCTCCCGCTTCACGATCTTCGTCTTGATGGGCAGCTTCTGGCCCGCGAGGCGCAGCGCCTCCTTGGCGAGCGGCTCGGGCACGCCGGCCAGCTCGAACATGACACGGCCCGGCTTGATCACGGCGACCCAGTGCTCCGGTGAGCCCTTGCCCGAGCCCATGCGGGTCTCGGCCGGCTTCTGAGTGACCGACTTGTCCGGGAAGACGTTGATCCAGACCTTGCCGCCGCGCTTGATCTTGCGCGTCATCGCGATTCGGGCGGCCTCGATCTGCCGGTTGGTGAGCCAACCGTTCTCGAGCGCCTTGATCCCCCAGTCGCCGAACTGCACCTCGGTCTGGCCGCGCGACATGCCGCGGCGGCGACCGCGGTGGACCTTGCGGTACTTGACCTTCTTCGGGAGCAGCATCAGGACTCGCCCTTGTCCTCGGACCCGGACGCGTCGAGCTTCGTCTTGTCCTCGGTCTGCTGCTTCGGCGTCGTCGTGTCGGGCGCGTCGGCGACGGGCGCCGGGGTCGTCTCGACCTGCGGCTCGATCACTGGCTGCTCGCGGCCCTCGGCGGAGACGGCTTGCTCGTCGGTGCGCGGCTTCTCGACGTTGTCCTGCGCCGCGGGACGATCCTGCTGCGGGCGATTGCCGCCGGCGGGACGGTTCCGCCCGCCGCCGGGCGCCCACCGGGACGGCCGCCGGGGCCACCGGGCTTGCCGCCGGGACGGCGCGACTTCTTGACGAGGCCGAGGCCCTCGCGGTCCTGGCTGCGGCCGCGGCCGCTCTCGCGGGAGGCGCCGAGCCCTTCGGCCGCGCCGCCGCGCCTGCGGCGCGCCTGATCCTGGTCGCCGAGCCGGGTGTCCTTGCCGGTGGTCATGCCCTCGAAGCCCTCCGGCATGATCTCGCCCTTGTTGATCCAGACCTTGACGCCGATCCGGCCGTAGCCGTGGTCTTCGCCTCGGCGAAGCCGTAGTCGATGTCGGCCCGGATCGTGTGCAGCGGGATGCGGCCCTCGGTGTAGCGCTCCGAGCGGCTCATCTCGCCGCCGCCGAGGCGGCCGCCGCACTGGATCTTGATCCCCTGGGCGCCCGAGCGCATGGCGGAGGCGAGCGAGCGCTTCATCGCGCGCCGGAAGCTGACGCGGTTCTGCAGCTGCTCCGCGATCGACTGCGCGACGAGCTTGGCGTCCAGCTCGGGCCGCTTGATCTCGTTGATGTTGATGTGGACGTTCTTGCCCGTGATCGAGTGCAGCTCCTTGCGGAGCGCGTCGACCTCGACGCCCGACTTGCCGATCACGATGCCCGGGCGCGCGGTGTAGATGTCGACCGTGATCCGCTGCTTGTCCTTGCGGATCAGGATGTCCGACAGGCCGGCATGGCCGAGCTTGCCGTTGATGTGGTCGCGGATCCGGACGTCCTCGAGGATGTAGGTCGGGAACTCCTTCTTGCCCACGTACCAGTTGGACTTCCAGTCGTGGATGACGCCGACCCGCAGGCCGCCGGGATGGACTTTCTGGCCCATTAAGCGACCGCCTCCTTCTTCTTGGTCGTTGCGCGCCGCTTCGACTTCGGCTTCTCGGTCGTCGTGTCGGGAGCCGGCGTCTCGGCGGCCGCGGGCTTCGCCGACCGGCGCCGCTGCCGCTGCTCCGCCCTCGGGTCCTCGCCGAGCACGATCGTGATGTGACAGGTGCGCTTGAAGATGCGGTTGACGCGGCCACGTGCGCGCGGGCGCCAGCGCTTCAGCGTCGGCCCCTCGTCGGCGTAGGCGGCGGCGATCACGAGCTCGTCGCCGATCAGGCCGTGGTTCGCCTCGGCGTTCGCGACGGCGGAGCGCAGCACCTTCTCGATCTCGTGCGCGGCTGCGCGCTGCGTGAAGGCGAGGACGGTCCGCGCCTCGGGCACGCTGCGCCCGCGGATGTGCTCGAGCACGACCCGCGCCTTGCGCGCGGAGAGGCGAACCCACTTGGCCTCCGCCCGCACGACCGGCTCCCTGCTGCGCGCCGCGACTAGCGCTTCACCTTCGCCTGGCGGTCGCCCGAGTGGCCGCGGAACGTCCGCGTGGGCGCGAACTCGCCGAGCTTGTGCCCGACCATCTGCTCGCTGATGAAGACCGGCACGTGCTTGCGGCCGTCGTGGACCGCGATCGTGTGCCCGACCATGTCGGGGAACACCGTCGACGAGCGCGACCAGGTGCGGATCATCCGCTTCTCGTTGGCGGCGTTCATCGACTCGATGCGGCCCAGCAGCCGCTCCTCCACGAAAGGCCCCTTCTTGGAACTGCTGCTCATTTAGCGCTTGTCCTTCCCGCGGCGACGGCCGCGCACGATCAACTGGTTGGATTCCTTGTGCTTCGCGCGGGTGCGCTTGCCGAGCGTCGGCACGCCCCACGGGGTGACCGGGTGCCGGCCGCCCTTCGACTTGCCCTCGCCGCCGCCGTGCGGGTGGTCGACGGGGTTCATCGCCGAGCCGCGCACCGTCGGGCGCTTGCCCAGCCAGCGGCTGCGGCCCGCCTTGCCGACGGACTGGTTCTCGTGGTCGGTGTTGCCGACCTGACCGACGGTGGCCCGACAGGTAGCGGCACGCGGCGCATCTCGCCGGAGGGGACGCGGAGCACGGCGTGCGCGCCGTCCTTGGCGACGAGCTGCACGCTCGAGCCCGCGGAGCGCGCCATCTTGCCGCCCTGTCCCGGCTTCAGCTCGACGTTGTGCACCATCGTGCCCGTCGGGATGTTCTCGAGCGGCAGCGCGTTGCCGGGCTTGATGTCCGCGGTCGGGCCCGACTCGACCATCGCGCCGACCTTGATCCGAGCCGGGGCGAGGATGTAGGACTTGGCGCCGTCGAGCGTAGTGCAGCAGCGCGATGCGCGCCGAGCGGTTCGGGTCGTACTCGATCGCGGCGACCTTCGCCGGCACGCCGTCCTTGACCCGCTTGAAGTCGATCACGCGGTAGCGGCGCTTGTGGCCGCCGCCCTGGTGGCGCGTCGTGATCCGGCCGTTGTTGTTCCGGCCGCCCTTCTTCTTCAGCGGCTCCGTCAGGCTCTTCTCCGGCTTGCCCTTCGTGACCTCCTCGAACGTCGAGACGGACATGAAGCGGCGGCCGGGGCTGGTCGGCTTGTACTTCTTCAATGCCATGGCTTAGACCTGTGCCCCCTCGAAGATCTCGATCGTCTGGCCCTCGCGCACCTGCACGATCGCCTTCTTCCAGCCGGGCCGCTTGCCGATGGACATGCCGCGGCGCTTCGGCTTCGCCTGCACCTTGATGATGTTGACGTTCTCGACGTTGACCTCGAAGAGCTCCTCGACGGCCTGGCGGATCTGCGTCTTGTGCGCGTCCTTGTGCACCTTGAACGTGTACTTGCGGTCGGTGATGAGGCTGTAGCTCTTCTCCGAGACGACCGGAGCGAGCAGGACCTCGTTGGGATGCAGCGACATCTAGGCGGCCCTCCCCTGGACGAGCGGCAGCGCGCTCTCGGTGATCAGGAGCGCGCGCGCCCAGACGACGGTGGCCACCTCGAGCTCCGACGGCACCGTCACGAGCACGCCCGACAGGTTGCGGAAGGACTTGATCAGCGTCTCCT
>CAWJFZ010000005.1:0-136527 GCA_963842285.1 uncultured Gaiellaceae bacterium
CGGGCGGATTGGAGCGAGCACCCGGGACGACGTACTCCAGGGCCACGAGCTTGAGGCCCCCTTGCGGCGCCGGCGCGTAGACCAAGCCCTCGGGCTTCAGCTCGTCGACCACCAGGTCGTCGATCAGTTCCTTGTTGAAGTAGTGGTACCCCATTGCCCCGGCGGTGGGGTGTGCGATGCAGCCTGTGATGATCCTGTTCCCTGCACCGTTCACGTATCCAGCTCGTAACCCGCTTCGATCGCCGCTTCGACCCGATGGAACTGGGCCGACACCTGCCGTTGCGCCGCCAGCTCGCTTTGCCCTGCGTTGGCGTACCCCACGGTGGACATCAACACAACGATCGCCAGGATCGGCGCCGCCAGTGCGAGGCCAAGCGGGATCTTTCGAAGAGTTCCTTTCCGCTGCATAGTCCTCTTAGCTCCTTCCGCGCTCACGACGAGCGCTGTTGGTTCCGTCGCTTCCGCGTCTGGTTGCAGGCCGCACGAGTCACACGTGGCTCCTCTCGGACGACACCGCTTCGACGACGCGGATTGGGTTGAGCGCTGCACGCTCCGCGACGAGCGCGGCGTCCCGGCTCGACGGGGCGTCGAAGACGAAGAAGCAGATCTCGTCTTCCGGAACGTGGATCGTGTGGTCGAAGCGGACGCCCGTCCCGCTCTGCGTCAGCTCCTCGGCGGCCGAGCGCGCCCGCCGTTCGCGCGCAGTTCGCTCTCCTGCGCCGCCGCGCGGAAGGAACGTCTCGACGAGGTAGCTCGGCACACTTCGACGCTACGGCGCCGCCGACGCGATGGAAACGTCAGAACATCTGGACTTTGCGCGGGCGCCAGGCTGCGGACCGCGGGCACGCCCGGCCTCGCAAACGGCGCCGGCGGCGCGAGTGGGCGAGGCACCGCACAGCTTCGTCCAGGTGGACGGAGGGTGAGCGATGGCCCAGCCTACGTCCGTAGCTCCTAGGACGGGCAGTTGCCGGGCTTCGGTTCGTCGATTCGCCTCGTAGCGCCCCTGGGAGTGAACGAGACGACGACGGTCACGAGATTCACCTTGCCCTCGTTTCGCACCGCGTGGACCTGGAGGCCCCTGTCGACGAATCCCTGTCCAGCCCGAAACCTGTGGGGCCGGCACGTGGGATCAGCGCCCAGGTAGACGGTCGCCGTACCCGACTTGACGATCACGAAGCTCGGCCCGGGATGACTGTGCCATCCGAACGATCCCCCAGGCGCGATCTTGTTCGAAAGGACGTGGAGGTCGGAAGCACCCTTGACGTTCATCGCCGCTGCCCATGCACCGATCCTGCCGGTCGTAGCGAACGACTGGAATTGTCCGACCCCGTACTCAGTCGGCGTCACCTTGCTCGGTGGCGTCGCCAGGAGGGTTCCGGCGTACACGGTGATCCCCCCGACGACAATAAGCGACGCCAAGACCAATCTCGATCTCATTGCTGCTCCTTTTCTCGGACGAGCCCGCCTCGGCACGCGTTCGGACTCTACGCCGCGTTTCGCTGATCACGAAACGTCAGAACGTCTGAACTTTCGCGCGACGAGGCACTCAGCGCAGCTCGCGCGCGAGCTCGGTTCGCGAGCGCACGCCGAGCTTGGCATAGACATGGGAGAGGTGGCTGGCGACCGTCCGCTCTGTGAGGAACAGGGCGGCCGCGACCTCACGATTCGTGCGGCCCTCCGCAACCAGGACAGCGACGCGTCGCTCGGCGGGCGTCAGCCCCTCCTCACGCCTGCGGCCGCCGATCCGCCCAAGCTCGCTGCGAGCCTTCTCGGCCCACGGCGCAGCCCCAAGCTGCTCGAAACCGTCGAGCGCAGCCTGGATGGCATCGCGGGCGTCCCGCTTCTTTCTTGCCCGCCTCCGTACGACGCCGAGCCCGAGCAATGCCCGGGCTGCGCCGAAGGGGTCTCCCACGTCCTCGTGCTGCTCGACCGCCTGTTCGAGAAGGGAGCTGGCGCGAGGAACCTCTCCCTCAGCGGCGGCGACGAGACCACGGCATCGAGTCACGTGCGCCAAGACCCACTCGCGGGCAACCCGCGCGGCATCCGCCTCCCACACATCGACGACTCGAACGGCGTCGTCGATCCGACCGTCCTCGAGAAGCATCTCGGCGTAGTCGGCCGTCCACCAGCGGACACTCGGCTCGCCCCAACCGAGCTCCGAGGCACGCCGGTCGGCCTCCTCAAACCATTTGTTGGCCGCGGACGGATCTCCGCTCCATCGGGCGACGAGTCCAAGGACCACCATGAGCTGAACGGGGCGTCCGCGGAACTGCTCGTGAGCGAGGTCGAGACCTCGTTCCGAGTGCTCCCGGGCCAGGTCGAGCTGTCCTCGATGGACGGCGATGACCGCATCCGGCAAGTGGTCCTGCGGCATTTCCAGCCCGTACTGAATCGAGATGTCGCGGGCGCGAGCCGCGTATTCGGCGGCAACATCCCAGCGTCCAGCCCAGAACTCAACCCAGGCCAGACCCCAGAGTGCGCGGGAGCTCCTCGGCTCGTCGCGCTCGCGCCACTCTTCGTACTCGCGCTCGAGCAAGGCGCGGGCGTGTTCCCGCTTCGGGAAGGGCGCGAGGGTGTTCACGAACGCCAGCGTCGCCTCCCGCACCAGCAGTTCGCCACCGACGGCGCTCGGGAAGTCGCGGACCCGCGCCGGAAGATCCTCCTGTGCTTCCGCTTCCCCGGCGAACCAGCCGAGGATGGCTAGCATCGCGCGGGCCTGTCCTCGCAGCAGGTCGTCGTCGAGCTCGTTGGCGAGCTCGAGCGCTTTACGTGCATGGTCGAACCCTGGCTTCGGGCTCACCCACGCGAGCCGACAGTGGATGACTGACTGAAGCGCCGGCCGCGAAGCCGCCTCGCGCAGGGCTTCATCGAGCAGGGGGACGGAATTCCGTTCGCTCTCGAGCCCTGCAAGGAGGACAAGTGCCTCGGCGCGCGCGGAGCCTGCTTGTGTCTCAGCGAGGAGATCGGCAAGAACGCTTCGCGCGCGCGTCCGTTCGCCCGCGCTGCGCTGAGCGCGCGCGACTGCGAGCGCTCGACGATGCCGGTCGCTGTGGGCGTGCCGCGGCGTCAGCCGAAGCGCGTGTTCGCCAAGTTCGGCGGCGACGATCGGGGCGCCGCGCGTGCTGGCCAGGGTCGCAGCTTGCTCGAGGTCAGCGGCGACTTCACGATCCGGGCTCTCGGTCGAAAGCGCGAGGTGACGGGCCCGGTCGAGCGGGTCGCTCGCGATCGTTGCGAGACGTCCGTGCGCACGGCGCCGCTCCCCCATCGGAGCGCTCTGGTAGAGCACCGACGCGAGGAGCGGGTGGGTAAAGCGAATCGTCCCGGCAGCATCTTCGATCACCTGAGCGTCGAGCGCCGGCTCGAGGACAGCGCTCCGTGACGCCCAGATCCGCGAGAAGCTCCGCAGTGGGACGGCCGAGCGCCGATGCGAGTAGCAAGGCGTCGCGAGTCGGGGGCGGAAGGTCGTCGAGTCGCGCGCGAACGAGACCCTCGAGTGTCTCTGGGACCACGAGCGGCCGCGTCGGGTTGACGTCCGCGCCCAGAACGCGCGCGAGCTCGAGCGCGTAGAACGGATTTCCGCCAGACGTCTCGTGCACGCGCAGGAGCGACGGGCGCGAGAACGTCCGGCCGAGGCGTGCCTGGAGAAGGGTGTGAATGGCACCGAGACTGAGGGGGCTGACGGGAAGCCGCTCGATGCGGTCGGTCTCGAACGCGGACTCGAGCTCAGAGGGTGCCCCTTCCTCGCCGGTGCGGCGGGCGAGCAGAACGTGGACGGGCTGTTCGCCCATCCGCCTCAGCGCAAACGTCAGCACGCTCGCTGACGACGGGTCGAGCCACTGGACGTCGTCGACAGCAAGCACGACCGGCGTCTCGGCAGCGAGAGCCTCCAGTGCGCTTCGGACTGCAACGCCGAGCGTGCGCGGATCGGAGCCTCGAGTCGCGTCTTCGAGCAGGAGTGCCACCTCGAGCGCGCGCCTCCTCGGCGGCGACAGCTCAGGCAGGACTCGCTCGAGCACGTCCTCGAACAAGTCGCCGAGGCCGGCGTGAGCGAGCCCTCGCTCCAACTCGGCAGGCCGCGACACGAGGACACACGACCCGCGCTCACGCGCGGCCTCGACACCCGCCAGCCAGATAGTCGACTTTCCGATCCCGGCCGCGCCCTCGAGCACCAATGTCGTCGGTCTCTCGAGGACCCGGTCGAGGAATGCGTAGACGGAGTCGAGCTCCGCATCTCTGCCGACGATCGCGCCTGACATCTCTGCGCAAGATCGTGACAGAGTGACAGTCCGGCTTCATGATCCGGTGCCTCGGGCTAGCACTCGCAACTCACGGGAACTGGATGAAAGGCTCCAGCCCGCGATACCAGGCAGCACTTGGCCTGCTTCTCCCTGTAAGCAAGCGCCTCAACAAGGAGTGTTCTCGGCGATCGGCTCCCAGCGGACTCCGGATGAAAGAACGGGAGTCCGGCAGCGAAATCTGCGTCACAGGCCGCACGGAGAGTTGGCGTGATGCACCGGTGATGCAGGCCCGAGATGCTCATAGAAAATCCCTGCAAATGCAGGGTTTTCCTTAGCAGGCCTGTAAGCCGGATTCTGTCGAGGGTGACCATCCCTCTAGGCCAGTCGTTGCCGGCTGGCTCGAGCGGTGTACCCGATCCCTCGGCGGGCCGCCTCGGCGGGATCTGCTTCACCTTGCACCGGACGGGGTTTGACGAGCCGCCGCGTCACCACGGCGCTGGTGGGCTCTTACCCCACCGTTTCACCCTTACCGGCGGAGCTTCCGGAAACGCTCCGCAGGCGGTTTGCTTTCTGTTCCACTTTCCGTCGGCTTTCGCCGCCTGGGATTTCCCCAGCGTCCTGCCCTGTGGTGTCCGGACTTTCCTCGGGCTCCGAAGAGCTCGCGGTCACCCGGCCTGCGCGACGAATTCTAGCTCGGATTGCGGGATCTCGACGCCGTCGCAGAGGAGCGTTCCGCACTCCAGGCAGGCATGTGCGATCGGCCTGCGGAGCAGGAACTCCCCGCACACGAGACATTCGAGGCTCGCGCCGCGCGCGATCGCCGCCAGCTCCTGGTCGAGGGTGCGGTTGAGGAAGGAGACGGGCATCAGAGCGTCCGGAAGACCCCTGTCACCTTGCCCAGGATCTGGACGTGCTCGGCGTAGATCGGCTCGAGCGCGTCGTTCTCGGGCTGGAGGCGGATGCGGCCTTCCTCGCGGTAGAAGGTCTTGACCGTCGCCTCGTCGGCGAACTCGTCCTCGCCGACCAGGGCGACCACGATCTCGCCGTTGCGCGCATCCTGGGCGCGCTGCACGACCAGGATGTCGCCGTCGAGGATGCCGGCGTTCGATCATCGACTCGCCCTTGACGCGGAGGAGGAAGTCGGCGTTGCGGGCGAGCGACTCGGGGACCCCGAGCTCGTCCTCGATGTTCTGCTCGGCCAAGAGCGGTCCGCCCGCCGCGATCTGGCCGAGGAGCGGCAGCCGGTGCTGCTCGACCGCAGGCTCTTCGCCGCGCGACTCGCGCCGGTGGCCGATCAGGTCGAGCGCGCGTGGCTTCGTCGGGTCGCGGCGCAAGAGGCCGGCGCGCTCGAGATTCGCGAGATGTGCGTGGACCGTGGAGGGGGAGGCGAGCCCGACGGCCTCGCCGATCTCACGCACGGTCGGGGGATAGCCGTGCCGGTCGACGTAGTCGACGAGGAACTGCCAGATCTCCTGTTGCCGTGCGGTGAGCATCGAGCCTCCCTGGTTCGAGCTGCGGGTGTCGAACGTGTGTTCGCCAAAGAGAGTAGAGATCCTTCCGGACGTCGTCAAGGAGGTGAGAGACTCGCGGCGAGCGTGGACTGGCCGACGATCACTCTGAGCGACGTCCTGGAGGCGCGCAGGCGGATCGGCCCGTACCTCCGGGCGACGCCGCTCCACCGGTACGGAGCGCTCGACCAGCTGCTCGGCACCGAGGTGTGGGTGAAGCACGAGAACCACCAGCCGATCGGCGCGTTCAAGGTCCGGGGCGGCGTCAACCTCGTCTCGCACCTCGGCGAGGAGGAGCGGCAGCGGGGGCTGATCACCGCCTCGACCGGCAATCATGGGCAGTCGATCGCCTTCGCAGCGCGGCTGCACGGCGTCTCGGCGCGCATCTGCGTGCCCGAGCGCGCGAACCCGGTCAAGCTCGAGGCGATGCGGCAGCTCGGCGCCGAGCTGATCGTGCACGGCCGGGACTTCGACGCCGCGCGTGAGCACTGCGAGCGGCTCGCCTCCGAGCACGGTTACCGCTACGTCCACTCCGGCAACGAGCCGCTCCTGATCGCGGGAGTCGGCACGGGAACGCTCGAGATCCTCGAGGACCTGCCCGACGTCGATGTGATCGTCGTGCCGATCGGCGGGGGCAGCGGCGCCGCAGGCGCCTGCATCGTCGCGAAGTCGGTCCGGCCGGAGATCGAGGTGATCGGAGTCCAGTCGGACGCCGCGCCCGCAGCCTTCCGCTCCTGGCAGGCGCGTGCGCTCGTCGACGACGAGACGGCCACGTACGCCGAGGGGCTCGCCACACGCGCTCCCTTCGAGCTGCCCCAGCGGATCCTCTGGGAGCACCTGGACGACTTCGTGCTCGTCCCCGACGACGAGATCCGGCACGCGAACCGGCTGCTGATCGAAGGGACGCGCAACCTCGTCGAGCCGGCCGGCGCCGCGTCCCTCGCGGCGGCGCTCCGGCTCCGCGAGCGCTTCCGGGGCAAGCGGATCGCGCTCGTCCTGAGCGGCGGGAACATCAGCCCTGCGCAGCTCGGAGAGCTCTTCGCCTAAAGAAAACGGCCCCGACTGGGGCCGTTCTTCCCGCATGCGCTGGAGAGGACTTGAACCTCCACGACCCTAAGGTCACAAGGCCCTCAACCTTGCGCGTCTACCAATTCCGCCACCAGCGCGGGGAGTCGCAGTGTAGCCGCCGCCCGGCTCTAGGCGAGCAGGCGGTAGAGCACGACGGTGTTGAGGAAGAAGATCACCGCGACGACGACCGTCAGGCGCGTCAGGTTGCGCTCCACGATGTGCGTGCCGCCCTGGGACGCGGGCGTGAAGCCCATCCCGCCCATTCCGGCGTCACGCCCCGAGTGCATCAGGATCAGGGTCAGCAGCCCGGCCGACACGATCACGTGGAAGATGGCAAAGAACTGGATCATCGCGCGGACAAGGGTAGCAGCGTGTTCCGGCCGGTCTCGTACCGCCGTTACGCTTGGTCCGTGCAGGAGCAGGACGCGCGTGCCCGGATCCAGAAGCTGCTCGTCACCGGCGACAACCGGCTGAAGCAGGGCGTCGCGCCGGCGAAGGCGCGCGAGAGCTACGAGCAGGCGCTCGCCGTCGCCCGCGAGGCCGGGCTGGAGGACGCGGTGCGGCCACTCGTCGAGATCAGGCTGGCCGATCTCGATCGGGCCGAGCTCGAGCGGCCCGCTGCAGGACCGCCTCCACCCGGCGCGCCTGCGCGCTGAGACCGTGCGCCTCCGCCGCCGCGCGGGCGGCGGGATTCGGGGTGGGGAACGACGCTGCCGTGCGGAGCGCGTCGACGAGAGCGTCCTCGTCGAGGGGATCGACGAGGACCCCGGCCTCGGGCGGTACGAACTCGGGCGGCCCGCCGACACGGGTCGCGACGACGGAGCGGCAGCAGGCGAGAGCCTCCAGCAACGACTGGCCGAACGGCTCGACGAGCGAGGGCTGGCAGAGGACGTCGGTGGCGGCGAGGTACTCGGGGATCCGCTCGTGCTCGACGCGGCCGGCGAGCCGCACGCCCGCACGTCCTTCGAGCTCGCCCCGCAGCGGCCCGCCGCCCACGAACGTCAGCGTCCCCGCGCCGAGCCGCTCGAACGCCCGCGCGAGCCGGAGCACGTTCTTGCGCTCGGTCAGCGAACCGACGCAGAGGAACGCCGGCGCCTCGCCCTCGGCGCGCGGCAGGGGCCGGAAGCGCTCGAGGTCGACGCCGCAGTCGATCGTCTCCAGCTTGCCGCGGGTCTCCGGGATCCGCTCCTCGAGCAGCCCGCGGAGGTAGTCGGAGACGGCGATCACGGTGCGTGCGCGCCGCGCGACGAGCCGGGTCGCCGCGCGGACGCCGCGGATCGACCCCACGTTGGCGACGTCCTGCCCGTGCGCGGTGACGACGAGCGGCGCTCGCGTCAGGAGCGCCCCCCAGAGCCCGGTCGGGACGAGGAAGTGCGCATAGACGACGTCGGGCCGGAAGCGCCGCGACGCGCGGAACGTGCGCCAGCCCAGACGGAGGTGCCGCAGCGGCCCGCCGGCGCGCGTGTCGAGCACCGCGCGCTCCAGCTCGTGCCCGAGCGAGACGAGCTCGCGCTCGAGATCGCGGACGAAGACGCCGAAGTCCGGCTCGGCCGCGCTCGGGTACATCTGCGAGACGAGCAGGATCCGCACGCGTCAGCCGGGCGCGTGCTCGCGATTCGGGGGCGGCTCCTCGCCGCCGACCGTGATCCAGTATTCGGCGCCGTCGCGCAGGAGGCCGCCGTCGCTGCGCCAGAAGGCGGCCATGCGGAACGTCGCGTCGGGCGCGACGACTTCGATCTCGGCCGCAGCCGTGTCGCCCTCGCCGACGACGCGGAGCACGGACAGGTCGCCCCACGGCTCCGGATAGTCACGCTGGAAGTCGACCACGCCGGCGCGGCCCGTCAGCCGCTCGCCGGTGGCCGGCATCTCGACCGCCGCTTCCTCGTGGATCAGCTCGGCCGCCGCGGCCCAGTCCCGCGCCTGGTAGGCCTCGTAGAGCCTCCTGACGGCGTCGGCGGCGCTCATCGCCCTCTCATCGCCCTCTCATCGCTGGGCGTCGTAGGTGCCGAACTCGTCGCGGAGGACGTTGCAGATCTCGCCGACGGTGCAGCCCGCGCGCAGCGCCTCGCGCATCGGCGGGAGCAGGTTCTCGGCTCCGGCGGCGACCTGCCGGACCTCGGCGAGCGCCGCCTCTGCGGCCGCGGCGTCCCGCTCGGCCCGCACACGCGCCGTCCGCGCGACCTGGCGGCGCTTCGTTCTCGGGGTCGAGCCGGTGCAGCTCGACGTGCTCCTCCTCCGCCTCGGCGAAGCGATTCACGCCGACGATCGTCCGCTCGCCGGACTCGATCTCGGCGTTGTACCGGTAGGCCGCGTCCTCGATCTCGCCCTGCACGAAGCCCTGCTCGATCGCCGCGACGGCGCCGCCCATCTCGTCGATCCGCTCGATCAGCTCGCGCGCCCGCGCCTCGAGCTCGTCGGTCAGCGCCTCGATGAAGTAGGCGCCGCCGAGCGGGTCGGCCGTGTCGGTGGCGCCCGCCCTCGTGCGCGAGGATCTGCTGCGTGCGCAGCGCGATCCGCGCAGACCGCTCGGTCGGGAGCGCCAGCGCCTCGTCGAACCCGTTCGTGTGCAGCGACTGCGCGCCGCCGCGACCGCCGAGAGCGCCTGGATCGCGACGCGGACGATGTTCGTTCTCGGGCTGCTGCGCCGTCAGCGTCGAGCCGCCGGTCTGCGCGTGGAAGCGCAGCGCGAGCGCCTTCGGGTTCGTCGCGCCGAAGCGCTCGCGCATGATCGAGGCCCACAGCCGCCGCGCGGCCCGGAACTTCGCCACCTCCTGGAAGAAGTGGTTGTGCGCGTTGAAGAAGAAGGAGAGGCGCGCGCCGAAGTCGTCGGGCGAGAGCCCCGCCGCGACGGCGGCCTCGCAGTAGGCGATCCCGTTCGCGAGCGTGAACGCGAGCTCCTGCACCGCGGTCGAGCCCGCCTCGCGGATGTGGTACCCGGAGATCGAGATCGTGTTCCAGCTCGGCACGCGCTCGGCGCAGTAGGCGAAGAGGTCGGTGGTGAGCCGCATCGACGGCCCGCGGCGGGAAGATGTAGTTCCCGCGCGCGACGTACTCCTTGAGGATGTCGTTCTGCGACCGTGCCGCGCAGGGCGGCCGCGGCGACGCCCTGCTCCTCGGCGACGAGCTCGTAGAGCAGGAGCAGGAGCGAGGCGGGCGCGTTGATCGTCATCGAGGTCGAGACCTCGCCGAGCGGGATCCCGTCGAAGAGGAGCCGCATGTCCTCGAGCGAGTCGATCGCGACCCCGGTGCGCCCGACCTCGCCGACCGCGCGCGGGTCGTCCGAGTCGTACCCGAGCTGCGTGGGCAGGTCGAACGCGACCGAGAGCCCCGTCTGACCGCGCTCGAGCAGGTAGCGGAAGCGCCCGTTCGTCTCCTCCGCCGAGGCGAAGCCGGCGTACTGGCGGATCGTCCACGGCCGCCCGCGGTACATGTCCGGATAGGGGCCGCGGGTGTACGGAACTCGCCCGGGAGCTCCAGCTCGCCCGCGCCGCACGTCGTCGGCGGTGTAGACGGGCTTGACCTCGATCCCGGACTCCGTCTCGCGCCGGTCGGTGGTCGCCATTGGGACGGACTGTACCCCCGTCCCGCTCAGAGAACGCCGGCTGACGCCTCCAACGCGTCGAGGGCGATCCGGCGGCCGGTCTCGATGTGCGCGGAGATCGCCGAGCGGGCGCGCTCGAGATCGCCGCAGCGATAGGCATCGACGATCGCCTCGTGCTCGGTCGCGAGGTAGGCGCCGCGCCTCCAGCTTGCCGCCGCGGATCACCTGCATCATCAGGTTCACCGACAGCTCGCGGTAGAAGCGCGAGAGCAGGCTGTTCCCGGCCAGGTCGACCTGGTGCTCGTGGAAGGCGGCGTTCGCGGCGTCCCACTCGGCGTGCGAGACGGCCTCCGCACTCGCCTCCTGGAGCTCCTGGAAGCGGACCAGCTCGAAGTCGGACACGTGGCCGACCGCGCTCTCGGCCGCTCGCAACTCGAGCGCGAGCCGAACGTCGTAGCCCTCCACGACCGCGACCTCGGTCAACGGCGTCACGTAGTAGCCGCGGCGCGACTTCACGCTCAGCAGCCCCTCCGAGACGAGGCGCGTGAGCGCGTGGTGCACCGGGCTGCGCGAGACGCCGAGCTCCGTCGCCAGCTCGTGCAGGCTCACCTTCTCGCCCGGGCCGACTCGCGGCGGATCAGCCGCAGCTTGAGCGTGTCGTAGACGCGGTCGTTCAGATTCATGCGCGCGAAGGCGGTGGCCATATGCGGCAGAAGTAACATGTCAACTCTCTCGAGGCAACCCGCGGCGGCACGGTTACTCTCCGTCGCGTGGAGATCTCGGTTCGCCTCTTCGCCGGACTCCGGGAGCGCGCGGGCCTCGGCCGCGGGAGCTCGAGCTTCCGGACGGGGCGACCGTGGCCGACGTCTGGGGGGCGCTCGAGCTGGGCGACGAGCCTGCCGGCCTCCTCTACGCCGTCAACCGCGAGTACGCAGCGCCGGAGCGCGGGCTCGCCGACGGTGACGAGGTGGCGGTGATCCCGCCCGTCTCCGGCGGCGACTTCCGGCTCTCCGACCAGCCGCTCTCGCTCGATGCGGTCGTGCGCGAGGTCGCCCGTGACGGGGCCGGCGCGATCGCGACGTTCACCGGCACGGTGCGCGAGCGCTCGCGCGACCGCGACGTGATCCGGCTCGAGTACGAGGCCTTCGAGGGGATGGCCGAGCAGACGATGGCCGCGCTCGCCGCCGACCTGAAGGGGCGCTATTCACTCTGCGAGGTCGCGATCCACCACCGCACCGGCCCGGTCGAGATCGGGGAGCCGAGCGTGATCATCGCCGTCTCGGCGCCGCACCGCGCCGACGCGCTCGCCGCCTGCAAGGACGCGATCGACACGCTCAAGCAGACCGTGCCGCTCTGGAAGAAGGAGCTGTACGAGGGCGGCGAGGAGTGGATCGGCCAGGGCTCGTAGCGAGCCGACCCGTCCACGATGCCGATAGGCGCGCCAGGTCCCTGAGCGCGCTCGAGTCGACGGACGGCCCGTCGCGAGTACCGAGGAGCCGCGAGCTACGGACCCCTACGCGCCGCGCGAGCACGAGCCCGAGGAGTACACGCCGATCCAGCGCGACGCCGACTGGCGCGAGCTCCTCGCGCCGCTCTTCGCCCCGCTCGTCGTGCTCGGCCTGGCTGCTGCGTCAAGTTCGGCGCCTTGCTCGCTCAAGTTCTTCGGGATCTTCCTCTCGGTCGGCGGCTACGCGTTGATCTGGGGCTGGCGGTTCGCGGTCGGCTTCGTGCTGCTGATCCTCGTGCACGAGCTCGGGCCATTTCGTCGAGGCGAGACGGCAGGGGCTGAACCCTCGCTGCCGGTCTTCATCCCGTTCCTCGGCGCGTACGTGGCGATAAGGACGCGCCGTTCGACCCGTGGCGCAACGTGCTGGTCTCGATCGCCGGGCCGATGGCAGGCGGTCTGGCGCGCTCGCCGTCTGGGTGGTCGGCGAGGCGATCGACTCGCGCTCTGCTGATCGCGCTCGCGTACACGGGGTTCTTCCTCAACCTGTTCAACCTGATCCCGTCGGCCGCTCGACGGCGGCTTCATCTGGCGGTCGGTCAAGGCGCTCCGGCCCGTGGGGCACGCGGAGCCGGCGCCTGGCGCGCGGCCGCGCGCTGGCTCGGCGCGCGTCATCTACGTCGGGCCGGTCGCGGCTGCTCGCGCTCGGCATGCTCGCGCGCGCACGTCCCGCAGGACCGGCTCTGAGCGCGTGGACGACCGCCGCGTGCTCGAGCGCACGCACGAGGACCTGGCCGACCGACGTCGCCGTGATCGCGGCCGAGTTCCTGACCGGCTTCCAGACGGTGCTCGAGATCGACCGGCCCTGCGGTGTCGATCTTCGGCTCGGCGCGCGTCGCGCGAGGACCGCCGGCCTACGCGCGCGCGCGCGAGACCGGCCGGCTGTTCGCCGAGGCGGGGTTCGCGGTCGTCACCGGCGGCGGTCCGGGCGTGATGGAGGCTGCCAACCGCGGCTGCCAGGAGGGCGGCGGGCTCTCGGTCGGCTTCAACATCGAGCTCCCGCACGAGCAGGGCTGAACCCGTACTGCGACCTCGCGATGACGTTCAAGCACTTCTACGCGCGCAAGACGATGTTCGTGAAGGCGGCCGAGGGGTTCGTCATCTTCCCCGGCGGCTTCGGCACGCTCGACGAGCTGTTCGAGTCGCTGACGCTGATCCAGACCGGCAAGGTGCTGAACTTCCCCGTCGTCCTGTTCGACAGGGACTACTGGGGCGAGATGTTCGACTGGATGCGGGCGGAGCTGCTCGCCGACGGGATGATCTCGCCCGAGGACATCGACGCTGCTCACGTCACGGACGACCCCGCCGAGGCCGTGCGCGTCGTGGTCGCGAGCTACGAGGACCGCAAATCGACGAGCCCTGCCGCGCCGGCGAAGGCCGACGCGGAGTAGCGCCTACACCCGCGGCAGGACGAAGTACGAGCCGGGGATCGTGCGGCCGGGGCCGTAGATCGCCGTCGGGCCGACCGCGATGTAGTTGCTCGTGAACCGAGTCCGAGCGCACGACCTGCCGTTCTGGCGCACCGTCCGCGAGACGGTCACGTCGAAGCCCATCTGGTTCGAGCCGGAGACCGTGCGCACGGAGCCCGGGGCGCGTACGGGGTCGAGCGCGTAGGTCGTCTCCGGCGAGCGCCAGTTCGACTGCGGGCCCGTTGTGCTGACGACCTGCGCTTGACTTCGTGCCCCAGAAGCTGAACGTGAGCGTCGAGTCGTGTAGCTCGTCTTGATCAGGATCCCGGTCTTCAGGTCGTTCTTGAAGCGCGAAGTCGGGGCCGCCCCAGGAGACGGTGGCGTCGCGCCCCATCGGATAGTGGGAGATGTAGAAGCTGTGGTTGTGCCGCTCCACGATCGGCAGGCCGAGCTCCCAGGCGTTGTTGAAGAGCGTCGTCGCGGTCTGGCAGACGCCGCCGCCGATCGAGGGCAGGAGCAGCGAGCCGATGATCATCTGGCCCTCGAGGAAGCCGCGCTCGCTCGTGCGCGGCCCGACCGAGTCGTTGAAGGAGAACGTCTCGCCCGGGCGGAGCAGCGTGCCGTCGATGTAGTGCGCCATCAGCTGCACGTTGTGGATCCGGTTGACGAGGAGACGCCCATGTCGGTCGTGAAGCTCGAGATCTGCTCGCGGATCCCCAGCTTGTCGCGCCTCGCGCGTCGTCAGGTCCGGCCGCGTCTCCTGGAGGGCAAGCTCCGCGACGCGCAGGTCCGAGTAGGCGGCTGCCGTGACCTGGGCGAGCGCGACTTTCGCGTTCACGTCGAGGCCGGGCTTCGACGGCTTGATCTCCACGCTCTTGGCCCCGACGAGGAAGCGAGCGTTGGCGGCGCGCGTGCGCCACGGCCGGAGTGCGGGGCGGACCGCCTGGGCGAGCCGCTCGCGGTCGAAGCTGACCACGAAGTGGTCGCGGCGCGGCTCGAAGTGGAGCAGGCGTGCGAGCCGGCTCGGCGCCAGCGAGCCGACCTCCTGGCCGTCGAAGGTCAGCGCGACGGGTGCGCTGGTGAGCTGACGCGCGGTTGCGGCGGCTTCCTCGGCGGCGGCGGTGTCGAGCTCGGGCCGGCTCGCGGCGCAGAGGCGCCTCGACGCCGGCCGCGCCGGCGACCACCGCCTGTGAGAGCAGGCTGAGGAACGCGTCGCGGTCGATCGTGCGGCCGGGGCGCGCCGGCGTCACCTGCGGCGTTCGGCCGCGCATCGCGATCTGTGCGGCGGCCGGGCGGGTGAGCTTGGCCCTGCGCTCGAGCTCGGCCAGGAGCTCGTCTGCGGCTGCCGTCGGCCGGAGCACCGGGTCGACGACGATCTCGGGCGCGGACGGATCGACGAGCTGGCGCACACGTGTCCAGAGCGAGTCCCGGCCGGCGGCGAGCGCCGCGGCCCGCGTGGCGGCAACGTCCACGGCGAGAACCCCACCCCCACCGGGCAGCTTCTTCCCGTCGATCGACACGAGCCTGTCGCGATCGGTGTCGACCTCGCGGACGGCCACGCCCGGGAGGGCGTCGTTCGCATACGCGGCGTCGCGAACGGCGACGACGCCTGCGATTCCGCCCACCACCACGACGACGATCACGATGACCGAGGTCCGGACACGTCTGAGCACGCGTCTAGTTAAGCGGCAGAACCGGCTTAGACTTGGTTCATGAGGCTGCGCGACCTTCCGTCGGTCGACGTGCTCCTCGGCGATGGGCGGCTGGCCGCCGAGCCGCGGCCGCTCGCGCTCGCAGCGGCCCGCGCCGCTCTCGAGCGGGCGCGCGAGGAGGTGCGCTGCGGGCCTCGATCCGGGCGACCTGGTCGAGCGTGTGCTCGCCGAGCTCGCCTCGGCGCGGCGGCCCGCCCTGCGGCGGGTGCTGAACGCGACCGGGGTGATCGTGCACACGAACCTCGGGCGGGCGCCGCTCCCCGCCGCCGCGCTCGAGCGCGTCGCGGCGGTCGGAGCCGGCTACTCCAACCTCGAGTACGACCTCGCCGAGGGCGTCCGCGGCTCGCGCCAGGACCACCTCGCCGCGCTGCTGCGCCGGCTCACGGGCGCCGAGGCTGCGCTCGTCGTGAACAACAACGCCGCGGCCGTGCTGCTCGCCCTCGCCGCGCTCGCCGAGGGCCGCGAGGTGCTCGTCTCGCGCGGGGAGCTGATCGAGATCGGCGACGGCTTCCGCATCCCCGACGTGCTCCTCCGCTCGGGCGCCCGCCTCGTCGAGGTCGGAACGACGAACAGGACGCGCGCGGCCGACTACGAGCGGGCGATCGGCTCCGAGACCGCCCTGCTCCTCCGCGTGCACCAGTCCAACTTCCGCGTCGTCGGCTTCACGGAGCAGCCGCGCGTCGCGGAGCTGGCAGCAGTGGCGGCGCGGCACGGGCTGCCGCTCGTGGACGACCTCGGCTCGGGTGCGCTCGTCGAGGCGGAGGGCGAGCCGACGCCCATGGCGTCGCTCGCCGCCGGGGCCGACCTCGTCTGCTTCTCGGGCGACAAGCTGCTGGGCGGGCCGCAGGCCGGGATCGTCGTCGGGCGCGCGGACCTCGTCGAGCGGTTGCGCCGCCACCCGCTCCAACGCGCGCTGCGGGCGGACAAGCTCTCGCTCGCGGCGCTCGAGGGGACGCTCGCGCTCTATCTCGACCGGCCGGAGGAGATCCCCGTCCTGCGGATGCTGCGAGAGCCGGCCGACGCGGTGCGGGCCCGGGCCGAGCGGCTGGCGCTGGCCGTCGCCGGCGAGGTCGAGGAGACGGTGGCGCGGGTCGGCGGCGGCGCGCTGCCGCTCGCGGAGCTGCCGAGCTTCGCCTGCGCCGTCGAGGAGGAGCTGGCTGCGGCGCTTCGTGTCGGCGAGCCCCCGGTCGTCGCCGTCGTGCGGGACGGGCGCACGCTGCTCGACTGTCGCACGCTCTCGGACGGAGAGGCCGCCGAGGTGGCCGAAGCGGTCGCTGCGGCTCGAAAGCGGTGAACGCCGCTCGCGTCTCTGGGACGCCGCTCGCGGTGCGTAGGCCGCGGGAACGGTACTGGGAATACAGGCCCGCGGCTGGAGCGCCGCGAGCGGCGTCAGGGTGCGCCGGAGGCCGGCTCCGCCGGCCGGGAGGCGCACCCGGCCGGAGGCGCGAGATGCCGCTCACGGTAGGCACTGCGGGGCACATCGACCACGGGAAGACGTGGCTCGTCCGGGCGCTGACCGGCAAGGACACGGACCGCCTGCCCGAGGAGCGCGAGCGCGGGATCTCGATCGACCTCGGGTACGCGCCGCTCGAGCTGCCCGACGGCCGCCGGCTGTCGCTGATCGACGTGCCGGGCCACGAGCGCTTCGTGCGCAACATGGTCGCCGGAGCCACCGGCATCGACCTCTTCCTGCTCGTGATCGACGCAGCCGAGGGCGCTCGCCCGCAGACGCACGAGCACCTCGCGATCCTCTCGCTGCTCGGGATCGACCGCGGCGTCGTCGCGGTGACGAAGTCCGACGCCGTGGACGCCGAGACGCTCGAGCTGGCGCTCGCAGAGGCGCGCGAGCTCGTGCCCGCACGCGGAGGTGGTCGCCGGTGAGCGCGAAGACCCGCGCCGGCCTCGAGGAGTTGCGCGAGGCGCTCGGGCGCGCGGCGGAGCTTGTGTTCCAGGAACACAATGTGGAGCGGCGCGACCCGCCTGTACGTCGACCGCGTCTTCACCCTGCGCGGTGATCGGGACCGTCGCGACCGGGACGCTCTGGTCGGGGTCGGTCGGCGCGGGGGACGTTCTCCGCGTCGAGCCCGGCGGCGCGCGACGTGCGGGTGCGCTCGGTGCAGGTGCACGACGAGCCGGTCGTGCGCGCCGAGGCCGGCCAGCGGGTCGCGCTCGCCCTGCCGGGCCTGGAGCGGACCGAGCTGCGCCGCGGCGACGCGCTCGTCGAGCCGGACGCGTTTCGCCCGAGCTACCGGCTCGATGTCACGCTCGAGGTGCTCGAGCCCGTCGCCGACGGCGCTCGGCTCCACGTCCACCACGGGACCGCCGCGGTGCCGGCGCGGGTGGTGCGCGCCGGCGACCGCTTCGCCCAGCTGCGCCTCGCGGAGCCGGTCGTCGCGGCGCGCGGCGACCGCTTCGTGCTCCGGGGCGAGACGACGGTCGGCGGCGGGCGCGTGCTCGACCCCGCGCCGCCGCGACATGCCGACGAGGCGCGCTTCGGCCGGGCCGAGCGCGGGGAGGTCGCGATCCACGAGCCGGTGCTCGTCGACGGTGCCTGGCGCTTCTCGGACGCGTGGCTGGAGGAGCTGCGCGCGCGAGCTGGAGCGCGGGCATCGCGGCGGCGGACGGCCTCGATCCGGGCGTCGCAGCGCCCACCGAGCCTTGGGCGCAGACCGTGCTCGCGCGCCTTCCGTTCGAGCGGCGCGGCTCGCGCCTCTATCTCCCCGGCGCGCCGGCGGCGCTGGGGTCGCGGGCGGACGACGCCGACGCCCTCGAGCGTGCGCTCGAGGAGGCCGCGCCGGGGACGGCCAAGGTCGAGGACCAGGAGCTCGCACGCTTTCTCGAGCGCGAGGGGAGGCTCGTGCGGGTCGGCGACGGCTACGCCGTCTCGATCGCCGCCTACGAGCGGGCTCGGGAGCTCGTCCTCGCGGAAGGCGCCGCCGCCGGCCGGATCACCCTCGCCCGCTTCCGCGACCTCGCCGGCTGCGGACGGCGCGACGCGCAGCTCCTGCTCGAGCGTCTCGACGCGGACGGCGTCACGCGCCGCGTCGGCGACGAGCGCGTCCTGCGGCGGCGTGCCGCCGGGTCCGGCTGATCGCTGCCACAATTCGATCGTGCGCTACGCCCTCGCCCTGCCGATCCTGCTCGCTGCGCTGCTCGCGGCAGGCGTGAGCCTCGGCGCCGGCGACGATGTCCGCTTCCCGCGCGGCACCGCCACGATCTCGACCGGGGAGCGCAAGGTCGTCCTCCGGGTCGAGGTCGCACGCACGAATGCGCAGCGTCAGCAGGGGCTGATGAACCGACGCTCGCTCGGGGCCAACGCAGGCATGGTCTTCCAGTTCCCGCAGGCGACGGCGGCCCCTTCTGGATGAAGAACACGCTGATCCCACTCGACATCGCCTTCTACGGCCCGCGCGGAGGGATTCTACGAATTATGCAGATGAAGCCGTGCAAGGCCGACCCCTGCCCGCTCTACGACCCGGACGTCACCTACCGGGGCGCCCTCGAGGTGAACGCCGGCTCCTTCCGGCGTTGGGGCGTGCGCCGCGGCGACCGGATCGTGCTCACGGCCGTCCGCTCCTAACGAAGCGGGGTGACCGTGAGGCCCAGCACGTCGGGCCGGTGGTAGTGCCCGGCGGGGTCGAAGCGCTGGCGCTCCTCCGCGAGCCGGGCCGGGTCGAGCTCGGCGTAGAGGATCCCCTCCTCGTCGTAGAGCGGGACCTGCGAGGTAGCTCCCGTCGGGGCCGAGGATCGCGCTGCCGCCGCGGCCGAGCAGGTCGCGCCCCTCCAGCTCGTCGCGGAGGGGAAAGTCGTCCGGATAGGAGGCGGCGCGCTGGAAGTGGGACGGTGCGATCACGAACGCCCGTGACTCGCGCGCGATGTGGACGAGCGTCGCCTGCCACGCGTCGCCGTCGTCCGCGGTGGAGGCGACGTACAGCTCGACGCCCGACTCGTACAGCGCGAAGCGCGCCAGGGGCATGTAGTTCTCCCAGCAGATCAGCCCGCCGATGCGGCCGATCGGCGTCTCGAGCGCACGCAGCCCCCGCCGTCGCCCTGGCCCCAGATGAGCCGCTCGTGGTTCGTCGGCACGAGCTTGCGGTGATGGAGCGCCAGCTCTCCGTCCGGCGAGTGGTAGAGGAGCGAGTTGTAGAGCGTGCCCGGCCGCGCCGGATCGAGCTCGTTCACGCCCGTGACGAGCCAGACCCCGTGCTCCGTGCGATCGCGCCGATCCGGTCGGCGTCCGGCCCGGGACCTCGACCGACTCGCGGTGCAGGAGCGCGAAGGCGGCCTTCGCGCGCGGATCGGCCCAGCCTGCGAGGGCCTGCGCCCAGGCGGACGAGGGATAGGCGGGGACGAACGTCTCCGGGAAGACGACGAGCCCGGCTCCGGCGGCCGCAGCCTCGGCTGTCCGCGCCGCCAGCCGGTCGAGTGTCGCTGCGCGGTCGAGGATCGCCGGCTCGACCTGGACGCAGGCGACCTTGAGGACGTCGCGCACGGCTAGGCCCAGTCCAGCGGCTCGTAGCCGCTCGTGCGCGGGGCCGAGATGATCAGCACGGTCGCCTCCCGGTCGCTGCGGTTGACGACAGTGCGCACCGGCTCGGGGTCGAGCCGCGCGTACGTGCCGGCCGGGGCGGGATGCTCCTCGCCGTCGATCACGAACGTCGCATCGCCGGCCAGCGTGACGAAGACCTCCTCCTGGTCACGATCGACCTCGTCGTGCTCGGGGATCGACTCCCCCGGAGGGAGCTCGACGACGTTCAGCCCGAACGAGGTCACGCCCAGGGACTTGCGCGCGAGCGCCCACTTCGGGAACGGCCGCTCGAAGTCGGCGGCATGAGCGATGTGAAGCGAGGCATGCGTCAGCTCCTCTCCCAGTCGGGCTCGGGCTCGATCCCGACCCGTTCGGCCACGCGGTTGATGTCGTCGAAGTGATCAGGCGCAGGTGGGCCACCGGCCGAGTGTGCGGGATCTGTCAGGTGCGTGCAAGCGGCGTGCAAAACCGGTGGCGAGGCGGTTTTCCGCTCGGCTCGCAGCGTCAGAACCCACCTGCTCGTCCTGGTCACCGAGAACGGGGGACAACCATGAGCTCGACACCTTTGTTGCGCGGCCCGGTACGCCGGCGGCTCGGCGGAATGGCGCTGCTCGCCGCCACCTTGACCGGCCTCGTCGCTGCGGCCGCGGCCATTGCGGCGCCACCGCAGGAGACACTGCAGCCGGTGCTCGACGGCACGTTCCGTCGCGGCGCCACGATCACGACCTCGACCGGCAGCTGGTCGAACAACCCGACGTCTTTCAGCTACCGCTGGCTGCGCTGTGACGGCGCGGGTGCGAACTGCGCCACGATCGACGGTCAGACCGGCCGCAACTACCGCCTGCGTGCAGCCGACGTCGGGCGCACCGTGCTCGCGATCGTCACGGCGCGAAACGCCGACGGCGCCGGCAGCGCCAACACGAAGCCCAGTCCGGTGATCGCAGACAACGTGATCCCGCAGAACACGAGCGCGCCCACGATCTCGGGCACCGCCGCGGTCGGTGGCGCGCTCACCGCATCACCGGGGACGTGGACCGGTGCGCCGACGTTCGGGTACACCTGGCTTCAGTGCGACCCGGCCGGCAACGCCTGCGCGGACACGGGCTCGCGGGGCCAGACCTACGGCGTCCGCTCGCAGGATCTCGGACGCACGTTGCGGGTTCGGGTGCGCGGCCAGAACCCGCGCGGCGCGACCACGGCGACCTCCGCGCAGACCGCGGTCGTGCGGCTCGTCGGGTGCCGCCGGGCCGGCGGTGCCGGTCACGAGCGTCTCGCTGCCCGACCGGCTCGTCGTCTCGGGAGTCTCGTTCTCGCCCACGACGATTCGGGACCGGACGACCACGGTGACCCTGAGGGTGCGGGTGAACGACACCCGCGGCCGCCTGATCCAGGGAGCGCTCGTCCTGGCGACGGGAGTGCCGTTCGGCCGCGTCACCGCGACGCCCGAGACGACGACCGACGCGCAGGGGATCGCGACGATGACGTTCCGTCCGACGGCCCGGCTGCCGCTCGTGCGCGGCGGCTCGATGGTGTTCTTCCTGCGCGCCCGCAAGCCCGGCGACAACGTGCTCGCCGGCGTCTCCTCGCGTCGCCTCGTCCAGGTGCGAGTCGTCCCCGGCTAGCGGGTCGCGCTCGCTCGGCCCGTGCCGCTCCGGCCGATACGCTGGCCGCGGAGCGGCACGGGCCCGGTGGCCCAGCCGGTCTTCAAAATCGGCCCGGTCGTGCAACCCACGGCTTGCTCGGTTCGACTCCGGGGCCGCTCCGTGAACGCCCACCCACGTGGGACAATTGCCTCGAGAACGCGAACTCGAGGCGAGCGAGAATGGTGAAGCCGAACCGAGCCGACCTTCTCTTCTGGTTGCTGGCCGCCGCGGCGGCAGTAGCCCTGACCTTCTTCGTCCTCGTGCTCGGTGGGGTGGTGCCGATCGGCTCTGCAGATCCCCCCGTCGAGGAGGCCGTGCCGGCCGCGGACACGGCGCCGGCCGACGCAGCTGAGACACCCGTGCCGGAGCGGGGCGCACAGGAGCGGCGCTCGACAACGGGCGCCGCCGGCGAGCAGGCGCCGGAGCTCGTCACCGTCATCGTCAGAGCGACGCGCGGCGACTGCTGGCTCTCGGCCCGGGCAGGCAGCGAGACGGGGCGCGTGCTCGACGAGCGCCTCCTCGTCCAGGGCGAATCGGTCCGCCTGCGCGCGAGACGGGTGTGGCTCTCCCTCGGTGCGTCGAGCAACGTCGACGTCCTCGTCGACCAGGAGCTGCGACCGGTCCCGGGTGGCACCGTCGCGATCGTCCTCGCGCCCAGCTCGACCAGCTAGGAGGGCTCTCAGGCCGGTCGAGCCGGAGCGCGGGGATTGATGACGCGGCGTCCTGCTTGTATAGTAATACTATACTGAGGTATCCACACGCGATCAAAGGATGCGTATGACACGGAAGCGCTCGACCTTCGCCGCCGCGCTGGCCCTAAGCGCCGCGTCGTTCGCGCTGCTTGCGGCCGGCTGCGGCGGCAGCGACGACGGCGACGACACCGCTGCGGGCACCAGCACCGCGGCCACCGAGGGCGGCCTCGCGGCCGACCAGACGATCACGGTGAACTGGGGCACGGAGCCGCCCTCGCTCGACCCGGGCCTCGCGACCGACACGACCTCGTCGGGGATCCTGCTCAGCATCATGGATCCGCTCGTCAAGCTCGGGCCGGATCTCGAGCCGGTGGCGATGCTCGCAGAGAGCTGGGAGACCTCCGAGGACGGCAAGACCGTCACGTTCCATCTCCGCGACGACGGCGCCTGGTCGAACGGCGACCCCGTCACCGCCGAGGACTTCGAGTGGTCATGGAAGCGCACGATCTCCCCGGAGCTGGCGGCGGACTACGCCTACCAGTTCTACGGCATCGTCGGCGCGGCCGAGTACAACGGCTGCGAGGCGAACTGCGCGGCCCTCCGCGACAAGGTCGGCGTCAACGCGGTCGACGAGCGCACGCTGGAGGTGAAGCTGACGACGCCGCAGCCATGGTTCGTGCAGCAGGCGGCGCACCACTCGTTCCTCGCCGTCCATCGCCCCACGATCGAGCTGCACGGCGACAAGTGGACCGAGGCGGCGAACATCGTCACCAACGGCCCGTTCCTGCTCGACTCGTGGGAGCACAACGCCAGCATCGACATCGTCAAGAACGAGGACTGGCGCGACGCCGACAGCGTCACGCTGACCCGCGTCGACGGACGCATGATCACGGACGGGATCACCGCGGTCCAGTCCTACGAGGCCGGCGAGCTCGACGCCCACGTCGGCGGGCTCCCGCCCGAGGAGATCCCGCGCCTGAAGGAGACCCCGGACTACCAGCAGTACCCGGGCCTCGGCACCTACACGTACGGGTTCAACGTCAAGACGATCACGGACGTGAAGCAGCGGCGGGCGATGTCGCTGGCGATCAACCGGCGCGAGATCATCGACAACATCGCGCAGGCCGACCAGCTCCCGAGCACGGGCTGGACGCCGAAGGGGATGCCGGGCTTCGACGCGATCAACCCGGATTCGCCGTGGCTGCCGGAGAACGGCGACCTCGAGGAGGCAAAGCAGCTGATGTCCGAGGTGGCGAATCCGAAGGAGAAGATCACGCTGCTCCTGAACGACTCGCCGGGTCATCGCGAGATCGCGGTGGCCGTGCAGGCGTCCTGGTCGGAGCTCGGTCTGGACGTGGAGATCAAGCAGCAGGAGTGGGCCCAGTTCCTGGAGTTCACGGGCCCGCCGATCGACCCGTCGATCGACGTCTACCGGTACGGCTGGATCGGTGACTACGTCGACGCGATCAACTTCCTCGAGCTGTGGACGTGCGACTCGGGGAACAACTCGACGAACTACTGCGACCCCGCCTACGACAAGCTGCTCGAGCAGGCGCGGCAGACGGCGGACAACGACGAGCGGTACGCACTGTACGGGCAGATGGAAGATCTTCTGCTCGGTGCGGATGGGGCGGTCCCGGTGACGCCGCTCTACTGGTACACGTACGTACAGCTCGAACGTCCGTCGATCCAGGACACGTTCAACGTCAACCTGCTTGCGCAGACCGACCTGACGGAGGTCGTCGTCAAGGAGGAATAGGTCGCGGTGGGCGGTGTGGCCCTGGCGCGTTCGGTGGAAGCGCGCCCGGCCACACCGCTACGGTGCCGTCGTGCTGGTCGAGACGCTCGCCGCTGCGCTGATCTGCCTCGACCCCGGGCACGCGACCGCGCCCGAGATCGGCCGGCAGACCGAGCCCATCGGGCCCGGCTCACGCCAGCAGAAGGTCAAGGACGGCGGCGGGGCGGCCGGCGAGGCGCCTGTGGCGCTCGCGATCGCCCGGCGCGCGCGGGCGCTGCTCGTCGCCCGTGGCTACCGGGTCGCGCTGACACGGAACGGAGGCGGCTACCGCGGCGGCAACCGGGAGCGCGCGCAGTTCTGCAACGCGCGCCGGGCTGCGCTGATGATCCGCATCCACGCAGACGGCTCCTCCAGCCAGTCCGCGCACGGGATCGCGACGCTCGTGCCGGCGCTCCGCCGGGGCTGGACGGCGGATATCTACGCTGCCAGCCGTCGCGCAGGGCGCCTCGTGCAGGACGAGCTCGTTCGCGCCACTGGCGCCCGTGACCTCGGCGTCGTCGAGCGCTCCGACCTGACCGGCTTCAACTGGGCGGACGTGCCCGTCGTGCTCGCCGAGACGGGTTTCATGACGAATCCGCGCGAGGGCGCGCTGCTGCGCAGCGCGGCGTACCAGTCGCGCGTCGCGCGCGGCCTCGCGGCGGCGGCTCAGCGCTTCGTCAGCCGGTAGACCACACCGCGGCCCCAGTCGCCCACGAGCAGGCCCCCGCCTCGCGGCTCGGGGGCCAGACCGAGCGGGTGCTCGAAACCGTCGGCGAAGGTCGTCGACCGGCCGCTGCGCACGTCGACGCGCACGAGCTTCCGTCCCCAGCGCTCGCTCAGATACTGGCCCCACTCGGCGACGAACAGCGAGCCGCGCCAGAAGGCGAGCGTGTTCGCCGACGAGTGCGGCTCCAGGTAGGCGACCGGCTTCGTCACGCCCGAGCACGAGCCGCGAAGCCGCCGCTCGTGCCAGCTCGCCCAGCAGTCCGGCCAGCCGTAGTGCGCGCCCTGTCCGGATGAGCACGACCGTCTCGGCCGGCTCGGAGTCGCCCAGCTCGTCCTGGCCGTTGTCGGAGACGTAGAGCCGGTTCGTCCCCGGCTGGAAGGCGAGTCCGAACGGGTTGCGCAGGCCGCGCGCGACGATGCGCAGGTCGCTGCCGTCGGTCTTCACGGAGAGGACGGCGCCGCTGCGGCGGTCGCGCTCCCGGCAGGCGTCGCAGGTCGAGCCGCTGCCGACGTAGAGGCGCCCGTCGGGGCCGACCGCGACCGTGTCCTGCTGATGACGCCCGAAGGGGAGGCCCGTCACGATCGCCCGGCGCGACGTCACCCGCTTGCCGCGCACGACGAGGCGGTGCAGCGAGCCTTGCGTCGACACGTAGAGCGTCGCGCCCTGCCAGGCCAGGCCGAGCGGGCTCCGGAAGCCCCGGGCGAGGACGCGCGGGCGAGTCGAGCCCCGGCCGACGGCGACGACCTCGCCCGACTCCTGCGTCGCATAGAGGAGCCCATCGGGCCCGAATGCGAGCGCGGTGGGACGCTTCAGGCCCTTCGCGTAGAGCTGGGCGGCGAAGCCGGCCTGCACCTCGAGTGCGGGCGCCGGCTGCAGCGGCGCCTGCGGGGCCGCTGCGGGCATCGCCACGAGCGCGAGTCCAGCGACGAGCGCGGCGAGCGAGGCTACTGCTCCCAGGGGTCGGCCGCGCCGGTCGTGGCGGGGCGGCGTCGTCGCCGCAGCCGGAAGCGGCGTCGCGCCGGCTCCGCGGGCTCCGCGGGCTCCCCGGGCTCAGCGGGGGCCTCGGCCGGGTCGGCCGGCAGCGCTGCGATCACGGTGCGGGACTCGGAGTCGTTCGCCGCCTCCACCGCTGTCGCCTCGACGACGGGCATGCTCCACGGGCCGGTGCTCTCGGCGGCCTGGTCGCCGTCGGGCGCGACCGACGGCGCGATCTCGTCGAGGTGCCAGCGCGCTCGCTTCGCGGCCGCCGCCCACTCCGAGAGCGCGACGAGCGCCCACGCAGCAGCCATCACCAGCACGATCCAGACCGCGTCGAGATCGGCGAGCCCGGCGAGCAGCGCGACGGCGAGCAGGAAAACCCCCTCGAGGACGATGCGTGGGACGGCCACCGGGCGCAGCAGCGGCGGCGGCACGGAGGCGACCCAGTCCGGCGAGGCGGCGCGGCCCGCAAAGCCTGCGTCCGCGGGCCAGTCCTCGTCGGCGTACGGCGCGGAGCGCTGGTCGGTCCTGCGGTCGGCCCGCAGCTCGCGCAGCTCAGCCCGCAGCTCGACCGCGACCGACTCGAGCTCGTGGACGCGCTCCGCGAACGACGCAAAGGCCTCCTCGACCCGCGCCGGATCGAACCCGTCGTCCGAGCGGGGCAGATCGTCGGTCCGCGGCAACTCGCTCATCCCTGAAAACAGTATGCCGCCCCTGGAGCCGATCCTCCCCGGCGCCCGCCCGCCGGCTCTAGTCGTCGTCGACGCCGCGCATCTGGCCGAGCGCCTCCTGGGCCTTGTCGTGCACCCGGCGACGCCGCTCCTCGAGCGAATTGGTCGGCTCGGCCGGCGGAGCCTCGACCGTGTCGACGGGCGTTCCCTCGGCGGCGTCGAACTCGTCGCGGTCGTCGGCGGTGTCCCGCGCCTGCTCGAGCTTCGCCCGCAGCTCCTCGGCCGGGTCGGCCTCGGTGGCCTCGGCGGTCTCGGCGGCCTCGGCGACCTCGGCGGCCTCGGCCGTAGCAGGAGCGGTAGCGGGAGGCGGCAGCGGCTGGCGCCGCAACAGCTGGCGGAGCAGCGCGGCGACCCCGAGGCCGCCGGCGATCCAGGTCAGGAGCCGTCTCATGGGCCTGATGCTACGCCGTCTGCTGCTACCCTGGGGCGGCTTCCTGCCTCGCCTCGCACGAGCTGTTCCCGCCCGTGCCTGCCGGTGAGGCCGCCTAAGACCGAAGGAAGGAGTTGAAGGGAACCCGTGAACGACTACGAGATCCTGCTCATGCTGGACCCCGACCTGGCCGACGAGCGCCAGGAGGAGATCGTCAAGCGCACCCGCGACCTCGTCGAGGCCGGCGGCGGCACCTGGGACGGCCAGGACGTCTGGGGCCGGCGCAAGCTCGAGTACCCGATCAACAAGAAGACCGACGGCGTGTACCACCTGCTCTCGTTCAGCGCCGACCCCGACACGCTCGACGAGATCTCGCGCGTGCTCAAGATCGACGACGCCGTGATGCGGCATCTCCCGACGCGTCGCTACAAGCCGGGTTCGACCAGGCCGGTAGCGGTGGGCGGGCCCGCGCGCGAGGATGTCGCCGACCCGATCGACACCTCGTTGGAGGAGGAGTAATGCCCCAGAACATCAACAGCGTCGTCCTCGTCGGCAACCTGACGCGCGACCCTGAGCTCCGCCACACCCCGTCCGGCACCGCGGTGACCACGCTCCGCATCGCCGTCAACGATCGCGTCAAGCGCGGCGAGGAATGGCAGGACGCGGCGTACTACTTCGACGTCACCGTCTGGGGCCGCACCGCGGAGAACTGCGCGCAGTACCTCGCCAAGGGCCGCCCGGTGGGCGTCCAGGGCAAGCTCACGTGGCGCGAGTGGGACGCCCAGGACGGCACCAAGCGCCAGTCCGTCGAGGTCGTCGCCGACAACGTCCAGTTCCTCGGCTCCCGCGAAGGCGGCGGCGAGGGCGGCGGCCAGTTCGTGCCGCAGGGCGCCGCAGCACCCGCTGCGGGCGCCGACTTCCCCTCGGCCCCGGCCGACGACGACATTCCCTTCTAGGAGACACGAGATGGCACAACAGAAAACGCAGGACCGCTCGCGCAAGCGCCCGGGTGCCTCCACGGCTCCCGGCCGGCGCAAGAGCTGCCTCTTCTGCAAGGACAAGGTCGAAGAGGTGGACTACAAGAACGTGAACCAGCTCCGGCGCTACATCTCGGAGAAGGGCAAGATCCGCAACCGCCGCATCACCGGCGCCTGCCGCCGGCACCAGCGCCAGGTCGCGGTCGCCGTGAAGCGGGCGCGCGAGATGGCGCTCCTGCCCTACGTGGAGCAGCGGTAGCGATGGATGTGATCCTGCTCACGGACGTCGAGAAGGTCGGCCTGCGCGGCGAGGTCGTCAGCGTCGCGCGTGGGTACGCACGCAACTTCCTGCTCCCGCGCTCGCTGGCCGAGCCGGCCACGCCGGCGAAGGTCGCCGAGCTGCGCAAGATCGACGAGCAGCGTGCCCGCCACGAGGCGCGCAGCGTCGAGCATGCGGAGGAGATCGCGGACGTCCTGCGCAAGACCGTGCTCAGCTTCGACGTCAAGTCGGGCCCGACCGGCGCGCTCTTCGGCTCGGTCACGACGACCGACATCGCCGACGAGATCTGGCGCACGCGCAAGATCCGCGTCGACCGGAAGAAGATCGGCACCGACTCGCTGAAGCGGATCGGGCGCTACGCGATCCCGATCCAGGTGTTCGAGGACGTGACCGTCGAGGTGAAGACGCTCGTCGTCCCCGAGGGCGGGGAGCTGCCGCCCGAGGAGGAGCTCGCCGCGATGGAGGCGGCAGCGGCAGCCGAGGCAGAGGCCGAAGCCGCGGCGAACGCGGAGGCCAAGACGGCAGCCGCTGAGGCGGAGGCGGCAGTCGAGTACCTCGACGAGGAGGAGGACGCCGAAGCGGCGCCGACCCCGGCCGAGGCGGCCGAGGCCGCCGACTTCGAGGCCGTTGCCTCCGAGGCAGAGGCCTCCGAGGTCGGCGAGACCGAGGCTGCGACCGGGCAGCCGGCCGAGGAGCCCGCGCAGGACTAGCCCGTCCACAGCGCGCTCCACAGGCCTGTGGAGCGCGCTGTGAACCTTCCGCAAATTCCGTGCTCGCCCTGTGCAAGGGCGCGGCCGGGCGCCCGCGCAGAGTCGTCCGAACGTGTGGATACTTTGGGGGAACGCATGTTCCTTTCGCCCGCACAGGGGTACCGCCGACCCGTGCCGCTCCGACGCGTGCGGCTGGGGATTAACACAGTTGCGGATGTCGCTCCGTGACGGCATCAATACGGCCATGCCCTCGGTAGCGGCAGTGCCCAACGCAGGGGGCCCGGCTCCCCACGTCCCACCCCAGAACCTGGAGGCGGAGGAGTCCGTGCTCGGCGCGATGCTGCTCTCGCCCGGCGCGATCGGAGCCGTGACCGAGATCCTCTCCGCGGAGGACTTCTACCGCGAGAGCCACGGCAAGGTCTTCCGCACCTGCCTCGCGCTCTACCAGGGCGGCGAGCCGGTCGACGCGATCACCGTCGTGGATGCGCTCGAGGAGCGCGGGGAGCTCGAGGGGGTGGGCGGCAAGGCGAAGATCCACGAGCTCGCCGCCCTCGTCCCGGCCACCGCCAACGCAGCCCACTACGCCCGGATCGTGCGCGAGATGGCGACGCTGCGCGGGCTCGTCCGCGCAGGCGCGGAGATCGCGCGCCTCGGCCAGGACCGGCCGGGGGAGACGACCGACCTCGTCGACCGCGCCGAGCAGATCGTCTTCGAGCTCGCCCAGCAGCGAGTCACGGGCGACTTCAGCCACATCGAGGGCCTGCTGAAGGAGAGCTTCGAGCGGATCATGCACCTGTACGAGGCGGGTGCCGACGTCACGGGGGTTCCGACCGGCTTCAAGGAGCTCGACAAGCTCACCTCCGGCTTCCAGCCCGGCAACCTGATCATCATCGCGGCCCGGCCGTCGATGGGGAAGTCGGCGCTCGCGCTCTGCATGGCGCAGAACCTGGCCGTCCGGCACGAGATCCCGGTCGCCCTGTTCACGCTCGAGATGTCGAAGAGCGAGGTGACGCAGCGGATGATGTGCGCCGAGGCCCGCGTCGAGTCGCAGAGCCTGCGCACGGGCAAGCTGAAGCCGGAGGACTGGCCGCGCCTGACCGCGGCCTGCGACAAGCTGATGAAGGCGCCGATCTGGGTCGACGACACCGGCTCGATCACCCTGATGGAGATCCGCTCGAAGGCGCGCCGGCTGAAGTCGCGCGAGCCCAACCTCGGCCTGATCATCATCGACTACATGCAGCTGATGACCTCGGGCACGAACGCCGAGAACCGCGTGCAGGAGGTGTCGCAGATCTCGCGGGCGCTCAAGGTGCTCGCACGCGATCTCGACGTGCCGATCCTCGCGCTCTCGCAGCTCTCCCGCGCCGTCGAGCAGCGCCACGACAAGCGGCCGATCCTCTCCGACCTGCGCGAGTCCGGCTCGATCGAGCAGGACGCGGACCTCGTCGGCTTCGTCTACCGCGACGAGTACTACAACGGCGAGGAGTCGGAGTCGCAGGGGATCGCCGAGCTGATCATCGCCAAGCACCGGAACGGGCCGACCGACATGGTCAAGCTCTCCTTCCTCAAGCGCTACGCCAAGTTCGCGGATCTAGCCGCAGCATGAAACGCTCAACGTGCGGGCGCGGCCGCGAAGCGGCCGCCTTCAGGGGTCTTGGCGCGGGTCGGGATCTGCATGCGCAGATTCCGACCCCGATTGCGCCATAGAATCGGACTGTGCCCGCCACCGTGATCGTCGGTGCGCAGTGGGGCGACGAGGGCAAGGGCAAGATCGTCGACCTGCTCGCGCAGGACTCCGATGTCGTCTGCCGCTACCAGGGCGGTCCGAACGCGGGCCACACCGTGATCGTGGCCGGCGAGACGTTCAAGTTCCGGCAGCTCCCGTCCGGGATCGTGTCGGGCAAGCTGAGCGTGCTCGGGAACGGCTGCGTCGTCGACCCGGAGGTGCTGCTCGGCGAGATGGACGAGCTCGAGGAGCGCGGCCTCTCGGTCGAGCCGCTGCGTGTCGTCCGGCAACGCGCACCTGATCATGCCGTGGCACATCGCGCTCGACGGCGCCAGCGAGAAGCTGCTCGGCAAGCTCCAGATCGGCACGACGCGGCGCGGCATCGGACCGGCCTACGCGGACAAGGCGGCCCGCATCGGCATCCGCGTCCAGGACCTGCTCGACACCAAGATCCTGCGCCAGAAGATCGAGACCGCGCTCGCCGAGAAGAACGTCTGGCTCGAGCGCGTCTACGAGCACGAGCCCTTCGCGCTCGAGGAGGTCGCGGAGCGCTACGAGACCTACGCGCAGCGGCTGCGGCCGTTCGTCGCCGACACGTCACTGCTCGTCGACGAGGCCCTGACGGCCGGGAAGCGCGTGCTCCTCGAGGGCGCGCAGGGCACGCTGCTCGACCTCGACCACGGCACGTATCCGTTCGTCACCTCGTCGAACCCGGTCGCCGGAGCGGCCGCGACCGGCATCGGCATCGGCCCGACCCGGATCGACGCCGTCGTCGGCGTCGCCAAGGCCTACGTGACGCGCGTCGGAGCCGGCCCGTTCCCGAGCGAGATGGAGGAGCCGGTCGGGTCGGAGATCCGCGAGCTCGGCCAGGAGTACGGGACGGTGACCGGCCGGGAGCGGCGGCCGCGGCTGGCTCGACCTCGTCGCGCTGCGGTACGCGGTGCGGCTGAACGGGATCACGTCGCTGGCGTTGACGAAGCTCGACGTGCTCTCCGCGTTCGACGAGCTCAAGGTGTGCGTGCGCTACCGGCTGCCGGACGGGTCGGAGACGCCGAACTTCCCGGCGCACCAGAGCGACTTCCACCATTGCGAGGCCGTCCTGGAGACGGTGCCCGGCTGGGGCGAGCCGCTCGACGACTGCAGCTCGGTGGCCGACCTGCCGGCGGACGCCCGTGCCTACGTCGAGCGGGTCGAGCGCGAGCTCGGGGTGGACGTGGACCTGGTCGGGACCGGAGCCGCGCGCGAGCAGGTGCTTGCGCGCGCTTGACGCGGGCCGGCGACAGCGGACACGGGAAGTAGACTCGGCCCGGCCTTGAAGGTGCTCCTCGTCGGTTCGGGTGGCCGCGAGCACGCGCTCGCCTGGAAGCTCGCGCAGCGGTCCGGCACCGAGCTGCACGCGGCTCCGGGGAATCCGGGCATCGCGGCTCTGGGCGACTGCCATCCGGTGCGGGCCGAGGACGGGGAGGCGCTGCTCGGGCTCGCGCGCAGCCTCGGCGCCGAGCTCGTCGTGGTCGGGCCGGAGGGGCCGCTCGTGGCGGGGGTGGCCGACGAGCTGCGGCATGCGGGCATCGCGGTCTTCGGGCCGGGACGCGACGCTGCACGGATCGAGGGCTCGAAGGCATTTGCCAAGGACGTGATGCGGGCGGCGGGGGTGCCGACCGCCGAAGCGCTCGCGGTCGCGCGGCCGCCGTGCGTGGTGAAGGCGGACGGCCTGGCCTCCGGCAAGGGCGTCTTCGTGTGCCGCACCACCGAGGAGCTGGACGAGGGGCTGCGCGCGGCGGCGGCGTTCCCGGGCCCGCTCGTGATCGAGGAGCTGCTCGAGGGGGAGGAGGTCTCGCTCTTCGCGCTCTCGGACGGGCGCGAGGTGATCCCGCTCGCCCCGGCGCAGGACTTCAAGCGCATCGGCGACGACGACCTCGGGCCGAACACCGGTGGCATGGGCTCCTATTCGCCCGTGCCGATACTGCGGCCGGGCGAGGCCGAGGAGCTCCTCGAGCGCGTGCACCGACCCGTGGTGGCGGAGCTCGCCCGACGCGGTTCGCCCTTCGTCGGCGTCCTCTTCGCCGGCCTGATGCTCACCGAGGACGGGCCGAGGGTGCTCGAGTTCAACTGCCGTTTCGGCGATCCCGAGACGCAGTCGCTTCTACCCCGGCTGGAGGGCGACCTCACCGGCGCGCTCGCCGCGGCCGCGGGCGGCGATCTGACCGGAATCGAGCTGGCGGTTGCGGATGCCGCGGCGGTGACGGTCGTCGTGGCCGGACCCGACTATCCCGCTCGCCCCGATCACGGAACGACGATCGAGGGCGTGGAGGCCGCCGAGGAGCTCGGCGCCCTCGTCTTCCATGCGGGAACGGCCCGCCATGGAGACCGGCTCGTCACGAACGGCGGACGGATCCTGAACGTGACCGGCACGGGCGATTCGATTGCGGCCGCGCGCGACCTCGCCTACGCGGCGTGCGAGCGGATCACCTTCGACGGCGCCCATTACCGGACCGACATCGCTCGCGCCGCCGCGGCGATCGCGTGAGGTCGCCGGTGCCGTCTCTAGAATCCGCACCGTGATCCCGCGGTACTCCCGTCCGGCGATGGCCCGGATCTGGTCGGACGAGACGAAGCTCGCGCGCTGGCTCGAGGTGGAGCTGGCGGCGCTGGAGGGCTGGGCCGAGCTGGGCGTCGTCCCGCGAGCCGCGGTCGACGAGATCGCCGAGCGCGCAGTCGCTCCGAGCCCCGCACGCGTGGCCGAGATCGAGGCCGAGACCCAGCACGACGTCGCTGCGTTCGTCGACGCCGTCGCGGAGCAGCTCGGCGAGGAGGGGCGGTACTTCCACTACGGCCTCACCTCCTCGGACGTCGTCGACACGGCGCTCTCTCTGCAGATCCGGGAGGCGGGGCGCCTCGTGCTCGAGGGGCTCGACCGGTGTGTCGCCGCCGTCGCGGCCCGCGCCGAGGAGCACAGGGAGACGCTCACCATCGGCCGCACGCACGGGGTGCACGCAGAGCCGACGACCTTCGGGCTCAAGCTGGCCGGCTGGGCGTTCGGGCTCGATCGCGACCGGACGCGGCTCGAGCGGGCGCTGGAGGGAATGCGGGTGGGAAAGCTCTCGGGCGCCGTCGGCACGTATTCCGCCACCGATCCCGAGGTCGAGCGGATCGCGTGCGAGCGGCTCGGGCTCGAGCCCGCCCCCAGCTCGACCCAGGTGCTCCAGCGCGACCGGCACGCGGAGCTGCTGAACGTGCTCGCGCTCGTCGCCGCCTCGCTCGAGCGGTACGCGCTCGAGATCAGGCATCTCGCGCGCACCGAGGTGCGCGAGGTCGAGGAGCCCTTCGGCCGCGGCCAGAAGGGCTCGTCGGCGATGCCGCACAAGCGCAACCCGATCGTGTCCGAGCGGATCTGCGGGCTCGCCCGCGTCGTCCGCGGCCACGCGGTCGTCGGGCTCGAGAACGTGGCGCTCTGGCACGAGCGCGACATCTCCCACTCCTCGGCGGAGCGGATCGTCGTCCCCGACGCCTTCTTCGCCGTGGACTACATGCTCGAGCGCTTCGCCTGGCTCGTGGACGGCCTCGTCGTGCGGGCCGAGCGCATGCGCGAGAACCTCGACTCGAGCCATGGCCTCTTCTTCAGCCAGCGCCTGCTGCTCGCGCTCGTCGAGTCGGGCTCGGGCCGGGACGACGCCTACCGGGCCGTGCAGCGACACGCGATGCGCGCCTGGGAGGAGGGGCTCGACTTCCCCGAGCTCGTTCGCGCCGACTCCGACCTCGCCGGACGGGTCGAGCTCGACAGCGTGTTCGACCTCGGCGTGTACACCCGGCATGTGGACGTCGTCTTCGAGCGCCTGCGCGCGCTCGTGTCGCGGGAGGCGGCCGCACATGTCTGACGCGGCCGTGCACCTCGGCAGCGGCAAGGTGCGGGAGCTGTACGGCCTCGGCGAGGATCGCCTGCTCCTCGTCGCTTCCGACCGGATCTCGACGTTCGACGTCATTCTCCCGACCGAGGTGCCCGACAAGGGCCGCGTGCTCACGGGCCTCTCCGCGTTCTGGTTCGCACGAACGCGCGAGCTCGTCCCGAACCACCTGCTCGCGCTCCACGACGACGGCCGGTCGCTCGAGTGCCGGCGGCTCGAGATGCTGCCGATCGAGTGCGTCGTCCGCGGCTACCTCGCCGGCTCGGGCTGGCAGGACTACCGGCGCACGGGCGCGATCTGCGGCGTCCGGCTGCCTGCGGGGCTGCGCGAGGCGGATCGGCTCCCCGCGCCGATCTTCACCCCGGCCACGAAGGCGCAGTCGGGTCACGACGAGAACATCGACGCGGCGAGCGCAGCCGAACTCGTCGGTGCCGACCTCTACGAGCGGGTCGAGGAGGCCGCCCTGCGGCTCTACGCGTTCGCGGCCGCTCACGCGGAGGCGCGCGGGATCATCCTCGCCGACACGAAGTTCGAGTTCGGGCTCGATCCGGCCGGCTCCCTGACGCTCGGTGACGAGGCGCTGACGCCCGACTCCTCGCGCTTCTGGGAGGCGGCGGCCTTCGCGCCGGGACGCGGGCAGGCTTCCTACGACAAGCAGTTCGTGCGGGACTACTGCGAGAGCCTCGGCTGGGACAAGACCGACCCCGGGCCGGAGCTGCCGCCGGCGGTAATCGCGGGCACGCGGGCCCGCTATGTGGAGGCGTTCGAGCTGCTCACGGGGCTCGCGTTCGAGGACTACCTCGCCGACCCGCAGGTCGTGCTGCGTTGAAGGCGACCGTCCTCGTCCGCCCGAAAGGCGGCATCCTCGACCCCGAGGGCGAGGCTGTGCAGGGCTCGTTGCGCAAGCTCGGCTTCGCCGTCGGCGGCGCGCGCGTGGGACGGCTCGTCGATCTCGAGGTCGAGGCCGACACGCCCGAGGACGCCCGCGCCCAGATCGAGCGCATGTGCCAGCAGCTGCTGGCGAACCCGCTGATCGAGAGCTTCGAGATCGAGGTGGAGGGCGAGTGAGCATTCGGCCACGCGTCGCCGTGCTCGTGTTCCCGGGCTCGAACGACGACCGGGACGCGCTCTGGGCGCTGGGCGCGCTCGGCGCGGACGCGCTGGCCGTGTGGCATGCCGAGCACGAGCTGCCGCGCGACACCGGCGCGGTCGTGCTCCCGGGTGGGTTCTCCTACGGCGACTACCTGCGCTGCGGGGCGTTGGCGCGCTCCGCCAACGTGATGGCGTCCGTGCGCGAGCTCGCCGACGCGGGTGGGCCGGTGCTCGGAATCTGCAACGGCTTCCAGATCCTCTGCGAGGCCGGCCTGCTGCCCGGCGTCCTGCGCCGCAACCGCGACCTGGAGTTCGTCTGCCGCGACGTGCGCGTGCGAGTCGAGCGCTCGGACACGCCGCTGACGCGCCGCTGCGAGGTGGGCCAGGAGCTGACGATCCCGGTGAAGCACGGCGAAGGCTGCTGGTTCGCCGACGAGGCGCTGCACGCCGAGCTGGAGGCGGCGGGTCAGATCGTCCTGCGCTATGCGGAGGACTGCAACGGCTCGGTAGGCGACGTCGCGGGCGTCTGCAACGAGGCGGGCAACGTGCTCGGCCTGATGCCGCATCCGGAGCACGCGGTCGATCCGCTGCTGGGCTCGGGCGACGGCGCCCTGCTCCTGGCCGGGCTCGTGGACGCCGCGCGCGAGCGGGCGCTCGCGACTGCGTAGCCCGCTCACGCGAGCTTCAGCGTCTCCTGCAACCCCTCGTGTTCCACGAGCGCCTCGCGCAGCTTCTGGAGGTCGCGCGACCGCAGGGTGACCGGCCCGCGCCGCGCGGTCCCGTCGGTGGCGTAGGCGAAGCGCACGAGCCGCTCGCCTTTCGGCGTCTCGAGCAGCTGGACGAGCGACGAGAAGCGCTTCTCGCCCGAGTGCTGCGCCAGCTTGATCTCCTCGAGGATGGTCGCCGGACCCCAGGGCGTGGCCGCCTGCGTCGCCGTTTTCGTCATGCCGGGAACGCTACGCGCGCGGGTCGTACGTGTCTGTGCCGATTGTGTGCCGAAACTGTCACGGCCCCTGCGCCGTTGCACCTCTATGCCGCGCGCGCTCTGGACCGGCTCGATCTCGTTCGGCCTCGTGAACGTCCCGGTGCGCCTCTACAGCGCGATCGCGGAGACCGACCTGCGCTTCCACCTGATCCACGAGCCCGACGGCGGCCGGATCGGGTACCAGAAGACCTGCAAGAAGGAGAACGAGCTCGTCCCGGACGACGAGATCGTCAAGGGCTACGAGTTCAAGAAGGACGAGTTCGTCGTCCTGACCGATGAGGATTTCGCCGCCGCCAAGACCGAAGGTGTGAAGACGATCGAGATCTCCGACTTCGTGCCGTACGAGGAGATCGACCCGATCTACTTCGAGAAGACGTACTTCCTCGGCCCGCAGAAGGACGGGGAGAAGCCCTACGCGCTCCTCCGCGCGGCGATGGAGGAGACCGGCCTGGCGGCGATCGGCAAGTTCGTCATGCGCGACCGACAGCACCTCGGCTGCCTGCGGGTGCGCGAAGGCGCTCTCACGCTCGAGCAGATGTACTTCCACGACGAGGTGCGACCGGTCGACGAGATCGCGCCACGGAAGGTCAGGGTGCCGAAGGCGGAGCTCGAGCTGGCGACGGCGCTGATCGAGCGCTTCGAGAGCAGCTTCGAGCCCGAGCGCTACGAGGACACCTATCGCGACGCGCTGCTCAAGGTGATCCGGGCGAAGCGGAAGGGGAAGACGGTCACGGCGCCGGAGCCCGAGGCGGAGGAGGAGCCCGCCGACCTGATGGCCGCGCTCCGCGCCTCCGTCGAGGCTGCGACGAGCTCACGCCGCACGACCACACGCAAGGCTTCCTCCAGGAAAGCCTCGAGCCCGGCGCGAAAGCCGGGCTCGAGGAAGAAGAAGTCCGCTGCGAAGAGGCGCTAGACGCTAGATGCGCTTCCACGGATCGACGTAGACGTCGTCGATCTGCCAGTTGCCGCCGCCGAGCAGGCCGCGCGGCGTGAAGCGGAAAGACATCTCGGTGGTCAGCCCGTTCAGCGTGACGGTGTTGATCAGGCCCGCCAGCTGCAGCATCGGCAGGCTCGGCTGCCAGTTCCGCGTCGGCAGAACGCCGGGCAGGAGGACGAGCGACCGCTCGCGGCCTCGCGAGTCGGTGTAGACCGCCTCGACCTGGAGGTAGCCGAGGAAGCCGCCGCCCGTGCTGACGAGACGCACGACCGGCAGCAGCAACCCGACGCACATGCGTGGGCTCGTGGCCGAGCTTCCGGCGGGCAGATAGAGCGAGCCGCGCCCCGGGCCCGGAGAGTGCGAAGGGCTCGTTGCCCGCGACCACCCGCGCACCGCGCGAGAGTGACCAGCCTGCGGCGCCGTTCTCGAAGCCGCCGTCGGGTGCGAGCGTGTAGGGCAGGGGATCGAGCCAGCGCGCGAATGGGTGCGAGGGCTCGTCGCCGCAGCTGAGCCCGAGCAAGCCTTCGCCTGCGTTGGCCGAGCCGCCGCCGAGTAGCCAGTGCCGCAACGAGCGACGCGAGCGCGAGCAGCAGGCCGCGCCGTGCCGTTGTACCGCCGAGAGTCCGCATGTGTGTTACCTCTCCCTAGAAAGACCGCAGTGCTCGCAGTGTGGTCGGCCGCTGCAGCAGCGCTATCCCCCGGCCGGGTGAGCAGCCCCCCGCCGGGCGCGAAATCCCCCGATCGAGTGAAAGCGGCAGCCGCAGGGGCGGCGATACCGCTTCGGTGAGCAGCAATGCCCTTACGCACCTGGAGCCGCTGGCCGGGGCCGAGCTCGACGTCGCCGGCGACGCCGCGATCGAGGAGGGCCGCGAGCGGAGGATCAGCAGCCTCGGTAACCGTGATCTCTGGGCCACGGTCTTCAGCGGCAGCGTCTTTCTCGCGGTCACCGTGCCCTTCGCGGTCCTCTACGACTCGGACCGTGCACCCTCCCCCTGACGATCGCAGCGCTCGTGCTCGCCTACGCGCTCGCGTACCGGATCGAGTTCGAGGTCGGCTCGGGGCTCGCGGTGACGACCCAGCTCGTGTTCGTCCCGATGCTCTTCCTGCTCCCGCTCGGCGTCGTCCCCTTTGCGGTCGCAGGTGGGATCGTGCTCGCCAACCTCGTCGAGCACGTCGAGGGGCGGCTCCACCTCGAAAGGCTCTTCCTGCGGCTGGCCGATTCGTCGTACGCGGTCGGCCCCGTGCTCGTGCTCGCGGTCGCCGGCGAACAAGCGCCGACGCTCGGCGACTGGCCCATTTACGTGGCGGCGTTGCTCGCGCAGTTCGCATTCGACTTCGGCAGCGTCGCGGTGCGCGAACGGCTCGCCCTCGGCATCTCGCCGCGCGAGCTCGTCCCGCACATGAGCCGCGCGTGGGCAGTCGACGCCGCGCTCGCGCCGGTCGGGCTGCTCGCCGCGCTCGCCGCGATGGCTCAGCCCGCGGCCTTCCTGCTCGTGCTGCCGCTCGCGGGGCTGCTCCAAGTCTTCGCGCGGGAGCGGCGCGCGCGCGTCGACCACGCGCTCGAGCTCTCGCACGCGTATCGCGGGACGGCGCTCCTGCTGGGTGACGTCGTCGAGGCCGACGACGCGTACACCGGCAGCCACAGCCGCGACGTCGTCTCGCTCAGCCTCGGTGTCGCCGACGAGCTCGGGCTCGACGCCCGCGGCCGGCGCGACGCCGAGTTCGTGGCGCTGCTGCACGACGTGGGCAAGATCAGGATCCCCGCCGAGATCATCAACAAGCCCGCCAAGCTCACCGACGAGGAGCGGGCAGTGATCGAGACGCACACGGTGATCGGCGAGGAGATGCTCGTGCGGGTCGGCGGCGTGCTCGGTCAGGTCGGACGGATCGTGCGCTCCTGCCACGAGCACATGGACGGCGGCGGCTACCCCGACCGGCTGGTCGGCGAGGAGATCCCGCTCGTCGCGCGCATCGTCTGCTGCTGCGACGCCTTCAGCGCGATGACGACGGACCGGCCCTACCGGGCCGCGCGCACCACCGAGGAGGCGCTCGTCGAGCTGCGGCGCTGTGCCGGGACGCAGTTCGACCCGCAGGTCGTGGACGCGCTGGAGCGCACGCTCGCGCGCGGGCGCTAGCGGCGGCGCTGCGAGACTCCGGTTGTGGACCGGCCCCAGCCGCCCGAAGACAACCTCCGGACGATCGCCTTCACCGTCGCCCTCGGCACGACCGTCGGCGCCGTCGTGCTCCTCGCCCTCTCGCCGTGGTGGGGCGGCAACCACGTCCGGGCACACGCGGCGGTCGCGTTCGTCGCCGCCGCCCTGGGGCTGCTCGCGGCGGTCCGCTGGGGGCCTCCGCCGAATCCGCCCGAGCGCCTCGCGCGGCTGCTGCTCGTGGGCTCGCTCCTCCTCGTCGCCGTCGCGCAGCTGATCGAGGCAGTCGGCGCGGCCGGGCTCGACGCGGCGCACGACGTCGGCTCGGCGCTGGGGCGGGTGGCGTTCCCGCTCGTGCTCCTCGCCGTCGTGGGGGCGCTCGGCGTCGGACTCGCGAAATCGCGGCAGGGAAGTGCGCCCGGGCGGTGGTAGCGTTGCGCCGTGGCGGTCGTCGGAGCCCGGCCCTGGAGTGAGCTGTTCGCGGAGCGGACGCGTGGAGACGTGGGCGGCGCGATCCTGGAGATCCTCGCGCTCGCCGGCAACACCGAGCTGATCCCCTTCGCCGGCGGCTTCCCCGACCCGCAGACCTTCCCGGGCGAGCGCGCGGCCGCGTTCCTGGACGAGCTCGTGGCCGAGGGCGACCTCGGCCCGTTCCAGTACTCGCCCACGCGCGGGCTGCCCGGCCCGCTCGACGCGCTGGCCGAGCGGCTCGAGGCGCAGCAGGGCCGCAGGCCGGCGGACGACGAGACGCTGATCACGAGCGGCGGGATCGAGGCGCTCGAGCTCGTGGCGAAGTCGTTCCTCGACACGGGCGACGCCGCCGTCGTCGAGGGCCCGACCTACCTGGGCGGGATCATGGCGTTCCGGGGGTACCAGGCGAGCGTCACCGCCGTGGCGCTGGACGAGCACGGGCTCGACGTGGAGGCGCTCCGCAGCCTGCTCGCGGGCGGGCTGCGCCCGAAGCTCCTCTACACGATCCCGGACCACCAGAACCCGGCCGGCGTCAGCCTCTCGACCGAGCGGCGGCACGCGCTGGTCGAGCTGGCGCGCAGCGAGGGCTTCCTGATCGTCGAGGACGTCGCCTACCGCGAGCTCGGCTTCGACGGCGGTGCCCTGCCGAGCCTGTGGAGCCTCGCACCCGACACCGTCGTCCAGGTGGGGACGACCTCGAAGACGTTCTTCCCCGGCCTGCGCCTCGGCTGGGCAGTCGGGCCGGCCGAGGTGGTGGCGCAGCTGACGGTCGCGAAGCAGAACACCGACCAGTGCGCCGGCGCGCTGGGCCAGAAGCTGTGGGAGCGGTACGCGCGCACCGGTGCGATGGACGAGCAGCTCGCGCGCTCGCGGGCTCTCTACCGGCGCCGCTGCGACCGCATGCTCGCGGCCTTCGAGCGCACGATGCCGGCCGGCGTCTCGTGGACGAGCCCGCAGGGCGGCTTCTTCTCGTGGGTGACCCTGCCGGACGGCGTCGACGCCGCCGAGCTCGCCAGGAGCGCCGCCGCGGCGGGCGTCGCGATCGTGCCCGGCACGCCCTTCTTCCCGGACGGCCGCGGCGGCTCGAACCTCCGGCTCTCGTTCAGCCGCGTCGAGGACGAGCTGATCGACGAGGGCGTCGAGCGGCTCGCCACGCTCGTCGGCGAGCACGAGGCGGTGCGACGGTCGTGACCGATCCCGAGCGGTACTTCGCGGCGGACGCCGGTGCGCAGGGGGAGGGCAAGGCCACCTGGGTGCAGTGGGACGAGCTGGACGCCGATCGAGATGGTGCCGGGGCTCCGCTTCCAGCCGGTGCTCGGCGAGGGTCTGATGGTCAACTTCGTCCGCTTCGAGCCGCACACCGAGGCGCCCATGCACTGGCACGAGGAGGAGCAGATCAGCTACGTGATCGACGGCGAGCTCGAGTTCGAGGTCGCGGGCGAGCAGCGGCTGCTCCGCCGGGGCGAGGCGGTCGTGATCCCGCCGAACGTCCCGCACGGCGCTCGCACGCACGAGGGCTCCTGCCTCGAGATCGACGTCTTCCACCCGCCCCGGCGGGCCCTGCTCGGCTCGATGGGGCTCGAAGAGCCGGACGCCGGGTAGCGCGTGGAGCTCGGGCTCGCCGGCCGCCGCGCGCTCGTCACCGGCGGCTCGAAGGGGCTCGGCCTCGCGATCGCCGAGGAGCTCGTCCGCGAGGGCGCCCACGTGGCGATCTGCTCCCGCGACGAGGAGGAGGTGCAGGCGGCGGGCGAGAAGCTCCGCGAAGGTGGGACGACCGTGCACGCGCAGCGGGCGGACGTCACCGACCCCGGCGACGTGCGCGACTTCGTCGCCCGCTCGGCCGAGGCGCTCGGCGGGGTCGACTGCCTCGTCAACAACGCGGGCCGCGCGCGTCCCGGCGGCTTCGAGACGCTCACCGACGAGGACTGGGAGGCCGACGTCGCGGTGAAGGTGTTCTCGCTGATCCGCTGCTGCCGCGAGGTGCTTCCGCACCTGCGCGCGGCCGGCGGCGGGCGCATCGTCAACATCGGGGCCGTCCAGTCCCGCTGCACCCGACCCGGCCTTCTTCGCCACCTCGGTCAACCGCGCCGCCGGGAACTCGTTCACGAAGACGCTCGCGCTCGAGCTGGCCTCGGACAACGTGCTCGTGAACGGGGTCAACATCGGCTTCGTCGTCACGCCCCAGTGGGAGAACATCCGCGAGCGGCGTGCGCCCGGGCTCGACCGCGACGAGTTCTTCCGGACGATGGCCGCGGACGCCGTGCCGCTCGGCCGCTTCGGCACCGCCGACGAGGTGGCGGGCATCGTCGTCTTCCTGCTCAGCGAGCGTGCGAGCTACATCACCGGAGCGTCGATCGACGTCGCCGGCGGCATGGGTCGCTACGTCTAGCCGGTGCGGACCGGGAAGCTGCGCCGCCCGGGGCCGACGTACTCCGAGGAGGGGCGGATGATCCTGTTGTCGGCCTGCTGCTCGAGCACGTGTGCCGCCTGGCCGACGACCCGGCTGGCCGCGAAGAGCGGCGTGAACAGGTCGGTGGGGACGCCGAGGTAGGTGTAGACCGAGGCCGAGTAGAGGTCGACGTTCGGGTACAGGCCCTTCTCCTCGAAGACGGTCCGCTCGGCCGCCTCGGTGATCGCGTACCAGTTCGGCTGCTCTGTCTCTTGCTGGCCCGCCTCCTCCGAGAACTCGAGCGAGATGCGCTTGAGGATCGTCGCGCGCGGGTCGTAGGCGCGGTAGAGCGGGTGGCCGAAGCCGTACAGCTTCTCCTTCCGCTCGAGCATCCCGCGCACCTCGTCCGGCGTCCGCTCGGCCGAGCCGAAGCGCTCGAACAACTCCATCGCGGCCGCGTTCGCGCCGCCGTGCAACGGGCCGCTGAGGGCGGCGATCCCGCCCACGAGCGCGGCGTGCAGGTCGGCGCCCGTGCCGGCGATCACTCGCGCCGTGAACGTCGACGCGTTCAGCTCGTGCTCCGCGTGCAGGATCATCGCGACGTCGAAGGCCCGGACGGCTGCCTCGCCCGGCGGCGCACCGTGCAGCATCCCGAGGAAGTTCTCCGCGTAGCCGAGCTCGGGATCCGGCGCGACGGGCTCGAGGCCCTGCCGGCGTCGATGGTGGCGCGCGATGATCGTCGGCAGCTGGGCGATCAGCCGCGCGGCCTTGCGCAGTCCCGCGTCCCGGCCGTTGTCGGCTCGGTCCGGGTCGGCGGCGGCGAGCGCGGAGACGGAGGTGCGCAACACGTCCATCGGCTCGGCGCTCGGCGCTCCGTCGACGATCGCCTCGACCGACTGCGGCAGCGACCGCTGTGACAGCGCCTCCTGGAAGGCGCCCAGCTCGGCCTCGTCCGGGAGCTCGCCGTGGAGCAGCAGGTACGCAACCTCCTCGTAGCTCGAGTTCTCCGCGAGGTCGGCGATGTCGTAGCCGCGGTACATGAGCACGCCTTCGTCCGGGTCGATCGACGAGATCGCCGACTGGGCGACGACGATGCCGGAGAGCTGGACGGACTTCTTGGCGGGCATGCGGCCCGGACGATACCCGCTCAACCCTGCGTGTCGAGCCCGCTGACGCCCCACGTGTCCGAGAGCAGGTACCCCTCGGGGAAGGGATCGTCCGGGTCGACGTAGAGCTGGGTCACGCCCGTGATCCAGGCGCTCCCGCGGATCGCGGGCACGATCGCCGGCCGCTCCCCGACCTGGGTCTCGGCGACGATGCGCCCGTCGAACGTGGAGCCGAGTGCGGAGGCGTGGGTCATCGTGTCCCCGACGCGCATCTCCCCGCGTGCGTGCAGGACGGCCAGACGCGCAGAAAGGCCGGTCCCCGTCGCCGACCGATCGAGCCGGCCGGGGGCGACGACGACCGCGTTTCGGGTCACCTTGCCGACGCCCTGCCAGGGCTCGGCGAGCTGCACGATGCTGACGCCCGCGATCTCCGGGTTCTCCGGGTGCGAGCAGGGAAGCTGGTCGCGCGCCGCTGCACGGATCCGCTCGCCCGCGAGCGAGAGGTCCCGGGCCTCGTGAGGCTCGATCGCGAACCCGAGCGCGCGCGCGTCGGCGATCGCGTACCACATGCCGCCGTACGCGACGTCGACGGAGATCGTGCCGAGCCCCTCGACCTCGAGCGCCGCGTCGAGGCGGTCGGCGAAGCAGGGGACGTTGGTGAACTCGACGCTCTCGCAGCGGCCGTCGCGGCAGGCCGCGCGCGCCTCCACGACGCCGCCCGGCGCCTCCAGCCGGACGACCGTCTCGGGCTCGCGCAACTCGAGCATCCCGGTCTCCAGCAGCACGGTGGTCGTGCAGATCGTGTTCGAACCGGACATGGCCGGATACTCGGTCGGCTCCATGATGATGAAGCCCGCGTCGCAGTCGGGCCGCGTCGCCGGGACGACGAGGTTCGCGTGCGCGGCCACGCTGCCCCGGGGCTCGCGCAGCAGCAGCTTCCGCAACCAGTCGCCCTCGCGCTGCAGCGTCTGCATCTGCTCGAAGACGGTCGCACCGCTCGGCGGCAGGACGCCTCCGACGACGACGTTGCCGATCTCGCCGCCGGCGTGGCAGCCGACCACGGTGATCGCTCGGCGCGTCCGCACGCCGCGATCCTACGACCGAGGTGGGCGAGTCCGTGTCAGAGCTTGCGGATCGCGTCGCCGGCGCGGACCGTGCCGGGCTCCACGACCTTGGCGTTCAGCCCGCGCAGGCGCAGGTGGCGGTGCGCCTTCGTGTTCACGAAGTGTGCGCGGCCGCCCCGAAGCGGGCGCTGAACTTGGCGCAGCCGGTGTGCGGCTGGTCGGTCACCTCGATCACGGCCGAGCCGAGCGCGAGCCGCGTGCCGGGCGGGAGGTTCTCCTCCGAGAGATCGAGGTCGACGTAGAGCTGGTCGCCGGCGAGCGCCCAGCGCTCCCGGTCGCCGGCCGCCACGAGGTCGATCACCCGGGCGCTCATCACGTTCAGCTGCATGTCCGGGTGCGCGGAGCCGTCCGCGGTGCGCTTGCTGCCGCGGATGCGCCACGTGTCGCCGACGAGCCCGTCGGCGAGGTCGAGCTCCCCTCCTCCAGCACCTCCCGCTCGTTCTCGGCGGGCCTTCGGACGATCAGCTGGATGACTCCTGCCGAGGCGGGCGCGCGCAGGATCCCGTCGAGCTCAGCCTCGAGCTCCTCGGTGGTCAGGTGCCGGCGACCGGCGTGGCCATGGGCTTTTTTCTATCACGTTGCTCTGACGAGGAGGCTAGCGCTGCGGGCCGAGCGCGCGGAGCCTGCCGGTCGCCGGGTCGAGGCGACCGACCGCCGGTGTCCCGAACGTCGTCACGTAGACGAAGCCCGCCGCCGTCTGCATTGCACTGAAGGGCGCCGGGATCGTTCTCTTCGGAGAGCGTCGTGACCTCGCCGCCGGTCGACAAGCGCAACAGCTTCACGGGTGGCGAGCTCTCCGCGTGACGACGTGGTCGACGACGAGCAGAGACCCGTCCGGCGCGACGCTGGATGCGAACGCGTCGCGAGCTCCAGCCCCTCGAACACGACCCGCCGCGAGCCGTTGCTCGCGGATCCTCTCGACCCGTCCGTTGGAGCGACCCTCGAAACGTAGACGGAACCATCGAGGAGACGGCGACGCCGACGAGGGGCTTCGGCGAACCCGCCGCGAGCACGATGCACCCGGCCGTGGCGGACGCGCAGCAGACGACCCTGCTTCACTCGGTGACGTACACGGCGCCGTTGCCGAAGCGCGACCCCGATGGCTCCCGGCACGCGCCGACGACGTCGGGCGCCCGCGGCGGGCGATTCGGACGACGCGCTGCGAGGCGATCGCGTAGACGACGCCGCCGCGACCGCGGCGACGTCGGTGACGTGGCCGAGCGCCGATCGTCTCGCCGTGGCGCCGGGTGAGAACACGCGGCCGCCGGTGCCGGCAAACACCGAGCGGTGGCCGGTACGAGGATCGATCCGGAAGATGCGGCCGGCGTCGCCGCCGCCGTCGGCCACGAGGAGGCTGCCGGAAGCTTCGATCGCCACCTTGTAGGCGTCGACGATCGCAGGCGCGTTTGCGCTCGGCGCACCCGCCGCAGATGACACGAAGACGATGCTCGTCAGCAGGAGGAAACGCATTGCTAGCGGAAAACTAACGCGAATCCGCGCCAGATCAAGTAGCGCGGATTCGCGTTAATCGAGCCTTAACGCTCGAATGCCCACAGCGTCTGGGCTGCCCGACGCAAGCGCCGCAGAGGCTCTCGGAGCTCGTCGACAGGCCCGCCGAGCTCGCGCTCCAGATCCTCCTCGAGGGCCTGGACGACCCGATCGGCGCGGTGCAGGAACTCGGCGCCGCTCTCCGTCGTCGCCAGGAAGTACGACCGGCGGTCGGCCTCGTTCTCGAGCCGTCGCACGTGGCCGGCGGCGGTCATCTCGCCGATCATGTCGCGCAGCGTCGTCGGCCTCACGCCGCTTTCCTCCGCGAGACGCGTCGGTGTGACGGGCTCGTGGATCGCGATCAAGGCCAGGATTGCGAACAGGCTCGGGGGCAGGCCGGCGCGCTGAAACGCTTCGACGACGACCGTGCGAAGCAGCCGGTCCGCGCTGTGGAGCTCGAGGATGACGCTCGGCGGGCGGCGGGCCGGCACGGCAGGATGATACGACGCGCTCCTGTCCCCTTATCGCCGCAGCAGGCCGCGATCGCTCACGCGGGCAGGTTCGGCGCGGGCGGCAGGTCTTCGCCCTGCGCCTTCGCGGAGGAGCGTCTCCGAAGCCACCAGGCGATGCCACCGACGACGACCGCGACGGCGAGGACACCGAACGCGATCCAGCCCCATTCCGAGCTGGTGAGCCCGTCGTCCTCGTCCGAGGCGACGGCGGCTCCTGCTGCAGCTGCCGCGGCCGGCGGCACCCCCTCGGTGGTCGTGACCGTCGTCGTGACGGCCTGCGCGGCTTCGGTGACTGTCTGGGTCTCCGTTTCAGTGACCGTCACAGTCGTCGCGGGCGGCTGCGTCGTCGTGGGCGCTGTCTCGGTCACGGCCGCTCCGGGCTCGGTGACCGTCTCGGTGACGGCCGCTCCGGGCTCGGTGACCGTCTCCGTCACCACCTCGGTCTCGGTGATCGTCACCGCCGGCGCGGCGGGCTCGGTCCGGGCCGGCGTCGAGACGGTGGTCGGGAGCGAGCGGGTGATCGTTCCCGTTTCGAGCGCGTCACCGCCGCCGCCGCCGCATGAGCCGAGCGCGAGGGCGGCGACGAGGCCAAGGATCCCGGCTCCCGCGAACCTCGCGGCTGCGGCGAGCGTCCCTGCTCCGTCTGCGTCGGCCATGCGCCGACGATGCCCTGCTGCGTACGTCGGCGCATCACCCCATGTGGACGACCGTCGGGCCTCCGCGACGGCGTCTCGGCAGACGTACCCGGGCTACCGTTCGATCAGCTCGACGCGGTAGCCGTCCGGGTCGCGCACGAACGCGAGCCACGAGCCGCCCTCGCGCAGCTGGTACTTGGGTCGCTCCGGCTCGATCCCCTGGCCGGCCAGCTGCTCCAGTGTCGCATCCATGTCGTCGACGGTCAGCGCGATGTGGCCGTAGCCGGTGCCGAGCTCGTAGGAGTCGACGCCGAAGTTGTAGGTCAGCTCGAGCTGGTCGCCCGCACCGGGCAGGCCCATGAAGACGTTGATCGCCTCCTCGCGGATCGGCATCCGGCGGCGCTCCTCGAAGCCGAGCGCCTCGTAGAAGGCGACAGAGCGGTCGATGTCGGTGATCCGGTAGCAGGTGTGGATGAGCTCCATGACCGTCAGTCTACGATCACGCGGATGGACGGGTTCCCCTTCACGACGCGCGAGCGCGTGCGCTTCCGCGACTGCGACTCGATGGGCCACGTCAACAACGCCGTCTTCTCGACCTACCTCGAGGAGGCGCGGATCGCGGTGCTCGGCGGCCTGAACACCTTCATCCTCGCGCGGGTCGAGATCGACTTCCGCTCCGAGCTGCGGGCGGGCGAGGAGCTCGAGGTCGGCACACGCTGCCCGCGCATCGGGACGAAGAGCTTCGAGCTCGAGCACGAGCTGCGTGCGGGCGACCGGGTCGTTGCGCAGGCGCGCAGCGTCCTCGTCTCCTACGACTACGAGCGGGCCGAGAGCGTGCCCGTGCCAGACGACCTGCGCCGGCGGCTCAGCGCCACGAGCTGACCTCCTCGATCGCCCATTCGGCCCAGCGGATCCTCGCCTCGAAGGTGAGGAGCCCGCCCACGAGCGCGACGCGGTATGCGCGCTGCTTCGGGGTCACCGGCTCCTCCTCCGCCTGGATGCGCTCCAGCTCCGCGTGCAGGGTGAGGTAGCGGTCGCGCTCGTCGCGCAGGAACGCCGCCGCCTCCGCGGGGTCGAGCAGCCAGAGGAAGAAGACGCGCACGGCGGCATCGCTCCGGACGCGGCGGTCGGGCTCGGTCCGGAGCCAGCGCCGCACCTCGTCGATCCCGGCCTCGGTGGAGGCATAGGTCTTCGCGCCGCGCGCGCCCGAGCCCGTCTGCTCGATCAGGCCCTGCTCCAGGAGCCGCGCCAGCTCGGGGTAGATCTGGCTGTGACTCGCCGGCCAGGCATAGCCGAGCGACTGCTCGAAGTGCTTGAGCAGCGCATAGCCGGAGTGCGGCTCGTACGCGAGCACGCCGAGCAGGGCGTGGCGGAGCGACATCAGCGAGCTGTCAACATTGACATGTCATTCCAGGCTTGTTACACCTTGGCGGATGGGACGGCTGTTGTCACTCCTCGCGCTCGTCGCGGTCGTGCTCGCGGCGGGGGCGAGCGCCCGGAGCGAGCGCGCGAGCCATGCCTGCGTCCGCGCCGGCGAGGTCCGCTTCACCGCGGCCGACGGGACGAAGCTCGTCGGCCACCGCTTCGGCACGGGGGCGACGGCCGTGATCCTCGTGCACCAGGGGAACGGGAGCGTCTGCGAGTGGGTTCCGTACGCGCGCCGGCTCGCCGCGCAGGGGTACTTCGTCCTCCCGATCGACCTCCGTGGCCACGGGCTCTCGCAGCGGCGGACGGGTGCGGCCGCGAACCGGCTCGCGGCGGACGTCGCGGCGGCGGCGAAGTTCGTGCGCAAGCTCGGGAAGCGGAAGGTCTTCGTGATCGGCGCGTCGATGGGTGGGATCGCGACGCTGGTCGCCGGAGCGAACGTGAAGCCGCCTCTGGCCGGCGTGGTCGGCCTCTCGGCACCCGCGCGCTTCCGCGGCCTCGATGCGGTCGCGACGGCGCCCCGCCTGCGGGTGCCGGTGCTCTACGTGGCGGCCGAGGACGACGACAACGCCGGCTTCGACTTCGCCGAGGATGCGCGGGCACTCGACGCCGCGACGGCCTCGGCCGACAAGCAACTCGAGATCGTCGCCGGCGACCGCCACGGGATCGCGCTCCTCGGCGGGCCCGTCCGCGGGCTCCTGGAGGGCTGGCTCAAGGCTCGTTGAGGTCGTCCTCGATCAGGCCGTAGAGGACGCCGTCGACCCACTCCCCGTCCCGCAGGTACGCCTTCCGCTTCACGCCCTCGCGCACGAAGCCGGCCCGCTCTGCATGGCGCTGCGCCCGCTCGTTGAAGCCGTACACCTCGAGCTGGAGCCGGTGGAAGCCGAGGTCGAACACGAGATGCTGCTGGAGCAGCCGGGCCGCCTCGTCGGCGAGGCGCCGGCCCCGAAAGGCGGGGTGGATGGCCAGTCCCCCGAGGTGGGCGATCCGGCTCCGCTCGTTCACGCGCTCCCAGGCCATCGCGCCCACCCGCTCGCCGTCGAGCTCGATCAGGAGCAGGCCGGCGGCGCTCGGCTCGGCGTCGAAGCGCCCGATCTGGGCGCGGAGGTCGTCGGCGTCGTAGCGGCCGCCCGCCGAGAGCCAGGGCCGCACGTCCTCGTCGGCGTAGAGCTCCGCGAGGAAGTCGACGTCGGCGAGGGCGGCGCGGCGCAGCTTCATCCCACCGCCTCTGCGCGCCGGAGCCGCGCCTTCCCGGAGGCGATTGCGACGCCGCCGAGGATGAGGACGAGGCCGCCCAGGATCGCCGGCGTGATCTGCTCGTCGAGCAGGATCGCTCCGTAGACGAGCGCGAAGCCGGGCATCAGGTACGTCACGAGCGAGAGGCGCGACGACCCGTGCAGGGCGAGCATGCGGAAGAGGATCAGCTGGGCGACCGCCGTCCCGAGCAGCGAGAGCGCGAGCACGGACGCAGTCGCCTCCAGCGAGGGCACCTCGGCCGGGAGCTGGAACGCGGCGACCGGGGTGAGGATCAGGCCGCCGGCCAGCATCGACCCGGCCGCGAGCACCGGCCCCGCCGTGCCGGAGACGGCGCGCTGGCCGTAGACGCCTGCGCCGGCGTAGGAGACCGACGAGATGACCACGGCGAGCGCGCCGGCCACGGCGAGCCGGCCGCCCTCGGGATGGATTCCCGCGACGACGGCCACGCCGAGGATGCCGATCGCCAACCCGAAGGCCCGCGTCCTGTTCAGCCGCTCGTGCGGGAGGAAGCGGAGCACGAGCAGCGCGTTGAAGATCGGGACGGACGACTGGACGACGGCGGCGAGCCCGGAGTCGATGTGCTGCTCGCCCCAGGCGATCAGCCAGAACGGCAGCGCGGCGTTCAGCACGCCGAGGACGAGGCAGTGCCGCCAGGCTGCCCGCAGCTCGCCCGTCGCGCGCTCGCGCCCGAAGCGCCAGACGACGTAGCCGATCAGGACAGCGGCGGCGAGGAGCGTCCGCACCGCCATCATCGGCGCCGGCGCGATCTCGTCCACGGCCACCTTGATGAAGAGGTACGACGCGCCCCAGATCGCTGCCAGCAGGACCAGGCTCGGCCAGTAGCGATTCACGCGCTCGACGCTACTTCAGGCGCGGGCCGCGACCGGCGCGTGCCGAGCGCGACTCCCGAGAGCACGAGCGCGAGGCCGACGAGCGCGAGGGCGGTGACCTGCTCGTCGAGGAAGACGGCGCCGTAGACGAGCGCGAGCGATGGAACCAGGTAGGTGACGAGGATTGCGCGGGAGGCGCCGGCGCCGGCGATCAACCCGAAGTAGAGGAGGTACGCGACGGCCGTCGCGCCCACGCCGAGCCCGACCACCGACGCGAGCGTCTCCCAGCCGAAGTTGGACATCTGGGCGGCGCCTGCCGGCAGCACGAACAGCGTCGCCCAGGCGAGCGCGCCGAAGGAGAGCAGCAGGGGCGGGAAGCCGCGGAAGCGCCGGCCCGCGTAGAGGGCGGCGACGGAGTAGCACAGCGCGGCCGCGACGACCGCGAGTGACCCCGCGACGGCGTGCTCTCCGCCGGTCGGCTCGAAGCCGACGAGCGCCACGATCCCGGCGAAGCCGAGCACGAGGCCGGTGAGACGCAGTCCCGACACCCGCTGCTCCTGGTCGAGCCCGAGGGCGAGCAGCGCCGTGAAGAGCGGCGCCGAGGCATTGAAGATCGCCGCCATTCCGGAGTCGATGTACTGCTGCCCCCACGCGATCAGGAAGAAGGGCAGGGCCGAGTTCAGCAGCCCCATCAGCGCGAGCGGCATCAGATAGGGCCGCAGCTCGCCGAAGCGGGAGCCGGAGAAGGGGATGTAGAGGCCGAGGGCGAGCGCGCCGAAGCCCAGCCGGAAGAGGATCAGGGTCGACGGCGCCAGCTCGCGGAGGGCGATTTCGATCAGCAGGAAGGACGCGCCCCAGATCGCCGCGAGCCCCAGGAGCATGATCAGGTGGCGGCGGCTCACACCTTCCGACAACGTCGGCGGCCGTCGTCGTCCTTCCCGGCTAGAGTGAACCACCTGGCGAACGTGGCGGAACAGCCGGTCCACGATGCCCCTTTGCACAGGGCTCTCGGTCTCACCGACGGAGAGCTCGCGCGCATCGTCGAGCTGCTCGAGCGCGAGCCGAACCACTTCGAGCTGGCGGTGTTCTCGCTCCTCTGGTCGGAGCACTGCGGCTACAAGCATTCTGCTCTCCTCCTGAAACGACTTCCCTCCTCGGGGAAACGTGTCCTGCAAGGCCCCGGTGAGAACGCCGGCGTGCTCGATCTCGGCGACGGCGAAGCGGTCTGCTTCAAGGTCGAGAGCCACAACCACCCCTCGGCGGTCGAGCCCTTCCAGGGCGCCGCGACCGGGGTGGGCGGGATCCTGCGCGACATCATCGCGATGGGCGCCAGGCCGATCGCCCTCCTGGACGGGCTGCGCTTCGCCGATGGCGACTGGCGCTTCGACCGCGCCGTCGAGGGGATCGGCCACTACGGCAACTGCGTCGGCGTCCCCACCGTCGGAGGCGAGGCCTGCTTCGACGACGCCTACGCCGACAACGTGCTCGTCAACGCGATGTGCGTCGGGCTCGTCTCCACCGACCGGCTCACGCGCGCCGGTGCGACCGGGCCGGGGAACCTCGTCGTGCTCTACGGCGCCACGACGGGGCGCGACGGGATCGGCGGCGCGTCCGTGCTCGCGAGCGCCGAGCTGGGCGAGGACGACGCCGACAAGCGGCCGACCGTGCAGATGGGCGACCCGTTCACGGGCAAGAAGCTGATCGAGGTCTCGGTCGAGCTGGTCGAGTCCGGGCTCGTGGAGGGCCTGCAGGACTGCGGCGCGGCCGGGCTCGCGTCGTCGCTCTCCGAGATGGCGCGCGACACCGGCATCGACCTGCATCTCGACCGCGTGCCGCTGCGCGAGGAGGGGATGGAGCCGTGGGAGATCATGATCTCCGAGAGCCAGGAGCGGATGGTCGCGGTCGTCCGCCCGCAGATGCTCCAGGCTGTCGAGGCGCTGTGCGAGCGCTGGGAGCTGCACCACGCCGTCATCGGCGAGGTGACCGACTCCGGGACGCTGCGCGCGCTCTGGGAGGGCGACGCGGTCGGTGAGATCCCGGCGCGGTTCCTCACCGACGAGTGCCCGCGCTACGAGGTGGAGCAGCGGCCCCGTCAGTCTCCGCTGCCGGTCGCGGATCCCGCGGCTCCCGACGCCGCCAGATGCTCTGCTCGAGCTCCTCAGCTCCTCCAACGGCCGCAGCCGGGCGTCGATCTACCGCCGCTACGACCATCTCGTCGGCTCGCGCACGGTGCGCAGGCCGGGGCTGGACGCTGCGGTGCTCCGCCTGCGGCCCGGCTACCGCGGCCTCGCGGTGTCGCTCGACGGCCAGGGCCGGATGGCGCGGCTCGATCCGCGCACGGGCGGCGCGCTCGCCGTGCTCGAGGCGGCGCGCAACGTGGCCTGCGCCGGCGGCGAGCCGATCGGGCTCACCGACTGCCTCAACTTCGGCAACCCGGAGAAGCCCGAGATCGCCTGGGAGCTGGCCGAGGCGATCGAGGGGATGGCGCTGGCGTGCGAGGCACTGCGGGTGCCAATTGTCAGCGGCAACGTCTCCCTCTACAACGACACGGACGGGCGCTCCATCCACCCGACACCGGTGGTCGGCTGCGTCGGGCTCGTGCCCGACGTCCGCGAGGTGCCGAAGACGTGGCAGCGCGGCGACGTGATCCTGCTCGCGGGCGCCTCGCCGATCGCGCTCGCCGGCTCCGAGTACCAGGCCCGCTACGGCACGGTGGGCGGCAGGCCGGCGCAGCTCGACCTTTCGGCCGAGGCGGCGCTCGTCGAGTTCCTCTGGCGCGCTGCTCCTCGCTGCTCGCTCCTGCACGACGCCTCGGAGGGCGGGCTCGCCGTCGCGCTCGCGGAGGCTGCGATCTACAGCGGCCTCGGCGCCGACGTGGAGCTCCCGGACGATCCACGCGCCTGGTTCGGCGAGGGCGGCGGCCAGGCCGTGCTCGCCTGCGCTCCGAACGCGGTCGAGCGGCTGGGCGGCGTGCCGCTTCGGCGGCTCGGCGTCGTGGGCGGCGACCGCTTGCTGGGCCTGAAGCTCACGGAGCTCGAGGAGGCACACGCCTAGTGGCTCCCCCGGCGACAGTTAGGGCGTCACTCGCGCGCGATCTGCGGCGCGATGCGTCGTCCTCAGTCGCGTCCATACCAACCGGTATGAACGCTCCCTGCGTCCTAGCCTCGCTTGCAGCTCGCGCGCGACTGGCGCGAAACCGTCACCGGGAGAGCCACTGATGTGCGGCGTCTTCGGCGTCCGCTCGGCCGACCGCGACGTGGCGCGGCTCGCGTACTTCGGCCTCTTCGCGCTCCAGCACCGCGGCCAGGAGTCGGCCGGGATCGCGGTCTCGGACCGCGGCCGGCTGACGGTGCTGCGCGACATGGGCCTCGTCGCGCAGGTCTTCGACGAGGAGAAGCTCCAGGCTCTCCCTGGCGACGTCGCAATCGGGCACGCGCGCTACTCGACCACCGGCTCGACGCACTGGTCGAACGCGCAGCCGCTCGTCCACCACGGCGCCGCGCGCACCGTGGCGCTCGGGCACAACGGCAACCTGACGAACACGAGCGAGCTGCGGGCGGCGCTCGAGGTCGACCGGATCGCGCTCGGCGCCACGTCCGACACCGAGGTGATCGCAGCGCTGATCGCGCACGACGACGCGCCGCTCCCGGTGGCGGTCGCGCAGGCGATGGCGAAGCTCGAGGGGGCGTACTCGGTGGTCGCGCTCACCGAGGGCAAGCTGGTCGGCTTCCGCGACCCGCACGGGATCCGCCCGCTCGCGCTCGGCCGGTTGGTCAATGAACATGGACAGAGCGACTGGGTGCTCGCGTCGGAGACGTGCGCGCTCGACCTCGTCGGCGCGCGCTTCGAGCGCGAAGTCCGCCCCGGCGAGCTCGTCGTGATCGACGAGGAGGGGCTCACGGCCGTGCAGGCGCTCCCGGAGGGGCGGCAGGCGCTCTGCATCTTCGAGCACGTCTACTTCGCCCGGCCGGATTCCACCCTTGCCGGCGCCGAGGTGCACGGCGTGCGCGTGCGGATGGGCGAGCGACTGGCCGGTGAGGCGCCCGTGGAGGCCGACCTCGTGATGCCGATCCCCGACTCCGGCACGCCGGCCGCCGTCGGCTACTCGCGCGCGTCCGGGATCCCGTACAGCGAGGGGCTGATCAAGAACCGCTACGTCGGGCGGACCTTCATCCAGCCGGACGACGACCTCCGCCGCCAGGGGATCAAGCTGAAGTTCAACCCGCTCGCGGAGGTGGGGGGCAAGCGGCTCGTGATCGTCGACGACTCGATCGTCCGCGGCAACACGATGCGCCAGCTCGTGGCGATGCTGCAGGACGCGGGCGCGGCCGAGGTGCACGTCCGGATCTCCTCGCCGCCGGTCGTCTCGCCATGCTTCTACGGAATCGACATGGGCGACGACGGCCAGCTGCCCGCGGCCCACCACTCGGTCGAGGAGCTGCGCGAGCTGATCGGCGCATCGTCGCTGCACTACCTCTCGCTGGAGGGAATGCAGGCTGCGACCCGGCTGCCCGAGGCGTCGGTGTGCCGCGCCTGCTTCACGCGCGACTACCCCACCCGTGTCCCCGACGGGCGGAATCTGGCGAAGCTCCGCTTCGAGACCGCTACTCGCTAGCAAGCGCGACGGAGCCGTCGTCGCGCAGCGTCCACTGCGGATTGTGCGCGACCTCCCACGGATGGCCGTCCGGATCGACGAAGACGCCCGAGTAACCGCCCCAGAACGTCTCCGCGCCGTGTCGTGGGATCGTCGCGCCCGCGGCCTCCGCCTCGGCGATCGTCGCGTCCACCTCCGCCGGGGAGCCCACGTTGTACGCGAGCGTGACCCCGCCCCAGCCGCCGCTGTCGCGGACGCCGCTGTCGGCCGCCAGCTCGTCGCGGCTCCAGACCGCCACGATCAGCCCGCCTGCCTGGAAGAACGCGACGTCGTCGTCCGGCGCCGCGTTCGTCTTCCAGCCGAGCCGCTCGTAGAACGCCCGTGCGCGGGCCACGTCCTCGACGCCGAGCGTGATCAGGCTGACCCGCTGCTCCACTGCGCGATCATAGGCTCCGTCCGATTCGTGCCCGATGCTACGAGCGATGCGCATCGCCGTCCGGCACGACAACGCTGGTCGTTGGTGGTGGACGCTCCTCGCCGAGGACGGTCGAACGCTCGCGGTCTCGTCGTCACACCCGAGCCGAAGCGATTGCGTCCGCGCAATCGCGGAGCTGAAGGTGGAGGGCCCCTCGGCTCGTGTCGACTACGAGGACGAGCTCACGCCGCGCGTGGTGGCACGTGGACGATCTCCAGCTTGAGCCCGTCCGGGTCGTAGAAGAAGACCGCGTAGTAGCCGGGGATGTAGGTGTACTCCTGTGGGGGGCTCTCGACAGACGCGCCCACGGAGCGGAGCCAGTCGTGGCGCTCGTCCACCACCGACCGTGAGAAGGCCCCCAGCGCGAGATGGTGGAGCCCGAGCCGGTACCGGTCATAGGCGCCCTCGGTCTGGGCCTCGCGCAGCCCGATCGCGGTGCCCGCGCCGCCGAAGTACCAGATCGTCTCGCCGCGCTCGCCCACGACCTCGGCGATCCGGTGGTAGCCGAGGGGCCCGAGCAGGTCGCGGTAGAAGGGCAGGCTGCGCTCGATCGAGGAGACGACGAGATCGACGTGGTGAACGCCGGGCACGGAACCGAGTTCAGCGCCGGCCGGCCAGCTCCTCTGCCCGGCCGTACCGGACCGCCCGCCGCACCGCGCGCGGATCGAGCCCGCGCTCGAGCAGCTCCTGCCGCAGCTCGCCCTCACGCGCGAGCCGCAGGAAGAGCCACGCGAGCGCGACGATCGTGACCAGGGAGCCCTCGATCATCATCACGGCGCCGGCGAGACCCTGGTCGCGCTCGGGCGAGATCCCCCAGAGCTCGTCGCCGGCCGCGTAGATCGGGTAGAAGACCGCGCCCGACCAGAGGAAGACGTTCCCGAGCACGGTCTCGACGAGCCGGACGACCGCGATGTAAGCGAGCTTCGCACCCGTTCCGAACCACTCGGGAGCCGGCAGCCGCTCGAGCACCGGCAGCCACATGATCATCCCTGCGGTGAAGAAGCAGATGTGCTCGAGCGCGTGGACGGCGCTGTGCTCGACCGCCGCCTCGTAGAGAAACGGGATGTGCCAGGCGTAGAGGTTGATCGCCCAGATCGGCAGCGCCACCACCGGGTTCGCGAGCACGCGCAGCCGCTCGACCGGGCGCAGCGCGAGCAGCGGGCGCAGGATCGGCCCGGTCAGCCCGGCGAGCAGGGCCAGCGGCGCCAGGTCGCCGAGCACGACGTGCTGGAGCATGTGGAAGCTGAAGAGCTCCTCCTCGCCGATCGCGGCGACCGGCGAGGCGAAGGCGAGTACGAGCAGCGCGATCCCGACCGCGAAGAGCGCGATCCGCCAACCGGACACCGGCGTGCCACGGCGGCGCAGCGTCCGCACGCGCGTCGCGTAGGCGAAGGCGGCGATCGCGACGGGCGCGAGCTGGAGCGGGTCGAACGTCCAGCTCGTGAGCAGCGACGGCGGGTCCACGCGCCCACTCTAGAGGCGCCTCCGGCACCGCCCTCCGCGCGATCCACGGCTGCAAACCGGCCGCCTGCGTCGTCCTCGGTCGAGCCGATGCCCCGAGCATCGGCTCTCCCTGCGTCCTCGCATCCGACCGGTTTTCGCTCGCGGCTCGCACGGTAGCGGCACCGGAGACGCCTCTAGAATCGGCGCTCGTGTACCTCTTCCACTACCACCTCGTCACGAGCCGCGTTCGCCAGGTCGAGGCTCGCTACGTGGGGAAGCTCGCCTTCGACCTCGTCGCCCGCCACGGGCGGATCGGCGAGGAGTACCAGTCGTTCGAGGCCGGCACGTCGTGGGAGGAGCTGGACAAGCTCGGCTTCAAGCTGCGGCTGTCCGAGCTCGAGCGCGGCGGTGTCAACGTCGTCGTCCAGCCCGGCCAGTGGGAGCTGCCGAGGGTCGACCACCTCGGGCTCGCGCTCGACGACGACGAGTTCGAGCAGGTGATCGAGCGCGCCACAGAGCGCGAGCTGCGCATCCAGGCTCACGGCGGCCGGCGCACTTTCGTCGCGACGAACGCGGGCTACCGGCTCGAGGTGCATCCGCCGCGCGAGTGGCTCGAAGACCTGCTCGAGGCACGCTCGCAGCTCGAGGTGACCGAGCTGCAGCTCCTGGCGGAGGATCCGGAGGCGAAGGCAGCCGCGCTCGCAGACCTGCTCGACCTGGAGCAGGAGGACGACGACGTGCAGGTCGGCACGACCCGCGTGCGCTTCCTCCCCGGCGGCCCGCCCGGTCGCCCGCAGCTCCACGCCGAGCTGTTCACCTAGCTGGCGCAAGATCGGAATCTGCGGAAGCAGATTCCGATCGCGCAGAAGATCCCTGAAGGAGGCCGCTTCGCGGCCTCACCTGCCTATTGGCAAGCGATCAGGTTGACCGCCTCACCTCGTACACTCGCGCGGTGAGCGACGAGCAGCGGACCTACGCAGCCGCGGGGGTGTCGCTCGCGACTGCCGAGGGCGTCGTCGAGCGCCTGCGCGCTGCTGTCGCCGCGACCGCGACCCCCGGCTCGGTCGGGTCCTTCGGCGGCTTCGCCGGGCTCTTCGAGCTTGACGGGCAGCGGCTCCTCGCGGCGTCCACCGACGGGGTCGGCTCGAAGCTGATCCTCGCGCGGCGCGCCGGACGGCTGCGCTGGTGCGGCGCCGATCTCGCCGCGCACTGCATCAACGATGTGCTCACGACAGGCGCGGAGCCGCTCTTCCTGCTCGACTACGTCGCCGCCAACAGGATCGAGCTCGCGCAGGTGGCCGAGCTCGTCGAGGGAGCGGCCGACGTCTGCCTCGCCGCCGGGTGCGCCATCCTCGGCGGCGAGACGGCGGAGCTGCCCGGCATCTACGCCGAGGGCGAGCTGGACTTCGCCGGCACCTGCGTGGGCCTCGTCGACCGCCGCGACCTGATCGACGGGTCGCGCGTCGAGGCGGGCGACGTCGTGCTGGGGCTCCCTTCCGCCGGCATCCACGCGAACGGGTTCACGCTCGTGCGGCGAGCTGATCGGCGACGACGACTTCGACGCCGACCTGCTGCTGCCCCCGACGCGCCTCTACCTCGAGGACGTGCGAGCGCTGCGTGCGCGGGCGGACGTGCGTGCGCTCGCCCACGTCACGGGCGGCGGGATCATGGGGAACCTGCCGCGCGTCCTGCCGGACGGCGTGCGTGTGGAGCTCGACTGGGATGCCTGGGAGCGCCCGCCGGTCTTCGGCTGGCTGGCCGAGCAGGGCGTCGCCGAGGAGGAGGCGCGCCGGGTCTTCAACCTCGGGATCGGCTACTGCGCCGTCGTCCCGGAAGCCGACGCCGGCGACGGCGTCGTGATCGGGAGGGTGGTCGCCTCGTGATCGGCGTGCTCGTGAGCGGCGAAGGGTCGAACCTGCAGGCGCTCGTCGACGCCGGGCTTCCGGTCGCCGCCGTCGCGTCGAGCAAGCCGGACGTGCGCGCGCTCGGGCGGGCCGCCGCCGCCGGACTTCCGGCGGAGAGCTTCGAGCTCGACGACTTCGCCGACCGGGAGCAGCGCGACACGACGATGGCCAACTGGCTGCAGGAGCACGGAGCGCGGCTCGTCGTCTGCGCGGGCTACATGCACCTGCTCACGGCGCCGTTCCTCGAGCGCTTCCCGGAGCGGATCGTGAACGTGCACCCGTCCCTGCTGCCCGACTTCCCCGGCGCGCACCCGATCGAGGATGCACTGGCCGCAGGGGTCGAGACGACGGGCGTGACCGTGCACGTGGTCGACGACGGGCTGGACACCGGCCCGGTGCTCCGCCAGGAGCCGGTGCCGGTGGAGCCGCGCGAGACGCTCGTCGAGCGGATCCACGCCGTCGAGCACAGGCTGCTGCCCGAGGTGGTGGGAGAGCTGTGCGCGCGCTCCTGAGCGTCTACGACAAGGCGGGCCTCGATGGGCTCGCGAAGGGGCTGCACGAGCTCGGCTTCGAGCTCGTCGCCAGCGGAGGTACGGCGGCCGCGCTCACGGAGCTCGGGCTGCCCGTGACCGCGGTCGAGGAGGTGACCGCTTCCCCGGAGCTCCTGGGCGGACGCGTGAAGACGCTCCATCCCCGCATCCATGCAGGAATCCTCGCGCGCCGGGGCTTCGAAGGCGACTCGGACGACCTGGAGCAGCAGGGGATCGAGCCCTTCGACCTCGTCTGCGTCAACCTCTATCCGTTCGAGGAAGCGGCGCAGCGGCGAGGGGTGGTCGAGGAAGAGGTCGTGGAGATGATCGACGTCGGCGGGCCGACAATGCTGCGTGCGGCCGCGAAGAACCATGCCTGGGTCACTCCCCTCTGCCGGACCGCCGACTACGACGACGTCCTGCGCGAGCTGCGGGCGCAGGGCGGCGAGACCTCGCTCGAGACCCGCAGGCGGCTGGCGGGGATCGCGTTCGCCACCACCGCCGCCTACGAGGCGGCGATCGCGCGCTGGTTCGGCGAGGACCAGGAGTTCCCGGAGACCTTCGTCCCGGTGTTCGAGAAGGAGCTCGACCTCGCCTACGGCGAGAACCCGCACCAGGGCGCGGCCTACTACACCGAGCGCGGCGCGCGGACGCACCTGCTCGCGCGCGTCGAGCAGCTCCATGGGCGCGCGCTCTCGTTCAACAACCTGAACGACCTGAACGCCGCACGGCTGCTCGTCCGTGAGTTCGCGCTGCCCGCGTGCGTGATCGTCAAGCACGCGAACCCGTGCGGCGTGGCCGTGGGGGCCAGCATCGAGGAGGCGTACGAGTGCGCGCTGGCCGCCGACCCGCTCTCGGCCTACGGGGGCGTCGTCGTGCTGAACCGCGCGGTCACGGCCGCTCTCGGCCAGCGGCTGGCCGAGCAGTTCGTCGAGGTGCTTTTCGCGCCGGGCTACGACGCGAGCGCGCTCGAGGCGCTCGTGCAGAAGCCGTCGACGCGGATCCTGAACGACCTCGAGCGGCGCACGACCGAGGCTTCCGAGCGCGACTTCAAGCGCGTCCTCGGCGGGCTGCTCGTGCAGGACCGCGACTGGGACGTCGCCGACCGCGCCGGGATGGAGGTCGTCTGCGGCGAGCCGACGGAGGCGGCGTGGGGCGATCTCCTCTTTGCCTGGAGGGTCTGCAAGCACGTCGCGTCGAACGCGATCGTGATCGTCAAGGACCTGCAGACGATCGGGATCGGAGCGGGTCAGATGAGCCGGGTCGACGCCGTGCGGATCGCCGTCGAGAAGGCGCGCGAGCACGACCACTCACTCGACGGCGCCGCGCTCGCCTCCGACGCGTTCTTCCCCTTCCCGGACGGCCCGCGGGTCGCGCTCGAGGCCGGCGTGACCGCGCTGATCCAGCCCGGCGGATCGAAGCGCGACGAGGACGTCGTCGCCGCCGTGGAGAAGGCCGGCGGCGCGATGGTCTTCACCGGCCGCCGGCATTTCAGCGCACTAGCCGCTAGGTCGTGTCGGTTCGGTTCGAGCTGCCGAACGTGCGGTCGGCGAAGCCGAGCGCGTCGCTGAGGAAGGCGCCGGCGAACGCGGCGAGCCCGAGGGCCAGGAAGTCCGTGAAGTTGTCGTCCACGAGCCAGGCGAGGGCGAACAGGACGACGGCGACGAGGAGCAGGATGGTGCGCAAGCCCATGTTCATGTGTTCTCCTTGAGAGGGATACCCGGCCCGGTGGACGAGCTCGACCTGCGTATTCGCAATCACCTCTATTCGTCCTTCGTCCGGGATGGCAACGCGCAGTCGGACTGACGGGCGAGTCCCGGCGGCTCGCGTAGGCTTCGCCCCGTGGCGCGGGAGTACCCAAACCTGCTCGACCTCGTCGGGCGCACTCCGATCGTCCGGCTCGACCGGATCGGCCGTGACGTGCAGCCGCAGCTGCTCGCAAAGCTCGAGTACCTGAACCCCGGCGGCTCGAACAAGGACCGGATCGGGATGGCGATGATCGACGCGGCCGAGCGCGACGGCAAGCTTCGGCCGGGCGGGACGATCGTCGAGCCCACCTCGGGCAACACCGGCGTCGGGCTCGCGATCGCGGCGGCGAGCCGCGGCTACCGCTGCATCTTCGTGATGCCGGACAAGATGAGCCAGGAGAAGATCTCCATGCTGCGCGCCTACGGCGCCGAGGTCGTGATCACGCCCACGGCGGTCGAGCACGACTCGCCCGAGAGCTACTACTCCGTCTCCGACCGGCTCGCCGAGGAGATTCCCGGCGGCTTCAAGCCCGACCAGTACTCGAACATGGCCAACCCACAGGCGCACTACGAGACGACCGGGCCCGAGATCTGGGAGCAGACCGGCGGCGAGCTCGCCGCGATCGTCATCTCCGTCGGCACCGGCGGCACGATCTCGGGCGTCGGGCGCTACCTGAAGGAGCGGAACCGCGACATCCAGATCGTCGGCGCCGACCCAGAGGGCTCCGTCTACACCTCGGAGGAGACGCACCCGTATCTCGTGGAGGGGATCGGCAAGGACACGTGGCCCGTGACGATGGCCCGGGACGTCGTCGACCGGTGGGTGCGCGTGTCCGACCGCGACTCGTTCGTGACCGCCCGACGCCTCGCCCGCGAGGAAGGGATCCTCGGCGGCGGCTCCGCAGGCACGACCGTGTGGGCGGCGCTCGAGGTCGCCCGCGACTTCGGGCCCGACGCGCAGATCCTCACCGTCCTCCCCGACAGCGGGCGCTCCTACCTGTCGAAGTTCTACGACGACAACTGGATGCTCCAGTACGGGTTCCTCGAGCGAAAGGCGCCAGCGCCGACGATCGACGAGGTGCTGCACTTCAAGCGCAGCGAGGAGCACGAGGTCCCCGACCTCGTCACGATCGCGTCCAACCAGAAGGTCGGCGCCGCGATCGACCTGATGCACCGCTACTCGATCTCACAGCTGCCGGTCGTGCGGCACGAGGGCGCCGACTCGCTCGCCGACGTCGTCGGCTCGCTCCAGGAGCGCGGCGTGCTCGACCGTGTCTTCAAGAACCCGGACGCGATGAACGAGGACGTCGCGGTCGTGATGCAGCCTCCGCTCGCCGCGGTCGACGTGACCGACTCGCTCGACCAGGTCTTCGCCGACCTCTCGGGACCGAGCGCCGCCGTGCTCGTCGCCGGCAACGGCAAGCCGACCGCGATCCTCACGCGCTCCGACCTGCTCGAGTTCCTCGCGGCCCAGCGCCGGCACGTCGACTAGACACCGTTCGCCGCGTAGGCCTGAAGAAGTCGGGAAGGGGCCGCGGTGCGACCCTGAGTTTCCAAGCCAGAGAGGTGCCGCAGGCCCCTTGCCCGCGATGAGAATAGCGCAGCGGTCAACACGATTGACAGCATTCGCCTTCACCATTGACAAGCGACTGCTCGCGTCCTAGTGTTGATCCCGGTTTCCAAGCCAGTTTTCGGGAGGTACTAGTGGGTGCTCTCACGCAATCGTCACGGCGAGATTGCGCGTGTTCGCGGCGGCGTTTCCAGGCCCGGGACGGCGCGGCGGTCAAGCTCCAGAGCGGCCGCTTCGCTCCCTCGGTGCTCCCGAGGAAGGCTCAGCGGCCGGCCGCGGCAACGACCAGAGTGTCATGCTCGAGGACCGGGAACGTGACGTACCCCGACGCAGCGTCCGCGCAATGGCGAAGTGCCTTCACGGACCTGCGGTAGGTCGCCGCCGCGGCAGGGTGTGGATCGGCCGTACCCGCACGCTGTGCGTCTGTGGAGCGCCAGGCCGGTCGTGAGACACCGCCTCAGCGCGCTGTCGGCGGCCTGTGGGCTGCTGCTCGCGGTGCAGGTCGCGACAGCCCGGGCGGACGAGCCGCAGCCTCCTGTGACACCGGCGGTGCCGACCGTCGCAGTTCAGGTGAGCGTCAGCGTCCCGCACGTCTCGGTGAACGTGCAGGGCGGGATCGTGGACATCTCCGTGCCGGGCGTGGACGTCTCGGTGTCGGTTTCGAGCCAGGGCTCTCAGTCAGGCACCAAGGCGGACGCGAGCGCGGCACAGCCGCCGACGACGCAGAGCGACGGCGCCGGCAGCTGCTGCAACGCCGGAACGAAGCAGGTCGCTCCGGCGGGCGGATCCATGAAGAAGACCCGAGTGCTGCGGGCGGCTCCGGCGAAGCGACGTGCCCGACCGACGGTCCGGGCGGCGGCGAACGGGGCGCGCGCTCGTTCGATCCGCGTCCCACCGGCCGATCGCTCGACCCGCTTGCAGGCCGCGAACCAGGTTCCACGGCCCACGAGCGCGCGGCCTGGCGACACGGCCGAAGGCTCGGCGTGGCTGTTGCGACGCGGCGCAGGCCCCAATCGCCATCGCCGTGGCTCCGACGCGTCCCGAGACAGGGCATGGGCCGGACCGGTACGACGATGCGGTGACGCCACCGGCCGTGCGGCCCGAGGAGCAGGTACGGGACAACCGCCTGTTCCTCCAACTGGGAGTGCTGGGGGCGTTCCTCTACTTGGCGTGCGTGGCGGGCTGGTTCTCCGCGACAAGGCTGAGGCGAGCACTGAGCACGCGTAGCCCCCGATGACGACCTCCCTGCGTGCCGGGTTCTCAGCGGAGCGCGAGCGGACCCTCTTTTCGGCCCTCTCTTCGGCCGCTCGCAAGCGGCCGAACGACCGCGCGGTCGGGAGGGCATTCGCGGGGAGCGGCCGCATCGCCCTCGTCTGGCTCGCGGTCTACGCAGGATACGCCGGGGAGCAAACGCCGAATGGCTTCCTCACGATCTCGCTTCTGGCCGCGGTCTGGGTCGTCGCCCTTCGCAGCGCTTTCGCTGCTGGGCACTACACCGTTGACTCGACGATCACGGTGATGATCGGCACCGTCACGGGGTTGGTCCTCGCCTCGGCCTTGAACGAATGGGTCCCTGGAGTGGAACTGACGGCACCGAGGCTCTTCGCCACCGCGACCGCGATCTTCGGTCTGGTCGCAGTCTGGGAGTGGCTCGTCCGCCGTACCGGCTTGACGCGGTGGCGCGTGCTCGTCGTCGGCCCACCCGAGCATGGCCGATTCCCTCGTCGACGAAGTGCGACGGACGCGGGTGCCTTTCGAGGTCGTGGGCACGGTCGCCGACACGTTCGATTCGAGCGCGCGGGACGTCGCTCTCCTGGGATCAGTCGCGGACCTGCCCATGATCGTGGAGGCGGGGCACCCGGAGCTGATCGTGCTCGCCGACGGCCCGGCGTGCGACGACGCAGTCGATCGCCTGCTCGAGATCCCGCGCTGCCGCTTCCGGGCGGTCGGACTGTCGAGCTTCTACGAGTGGGCGTTCGGTCGGGTGCCGGTGCCGTACCTGACGTCCGCGTGGTTCATGAGTCTGATCCATCTTCGCCAGCGGGTATCGGCGCGCTGGTCGAAGCGCACGTTCGACATCGTGGTTGCCTCGTTCGCGTTCGTCGTCCTCGCGCCGGTGTTCGTCGTCGTCGCGCTGCTCGTTGCGACGACGCGGGGGCCCATCGTCTTCCGGCAAACCCGGATCGGCGAGCGCGGGAGGCTGTTCACGATCTACAAGTTCCGGACGATGACCGCAGATGCCGAGCGGTCCGGCGGCGCGGTCTGGGCCAGTGCAGGCGACCCACGCGCGACGCGCATCGGCTGGGTGCTGCGGCGGACGCACCTGGACGAGCTTCCGCAGTTGCTGAACGTTCTTCGCGGAGACATGTCCATCGTGGGGCCGCGCCCCGAACGGCCGGAGTTCATCGAGCTGCTCGAGGCGGCCGTGCCCTCATGGGGCAGGCGACTGCTCGTCAAGCCCGGCATCACCGGCTGGGCCCAGGTTCGCTCCGGGTACGCCGCCGACTGCGAGAGCACGGCCGTGAAGCTCTCGTACGATCTCTGGTACCTGCGCCACCGGAACCTCGTCATCGACCTCGCGGTGTGTGCCAAGACGTTCTTCATCCTCCTCGGCCTGAGTCCGCACGAGCGACGGGTCGAGCCGTCGGGAGGTGCTCGGGTCGCCCGAGCGAAGCGCCCGGCTCTCGCGACCTCGAGTGCAGGCGCCGCTCTCGTGCTCTGCCTCACCGGGCTCGGGGCGGATCGGCCGGCCACGCCGATTCCCGCCGGAGCGAAGTCGGCGCTCCCGCCGGTGCAAACACCCGCACAGCCGCCGCCTGCCGCGCCGCCGCGGCCGCCCGCGGCGTATCGGGTGCCGGGCGGAGCAGTCCGGGTTTCCACCTCGGCGCAGCTCCGCGCGGCCCTCGCCCGACACGAGGCGAGGCGGATCGTGCTGGCTCCGGGGATCTACCGCAACCCGCGACCCTTTCTGAACCATTACGGCCATCGCCTCTACGCGGCGAAGCTCGGCGCGGTTGTCCTCAAGGCGGGGTTGAGCTTCGGCGGGAACGAAGGACGAGGCGGTGGTCTCGTGCGCGGCGTTGTCTTCGACGTGAACAGCCGCTCGAGGACCGTCGAAGGGGCAGTCGTTGCCGTCTGGGGCACCGGACGGAACTCGAGCGTGCTCGACTCGACGCTCAAGGGCCACCGAGTCGTCTCCGCAGGCATCGTTGCGCGGCAGCCCGCAGGGCTGATCGTGCGGCGCGTCGTCGCGCGGGGATTCGCGCACTACGGCGTCTTGGTCGACGCCAACCATCTGAATCCCGGGTCACAGGCCGGAAGGTTCTGGATCTCTGACCTCGACGTCGCCGGAGTGTCACGGCGCGTTCCGGGCTCGTCGCAGGGAAGGGCCGAGGCGTGCGTCTGGATCGGCAACAGCGGCACGCGTCCAGCGCGTACGAGCGCAACGCTGCGCGTGGACGGGGCTCTGGACGGGTACCGCGACGCGACGGGTCAAGGTTCGAGGACATCGACGTCGCTCGGACACCGACCGGCGTCTACATCGAGCACTACACGCACCGCAGCGTCTTCCGGCGCCTTCACATCAGGCCGAGTGTTCGGACCGGGATCGTCGCCGAGTGGGCCGACCCAGCATGGAACGGCGAGCCCGCGAGCGTCGACAACGTGATCGAGGACAGCCGTTTCGAGAGCTGGCTCGCCGGCGTCTTCCTCGACGAAGGCACGACCCGGACGACGGTGCGTCGAAGCACGTTCGCCAACCAGCGTTGGGCGGCGATCGGCGACTACCGCGGAGTCGGCAACGCGTACTACGGCAACGACTACCGACGCATCGCGCCTGGGGCCTCGGCGATCGCGCACGAGCGCCTGCGCGACGTGGCGCCCCGGGAAGACGGAGCCGGGCGGTGACGGTCGTGAGCAGACCGCTCGGTCGAGACGGTGTCGACTGCCGCCGTGTTCGAGGGGCTCGCAGATGAGCTGGGACGACCTCGTCCGCGAGATGCCGCGACCTAGTCCGTTCCTCCTCCACGGCTGGCTCAGCGAATGGTGGCGCCACTACGGCGAGAGCGGGAGGCTCGCGGTGTACGTCGTCCGGCAAGACGGGAGACTGCTCGGCGCGCTGCCGCTCATCGTCGTCGCTAAGTCAGGAGTGCGGGTCGTGCGATTCATGGGGGGCCGGCAATCGGCGCTGGCGGATCTCCTGCTCGCCTCCGATGCTGACAACCGCGTGGCCGGATCGTTGACTGCGCAGCTGGCCGCGTCTGATCACCACCTCGTCGATCTGTACGGCATTCCCGCCGGGAGCCGGATCGTGGCCGCGCTGGGGTCGGATCGCCTCGAGATGATCGCGCGCATCGAGGCTCCGGTCCTCGATCTCCTGCCGAGCTGGGCGGCTGTCTACGAGGCGCGGACTTCCGCGAAGACGCGAAGCCTGCACAGGCGGAGGCGACGTCAGCTCGCCGCCCTCGGGCGGCTCGAGGTGACGGTCGCGCGTACGCCAGCTCAGCTGGAGGCGGCGCTCGAGGAGGCCTTCCGCCTGCACGCGCTCCGCTGGGCCGGCCGGCCGGACGGATCCGGCTTCGTCACACCGACGGGCATGAGGTTTCACCGGGCGGTGATCCACAGACTGGCTGAGCTGGACGTCCCGCGCATCGTGACCTCTGAGGCTCGACGGTCGGGCGATCGCGTTTCACTACTTCTTCGCCTTCGAGGGGTGCATGTACGTTCACCGACTCGCGTTCGACCCCGCGCTCTCGCGCTACTCCCCGGGCTCGTCAACACGCTGGACACAATCCAGATCGCGTCCGACGAGGGACTGACGCGCGTCGAGTTCCTCGGAGGAGCTGAGCGCTACAAGCTCGAGCTGGCCGATCGGTTCGAGCCGCTCTGCCAAGGGCTCGGCCTTGCTTCGGGTGTCCGCGGGCGTGCGTTGCTCGAGGGCGAGCTCGGCCTGATTCGACTGCGCCTCCGGCTCAAGCGCTCGCCGCGGCTGCGCCGGCTCTACTTCGAGCAGCTCGCACCCGTGCGTCTGCTGGCAGCCCGCTCCAGGAGCGCTCTCAAGCCATGAGCCCGCGCCTGCGGTCGGCAGCCGTGCGTTCAGGGGGCGAGTCCCTCACGGACCCGGTGCGCGGTGAATCTGGTGCCCGGCACGAAGCGGGAGATCGGGCCGAAGCGATCCTCCGCGGCGTAGCCCACGAAGAACAGTCCTGGATCGCTCGAGCGGAACGAACGGTCGAGGACCGGCCAGCCGTCTCGGACGGCGATGCCGGCGCGGACCGCCGGCGACAGGAAGGACAGACGGTCGAGCGAGAAGCGAAATCCCGTCGAGAGGATCACCGCGTCCGCCTCCCTCGCGGTGCCGTCGCTCAGCCCGAGCAGCAGGCCACCCCGACTTCGCGTCGAGCGTCGTGACGGTTCGCTCCTCCGTGATCCGAACCTTGCCGTCGACCTGAGCTCGCAGCCAGGGCGATCCGCCCGCCCGGAGGATGCGGCGCGCCAGTCGCCGCCGCAGCGCGCTTCGGCACGAACGCGAACAGCTCAGGGTGAAGAGCGAGCCGGTTGAGGGGCGGCGGGCCCGTAGCCGACGACCGGATAGGCGAGCCGATACAGACGTTGCCGCACGGGCCCGCGAGCGGTGTACGGCTCCCGCTCGGCGAACCAGTGCAGCCTCGAGCGGAGGATCAGCTCGACCTCCGCCCCCGCGCGGGCGGCGAGCGCGGCGCTCTCCAGCCCTCCCTGGCCACCGCCGACCACGATCACCCGCCGGCCACGCTGAGCGCCGTGATCCTGCGGATCGATCGCGAAGCGAGACCCCGTCGCCCAACGCGTCGCGAAACGGCGGCGGCGCGTACGAGAAGGCAGTGACGCCTACGGCGAGCACGACCTCGCGGGCGTCGAACTCCTCCCCCGCGCGCGGTCGCGAGCCGGTAGACGACCCGCCTGCGCGATCGAGCTCGGCCACGTTGCTCGGGTCGTTCTCGCGCACGAACCTGTCTCGGAACCAATCGGCGTAGCGGAGGAACGTCTGGAGCGGGATCGGGTTCTGACGGGGCTCGCCCGCCTCGCGCGCCCAGACGTCGATCGTGCCGGCGTCGTCCGGAGCCGAGAGCGAGGTCTCCTCCCAGTCCGAGCGGAGCAGCATGTCCGGCGGCATGCGTGTCCGCCAGGTGTGCATCGGCTCGCCGAACGACCCGGACGCGTCTTTCGGGCAGGTGCGCGGCGACCGAGAGGCCGTACGGGCCTGCGCCGACGATCGGCGACGTCGAGCTGCTCAGGCACTCTGGCTCCTCTCCAGCCGAATCGCCTCCAGTGTATAAACCTGGTCGCCGTGCGATCCGGGCGTGGGGCCGTCGCTTCCCTACCCGGTCAAGGCGGCGGTGACGCGCGTCCGCTCGGTTGCCTGGCTCGCAGCAGCACGGCGGACGCTGTCCCGAGCCAGGCGGCCTGCGAATCCTCTTCTACCACCGCGTCTCCGACGACCGGGACGAGCTGGCCGTGACGCCTCGCCGCTTTCGCGAGCAGATGGACTACCTGGCGTCCGAGGGATACAGCGTCGTGAACATCATCGAGGCGGTACGGCTCCTCCGCGGTGGGACGATCCCGCCCCGCACCGTCGGCCTCAACTTCGACGACGGCTTCCTCGACGTCGCCGAGAACGCCCTCGGCGTGCTCGCCGAGCGAGGCTTTCGGGCCACGGTGTTCGTCGCGACCGGCGTCACGGACGGAAGGTTCACGTTCGCCTGGTGCCGCCGACAGCCGCCGCTGCTGAGCTGGGAGCAGATCGTCGAGCTCGACCGCGAAGGCACGCTCGAGTTCGAGGCCCACTCGATCTCGCACCCCAATCTGCTGCTCTGTCGACGACGACCGCGCGCGTGCCGAGATCCGGGGCTCGAAGGCCGAGCTCGAAGACCGACTTGGACGGCGAGTCACCGCCTTCTCGTATCCGGCCGGTCTGTTCGGGGAGCGCGAACGCCGGCTCGTCGCGGAGGCCGGGTTCGGCGCCGCCGTCTCGTGCGAGCCGGGCGTCAACTACCCGGACACGGATCGCCTTGCGCTTCGCCGCCGGCAGATCGACGCGCGCGATCGCCTGCTCGACTTCCGCGCCAAGCTCGGAGGCGGTCACGACACGCCCCTGCCGCTTACGCGGCACCTATCGCCGCCTGCGCTACGGCGAGGGCGCGGCCCATCCCCGGCTGACGAGCTCTCGGCGGTAGACGGTCGACGTGCGCCTGCCGAAACGCCTCCAGGCCGAAGTGCTCGCGAACGCGCTCGCGGCCGTTCGATCCCAGCCGGCGCCGAAGCTCCGGATCGACGAGGAGGCGCTCGAGCGCGGCTGCGAGCCGAACGGGATCCCGCGGCGGAACGAGCAGGCCGGTCTCACCGTCGCTCGACCGCCTCCGGCACGCCGCCGACCGACGAGGCGACGACCGGCAACGCCGGCGGCCATCGCCTCGAGGATCGAGAGCGGGAGCCCTTCGGAGCGTGCTCGACAGGACGAAGACGTCGGCCTGCGCGAGCATGTCCGCCACGTCGCGGCGGTCGCCGGCGAGCACGACCGACTGCTCCAGACCGAGCCGCCGGATCTCCGCCTCGAGTCGCGGCCGGTCGGGCCCGTCGCCGACGATGACGGCCGAGAACCTCGCCTGAATGCGGGCGAGGGCGCGCGCGAGGGTGAGCGGATCCTTGGGTCGCTGCAGCCGGCCGACGGCCACGACGGCCGGCTCGGCGCCGTCGATGCGCGCGTGGCCATCGGCACGTGCGCATCGACACCGTTGCGGATCACGATCGTCCTCTCGGGGTCGCAGGCGCGGCTGGCGATTCCGGCGGCGCGCTCGCTCTCGGCCACGCAGATCGTGAGCGTCGTCAGCGGCCGCATCAGCCCGCTCCGCGCGCTTGTAGAGCGCCGCGGCGACTGCCGCTGTGGGCGGAGAACGCCCAGCCGTGCACGGTGAAGATTCGGATCGGTACGCCCGACAAAGCCGCGGCGAGGCGCCCGAGCACGCCGGCCTTGGAGCTGTTCGCATGGAGGATGTCCGGTCGTTCCCGACGCAGGAGCACGACGAGCTCGAGCAGGCCGCGGAGATCGCGCCACGGGCTCAGCGGCCGCCGGACGTGCTCGAGCGCGACGACGCGCGCGCCGGCCGCGCGCGCCGTTTCCAGCAGCGGCCCCGGCCCGTGCGCCGCGACGACGACCTCGAATTCCTCGACGAGTGCGGGGAGCAACGAGGCCACGTACGTCTGGGCTCCCCCCGTCTCGGCGAGCGTGACGACGATCAAGACCCGGGGGCGCTGTCTCACTGTCCTCCTCGAGGGGGCAACACTACAACCACTACAACCCCAGCTCCGGTCGGCGTGCGCCTCTGGCCGGCCCGGCCGTTGGTGCTGGGGCTCATCGCCGTCGTCGTCTTCCTCGCCTGGGCGAGCGTCGAGGGGGGTTACGCTCCGACCGCCTGGTATCCGGGCGCGTTCGTCTTGCTCGTGCTCGCCGCAACCGCTTTGAGGATGCGCGCCGGCAGCCTGCCGCGACCTCTCTTTTGGGCGGTGACGCTCTTCGGCGCTTTCACGATCTGGAGCTTCCTCTCGATCTCGTGGGCCGACGCAAGGGGGAAGCCTGGGACGGGGCCAATCGGACGCTGCTCTTCTTCACCGTCTACACGCTGTTCGCTGTCGTTTCCTGGCGGCCGCGCGACGCGGCGGTGCTGCTCGGCGCGCTCGCGAGCGGAACAGCGGCGGTCGGCTGCTGGGTCTTCCTGGCTGAGCCAGAGTCGGGGCTGTTCGAAGGCCGCTTCACCGACCCCGCCGGCTACGCGAATGCGAACGCCGCGCTCTTCCTCGCGGCCTTCTGGCCGGCCGTGGCCCTCGCCTCGCGGCGGGAGACGCCGTGGCCGGCGCGCGGTCTCTTCCTCGCGGTCGCGGGGCTGCTGCTCGAGCTGGGGCTGCTCGCCCAGAGCCGTGGCTCGCTGCCTGCGTTCGCGCTCGCCCTCGCGCTCTACGTCGCGCTCGTCCCGGCTCGCGGGCGCTCGCTGCTCATGCTGTTGCCGGTCGGAGCGGCGACGATGCTCTCGCTCGGGCGGCTGCTCGAGGTGTACCGCGCCGACCCGGGCGAGGACCTGGAGCACGCTCTTGCTGCAGCGCAGACGGCGCTCGTCCTCACGGCGGTGTCCCTCGCTGCAATCGGCGTCGCCATCGGGCTGCTGGAGCGTCGGCGAAACCGGGTACGGGCGGGTAAGCGTCAGCTCGGTCGCCTCGTCGCCGGCGCCGTGGTCGTCGGCGTACTGGCGGTCGCGGTGATCGTCGCGCGCGACGCGGGCGGCGGGCCGCTGAACGGTGGCGGAGAACGCGCGAGCGGTCCCTCGTCTCGGCTCAGCGACGGGCTCGCAAGCGGCCGCTACGACCTGTGGCGTGTCGCCTCCATCGAGTTCGTGCGCCAGCCGCTCCAGGGCGTGGGAGTCGACAACTTCGCGGTCGACTATGCCCGCGAGCGGCGCAGTCGCGAAGAACCGCTCTTTCCGCACAGCATCGAGTTGAGGCTCCTCGCCCAGACCGGGCTCGTGGGGAGCGGGCTCTTCGTCGGATTCCTCGCCTTCGCGGTGACCGCCGCACTCCGGAGCCGCAGGCTCGATACGACTCGCGCCGCCCTCGTCGCTGCGGGCCTCGCCTCCTTCTCGTACTGGTTCATCCACGGTTCGGTCGACTGGTTCTGGGAGATCCCGGCGCTGGCCGCCCCGGCCCTCGCCGTGCTCGGGCTCGCCGGCGGCCTGTTGCCGCCTGGTCCGATGCGCGCAGGCCGCGCGCGCCCGCTGTCGCCCCCGGTCGTGGCCGTCGCAGCGGCCGTTCTCCTCGCGGCGTCGATCTCGTATGCGCTGCCCTGGCTCTCGGCGCGGGACGTCGAAGCTGCCGTCCGCAGCTGGAGCCAGGATCCCGCTGCCGCACGCGACCGGCTCGAGCGCGCCCGCCGGCTCAACGTTCTCAGCAGCGAGCCCGACGTCGTCGCCGGGGTCCTTGCGCGCCGTCTCGGTGATCGCGAGGGGGCGAGCGAGGCCTTTCGCAGGGCGCTCGGCCGCGCTCCGAACGACTGGTATCCCCACGTCGAGCTCGCGGTGATCGATCTGGAAGCAGGGCGCCGGACCGCTGCCCTACGACACCTCGAGCACGCGCGGCGCATGAATCCGCTCGAGCCGAGCATTCGCGCCCTTCGTGCGCTCGCCGCCCGAAACGAGACGGTTCCCGCTTCGCTCGTCGAGCGGCTCGATCGGCTGGCAGTGGCTTCGCCGCTCGGCCGCCGGCCCGTCGACTGCCGGCCGGTCCTCGGGCTCTCCTCCGGTTGCGCGGGACGAGAGGGAGGGCCATGAACGCCGAGGCCATTGCTCGTCGCCGCTTCGTTCCAAGGCCTCAGAGTGCCCTCCTTGGCGGCGCGAGCGCGCTTGCCGCCGGCGCGCTGGCGCTCGTCCTCGCTGTCGCACTCGCCAGGCATCCCCTCCCGCTCGGGCTCGTCGTCCTCGCCGGAGCAGCTCTCGTGGGGACGCTCGCGCTCGCACTTACCCGCTATGACGCGGCGGTCGGACTCGGTGTCGCCCTGCTCGGCGTCGTCGTCGTCGATCCCGCGCCCGCTGATCTCGTCTTCGTCGTCGTGATCGCGATCGCAGCAGCCAGCGGACGGTTCGATCTCGACCGTGTGCCGAAGACCGTGCTCGTTGCGATCGTCGTCTTCGCGGCGCTGAACCTGGTCTCCGCCCTCGAGGTGATCGATCCCGCGCGCGCCGCCGCGTTCTTCTCGATCACCCTCTACCTCTGCGTGCTCGCGTTGTGGCTGACGGACTATGTCGTGTCGCCGCGAAGGGCCGGCCTGATCGCGCGTGCATATGTCTTCGCGGCGGTTACATCGGCTCTGCTCGGCTTCCTCGCATTGCTCGTGACGTTGCCAGGCGGCAGCCTCCTCGTCGAGGACGGCCGTGTGCGGGCGCTTCTTCCAGGATCCGAATGTCTTCGGACCGTTCCTCGTGCCCGCGGCACTGATCCTGATCGAAGAGCTGCTCTCGCCGCGCCTGCTCCACGTCAGCCGGCTCACGAAGGCGATCGGCCTGGTTGCGCTCACCCTCGGCGTGCTCTTTTCCTTCTCGAGAGGTGCGTGGCTGAACCTCGCGCTCGGTGCAGCCGTGATGCTCGTCGTGCTTTCGCTCCGCCGGGGTGGAGTGCGGCGGGCGATGTCGTTCCTCGGAGTCGGGCTCTGTGTCGCGGCGCTCGTCGGCGGAGCCGTGGTCGCCAGTGGATCATCGGGGTTCCTCGCCGAGCGAGCTCGTCCACAGAGCTACGACGCGGAGCGCTTCGGAGCCCAGGCCGCGGGGCTCGCCGCGGCGGAGCAGTATCCGCTCGGCGCAGGCCCCGGCCAGTTCGAGCAGATCGCACCGATCTCCGCGCACAGCACGTACGTACGGGTGCTCGCAGAGCAGGGTCTCGCCGGGCTGGCCACGCTCTCCGCGCTGCTGATCTTCACGCTCGGCGCAGCGTTGCGAAATGCGCTCCTCGGACGCGACACGTACGGCATCGGCTCCGCCGCCCTGCTCGGCGCCTGGTGCGGAATCCTCGCCAACAGCTTCTTCATCGACACGCTGCACTGGCGCCACCTCTGGGTGGTCGCGGCACTGATCTGGGCGGGGTCGATGCGAAGGCGGAACGCGAGCCCGGCGCGGGCGGCGTGAGCAGAATCGGCCTACAGGTCCGCAGCGACCGGGGCGGGGCGGTGCGCGTAGGGACGCTGGCCCCGGCTTCCGACCACGACGAGCCCGAGCGCGGTCGCTTCCACGTGCTCGAGCAGCTCGTTGAGCTCGATCGCGGCCTGCGGTGTCAGACGATCGAGGCTGGAGACGACGAGCATCCCGTCGACCCATTGCGCGAGCAGTTGGCCGTCGATCAGGCCGAGCAGCGGTGGGCCGTCGACGAGCACGTAGTCGTAGTCGCTCCGACCGAGCTGGTCGAAGAACGTGACGAGCGCGCCCGTGGAGAGGAGCCGAACCGGACTGGTGCTCGCGCTTCCGCTCGGCAGCACGTGCAGCTGTTCCGGCCCGAGCGCTTCGGGCACGACCCTGATCGCGCGTTCGATCAAGTCCCCGGCACCGACCTGGCCGTTCTGGTGAAACGCGTTCAGGACGTTGGCGAGCCCCGGCACGTCGCCGAGGCCGAAGAGCTTGTCGAGGGTCGGCCGGCGCAGGTTCGCGGACACGAGCAGCGTTCGGTGTCCTGCCTGCGCCAGCGCACGTCCGAGACCGGCGGTCACGATGGACTTCCCTTCGCCGGGCAACGCGCTCGTCACGAGCAGGACGTGCTGCGAACCGGTGGGAAGCCGAAACTCGAGCGCGGCGCGCAGCTCCTCGAACGCCTCGTCGTGCGTCTCGTCGGCGAGGATGTTCGGCGCGCCGCCCGCGGTGCGGCGTGGGGGTGGCACCGCAGCCAGAGCCGGCAGGCCGGTCAGCCGGCTCAACTCGCGCGTTCCGCCGACGCGCGGCGCGAGCTGATCCCGCGCGAGGGCGGCGAGGATCGCCAGGAACGTGGCCGCAAAGAAGGCGAAGATCGTGTTCTGCAGCGGTCGCGGCGAGCTCGCAGAGGCCGGCGGCCGCGCCGCCTGCGCGAGCTGCAGCTCCTGTCCGGCCGAGGCTCCGCTCACCGTCAGCTCGGTGAGGCGCTGTTGGATCGCGCGAACCTCGGCGGCCGCGTCGGGTCGGCCGCGTGCCCGGTCGAGCGCCTCGAGCAGCTCGCTGCGCCGCTGGTCGAGCCGTCCCTGCGCTTCGCTCTGCTGCAGCGAGAGGAACGTCGTGGCGACGGCGTTGGCGATCGAGGCCGCTCCCTTGGCGTCGCCGTCGCTCCCGACCACGTAGAGGATGTTGGAGTTGCGATCCACGGAGGCCTGAACCTTGTTCTCCAGCGTGTCGGCGGACTCGCCGGGAAGTCGTCCCGCGGCCCGGTCGAGGACGTCACGGGTCACGAGGAGCGTCTGCAGCGTCGCGAGGCGCCGCTTCACACTCTCGACGTCCCCAGGCTCGAAGGCGCCCGCGGTGTCCGCCTTCACGATCTTCGCCGTCGCCCGGTAGGTCTTCGGGAGCGCAAGCGAAACGACCAGGACTGTCAACGTCAGCGGGACGACGATGAGTGCAATCAGCCAGGCGCCGCGGCGGAGCGCGCCCACGTAGCGCGCGACGTCGACCGGCTGATCACCGTCGTCGGGGCCTCGGGATCCTCTCCCGAGCGAGTCGATGTACTCGGGCATGTGATTGACGATAGACCCGATTCGCAGGCCACGCGAGTTCTCCTCGTCTCCAGCTTCGTCCTTCCGCACGCGGGCGGGGTCGAGCAGTTCGTCGAGACCGCGCGCGGAATCTTGCTGGATCGCGGCTGCGAAGTCCGCGTCCTCGCCTGCAGGCTTCCGGGCAACGACGCGACGGCGGACGCAACGGTGCCGACCCGCTTCCTCGGCCGCTCGGGATGGCCGCTGCCCGCCGGCGGCTGGCGGAGGCTCTGGCGGGAAGTGCAGCGGGCGGACGTCGTGGTCGCGAACAACGCGCGCCATGTGCTCCCCGTCCTCGCCGTTCTCCTCGCGCGCCTGCAGAGCAGGGGTGCGATCTTCGTCGTCCACGGCTCGGGCGAGGGTCCGCAACCAGGGTCGCGCGCGTTCCGGGTCGTACGCGCCACGTTCCAGCGGACGCTCGCGCGGCGTTCCATACGCGTCTCACGGACGGTCTCGGTCTCGCGGGCAGGCGTCGCGTGGATCCGGCGGCTCTACGGCGTCGAGGCCGCTTATCTGCCGTATCCGCTGCGGGAGCTACCGCCGGTCGCCGCGACGCCGCAGCTGAGCGCCGACGAGCCGTTGCGAGTGGTCTGGGTCGGCCGGTTATTCCCGGAGAAGGACCCGGCGCTGGCTGTGCGCGCCGTCGAGCGGCTGCGCGACGAGCGGCCTGCGACGCTCGACGTCTATGGCCGCGGGATCCTGGACTCCGAGCTTGTCGGGCTCGCTCGGTTGCGCCCGTGGCTCCGGCTCCACGGCGCCTGTGGCTGGGACGAGATCCAGGAGATCCAGGCCGAAGCCCACCTCTGTCTCTCGACGTCGGTCGCGGACAATGTCCAGGTCGCTGTACTCGAAGCACTTTCGCGCGGCATACCGGTCGTCTCGACCCGCGTCGGAGACGCGTCCTGCTACTACCTGGGCGGCCCTCTGGGCCGCTTTTGCGTCGCTCCTGGAGACCCGGACGCGATTGCGGACGCGATCCTCGAGCTGTGCTCGTCCTACCCGAGCTACCGCGACGCCTTCGGCAGGAACGGGCAGCAGCTGACGGCGCGGCACGCAGAGGCCCCGTCGGTGCTTGGGCACCTGATCGCCGAATCAGCCTCGCGGACGGGAAGGCGCTGATCGGCGTGGCGGCTCCGCTGAAGCCGGTCGGCGGGATTCCGGACGGCGTGCGTGCGACCGACGGGCTCGCCCGCGGCTCCGCCTTGCTCTTCTGGGCACAGGTCCTCGGCAACGCCGGACTCTTCGTGGGGCTGGTGATCCTCACGCGAGCCCTTGGCCCCGCCGGCCGCGGAACGATCGCGTTCCTTACTGTCACCTCGATCGTGTGCGCCCGCGTGACGCGGCTAGGTGTGAGCGACGCGGCAGTCGTCTTCGCGGCGCAACGGCCGCACCTCCGCCCATCCCTGCTCACCAACCTGGTGCTCTCGGTCACGGTCGCGGCGGTCGCGGCTGCGGCAGTCGTCTCTGGCGTCCTGGTCGCTGCGCCCGACTCGCGGCCCAGCGGTGTCGGCGATGCCGAGCTGGTCATCCTGGCTCTGGGAATACTCGCGTCCGCGCTCGTCGACGCCGGCTACGCCTTCGTCCTCGGCTGCAGCCGCTTCGGAATCCACGCCTTGATCACCGTCGCAACGGCCTGGCTCTACGCACTTGCGGTCGCGCTGGTCTGGGCAACCGTAGGCCTCACCGTTGCGCGAGGCGCGCTTCTCTGGGTCGCAGTCCAGGGCGTGAAGGCCCTTGCTTTGCTGTGGACGTCCGCGCGCACGAGTGGCGTCGGCCGAGCCGACTGGGTGCTGCTCCGCGAGTCGATCGCGTTCGGCATCCGCGCCTGGATAGGGAGTCTCTCGGACGCGCTCAACGACCGGGCCGATCAGATCCTGATCGCCTTCATCGCATCCGAGGCAACGCTCGGGGTCTACGCGGTCGCCGTCAACGCCTGGGAGATCCTGCTCTACCTACCCGCCGCCGCCGCGACCGCCGTCCTGCCTTCCGTGGCTCGCGCCGATCGCTCGCTCCGGGTGGAGCAGGTGTTAAAAGCGTTCCGATCAGTTGCCCTCGTCTCCCTGTCGGCGCTGGCCGTCGCCGCCGTAGCCGGTCCGCCGCTGTTGGTTCTCGTCTTCGGGGCACCATTTGAGGCGTCGATCGGCCCGTTTCTCTGGCTCCTCCCGGGCACGCTCGGTTACGTCGCGCTCAGCATCTTCTCGAGTGCCCTGATGGCATCGTCGTCGCCGGGGCTCTCCTCGCTTGGACCGGTGGTCTCGCTCGGGCTCGGGCTTGTCCTGGCGGTCGTCCTCATTCCGCCGTTCGGAGCCGAGGGGGCAGCGATCGCAGCGAGCGCTGCCCTGCTTGCAGGAGGGGCTACGGCTCTCATCCTGTACCGGACGCGCGCGTCGTTCTCTCTCGGCGCGTTGATCCGACCCCGCCCCGAAGATTTGGACGTGCTGAAGGCGCTCGCCGGCCCACTACGCCGGCACACGCCCTACCAAGAGCCGGCGAGCCGTCACACGCGAATGACGTGACGAGCAGTCAGCTCTCGAGCGGGCGGTTGACCTTGGCCGCGGCGCGCTTCTCGGCGCGCTTTTCCTTCAGCGACTTCTGCGGCGCCTTCTTCCCCGTCTTCTTCGGCTTTTGTGCGCCCTTCATGCGGGCATTATCGCACGCGCGCCGCGCCGGGGCGGGAACCGGCGCCGCGCAGCCGGTGTAGTCCTCCTACACATCCGCGAGGAGGAGTCAACCATGCGTCACGCCATGGCCGCCGCCGTGCTCGTCGCGATCTCCCTCGCGTGCGTCGCCGGCGCCGCGACACCGACCGTCCGGCTTGCGGCTGCCCCGCCCGGGCTGACCGCACTCCGCCCCTGGACCGCGACGCTGCTCGTCAAGGGCTCGAGCGCGCGTCCGACGCTCGTCGCGCGCGGGACGCGGGTGCGCTCGTTCGCGACGGTGCGGGCAGGTCAGGGACGCTGGCGCGCACGCGTCGTCCTGCCTGCCGGGCGCTGGCGGCTCGAGGCGAGGCTGGGCGGGCGCACGCACCGGCTCGGCAGCGTCACCGTCTCGGCCTGGGTTCCCGATCGCGTCACCATGCCGTGGGGGCTCGCACTCCGCGACGGCGCCCTCTACGTCGCCGACCGCGATGCGAACCGGGTCCTCCGTGTCGCGCTCGCCTCTCGCGCGGTCACGGTCGTCGGCTCGGCGCGGGAGCCCGTGGCGGTCGACCTCGACCCGGCCGGCGTGGTGCACGCCGTCTCGGGCTGGGACATCGTCCGCTTCGAGGGCGGCTCGAGTGTGCGCGTGGCGGGAAACGGGACGCGCGGGCTCGGCGGCAACGGCGGCCCGGCGACGCGCGCCCAGCTCGGCGGCGCGGGCGGCTTCGGCTTCGACGCCTCCGGACGCCTGTACATCTCGGAGTACGACGACGGAGTGAGGGTCGTCGCCGCCGACGGCACGATCGGGACGCTCGCCAGGGACCTCGGCGCTCCCCACGACCTCGCGGTCGCGCCCGACGGAACGGTCACCGTCGTCCAGAGCCACCGGCACCGTGTCGCCCGGATCGCGCGCGACGGCCGGGTGACCGTCCTCGGCGACGTGCAGCAGCCGATCGCGATCGAGCTGGCCGCGGACGGCAGCGTGTTCGTGGCGGGTGCGGACGGGATCGTGCAGCTCCGACCCGGCGGCGGCACACGGACGGTCGCGACCGGGCTCGGCACGATCTCCGGCCTGGCGCTCGCCGCCGACGGGACCCTCTACGCCTCCAGCTTCGAGCGGAGGGAGGTGCTGAGGATCGCCCCGAACGGGCGGGTCACGACGTTCGTCCGATGAAGCTGGCCTCGTGCCCGCGCCGGTTCGCCTCGGCGAGCTCGTCGGCCGTGAGCGCGCCGATCCGCTCCAGCAGCTCCAGCTCGTCGCGGAGGTGCGTGCGCATCATCTCGGGCCCGTCCGTGGCGATCGTGAAGGCCACCTCGTGCTCGACGAAGGTGCGGAACGTGTCCCGCACGGCCTGCTCGTCGGGCAGCGCCTTCGTGAGCAGGTTCGAGGTGGGGCAGATCTCGAGCACCACGCCCGCCTCCCGCAGCGCTCGCATCAGGCCGGGGTCGCCGGCGGCGAGGATGCCGTGGCCGATGCGGTCGGGGCGCAGTGCTCGACGACCTCGCCGAGCTCCGCCGCGCCCGTCGCGCCCTCCTCGCCGACGTGGATCGTGATCCCGAGGCCGGCTGCGCGCGCCGTCTCGACCATGGGCGCGACCTGCGTGTAGTCGTAGCGCCCGCCGTCCGGGCGCGGCCCGGCGATGTCGATCCCGACCACACCGCGCGAGGCCCAGCGGATCGCCTTCTCGACCACGATCTCGTTCTGGCGGGGCGTGAACGTCCGGTCCATCATCAGGATCAGCCCGCAGCGCACCTCCGGGTACTCGATCGAGGCGCGGTCGACGCCGCGGATCGCGGCCAGGATGATGTGGTCGAGGTCGCGCTCGCCGCCGCGGTTCCGCTTCATCGGGTTGAAGCGAAGCTCGAGCGTCGTGATCCCCTGGCTGCGGTAGGCGCCGCCGATCGCCCCGTGCACGGAGCGCTCGACCGCGATCGGCGAGCTCTGGATCAGCTCCGTCCAGTGGTAGATCCGGTCGAGCGCGTTCAGGTCCTCGACCCCGCGCGGGTCGGACACGGTCACGAGCGCGTCGAACTCCCAGTAGTCCTTCACCGGCAGCGAGATTCCCTGCTCGTGCGCCAGCGACCAGAGGATGTCGGAGGCGACCGAGCCGCCGAGGTGGGTGTGCAGCTCGGCGAGACCCTCCACGCGAGCGAGTCTACTGCGAGCCAAGTGACGGTCTGTTACGTGGCGGTGGCGCGCGCGACGAGGTCGCGCAGGTCGGGCAGGAAGCCGGGATCGATCGTGTGCGGGAGCGGGTACTCCCGGTAGAGCAGGTCGGGACGCGCGGGCTCGAGCCGCTCGCGCGCCTCGGCGGCCGAACTGCACCGGGATGATCTCGTCGTAGGCGCCGTGCCCGATCGCGACGGGATAGCCCTCCAGGCCGGCGAGCTCGAGCTCCAGTCCTTCCACCTCCGGCATGAAGCCCGACAGCGCGATGATCCCCGCCGGCCGCTTCGTCCTGCCGCGGCCGAGGCCGAGCGCCCAGCTCATCACCGCGCCCTGCGAGAAGCCCCCCAGCACCGTGCGCTCGAGCGGGACCGGCAGCTCGTCGAGCCAGTCGGAGGTCGCCTCGAACGTGGGCCAGAAGGTGGCCGGCTCGGGCGTCGGCAGCCCGCCGAGCGCGTACCAGTGCGCGCCGCCGGGCGGCAGCGAGAGCGGCCCTCGCGGCGTCACGCCGAGCAGGCGCGGCTCGGGATCGAGGGCGTCGAGCAGCGGATGGAGGTCGTGCTCGTCGGCACCGCGTCCGTGCAGGAGGACGAGCGCGCCCTCCGGCTCGGCGACCGCCTCCCGCACGCGCGCGCGGATCAGCGGTTCTGCCACGACGCACGCGGATCGGGCAGCGGCGTCAGCCGAGGCTCGATCTGCTCCCGCAGGTGCTCGAATGCCGGCGGCAGCGACAGCCGCTCGCCGAGATGCTCGGGATCCTCGTCGGTCGTGAAGCCGGGGCCGAGCGTGGCGAGCTCGAAGAGGACGCCGCTCGGCTCGCGGAAGTAGACCGACTTGAAGTAGAAGCGCTCGATCACCGGCGTCGGCTGGTACCCCGCCTCCGCGACCCGCCGCTGCCAGTCCGCGTGCTCCTCGGTCGTGGTGGCCCAGGCGACGTGGTGGACGGTGCCCGCTCCGCCGACGCCGCGCTCCTCGGGCGGCTCGTCGTAGGCGATCCAGCCGCCGCGCCGCTCGCCGCGTGCCTCCCAGGCGGCGTCCGGCTTCGGCTCGAAGCCCAGCGTCTCCTCGAGCAGCGGCCGGCTGCGCTCCGGGGCCGCGCTGTAGGCGCGCACGCCCTCGAAGCCCTGGAGCGCCAGCTCGCGCGGGATCTCCGGATGCTCGGCGACGAGCGGCTCGTCCTCCGTCTCGACGACGGCGAGCTCGTAGCGCATGCCTTCCGGGTCCTCGAAGGTCAGCCGTCCCTCGCCGCGCGAGACCTCGACGCCCTCGGCGCCGAGCCGCTCCGTCCAGAAGGCGAGCGCGTCCTCGGAGGCGACGCGGTAGACGATCGTGTGCACCATCCCCGCGCCGGGCCGGCCGCGGCGCGCACCCGGGTACTCGAAGAAGGTGAGGTCGGCGCCGGCGCTCGCGTTCTCGTCGGCGTAGAAGAGGTGGTAGACGGTCGGGTCGTCCTGGTTGACCGTTTTCTTCACGAGCCGCTGGCCGAGCACGCGGGTGTAGAAGTCGACGTTGCCCGGAGCATTGCCCGTGATCAGCGTGATGTGATGGATTCCTTCGAGGCGCATCGCAGTCCCTTCGGTCGTGGTCCTCACCTCATGCAACGATATTTGCGCCGGCAAGTATTCCCGTTACGCCATAGACTGCCACGAGCATGAAGGTCGGGATCGTCGTGCCGTTCTCGTGGTCCTTCTGGGGCGCCGTCGTCGAGCACGCCGAGCTTCAGGCGGCCGCGCTGCGCAAGCAGGGCGTCGAGGTGAAGCTGATCATGGGCAACGACCCGCCGGGTCAGTTCACACGTGCGCTGCATCCCCGCGTCGGCCGCCACGGCGAGCCGCCGCGAGGACGTGATCGCAATCGGCCGGTCGGTGATCGTGCCCGCGAACGGCTCGCTGCCGAACATCATCCTCAGCCCGCGCGCGCTCCTGCGCATGCGCCGGGTGCTTGCGCGCGAGCGCTTCGACCTGCTCCACCTGCACGAGCCGATGACGCCGATCCCGTGCATCGCGGCGCTCGCGTTCTGGGACGGCCCGATGGTGGGCACCCACCACGCGAGCGGCAACCTCGGCTGGATGCGACTCGCGACGCCGGTATGGGGCTTCCTGGAGGAACGGCTCGACCGCGAGACTGGCCGTGTCCGAACAGGCGCGCGCGTCGGCGCAGCGCTGGCTCCCGGGGGAGTACGAGATCGTGCCGAACGGCGTCCTGATCCCGGAGCGAGGCCGAGCCCGGACGGGCGCGAGCACCGCTTCGTCTTCGCCGGCCGGCAGGAGCCGCGCAAGGGGCTGCAGGTGCTGCTCCGCGCCTGGCCGGAGGTGCGGCGACGGACGGGCGCCCGGCTCCGGATCGCCGGCGCCGACCCGCTCGCGGTCCGGCTGCTGCTGACGCGACTGCGCGTGCCCGACGAGGGGATCGACGTGCTCGGCTTCCTCACCCAGGACGACCTCACCGCCGAGCTCTCGTCCGCGAAGGCGCTCGTGGCTCCCTCGCTGGGCGGCGAGAGCTTCGGGATGGTGCTGACGCGGGCCTTCGCCTGCGCGACGCCGGTCGTCGCGTCCGACATCGAGGGCTACCGTGACGTGATGACGGCCGAAACGTCCGTGCCCGTCCCGCCCGGGGATGCCGATGCGCTCGCCGAGGCGATGGTCGCGCTCGTCGAGGACGAGCCGCGGCGGCTCGCGCTCGCGTCCGCCGCCCGCGAGCTCGCGATCGAGCGCTACTCCTGGGACGACATCGCACGCCGTCTGCTCGGGATCTACGAGTCGGTCACGGATGTGACGCCCGTGGAGGTCGCCGCGTGAGGGCACTCGCGCAGCCGCTGGCTGCAGGCGGGCGGCGTGCTCGATCCTCTTCCCGATCGTCGGCTTCCTGCTCTGGTGGCGCGGGCCGGACTGGAACGTCGTCTACCACGCGTTCGATTTCGTCAACTGGGCGTGGATCGTCTTCGCCCTCGTGCTCAACCTGCTCTCCGTGGTCGCGCGCTCGCTGGCGTGGCAGCTGACGATCGTCCAGGCGCTGGATCCGCCCGACCCCCCGTACAACCGGGTCTTCTCCGCCTTCGCGATCGGGCTGCTCGGGAACGCGGCGCTCCCGGGCCGCATCGGCGAGCTCGCGCGCGTCGCGGTGCTGCGGCGAAACCTGCCCGAGCACGGCGAGGGCACGAGCGCGGCGCTCGTGGGCACCGTCTTCGCGCACCGGCTCTTCGACGTGATCCCGGCCCTGCTCCTCGTGGGCTACGTGCTGATGACGGCGAAGATCCCCACCTGGGCGGTGACGAGCCTGGCCGTCGTCTCCATCGTGGGCGTCACGCTCTTCACGCTGGCCGTCCTGAGCGCCCGCCGGGGCGACCGGGCGGGGCTCGACAACGCCAAGCCATTGCGGCGGCTGCTCGGGATGGCGCGGCAGGGGCTGTCCGTGATGAGGGCGCCGGCGCCCGCTGCCGGGGCGATCCTGCTCCAGTGCACCGGCTGGTTCCTCCAGCTGCTCGCCGTGTACGTCGCCATGCGTGCGTTCGACATCCACGCGCCGCTGCCCGCAGCCGGGCTCGTGCTGCTGCTGATGAACGTGGCCACGATCTTCCCGTTGTGGCCGGGCAACATCGGCCTGCTCCAGGCGGCCGTCGCGCTGCCGCTCGTCCAGTACGGCGTCGCCTACTCGACCGGCTTCGCCTACGCGCTGGTGCTCCAGGTGGTGGAGATGTCCGTCGGCGTCGGGGTCGGGCTGATCTTCCTCGCGCGCGAGGGGCTCTCGTTCGCGACGCTCCGCGACCTGCCCGAGCCGGAGGACGTGATCTTCGAAGGCGGAAGACCTGGATCTGGACGAGCTGGACGAGTTCGAGGCGCGCCGTGCTCGCGCTGGCGTCTCCGGCTAGCCTCAAGGGCGTCCTCACCGCCGCCGGCGCCGCGGAGGCGCTGGGCGAGGGTTTGCGGGCCGGGGGAGCCTCCGTCGAGCTGGCGCCGGTCGCCGACGGCGGCGAAGGGACGACGGACGTGCTGCACGCGGTGCTCGGGCGGCGAGTGGCTCGAGGCGGAGGTCGCCGACGCCTTCGGCGCGGCGCACGCTGCCCGCTGGCTCGTGCTCCCGGACGGGACGGCGGTCGTCGAGGCGGCAGCTGCGGTCCCGTTCGACCCTGCGCGGCTCGACCCGCTCGCCGCGTCGAGCCGGGGCTTCGGGGAGCTCGTCCGGCACGCGCTCGACGCGGCGCCGCGCGCGCTCGTGCTCTGCCTCGGCGGCACCGCGACGATGGACGCCGGCGCCGGCCTCCGCGAGGCCCTCTCGGCGGTGCCGGTCCGGCACCGCCGCGCTCTGCGACGTGCGCACGACGCTGTGGGAGGCGCCGCGCGTCTTCGGGCCTCAGAAAGGGGCTTCGCCCGACGACGTCGCCGCGCTCGAGCGGCGGTTCGCGCTGCAGGCGGAGCTCGTTCCGTACGCGGAGCTCGAGGGCGCCGGTGCGGCCGGTGGGCTCGGCGCAGCGGTCGCCGTGCTCGGCGCGGCACTCGTCCCAGGCGCCGATTGGCTGCTCGCGGCGATCGGCTTCGGGGAGCGGCTCCGTCGCGCCGACCTCGTCGTCACGGGCGAGGGCCGGGTCGACGCGTCGACCCACGCCGGCAAGGCGCCGGCGAGGGTGGCGGCTGCAGCCCGGGAAGCGAACGTCCGCTGCGTCGTCTTCGGGGGGCTCGTCGAGGTGCCGTTCCCGGACGTCGAGACGGTCGCGCTCTCCGGCGACCCGGCGGCGGCTGCGCACGACCTCCGCACGCTCGGGCGCGACCTGGTCGCCCGGAGCTCCTAGCCTGTGCGCGCCTAGGTCGTGCGGCGCTGCTCGGAGGCGCGGAGCTTTGCGGCCAGCGCCTGGAGCAGCTTCCAGGCCACGCGGGAATCGGATTCGACGAAGGGCCGGAACTCCCAGAAGGTCATGCCGTAGCAGGTCATGTCGGTGTCGGCCGTGATCGTGGCGGTGCGCGCACCCTCGTCGATCAGCGCGATCTCGCCGAAGTAGTCGCCTGGCCCGAGCTTGCCGCGCTCCGCCCCGCCCACCGTGACCGTCGCGGTGCCCTCGCCGATCACGAAGAAGCCCGCGCCCTTCTGGCCCTCGGTCGCGAGGGAGTCGCCGGCGCGAGAAGCGCCGCTCCTTGAACGCGTCGGCCACGCGCTCGAGCTCACGCCGCTCGAGCCCGGCGAGGAGCGGAACCTGCGCGATCGTGTCGGTGGAGGGGCGCGGCATGCGCGGAGTCTATTCAGGCGGATCAGGCGCAGCCGCGGGTGCCGCGCTCTCGGTCCGCTTCGCCAGCTCCTCGATCTTCCCCTGCGCGGTCTCGAGCCTCGTGACGCAGAACCGGAGCAGCTCCTCGCCGCGCTCCCACAGCGCGATCGCCTCGTCGAGGCTGGCGCCGCCGCGCTCCAGCCGCTCGACGATCGCCTCCAGCTCCGTCTGCGCGGCTTCGAATGTGGGCTCGCTCACGTCCCTGGCCGCCTCACTCTCGCCCGTGCTCATTCGCGACCTCCTCGACGCGGGCGTCGAAACCGCCCTGTCCGAGCTCGACCGCGACGGTGTCTCCCGCCGCGATCTCGGCGGCCGACCGGACGACGCCCTCCCGGGCGCGCACGATCGCGTAGCCGCGCTCCAGCGTCGCCCGCGGCGACAGGGCGGCCAGCCGGCCGGCGGTGCGTTCGATCGCGGCCCGCCGGCGCTCGACGAGCAGGGTTGGCCCGCGGCGCAGCTGCTCGCGCAGGGAGTCGATCCGCCTCGTATCGCGGTCGAGCGTGCGCCGTGCCCCGCGGTCGAGCCCGGCCCGCGCGCGAGCCGAGCCGCTCCTGGGCCTGTTCGAGCGTCCGGCGGGCACCGCGCTCGAGCACCGTGTGGGCCCGCGCGAGCTCCCGCCGCAGCTCGTCGATGTCGGGCACGACGAGCTTCCCCGCCGCCGTCGGCGTGGACGCCCGCACGTCCGCGGCGAGATCGCAGAGCGGCGTGTCCTGCTCGTGGCCCACCGCCGACACGACGGGCACCGTGCAGCCGGCGACGGCGCGCACGACGCGCTCGTCGCTGAACGGAAGCAGGTCCTCGAAGCTGCCGCCGCCGCGCGTCAGCACGATCACGTCGACGCCCTGCTCGGCGGCGAGGCCCTCGAGTGCGCTCACGATCCCGGCAGCGGCGCTCGGCCCCTGCACGAGCGTCTCCGCCACGAGGACACGGGCCGCGGGAAACCGCGACTGGATCGTCGTGACGACGTCCCGCTTCGCCGCCGCGTCGCTGCCGGTGACGAGCCCGATCCGCCGGGGAAGCGCGGGAGCGCGCGCTTGCGCGCGGCGTCGAAGAGCCCCTCGGTCGCGAGCGCCTGCTTGAGCCGCTCGATCGAGGCCAGATGGGCGCCCAGGCCGAAGCGCTCGATCGACAGCACGCGCAGGCGCAGCTCGCCCTTGGCCGCGTACAGCTCGGGTCGTCCGTACACGTGCACGCGCTCGCCGTCCGCCAGGTCGAGGCGCAACGCATCGAAGCCGCGGCGTGGCATCGACGCGGGCAGGCAGGCTCCGTCGGCGGGATCCTTCAGCGTGAAGAAGACGCTGCTCCAGCGCTCGTGCCGCCGCAGCTCGGTCACCTCGCCCTCGATCCACAGCGTCGGCAGGCGCGCGAGCCAGTCCGCGACGCCTCGGTTGAACCCGGCGACGGTGTAGACCTTCCGGTCGCCGTAGACGAGGGGCTCGATCTTCACTGCCGTCACCCTAGAGGCTCGGACTTGGGCTCCGGGAGCCATGGCAGGATCGTCCGGTGGACGACGTCATCCCCGTCGCCGGCGCGGGTCGCTACCGCGCGCTCTTCGCCACCCCGTACGCGCGCCGCCTGACCGCCTCTGCGCTCGTCGCGCGCATGCCGATGGGGATGGTGCCCCTTGCGCTCCTGCTCGTCGTCCGGGACGGAGGCGGCAGCTTCGCCGCGGCTGGGCTCGTGAGCGGCTCGTTCCTCGTCGCCGCCGGGCTCGGCGCGCCGGTGGCGGGGAGGCTGATGGACCGGCGAGGGGCGTCGCGGCTCCTGCTCCAGCGGGCCGTGCTGTCGCCGCTCGCCCTGCTCGGGGCCGGCGCGCTCGCGGTCTGGTCTGCGCCCCTGGTGGCGGTCGGCGTCTGCGCCGCTGCCGCCGGCGCGCTGCTGCCGGCCGTCGGGTCGGCCATGCGGGCGCTCTGGCCCCGGCTGTTGGAAGGCCCGTCGCTGCGCTCGACTGCCTACTCGCTCGAGGCGTCGCTCCAGGAGATCTTCTTCGTGGTCGGGCCGCTGCTCGTTGCGCTTGCAGCCGGGCTGCTCGCGCCGGTCGTCGCGCTCGTGATTGCGGCGGCTGCGTGCGCGGGCGGCACGATCGCGTTCGCGACGACGCCACCGGTGCGGGCCTGGCGTCCAGACGGCTCGCACGCGGATGCCGGTCTCGTCGGTGCGCTCGGGGCGAGAGGTGTGCGCACCGTGATCGTCTTCGGCGGCTGCTGCGGGCTTGCGTTCGGCGGAGCGGAGGTCGGGATGCCGGCCTTCGCCGAGGAGCACGGCAGCGCGGCGCTCGGCGGCGTCCCCCTCGCCCTCTTCGCCGCCGGGAGCCTGGTCGGCGGGCTCGTCGTCGGCGCGCGCACGACGAGGGAGCCCGGGTCGCTGCTGCGCGTCTCGTCCGTCGCGCTCGCGATCGGCCTCGCCCCACTCGTGCTGGCCCCGTCCCTGCCGGTGCTCACGGTGCTCGCCTTCGTCGCCGGCCTCCCGATCGCACCGTCCTTCGCCGCCGCCTACGGCCTGCTCGACCGCGTGGCCCGCCCGGGGACGCACGCCGAGGCCTTCGCCTGGATCGGCACCAGCCTCGCGTCAGGGCTCGCCGCGGGAGCCGCCGTGGGCGGGATCGCGATCGACGAGTGGGGCGTCGACGCCGCCTTCGTGCTCGGCTGCGCCGGGGCGGCACTCGCCGCACTCGTAGCGAGATTCGGCCCAGGCCTGTCCGTCGGCAGGTGAGGCCGCGAAGCGGTCTCCTTCAGGGGTCTTGCCGTGGGCATGGCTCGGCCATGCTCACGCAGCTCTTGACGTTCGCGCGAGCGCGGGCTTTGCCCGTGCTCGCTGCGGGCTAGAGCAGAATCTCGGCGGCCGTGCGCGGGTCGCAGCCCTTGCCGACGAGCTCGACCGCCTCGTGCAGGTCGGCCTCGAGGGCAGCCGCGATCCGCTCGGCGAGCGGAAGTGGGTACCCGGCCTCCATCAGGACGTGCAGCCGCCAGGACTCCACCTTCGCGCGCTCGTTGCCACGCTCGATGAGCTCGGTCGTCTCAGCCATTGTGCGTCGAGTGTTCGTGCTGCACTAGACGAACCCTCCCACCTAAAGTTGGCTGGCTGTGGGTAGACCTGTGGGTAGCCCCCCGGGTGGGTTTCAGCCCCGGCGGAGGCCCGCATGCAGGTCGTCGACCTTGCGCGAGAGGTCCCCGAGCCGGGCCTCCAGGGCCGCCCGTTCGGCCTCGGCCTCGGCCACGAGCGAGCCGAGCGTGCGCCTCAGATCGGCGTCGGCGTCGGCGATCCGGCGCGCGAACGCCTCGGTCAGCTCCTCCCGTTGCCGCTCGAACGCAGTCTGGGACTGGCGCAGGCGCGCCTCGATCCGCTTCTGGCCGCTCTCGCCGGTCTGGGTGAGCCGCTCGGCGAACACGGCGTCCGCCTGCCGGACGAAGGTCTCGACCGCGCGGTCGAGCTCACGGGCGAGGCGGGCGGCCGCCTCCTCGCGGGAGCTGCGGAGCGTCACGTCGAACTGCTGCGCCGCCGCCTCGGCGAAGCGCTCGCCCTCGCGGGCCACGGTGCGCTGCAGCTGCTCCACCTGCCTGCGCTCGACATCGGCGAAAGAGGCCTCGATCCGCCGGGTCGCGTCGACCTCGCCGCGCTCGATCTGCTCGGCCAGCGCCTCCTCGCGGCGACGGAGCCGATCCGCGATCTCCTCGATCACGCGGCGCCGCTCGCCGGTGTGTGCCTGGAGCTCGTCGAGAGCCTCCGCCACCGCCGCCTGTGCGGAGCGCTCGAGGTCCTCGCGCAGCCGCAGGACCGACGCTCGCTGCGTCTCGGACGTCGTCACCAGCTCGGCCGCCTCGGCCTCGATGCGCGTCTCCGCCTCGGCGATCAGCTGCTTCTGCTTCTGCTCGAGCTTTCCGAGCTGCGCCTCGAGCGCGCTCTGCGCGCGATCGAGATCGTCCGACCAGCCACGCAGCCGCTCCTGGACGCGTTGCTCGACCGCCGCGAGCGCCTGGGCGAGCTCCTGGCTGGCGCTGCGCTCGCGTTCGCCGAACTCGCGCCGGCGCTCCTCCGCGATTCGCCGCTCCTCCTCGGCCAGGATCGAGATCGAATCGGCTCGCGTGCGGGCCAGCAGCTGCTGCAGCTCGGCCGTCCGTTGCTCGGTCTCCTCCGCGATCGCAGCCTCGATCCTCGTGTGAGCCGCGTCGAGCAGTCGTTCGTTCGCGCGCACGCGGCGTAGCGCCTGGGCCAGGGCGGCCGCCCCGGCCAGGGCCACGGCCGCACCGGTCGTGGCGGTCGCGGCGAGTGCGAGCGCGCGGTCCGGATCGAGCGCGACGAAGACCCACGAGGTGGCCGCGACGACGCCCACGAGCGCGGCCAGCAGCGCGGCCCCACGAGGGCGCAGCTGTCCTGCGGCAGCGGCCCCGACGGCGATCGCTGCGACGACGACCGCAACGACGGAAACGGCCTCGAGGACGTTCTCGAGCATCGGCGCATCGTAGTTGCGGCATGCTCCGTCGGTGACGCTCGCCGACGAGCTGGAGGAGATCGCCGCTCTGGCGGCGAGCCGGGCCGAGCCGGACGAACGCGTCGCCGCGGTGCTCGCCACCGAGCCTGCCCCGGCGCGCAGGATCTACCTCTGCGCGTTCGAGCGTGCAGCAGGCGAGGAGCGGACGTGGGTCGCGCTCGACGGTGCGGGCGAGCCCGTAGCGCACCGCGGCGACGTGCGGGACGCGGTCTCGATCGCGGCCCTGTGCGAGCTCGCCGAGGAGACGGCAGGCGGTGGCGACCTCGACGAGCTGCGCGCGCAACTCGTCGCGATCCGGCTGACCGAGGCGCCCGACGGGATCGACGAGGCCGAGTCGGCACTCGACGAGCTGCAGAGCGTGCTCGGCTCGCCGCCCGTGCTCGCGACCCCGGCGCGCCTGGACGCGATCGGCCAGGCGGCGCGGCAGCTCGAGGTCGCGCTCGGTGGCGGGCTCCAGCCCTCACCCTTCGCCGAGGCTCTGCGTGGCTCGGCCGCCGTGGTCGACGCCCTGCTCGGCGACGTCGAGCGCTCCTACAAAGGCCCGCTCGTCTAACCTGTCCGGCATGGAAGGCGGCTTCGGTTTCCCGTTCGGCGGCGACCCGAGGATCTGCTGCGCGGGATCCAGGAGTTCGCGGCGAAGCAGGCCGAGACGGTGCAGGAGGCGCAGCGCGAGCAGTTCGCGACGCTGACGCTCAACACCGCGGTCGAGCTGACCGCGGCGGCGCTCAAGCAGGTTCAGGCCGCCGGCGGGCCGGACGAGCAGGCGATCGCGCTCCGCGATGCCATGCGCGTGCTCTTCCCCGAGGCCGTCGCGCTCGTCTCCGCGGCGCGCCAGGGCTTCATGCGCGAACAGTAGGCTCGCTCGCGCCCCTGGCCGGCCGGCTCCCGGCGGGCGGAGCCCGCCTCCGCCAGCCTCGCGCGCTGGCGCACGCGACTCTCCGGGTCTGGCCTAACGGCCTATCCCCTCCGGCCGCGCACGCCCAGACGCGCGCCAGGAACCCGATCGACGGGGTAGGCTCCGCCGCCGATGTCACTGCTCGACAAGACGATCGTCCGGCTGCTGCCGGCGGTGCCGCGGCCCGTCGTCCGCCGGCTCTCGGCCCGCTACATCGCCGGGCCCGAGCTGGCAGATGCGCGGCGCGTCGTCGCGACGCTGAACGCGCAGGGAAAGCTGGCGACCGTGGACGTCCTGGGCGAGGAGATCACACGGCCGGACGAGGCGGAGGCGATCACCCAGGCGTACCTCGACTTCCTCGACGTGATCGACGAAGACGGGCTCGACGCCAACGTCAGCGTCAAGCTCAGCGGGATCGGCCTGAGCCTCGACCCCGAGCTCGCACGGGCCAACCTGGAGGCGATCGCCGCGCCGCGGCACCTTCGTCCGGATCGACATGGAGGACTCGTCGCACGACCGACGCGACGCTTGCGCTCTACCGCGACCTGCGTGCTGCCGGCGCCGAGAACCTGGGCGTCGTCCTGCAGGCCGCGCTCAAGCGCACGGTCGACGACGCGACCGCTCTTGCCGGCGCCAACGTCCGGCTCTGCAAGGGGATCTACCTCGAGCCGCCCGAGCTCGCCTACCGGGACTTCGATGCGGTGCGGGCGAACTACGTGAGCGCGCTCGACGCGCTCCTCGACGGCGGCTGCTACGTCGGGATCGCGACGCACGACGAGTGGCTCGTCGAGCAGGCGCTGCTCGCGGTGCGCGAGCGCAGGCTCGAGCGCGACGAGTACGAGTTCCAGATGCTCCTGGGCGTGCAGACCCGCCTCGGCGACCGGCTGGTGGCGGAGGGGCACCGGCTTCGCATCTACGTGCCCTTCGGGCGCCAGTGGTACGAGTACTCGCTGCGAAGGCTGCAGGAGAACCCGAAGGTGGCCGGCTACATCGCCGCCGACACGCTGAACCGGCTCGTGCCCGGGCGCTAGCCGCTACGGCGGCGGTGGGCCCGGAGCGACGTCGTCTTCCTCGACCACCGTCGTCCGGCGCTGCGGCGCGGCGGGCGCGAACCGGCCCACCCTCGACGTAGGCGGTGCGGCGGTGGAAGCCGCCCCAGCTCGACCAGAAGATCATCGAGAGCACGAGCCCCAGCAGGCCGACGATCAGCAGGATCACGCCGATCGCGTTCACGTCGAGGCCCTCGGCCTCGGCGGTGACGCCCCAGGTGAGGATTGCGCCGACGGCGATCAGGACGAGGCTGACTCCGATTCCCATACGCCCCTGTCCCCGCTGCGCCGGTTTCTACGCTTCCTGCTTCTCGGCGGCCAGGACGACCTGGCCGGGGATCTTCGGCTCGCGGCCCGGCCACTCCTCGACGCCGCGCAGGGCGAGGCCGGCATCGACGACACAGGTGACGAGCTCGCCCAGGCCGATCGTCGCGAAGTAGTCGCCGCGCCAGCGCCCGAACGCGTCGAGGCAGAGCGCGGCCGGATGCTCGTCGTGGAGCAGCAGGACCCCGCCCGGCCGGAGCGCCGCGGACACTCCGGCCGCCCACGCACGTGGGTCGCGCAGCCGCCGCAGCGAGCCGGCGCCGAGGTAGACCAGATCCCAGCGGCCGAGCAGGAGCTCGGGAGGAAGGGCCTCGGCGTCGGCGTGCACCCAGGGCACGTCGGGCCCTTTCCGGCGGGCCGCCTCGATCGCCTCCGAGTCGTCGTCGACGCCCGTCACGAGCGCGCCGAGCTCGACGAGCTCGAGCGTCTCGCGGCCGGTGCCGCAGAGGAGATGGAGCACCCGGCTTCCGCCGACGCCGGCCAGCCGCTCGCGGATCCGCGGCGGGAGCCCCGGGGTCGCGAGCACGTTCTCGGACGTCCGGTGCGCGTCGTCGAAGGCGCGGCGGTTGTGATCGGTCGGCTCCACCGTTGCAGTGTGCCCCGTGACGGCGCTACCGTGGGGTGATGGCGGCTCGGATCGCACTCGGGGTGATCGTCGCCGGCGCTGTGGCGGTGGGGGTCGCCTGGGGGCTCGGTGCCCTCGGCGTCTACCTCTTCTTTGCCCTCGTAGCGGGTGCGCTCAGCCTCGGCGCGACGGTGGGCGGAGACTGGCTCACCGGAGCGAGCCGCGGTCGCTTCGAGCGCGGGCCGCGACGCCGGGGCTAGGCGAGCAGCGAGTAGCCGCCGTCGACGACGAGCGTCTGCCCGCGCACCATCTCCGCTTCCGGGGAGCAGAGGAAGGTGACCGCCGCGGCGACGTCCTCCGGCGTCACGAGCCTGCCGACGGGGTTGCGGGCGCCCAGCTCGAGCATCGCCTCGCGGTTCGGGAAGTGCTCGAGCGCGCCGGTGTCGACGACGCCGGCCGAGACCGCGTTCACGCGGATGCCGCGCCCGGCCAGCTCGACCGCGAGGTAGCGGACGAGCGCCTCGAGCGCGGCCTTCGACGTGCCGACGAGCGAGTAGTTCTCCAGCACGCGCTGCGAGCCGAGGCTCGAGAGGCCGATGATCGACGAACCGGGGCGCATCTGCGGTGCCGACACGCGGGCGAGGGAGAGCAGCGCCTTCGCGTTCGCGTCGAGCGTCCAGTCCCAGTGCTTGTCCTCCGTCTCGAGCGCAGGGCGAATGACGCCGCTGGCCGCGTTGTGCACGAGCGCGTCGAGCGGCCCGAGGTCGGCCACCTCCTCGAGCACACGGGACGACGAGATGTTGCCGCGCACGAGCACGGGCTCGGCGCCGAGCGCTCGCAACTCCTCGGCGGTGGCCTCGGCTGCCTTGTCGGAGCGCAGGTAGCCGATCGCCACCTGCGTCGCGCCGAGCGTGGCGAAGCGGAGCGCGATCGCCTTGCCGATCCCGCGCGACCCTCCCGTCACGAGGACGGAAGAACCCTCGAAGCTCACCTCCGCACTGGCCGCTGCCCTCCCGCCCGCCCCTCCCCCCTCCCCCCCCCGTGTTCAGGCCCGTGAGCCTCGGCGCGGCGGTTGCGGGGCCGAGGCGGGCGCGGAGCTCGGCAGCGTCTCCCAGCCGGGCCGCGAGCGCGGCTCGGGCGGGGAGTCCTCCGCCTTCGTCGACGCATGCCCGAGCCGGTCGAGCAGCTCCATCTGCTCGCTCGCCGTAGCGGCGCACTTCGTGGTCGGGCGGGAGATCCTGGATCAGCTCGCGGACGCGCGCGCGCAGCTGGTAGGCGAAGTGCGGCGTCGCCGGCCCGACGAGGGCGTCGATGTCGCGAATCGTCGGCTCGGCCATCGGCGGAAGACTACCGCGGCCCACATAGGGTCAACCGGTGGTTCGGCCCGTCCATCTGATGCTGCTCCTCACGGTCGTCCTGTGGGCGCTCAACCTCACCGTCACGCGCTACATCCTCCAGCACGGGTTCGAGCCGCTCGCGTACGCGGTCGTTCGCTACGGGCTCGCGTCGGCGATCTTCGTCGCGATCGCGGTGCTCGCCGAGCGGACGCTGCGGATCGCGCGTCGCGACCTCGGGCTGGTCGGTCTCGCCGCGCTGTTCCTCTACCTGAACCAGATCGCGTTCGTCTACGCGCTCGACTCCACCAGCGCGTCGACGATCGCGCTGCTCCTCGGGGCGACGCCGATCTTCGCCGCTTTGATCGGGCTCGCGCTCGGGCTGGAGCGGATGTCGCGGCGCTTCTGGGGCGCCTCGGTCGTCTCGTTCGCCGGCGTCGGGCTCGTCGCGGCCGGTGCCGGGGGCGAGGTGTCTGCGAGCCGGCTGGGGATCGCGCTCGGGGTCGTCACGGCTGCGACCTGGGCCGGCTACTCGGTCGCGATCGCGCCGCTGATGGCCCGGTACTCCGCCTCCCGGATCAGCGCCGTCGTGCTCCCGCTCGGCTGGGTCGCGATCGCGGCGACGGGCGGCCGGCAGGCGGCCGAGCAGGACTACGGCGTCTCGGCGTGGGTGTGGGTGCTCCTCGTCTTCGCCACGCTGGGGCCGCTGGTGCTGACGAACGTCCTCTGGTTTCGCGCGCTGCACGGGATCGGCCCCTCGCGCGCGACGCTGATCGCGAATCTGCAGCCGTTCGTCGCCGCGGTCTTCGCGCTCGTCCTGCTCTCGGAGCGGATGACCGCGCTGCAGGTCGCCGGTGGGGTGCTGATCGGGGGCGGCATCCTGCTCGCCCGCCGACCTGCGGGAAGGCGCCTCCTCCCGCCGGCGAGTAGAATCCGCGCGTGTCCGAGCACGACTTCATGCCGCTCGACGGGTGGGATCACCTCGAGCTCTGGGTGGGCAACGCGAAGCAGGCTGCGTACTTCTACGAGCATGCGCTCGGGTTCACGCGGGTCGCCTACGGCGGCCCGGAGACGGGGGTCCGCGACCGCGCCTCGTACGTGCTCGAGCAGGGCGAGATCCGGATCGTGCTCACGAGCGGGCTCCGCTCCGACAGCGAGGTCACCCGCTTCGTCGCCCGGCACGGGGACGCCGCGAAGGACGTCGCGCTGGCCGTGCCGGACGCTGCTACCGCCTATCGCGAGGCGGTCGCCCGCGGTGCGCAGAGCGTGGTCGAGCCGCACGTCGTCGAGGACGAGCATGGCCGCGTCGAGCTCGCCACCATCGCGACCTACGGCGACAACGTCCACACCTTCGTCGACCGCTCGGGGTACGACGGCCCGTACCTGCCCGGCTTCGTCTCGCTCTCCCCGAACGGCGCCCCCGGCGACGGTGTCGGGCTCGTCGCGATCGACCACGTCGTCGGCAACGTCGAGCTCGGGAAGATGGATCACTGGGTCGAGTTCTACGAGCAGGTCTTCGGGATGGTGAACATCGTCCACTTCGGCGACGACCAGATCCAGACGGAGTACTCCGCGCTGATGTCGAAGGTGATGGCGGACGGCGCCGGGAAGATCAAGTTCCCGATCAACGAGCCGGCCGAGGGCAAGCGCAAGAGCCAGATCGACGAGTACCTCGAGTTCAGCGAGGGGCCGGGCGTGCAGCACATCGCGCTGCAGACCCGCGATGTCGTGGGCACCGTCGAGGCGTTGAAGGCGCGCGGGATCGCGTTCCTGGACACGCCCGAGACGTACTACGACGACGTCCAGGGCCGCGTCGGCGAGATCAGCGAGAGCTACGACGACCTGCGGCGCCTCCGGATCCTCGCCGACCGTGACGACGACGGCTACCTGCTCCAGATCTTCACGAAGACGGCGCAGGACCGGCCGACGCTCTTCTTCGAGGTGATCGAGCGCCACGGTGCGACGACGTTCGGCGAGGGCAACTTCAAGGCGCTCTTCGAGTCGATCGAGCGCGAGCAGGCTCTGCGCGGCAACCTCTGACCGTCGTCACAGCCGAACCCGTCTAGCCTTCGCCCATGAGCCCGCTGCGGCGAACCGCGCTCGCCTCGGTCGTCGCCGCGTCCGTGCTCCTTGCGCTCAAGCTCGTCACCGGGCTGGTCAGCGGCAGCCTCGGGCTCGTCTCCGAGGCGCTCCATTCGGGCACCGACCTCGTCGCTGCGGTCCTCACCTTCTTCGCGGTCGGCGTCGCGGGCCGGCCCGCCGACCGCGCGCATCCGTTCGGCCACGGCAAGGCCGAGCACCTGGCCGCGCTCGCCGAGGCTGCCGTGCTCGCGCTCGTCAGCGTCGCAGTCGCCGGGCTCGCGGTCGCGCGGCTGACAGGCGCCCTCGAGCACGAGATCGAGACGGCCTGGTGGGTGTTCGTCGTCGCTGGCGGTCGTGCTCGCGATCGACGTGGCGCGCACCATCGCGTCGTACCGGGCCGCGCGCAGGTACCGGAGCGCGGCGCTGCTCTCGAACGCGCTCCACTTCGGCAGCGACCTCGTCGGCACGCTCGCCGTGGTGGCCGGGCTGGTGGCGGCGGCCGGGGGGTTCCCCGAGGGCGACGCGCTCGCCGCGCTGTTCGTGGCGGCGCTCGTGCTCACCGCCGCCGCCCGCCTGATCCGGCGGAACGTCGACGTGCTCATGGACCGGGCGCCGGCGGCGGCCGAGGAGGCTGCGCGCGCTGCGATCGCCGCCCTCGAGCCACCCGTCGAGCTCTCCCGCCTGCGGCTCCGCCAGGCCGGGCCGAGCCACTTCGCCGACGTCGTCATCTCCGTACCGCCGGGCGCGGCCGTGGCCCAGGGCCACGCGATGGCCGACCGCGTCGAGGAGGCGCTGGAGCGGGTCCTGCCGGGGAGCGACGTCGTCGTCCACGTCGAGCCCGGCGAGGCCGAGGCCGCCCTCCGCGAGCGCGCCCACGCGGCGGCGCTCACGGTGCCGCGCGTGCGCGAGATCCACAACCTGAGCCTGGTCACGCTCGGCGGCGCGACGGAGCTCTCCCTGCACCTGAAGCTTCCCGGCGAGCTGCCGCTCGAAGCGGCGCACGAGATCGCCGAGCAGGTCGAGGCGGCGATCACCGCCGCCGTCCCCGAGATCGGCTCCGTGCAGACTCACCTGGAGCCGCTCGCGGAGGCGAGCACCGCCGTCGAGCTCGCCCCGGGTGACGTGCGCGCGGATCGTGCGCGAGGTCGCGGGCGGCACCCCGCGGGAGGTGCGTGTCCTCCGCACCGCCGAGGGCCTCGTGGCGTTCCTGACCCTCGGGCTCGACCCGGCGGGCACGCTCGCCGACGCCCACGCGCAGGCGAGCGAGGTCGAGGACCGGCTGCGGGCCGAGCACCCCGAGATCGCAGACGTGATCGTCCACACCGAGCCGTAACCGGCGCGTAGGTAGTTTCCGCGCGTGCGCCTGTGCATGTTCACGCCGCTCGAGCGCGACCTCGAGCGCGGCTGGCCCGGCCGGATCGAAGGCGACCGCGTGATCCAGCTGGCGGCGCAGACGATCCAGTCCTTCTTCACCGGCGGCTCGCTGGCCCGGGAGCACGCCGAGTACCCGCTCGACGAGGTGAAGCTCCTGGCGCCGGTCCTGAACCCGCCCTCGGTCCGCGACTTCTACGCCTTCGAGCAGCACGTCGCCACAGCGCGCGCCTCGCGCGGGCTCGAGGTGCCGCCCGAATGGTACGAGCAGCCCGTCTTCTACTTCTCCAACCCGTCGGCGATCTACGGGCCCGACGCCGAGATCCCGTATCCGGAGGGCTCGGAGGAGCTCGACTACGAGCTGGAGGTGGCGGCGATCGTCGGTGCCGAGGGCCGCATCGGCGGCTTCACGGTCATGAACGACTGGTCCGCGCGCGACCTGCAGCGCACCGAGATGAAGGTCGGGCTCGGGCCGGCGAAGGGGAAGGACTTCGCCACCTCGCTCGGCCCGGTCGTGGTCACGGTCGACGAGTTCCCCGGCGGCGAGGCGGAGCTGGTGGCGCGGGTGAACGGCGAGGAGCGCTCGCGCGGGAACCTGCGCGACCTGCACTTCTCGTGGGAGCGGATCCGTGAGCAGGCGGCACGGAACACGGTGTTGCGCTCCGGCGACGTGCTCGGCTCCGGCACTGTCGGCACGGGCTGCATCCTCGAGCTCGGCGACGGCCGGTGGCTCCAGCCGGGCGACGTGGTCGAGCTGGAGGTGGAGGGGATCGGCGTGCTACGGAACACGGTCGGGCCGCGAGGCTAGCGCCGGTATCCTCAGGCCATGCCGTTCTACCAGCGCCTCGGCGAGGTGCCGCGCAAGCGGCACATCCAGTTCCGCGAGAACGGGACGCTCCTCACCGAAGAGGTGATGGGGCTCGAGGGCTTCACGGGGAACGAGTCGATCCTCTACCACCTCCAGTCGCCGTGCCGCGTGATGGAGATCGGCGGGTTCGAGCCGATCGAGCGCGACGAGTGGGTGCCGGACACCCACCAGCACCGGCTGATGAACACGAAGGAGATCGAAGCCGAGGGCGACGAGATCACCGGCAGGCGCCTGCTGATGTGGAACTCGGACGTGGAGATCTCGATCTGCCGACCGGCCGAGACGATGGAGACGTTCTTCCGAAACGGCGAGCGCGACGAGGTGATCTTCGTCCACGAGGGCTCCGGCACGCTGGCGACGATCTTCGGCGACCTGCCCTACAAGGACGGCGACTACATCGTCGTCCCGCGCGGGACGACGTACAAGTTCGCCCCCGTCGGCCCGCAGCGGCACCTCGTCTTCGAGACCCCCGGCCTGATCGAGATCCCGCGCCGCTACCGCAACCAGTCCGGTCAGATCATCGAAGGGGCGCCGTACTACCACCGCGACATCCATCCGCCGGCGCAGCTGAACACGCATCGGGAGAAGGGTGAGTTCCCGGTCAAGGTGCGGGTCCGCGACGGCTATCAGACCTACCTGCTCGACTACCACCCCTTCGACGTCGTCGGGTGGGACGGCTACCTGTTCCCGTGGACGTTCTCGATCCACGACTTCGAGCCGCTCACCGGCCGGATCCACCAGCCGCCGCCCGCCCACCAGACGTTCGCCGGCCGCAACTTCGTGATCTGCTCGTTCTGCCCGCGCAAGCTCGACTTCGACCCGCTGGCGGTGCCGATCCCGTACCACCACTCGAACCTGCAGAGCGAGGAGATGATCTATTACGTCTCCGGCAACTTCGGCTCGCGCAAGGGCGTCGACGTGGGGTCGATCACCCTGCACCCGTCCGGCCTGCCGCACGGGCCGCAGCCGGGTCTCGCCGAGAAGTCGATCGGCATGCACGAGACCGGCGAGCTCGCCGTGATGTGCGACACCTTCTACCCCCTCCGGCTCTCGACGCTCGCGCGCGAGCTCGACGACGGCAAGTACGCGCTCTCCTGGTACGAGACCGGCGAGGGCGAAGCCAGCGAGGCCGGCCTCACCTCGCACCTGTAGCCGTTGCGGCTCGTCGTGGACTGGGACGGGACGGTCACCGTCCGGGACTCGCTCGTGCAGGTGCTCCACGAGTTCGGCGACCCGGCGCTGCTGGCCGAGCTCGAGCCGCGTGTCGGAGTCGACCTGACCCTCCACGAGGAGATCGCGCTCGAGTTCCAGACGATCACCACGCCGCTCGACGTCGTCGTCGACTGGGTCGTCGAGCACGTCGAGGTGCGCCCGGGCCTGCGCGAGCTCGCCGCGTACGAGCCCATGGTGATCTCGGCGGGCTTCCACGAGCTGATCGAGCCCGTACTGGAGAGGGAGGGGATCGAGCTCGAGGTGCTCGCGAACCGCCTCGACGCCCGGCACGACGGCTGGGTCGTTCGCTTCCGCGACGAGACGGCGTGCGCGGTGTGCGGCGAGCCGTGCAAGCGCGGGAGTCTTGCGGGTGAGCCGTACGTCTACGTCGGCGACGGCTACTCGGATCGTTGCGCCGCTCTCGCCGCCGAGAAGGTGTTCGCCCGCGACGGGCTGGCCCGCTACCTCGACGAGCGGGCGCTGCCCTACGGGCCGTTCGACGATCTGCACGACGTCGCGCGGCAGTTCGACGCGAGCTGACCCTCGAACGCGGTACCCCGCACACGAACTCCTCACGGCTCGCGAACGGACTCCGTACCCCGGAGTCGTTCCGCCCCTACGTCCTCGACCCAGAGTGCGTGCGGGGAGGACGTCATCAAGGAGGACAACATGCAGGTGAACGTGCGTAGGTTTGCGGCTTGCGCGCTGATCGCGCTCCTCGTCCCGGCGGCTGCGGTCGCCTCGACGAACGGCGAGGTCACGGGACCCGTGGCGCTCACGGGCAACGGCTACTTCGGCGGCGAGCTCGAGCTGGAGCTCGGCGAGGCCCAGCGCCCGCTGCGGATCGTGGGCCGGATCGGCTACGTCGGCTTCCTCGATCTCGGCGGTGACCTGAAGGTGCGCTGCGGCGCTCGGAGCCGGCTGACCGTGCGGCGGTCGGAACAGGGCCGGGTTTTCGTCTGCAAGGGCCGCTTCGGCGAGGCGGTTGCGCTCGGAAGCCACTTCGTCTTCCGCGGCTTCGCGGCGCGCTACAAGCTCCAGGTCCCGGCCGGTGCGTCGGGCACGTTGAACGGCCCGTCCGGCGACGAGGGCGAGCGCGGCGGGCGGCCGGAGGAGCGGAGCGAGCCGCTGCCGACGATCGCGCAGGTGGCGGCGATGCTCGCGGCGGCGGCCGGCTAGGCCAGTCCGGCTTCGCGGAGCGGCCTTCGAGCCCACGCGAAGCGGTCGCGGTACCACCCTTCGAACGGATGGAGGGTGGTGCCGCTGCCGGAGGAGTGCACGAACCAGCCGCCGCCGACGTAGATCGCCGCGTGGTCGATCTGCGCCGGCTTCGACTGCGGCCCGCGCGCCCCCTGGAAGAGAACGTCACCGGGCTGGAGGTTCTGAGCCTTCTTGATCCGTCGCGCCTGGCCGACCTCGCCCGGACATCTCGAACGTCGTCCGGCCGCGCAGGACGGATGCGAGCGCGGAGGCGCCTTCGAACGGCTCGAGCTTGAACACGCGCCAGACGAAGCCCGAGCAGTCGAAGCCACCCGGTGCCGCCTTGCCCAGCGGCTGCTGCGGGAGCTCGGAGGTGCCGCCCCAGATGTACGGCGAGCCGATGAACGAGACGGCGCGGCGGAGCACGGTGCGCTGCCAGTCGCTCAGCTCGGGGAGCATGAACGTCTGCGCCTGGGCCTGGACCCGCTCGACGTCCCAGCTCGACAGGGTGAGCAGGCGAGCGAGCGAGTAGGCGGCTTCGGCACGGGTGGCGGGGTCGGCGAGGCCGAGCTCCAGCTCGTCGCGGGCGGCGGGATGGTTGAAGCGCAGGCCGAGCAGGCGGGCGATCGTCTCCGTGCCGGCGCCGGCCTTCGGGGAGAGAGCGGCCGTGCGCAGCTGAGCCGTGATCGTGCGTGCGGAGTCTCCGAGGCCGAGGTAGCCCACGAGCGCCGCATCGAGCTCCCGGATCGTGACCGCCCGGCCGGGCACGAGCGCGCGGTAGCTCGACGTCGTTCGGTCCTCTGAGTCGAGCGCGAGCAGATCGAGGGCGCCGGCGAGCGCGCGCTGGGTCAGCGGCTTGTCGGGCGCAAAGGTCGCGACGTCGTCCGCCAGGAGGCCGGCCGCGACGACGGCCTTGATCTGGGGCTGCGCCCAGGAGCGCTCGCCCGCGGCAGGAGCCTCGGAGACGTGACCGAGCGCGAGCGCACAGAGCGTGAGGATGGCGGCCGCAAGACGCACGCCGTTCGTATCGGCAGCCGTCCGAGCGGACTTGAAGCGACAATCGGCCGATGGCCGTGCTCGCATTGCCGCAGCCGTACGACTTCGACGTCTCCACCGAGCGCTTCCGCGCCTTCGGCGTCGATCGCGCGAACCTCTGGCACGAGGGCGGCCTGCACCGCGTGGTCGACGGGCGCGAGGTACGGATCGAAGCGGCGCCGGGCGGGGTCGACGTCACGCCGCTCGACGCGCGTATCGAGGCCGAGGTCCGCCTTCTCCTCGGCGCGAGCTTCGACCTCGACCCCTTCTACGCCTGGGCGGCCGACGAGCCGTGCTCGGGCGCCTGACCGCGGCGCTGCCGGGCTTCCGGCCGCCGCTCGCGCCCGATCCGTTCGAGGCGCTCGTGACGTCGATCACCGCGCAGCAGGTCTCGCTCCATTCGGCCTTCGCGATCCGCAGCCGCTTCGTCGAGCGCTTCGGCGAGCCGGGCGAGCACGCCGTCGGCTTCCCAACGCGCGAGCGCATCGCCGCCGCGACCGAGCAGGAGCTCGTCGCGCTCGGCTTCTCCGTGCGGAAGTCGGAGTACGTCGTCGGGCTCGCCCGCAGCGAGCTCGACCTCGACGCGCTCGCGACGCTGCCCGACGACGAGGTGAAGGAGCGGCTCGTCGCGATCCGCGGGCTGGGCGAGTGGACGGCCGACTGGTATCTCGCCCGTCATCTCGGCCGGCCGCATGCCTGGCCCGCCGGTGACCTCGGCGTGCGCAAGGCGGTGGCGATTTTCTATGGTGACGGCGAGGACGTCCGCGCCATCGGAGCCCGCTTGCACCCCTTCCAGAACCTCTCCGTCCACTACCTCCTGACCGGCTTGCGGCTCGCGCCGCCGGTGGCCGCGTGAACGTGCGCGCCGCCACCGAGGCAGGACCTCGCGGCGATCCAGGAGCTCTGGCGTGCGTTCGAGCGGGAGGTGCCGCCTCCGCCGCACGTCGCCGTCGATCACGAGCAGGAGCTGCGCGAGATCGAGCAGATCGTGCGGGAGGAGCACGCGTTCGTGGCGCTCGACGAGCAGGGCGACCCGGTCGGGTTCGCGCTCGCGCGCCGGAAGAGCCCTCGCCTCGGCTTCCTCAGCGACCTCTACGTCCAGCCGGACGCGCGCCGCAGGGGCAGCGCGCGGGCGCTCGTGCGCGAGGTCGCCGCGGCCTTCGCCGAGCAGGGCGTCGAGTTCGTCTCGCTCGAGGTCGGCGCGGCGAACGAGCGCGCGCGCTCGATCTACTCGCGCTGGGGCTTCCGCGAGGACCTGCTCGAGCTCGTCGTGCCGCTCGACACGCTCACGAGCCGGCTGCAGGACGACCACACCGGCCGCACGTTCGGCTCGGTGCACGTCCAGACCGACGACCAGGGCGGGCTCGAGCGCGCCGTGCGCCAGTTCGTGCCGCGGCTCCCGGGCGGCTCGCGCGGCAGCATCGTCAGCGCGCCGCGCAACGGCTGGATCGCGATCTACGACGACGTCTGCGAGCGCGACCCGCGCCAGCTCCGCCGGCTGGCCAAGGAGCTCGGCGACCGGACGGGCGGCGTCGTGCTCGCCCTCGGCGTCGAGCAGGGCGCGGTCGTCCGCTTCGTCCTCTTCGAGCGCGGCAGCGTCGTCGACGAGTACCTCTCGGTGCAGGAGCACTACGGCCCCCTGCCGCCCGGAGACGTGATCGCCCTCGCGGCGAATCCCCGTGTCGTCTCGCGGCTGACGGGCGCCGATCCGGCGGCCGTGCGCGCGGCCGCAGTCCACGCCGCGAGCCCCGAGGAGCTTCCGCCCGCCGAGGAGGTGCTCGCCGGGATCGCCGACGCGATCGGGATCGCCGGGCGCCGAGCACAGCTGGAGCGACGCGCCCGAGCTCCCGGGCGCGGTCAGGATCGAGCGGTGACCGACATCGAGCGCGACGAGCTCGTCCGGAGGCTCGACGACGCGACACTGACGATCGTCGACGTGCGCTCCGAGGAGGAATACGCCGGCGAGCTCGGCGCGCGTTGCGACCCGAAGCAGGGCCGGATCGCCGGGTCGGTCCATCTCGACCTCCAGGAGCTGATGGAGCTGACGGCGCCGGAGATCGAGGCGCGGCTCGGGCCGACGGCCGGCGCGGAGGTCGTGGCCTACTGCCACTCCGGCTCGCGCTCGGCGCTCGCGGTCCAGATCCTGCGCGCAGCCGGCTACGACGCCCGCAACTACGTAGGCTCGTGGCACGAGTGGTCGCGCGACGACTCGCTGCCGTTCGAGACCGGCCGCCCCGGAGGCGACTAGACGGATTCGAGGAAGAGGCGGCAGAGCGAGCGGCCGAAGACGTTCCAGGCTCCAATCCGCTCGCGCGTCGCTTCCCGCAGGGCTTCGGCATCGTTCACGTCGGCGGGATCCTCGGCCAGCCAGCGGTCCACCTGCGTCTCCGTCACCTCGGCGTGGAACTGGATCCCGATCGCGTTGCCGAGGCGGAACGCCTGCGTGCAGGAGTCGCTGCGCGCCAGCTCGACCGCGCCACGGGGCAGGTCGTAGGTGTAGTGATGCCACTGGAAGGCCTCGAAGCGGTCGGGTGCCGCCGAGAGCACGGGGTCGGAGCCCGCGGCCTCCGTCAGCTCGACGGGGAGCCAGCCGACCTCGGGCTCTGCTGCGGGACGGACCGCTGCGCCCGCCGCCTTCGCGAGCAGCTGGGCACCGAGGCAGATGCCGAACACGGGTGTCTCGCGCTCGAGCGCCTCGACGAGGAAACGGTGCTCGGCGAGGAGCCACGGGTGCTGCTCCTCCTGGTCGGGGTGCATCGCCCCGCCGAAGACGAGGATCGCGTCGGCGTCGTGCGAGGGCCTGCCGCCGGAGGCGACGTGGCACTCGTGCAGCTCGTGCCCGGCGGCCGCCACCTCGGCTCCGAACACGCCCGGTCCCACGCTGGGGCCGTGCGTGAGGGCGAGCACCTTCACGACCGCATCTCCACTGGCCGACCTTACAATCGCCCGATGGACTCTCGGCCCATCGGCGTCTTCGACTCGGGCGCGGGTGGACTGACCGTCCTGCACGAGTGCCTCGTCACGCTTCCGCACGAGGACTTCGTCTACCTCGGCGACGGTGCGCGGCTGCCGTACGGCCCGCGTCCGGTCGAGGACGTGCGGCGCTTCGCGCGCGAGATCGGCGCCTACCTCGAGGCGCAGGACGTGAAGCTGATCGTCGTCGCGTGCAACTCCGCGACGGCCGCTGCGCTGCCCGAGCTCCAGACCGAGCTGCGCGTGCCCGTCGTCGGCGTGATCACGCCGGAGGCGCATGCGGCCGTGCAGGCGACGCGCAACCGGCGGATCGGCCTGCTCGCCACGCAGGCGACGGTGAGCACGGGGCGCTACTCCGAGCTCGTGCACGCGCTCGACGCGGGCGCCGCGGTCGTTCCCCGTCGCGTGTCCGCTGCTCGTGCCGCTGATCGAGGGCGACGACCCGTTCGGCGAGGCGACGGCGGCGGCGGTGCGCGAGTACGCGGCGCCGCTGAAGGAGGCCGGCGTCGACACGGTCATCCTCGGCTGCACGCACTACCCGCTGATCCGGCCGATCCTGCAGCGCGTCTTCGGCCGCGACGTCACGCTCGTCTTCTCCGCCGAGGAGACGGCGCGCGAGGTGGCGGAGACGCTGGCGCGGAAGCGGATCGAGAACGACGCGGCCCGCGAGGGCGGCTACCGCTTCCTCACGACCGGCGACCCGGTGCCTTCCGCGAGATGGGACGGCGCTTCCTGCAGCTGCCGATCGACGAGGTCGAGCACGTCGAGCTCGCCGCCCTCGAGGCGGCCGCGGCATGACGCGAGCCGACGGGCGCAGCGCCACGACCAGCTGCGCCAGCTCGACCTCGTGCCCGACTTCCTCGAGCAGGCGCACGGCTCGGTGCTCTACTCGCAGGGCGAGACGCGGGTGCTCTGCACGGCGACGGTCGAGGAGGGCGTGCCGCGCTGGCTGCAGCGGCTCGCGGCCGCGGCTGGATGACGGCCGAGTACTCGCTGCTGCCGGCGTCGACCGGCGAGCGGGCGCAGCGCGAGGCGTCGCGGGGGCAAGCAGGGCGGGCGCACGGTCGAGATCCAGCGCCTGATCGGGCGCGCGCTCCGCGCGGTGCTGCGACTTCAAGGCGCTCGGCGAGCGGACGCTCTGGCTCGACTGCGACGTCCTGCAGGCCGACGGCGGCACGCGCTGCGCCGCGATCTCCGGCGCGTACGTCGCCGCGCGCCGCGCGCTCGACCGCTTCGGCCTCTCGAAGGCGCTGCCCGGCTCGGTGGCCGCCGTCTCGGTCGGGATCGTCGACGGGCCGCGCGCTGCTCGACCTCGACTACGCCGAGGACTCGCGCGCCGAGACCGACATGAACGTCGTCATGACCGGCGACGGCCGCCTGGTCGAGGTGCAGGCGACCGCCGAGCGCGACCCGTTCTCGCGCGAGCAGCTCGACGAGCTGCTCGACCTCGCGGCCGGCGGGATCGAGCAGATCGCCGCGGCGCAGGAGCGAGGCGGCGGACGGCGGCGCGTGGCGCCTGAGCTCGAGATCTGGGAGGCCCTGCTGCGCCTCGCTCGTCGCCGCAGGGCTCGGCGGCGCGATCGGGCTGGAGCGCGAGCTCCGCGACCAGGAGGCCGGCTTTCGCACGCACCTGCTCGTCGCGCTCGGCGCCTGCGTCTTCACGCTGGTCTCCGCGTACGCCTGGACGGACTGGACGTTCTCGACGCGCGACGGCATCGTCTTCGACCCGACGCGCATCGCCGCGCAGATCGTCACCGGCATCGGCTTCCTCGGCGCGGGCGCGATCATCGTGCGCGGCATCAACGTCCGCGGGCTCACCACGGCCGCGACGCTCTGGGTCGTCGCGGCGATCGGGATGGCCGCGGGCACCGGCTACTACGCCGTCGCGGTCGCGGCGACCGCGCTCGTGCTCGTCTCGCTCGGCCCGCTGAAGATCGTCAGCGCGCGGATGCTCTCGCGCGTGCGGCCGGAGGAGGCCGAGCTCGCGATCGATCTCGCCCCGGGCGAGCGTCGGCGCGACGCGTGCTCGCTGCGGATCGAGGAGGTCGGCGGCGTGATCAGCTCGGTCGAGTTCGGCGACGAGGGGACGACTGGACGTGGTGCTGCGGGCATCGCGCCGCGCCGAGTCGGCGCGCGTCGCCGAGGCGGTCGCGCACGCTGGACGACGTCGAGCGGGTGCAGTGGCGCCCCTGAGAGCGCGCCTCTGCTCCCGCAACCCGTCCAAGCTGAGGGAGTTGCGGCGCGGCGCTGCCCGGCTGGGAGCTCGAGCTGCTGGACGTGGAGGGCGTATCCGCCGGAGGACGGCGCGTCCTACTACGAGAACGCCCGCGGCAAGGCCGAGTTCGGCCGCTCGGTCGAGCGCCGACGCATGGGTGCTCGCGCGACGACTCCGGCATCGAGGTGGCCGCCCTCGGCGGTGCGCCCGGGGTGGCGACCGCGCGCTGGGCCGAGGACGGCGTGGCCCGCCTGCTCGACGAGCTCGACGGCGTGGAGGACCGCCGCGCGCGCTACGTGTGCGAGCTCGTCGCGCTCTCACCCGACGGCGAGCGAGCTGCGCGGGAGCGGCGTGCTCGAAGGGACGATCACTGCCGAGCGGCGCGGGTCGGAGGGGTTCGGCTACGACCCGGTGTTCGTCCCGGCCGGCGAGCAGCGGACGGTCGCCGAGCTCGGCGACGCGTGGAAGGCGCGAGAACTCGCACCGCGCGCGGGCGGCGTCTGCGCTCAGCGCCGCGGCCGGCGCCGGATGACGAGCAGCACGACTCCGGTCACCGCGACCAGCCCGAACGCGGTCTTGTAGCCGATCTCCCGCGCCTCCCAGCGGTGCTGGATCCGGCCGGAGTCGGGACCGCCGCACCGCACGCCGCGGTGCTCGCAGAACCACTCCGACTCCTGCGCTGCGTTTCCCATCGCCCGCTTGTGCGCGTGGTCGAGCTCGGCGACGACGACGATCAGGGCGAGCGCGGCGACGACGAGCGCGAGCCCGCGCCGGGCGCGCAGAAACGCCCGCACGCGGGCGCGCTCCACCCGATCCTCGATCCCCATCAAGCCGCAGTTCCTCGCTCGCAGGGTGCCACCGGGCGGCCTTGCGCACAACCCCCGTCAGGCCAGACCGGCCACCTCGTCGGCGTCGCGCTCGCGCGCCACCCACCAGTTCACCTCGGCACCGAAGACGATCACGTTCGCCATCACGTAGATCCAGACGAGCAGGAGCGCCGAGGTGCCGAGCGCCTGCACCGCCAGGACCTCGCGCGAGAAGCGGACGAAGAGCGGCAGCACCTGGAAGGTGAGCTGCATCAGCACCGCTCCGAGCGCCGCGCCCCGCCAGACCGCGCGGAAGCTCAGGCTGGCGTTCGTGAGCCGCTCGTAGGCGACGACGAGGAAGACGAACACGGCCGACGTCGAGATCAGCATCGAGAGCGCATAGGCCACGACGCCGTTCGAGATGACGTCGGGCGCGAAGCGGCGCAGCAGGTCGAAGCCGATCGAGCCGAGCACGAGCGCCGTCGAGAGGGCGATGATCGAGCCGGCCATGAACAGGGTCGCGAGCCCCTTGCCGTGGAAGAAGGAGCGGTTGGGGCGGCCGTAGACGATGTTGAAGGCGGACTCGAGCACGCTGAAGAGCGACAGCGACGTCCAGAGCAGGAAGGCCAGCCCGATCAGCCCGAGCGTCGTCGCGTTCGAGGTGATCGCCTCGACGACGCGCACGATGTCCTCGATCGAGCTCGAGGGGAAGAGCCGCCGCAGCTCCTCGACCAGGTAGCTCGACTCCTCGGCACGCCCCGTGTACCCGAGCAGGGCGAGCGCGAGGAAGATCAGCGAGACGGACGAGAGCAGGCCGAAGTACGCGATCATCGCCGCCAGGTGCGGTCCGCGGTCGGCGAAGAACTTCGCGAGCGGCTCGGCGAATGGCCTGCGCATCAGGGCGCAGTATGAGTGGCACTCCGGAGGCTGTTAGGCTCGCCGGCGTGGAGGCCGACGCCGCGCTCGCCGACCTGACCGAGATCTCGTCGCAGATCGAGACGGCGGCGGTGTTCGCGACCGACGGCTCCCTGCTCGCCTCGACGTTCGCCGACGAGCCGCCGCGCGGGGCGTCTCGTGACGACCGCGCGTGAGCTGCTCGAGGCGGCCGCGGCCACCCCGGGCGGAGACGGGCGCACGCTCACCCAGCTCGAGGTCGCCGTGCGCGAGGGCAGCGTCTTCGTCGTGCGGGAGGGCGAGCTGGCGATCGCGGCGACCACCGCGGCCGGCCCGACGGCCGGGCTCGTCCTCTACGACCTGCGCACGTGCCTGCGCTCGCTCGCCCCGCCGGCGGAGAGCCCGGCGCCGCGGCGCCGCACGAAGAAGACCGCCGATGCGTAGGCTCCTCGCGCTCGTCCTTCTCGTCGGCGGGCCGCTGCTCCTGCACTTCCGCCGTCGCGACGCCGCCCGCGAGCGCGTCAGCCTCTACTACGACGACGGCTCGATGGTGACGCTCGAGCGCGGCGCACCCGGCAGCGAGCGCCTGCTCCAGCTCGCGCGCGCCGCGCTCTGATCGTGGACGCCCTGGGCGAGCAGCTGCGCGAGCACGCGCTGCTGGAGGGCGACTTCCTGCTCCGCTCCGGCAGGCGCTCCCGCTGGTACCTGGACAAGTACCGCTTCGAGACGAAGCCCGAGCTCCTCGGCCCGCTGGGCGAGCGGCTCGCCGCCGCGGTGGCGCGAGTTCGAGCCGGCCGCCGTGCGGCTCGCCGGGCCGGCACTCGGCGCGGTCGCGCTCGCCGCGGCGGCCTCCCTCTCGGGCGGGCTCCCCTTCGTGATCGTGCGCGGCGAGGCGAAGGAGTACGGCACCGCCAACCGCATCGAGGGGCCGTTCGAGCCGGGCGAGCTCGTCTGCCTGATCGAGGACGTCGTCACCTCCGGAGGTGCGCTCGTCGAGGCGGTCGGGGCGCTTCGCGAGGCCGGTCTCGAGGTGCGAAATGCGGTCTGCGTGGTCGATCGCGAGGAGGGCGGGGCGGACGCTCTCGCCCGTCTCGGCGTGCGTTTGCGGCCGCTCTATCGGGGAGGAGAACTCCTGCCTGATGGTAAAAGTGCCGCAAACCCGCATCGTTGAGCCAATCCGACGACCCTGTTAGGGTCCTCGCGGGTTTCCGACCATCCCATGACGAGGAGGAGTGCAAGTGACGAAGCAGGAATTCGTTGACGCCGTCGCATCGAAGAGCAGTCTGTCGAGGCGCGACGCAGGCGCAGCCGTGGACGCGTTCCTCGACTGCGTGACCGACGCACTCAAGGCCCGGGACACGATCACGTTCACCGGGTTCGGCAAATTCACGACTGCCGATCGCGCCGCGCGCGAGGGTGTCAACCCGCGCAATCCGAGCGAGAAGGTGCACATCCCGGCGGCGACCGTGCCGAAGTTCTCGGCCGGCAGCCAGCTCAAGGCGGCCGTCAAGGGCGGCGGCTAGCACTACCGCTCCTCCGAGGACTCGGAGGGCCGCGGCGTCGGGTGACGCTCGCGGCCCTCCTTTTGTGCTTGCACACGAACATACGTTCGCTTACGCTGCCACGCATGCAGCTCGCGTTCGATTCCGCCGACCGGCTTGGTGGAGCTCGTCGAGGCTCGACGCGGGCCGCTGCCGGCCGAGGAGGCGGCGCGCTCGCTCTTCGCGCTGCGCCACGTCCCGGCCGGGCTGGCCCGGGAGCTGCTTGCAGACGTCGTCGAGGGCGACGTCCGCCTCGCCTGGCGCGGAGCGTCGGTCGGCCTCGCCGCGCCCCCCGGAGCCGACCTCGCGCTGGAGAGCGCGACGTACGTCGTCGTCGACCTCGAGACGACCGGCCTGCGACCCGGCAGCGCCGGCATCTGCGAGATCGGCGCCGTCCGCGTGCGCGGGCTCGAGCTCGGGGAGACGTTCGAGACGCTCGTCAACCCGCGGCAGCCGCTGCCGGCGCCGGTGGCCGCGCTCACGGGCATCGAGCCGCGTGACCTGCGCGGCGCGCCGCCGCCCGAGGTGGCCGTGCGGCGCTTCCTCGACTTCGCCGGCGACGCAGTCCTCGTCGCCCACAACGCGCGCTTCGACATCGGCTTCCTCGACGTCGAGGTCGAGCGGCTGACCGGGCGCCGGCTCGCCGGGCCGGTGGTCGACACCGTCTGGCTGGCGCGGCGTCTGCTGGCGGGACGGATCTCGCGCGTCGGGCTCGCGTCGCTCGCGTACTTCTTCGGGACCGCGGTGCAGCCGTGCCACCGGGCGCTCGCGGACGCGCAGGCCACCGCCGAGATCCTGGTCGCCCTCGCCGGGCTGGCGCAGGAGCGTGGCGCCCGTACCGTGGCCGAGCTCGCCGAGCTCTCCGCGCCGCGCGCACGCCGGCTCGCGACGAAGCGGTCTCTCGTCGCGGGCGCGCCACCGCAGCCGGGGGTGTACCTCTTCCGCGACCGCTTCGAGCAGGTGCTCTACGTCGGCCGGGCGCGCGACCTCCGTGCACGGCTGCGGTCCTACTTCCGCACCGAGCGGCAGCGGCCGGCCGTCGAGGCAGCGCTCGGAGCGCTCGAGCGGGTCGAGTGGCGGGTGCTCGGGTCGGAGCTCGAGGCTGCGCTCGAGGAGCTGCGTCTCCTGCGCGAGCTGCGTCCACCGGCGAACGTGCGCGGCGTGCGGCCCGATCGCTACGTCTACCTGCGCCGGCGCGGGACGGGCTTCGTCGTCAGCGAGACACCGAGCCCGTGGGGGCCGATCAAGAGCAGGGGGCTCGCCCGGCGCGCGGCACGCGCGCTCGACGGCCTCGAGGGCGACGACCTCGCCGCCGCGCTGCCGCCTCTGCGGGCGCGGCTGAAGCGGCTCGCCTCGGACCTCCGCTTCGAGGACGCGGCGCGGCTGCGCGACCGGTTGGTCGCACTCGAGGAGGTCGTCGCCGCGCTCGTCGAGCAGGAGCGGCTGCGTGCGCTCGAGGTCTGCCTGCTCGTGCCGGCGGTGGAAGAGGGCTTCCGGCGTGCGTTCTTCGTCTCCGGAGGCCGGGTCGTGGCGTCCCGGACGCTGCTTCCCGGCGGCGCCGGCCGCGTCGAGGTCGAGGCCGGCCTCGCGGCCGCCCGGCTGGGCGCTCCCGTGCCAGGGCCCGAAGGCACCGACGAGCTGCTCCTCGTCGGCTCCTTCCTGCGCAAGCCTCCGCCCGAGCTGCGCGTCGTCCCGCTCGACGCGGCCCAGATCCTCGCCGCATAGCGACAGGAGGCTGGTGCCCGCTCGCCGCCCCGCGCAGTAGCCTGTCCCGCGATGGCGCAGGATCTCGAAGCCGGGCCGCGCGTGACGACGGCTGCGTTCGCCGACCGCCTGGCGGAGGCGGTCGAGCGCAAGCGCAGCCAGCTCGTCGTGGGGCTCGACCCCCGGCTCGACCTGCTGCCGGTGGAGCTGCGCGGCGAGTCGGTGCTCGGCCGCGTCGAGGCCGCCTCCGCCTACGCACGCTTCTGCTGTGGACTCGTGGACGCCGTCGCGCCGTACGTGGTTGCGGTGAAGCCACAGGTCGCCTTCTTCGAGACCCTGGGCGCCGACGGGATCGGCGCCCTCGAGCGCGTCTGCCGCTATGCGCGCGAGGCGGGGCTGCTCGTGATCGCCGACGCCAAGCGCGGCGACATCGGCTCGACTGCCCGTGCCTACGCCGCCGCCTACCTCGAGCCGCGCGACGATGGGCCTGCGCTCGCCGACGCGCTCACGGTCAACACCTACCTCGGCCACGACTCGGTGGAGCCGTTTCTCCAGGCCTGCCGCCTGCACGGCGCCGGGATCTTCTGCCTCGTGCGCACGTCCAATCCGGGCGCAGCCGACGTGCAGGAGCTGACGCTCTCCGACGGCCGGCGCGTATGGCAGCACGTGGCCCGGCTCGTCGACGACTGGGGCTCGGATCTCGTCGGCGAGCGCGGACTGTCGAGCGTCGGCGCCGTCGTCGGCGCCACCGTGCCGCGCGCGGTCGGGGAGGCGCGCAAGCTGCTGCCCCGGTCCGTCCTCCTGCTGCCCGGCGTGGGGGCGCAGGGCGCCACGCCCGCCGACGTCGCACGAGCCTTCACGAGCGGGCCAGCGAGCGCGCTCGTCACGGCGTCCCGCTCCGTCAACTACGCCTACCGCGGGGGCGAGTCCGACTGGCGCGTCGCCGCCGGCGCCGAGGCGGCGCGACTGCGCTCCGAGGTGTGGGCCGTCTCGGGCTGGTAGATGGACGCCCGGCGCACCTCGGCCCGCTTCGCAGCGCCGGCCGCCTTTCTCGTCGCCGCGACGATCGCCGTGCTGCTCGTCCGCTCTGCGCTCTCCGACGACCAGGCGACGCCTCCGCCGTCGACGACGACCGCGACGACGACGCAGACGACGACGACGGGCGGCCCGGCGGGGACGACGAGCACCGGCGGTGAGCGCGCGTTCTACGAGATCCAAGCGGGCGACACGCTCGAGACGATCGCGGCGGAGCACGAGACGACGGTCGAGCAACTGCTCGTCCTGAACCCGGACATCGACCCCGTGGCACTCTCGATCGGCCAGCGGATCCGGGTCGAGTAGCATGGCGCCGGCCCTCCGGGGGCCTGGATCATGAAGCGGGTTCTCCTCCTCCTCGCGCTCGCAGCGCTGGCCTCTCTGCTCGTCGCCGGCGCCACCGCGGCGCCGCCGCCGGTGCAGGCGGAGGCGTATGTCGTCGAGAACGGCGCCACCGGCGAGGTGCTCGCGACGCTGGACGAGCGGGAGCACCTGCCGATCGCGTCGATCACGAAGCTGATGACCGCTCTCGTCGCGCTCGAGCGGGTCGGCCTGGACGAGACCGTCACCGTCACCGGCAGGGCGGCGGCCGTCGGGGAGTCGACGATCAACCTGGAGCCCGGAGAGCGGATCGCCGTGCGCGACCTGATCCAGGCGGCCCTGATCCAGAGCGCCAACGACGCCGCGAATGCACTCGCGGTGCACGTCGCCGGCTCGGTCCCGCGCTTCGTCGAGCTGATGAACGAGCGCGCGGGCGAGCTGGGCCTCACCGACACGCAGTTCGTCAACCCGGATGGGCTCGACGCGCCGGGGCATGTCTCGAGCGCGCGGGACGTGACGAAGCTCGCCCGGGTGGCGATGCGGAAGCCGTTCATCCGCGACACCGTGCGGATCGTCGACGTCACCGCAGCGGGCCGCAACCTGCACAACTGGAACGACCTGCTCTCCACCTTCCCGAAGCTGCTCGGAGTCAAGACCGGCCACACCGACGGTGCGGGCTGGTCGCAGGTCGCGGCGGTGCGGGACGGTGGCGTCACCATCTACGCGACGCTCCTCGGCGGCGAGACGCGCGAGGGCCGGAACGAGGATCTCGCCTCCCTGCTCCGCTGGGGGCTCGCGCAGTACCGGACCGTCTGGGCGATCGCCGGCGGCCGGGTCTATGCCACGGCGCGAACCGCCTACGACCAGCCGGACGTGCGCCTGGTGGCGGAGAAGCCGACGCTCCGGGTCGTCCGTGTCGACCGGCCGCTCGTCGAGCGGGTCGTCGCGCCGATCGAGGTGGAGCTGCCCGTCCACGCCGGCCAGCGGCTGGGCGAGGTGCAGGTGCTCGATCGCGGCGAGGTGGTCGCGAGGTCGCCGCTCGTGGCCGCCACGGGCGTCCCTCTGCCGGACCGCCTCGACCGCGTAGGCTTCTACGCAGGACGCACCGTCCACCACCTCTGGGGGGCAATCACGTGATCGTCACCGTGACGCTCAATGCGGCACTCGACCGGACCCTGACCGTCCCGAACTTCCAGCGCAGCCACCGGCATCGCGCGAGCCAGGTGTTGACCCTGGCAGGCGGCAAGGGGATCAACATCGCGCGGGCGCTCAAGCGGCTCGACGTGCCCGTGGTCGCCACCGGCCTCGCGGGCGGCCGCACCGGAACGCGGATCGTCGAGGAGCTGACCGCCGAGGCGATCCTGAACGACTTCGTCCGGATCGGCGAGGAGTCGCGCACGTCGACGGCCGTCGTCGACCCGATGGAGAGCTCGTACACGGAGATCAACGAGTGGGGCCCGCGCGTGTCCCCGGAGGAGCTCGAGGTGCTGCTGGAGAAGCTGCACTACCTCTCCCGCGGAGCGGACTTCGTCGTCTTCGCCGGCTCGCTCCCACGCGGCGTCGAGGAGAGCTTCTATGCCGACGCGATCCGCGAGCTGAACCGGCGCGGGGTGCCCGTCGTCCTCGATACCGAGGGCGAGCCGCTCCGGCTGGGCGTGGAGGCCGAGCCCTACCTCGTCTCTCCGAACCAGCGCGAGGCCGAGCACGTCGTCGGCCAGGAGCTCGACGACCAGGACGACTTCCTGATGGCGCTCGACGCGATCGCGGAGCTCGGGGCGCGCAACGTCCACATCACGCTCGACTCCGGGTGCTTCGGGCTCTTCCGGGAGGAGCGTCAGGTGCGGCGCTACCGCGCGCTCGCACCGATGCTCGAGCCGGTGTCGGTCGTCGGCGCAGGAGACGTCCTCCTGGCGCAGTTCATCGCCGCGAAGCTCGCCGGGCGCTCCACGGAGGACGCCCTGCGGCTCTCCGTCGCGGCGGGCGCCGCATCGACGCTGGAGGTCGGCGCGGGGCGCTTCGAGCCGAAGGACGTCAGCCGGCTCGCCGGCGGCGTGGAGCTTCAGGAGCTCCAGCCGACGCCGGCGTAGCCGGCCGAGCGGTCTCCAGCGTCTAGCGCTGCTCGTCGTGCTCGACGTCGCCGCGGAACGCGCCGGTGGCCGTGCCGCGCCGCTCGATCATCTCCTTGAAGCGCTTCAGGTCGCCCTGCACGCGGCGGCTGTCGGCGCCGACCGCCGAGCCGACCGACTCCTTCACGCCGTCGGGCTCCCAATCCATCTGCACCATCACGCGCGTCGTCCGGTCGTCGATGCGATGGAACGTGACCACACCGGCATTCGTCTTGCCCTCGGTCGAATGCCAGGCGACGCGCTCGTCCGGGTGCTGCTCGGTGATCTCGGCGCGCCATTCCTCGCGCGTGCCGCCGATCTCCGCCGTCCACAGCAGGTGCGTGTCGTCGATCTGCTGGACGCTCTCGACACCCTCCATGAACTGGGGGAACTCCTCGAACTGCGTCCACTGGTTGTACGCGGTCGACACCGGAACCTCGACGTCGATCGACTCCTCGATACGGGCCATGCGACTCCCTCCGTCTTGTTTTCGTCCATGTTTCTGTGCCCGTGTCGGAGCCGGCGAAACGTGGCCGTCCGGGGTGCGGTGTTACCATCGGCCGACTCGTGATCTGCCCGCACGCCCATCGCATCTCGCCTTCGGGGAGGGGTGCGTAGAGGTGGAGTTCGAGCCGGATCGCGACGTGAAGTTCGGCAAGGAGGGCCTGACGTTCGACGACGTCCTGCTCCTGCCGGCCGAGTCGAGCGTGCTGCCGAACGACGTGCGCACGGCGACCCGGCTCACGCGCACGATCGCGCTCGAGCTCCCGGTCGTGTCCGCGGCGATGGACACCGTCACCGAGGCGCGGCTCGCGATCGCGCTCGCCCGCGAGGGCGGGCTCGGCGATCGTGCACCGGAACCTGTCGATCGCGGCGCAGGTGGCGGAGGTGGACAAGGTCAAGCGCTCGGAGTCGGGGACGATCGTCGAGCCCGTCACGCTGCGGCCCGAGGACCCGGTCGCCGAGGCGCTCGAGCTGATGGCGCGCTACCGCATCTCGGGCGTCCCGATCACGGACGAGGGCGGCGTGCTCGTCGGGATCCTGACCAACCGCGACCTGCGCTTCGAGACCAACACCCGCCAGCCGGTCTCCGCGCTGATGACCTCCCGGAATCTCGTCACCGCACCCGTCGGCACGACCCTCGACGAGGCCAACGAGATCCTGCGCCGGCACAAGATCGAGAAGCTCCCGGTCGTCGACGCCGACGGCGTGCTCAAGGGCCTGATCACCGTCAAGGACATCCGCAAGCGCATCGAGTTCCCGCTCGCGACGAAGGACGAGCAGGGCCGGCTGCGCGTGGGTGCGGCCGTCGGCGTCGGCACGGACGCCTTCGAGCGCGCGGCCGCGCTCGTGGAGGCCGAGGTCGACGTGCTCGTCGTCGACACGGCGCACGGCCACTCGGTCTCGGTCGGCGAGATGGTGCGGCGCGTGAAGTCGGAGTGGGACATCCAGGTGATCGCCGGCAACATCGCCACGGCCGAGGCGGCCGAGGCGCTGATCGACGCGGGCGCCGACGCCGTGAAGGTCGGCATCGGGCCCGGGCTCGATCTGCACGACCCGCGTCGTCGCCGGCGTCGGCGTGCCGCAGATCACGGCCGTCTACGACTGCGCCGAGGTCGCGCTCGCGACACGGCGTGCCCGTCATCGCCGACGGCGGGCTCACCTCGTCGGGCGACATCGCGAAGGCGATCGCCGCGGGGGCCGACACCGTCATGCTCGGCTCGATGCTGGCCGGCGCGGACGAGAGCGCCGGGCGACGTGATCCTCGTCCAGGGCGAGCGCTTCAAGGAGTACCGCGGCATGGGCTCGCTCGGCGCCATGAAGGCGCGCTCGTTCTCGAAGGACCGCTACTTCCAGGGCGACGTCGAGGACGTCGACAAGCTCGTGCCCGAGGGGATCGAGGGCCGCGTTCCGTACAAGGGGCCGCTCGCGCAGATCCTCTACCAGCTCGTCGGCGGCCTGCGCCAGGCGATGGGCTACTGCGGCGCGCCGACGATCGAGGCGATGAAGCACGAGTCGCGCTTCGTCCGCATCACCGGCGCCGGCCTGCGCGAGAGCCACCCGCACGACGTGACGATCACCAAGGACTCGCCGAACTACCGTCGCCAGTGAGTGTCGTGCCAGCTCGCCGCTGCCCGAGCCTGCTCCCGAGGAGCGGCCGGTCCTGGTGCTCGACCTCGGCGGCCAGTACGGCCAGCTGATCGCACGCCGGGTCCGCGACGCGCGCGTCTACTCGGAGCTCGTCCCGCACACGCTGTCGGCGGCGGAGGTGCGCCGCGCGGAACCCGACCGCGCTGATCCTCTCGGGCGGCCCGGCCTCGGTGTACGCCGAGGGCGCGCCGCGCGTGGACGAGGAGCTCTTCGCGCTGGGCATCCCCACGCTCGGCATCTGCTACGGCGCTCAGCTGATGGCGCTCGAGCTCGGCGGCGAGGTCGCCCGCACGGGGGTCTCCGAGTTCGGCAAGACAGAGCTCGACGGTGGCTCGGGCGCGCTCTTCGCCGGCCTGCCCGACGCCCAGACCGTCTGGATGAGCCACCGCGACACGGTCACCGCGCCGCCGGCGGGCGCGACGGTCACGGGCCGCTCGGCGGCGACGCCGGTGGCCGCGTTCGAGGATCCCGAGCGACGGCTCTACGGCGTCCAGTTCCATCCCGAGGTCGTGCACACCCCGTACGGCCAGGACGTGCTGAAGAACTTCCTCTACGGCGTGGCCGACGTGCCGCCCGCCTGGACGCCTGCCGCCGTGATCGAGGAGCAGGTGGAGCGGATCCGCAGGCAGGTCGGCTCGGAGCGGGTCATCTGCGGGCTCTCGGGTGGGGTGGACTCCGCCGTCGCCGCCCTCCTCGTCTACAAGGCGATCGGCGACCAGCTCACCTGCGTCTTCGTCGATCACGGCTTCATGCGCGCGAACGAGGCGGAGCAGGTGGCGGAGACCTTCGGCGGGCACTTCCGGGTGCCGCTCGTGCACGTCGACGCGCAGGAGCGCTTCCTGGCGCGGCTCGAGGGCGTCGCCGAGCCCGAGGAGAAGCGCCGTCGCATCGGCGAGGAGTTCATCCGCGTCTTCGAGGAGGAGGCGAAGAAGCTCGGCGCGGTCCAGCTACCTCGTCCAGGGCACGCTCTACAGCGACGTGATCGAGTCGGGCGGCACCGAGGGCGTGGCCGCGAAGATCAAGTCGCACCACAACGTCGGCGGCCTCCCCGAGCAGATGGACATGGAGCTCGTCGAGCCGCTGCGGCTGCTCTTCAAGGACGAGGTGCGCCGCGTCGGCGAGGAGCTCGGGATGCCCGAGCGGATGGTCTGGCGCCAGCCGTTCCCCGGGCCCGGGCTCGCGATCCGGATCATCGGCGAGGTGACGCGCGAGCGGCTCGAGATCCTGCGCGCGGCCGACTCCGTGCTGCAGGAGGAGGTGCGTCGGGCCGGCCTCTACCGCGAGCTCTGGCAGAGCTTCGCCGTGCTCCCCGCGATCAAGTCCGTCGGCGTGCAGGGCGACGAGCGCACCTACGCCTACCCGATCGTGATCCGGGCCGTGACGAGCGAGGACGCCATGACCGCCGACTGGGCGCGGCTGCCGTACGACCTGCTCGAGACGATCTCGAGCCGCATCATCAACGAGATCCCGGGCGTGAACAGGGTCGCGCTCGACATCTCGTCGAAGCCGCCGTCCACGATCGAGTGGGAGTAGCGCGACCGGCTTGGAGCTCGCCGACCTCCTGAAGCAGCGGCGGATGGTGCGGCACTACCGGCCCGATCCGGTCCCGCGCGAGACGATCGAGCGCGTCGTGTCGGTGGTGCGGAAGGCGCCGAGCGGCGGCTTCAGCCAGGGCCACCGGCTCGTCGTCGTCACCGAGCCGGAGACGCGGCGGGAGCTCGCGCGGCTGGCCGGCGAGGAGGAGTACGTCGCGCTCGGGCTGGAGCCCTGGATCTCCGTGGCGCCCGTCCACGTCTTCGTGGGCACGCGCGAGGAGAGCTACCACGAGCGGTACCGGCAGCCCGACAAGCTGCGCGACGGCGAGGAGATCGGCTGGCCCGCGCCGTACTGGTACGTCGACGCCGGCGCCGCGTTCATGCTGATCCAGCTCGCCGCGCTCGACGAGGGTCTCGCGACCGGGGTCTTCGGCGTCCTGCCCGCGCAGGTCCCTGCGGTGAAGCAGCTGCTCGGCGTGCCGGACGACGTCCATTTCGTCTGCGTGCTGACGATCGGCCGGCCCGCGCCGAATCCGCGCGAGAGCGACCAGATCTCGCGGCTCAGCCAGCGGCGGCTCCCGCTCGACGAGCTCGTCCGCTGGGAGCGCTGGGGGTGAAGGAGCTCGCGGAGTACCGCGCCGAGTTCCCGATCCTCGAGCACACCACCTACCTGATCAACCACTCGCTCGGGGCGATGCCCGCGCGGGTGGAGGCGCAGCTCGCCGAGTACGCCCGTGCCTGGCGGGAGCGCGGCGTGCGGGCGTGGGCAGAGGGCTGGTGGGAGCTGCCCCTGACGGTGGGCGACCAGGTCGGCCGGATCGTCGGCGCGCCTGCAGGGACGACGGTCATGCACCAGAACGTCGCGGTCGCGGAGGCGGTCGTCCTCTCCTGCTTCCGGCCCGAGCCGCCGCGGAACCGTGTCGTCTACGAGCGCGGCAACTTCCCGTCCGTGCGCTACCTCTACCAGTCGCGACCCGAGCTCGAGATCGTCGTGTGCGAGGACGACGGCGCGATCGTCGATGCGATCGACGAGCGGACGTTGCTCGTCCCCATCAGCCACGTGCTCTTCAAGTCCGGCGAGATCCAGGACGTGGGGGCAATCGTGCGGCGTGCGCACGAGGTCGGCGCGCACGTGGTGCTCGACGCGTACCAGTCGGCCGGGATCGTGCCGCTCGACGTGACCGAGCTCGGGGTCGACTTCGCGGTGGGCGGGTCGGTCAAGTGGCTCTGCGGTGGCCCCGGGAACGGCTGGCTCTACGTCCGCCCCGACCTCGCCCCCCAGCTCGAGCCGACGGTGACCGGCTGGCAGGCGCACGCAGAGCCGTTCGCGTTCGAGGAGGAGCTGCGCTACGCGGACGGCTCGGCGCGCTTCCTCACGGGGACGCCGAACGTGCCCGCGCTCTATGCCGGCACCGCCGGCTACGACCTGATCGAGGAAGTCGGCGTCGCGCGGATCCGCGAGTGCTCGCTACGCCAGACCGACCTGCTGATCGAGCTGGCGGGCGCCGCCGGCTTCGAGATCAGGAGCCCGCTCGAGCGCGCGCGGCGCGGCGGCACCGTCACCGTGCACGTTCCCGAGTTCGCCGCCGTGCACCGCGAGCTGGGCGCGCGCGAGATCGTCTGCGACTTCCGCCCGGGAGCGGGGATCCGGATCGGGCCGCACTTCTTCAACTCGGACGACGAGCTGCGCCACGTGATCGCCCAGATCGTCGAGATCCTCGAGACGGGCGCGTACGAGCGCCATCTCGGTGCCACTGCGCGGCACTGAACGAGAAAGGGCGCCGCGGGGAAGAACCCCGCGACGCCCCTGGTGTCCTGCTGCGGTCGGCGCCTACCGGTGTCGGTAGACGATCCGGCCGCGAGTCAGGTCGTAGGGCGAGAGCTCGACCTTGATGCGATCTCCCGGAAAGACCTTGATCCGGTAGCGGCGCATCTTCCCGGCTGTGTAGCCGAGGGTTTCGTGGCCGTTGTCGAGGGCGATCCGGAACATGCCGCTCCGAAACGCCTCTACGACCTCGCCCTCGAGCTCGATCTTCTCTTCCTTTTCGGCGATGATTGCCTCCCTACGCGGTCGGGACGACGTTGAACGCCTCCGGACCCTTCTGACCCTCACGGGCCTCGAACTCGACCTTCGCTCCCTCGGTGAGCGACTTGAAGCCGTCTCCGCCGATGCCGGAGTGATGGACGAACAGATCCTTGCCGCCGTCCTCCGGTGCGATGAAGCCGTAGCCCTTCGCATCGTCGAACCACTTCACGGTTCCTGCTGCCATTGAATAACACCTCCTTACCACTGATCACGAACGGTAAGAGAGGTGCTGAAACACCGCAGGTACGCGCTCTGATAACGCCGGCAGTCTAGCGTGAATCGGCCGCCGCCGCGGCAATGCGCTCCAGCAGGGCGCCGGCATACGCCGGGGCGGTGGGCTCGTCCTCGTGCTGGAAGTAGGCGAAGACCTCGGCGCCGGACGCGAGCACGGGTATCAGCCGCTCCGCCAGGGCGTCCAGCTCGGCGTCGTCGTACGGCGGCTCGCGGAAGCGCAGGTAGCGGAAGGCGGCGTCCGCGGCCCAGTCGCCGACGCGCACGGCAGGGCGGACGTCGACCCCGTCCCAGCTCGGATCGCGCAGGTCGAGCGCGAGCCGCAGCCCGGTCGAGCCGAGCAGCAGCGCGAGCAGCCCGTCGTCGCGCGGGCTCTCGACGACGACCCGCACCGGCCCGAGCCGGTCGTCGAGCCGGCTCACCCGCTCCTCGAAGGTGCCGAGCGAGCGGAGCGAGCGCTGCGGCAGCTTCGGCGCGAAGCTGAAGCCCGGCGGCGCCTGCGCCGCCCAGCGCGCGAACTGCTCCTCCGAGGGCAGCCGGTACCCGGTCGTGTTCAGCTCCACCGTCCGGAAGCGCTCGGCGTAGAACCCGAGGAAGTCCTCGTTCGCGAGCCCGGCCGGGTAGAAGCCGGGTCGCCAGGTCGGATACGACCAGCCCGACGTTCCGACCGACAGGAGGTCCACAATGGAGGTCATGACGCCAGTAGTACAAGAGACCGCCTTGCCGGATACGGTGGTCCAAGTGCTGGACAAGGGGTTCGTGGCGCTCGACGGCGCTCTGGCCTCCGACCTCGCGGTCGTGAACGGCGCCCGCGTGTCGTTCAACCAGGAGTCCGACGAGATGGGCGAGCGTGACGAGGGGCTGATCCGCTTCCTGATCCGCGAGCGCCACGGCAGCCCGTTCGAGCACGGCTACTTCCGCTTCCTCGTCAAGGCGCCGCTCTTCGTCGTCCGCGAGCACCACCGTCATCGGGCCGGCCACAGCTACAACGAGTGGAGCGGCCGCTACTCGAAGATGGACGCCGAGTTCTACGTCCCGGACAACGTGCGCACCCAGGTCGGCAAGCCGGGCGCTTATAGCTTCGAGCCGGTCGACGAGGAGACGCGCGAGGCGGCGCGGCGCGAGATCGAGGAGAACGGCGAGCGCGCGTTCGAGGCGTACGAGCGGATGCTCGACCAGGGCGTCGCCAAGGAGGTCGCGCGGGCGGTGCTGCCGCTCTCGACCTACACGAAGTACTACTGGAGCTGCAACCCGCGCAGCCTGATGCACTTCTGCGGGCTGCGGAACCACGAGAGCGCGCAGTTCGAGATCCGCGAGTTCGCCGCCGCGGCCGAGTCCTTCCTCGAGCGGCTGATGCCCGTCACGCACGCCGCCTTCGTCGCGAACGACCGGAACGCGCCGTAGCTAGCTGCAGCGAGCGCGGGCAGAGCCCGGGCTCGCGCGAAGTCAAGAGCTGCGTGGCATGGGCAAGCCATGCCACGGCAAGACCCCTGAAGGGGCCGCTTCGCGGCCCGACTTCGACCCGACAAGCAACGCGCGGACTCAGGTCGTCAGCAGCGGGTCTTCCGACTCGCCGCGGGTGACGATCCAGCCGTCGTAGCCGCGGAGGCCGTACGGGACGCTCAGCGTGACCTCGGTCACGTCGCCGTCGACGACGAAGCGGCCGCACGGCGCGACGAGCTCGCCGTCCTTCGTCAGCCAGAGCTCGTAGTAGTCGCGCCGGTCCACGCTGGGCTCGAGGCCGCGCACCCGCACGAGCATGGGCCAGTTGCCGGCGGTGTCCTGAGCCAGGAGCTCGATCGTCCCGCGCGCGGCGCTCACGTCGCCCACGCCGGTCATCGTGAGCACCCGCTCGACTGTGGGCTCGGCCGCACGGCTGCCGACGAGATACCCCGTGCCGAAGACGGCGAGGCCGAACGCCGCCGCGATCAGGGCGAGCGTCGTGCGCCGCCGCCGGGGCAGCAGCCGGACCGGCTCCTCGCGCGGCGGCGCCTGCAGCTCGGGCGCCACCTCGGGCGGTGGCCCGACGGTGAGGAGGAGCTCGTGGACGCGGCGCAGGCGCTCGCGCTCGGCGGCCGGAAGGTCGGCGCCGCCGACGAGCTCGTCGAAGCCTTCCTTCACCGGAGCTCCTCCTCCAGCAGGTCGGCCAGGCGTGCCAGGCCGCTGCGGGTGCGTGTCTTCACCGTGCCGAGCGGGACGCTGAGGAACTCCGCGATCTCACTCTGCGACTGCTCGCCCCAGTACGCGAGCTCGATCACCCGGCGCTCGTTCTCGGGCAGCTCCTCGATGGCGCGGTGGACGCGCCAGGCGAGCCACGCCACCTCGGCCCGCTCGTCGGGGCCGACGTCGTTGGCCGGAGTCTCCGGCACGTCGGCCGGCGGCTCCGGGCGGCGGCGGGCGCCGTCGACGATCGCGTTCCTGGCGACCGTGTAGAGCCAGGCCGCGCCGGGGCCGCGCTCGGGGTCGTAGCTCGCGGCGGAGCGCCAGACGGCCGCGAAGGCGTCCTGGAGCGCGTCCTCGGCCCGGCCGCGGTCGCCGAGCCGGCGCAGAGCCAGCCCGAGCAGGGGGCGCGTGTAGCGCCGGTACAGCTCGTCGAACGCGTCCCGGTCGCGGTCGGCGACGCGCTGGATCAATTCCCCGTCGGTGAGCTCCGCGTGCGTCACCTCGAACACGGCGTTCCCCTTCCGCGTCTCGGAGAACCTCGGTCCAGGTGGAGCCAGCGCCGCAACCATGTGCCCGAACTACGCATGCGCGCGACCCCCGGTTTGCAGCAGCCTGCCGCCGTCGACGACGATCGAGCTGCCGGTGACGAAGTCGGCACCGGCGAGGTAGACGATCGCGGCGGCCACATCCTTCGGGCTGCCGACCCGCCCGAGGGACGTCTCTGCTGCGCGCCGCTCCTCCTGGCCGGGCTCCACGGCGACCGGCCCGGGAGCGACGCCGCACACGCGCACGTCCGGCGCGAGCGCCCGAGCAAGGGCGCGGGTCAGCATCGCCTGTGCCGCCTTGGCGGCACAGTGGGCGGCGAACGAGGGCCAGGCCAGGTAGGAGGCCACGTCCTCGATCATGACGACGAGGCCGCGCCCCGGGCGCAGGTGCGGCGCCGCCGCCTGCGTGACGAAGAAGCTGCCCTTCACGGTCGCGCCGAGCGCTGCGTCGACGTCGGCCTCCGTCACGTCCTCGAAGGGCTTGGGCGCGAAGCCCGCCGAGGCGCCGTTGACGACGACGTCCAGCCCGCCCAACTCCCCCGCGGCCCGCTCCACGAGCGCTCGAGCCTCGTCGCGGCGAGACACGTCGCCGTCGCGGCTCCCGGCCGCGACGACCCGCCACCCCTGGGCGCGCAGCTCCTCGACGACGCCTGCGCCGAGCTTCCCGGTGCCCCCCGTGACGAGTGCGCGTGTACGGACTTCGTTAATTTGCCCGCCGATCGGGTGTTCGGCGCGGACCCGGGTGGAAAGCTCCCCACATGCGACGCATTCTGATCGTTCTCACCCTCGCCGCGGCGCTCACCGCCGCGCCCGCCGCGCTCGGCGCGACGAAGACGGTCCAGATCAAGCGAGCGGCTTTCGCGCCGGTGACGGTCAGCATCGTCGCGGGCGACACCATCCGCTGGAGGAACGTCGACACGCGCAACCACCAGATCGTCTCGACGACGGGCACGTTCGCCTCGCCGGTGCTGGCGCCGAACCGGACGTATTCGTTCAAGTTCGAGTTCGCCGGCACCTACCGGTACCGGGACGCGCTCAATCCGAGCGTCACCGGGACGGTGCGCGTCGCTGGAGCGCCCCCGTCGGTGACGCTCGCGACCTCCGCGCCGCAGATCGGCTACGGCTCGAGGGTGACGCTCTCGGGCCAGGTGAACAGCAAGCGCGCCGGCGAGCAGGTGCAGATCGTCCAGCAGCCGTACGGCCAGCCGTCGCCGATCGTGCTCGCGACGGTCGTGACGGGGACGGACGGCACCTTCGGCTACACGGTCACGCCGAAGATCCTCACGACCTTCCAGGCGCTCTGGAAGACCACGAGGAGCCTCGTCATCACGACTGCAGTGGCGCCGACGATCTCCTTCGGGCGGATGAACGGCTTCGTCACGCGCGTCTACGCAGGACGCTCGATGGCCCGCAAGAGCGTGCAGCTGCAGCGCCGCACGGCACTGGGGCAGTGGGTGACGATCAAGCGCGTGTCGCTCGACGCGAGCTCGCGGGCCCGCTTCGAAGCGTCGCTGCCCGTCGGCGTCTCCCGCCTGCGGATCGCGATGTCGGTCAATCAGGCGGGCGTCGGCTACCTCGCGGGCTTCAGCCGCGAGATCACCTACCGCCGCCGCGCCAAGTAGCGACTCGAGGCGCGCGCTAGCGCGCCTGCTCGAAGCGCGTCGCCACCTCGGGCCAGTTGACGACGTTCCACCAGGCGGCGAGGTAGTCGGGGCGGCGGTTCTGGTAGCTGAGGTAGTAGGCGTGCTCCCAGACGTCGATGCCGAGCAGCGGCACGTCGCTCTCGAGCAGCGGGCTGTCCTGATTCGGCGTCGACTTGACCGCGAGGCCGGTCCCGTCCCAGACGAGCCAGGTCCAGCCGCTGCCGAAGCGCTTCACGCCCGCGTCGTTGACCGCCGCCTTCAGCTCGTCGGTGCCGCCCCAGAGGTCGTCGATCGCCGCCTTCAGCTCGCCCTCCGGCTCCCCGCCGCCGTCGGGGCTCATGATCGTCCAGAAGAGGCTGTGGTTGGCGTGGCCGCCGGCGTTGTTGCGGACCGCCGCCTGGATGTCCGAGGGCATCGCGTCGATGCTCGCGAGCACCGACTCCAGGCTTGCGTTCGCCCACTCCGTCCCCTCGAGCGCCTTGTTCGCGTTGTCGACGTAGGCCTGGTGGTGCTTGCCGTGGTGGATCTCCATCGTGCGCGCGTCGATCGTCGGCTCGAGCGCGGCGAGGTCGTACGGCAGGTCGGGGAGGGTGAACGGCATCGCGACTCCTTCATCTCGACAACTGGGCGGAAGGATATGCTCCGCGCCGTTCCCGAGTCGGAGGGTCCCGCATGTCGAGTTACGAGGAGATCAGGCCCCGCGAGCTGAAGCCCGCGCTCTTGGAGCTCGACGGCATCTCTCGCACCTCGGTCGAGGCCCACTACAAGCTCTACGAGGGCTACGTGGGCAAGCGCAACGAGATCCTCGGCAAACTCGGGGCCGTCGACCGCGGCGCCGCGAACCAGATCTCCTCCGAGCTGCGGGCGCTCAAGGTCGAGCTCTCCTTCGCCGTGGGCGGGATCAAGAACCACGAGGTGTACTTCGAGCACCTCGGCGGGGACGGTGGCGACCCCAAGGGGGCGATCGCCGACCTGCTCAAGCGCGACTTCGGGTCGACGGACGCGTGGCGGACCGATCTGAAGGCGACCGGCATGGCCGGCCGCGGCTGGGCCTGGACCGCGTACGACTGGGACGAGGGCCGGCTCTTCAACTACATCGGCGACGCGCAGAACACCTACCCGATCTGGAACGCGACGCCGCTCGTCGCGCTCGACGTCTACGAGCACGCCTACTTCCTCGACTTCCAGACCGACCGGGGTGCGTACATCGACGCCTTCTTCGACAACCTCGACTGGGGTGTCGTGAACGACTGGGTCTCGAAGTATCAGATCCCCCTGAAGTAGCGGCGTGACCGCGGCGCTCGTCGTCCTCGGGGGTTACCTGCTCGGCTCGATGCCGTTCGGCTACTGGGTCGTGCGCATTGCCAAGGGCGAGGACATCCGCGCCACGGGCAGCGGCTCGATCGGGGCATCCAACGTCTGGCGGACGTACGGGAAGGGCTACGGGATCCCGATCGTCCTGCTCGACATCGGCAAGGGCTTCGCGCCGGCGTTTGTGGGCACGCAGCTCGAAGGCGAGCTCGTCGGCGTGCTGGCGGGGGGCGCCGCGATGCTCGGCCACTGGCGGCCGCTCTTCCTCGGCTTCCAGAAGGGCGGCAAGATGGTGGCGACGGCGGCCGGAACGTTCCTGGGCGTCGTCCCGCTCTTCGGTCTCCTGAGCGCTGTCCTCTGGCTGGTCTTCTTCCTCGCCACGCGCTACACGTCAGTTGCCTCGATTGCAACGGGGCTCGTGCTGCCGGTGCTCACGGTCGTCCTGGGCGAGCCGTGGCCGGTCGTCGTCTTCGCAGTGCTTGCAGGCGCGTTCGTCGTCTACCTGCACCGGCCGAATATCGCGCGGCTGCGAGCGGGCACCGAGACCCGCTTCCGCCTCCGCCGCTCGTCGACCGCCGCCCGCTAGCCCGGCTTAGCCGCGCAGCCAGTCTGCGAGCGCGGTGTGCTGCGCCGCCGGCGTGCCCGTCTCCAGCTCGCCGCGCAGCTCGCCCACGGTCCCCGACCGCTCGGCCAGGACGTCGTGGGCGTGGATCGTCTCGAAGTTGACCTGCCGCGCGAAGAGGAAGTCGTCGTCCTCGAGCTCCGGCAGCGACTCGAGCGCGCCCTTCAGGGACAGGCGGACGGAGTCCTCGACGAAGCGCGGCCGGAGATGGGCGTGCTCGACGACGAAGAGCTCGTCCGGCCGCTTCAGGAGCTCGTAGACGGGGGCGCTCATCGAGCTCTCGACCACCCGGACGAGGTCGTTCGCGTCGAGCGGGCGTGCGGTGCCGACGTAGAGCGTGCCGCGGCCGCGCTGGTTGTGGGTCGCGAGCGGGACGAGCTCCAGGATCCGCTCGATGTCGATCGACTCGAAGCCGGCCTCGCCGAGCCGCTCGGCAGCGCGGCCGCGCACGAGGCCCTGCGCGCAGGGGCAGGCGTTGATGCCGTTCGCCTCCACGCCGACGATGTGCCGGACGGCGTCTCCGGTGGCGGCTGCGATCCCGACGAGCGAGACCATCTCCTGGGTGTGGAGGCCGCTCACCGGGGTCGTGCGCCGCACCGGCCACTGCGCGGTGATCCGCACCTGGGCGCGGAGCGCGCTCTGCCGCTCGACGATGTGCCCCGCGATGTGCTCCGCGAGCGTCTCGACGTGGAGCGCCTCGGTGTCGACGACCGCCTCGATCGCCTCCTCGAACAGCTCCGGGAAGCGCGACATGTGGACGCCCTTCTGGGCCCGGTCGAGGTCGACGGTGCACTCGATCTGAGCCGCCATCACCGTCTGGCTGCCCTCGTGGCTGACGCGGATCGCCTTGGAGACGCCGGTCACGCCGGCCCGCGTCAGCGAGAGCTGTACCGCCGGCTCGGAGGCCTGGAGGTCGTTGGCCACCAGATCGAGGCCGTCGGACACGGGGGTTACGCTACCAACCGCCTGTGCAACCGACCGCCATGACCTCCGACTTCCCCCGCCTCGTGTCGCTCGCCTGCCACGACCTGCGCACGCCGCTCGCCACGGTGCACGGATTCGCGAAGACGATCCTGCGCCAGGAGGGGCTCGACGAGACCACGGCCCGCTGGCTCGGGATGATCGACGCGGCCACCGAGGAGCTCGTCGAGCTGCTCGACCAGCTCTCGCTCTCGGCCCGGATCGAGAGCGACCGCTACGAGCCCGTCACCCGCGAGGCCGACTCGCTCGAGCTGGCGCGCGCGGGTGTCCCGGACGCGACGGGCGAGGGCGCCCCCGTCCAGGTGGACGTCGAGGTCGTCGAGCGCTCGCTCGCGGCGCTCGCCCGAGCCGCGAGCCGGCATGGCGGCGTCGAGGTCGCGGTCGAGGTGCGCGGGGCGCAGGTCGAGATCGCGCCGGTCGTGCCCGAAGCGGGGCCGATCGTGCTCGGCGAGGACCTGAAGGACCTCGGCGCAGCCGTCGCGGTCCGGTGCGTGCGCGCGCTCGGGGGCAGCGTCGAGCTCGAGCGGCAGAGCGCCTCGTCGTCACGCTGCCTACCTGAGCCTCACCGCAGGAGGCGCGACAGCCTGCGGTCCTTGAGGATCCGGCCGCCGGTCTGGCAGGCGGCGCAGTAGAAGACGGTGTGCTCGTCGTAGTCCACCTGCCGCAGCGGTTCCCCGCAGCGGGGGCACGGCTCCCCGAGGCGGCGATGGACGAGGTAGACGTCCTTGTCCCCCTTCCCGCGCTCGCGCAGCTCGAGTGCGCGCGTGAGGTCCTCCTCGATCGCCGCGGCGAGCCGCTCCACCTCCTCGTCCGCCGAGCTGCGTGGAGAGGGCGAAGGGGGAGAGGCGAGCGCGGTGGAGGATCTCGTTCGCGTGCGCGCGGCCGATGCCCGCCAGCGCGCGCTGGTCGCGCAGCAGCGAATGGAGACGGCGGTTGTCGCTGCGCGAGGATCTCGCGGAGGCGCTCGGCTCCGAGCCCGAGCGCCTCCGGCCCGAGGTGCGCGAGCTCGGCCTCGGTCTGCGCCGGGGTCTCGAGCCACACGCCGGCCCGCTTCTTCTTCCCGGCCTCGGTCAGCACGAGCTCGGCGCCGTCGGTGAAGCGGAGCCGGAACGCGGGCGTCTTCGGCCCTTTGGCCCCCGGCTGCGAGCCGCCGGAGCCGGCCCGCGCTCATCAGGTGGATCCGCAACAGCAGCTCACCGTCGTCGGTCGGGAAGAGCAGATGCTTGCCGCGGCGCCGGGCTCCCTCGAAGCGGCGCGCCTCGAGGGCGGAGAGCGGCGGATCGAAGGTCTTCAGCGTCGCGATGTGCGCCGGCCCGGCGCGCTCGATCGGCGCGGCCGACACGGGTGCGTCGAGCTCGCGCACCCAGGCTTCGACCTCTGGTAGCTCCGGCATCCGAGTAGCCTCCCGCCGTGGACCCCATCAGCGTAGTCGCCTGCCGGGGAGGCGCCGTCGAGTCGCGCCATCTCGTCCACGCGGTCGGTCGTCCAGGACGGCGCCGTCGTCGAGGAGATGGGCGACGCGATGACGATCGCCTACCTTCGCTCCGCGGCCAAGCCGTTCCAGGCCCTGCCGGTCGTGCGCGTACGGGACGATCTGACCACGCAGGAGATCGCGATCGCAGCGGCCTCCCATCGGGCCGAGCCGGCCCAGCTCGATGCGGCCCGTTCGCTGCTGGCGAAGGCTCCGGCGACCGAGGACGACCTCGAGTGCGGCGCCGAGCCGACGAGAATCGAGCACAACTGCTCGGGCAAGCACGCCGGCATGCTCGCGCTCTGCCGGACGGAGGGGTGGCCCACGCGGGGCTACCGCCTGGCGGACCACCCCGTGCAGCGGGCCTGCGCGGCCGAGATCGCCGCGGCGGCCGACGTGTCGCGCGACGATCTGCCGACGGCGGTGGACGGCTGCGGCGTCGTCACCTTTGCGATGCCGCTCGAGCGGATGGCGCTGCTCTTCGCGCGGCTGGAGGAGCGCCCGGGCGGCGCCGAGGTGGCTGCCGCGATGCGTGCTCACCCGGAGCTGATCCGCGGCGAGGGCGCGCCTGACACGCTGCTGATGCAGCGGCTGGAAGGCTGGACGGCCAAGGGCGGTGCCGAGGGGCTCCTGTGCGCGAGCGGCCCCGGCGGCGCTCGGCCTCGCGCTGAAGGTCGCCGACGGGGCGGGCCGCGCCGTGGGGCCGGCGCTCGCCGAGGTGCTGCGGCGGCTGGGGCTGGCGGTGCCGGACCTTGCTGTTGTCTCGCTCGAGAACTCGCGCGGAGACCGGGTCGGCGAGGTGGTGTCGGAGTCGTTCTGAGCCGGTGAAAATCCGGCTGACACGACAGAGGGAATCCGATGTACTATCCGGTTCTTCGATGGTCAGAGCCGGCGCTGCGCGAACCGGCTCTTCGTGTGTCTAGGCAGGTCCCGCCCCCGTCAACTCACGAGGAAAGCCGAGGTCCATGCTCACCGTCGACATTGCGCCGCCCGAGGTCGAAGAGCTCCAGAAGCTCGTCACGCAGGGTCAGGAGAAGGGCTTTCTCACCTACGACGAGATCGTCTCCGGCCTCGAGGAGGTGGAGCTGTCCAAGGAGCAGATCGAGGACTTCTACACCTACCTGATCGACCACTCGATCGAGCTCGTGGAAGGCGAGCAGTACAAGTCGCCGCCGCACGAGCAGCCCGCGCTCGCCGAGGACGAGAAGCCGGCGCCCAAGCTCGACCTGACCGTGGAGCCCTCGCTCGACTCGCTGCGCCTCTACCTGCGCGAGATCGGCAAGGTGCCGTTGCTCACCGCCGACCAGGAGATCTATCTGGCCAAGCGGATCGAGCGCGGCGACATGTCCGCGAAGACCCAGATGGTGGAGGCGAACCTCCGCCTGGTCGTCTCGATCGCGAAGGGGTATCTCGGCCGCGGCCTGTCCTTTCTCGACCTGATCCAGGAAGGCTCGCTCGGCCTGATCCGGGCCGTCGAGAAGTTCGACTACCGCAAGGGCTTCAAGTTCTCCACCTATGCGACGTGGTGGATCCGCCAGGCGGTCACCCGCGCGATCGCCGACAAGGCGCGCACGATCCGCATCCCCGTGCACATGGTCGAGAAGCTGAACAAGGTCGTGCACATCGAGCGCCAGCTGGTGCAGCGCCTGGGCCGCGAGCCGCGCCCGGACGAGATCGCCGAGGAGCTCGAGATGACCACCGACGAGGTGCGCGAGATCCTGCGCATGGCGCAGCTCCCCGTCTCGCTCGAGAAGCCGATCGGCGAGGAGGAGGAGAGCTCCCTCGGTGACTTCGTGCCGGACGACTCGGCCGAGTCGCCGTTCGACACCGCGTCGCTCTCGCTGCGCCGCGAGGACGTGGAGATGGCGCTCTCGGCCCTGCCCGAGCGCGAGCGGAAGGTGATCGAGCTGCGCTTCGGCCTCTCGGGCACTCCGCCGTGCACGCTCGAGGAGGTCGGCCGCGCCTTCGGCGTCACCCGTGAGCGGATCCGTCAGATCGAGAACAACACCCTGAAGAAGCTCGAGGGGCTCCCCGAGGCCCAGGCGCTGAAGGACTGCGTCTAGCTAGGAGGGGTCGCGCGTCAGAGGCGCGTCCGACGCGCGCTCGACGGGCACGAAGAGGCGGCAGTGCGGGCACTTGAAGCCCCGGTGCCGCGCGCTCGGCCGCGCCAGCGGGTTGGGCGTGAAGGGCTTGTGGCAGTGCGGGCAGCTGGTCGCCCCGACGTTCTTTCCTGCGGCCTCCGCGCCCATGACGGGACGGTATCGAACCTTGCCCGCCGCGTCTGCGGGTGTCTCCCGCGCGTGCGCGCGGGGGAGGAGACGAAGCTTCGCTCGCGAACTCCCGCGTCGTAATGCTCCGCTCGCAGGAGCCCGGTCTCGGAAGGAGAGCACAATGAAGCCGTGGCAGAAATATTCCGCTGAGTTCCTCGGCACGTTCGTCCTCGTCTTCATCGGCACGGTCGCGCTGGTCGGCGCGGCACGGTCGGATGTGTCAGTCGCTCCTCGTTGCGCCGTTCGCGTTCGGCCTCGCACTGCTCGCCGGCCTGTACGCGTTCGCCGAGGTGTCTGGCGGGCACTACAACCCGGCGGTCTCGCTCGGGCTCTATCTCGACCGGCGGCTCACCCTGCCAGACCTGATCGGCTACTGGGTCGCGCAGATGCTGGGCGGCGTCGCGGCCGCGTTCGTCCTTCTGCTCGCGACCTCGCAGGACGACGTTGCGTCGACGGCGACGGTGCCTTCGTCGGACGGAACGGCTTTCGTCGTGGAGTTCGTGCTCACCGCGGTCTTCGTCTGCGTCATCCTCCAGTCGTCCAAGAGCTCCCGTTTCGGCGGCAGCGCGCTGGTCGCGATCCCGCTCACGCTCCTCGCGATCCACTTCGCAGCTGTGCCGTTCAGCGGCTCCTCGGTGAACCCCGCGCGGACGTTCGGCCCGGCGCTGATCGGCAACGAGTGGACCGGGATCTGGATCTACTTCGTCGCGCCTCTACTGGGCGCCGTTCTTGCCTGGATCGTGCACAGGGTGGTCGTCGAAGGCGACACCAACTTCAGCGATGACGTTCAGGCGCTACGGGCGGACACTTCGGCGAGCCGAGAGCAGGAACCCCGGCGCGGCGACGCGGCCACCGACTAGGGCGGCCGCGTCGCCTGAGACGCCGGGCTAGATGCCGCCGTAGTAGCCGCCCAGGCGGCTGCGGTACAGCTCGTCGTCCGCGATCGCGTCCGCGTCGAGCTCGGGCGCGTTCTTGATCTCGTCCTTCGTGCGGTTGACGAAGACCGTCTCGGCGTCGAGGTCGACGCGCTCGACGACTCCCGCCGGCAGCATGACCTTCTTGCCGAAGATCCACGGGCCGGTGTCGACGATCAGGTGGCCCCGTCCCATCTCGTCCGTCGCCTCGTCGACCTTGCCGATCCCGCCGTCCCGTGCCTCGACCGAGAAGCCGACCAGCTCCGCGGCTCTGAGGGACGGCGTGCTGAACGTCCAGAGCTCTGCGACCGCGACCGTGTCGCGACCCTGCATCTCCTGACGATCGTCCATGTAGCCCTCCTCTGTGGGTTGTCATTGGCCTACCCCGATCCGCGCGGATCAATCACGCGTGCGGTGTGTGAGCACGACTCCGACGATCACGCCGTAGGCGACGTGGTCGGCGACCTGCGGCACAAGCGGCAAGTCGCGTAGGCGCGGGTAGCGCCGGCCGACGAGCCCGAGATCGAGCGCGGCGATGACCAGTCCCGCGACGGCGCCGCGGCCCGGCCCCCGGACCGCGCTGCGCTCGAGCACGACGGCCCAGCCGAGCGAGAGCGCGACGTGAACCGGGACGGCTGCGGCGAGGAGTGGCAGCGTGCGCCTCTCGCGGGGGAGCAGGATCGAGCCGGCTGCCTTCGTGGCCTCGAGCGGATCGCGGCCGGCCGCGACGGCGTACACCGTCGAGGGCGTGCCGCTGAGGACCGCGGCCCAGGCGCCGGCGACGATCGCGTCTCGATTGCGCACGCCGAGAGCGTACGGTGCCCGCATGGCCTCTCCGGAGCTTCCGCCGGCGCTCGCCGCCGGGATCGACCAGCTCGTGGAACGCTCGAACCGGGCTCGGCTCGAGGCCGCGGCGCGCCGGCTCTCGGATGCCTACCGAGCCGAGGGCGCCGGCCGCGTCGCCCGGACGGCCGAGGACGCCGCCGCCTACGCGGCCTACCGCGCGCCGGCGACCTATGCCGCCGTCGCGGCAGTGCTCTCCCAGATCCGCATCCAGCGTCCCGAGTGGCGTCCGCGCTCGCTGCTCGACGTCGGTGCCGGCCCCGGCGTCGCGTCGTGGGCGGCGCTCGACGCGTGGCCGTCGCTCGAGCAGGCGACCCTCGTCGAGGTCGAGCCCGAGCTGGCCGCGCTCGGACGGGATCTGGCTGCGGGCGGCAGTGCCGCGCTCGCGGACGCGAGGTGGGTGGTCGGCGACGTCACCGCCGCCACGGGCTCCTTCGACGTCGTGCTCGCGTCGTACGTCCTCAACGAGCTCGAGGAGACACGCCTGGACGAGGTCGTGCGAAGCCTCTGGGCGCGGACCGCCGACGTTCTCGTCGTCGTCGAGCCCGGCACGACGACCGGCTACCGGCGGGCGCTCGCCGCCCGTTCCCTGGTGCTCGCCGCAGGCGGCTCCACGCTCGCTCCCTGCCCGCACGACGCGCCCTGCCCGTTGGCCGCACCCGACTGGTGCCACTTCGCCGTGCGGCTGCCCCGCGGCGAGGCGCACCGGGCGGTGAAGGCGGTCTCGCGGGGCTTCGAGGACGAGAAGTACTCCTACGCCGCCCTGACGCGGAGCACCGCGACGCGTGCTGCGGCGCGGATCATCCGTCCCCTGCAGATCCGCTCGGGTCACGTCCATCTCGACCTGTGCGAGCCCGCCGGTATTCGCGGTGCGATCGTCTCGAAGCGCGACCGCGACCGGTACCGGCGGGCCCGCAAGTCCGCGTGGGGCGATGCCTGGGAGGAGTGAGCCCTAGGTCAGAAGCGCCCCGAACCGCGGATCGTCGCGCAGCGAGTCGAGATCGGTGTCGGTCTCCGCGTTCTCGCGCAGGCCGGGCGCGGCGTCGAGCGCCTGGCCGAGGTGCCCGAGCGCGTCCTCGGTGCGGCCGAGCAGGGCCTCGCAGCAGGCCAGGTTGAAGAGGGCGAGCCCGTTGCCCTCGTAGTCCTCCAGCACGGACCGGCAGATGCCCGCCGCGGCCTCGTAGTCCCCGGCCTCGTGCAACGGGAAGAACTCGGTCAGGGCCTCACCCGGCGTCGGCCGGTACGGCAGTCCGGGCCGCGCGCCGAGGCCGAGCAGCGTCGTGCCTGCCTCCCTCGCCACCGCCGAGCGCTTCGACTCCGGCGCGGGCACGTGCACGACGGTCCCGGTGGGCGCATCGATCTCCTCCCCGTCGACGGTGAAGACGGCATGGCCCGACAGGACGACCCACACTTTCTCGTGACCGTCGCCGCCGTAGCCCACCTCGTCGTGCTCGCGAAGCAGCTCGTCGCCTTCGACGGCCCGCAGGGCGTTGATGTTGAAGGACTGCACGCCGAGGTCCCGGCGAATCCGCACGTAACGTCGCTCGCCCTCCTCCGCGGCGAACCCGTCCTCGAGCGACAGACTGCTGAACGTCGTGACCGACATCGCCTCTCCTTCGAGTAGCTTGAGATCGAACTACTTCAAGCGAAGGTAACAGGCAGATAAGTCGACGTCAAGAAGCTTTGCCTGAAGCAGTGACTGCTGCGTCGCGGTGCGC
>CAWJFZ010000006.1:0-32686 GCA_963842285.1 uncultured Gaiellaceae bacterium
TGGTGTCGCATCCGGAGCGAATCGGTTCGCCCGTTCGAAGGCTTCCTTCAGAGCGAGCTCGGCGCCGGTCTCATCACCCGCCGCCATCAGCTTCGCCGGCTTCATCGCGAGCCGCATCCACGTGAAGGCGGCGCGTTGTAGATGGCGATCCAGAAGAACCAGGCCAGCCCCGCCAGTAGGACGAGCGGAATGATTGCGATGGCGGTCCAGAGGGAGAATTCGGAATCGTCGAACAGGCCGACTACGGTGAGGAATACGGCCCAGATAATGAAGTTACCGCGCAGGCCAAGTTTCGGCTGCGACGCGTTCGTGGAGATGTCGACATGGCGCTGTGAGTCTTTGCGCGGCGTTGAGAAGTGTCGGCCGTAGGTAGTTGATGGTCGAGCTTGTCGAGCGACTACAGCTGCTCGAGAACAAAGGAGGAGACCCCATTCTGGACGGGTGCCGTTCGGGTTAGACGGAATTCGTCGTCCAAGACCGCGGGATGACCGATCCAGCCATTCTGCTTCCGCGTAGCCACGAAAACTCCCGAACCGCGGCGAAGGATATGAAGGAAAACATTTTTCCGCGGGTTATCGATGAGCCATTATTCGCGAACCTTGGCCTCCCAATAAACCTGAGAATGTCGCTGTGTCTTTCTTGACCGAGGTCGGGCTAATGACTTCGAGTGTCGTCTGGGGACCCAACAACTTCAATCTCGGCGTTGCCTTCGGTAATAACGGCGCGTACTTCTTCGACTCGATCGTGCGACACGAACATTCCGTCGGGCTCGGTCGAAAGATCCACATCTGGATTGGTGAGCAACATACGATGCAAAAAAAGTTCCGAAGTCGTGGCTTTTTCGATATTGGCGAGAACGCGACGATTTCCTCTTGATCATGTTCTGGGCCGCGTTCCATGGTCAAATCCACCCATAGATATCCATCGAGTAGGGAAATGACCATGTTCTGGAAAGTCGTCCATCCGTACCCAGCGACGAAAAGACGCCAGGTCGTGTACCCAGACGGGAATGTTGGCCTGCTCACTAATAACAATCGTTTTCATGTAGGATGTTCACCTTCGACCATGGGCTGGTGGTTAATGCGAATGGCGTTTTACCTTCATTGTAACCGATACTTCGGATGCGCCTCCAGATACTGCTGCACGCGATCCGTCCGCGTGATCGCCTCCTTCAGGAACGCCACCGCCTGCACGCAGCCGCTCGTCCGGCTCGGCGCAGCTGAAGCGCAGGAAGCCCTGGCCCGCCGGGCCGAAGCACTCGCCGCCCAGGCAGGCCACGCCCTTCGTGTCGTCGGCGCCTTCGAGCAGGAACATCGCCAGGCCGTGCGACGTGATGCCCAGCCGCTGGCAGATCGGCGCGACACGTTCGGGAAGACGTAGAACGTCCCGGCCGGCATGAGCACCTTGACGCCGTCGACCTTCTTCAGTTCGCTCGACCAGCAGCTCGACCTTCTTCTTGAAGCGCTGCATCACCTCGTCGCGCTCGGCGGCGTCGTGCTTGAGCGCCGCCTCGCCCGGCGAGCTGCACGATCGGCGGCACGCACGACAGCGACGTGTTGATCATCTTGCCGATCGACGTCGATGATGCGCGGGCTGCTGACCGCGTAGCCGAGCCGCCAGCCGCTCATGCTGTACGACTTGCTGAACGTGTAGCACGGCGACGGCCTGGTCGAGCATGCCCGGCTGGGCGAGCAGCGGGTGATGCTTGCCGGTCCAGACCATGTGGCAGTACGGCTCGTCGCTGAAGACCGCGATGTTCGTGCCGCGGACCAGGTCGGCGATGCCCTTGAGGTCGTCTTCGGTGGCGACGCCGCCGGTCGGGTTGTGCGGCGAGTTGAGGAAGATCGCCTTGGCCTTGGGCGTCGTCTTGACGAAGCGTCTCGACGTCGTTGAGGTCGGGCCGGAACTGCGTTCTCCTGCTTGAGGGCGACGATGACCGATGCGCGCCGCCGCGGCGCTCGATGTTCGGGCCGTAGGTCGGGAAGTGCGGGCTGAAGACCAGCACCGCGTCGCCCGGATCGAGGAACGCCTCGCAGAAGAACTGCTCGAAGACCTTGGCGCCGGGGCCGACGACGACGTTCTCCGGCCGTGATGTCGATGCCGTACTCCTTCTGGTAGTTGGCGGCGACGGCCTCGCGGAAGCTCGGCAGGCCCAGCGAGGGGCAGTAGTGCGTCTGGCCGTCGTCGATGGCCTTGATGCCGGCGTCGAGGGCGTGCGCGGTGCTGGGGAAGGGGCTGTCGCCGATCTGCAGCTCGATGACGTCCTTGCCCTGCGCCTTGAGCCGCTTGGCGACGGCGAGGACGTCGAAGGCGGTTTCGGTGGACAGGCCGCGGGCGAACTGGCTGAGCGTGGCGGTGGTCATTGAAGTTGGTTCCTGGTGAGTGCGTCTACGAGTTTCAGTAAATATAGGGTCATTCGATTCGTCGCCGATGCTTTTTCTCGGTTTGTAGGGAATGCATGCAATAGTGGTCACACCTACAGGAAATCACGCATGGTTTTCGCTGATGTTCCTCCATCCACTTCTTGACAGGCTTTCCGGCGTCACCTAACCTTTAACATCTGAATGGCTGCGATTCCCGTCTGTCAGCCAATGCACTCACTGCCTCCCGTCGGCGATACCCCACGTGAGTGAAGTTTTCGCCCGCTCCCGTAGTCGATAACTCTCTAAAGGAGGCAACATCGTGAATCCATTCAATTGGCTTCAATCTTTACACAACACACCCACGTCGCGTCGCCCATCGGCGCGGCCCCGAGCGAATTTCAAACTGAACGTCGAGGCGTTGGAAGACAGGCTTACCCCAAGTCATTCCGCGAGCATCGTCCTGCCCGCCGGCCTCGACGTCAACAACGTCCCCGAAGGCACGACGGTCAACCTGACGAGTGAAGTCAGCGGCGCCGGTACCGGCGCCTCATCTATGCCTGGAAATGTCACCGGCGCCGTCACCGTCAACGGGGCGAACAATGGCACTGCAGTCAGCTTCACCACGACGGACAACGGGCCGGTACACGTCGATTTGGGCGTATCGGATACAAGCGACACGGACGGAATTCCGACGACCTTCAATATTGAAACAGTCCACGTGGAGATCGATCTGACAGTCACAAACGTCGCACCGCAAAACGTGGCGATTTCCGGTCCGGATACCGCCGTTCGCGGCCAAGTACTCGACTTCTCAAGCAGCTTCACCGATCCTGGCAGCGCGGATACGCATACTTTCAGTTGGTCCGTCACGCGCAACGGCGTCGCGTATGTGCTTCCCGCCGGCACCATATCGAACGCGGATACGTTCAGCTTCACGCCAAGGGACAACGGTTCATACGTCGTTTCGCTTACCGTGACCGATGACGACGGCAGCGCCGCAACGGCGACGAAAACCGTCACCACGACCGCCGTCGCCATTCAGGGCGATGACCTCGTCGTCGGCGGCACGGCGCGTGGCGATAAGATCCACTTTTCGCCGGCCCCCATGAAAAAAGCACCGGGGCAAAAGGGGAAGCCAGAGTTTGGCGTCAAAGTAATGATCAATGGCGTATCGCAGGGCGTTTTCCAGTTTACCGGCAACATCATTGGCTTCGGCCAGGCCGGCAACGATAACTTCCAGGTCGCCGGCAGCATCCAGCATAATACCATCCTGTTCGGCGAGGCCGGCAACGATCGCCTCAAGGGCGGCGCCGGCAACAATGTCCTCGTCGGCGGCGATGGCAATGACCTTCTGATCGGCGGCCGCAATAACGACATCCTCATCGGCGGCGCAGGCCGCGATCGCCTCAATGGCGGGCCCGGCGACGACATCCTCATCGGCGGCAGCACCACGTTTGACGAAGATCAGGACATGCTGGAACTCTTGATGCTCGAATGGGCTTCGGGGGACAGTCTCGAAGATCGCGTCGACCATCTCAGCGGCGCCGACGGCGGCCTGAATGACGGCAACTTCCTGCTGGTCGCCGGCACACCGCCTACCGTCGCTACCGTCGAGGACGACAACGCGGTTGACGTGTTGCACGGCGCCTCGGGCACCGATTGGTTCTTTGCGGTTGCCGGCTCGGACAGGACGCCCGGTAAACATGCCAATGAGCCGTTGAACAACGATTGATCAACGTGTGCCAAGTTCCGCAAAAGGGGCCGGTTGAGTTGGCGAAATGCCGACTCTAACGGCCCCTCCTTCGTTGAAGAAGGCTGGAATTCGTTGCAAAAAGTGCATTCATTTCACGAAAAGCCGATTCGTTGCAATTCGTCTCATTTCCGTGGGGTGTCGTTAAAACGAATAGATGAATAGACGCAATCGCAAACTCATCGCTTGTTCTCGATCGTCTGACTCAGCGGCTTGATCACCGCCGGGATGATGTGGTTATCCACCAGTTCCGGCAGATCTTGCGTTGATGCTGATAGCCTTCGACAAACGTCTTGCCCGCCTGCCTGGCCCAGTATTGCCGCACCGTGAAGTAGACGGTGATCGGCGCCTCGGGAAATTGATTCGTGCGAATCTGATAGGCGTTCGTGCGCGTCTCGATATTGAGCCGGCATTGCAGTCGGCACGATTCGTCGAGCGCCAGCATCAACGACGGCTCGTAGCCGAGCACCTTCGTCCCCGGCATCTGCATCAGCGATTCGAGCGTCGTGTTCAGCCCGAGCGCCTCGGCGACGACTCATCGTGATTGCCCTGATACATGAAGTCGAACGAGAACAGCACATCGAGCGCCTCGCAATCGAGCGAGCCGAAATCGAGATGATACGGCGCGATCTCCAGCACGCGCTCGTGCTGCGCGTCGGCGACTTCGACGCTCGGCGGATTGACGAAACCCGACGCGAACCGCTTGGGCTCCAGGCCGATCCAGCGATAGCTCCCCTGCTCGCGATCTTCTTCCAGCACGTACTCATTGCCGCCGCGGCAATCGAAATCGGTCATCGTCGGGAAGGTCTTTTGCAAGCTGTTGAAGAAATGCAGCACCGTCTCGCGGCTCGTCGGTAAGCTCCATCTTCGTGTTGACGTAGACGTAGATGCCGAAATCATCGCACAAGCGAACTATACGGAGTCATGCCGAGTCCTCACAGAATGCGGAGAGGCTCTTAGTCTATTGTTATTGTTGGAGGTGAGAGCGAGGAAATGCAAGCGGCGACCGATTGCAGTTTTCCGATTGCAGCAAATGCGCGAGATGCTGCGAATCGGAAAACCGCCGTTACCTACGCTGCCAACGAGACGACAATCTTTTCCTTCATCGGCACCGGCAAATCGGACTGATGCACCCAGCGACCGGAATCGGGCGCGCCTTGCCAGCGCTGCATCGAAATGGAGATGACGTGGCCGCTTTCTTCCTCGTCGAGCAGATCCATGTACGCCTCGCGATAGCCCGCGCGCACCTGCGGCGAGGAGCGATTGAGGTAGAGCAGCACCTCCGGCCGATCGTCGAAGACGGCGACGGCACGCCAACATTGAGGTTTCGCTTCGGTTTGATAGTTCATCGGTGTGACCCTCCTTGGTCAACAGGTGTGGTTGCATGCGGTGAGATTGCTAAAAGAAACAAAAATCGCGAATTGGGTCAAGATCAATTCGCTGTGAATGTCGCTTGACAGCGTGGAAGCGAGCGATAACCATAAAAGTAGTGAGACGCCGTCTCCAGACCGGTGCCTGGAGCCCGCCCCCATCGTCTAGTGGCCTAGGACATAGCCCTCTCACGGCTAAGACAGGGGTTCGAGTCCCCTTGGGGGTACTGAAGTTAAACTCAGCTCAGCAAACAAGCAGAATGACAACACGATCGTCGTGTTGCATTCTGCTTTTGCTTTTTCATTGCTGGGACTTCGGCTGTTCGACGCGTACGAGCAACATTTGCTGGGTGCGGTCGGTGCCGATGTGGACCAGCACCGGCGTTTCGGTTTTCGTGAGGTTGAAGATGCCCGCTTCGAAGACGCGATCGTTCTTTTTGCCGATGGTCCAGGCGGCCCGCTGCGATCTTCTTGTCCACGGAGCCATAGATCGGCGTGGTCGTGTCCATCAGGCCGTCGTAGTAGTTGCCGCGAAGATGCCGTCTTGTTGACTGCGATTTGGAAGAGATTGTTGGAGGTCTTTTCGTCGCCTTGCACAAGTGCGAAGACGCCGAGCGGCTTCCATTCTGCTTTCGGCGGCGTTCGGCCTTCTGGCCCTGGTCGGCGAGGGTGGTGGCTTGCTGGGCGTAGTCCTGTGCCGTGCCGACGTCCGGCCGTTCACGTAGACGTTGTTGTACTGGTAGACGACGGTGTTGCCGTAGTCGTAGTCGATCGGCTGCGCGGGAATCGCCCAGAGCGTGGCGAGGCTGTCCCAGGTCGCGGTTCGCCAGGCGGCTGCAGCAGCCCAGCCGACGGGATACCAGGCCCCGGGATGAGCCCGATACCAGTCCGTATGGAAAGCGCCGTAGTAGCCGAAGTTGGTGCGAACGAAGCCGGCGTGGGTGGTCACATACCCGCGTGACCAGAACGCGGTCGAATGGCCGGTCGCGACGGCGCCGAAGCTCGAGTAGTGAGCAAGTCCAGCGTCGGTGGCGAAGCGCGTTCCCGCGAAGCCCGAACGCGACGCCCCCGCGATTGACGCCGCGCGGCCCCGTGGCCAGCCGGCACGCGATTCTCCGCCGATGGCACGACCATACGGCCCGGCCGCGACGCCGCCGAACCGCGTTCCGGAGTAGGTTCGTCCTTCGGGACCCGTCGCGGTGATGTTGCGCGCCCCCCGCACGGCGCCGCCCCAGGGTGTCGCCGCATAGCCGCGCACGCCTTCGGTACTGATGGAGCCGCCGCGCGCCCCGTGAAGGAGCGATCAAAAGAACTGCTGGCGCCGACGCCGCGAAAGCCGGAGTAGGTGCTGAAAGAGCGAGCTCCGCCAAAGCTAGCGCGCCGCCGATACTGCCGCCGCGAAATCCGCCGATGCTGCCGCCGCGAAAACCGCCGAACCCGCGGCCATCGACATCGCCGCTCATCAAGAGGCAGAGGGCCGCGCCGATCATAGTGATTGATAGCCAACGTTTCATGGTGCCCTTCTTTTGGTGTGTGTTGGTGAATGACGATCCGCCGAGTCGCATGTGCGACATTCATTGTCGTGTCGACGCGCCGTTGAGCTTGGTCGGCACGGTGTCCGGCAACTTGGCGTCGCCCAGCACGCGATCGATCGATCGCCAGGTGATTTCGTCGTTGCCGAGTCGGCTGAGAACGTTGAGGGAGGCAGTATCGGCGCCGTCGCCGAGCACGCCTACGGCGTCGAGAACCCAGCGATTGCCGTCGCGGATCCAAAGAGCCTGGCCATGACCGCCGTCGTCATCGAAATGCCAGGAACGCAATCGTCCGGTCTGTGGATCGAGACTAACTTTCATGCTTCCCGTGGTGACAACTTTGCCTTTTTCCTTGGTCGTGAACTGGCCAGCGAGGAAAGGCTTGCTCTTGTCGCGTGAGAAGGTGAGGCTGACTTCGCGGTCCTTGGCTTTCGCTTCCCAGGCGCCGATGAGCCAATCAAGATCTTCGAGGCGATCCTGGCCGGCGCCCCATTCGCGGGCCAGCGCGATCTTCCATTCGCCTTTGTGGCGGACGTGGACCACGCTGTAGAGCGTCGTGGCGGGCAATTCAGCGCCGTCGCTGGATTGCCTCATGATGCCTTCCTCGATCGCGGTGTCCGGAGTGGGGAAGCGGATCGAGTCGATAGACTTCCTGCCCGGCGCGCTGCCGTTCGGTCCCGCGGCCGGCCCTCCGCCTGACGCGGGGCTCGCCGCCGACGTCGTCTGGTTCGATGCGCTCGTGACGAACGTCGACCGGACGGCCCGGAACACGAACCTCCTCCTCTGGCACGAGCGACTCTGGCTGATCGATCACGGTGCCGCGCTCTACTTCCACCACGCGCCCGAGCGCGTCGAGGGCCACGAGCGGCGTCCGTTCGAGGCGATCGAGGAGCACGTCCTGCTCCCGTTCGCGGGCTCGATCCTCGATGCCGACGCACGGCTGGCGCCGCAGCTGACGACGACGGTGCTCCAGGACGCCGTCTCGGCCGTTCCGGAATCGTGGCTCGGCGGCGCCGACCCGGAGCTCTACGTCGACTATCTGCTCGGGCGGCTGGAGGAACCGCGGGCGTTCGTGGCGGAGGCGGAGCGGGCGCGTGGCCGGGTCTAGCCCGTTCTCGTACGCGGTCGTCCGCCTGGTGCCGCGCGTCGAGCGCGGCGAGCGGATGAACGTCGGCGTGATCGTCTTCAGCCGGCCACTCGGCTATCTCGGGGCCCGGACCGCGCTCGACGAGCGGCGGCTCGCGGCGCTCTGGCCCGAGCTCGATCCGGCGACGGTGCGCCCACAGCTCCAGGCGATCGAGCGCATCGCGGCGGGCGACGCAGATGCAGGCCCGATCGCGCGCCTCGACGAGACGGCGCGCTTCCACTGGCTCGTGTCGCCGTCGAGCACGATCATCCAGCCCTCCGCGGTCCACACCGGGCTGTGCGACGACCCCGCCGGCCAGCTCGACCGGCTCTTCGAGTCGCTCGTCGTCCTGCCGGGCGGCGCTAGGGCCTGACGACGACGCGCTTGGCGGAGAGCGCGTTCCTCGCGCCCGTCTGCGCGGCCAGCGTCGTCTTCGCCGGCGCCGTGTAGATCGTCACGGACGTACCGGGCGCGAGCGCGTCGATCGTCGGCCCGGACAGGGCGAGCGGGCCGGTGACGCCTTCCACCGACGCGGTCGGCGGGACGCTCACCGCGACTTTCTGACCGGACTGCTCGATCTTCCGCCCGCCCGGCCACGAGCGAACGAGGGCCAGCTCCAGCTCGAGCTCCTCGCCGAGGGCCGACACGACCTTGCCCGTCAGCGCGAGCGTGAACGGCTGCCCGGCTTCGCTGCGAAGAGCAGGCGCCGCGCCTTGCGCAGGTAGGGGTACGGGCTGACCGCCGCGCCGCCGTTCGGGTGCACCTCGAAGTGGAGGTGGGATGCGATGCCGTCCGCGTCGCCCGAGTCGCCGACGAAGCCGATCGGCTGGCCGGCCTCGACACGTGTGCCGCTCTTCAGCCCGTCGGCGAACGCCACGCCGGGGACGCACTTGCCGCGGTTGTCGTTCGCCGGCGTGAGGTCGTTGTTCAGGTGGATGTAGAGGTACTGCGGTGCCGCTCTCGCCGTCGAGGTAGAGCATGCAGCCGGCGCGCGACGAGGTCGTCCAGAACTTGACCTGACCCGCCTCGGCGGCGACCGCGAGCGAGCGCTTGGCGGCCATGATGTCGTTGCCCTCGTGGCCTGCCCTGGCCGCGCGCGTCGCCGAAGTCGTCGGTGTACGAGGCGGCGCCGACGACCGGGAAGATCAGCCGCGGCGCCTTCGTGCGCCGGCGCTCGGCGTCGCGGGCGACGCGGCGGCCGCGCCGACGCAGATGCGGCGAGCGAGGGTGAGGAAGAGGATTCCTCGGGCTGTCGTCCGGTGGCGTCTCATGAGCTCCGGTTCGCGCTCGAAGGGCGGAACACTAGCAGGTCGGCGGCGCGAATGCTCCCGCGGACGAGGGGCACGCGAGCCCGACGCACCGGGCCTGTGCTGCCGGAGCCGCCGCTCGCACCACAGCGCACCCCGCGACGAGGCCCCGTCACGGAGGCTACGCCGTTCTCCGGCGTCCGCCCAGGCACCATCGTAGAGTCCCGCCGATGAAGATCGCCGTCTGCGTGAAGCAGGTGCCGGACGCGACCGCGACGAAGCGGATCGACCCCGGCACGAAGCGGCTCGACCGCTCCGGCGAGGGCGCGCTGAACGCCGTTCGACGCGAACGCGGTCGAGGAGGCGCTGCGGCTGAAGGAGGCGCCGGGCGAGGGCGAGGTCGTCGTCGTCTCGATCGGGCCCGAGAAGGCGCTCGACGCGCTGCGCAAGGCGCTCGCGATGGGCGCCGACCGCGCGGTGCTCGTCTCCGACGAGGGCGCCGCCGGCTCCGACCTCGTCGCCACGAGCTACGCGCTCGCGCAAGGCGCTCGAGCGCGAGAGCGCCGACCTCGTCCTCTTCGGCCAGCAGGCGTCCGACTCCGACGGCGCCGTCCTCTGGGCGGCGGTCGCCGATCGGCTGCGCCGGCCGATGATCTCGCAGGTCGCCGAGCTGACGGTCGACGGCGGCCGCGTCACGGGCAAGCGCCAGACCGAGTTCGGCTACGACGTGATCGCGCGCGCCGCTGCCGGCCGTCGTCGCCGTCTCGGACGCGATCAACGAGCCGCGCTACCCGTCGCTGAAGGGGATCATGGGCGCGAAGAAGAAGCCGCAGGAGACGCTCTCGCTCGCCGACCTCGGCGTCGACGCGGACGCGCGTCGGCGAGGCCGGCTCGCGGACCGCGGTGCTCGCGCTCGGCGACCCGCCGCCGCGCGGCGACTCGCGCAAGATCGAGGACGACGGCTCCGGCGCCGAGACAGATCGTCGAGTTCCTCGCGGAGAAGCGGCTCTCTGATGAGCACGCTCGTCTTCCTCGAGCACCACGACGGCGAGCTGCAGAAGGGCTCGCTCGGCGTGCTCGTCGAAGGCCGCGCAGCTCGGCGGCGACGTCGCCGGCGGTGGTCGTCGGCTCGGGCGTCGACGGACTGGCCGCCGAGGCCGGCGAGTACGGCGCGGCGACGGTCTACGTCGCCGACGACCCCGCGCTCGAGGCGCCGCTGCCGCAGCCGCGCGTCGACGCGCTCGCGCAGCTCGTCGCGAGACACGGGCTTCGACAACGTGCTCTTCGCCGCCGTCGGTGCTCGCCGCCGACGTCGCCGCCGGCCTGGCGGCGCGGCTCGACGCCGGGCTCAACTGGGACCTCGTCGACCTCGTGCGCCGCAGGACGGCGCGCTCGTCGGCAAGCGGCCGGCGCTCGGCGACTCGGTGCTCGTCGACGTCGGCTGGACGTCGACGCCGCGGCTCGCGCTCGTCCGCTCGGGCAGCGTTCGACCCGGCCGCAGCCGGCGGCGGCGCGGCGGAGGTCGAGCACGTTCGACGGCCGAGCTCGAGGACTTCTCGCTCGCGGCCGAGATGGTCGAGCAGGCGCACGAGGAGTCGAGCGGCCCGTCGATCGAGGACGCCGACGTGATCGTCGCCGGCGGCCGCGGGCTCGGCGAGCCCGGAGAAGCTTCACGCTCGTCGAGGAGCTCGCGAAGGCGCTCGGCGGCGCGGTCGCGCGCGACGCGCGCGGTCGTCGACGCGGGCTGGTACCCGTACGCGACGCAGGTCGGCCAGACGGGCAAGACGCGTCTCGCCGAAGCTCTACATCGCCTGCGGGATCTCCGGCGCGATCCAGCACAAGGTCGGCATGCAGGGCTCGGGCACGATCGTCGCGATCAACAAGGACCCGAACGCGCCGATCTTCGAGTACGCCGACCTCGGCGTCGTCGGCGACCTGCACCAGATCGTCCCGAAGCTGGCCGAGCTCGTCCGGCGCGCGGAAGGGCGTGACGGTTACGGCCGGCCGACTACCCGCCGCCGTTCTCGCCGGCCGAGGCGATCGCCGCGCCGACCGACCCGGCCGACGAGCGGATCGAGGTCGGCGTGCTGATCGTCGGCGGCGGCCCGGCCGGCCTCGCGTGCGCGATCCGGCTCGGCCAGCTGCTCGAGGAGTCGCCCGAGACCGCCGAGCGGCTCGGCGACGTGCCGGTCGCGGTCGTCGAGAAGGGCAAGCAGCCCGGCTCGCACCTGCTCTCCGGCGCGGTCGTCAACCCGCGCGCGCTGCGCCGGCTGTTCCGCGACCGGCTGACGATCGACGACATGCCGAACTACGGCGAGGTCCAGGGCGAGGGCGTCTACCTGCTGACGCAAGGCGCGCGCGCTGCGGATCCCGCCGCCGCCGACGATGCGGAACCACGGCAACTACGTCGTCTCGGTCTCGCAGCTCGGCCGCTTGCTCGCCGAGCAGGCCGAGGAGGGCGGCGCGTCGATCCTGCCCGAGACCGACGCGCAGAGGCTGCTCGTCGCGCGACGGCCGCGTGCACGGCATCCGCACCGGCGACAAGGGCCGCGGCCGGGACGGCGAGGAGCTCGGCGAACTTCGAGCCCGGCTCGGACATCGTCGCGCAGCGTGACCGTGCTCGCCGAGGGCACGCAGGGCCACCTGACCGGCGCCGCGATCTCGCGCTTCGGGCTCGAGGGCGAGCAACCCGCAGGTCTGGGCGCTCGGCGTCAAGGAGGTCTGGAAGGTCGCGAAGCCGCTCGACCGCGATCATCCACACGATGGGCTGGCCGCTCGCGCAAGCGCGCGAAGTACCGCGAGTTCGGCGGCTCGTTCATCTACCCGATGGGCGACGGACATGGTCTCGATCGGCTTCGTCGCCGGGCTCGACTACCGCGACGTCGAGTTCTCGGTCCACGACGTGCTGCAGGAGTTCAAGACGCATCCGCTCGTGCGCAAGCATCCTCGAGGGCGGCGAGCGGGTCGGCTGGGGCGCGAAGACGATCACCGAGGGCGGCTTCCACGCGCTGCCGAGCACGCTTCCACGCGCCGGGGCTGCTGCTCGTGCGGCGAGGGCGCCGGGCTCGTCAACGTGCCGACGCTGAAGGGGATCCACTACGCGATCGAGTCCGGGCAGGCTCGCGGCCGAGGCGGCGTTCGCGCGCGCTGCAGCGCGGGCGAGACGCCCGTGGCGCCGGGCGCGCTCGCCGGCTACGACGAGGCGCTGCGCGCGAGCTACGTCTGGAGGACCTGCTACGAGGTGCGGAACATGCGCCAGGCCTTCGACAAGGGCTTCTTCATGGGCGGCGCGCTGGCGAGCGCGATGACCGTCACGAAGGGCCAGCTTCCCGCCGAAGGACTACGCGACGCGAGCCGAACGCCGCGCACGCGCTGCTCCGCACCGACCGCGCGCAGCGCTACCCGGCGCCCGACGGGAAGCTGACCTTCGACAAGCTCTCGTCGGTCTTCCTCTCCGGGCAACCGGACCCGCGACGACCAGCCGAACCACATCCGCGTCCAGCGGCGCGTGCCGCGTCGAGCTCGCCGAGATGTGGGCGCGCATGTGCCCGGCGCACGTCTACGAGGTCGGCGACGGCGACGGCGACGGGACCGTCGACGGTCGAGCTGACGCCGTCGAACTGCGTCCAGTGCGGCGCGATCACCGCCAAGGGCGGCCGGCTGACGCCGCCCGAGGGCGGCTCCGGGCCCGAGTACACGCTGACGTAGCCCGCCGAGAGCGCGCGCGGCGTCCGGACCGTCCCGCTGTCCCCGCCCGGCGAGGCTGCCGGCCGTGGGACGCCCTGCGGTCCCGGCAGCTTGTCGGTGGCCGGACCCCTAGCCGAGCGGCCGGATCGACGCCGCGTCGCGACTGAGCGATCGCCGGCCGTGGCCGTGAGCCGCGACGACGTGCTCGCGCGCCGCGCGAGCGGATCGCGCGGCCGCCTGCACCGGACGCCGACCTTCTCGTCGGCGACGCTCGGGCCGAGGTCTGGCTAAGGCCGAGCTGCTTCCAGACGCACCGGCTCCTTCAAGCCGCGCGGCGTGCTCAACAGGCTCGCGTCGCTGTCGCCCGAGGAGAAGCGCGCGCGGCGTGATCGGCATCTCGGCCGGCAACCACGCGCAGGCGCTCGCCTGGGGTGCGGCTGCCGAGGGCTCGACGCGCTCGTCGTCATGTGGCGCAGCGCGAGCGCCGCGAAGATCGCCGCGACGCGCGGCTACGGCGCGGCGGTCGACCTCGAGGCCGACGATCCCGGCCGAGGCGTTCGAGCGCCTCGACCGAGCTGATCGAGGAGACCGGCCGCACGCTCGTCCATCCGTTCGACGACCCGGCCGTGATCGCCGGGCGGGGCACGGTCGGGCTCGAGCTGTGGAGGACGCGCCCGACGTCGAGACGATCCTCGTCCCGGTCGGCGGCGGCGGGCTCGTCGCCGGGATCGCGGCGCGCGGCGCCCGACCGCCGCGTGGTCGCCGTCGAGCCGGAGCGCTCGACGCGCGGTGCACGCCGGGCTCGAGGCCGGGCAGCGGTCCCGGTGACCCCGGACTCGATCGCCGACGGGCTCTCCGCGCCGTTCGCCGGCGAGAACGCGCTCGCGATCCTGCGCGCGCACGGCGTCGAGAGCGTGCTCGTCACCGAGGACGAGATCGAGGAGGCGTTCCGCTTCCTCTACGAGCGGGCCAAGCTCGCCTGCGAGCCGGCCGCGGCGGTCGGCCGTCGCCGCGCTCCGAGCAGGGAAGATCGAGCCGGCGACGCGGTCGGCGTTGTCGTCTCAGGCGGCAACGTAGCCCCGAAACGGCCTCTGCTATCCTGGCTCGAGCAATGAAGACCGACATCCATCCCGAGTACGTCCTGACGCACGTGCGCTGCTCCTGCGGCAACGAGTTCGAGACGCGGTCGACGAAGTCCGAGATCCACGTCGAGATCTGCTCGGCGTGCCACCCGTTCTACACGGGCAAGCAGAAGCTGATGGATCAGGGCGGGCGTGTCGAGCGCTTCCAGCGCCGGCTCGAGAAGGCCGGCGGCGCCCGCCGCGGCTAGCAGCCAGCTTTGAGCAACTCGATCGGAGGACAGGCCGTCCTCGAGGGCGTGATGATGCGCAGCCCGTCCAAGTGGGCGGTGGCCGTGCGCAAGCCCGACGGCGAGATCGCCGAGGTCGTGCGCGAGATCAGCTCGCCGATGGCGCGCAACCGGATCTTCCGGCTGCCCGTGATCCGCGGCGTGATCGCGCTCGGCGAGTCGCTCGCGATCGGCTTCCGGGCGCTCGCGATCTCGGCCAACTACGCCGCGCAGGAGCGAGGCCGAGGAGGGCGAGGAGATCCAGACCGAGATCTCGCGCGGCCAGATCGTCTTCTCGTTCGCGATCGCGATCGGCTTCGCGCTGATGCTCTTCAAGGTCGCGCCGGCGCTGATCACGAACTGGCTGCCGATCGACACGACGGGCCTCTTCGTCGTCGTCGAGGGCGTGGTCCGCGTCATGCATCTTCATCGTCTACCTCGTCCTGATCTCGTTCCTGCCCGACCTGCGGCGGGTCTTCCAGTACCACGCGGCCGAGCACAAGGCGATCAACGCCTACGAGGCCGGCGAGGAGCTCACGCCCGAGCGCGTGCAGACGTTCAGCTTGCTCCACCCGCGTTGCGGAACGGCTTTCTTGCTCTGGGTGATGGTGATCGGCATCTTCGTCTTCGCCTTCGTCGGCCAGCCCGCCTGGTACTGGCTGATCACCAGCCGGATCCTGCTGCTGCCGGTGATCGCCGGGATCGCGTACGAGCTGATCCGCTTCGCGGGCAAGCACCAGTCGAGACCGCGTGCTGATGGCCTTGCTCGCTCCCGGTCTCTGGCTCCAGCGCCTGACCACGCGCGAGCCGTCGCTCGACCAGATCGAGGTCTCGATCCGGGCGCTCCAGGAGGTCCTGCGGCGCGAGGGCGCCCTCGACCCGACCGAGCGCAAGGTCGAGGTCATGGCGTGACGGGCGCCCGCTAGTGCCACGGATCGAGCGCAGCGCCGCCGTCAGCTGGGAGGGGAACGTCGCCCGCGGCACGGGGCTGATCTCCGGCGAGACCGGCTCGTTCACCGAGCTCCCGTTCTCGCTGCCGACGCGGCTCGGAGCCGTCGCCGGGAAGACGAGCCCCGAGGAGCTGCTCGCGGCGGCGCACGGCGGCTGTCTCTCGATGTCGCTGGCGGGCGAGCTGACGAGCGCCGGGACGCCGCCGGAGCGTCTCGACGTCAACGTGAAGATCGTCATGGACGAGGTCCCCGGCAAGGGCCATCTCGTGATCGCGTCCGAGGCGGACATCGTCGCGCGCGTCCCGGGGATCGACGAGGCGCGCTTCGAGGCCGCGGTCCGCGCCGCCGACGAAGGCTGCTCCTTCTCCGCCCTCCTCAGGGCGAGCGCGTCCGTTACCGTGCGCGCGCAGCTGGAATCGACCTAGAAGGGGGCGAACATGGCGACGGACCGGCACGCCGAGGTGACGTGGAACGGCGACCTGACGAGCGGGTCGGGGACGATCGACAGCGTCGGGACCGGTGCGTTCGGGCCGCTCGACGTCAGCTGGGCGGCGCGAGCCGAGGACGCGACCGCCGGCAAGACGAGCCCCGAGGAGCTGCTCGCCGCCGCACATGCCTCGTGCTTCTCGATGGCGTTGGCGGGCGGCCTCGCGAAAGGCGGCAACCCACCCGAGCGCCTGAGCACGTCGGCGACCGTGACCTTCGTCCCCGGGACCGGGATCACGAAGATCGCGCTCACGGTGCGCGGCGCGGTGCCCGGTCTGGACGAGGCGGGCTTCCGCGAGGCCGCAGAGGGCGCCAAGGCGAACTGCCCCGTCTCGAAGGCGCTCGCCGGCGTCGCCGAGATCACGCTCGACGCTCGGTCTGGGCTAGCCGCAGCGAGCACGGGCAAAGCCCGCGCTCGCGCCAAGTCAAGAGCTGCCGTGGCATGGCCAGGCCATGCCACGGGCAAGACCCCTGAAGGCAGGCTGCTACGCAGCCCTGCGTGGCGACCCGCCGGCCAACCTCTGATGGAGCCGTGGGGTGGGACGCCGCGACGCCGTCCCACCCCCACGCGGGCTAGCTCAGATCCCGGCGCACTGGCCGGACTTGGAGCCGATCACGGCGTTCGGCGCCCCGTAGTTCGTCACGCCCGGGTCGTTGCCCGTGCAGATGAGGCTCCCGACCGCCCGGTTCCCGACGACACCGATGCCGTAGTTGCGGGTCTCGCCGCTCAGCAGGACGATGTCCGGCGAGCTGTTGCCGGTCAGCGTGACCGAGCCCGTGAACGTCGAGCCCGCCAGGATCAGCTCGTCCGCGCCGGTGATCCGCGTGTCGCCGTTCACCTGTGCTCCGAACACGTGCACGACGGCCGCGTCCGTTGCGCGGAGCCGCCGTTGATCCTGGAGCCGTCGGCGACGACGAGCGACGCGCCTGGACGCACGGTGACGACGCCGTTGACCCTCGCGCCGGCCAGGCACGTCACGCCGCTGGCGACGACGAGGCCGCCGTTCCGGTTGCCGTGCACGACGTCCGTGCACGCCGGCGAGCCGCCGGGAAGGACGGTCGCGCGGAACGAGCGGGCAGCACCGATGTTGCCGGCTGCGTCGATCGCATGGTGCTCGACGGTGTGCGTCCCGTAGCCCGGCTCGAAGCCGCCGCTCGGGTGGGCATCGGTGAAGGACTGTTCGAACGTCGCCTTCGAGAGCCCACCGGAGCCGAGGTTCCCGTACGTCAGCGCCTTCACGTCCTTGCCCGAGTGCGAGAACGTGAACGGCGTGCCCTCCGGTTGCTCCGGGAAGCCGAAGTAGTTGAACCAGCCGTCCCGGTTGAGCCGGAACTCGCCCACGACGAAGCCCGGCTGGTCGTCCTGCGGCGCGAGGCCCATGTCGAACTCCCCGAAGTAGACGTTGTGCTCCAGGTCGCCCGGCAGGGCCGTGAGCGGCGTCGACAGCGTTCGCGGCGCCGTCGGCAGCGTGTTGTCGACCGTCCAGCTCCGCGTCTCCGTGCCCACGGTCGCGCTGAGCGTGTGCGTGCCGGGCGAGAGCCCCTGCGCGCCCAGGTCGAAGTTCCGTCGGTTGCCGTTCGCGACCACCGCGCCGTCCAGCTGCCAGGTCACCTCGTGCACGGAGGCGGTCGGGTGGGTCGGTCTCGACGAAGACGACCTCGTCGCCGGCGACCGCGCGATCGGTGGGCGTCGAGATCGTGAACGCGGGCGCAGGCGAGGCGGGTGCGAGCGGCGCCCCGACCGTCCACTGGCGGGTCTGGGTGAGCCGCGGCCCGTTCTTGAAGGCCGGGTCGCGCACGAAGTCGGTCTCGTCCTGGACCGTCACCTGGACCACGTCGCCGGCGGCGAGCGCCCAGCCCGGCGAGCTCGAGGTTGCGGCTGTTGCCCGTCCCGGGCACGACCGCGCCGTTCACCGCCAGGTGACCGTCAGCTCGTGCCACTTCGGATGCTGGGTCTCGACCCAGACCACGTCCTGCGGCCCGACCTCGCCGAGCGGCGTGTGCAGGAGCGACATCGCGTTCGCGTTGCGCCGCCCGGTGATCCGGTAGGTCATGTGCTCGCGGCCGACCTGGTCGAAGTAGAAGCCGAGCCACCGCATCATCGAGTGCTGGCTCGGGCGTCGTCTGGCCGCACGGGAACGTGCCGCCGCCCTCCCAGAGGCCGATCGTCCCGCCCGACAGGCTCTCCTCGCCGATCCAGCGCCACCACTTGTGCTGGTCGGCGACCATCTGCTGCGGGTCGGTGTAGATCGTGTGGTGGAACGAGCCCGGCTCGCCGCCGGTGTAACAGGGCGCGACGACGTCCCGCGACGGAGTACGGGTACTCGTCGGCCATCTGCCCGAGCGAGTGCCCGAGCTCGTGCGGTCGAGATCAGCGGGCCCTGCGGGCTGCCGCCCGACGTCGTCGCCTGCGTGCCGCCGATGCCGCCGTAGGTGAACGTGTTGGCGAGCGCGAGCGTCTGGACGTTCTGCCCGGAGACACCGAGCGGCGCCAGGTAGGTGGACAGGAACAGGTTGTGCTGCTGCGTGCCCGTGCAGCCCGGCGCGTTCAGCGCGAGGGCAGCCCGTGCCCGGCGTCAGCGCCGGTCCGTACGTGATCCCGCGCGCCAGGATCGGCGCCGGGCAGTTGTTCGCGAACCCGAGCCGGAGCGGCGTCGAGCGCTTCACGTTGCCGTCGTCGGGATCGCAGCTGATCGCCGGAGTCCTGGGAGACGATCTCCAGGCGGTAGACGTTGAAGTAGTGCCGGTAGCTCCGGAACGGCTCGATGCTCCACTGGACGTTCAGGTTGCGGTCGACGTCGTCGCGGAACGCCTGCATGCTCCGAGGCTCGTGTAGCCGTCGCCCAGGATCACGAGGTTCAGGCGCTCGGACGGCGGCCCCGTGATCTGGATCGGGACGACCGTGGCGCTGCCCACCTCCTGGGCGCGGGCGGTACCCGGCGCGAGCGCCGCGATCATTCCGGCGGCTGCGATCGCGATCAGCGCCCGGGTCACGGGCGGGAGACTCCTGAGGATCATCGTGGCCCCTCCTTCGTCGCTGGCTCGGTCTGCCTCGCACACGTTCCCGTGCGCCGCAGTCACACTCGCGCGAGTCGGCGGGAGTATTCCCAGATCCCGCCGCCGGCTGCGGCGGCGACACGGCGTCACGGCGCGGCTAGCATCGTCCTGTGGCCGTCGACCAGCTGATCACCGAGCTCGAGCGCTCGTACGAAGAGGTGCGTGAGCGCCTGTCCGATCCCTCCGTCTACAACGACCACCGTGAGGCTGCCGACGTCGGCCGGCGCCTGAAGGAGCTGGAGGGCGCCTACAGGCTCGGGCAGGAGTGGCGGCAGGCCAGCGCCGATCTCGAGGCGGCGCGCGCCGATGCCGAGCTCGCCTCGCTCGCCGCCGACCTGGAGGCGGACGTCGCCCGGCTGGAGGAGGAGCTCCAGCTCGCGCTCGTCGAGCGCGACCCGGCGGACGAGAAGGACGTGATCGTCGAGGTGCGGCAGGGCGTCGGCGGCGACGAGGCCGCCATCTGGGCGGGCGACCTCTACAGAATGCTGACGCGCTATGCCGAGCGGCGCGGCTACAGGACCGAGCTCCTGGGCGCCAACGAGAGCGAGACCGGCGGCTTCAAGGAGGTCGTCTTCGGCGTGAAGGGCGACGGCGCCTACTCCGTCTTCAAGTACGAGGGCGGCACGCATCGCGTGCAGCGCGTGCCGGAGACCGAGAGCCAGGGCCGGATCCACACCTCGACGGCGACCGTCGCGGTGATGCCGGAGGCGGAGGAGGTGGAGGTCGAGCTCGACGGACGCGGACCTGAAGATCGACGTCTACCGCTCGACCGGGCCCGGCGGCCAGAGCGTGAACACGACCGACTCGGCCGTGCGGATCACGCATCTGCCGACCGGGATCGTCGTCGCGATGCAGGACGAGAAGTCGCAGCTCCAGAACAAGGCCAAGGCGATGCGCGTGCTGCGCGCGCGGCTCTACGAGGCCGAGCGCGAGCGGCAGCAGGCGGAGCTCTCGGCCACGCGCAGGTCGCAGATCGGCTCCGGCGACCGCGCCGAGAAGATCCGCACCTACAACTATCCCGACAGCCGCGTCACCGACCACCGCGTCAAGGTGACGCTCAACCTCGAGAAGGTGCTCCCCGGCGGGCTCGACGAGTTCACCGAGGCCCTGCAGGCCGAGGAGCGGCGGCGCGCGCTGGAGCAGGACGACGGCCGTGACGCCCCGGTCATGACGCTGGGCGAGGTGCTCCGGCGGGCGGCCGAGCACCTGGCGCGGACGTCGGACACGGCCCGCCTGGACGCGGAGCTCTTGCTCGCCCATGCGCTCGACCGCTCGCGCGTCGAGCTGTACACGGATTCGACCGGCCGCTGAACGAGGCCGAGATCGGCCGCTACCGCGAGCTCGTCGCGCCGGCGCGCTCGCGCGCGAGCCGCGTCGCGTACATCCTCGGCGAGTGGGGCTTCCGGCGGCTGACGCTGGACGTCGACCGGCGGGCGCTGATCCCGCGGCCCGAGACCGAGATCGTCGTCGAGCGCTGCCTCGCGCTGACTGCGTGGGCTCGACGCGCCGCGTGTGCTCGACGTCGGCACCGGCACGGGAGCGATCGCGCTGGCGATCGCGGACGAGCATGCCGGGGCGCGCGTGACCGGCGATCGACGCGTCGCCCGACGCGCTCGCGCTGGCCGCGCGAGAACGCGGCGCCGCACCGGGACTCGCGGTCGAGCTGCTCGAGCACGACCTGCGCGACGGGCTCCCGGGCGGCCCCTACGACCTCGTCGTCTCGAATCCCCGTACGTCGACGCCGGACGAGCTGGACGACGTTGATGCCGCGACGTGCGCGACTGGGAGCCGCACGTGGCCCTCGTCGGCGAGGGCGTGACGGAGGCGGTCGCGAGGCGCCCGCGGCGTGCTCCGGCCGGCGGGCTGCTCGTGCTCGAGGTGGCGACGGGCAGGCGCCGCACGTGCGGGCCTGCTGGAGGAGCTGGGCTACGGCGAGACCGCGGATCACGCCCGACCTCGCCGGGCGTGAGCGGGTCGTCGAGGGGCGGCGGTGAGCTCGGAGTCGAGGCGGCCGTGCAGGCGATCCGGGCGGGCCGGCTCGTCGTCGCTGCCCACCGACACGGTGTACGGCCTGGCTGCGAGCCCGGACCGCGAGGAGCCGGTCCGCCTGCTCTACCGGCGCGAAGGGCCGCGACCTGCGAGCAGCCGACGGCGCTCGTCGCGTCGGACCTGGCGACGCTCGTCGAGCGCGTGCCCGAGCTGCGCGGCCGCGCCGGCGGATCGCGCGCGCGCTGCTGCCCGGGCCGTACACGCTCGTGCTGGCCGAACCCGGCCCGCCGGTACCGCGTGGCTGAGCGGGCCGAGCCCGGAGGCGATCGGCGTGCGTGTGCCCGGGCTGCACGGGGGTGGGCGCGCGAGCTGCTCGCCCGCGTCGGCGCCTCGCCGCGACGAGCGCGAACCTGCACGGCGGGCCCGACCCGCGCACGCTCGACGAGGTGCCCGACGAGATTCGCGCGGCGGCGGCGCGCGCTGCTCGACGGCGGCGAGCTGCCCGGCACGCCGTCGACCGTGCTCGACTTCAGCGGCCCCGAGCCGCGCGTCCTGCGCGAGGGCGCCGCGCCGGCGGCCGAGGCGCTCGAACGCGTCGCCGCCGTGGTCTAGCGGCGCCGTGCTCTAGCATCAGGTCGATGGCCGTCGATCGCCGCGACGCTCGATCAGCTCCGCGCGGCCGGGCTGGCCGACATCGACCCCGAGATCGCCGAGCTGCTCGGCCGCGAGCTCGAGCGGCAGCGCGGCGCAGATCGAGCTGATCGCCTCCGAGAACTTCACCTGGCCCTCGGTGCTCGAGGCGGTCGGCTAGCGTGCCGACGAACAAGTACGCCGAGGGCTATCCCGGCAAGCGCTACTACGGCGGCTGCGAGGTCGTGGACGAGATCGAGCAGCTCGCGATCGACCGCGCGAAGGCGCTCTTCGGCGCCGAGCACGCGAACGTGCAGCCACACGCCGGCGCGCAGGCGAACATGGCCGCCTACTTCGCGCTGCTCCAGCCGGGCGACACGATCCTCTCGCTCCGGCTCGACCACGGCGGCCACCTCACGCACGGCCTCAAGGTCAACTTCTCCGGCCGGCTCTACACGATCGTCCACTACGGCGTCTCGCGCGAGACGAACGTCGTCGACTACGACGAGGTGCTCGGGCTCGCGAAGGAGCACCGGCCGAAGCTGATCGTCTGCGGCGGCTCGGCGTATCCGCGCACCGTCGACACGGCCGAGTTCCGGCGGATCGCCGACGAGGTCGGTGCGCTCCTGATGTGCGACATGGCGCACTTCTCCGGTCTCGTCGCCGCCGGCCTGCACCCGAACCCGGTGGAGCACTGCGACTTCGTCACCTCGACGACCCACAAGACGCTCGCCGGCCCGCGCGCCGGCTTCGTGCTCTGCCGCGAGGAGCACGCCCAGGCGGTCGACCGCGCCGTCTTCCCCGGCATGCAGGGCGGCCCGCTCGTGCACGCGATCGCCGCCAAGGCGACGTGCTTCCGGATCGCGGCCACCGAGGCGTTCCGCGACTACCAGACCCAGGTGCGCGCGAACGCGGACGCGCTCGCCGACGAGCTGCTCGCAGCGCGGTCTCGACGTGCTCACGGGCGGCACCGACACGCATCTCCTCCAGCTCGACCTGCGCGCGCACCGACTGGACCGGCAAGGACGCCGAGGAGCGCCTCGACGAGGTGAGGCTGACCGTGAACCGCAACACCGTCCCGTTCGACGAGCGGCCGCCGACCGTCGCCTCCGGGGTCCGCATCGGCACGCCGGCGGCGACGATGCGCGGCTTCGACGAGGAGGACTTCCGCGAGGTCGGCAGCGATCATCGTCGGCGCGCTCGCCGACGGAGCCGACCTCGCGGCGCTCGCCGCGCGCAGCGTCGCGCTGTGCGAGCAGCGGCCGCTCTACCCGGGCTTCCGCGGCTACACGAGCTACGCATGAGCACCGTCGAGAGCACGACGGCGAACGTCACCGAGGTCAAGCACCCGCTCGTCCAGCACAAGCTCGGGCTGCTGCGCGACATCACGACCGACACGCAGATGTTCCGCCAGCTCGTCAACGAGCTGACGCTGCTGCTCACCTACGAGGCGACGAAGGACCTCGCCACGAGGAGGTCGAGATCGAGACGCCGCTCGAGCGGACGAGCGCGCAGCGCATCTCCGGCAAGAAGGTGGCGGTCTGCCCGATCCTGCGCGCCGGGATGGGGATGCTCGACGGGGTGCTGTCGCTGATCCCCGTCGCGCGCGTCGGCTTCATCGGCCTCTACCGCAACGAGGAGACGCTCGAGCCGGTCGAGTACTACGTGAAGCTCCCGAACGACATCGCCGAGCGCGACGTGATCCTGCTCGACCCGATGCTCGCGACGGGCAACTCGACGGCGGCGGCCGTCACGCGGTGAAGGCCGCGGGCGCGACGTCGATCCGGCTGATCGCGCTGATCGCCGCGCCCGAGGGGATCGAGCGGATCCACCGCGACCACCCCGACGTCTCGATCGTGGTCGCCGCGGATCGACCGCGAGCCTCAACGAGAAGGGCTACATCGTCCCCGGGCTCGGCGACGCAGGCGACCGCCTGTACGGCACGAAGTAGGCGGCGCGATGCCCGAGGAGCTGCGCGACAACCCCGAGGTGCTCTACGGGGCCGCGCTCGCGCTGGTGATCGTCGTCCTGCTGACGCCGGCCGTCGGCGGGATGGCGCGCCTGCTCGGCGTCGTCGACCGGCCCGAGAGCGCGCCGGCTGAACGTCAACCCGATCCCGCGGCTCGGCGGCATCGCGATCTTCTTCGGCATCTTCGTGCCCGCGCTCGCCTTCCTCCAGCTCGGCGGGGAGACGCGCGGGATCCTGCTCGGCGCGGCCGTCGCCACGCGTCGTCGGCGCGATCGACGACTTCCGCGGGCTCGAGCCGGGCCTGAAGCTCGCCGGGCAGATCGTCGCCGCCGCGATCCCGCCGCGTTCGGCGTCTGGATCGACCACTTCACGTTCCCGTTCGTCGGCGCCCTCGAGCTGCCGGCCTGGTCGGCGTGCCGCTGACGATCCTCTGGATCGTCGCGGTGATGAACATGGTCAACTTCCTGGACGGCATGGACGGGCTCGCCGCCGGGCGTGTGCGGCGATCTCGGGCGCCACGTTCGCGGTGATCGCGCTCTCGCTCGGGAAGCCCGACGCGGCGATCCTCTCCGCGATCGTCTCCGGCGCCTGCCTCGGCTTCCTGCGCCACAACTTCTTCCCGGCGCGGATCTTCATGGGCGACTCGGGCGCGCTCGTGCTCGGCTTCACGCTCGCCGCCGTCTCGGTCGCAGGGCCTGCTCAAGACCGCGTCGACGTCGTGCTCTTCCTGCCGCTGCTCGTGCTCGCCGTGCCGATCCTGGACACGTCGTTCGTCGTCGCCCGGCGGCTCAAGCACCGCGAGCCGGTCTCGGCGCGCCGACCAGTCGCACCTCCACCACCGCTTCCTGCGCCGCGGCTTCTCGCAGCGGCGCGCTGCGGTGACGATGTGGGCCTGGTGCGCGACGCTCGGCGGCCGCTGCGCTCGCCACGCGCTTCATCCCCTTCCGCGCCGGCGGCGAGTGGCACCTCTGGGAGACGCTCGCCGTACGCCGCGATCGCGCTCCTCGCGCTCGGCTGCTCGGTCTACGTCGTCTACCTGCTCGAGATCGTCAAGCTCGCGAACCCGCGCATGCGCCGCCGCGAAGAGCGCGTGCAGGACGAGCGGCAGCGTCTGACCGACGCCAAGTGGCGGTCTGCTCACGCGGCGCTCGCGCGGGCGAGAAAGGCGGCCAGGACGTCGTTGAAGCCGGGGGCGGCCTGGGCGCTGTGGCCGGCGCCGCGGCAGATCGCGCGCTGGGCGTCGAGCCGCTCCTCGAGGACGTCGCAGACCGCGTCGAACGCCTGCGTTGTGCGCGCCCGAGACGACGAGCTTCGGGAACACGAGCGCCGGAGCTCCGCGAGCGGGATCGTCGGCCTCCCACGGGCTCCGCTCCACGAGCAGCGTGCGCGCGCCCTGCTCGAGCTCGGGCGGGAGCGGGGAGGGCGGCTCGAGCGGCGAGCCGACCGCCCGGAGGAAGCCGCGCAGGAACGGCTCCGGCTCGTGCGGCCCCTCCAGCCAGTGCGCGGTCGCCGCCCGCAACGAACTCCTCCACGGCCGGGTGGCCGCGAGCCACGTCGAGGCACGGCGGCTCGACGACGGTCAGCGAGCCAGCTCCGGGTAGCGCGCCGCGGCGAGCAGCGAGATCACACCGCCGTAGGAGTGGCCCGCGAGGTGGTCGCCCGCGCGCAGCCGCTCCGCCACCCAGTCGGCCTCGTCCTCGAAGTCGACCCGGTCGACAGTCGGGCCCCGGCGGGAAGCCGCGGCGGTCGAGCACGACGAGCTCGTAGCTCTCGCCCAGCCGGCGCTGCGCGCGCCACGTCCGCGAGCCGTTCGAGACGCTGCCGTGGACGAGCACGAGCCGCTCCATCGCGAGATCGTACAAAGTGGGCGATTTCCCGCAAAGAAGGCCGATTTCAGCTGTCACAATGTCCGCAATGCTCTGGTATGCTGCGCCGCGCATGGAGCCCGCTGCGTCTCGGTCCAACTTCAGCCTTGCAGGCGCCGGCTCCGTCCTGATCGGGACGACGGCGGCCGTGATCGTGATCTGCGCGGCGATCGGCTGGGCCGCCGGCTCGACGGCCTGGGGCTTCCTGGTCGGCGCGATCCTCGGCATCCCCGCCGGCGATCGCCATGACGATCTTCCGCTACGGGAACGTGCGCTGATGGCCGGCGCCTTCAGCACGCCGCGGCCGATCCCGAGTCAGACTCCCGCGCTGCTCGCGGGCGCGGCGGTGGTCGGCCTCGCCCTGCCCATCTTCGTCGCCGCCGGTTGGCCGCTGGCAGGCTGGCTCATCGGGAGCGTGCTGTGGGCGGCGTCGCGGCTCCTCGCCGCCCTACTGACGCGGCTGCGCCCCGGCGACGGTAACCTCGCCGCCGGTGGAGTGGTGGGCTTCGGCATGACCTTTCGAGCGCTCGCGGTGATGGTCGTCATCGTGGCGCTCGCAGCCACGGACCCGCGCTGGCGCTGGCCGCGACGCTCGTCTACGCGCTGGCGTACACGCTCGAGCTCGGCGTCTCGCTCGCGCTTTACTTCGGCGGCGGGGCCACCAATGCTTAGGCGCACCCTCGCGTCCGCCCTCACCCTGCTGCTCGTCCTGCCGGCCTCGGTGGCGCTCGCGTCCTCCGCGGAGGGGGACGAGGAGGAGTTCAACCCCGAGCACGACTTCGAGGTGGGCGAGTGGATCCCGATCCACCTCGGCCCGCTCGACCTCTCGATCAACAAGGCCGTGGCCTACCTGATCCTCGGCACGATCTGCACGATCGTGCTCGGCATCGTGCTGATGCGGGTCAAGACGGGCTCGAAGAACGACCCGCAGCGCCGCCAGGCAGTGGGCGAGATGGTGTACGAGATCGCGCAGACCCAGGTGGCCGAGCAGGGCCTGCCGCACAAGGCGATCGGGCGCTGGTTCCCCTACGTCGCCTCGCTGATGCTCTTCATCTGGGTATCAACATGCTCGGCTTCATCCCCTTGCCGCTCTCGAACGAGACGGTCGAGATCTTCGGTTTCGACCTGCCGACGCTCGCCGTCTACGCGGCCACGTCGTCGATCTCGGTCACGCTCGCCTTGTCGCTGATGACCTTCGTCTTCACGCACGTGGAGGGAATCCGCCACAACGGCCCGGTCAAGTACTTCAAGAGCTGGATCCCGGACGTGCCGAAGGCGATGTACCCGCTGATCGTCCCGCTCGAGATCCTCGGCCAGTTCATGCGCCTGATCAGCCTCAGCGTCCGTCTCTACGCGAACATGCTCGCCGGCCACATGCTGATCCTCACCTTCATCGGCCTCATCTTCGTGCTCGGGAATCTCGTCGTCGCCGCCTTCGCGATCCCGTTCGCGACCGCGTTCTACCTCTTCGAGGTCGTCATCGTCGTCTCCATCCAGGCGTACATCTTCGCCGCACTCTCCGCCATCTACATCGGCTCGGCCATCGAGCCGGGACACTAAGGAGGAACCACCCGAATGTTCACCCTGCTCGCTCAGGAAGCCGCGTCGAACGTGGACGCCGGCAAGGCGATCGCGCTCGCGCTCGGCATCGGGCTCGGCTCGCTCGGCGCCGGCATCGGCATCGGCAACATCTTCGGCTCGATGATCCAGGCGGTCGCACGCCAGCCCGAGCTCCGTGGTGAGCTCACCGGCATCCAGTGGCTCGGCTTCGCGCTCACCGAGGCCGTCGTCTTCTACGGCCTCATCGGCGGCCTGCTCGCCTTCGTCCTCGTCTAAAGGAGAAAGAGCCTAGAGCGATGTTCCTGGCAGCTTCACCCCTGATCGAGGTCGTCCCGGGTCTGATGATCTGGACGCTCGTCTGCTTCGGCATCACGTTCTTCGTGCTGCGCAAGTACGCGTTCGGGCCGATCCAGAAGACGATCGACGAGCGGCGTGAGCGCATCCGCTCCTCCGTCGAGGAGGCGGAGCACGCGCGCGCCGAGGCCCGGCGGCTGCTCGAGGAGCACAAGCAGCTGATCGCGCAGGCCAAGAACGAGGCGGGCGGGATCCTCGCCGAGGCGCGCAAGGTGGCCGACTCGCAGCGCGACCGCGCCCGCGAGGAGATCGAGGCCGACCGGCAGCGCCGGCTCGAGGACACGCGCAAGCAGATCGAGGCCGAGACCGCCCGCGCGCTCGATCAGATCCGGGCCGAGGTCGCCGACCTGACCCTGATCGCGGCGTCGAAGGTGACGGGCAAGGTGCTCGACCGCGACGACCATCGCAAGCTGATCGACGACGCGATCGGCGAGCTCGACTTCTCCGCCCTCGAGGCCAAGAGCAGCTAGTGGCAGTCGCGCACCGGATGTACGCGCGCTCGCTCTTCCAGGCGGCGCGGGAGGCAGGGAAGCTGGACGTCGTCCTCGAGGAGCTGGGCGAGTTCGCCGCGGCGATCGCCGCGGTGCCGCAGCTGCGCAACGTGCTCTCGAATCCCGAGCTCGACGCCGCCGACAAGGCGGCGGTGCTCGGTGAGATCCTCGGCGACGCGGACGAGCTCACCCGCAACTTCGTCCTGCTCGTGACCGAGAAGGGCCGCGCGACCGAGCTCGAGGAGATCTACCGCGAGTTCGAGGCGCTCGTCGCCGCGGAGCAGCGCCGGCTCACCGTCGAGCTGACGACGGCCTTCGAGCTCTCCGACGAGGAAGCCGACTCGATCGTGAAGAAGATCCAGGCGGCCTCCGGTCGCGACGTCGAGGCGACCCGCAAGGTCGACCCGTCCCTGATCGGAGGCATCGTCCTGCAGGCCGGCTCGATGCGGGCCGACGCGAGCGTCAAGGGCCGTCTCGACCGACTACGACACGACTTGCTGACAAGGAGCTGACACGTGAAGCTGCGCCCCGAAGACGAGCATGGGGGAACCCAGGGTTCCCCCATGAGCCCCCTCCTTCGGGTTGCGGTTTCTGACAGAGGTTCTGGGGCTCCCACCGGGCAAAGCCCGGCTCCGCCCGCCGGCGGCGGCTCGAATCACGAGCGCCGAAACCTCTACAACCCACTCGCTTACCCGAGCTACAAGGAGCCAATGTGAAGCTGCGCCCCGAAGAGATCACCTCGATCCTCAAGTCCCGGATCGAGGACTACGACGTCCAGTCCGACCTCTCCGAGGTCGGCACCGTGCTCCAGATCGGCGACGGGATCGCCCGCGTGCACGGGCTCGAGAACTGCATCGCCCTCGAGCGCCTGGAGTTCGAGCACGGTGTCGTCGGCATCGCCTTCAACCTGGAGGAGGACAACGTCGGCGTCGCGCTCTTCGGCGAGTGGCAGGAGGTGAAGGAGGGCGAGCCCGTCCGCCGCACCGGCTCCGTCGTCAGCGTCCCCGTCGGCGACGCGATCCTCGGCCGCGTCGTCGACCCGCTCGGCAACCCGCTGGACGGGGCGGGCGCGATCGACACCTCCGAGCGCCGACCGCTCGAGTTCAAGGCCCCGGGCGTCGTCGAGCGCCAGCCCGTGAAGGAGCCGCTCCAGACCGGGATCAAGGCGATCGACGCGATGACGAACGTCGGCCGCGGCCAGCGCGAGCTGATCATCGGCGACCGCGGCACCGGCAAGACCGCCGTCGCGATCGACGCGATCCTGAACCAGAAGGGCCAGGACGTCGTCTGCATCTACGTCGCGATCGGGCAGAAGGGCTCGACGGTCGCGCAGGTCTACGAGCGCCTGAAGGACGAGGGCGCGATGGACTACACCGTGATCGTCTCCGCAGCGGCGCACGAGGCCGCTCCGATCAAGTGGATGGCGCCGTTCGCAGGCGCCGCGATGGGCGAGTACTTCCTCTACAACGGCAAGCACGCCCTGATCGTCTACGACGACCTGACCAAGCACGCCGACGCGTACCGGCAGCTCTCGCTGCTGCTGCGCCGCCCACCGGGCCGCGAGGCCTATCCGGGCGACGTCTTCTACCTGCACTCGCGGCTGCTCGAGCGCGCCTGCAAGCTGAACGACGAGCTCGGCGGCGGCTCGCTGACCGCGCTGCCGATCATCGAGACGCAGGCCGGCGACATCTCCGCCTACATCCCGACGAACGTGATCTCGATCACCGACGGGCAGATCTTCCTCGAGGCGGACCTCTTCTACTCCGGCGTGCGCCCGGCCATCAACGTCGGCACCTCGGTGTCCCGCGTCGGCGGCTCCGCGCAGACGAAGGCGATGAAGAAGGTCGCCGGCCGCCTGCGGCTCGAGCTCGCGCAGTACCGTGAGCTGGAGGCCTTCTCGCAGTTCGGCTCGGAGCTCGACGAGGCGACCCAGAAGACGCTGGCCCGCGGCGAGCGGATGGTGGCGACGCTGAACCAGCCGCAGTACAAGCCGTGGCCGCACGCGGAGCAGGTGGTCGCGCTCTACGCCGGCATCCACGGGTTCCTCGACACGGTCCCGACCGGCGCAGGTGTCGCGCTTCCAGGACGAGCTGCGCGAGTTCTCCGGTCCGAGGGCACGGTCTACAAGGAGATCGAGGAGACGAACGACCTCGAGCGACGAGCTACCGCAAGGCTCGAAGAGGAGCTGAAGAAGTTCGTGGGCAACTTCAACGTCGAGGACGAGGGAGGCCTGATCTAGCTTCATGGCCTCGGCCCAGGACCTGAAGCGCCGAGTCCGCTCGGTCAAGAACACTCGCAAGATCACCAAGGCGATGGAGCTCGTCGCCTCGGCGCGGCTGCGTCGTGCGCAGACCCGGATCGAGGCGATGCGGCCCTACGCCGACCGCATGCGCGAGCTGATGGCCGGCATCGAGCGCGCCAGGCGGCCGTGCGCGGCTGCCGCTCCTCCAGCGGCGTGAGACGGTTGACGACCGTGGCGATCGTGGCGATCACGGGCGACCCGGCCTGCCGGCGCGTCAACGCGCAGGTCCTGCGGCGCGCGTTCGCGCTGAGCGCGAGCTCGAGGCGAGGGCCAGGAGGTGCGCTTCTACGGCTCGGCAAGAAGGGGCACTCGACGCTCCGCTTCCGCAGCTACGCGGTGGCGGCCGATCGTCGGCTTCAGCGACCGGCCCGCCTACCCGACGCGCAGGCGATGGCCCGTCTCGGTCGGCGAGGGTACATCTAGCGGCGAGGTCGACCGCGTCGTGCTCGTCTACAACGCTCGTCTCTCCCCTCGTCCAGCGGTGACCGTGCAGGACGTGCTCCCGATCTCCGCAGACATCCTCGAGGGCGCGAGGACGAGCGCCGCGACGCGCGCTGCCGTCGACTTCTTCTTCGAGCCCGAGCCGCGGGAGATCCTCGCGCGCCTGCTGCCCGTCTACGTCGAGACCGAGCTCTACCGGGCGCTGCTCGAGTCGGCAGCATCGGAGCAGGGCGCACGGATGACCGCGATGCGAAACGCCTCGAAGAAGGCCGGCGAGCTGATCGACAGGCTGACGTGCGATGAACCGCGCCCGACAGGCCGAGATCACCCAGGAGATCCTCGAGGTGGTCGCCGGGCCGACGCGCTGACGTGATCTCTTCGCGCCACAGAACCGATCCGGGTCGTCTACGCTTCCAGCTGTCGACCCATTCCCCGACGAAGCAAGCCGAGCTCTACCTGCGGGGCCTGGCCGATCGTCCGGCGGCATCGGCGCTCGGACGCGGCAGACGTCGTTCCGAGCCGCGAGGCGGTCAAGGCCCGCGGCTACTGGGAGCAGATCTGGCGCCGCTTCAAGCGCGACCGCGTCGCGATCGCCAGCATCGTCTTCCTCATCCTGCTCGTGCTCGCCGTCTACCCGGGCGCCTGGCTCGCCGAGCGGCTGCTCGGCCACGGCCCCGACGACCATCTTCACGGACGGCGATCGACGAGGGCTTCCTCCCGGTCGGCCCGATGAGCCGCGTGACCAACTTCGAGACCGGCGAGTCGCAGCTGCTGATCCTCGGCGCCGACGGCTCGCTCGGCCGGGATCTCGTTCCTGCGCCTGCTCTACGGCGGCCGCGTCTCGCTCCAGGTCGCCGTCTTCTCGACCATCTTCGTGATGATGATCGGCGTCACGCTCGGTGCCGCTCGCGGGCTACTTCCGCGGCTGGCTCGACACGATCGTCTCGCGCCTGACGGAGATCACGATGGCCTTCCCGGCCCTGCTCTTCGTCGATCGCGCTCGCGAGCACGGTCGGCACCCAGTTCGAACAACGTCACGTTCGGAGGGCTCCTCGGCGAGGGGCGTCGTCACGCTTGATCCTCGTCTTCACGCTCTTCGGCTGGTTCTACCCCGCCCGGATCATCCGCGCGCAAGGTGCTCTCGCTGCGCGAGAAGGAGTTCGTCGAGGCGGCGCTGATGACCGGCGCGAGCGACTGGCGCATCATCACGCTCGCACCTCCTGCCGCACCTCGTCGCCCCGATCATCGTCTACTCGACGCTGATCGTCGCCGGCTACATCCTCGGCGAGGCGGCCCTCTCGTTCCTCGGTGTCGGCATCCAGCTCGCCGACCGCGAGCTGGGGCAACCTGCTCACGCGGCGCGCAGGACTACTACACGACACACGCCGCTGCTGATGGTCTGGCCCGGGCTCGCCGTCATCTGTCACGACGCTCGCGTTCAACCTGCTCGGCGACGGCCTCCGCGACGCGTTCGACCCGCGCAGCCGCATGTAGGCAGCGCGCGGCCCTCGGGCACGCGTCGCCGCCCCCGGCCGGTAACGCCGTCTGAACCTTTTCTACGCGGCTCGCTAACAAACTCGCAACCCCGCCGTCCTAGAAGCGGGGCCGAATTCGTCCCCGGGCTCGGCGCCACCGCCGGGTCGTCATCGAAAGGAGTGAGATGAAGCGACGTATTTGGGCCTCGGTCGGTATGACCGTCATGGGCTCGGCGCTGCTCGTCGCCACCATGTTTGCCGGTACGGCAGCAGGCGGCACTGCGGCAACGGAGGCAAAGGCAGGGGGAACGCTGCGGATCGTCAGCACGAGCGACTTCGACTATGTCGATCCCTCGCTGTCCTACTTCAGCCATTCGTGGAACATGATGGCTGCGACGCACCTGCAGCTCATGTACTACCCGCACGTCGAGGGGCCCGCCGGTCGCCGGCTCTCCCCGATGGCGGCTCAGGGCTTCCCGCGCGTCTCGAACAGCGGCAAGACCTACACCTTCACCATCAAGCGCGGCTTCAAGTTCAGCAACGGCACCAACGTGACCGCGGCGAACTTCAAGCGGGCCTTCGATCGCGGCAAGAGCCCTGCGATGGTCTCGCCGGCGTCCTCGTTCCTCGATGACGTCGCCAGCTACCGCACGGTCGGCGCCTACGGGTTCCAGGTCACGCTGAAGAAGGTCGC
>CAWJFZ010000007.1:0-287446 GCA_963842285.1 uncultured Gaiellaceae bacterium
CCGGGTGCAGCGACGCGTACTGCGGCTCCAGGTGCCGTTGAGGTGTCACCAGGCAGAAGCTGACCCGGACGTCGGGGAAGAACGAGGCCAGCCGGTCGACTGCGGCCCGCACCGCCTCCTCGGGCGAGAGGCCGTCCACCGCAGCCGAGAGGATGCCGGCGAGCAGCTCCAGCCGCATGCGGTCGTCGTGGCTCGCGGTGACGTCCTGGAGGTAGCCCTCGACGCGTAGTGCACCGGGCGGCCGTCGGCCCCGAGACGACCACCTCGTCGTCTCGGACCCAGACCACGGAGCCGTCCCGCGCCACCAGGCGGTAGGCGGCCGTCGACGCGGGCCGGCTGCCCCGGTTACGGGCCTCGATCTCGCGCAGCACCCACGCGCGGTCGTCCGGATGCAGGCTCTTGACGAAGAGCTCGGGGTCGGCGAGCCATTCCTCGCTCGTGTAGCCGAGCAGCCGCTCGATCTGCGGGCTGACGTAGAGCGGCGAGCTGCGGTCGTCGAGCGCGTCGACGTAGACGACGACGGGGAGCTGCTCGACGATCGCCCGGAAGTCGATCGTGTCCACCGCCTCTACATCGGTCGAATCGCGCCACGGTTGAGGGACTCAAGTCCCGGCGCCGTCTGCCGACCACCGGAGTGATGGAAACCAAACCGACATGCGTCGTCGCGGACGACCATCCCGCTGTCCTCGAGAGCATCTCCCGGTACCTGGACGCGCACGACGTCCGTGTCGTCGGCCGCGCGCGCCACGGCGAGGAGGCGAGTCGCGCTCGTCGAGGCCCTCCGCCCGGCGCTCGCGCTGCTCGACATGCGCATGCCGCGGCTGAACGGGACCGCGGTCGTCCGGCGCCTGAGCCGCACGACGCCGCAGTCCTCGTCGGTCCTCTACTCCGGCTTCGGCGACGGGGCCCTCCTGACCGAGGCCCTCGACGCGGGCGCGCGCGGCTTCGTGCTCAAGGAAGCACCGCTCGACAGCCTCGTCCCGCACTGGAGACGGTCGCGGCGGGCGGCATGTACATCGATCCCGCGCTCGCCGACGTCGGTCATCCGCGCGAGCCGGGGTGACGTGAAGCTGACCCCGCGAGAGCGCGACGTGCTACGGCTGCTCGCCGACGGCCACTCGAACGAGTCGATCGGGCGCGAGCTCTTCATCTCGCCGGACACGGCTCGCACGCAGCTCGGCGTCGCGATGGCGAAGCTCGGAGCGGCGACCCGCACGCAGGCGGTCGCGATCGCCCTGCGCGAAGAGCTGATTTCCTAGCTGCGTGCGACCCCGAGTGGTCAGCCACCGGCTTCGCCGGCCACGAGCGTCCGGTCGGGATGAAGCTGCGCTGCCGGGCACGCGGCCCAGAGGCCCCCGCGGGCGGACTGCGCCGCCACGGCCGCCTCCTCGAGCTCGTCCGCGTAGCGGCCCCTCGTGCCGCGGAAGAAGTAGGGCGCCGCCGCGCCGCGCTCGACGAGGACGACGTTGAGCGTCCGGCCTCCGGCGCTCGCGTAGCGCAGCAGGCGGCCGAAGCGGTCGGCGTCGTCGAGGCGCGGATCGCGCTCCAGCTCGACCGGCGTGCCGGGCGGTGCGAGCTCGGAGAGGCGCCGGGTCGCCTGCGTGCCGAAGCACTCGGACTCCGGCTCCGGCGCGTCGATCTGGACGAGCCGGACACGGCGGCCGTCGGCGAGCCGGAGCGTGTCCCCGTCGGTCACCCGGTCGACACGGCCGCTCTCGACCTCCGGCGCGCCCGTCGTCGGCGGCGCAGCCCGTGACGGCCAGCAGCAGCGCCAGAGCGAGCGCGCGAGTCAGGCCGTCGGCACCCAGACGAGCGCCAGCTCGGTCACGCGAACGTCGGTGCCCTCGCGCGCGGATTTCGATCGTCTCGACCGCGCGGGCCAGTTCGTCCCACTTCGCGTCGATCTCGGCCACCTCGTCCAGGATCTCCTGCTCGAGCTCCGCGAGCGCCTCCTCGGTCGCCTCGGCCTTCTCCTCGGCGGTGCGGCGGCGCTCGCCCGCACGGTCCGACATCCCGCGTCTGCTCGCAGCGCTGCCGGCCGCGCGACCCGCCCGTGCGATCGTCTTCGTGCTCGCCCGGCCGCCGAGCAGGACGCCGAGCACGCTGCCGGCACCCGCGATCACCTCCGTCGTCAAGCGCGAGCGCTGCTCGCCCTCCAGCTCCTCGGCCCGGCGCCGAGCCGTCTCGAGCGCCGCCTCGAGCCGGTCCTGCTTCGCCTCGAGGCGGTCGCGGATTTCGCTGTCTCCTCGTCGGCCTTCGCCTGGGCTGCCTGGTCGGCGCGGGCGAGGAAGGCCTCCTCCGTTTCGCCGGGCCGGGAGTAGAGCCTGAGCGCAGGGTTGCGGAGGATCTCCAGCGTGCTGACGTCGGCGAGGCGGCGCTCGATCGACCGCTTCGCCTCGCGGAAGAACCGCTCCTCGCCGATCGGCGCGGCGGGCAGCACGTAGGACGGACCGTCGGCGGGCTCGGCCCCGAAGTCGCGGTCGTCGATCTCGACGCGCGTCTCGCTCTCGAGCTCCAGCGTCTCGTCGAGCGGGCCGTACAGCGCCTCCCACTCCTCCGTCACGTCCACATCGGCCTTCGCGTCGTCGAAGCGGACGCTCACCCGGGCGGCGAGGAAGGCCCGGAGCCTGGGCGCCTCCGCGACTCCGCCGACCTCCGCGAGCCAAGGCGCCGCGGGGTCGGCAGTGGCGCACCGGGAGCGCCGGGGTGCGGCGACCGGGGGCGCGGGCGCTCGGGGTGGCCGCGGCGGCTTGCGGGCGTCGGCGGCGCCGCCGCCGGCGCCGGCTCCCGGCCTTGCATCAGCGTCCCGATCTGCTCCTTCGTCAGCGGCCCGCGCAGGTACGACATCGCCCAGCGCGTGGAGAAGAGCACCGGCTCCGCCTCGTGTGCGCTGACGAGCAGGAACTGCCGTTTCTCGAGCCCGCCGACGGCTGTCGAGAGCGTCGTCGACGTCGGTGTCGCCCGCCGCCGAGCGCAGGCCCTCCAGGACGCGCGCCTTGTCGCGCTCGGTCTGCAGGCGACCGACGAGCCAGGTGCCGGCGTTCGACATCGCCTTGTAGTCGAGGTCGACGGGGTTCTGGGTCGCGAGCACCGTGCCGACCCCGAACGCGCGGCCCTGCTTGAGCAGCGTCAGGATCGGCTTCTTCGAGGGCGGCGCGGCCGTCGGCGGCACGTAGCCGAAGACCTCGTCCATGTAGACGAGCGCGCGCAGGTCGGTCGTCCCCGGCAGCCCGCGCATCCACGTGACGACCTTCGACAGCACAGCGTGACGACGAACTGGCGCTCCTCGTCGGAGAGGTGGGCGAGGTACACGATCGCCGGCGCGCGGCTTGTCCGCCGTGCCGAGGAGCACGGCGGGATCGAGCGGCGCTCCCTCGCTCCAGGCGGCGAACGACGGCGACGCGGCGAGCCCGTTCAGCCGCAGCGCGAGCTCCTCCCGGTCCTTCGCGGGGAAGAACGCGTCGAGCTCGAAGACGCCGAGCTTGCGCAGCGGCGGCCGCTGGACGTCGCCGATCAGCGTGCCGAGATCGAGGTCGCGGCCGGCGCGCCAGGCGTGCTCGACGAGGTTCGCGAGCAGCACGTGCTCGCGGCTCGCGAGCGGATCGGCGGTGATCCCGACGAGCCCGAGCAGGCTCGACACCGTGCCCTCGATCTCGTCCCGGAGCGCCTCCGCCTCGGTCTCCCACGAGAGCGGCGGCGCACTGCAGCGAGCCGATCAGGTTCAGCGGCACGCCCGGCGGTCGAGCCGGGCGTGTAGACGGTCAGCTCGGCCGCGTCGCGGTACGCCTGGATCCGCTGCGGCGTCGATCCCGCTCGCGGCGAGGCCTTCGTCCAGTCGGCGGCCGTCTTCGCGGCGAACTCGTCGACCGAGAGGCCGGCGGCGCGGGCGTCGGACTCGTTCACCCACGGGCGGAAGCTCGCCGGCGACGAGGTCGGGGAAGGCGAGCAGGAGGTTGCCCATGTCGCCCTTCGGGTCGAGCACGAGCGCGGGGATCCCGGCCGTGAGCGCCTCCTCGAGCAAAACGATCCGCGAGCCCGGTCTTGCCCGAGCCGGTCATGCCGACGATGACGCCGTGCGTCGTCAGATCGCGCGGATCGACGCACGAACGGCTCGCCTCCGACCGTCGTGCCGAGCCTGAATCCCGCCTGCCACGCGGCGAGTCTAAGCCGGCGCGTCACTCGATCGGGGGACGCGACCCTGCATGGCGCGCACGATTCTCAGGCCGAGTGACTGCGGCACTCCCGACCCGACGGCTGTTCGCGACCTGTGCGGCCGTGACGTTCGCGCTCGTCTTCGTCTGCTCGTGCTGCTGGAGCGCCGGCCTCGGCATCGGTCATTTCTTCTACTGCGATCGGGCTCGTGGCGCTGGCGTTCGGGCCGCACTGGGGGGCGGCCGCGGGCGTGCTCGCAAGGGCGCTGTTCGATCGCGGTCGTCTTGAACAACGCCGTGCGACGCAGGAGCTCGTACGATCGCCTCGCCGATCCGTTTCGTCACCTATGTCGCGATGGGCGCGCTGATCGGGACGTTCGCAGCGCGCTACCGGGTCGACCTGGCGAGCTGCGATGCTGGCCGAGCGGGACTGGGTCACCGGCCTCCCGAACACGCGCGCTTTCGAGCAGGCGGTCGACCGGCGCTCGCGTCCGGGCAGCCGTTCGCGCTCCTTCTCGGCGACGTGGACGGCTTCCGGCACGTGAACGACGAGGGCCATGCGGCCGGCGACGAGGTCCTGCGCCGGATCGGAGACGAGCTCGCGTCGATCCTCGGCGCTGCCGACGACCTCGCGCTCGTCGGCGGCGACGAGTCGCCGTGCTGGCCGATGCCGCAGCGTCGACGACGAAGCCGGCTCCGGCCCGGATCGAGCGGCTCTTGGAGGAGCTGGCGCCAAGCTGACGTTCGGCTGGTGGCCTCCACCCAGAAGGGGCTGGACGCGCTGTCCCTGTTCCGGGCGGCCGCGAGCGGCTCTACGCCGACGGCGTCCTGCGCGAACCCGCCCGCGCGAGCTGCACGTCGTGCCGTCGCCGCCGGCGTCGGCGCCCGTACCTTGGGGCGCCGGTAACGTCCGGCGCAGGCATGGCTATGCGGTTCAGCTCAGAGCCAGCGCTTCCAGCGGAAGAAGCCCAGCATGCCCGCGAGCGCGACGACGAGACCGGCGAGGATGACCCAGAACGCCGCTGCCGTGCCGCTCGCCCGGGAAGAGCGACGTTCATGCCGAAGATGCTCGCGATCAGCGTCAGCGGCAGCAGGATCACGCTGAAGACGGTGAGCAGCGCGCAGGACGTCGTTCTGGCGGTGCGAGATCACGGACTCGTTCGTCGTACTCGAGCGCCTCGACGACCTCCTTGTAGTTGTCGAGCAGGTCCCAGATCCGCTCGGCGCGCGTCGACGATGTCGTCGAAGTAGAGGTCGAGCTCCTCGGGCAGGAACCGCTCGACGCGCCGCTCGAGCAGGCGCAGCGTCGAGCGCTCGGGCTTGATGATCTTGCGGTAGGAGATGATCTCCTGCTTGACGTTCGAGAGGTCGCGCACGACGTCCTCGGCCCGCCCCTCGAACATCTCGTCCTCGACCGTGTCGAGCTTGTGCCCGATCTTGTCGAGGATCGGGAAGCAGTAGTCGAAGAGGTCGTCGAGGACCTCGTAGAGCAGGCGGCCCGGAGCCCTTCGCGAACAGGTCGTCGCGCAGCTCGTGCGTCCGTCCTCGCAGCGCGCGGAACAGCCGCGTGACGGGCAGCAGCTCGACGTTCGGGAGCGTGACGAGGTAGTCCGGCCCGAGGAAGACGTCGAGCTCGCGCCGCGTTCAGCCGCTGGATCGCCTTGTCGTAGACCGGGAAGTGGAGGACGGCGAAGAGGTACTCGGGGTACTCGTCGATCTTCGGGCGCTGGCGCTTCGAGAGGACGTCCTCGACGTCGAGCGCGTGCCAGCCGAAACGCTCTGCGAGCTGCGTCGGCCGCCGTCGGGGTCGGGGCGGTCGAGGTGGAGCCAGGTCAGGCCGTCCGCGGTGAGCTCGCGCGGGCTGCGCTCAGCGCGCGCGTCGACCGGCGCCGCGCCGCGGCCTCGGCCGCCGGATGCGGGGCAGGCTCGGCATACGCTGACCCTACCCCGTCGCGCCCGTTCCCTAGCGGGCGCGACTCGGTGCCGGGACCGGCCCGGGCGCGGCCGGATCGGGCCGCACGCTGACCGGGCTCAGGCGCACTCCCGCCGGCAGCCCACGCTCGAGCGCGAGGGCGGCGCCCGCGGCGAGCAGGCACACGGAGGCGACCACGATCCAGAGGCCCGTCGGCGTCAGCCCGAGCAGGAAGCCGCCGACGGGCGGGCCGATCGTGAAGCCGATCTGCCAGGAGAACGCGGACATCGCCATGTAGCGGCCGAGCAGCCGCGGATCGGCGAGATCGGTGACGAGCGGCGCCTGCACCGCGCCGTGCAGGCACTCGCCGACCCCGAACACGGCGGCCGCCAGCGCGAGCATCGCCACGGCCGCGAAGCCCGCGAGCCAGAGCCCCGCGATCGGCACGAGCAGCCAGGCTCCGGCCCAGACGACGCCCATCAGCGCGAGCACGCGCATCCGCCGCCGGCCCTCGGTCAGCCGGACGATCGGCAGCTGGGCGAGCACGATCACGAGCGTGTTGATCGCGAAGATCGCTCCGATCCACTGTTCCCCGACGCCGGCCTCGTTCTTCCCGTACGGGGCGATCAGCTCGAGCTGGGCATAGCCGACCGCGACGAACGGCGGCGTTGACTGCGATGAAGCCGACGAAGACGCGGTGGCGGAGCACGTCGAGGTAGCTGCCGGGGCGCTCGCCCTCGCGCGCGGGCGCACGTTCGGGCTCCGGCACGAATGCGGTCAGCACCGCTGCGTAGAGCACGAACGACGCGGCGTCACCGAGGAAGAGCAGCTGGAAGCTCGTGGCCGCGAGGAAACCGCCCGCGAGCCCGCCGATCCCGATTCCGAGGTTCATCATCACGCGCTGCATCGCGAAGGCGGCGGTGCGCCGGTCGCGCGGTGTCAGCCCGGCGATCAGGGTGGACTGCGCGGGCCAGAAGATCCCGTTGCCGATCCCGGTGATCGCGCTGGCGGCGAATCCGTGCCACGGCGACTCCACGAACGCGTAGCTCGCGAAGCCGACCGTCAGGAAGCCGAGCGCGACCGTCAGCATTCGGCGGCCGCCGAGCCGGTCGACGAGCGGGCCGGACACGGGCCCCGCGAGCAGGCTGACCGCGGCGTTCGTGCCCAGGATCAGGCCGGCGAGCCCGAGCGAGAAGCCACGTTCGTTGTGGAGGTAGATGAACGTGAACGGCAGCACGAGACCGTTGCCGACCGCGTTCATGAGGCCGCCGAGCTGGAGTACCTGCACCGACCGCGGCAGGTGCGGATTCAGGCTGCGGAGGTAGCCGCGCACCGTGAGACAGTATCGCCCGGGATGCGCGACGACTTCCTTCTCGACCCGGCCACCGCGCACCTGAACCACGGCAGCTACGGGGCCTGCCCACGGCCGGTCTTCGATGCCTATCGGGCCTGGCAGCGCGAGCTCGAGCGCAACCCGGTCGAGCTGATCGCGCGACGCCTCGAGGGCCTGCTCGACGGCGTGCGGGCGGAGCTCGCGGCGTACGTGGGCGCCGATGCGGCCGACCTCGCTCTGGCTCCGAACGTGACGACGGCGCTGAACGCCGTCATCCGCTCGCTGCGCCTCGAGCCCGGCGACGAGGTGCTGACGACTCGCCACGAGTACGGCGGCCTCAGGCGGACCTGGGCGTTCGTGGGCGCACGTCTCGTCGAGGTGGAGCCAGAGGAGCTGGCGGGCTCGATCGGCCCGCGCACGAAGGCGCTCTACACGAGCCACATCAGCTCGGCGACTGCGCTGCGCCTGCCGGTGGAGGAGGCATGCGCGGCAGCGCGCGACGCGGGTGTGGTCTCGATCGTCGACGGCGCCCACGCCCCCGGCCACGTGCAGATCGACCTGGCGGTGCTCGGCGCGGACGTCTACGCGGGCAATTGCCACAAGTGGCTGTGCGCGCCGCGCGGCTCCGGCTTCCTGTGGGCTCGGCCCGAACAGCAGGGCTGGATCGAGCCGGCGGTCGTGTCGTGGAGCTGGGTTGAGGAGTCGACGTTCGCCCAGCGCCACACGTGGGCCGGCTCACGCGACCCGTCCGCCTACCTGGCGATCCCCGCTGCGCTCGAGTACGCCCGCAGCGTCGATCTCGACGAGCGGCGCAGGCTCGCCGACGAGGTCGCGGGCCTCGTCGGGCTGACTCCCGTCCGGGGCGTCCCTGCGCCGCTGATGCGGGCTTTCGAGCTACCGGCCGGCGCGCCCGACGAGCTCCAGCAGCGCCTCTTCGACGAGCACGGGGTCGAGGTGGTGGTGTCGGAGTGGGAGGGCCGGCGCCTGCTGCGCGTCTCGGTGGGACCATACGTCGTGCGGGACGACCTCGAGCGGCTGCGCGACGCGCTGCGCGCCGAGGTGGCCTAACCCAGGAGCTCGGCGAGCTCGCGGTGACCGCCGAACGCCGCCCAGCCGGCGGGAGTGCCGTCGTGCAACGCATCACGGAGCGTCCTGTCCGCGCCGTGGTCGAGCAGGAGGCGCACGGCGTCGGACCTGCCGGCCTGCGCCGCGAGGTGGAGCGCGGTCACGCCGTCGCCGTGGTCGGGGCCGCCGAAGGTGCCGCGCGTGTTCGGATCGGCGCCCAGCTCGAGCAGCCGAAGCATCGGCGTCGACGCGGCCGTTGACCGCTGCCCAGGCGAGGGCGTGCCGCGGTAGGGATCGGCCTCGATCCGCGCCCCGGAGCTCGACCAGGAGCGAGATCGCCTCGACGCGGTCCGCTCTTCGCCGCCCAGACGAGCGCCTCGTCGAGCACCTCCTGCGGGTCGTCGGACGGCTCCAGGCCGGGAAGCCGCCGTGGGGGCGGTAGAAGGCGCGGTGGGCGCCCGCCTCGGGCGTGCCGAGCGAGCTCGCGGATCAGTTCGAGCCGCCCGAGACCGGCCGCGACGCGCAGGTTGCGCGGCTCCAGCCCGAGCAGGTCGACGACCTCGCGGTGCCCCCAGAAGAGCGCCGCGACGAGCGGCGTGCCGCCGTCGCCGCGTGCGGAGGCGTCCGTGCGCGCCCCCGCAGCGAGCATCAGCTCGGCGAGCTCGCGCCGGTTTCCGTAGCCCGCCTGGTGGAGCTTGCGTCCAGCCGTAGTCGTTGCCGCGGTTCGGGTCGGCGCCGCGCTGGAGCAGAAGCCGGACGAGGCCGAGGTCGTCGCCGGTCCCGGCCATCCCGAGCAGGTCGTTGCCGTTCGTGCCCGCGCGGCGCGGACGAGCTCCGGGTGCTGGTCGAGCAGCTCGACGAGCCGGCCGCGGTCGCCCGCCTCGACCGCGCGGTAGGCGAGCATGAACGGCGTCGGCGGCTCTGCGACCGCTCGCGCAGCGCCGCGACGTGCTCGCGCAGCGCGTCCCAGCTCGAGAACCCGTGCCGGCCGGCCAGGTCGAGCCGCGCCTCCGCGACGCGTCGACCCGCCGACGCGTCGCGATCCCGTCCGCACGCCCCTCGTAGTACTCGAGGTCGGTGCGGAACGGCTGCTCGACCTCGAGGTCGATCACGGCCCGAGCCTATCCACCGCTGCGCAGATCGGCGACCGCGCGCTCTGCTTCCTCGGCTGCAGCGCCGGCATCCTCCACGTCCCGCTCTGCCTGCTCGAGCTCCTTCGCGAGCCGCTTGCGCTCGCGCTCGGCAGCCGCTGCGGCGCGCTTCGCCTCTGCGAGCTCCTCGCGTGCCGCCTTCAGCTTCGCGGCCCGCGCTGCAGACTCCGCGCGTTTGCCGCCCCTCGGCTTGCGAGGCGGAGCCGCGACGGCCAGCCCAGGATCGAGCCCGAAGCCGGCCGACTCGACCTCGCGCGCGAGCAGGCCCCGCTCGAGCAGCGGCTGGAGCTCGGGGTCGACCGACGCAGCGCGCAGGGTGGAGGTGACGCGCTCGAGCACGGCGTCGGACAGTTTCAGCCGCCTCGCCTCGCGCCTCACGCGGTCGAGTGCGGCCCTGTGCTCTCGCGTGGCCTCGGCGACGGCGGCCGCGTTTTTGCCAGCGAGCGCGGATTCCTGCGCGGAGCGGAGGGCGCGCCCCGCCTGGACGAGCGCCCGCACCTCCGAGGGGTCGTCACGGGCGATGCGGTTGATCGCCGCCGCTGCGGCGGTCGGCTTCGGGAGCTTCGCCACCTCCGCGGCCAGCGCGGCGTTCTCGGGTTTCAGCTCCTTCGCCCGTGTCTTGCGAGCCTCTGTGAACTCGTTCGGCGCAAGCGCATAGAGCGTTTCCGTCTCCTGTCTCAGCTCGCGATCCATGTCCGCATCGTGCCACTCGCGGCCGTCGCCGGGGTCGCCCGGGAACGGTGCCGGTCGACGGGGAGAAAGCTCGGGGACCTTGTCTTGCGCCGGGGATCGGCATTCAATCGTTCGTATGGGTCTGACGACTCAGGATCTCTCACGCGTCGTCGACATCTGGCGTAACCGGCAGCTCCGGCGCGCCGAGCTGGCTTGGGGCGCCGCGGTCACCGCCGAGTGGATGCACTTCGTCGCACTGGGCGTCTTCGCGTACGACGTTGGCGGAGCGCTTGCCGTCGGCATCGCGGGGCTCGTACGCCTGCTCCCGGCCGCGCTCCTGGCGCCGTTCGCCGCCGCGCTCGGTGACCGTTTCCGCCGCGAGCGCTTCCTGGCCACGACCGCGCTCGTCGGCGCCCTGGCGCTGGCGGCCTCGGCCGCAGTCTTCGCGATGGGCGGAAACGAGATCCTCATCATCGCCCTGGCAGCGCCGATCGGCGTCGCTTCGACGCTCGTCCGCCCGGCGCTCCAGGCACTGCTTCCTTCTCTGGCTCGGACTCCAGCAGAGCTGATCGCCTCGAACGGCGCGACCTCGACCGTCGAAGGGATCGGGACGCTGGTCGGGCCGCTCGGCGCGGGGCTGCTCGTGTCGATCGCCGACCCCGGCGTCGTCTTCGGCGCTGGGGCGGTTGCGCTGGGCGCGGCTGCAGCGATCTTCGCGAGCGTGCGAGTCGAGGGCCGGATTCTCGTCGCGGTGCCTGCCCCAACCAGCAGCCGACCGCTGCTCGCCGGCTTCGTCGCCTTGCTCGCCAAGCCGAAGCGGCGCCTCGTCGTCGCGCTGATCGTGGCACAGGGGTTCGTCCGGGGCTGTCTGAACGTCCTGATCGTCGTGACGGTGTTCCGGGTGCTCGACGCCGGCGACGGCGCGGTCGGGTACATGACCGCGGCACTCGGGGTCGGCGGTCTCCTCGGCGCTGTCGCCTCTCCGACGTTCATCCGCACCCGGCTCGCGATCCCGTTCGGCGTTGCACTGATCTTCTGGGGCGTGCCAATCGCGCTGATCGCGTCGACGTCCGACCTGGTGGTGGCACTCGTGCTCCTGATCGTGGTCGGCGCCGCCAACAGCATCGAGGACGTCGCCGTGTTCACGTTGTTGCAACGCATGGTCCCCGACGACGTCCTCACGCGCGCGCTCGGTGTCGTCTGGAGCCTCGTGATGGGAGGGGTGGCGCTGGGCTCGATCGCCGCACCGGCAGTCGTGGATGCATTCGGGCCTCGGCCGGCGCTGGTCGCGGTAGGGGCAATCCTGCCCCTGCTGGTCCTGCTGACCTGGAAGGGGCTCCTCGAGATCGATCGGACGGTCTCGAGTACACCCCCTCAGCTCGCGCTTATCGAGCGCGCGACCCTCTTTTCACCGCTCAGCATCGCTGCGAAGGAGCGTCTGGCGGGGGCGCTCGTTCCGCTTCCCGTTGCCGCAGGCGATGTCGTCATCCGCGCCGGGGAAGTGGGAGATCACTTCTACCTGGTCGCGAACGGCGACTTGGAGATCACCGGGGAGGGCGTGCTCAGCCGCGTGCGTGAGGGCGACTTCTTCGGCGAGATCGCTCTGCTGAGGGACGTGCCACGGACGGCGACGGTGCAGGCTCTCGCCGACTCCGAGCTCTACGTCCTGAGCCGGAGCGACTTTCTCGCCGCAGTGTTGGCCCACTCCGGGGTTCGCGCCGCCGGCGAGGCGGTGGCCGAGGAGCGGCTGGCGGCCGTCGGCTCCGAACGGGAGCCACCGACGATGCGCCCGGGAGGATTCGAACCTCCGACCTCACGCTCCGGAGGCGCGCGCTCTATCCCCTGAGCTACGGGCGCTCGGGAAGGTGAGTGTAGCGGCGGAGACGAGGCCTGCTCGCCTCCGCCGCCCCAATCAGGCTCTGAAGTAGAGCCAGGAGTCCTGCGCCCGGGCGACCTGCCCCGGCGTGAACTGGTTGTAACAGGCGTCGTAGGAGTAGTCCATGTAGTTGTGGATCGGGTCGAGCCCCGGCTCCTTCGGGCACGTGTCCTTGCCCTCGGGGCAGCCGCTCGTGGGTACGAGCATCGCCGGCGTGTCGGCGACGAAGTCGCCCTTGGCGTTGCAGCCGCCGTAGAACGTGTGCTCGAGATTGACCCAGTGGCCTGCTTCGTGGACGAGCGTCATGCCCAGGTCGTAGCGACCGGGGAAGACGGTCGTGCCGGGCAGCGAGCCCCAGTGGAGGACGATCCCGTCGATGGAGAGCCGCGAGTCCGGCAGCCCCGGCAGGTAGGCGTAGCCCAGGTAGCCGCCGGCGAGGTTGGTGTAGACGTTCAGCGATTCGAACCCGCCCTGCCGGAGGGTGCTCTTCATCTCCCGTTCGGGATGCGTGCCGGCCTTGGCGTTGAACCACTCGGCGTCGTCCGTGCGCGTGATTCCCTCGAGCTCGAAGCGGAAGCCGGAGTTGGCGCCACCGTAGAAGCCCGAGAACGCGAGGTTGAGCACGTTCATCTGCTCCTGGATCTGAGCGTCCGTGACGTTGCCGGTCGCCCCGTCGGTGATCACGTGGAAGTACGTCGGCACCGTTGCCCCGAACTTCTTCCCGCCTTTGCCCTTCGCCGAATCCGGCAGCGCTTCGTATTTCTCGTTCAGAGCCGGCTCCCGGCCGATCTCGGTGCCACGGGCGCTGCTCGCAGGCGACGTGAGTGCCCCGAGGCTGTCGAAGCCCGACGACGCCGTCCAGCACGACGCCGAGAGCCGGGTCTGGGCGCCGGCGCCTGCGGGTGCGGCCGTCATCGCGACAGCAGCTACGCCGGCAGCGAGCAGCAGCATGGTCCTCTTCATCCCTCTACCCCCCCTTACTTGCGATGGAAGGGCGGAGCGCCTCGAGTGGCGCTCCGCCCCTGGATCTCCCTAGTACCTGCCCGTGCGGAAGTGGATGTATTGGGCCTGCATCCGCGCCGCCTGGCCAGGAGTGAACTGGTTGTAACAGGCGTCGACCGAGTAATCCATGTAGTTGCGGATCGGGTCGAGCCCCGGCTCCTTCAGGCACGTGTCCTTGCCCACGGGGCACCCGCTCGTCGGCACGAGCATCGCCGGCGTGTCGTCCACGCGGTCGCCGTCGCCGAGGCAGCCCTTCTCGAACGTGTGCGCGAGCCCGAGCCAGTGACCCACCTCGTGCGTCACGGTGAAGCCGAGGTTGTACGGCGTGATGAAGCCGCCCGGGAACGAGCCGTAGTGGATCACGGCCCCGTCCAGGAACTGGAACTTCTTGCCGTTGTACTTGAGGATCGACGGGTAATACGCGAAGCCGAGGTTGCCGGCCGCCGTGCCCGTGTAGATGTTGAGCGCGTTCGGGCCGCCCTGACGGAGGGCCTGCTTGGCCGCGATCTCGTCGGCGAAGCTGTCCATCGTGTGCCACGCCGCGTTGTCGGTGCGGGTGACAGCTTTCAGTTCGAACCGGATCCCGGAGTTGGCGCCGCCGTAGAAGCCGGCGAACGAGAGGTTGAGCACGTCCATCTGCGCGGTGATCTGCGCATCCGTGATCGCGCCCACCGTGCCGGCGGTGATCACGTGGATGTAGGTCGGAACCGTCACCGTGAAGCCCGCCGGGACGTTCGGCGCGATCCCGGAGTCGTAACTCGAGTCGCCGACGTTGATCCGCGCCGGAGCGTCGCGCTCCCAACCCTTCCGTGCGGTGGAGCCGCGGGTCAGGGCGTTCAGGCTGCTGAACTCGCTCTCGGCCACGCAAACCCCGCTCGCGCCCAGGCCGTGGCTCTGCTCGGCGCTCGCGGGCGCCGCCGTGGTCGCGAGCAGCGCGAGAACACCGCTCACGAGCAGAAATAGCTTCTTCATCGCTCTCCCTTGCCTCGGGTTTGCCGCTGCTAGAACCGGAACCGTAAGTGGCACAAAGACGTTTTGCAACCTGCGTGTGGTTAGGGTTGGCCCGATGGAGCTCTCGGCCGAGATCGTCACGCTCCGGCTGGCCGAGACCTTCGTCATCTCCCGCGAGTCGAGCGACGCGGAGGACGTCGTCCACGTGGAGGTGCGCCACGACGGCGTCGTCGGGTTCGGGGAGGCCGCGCCGATCGAGCGCTACTCCGAGTCGGGCGCCTCGGCGCTTGCGTTCGTCGAGGAGCACGCGACGCGCGCGCTCGGCGACGACCCCTGGGCGCTCGAGCAGATCGGCGACCGCCTCGGCGAGCTCCCGGGTGAGCTCGCGGCCAAGAGCGCCCTCGACGCGGCCCTGCACGACCTGCAGGGAAAGCTCCTCGGCGTGCCTGTCTGGAAGCTGCTCGGGCTGCCTCGCAGCGGCCCGCAGACCTCCTGGACGGTCTGGCTCGGGGACCCCGACGACATGGCCCGGCGCGCCGAGCGTGCGACCGCGCGCTTCGGCCGGCTGAAGCTGAAGCTCGGAGGCGGCGACGGCCTGGACGTGGAGCGCGTTCGGGCGGTGCGGGGCGTCACCGACCTGCCGCTCCAGGTCGACGTCAACGAGTGGTGGTCGCTCGACGAGGCGCTCGATGCGCTGCCGCAGCTCGCCGAGCTCGGCGTCGCCTACTGCGAGCAGCCGCTGCGCGCGGGTGACGAGGGCGGCCGGGCGTTGAAGGAGCGCTCGCCGCTCCCGATCTACGTCGACGAGGATTGCCACACGCTGGCCGACGTCGCGGGCTGCGCGGAGATCGCGCACGGCGTCAATCTCAAGCTCGCCAAGTCGGGCGGGATCCGGGAGGCGATCCGGATGGCTCACGCGGCCCGTGCGCTCGGGCTCGGCGTGATGCTCGGCTGCATGGTCGAATCCGGGCTCGGGATCGCGGCCGGCTGCGTCGTGGCGCCGCTCTGCGACCACGTCGACCTCGACGGCAACCTCCTGCTCGCCGAGGACCCGTGGCCGGGGGTCGACTTCGTGGACGGCGTCCAGGTCCCCTCAGACCGTCCAGGGCTCGGTGTCGGGCGCCAGGTCTGAGCCGGCAGAGCCTGAGCGGCTGCTGATCCTGGCGGAGGGCTTCTCCGCCGATCCGCACTACGGGAAGACGGCGCGCGGGGTGCTCGCCTACGGGGAGCGGAAGGTCGTGGCGCTGCTGGACTCGGAGCGCGCGGGGGAGACGCAGTCGGGCGTGCCGATCGTCGCGTACGGTCTCCGACGCGCTCCCGTTCGGGCCGACGACCGCGCTCGTCGGCGTCGCCACCCAGGGCGGGCGCTTCCCGCCGGCGTGGCGCGAGCTGCTCGAGAGCTGCATCGCCGCAGGGCTGCACGTCGAGAACGGGCTGCATGAGTTCCTGGCCGCCGACGAAAAGCTCGCGGCGCTCGCCGCTCGCCATGGGGTCGAGCTGCGGGACCTCCGCCGGCCGCCCGACGGTCTCGACGTCCCGACCGGCGCGAACCTCGAGCTGCCCGTACGCACGGTGCTGACGGTCGGATCGGAGTGCGCGATCGGGAAGATGACCGTGTCGCTCGAGCTCGAGCGGGCCGCGCGCGCCCGTGGGCTGGCGGCTCGCTTCGTGCCGACGGGGCAGACGGGAATCGCGATTGCCGGCTGGGGGATCTCGGTCGATGCGGTCGTCTCGGACTTCCTGGCCGGCGCTGCCGAGCGTCTCGTCGCAGAGGGCCACAGGCGCGGCGGCGAGCTGCTCTTCGTCGAGGGCCAGGGCGCGCTGCTCCATCCGGCCTACTCGGGCGTCACGCTCGGACTGATCCACGGGAGCGCGCCGCATGCCTTCGTGCTCTGCCATCTCGCCGGCCAGACGGAGGTCGAGGGCTACCCGGGCCACGCGATCCCGCCGTTGCCCGCGCTCATCGCGCTCCACGAGCGGATTGCGCTTCCGGCCCGCCCGGCGCGTGTGGCTGCGATCGCGCTCAATACCCGCCTGCTGGACGAGGAGGGCGCGCGCGCCGCAGTCGAGGCGGCCGCGGCCGAGACCGGCCTGCCCGTCGACGACCCGGTGCGCTTCGGTCCGGAGCGGCTGCTCGACGCCGTGCTCGCCTCGCTCGAGGAGCGAGGGGTTGCAGGCTCTTCAATTCCGGCGCCGAAAAGCCGATAGTCACATCTGCAGGATTCCGGGTCTCCAGAGAGGGCACACACTTTGCACAAGCTCATCGCCGCGCTCGCGCTCGCGTGCGCGCTCACCTTCGCCGCGACCGCATCGGCCGTCGACTTCGGCGCGAACGACGACACGGGCAAGTACGCGGAGGACGGAGGGACTCAGTTCTTCGCGCAGATGGCTGCGGCCGGGCTGAAGCAGAACGTGATCACCGTTCGCTGGATGCCCGGGTCGAGTGAGATTCCGGACCGCGAGCAGCTCGAGCGTGCGGTGCCGGCTGCGATCGACGCCGGGATCAGGCCGGTGTTCGCCGTCTACCCGTATCCCCCCAGCGCGATCGAGACCGGTTGGTCGGGCCCGGCCGGCTTCGCCGACTGGCTGGAGCGCGTCGCGCGCGCGTTCCCGGAGGTGACGACCTACATCGTCGGCAACGAGCCGAACCTGAACACGTTCTGGCGCCCGCAGGGCAACCGCAAGGGTGCGATCCGCTCGGCCGCCTCGTTCGGCCCCTTCTTGGCTGCGGGCTACGACGCGCTGAAGTCGGTCTCGCGCGACATCACCGTGCTCGGAGTCGGCCTCTCGCCCCGTGGCGACCGCGCGCCGGGCCGGGCAGGCAAGTCCTCGCCCATGCACTTCATCTCCTCGCTCGGAGCCTGGTACCGCAAGAGCCACCGGCGCGCGCCGCTGATGGACGGCTTCAGCTTCCACCCCTACCCGAGCCCGAGCAACTTCAGAGTCCCGTTCGGGTTCACCTACTCGTGGCCGAATGCCGGCCTGCACGAGCTGCGACGCGTCAAGCAGGCGCTCTGGGACGCCTTCGCAGGCACGCGGCAAGCGACGACGTCGGGCGGCCTGAAGCTGTATCTCGACGAGGTGGGCTGGCAGGTCGGCGTCAGCCCCTGGCGGGGCTACGACGGGGTCGAGAACGTCAGGGTGACGACCGAGAAGGCACAGGCCGCGATCTACGGCGAGCTCGTGCGCTTCGTCGTCTGCGACCCCGCGGTGGCGCAGTTGAACTTCTTCGGCTACTACGACGACGACGCGCTCGGCGGCTGGCAGTCCGCGCTTCGGCGTGTCGACGGGACCGCGCGCCCCGCGCACAAGGCGGTCACCGCCGCGATCGCCGCGACCGGCGGCCGCTGCCGCGGAAAGCTGCGCCGGTGGACGCCGTTGCGCCGGCCAGACCGGGCCACCGTCAAGTTCGGCGCCTTCAAGGGGGTGCAGGCCGGGTCGTCGCGCCGCTTCTGGTTCAAGGCGACGGCCGCCGAGGACGTCGTCGTTCGCGCCGGTCTCGTCCCCGCAAGGACCCCGCTGGCCCGGATCCAGACGTTCCTCCGGCCGGCGGGGACGGTGAACGCCTACCGGCGGCCCCTGCTGAACGTGGCCGCTCGGCCGAGCACCGGCAGGCAGGTGCTCGTCGTGTCGGTCGCGGCGAAGCTGAACCCACGCCGCGTCTCGATCTTCCGCAGCCCGGCCTTCCTCGTCGCGACCGCGCAGCCGAGGCGAACGGGCGGCGCTTGAGCGACGCGAGGCTCGAGCGGCTGGCCGGTCTGATCGCCGGCTATTCGCTGGACCTCCAGCCCGGCGAGGTCGTCCGCCTCGACAGCTCCGAGGCCGGTGCGCCGCTCCTGCTGGAGCTCTACCGCGCAGCCCTGCGGCTCGGCGCCAATCCCTACCTCGACGTGTCGGTCGATCGCCTGGCCGAGCTGATGGTGGCGGAGGGCTCGGAGGAGCAGCTCGCCCACGTCGCGCAGCTCGAGTGGGACGAGATCGAGGCGCTCGACGCGTCGGTGACCGTCTGGGCGGAGACGAACACGCGCGCGTTCACGAACGCCGACCCCGACCGCCACGGCCGCCGGCTCGCCGCGCGCCAGGCGCTGATCCGGCGCACGTGGGAGCGGATCGCGGCAGGGCAGATGCGCTGGTGCGGGACGCTGGCGCCGGTCAATGCATTCGCGCAGGACGCGCAGATGTCGCTCACGGACTACGAGGACTTCGTCTTCGGCGCCTGCCACGTCGCGGGCGACGACGATCCGGTCGCCTACTGGCGTGGGGTGTCGACCGAGCTGAACGCCCACGCCTCGCGGCTCGCCGACGTGCGCGAGCTGCGCATCGTGGGGCCCGACACCGATCTCCGCGTCGGCGTCGGCGGCCGCCGCTGGGAGGCCGCGGACGGGCGCGTCAACATGCCCGACGGCGAGGTCTACACGAGCCCGGTCGAGGACGCGACCGAGGGTGAGATCCGCTTCACGTTCCCGGCGCTCTATGCCGGCCGCGAGGTGACCGACGTCCGCCTGCGCTTCGAGGGCGGCCGTGTCGTCTCGGCCGAGGCTGCCCGGGGAGGCGACTTCCTCGAGTCGCTGCTCGACCGCGACGCCGGGGCCCGAATCCTCGGCGAGGTCGCCTTCGGGCTCAACTACGGGATCGACCGCTTCACGGGCAACATCCTCTTCGACGAGAAGATCGGCGGCACCGTGCACGTCGCGCTCGGCTCCAGCTTCACCGAGGTCGGCGGCCTGAACGACTCGAGCCTGCACTGGGACCTGATCTGCGACCTGCGTGCCGACGGCGAGGTCTACGCCGACGGCGAGCTCGTGTGGAAGGCGGGCAGCTTCCTCGATGGCTGATCCGCGGGTGGAGCGGCTCGCGGCAGTGCTCGTCGGCTACTCGGCCGACGTCCAGCCGGGTGAGGTGGTGACGATCGAGGCGCCGCTCGCCGCGAAGCCGCTGATCGTCGAGCTCTACCGCCAGGTGCTCCGCGCAGGGGGTCATCCGGTCCCCCGGGTGAAGCTCGGGCGCGCGCCGGAGCTCTTCTACGCCGAGGCGACCGGCGATCAGCTCGACTGGCTCACGCCGGCCTTCCGGGGCGCCAACGAGAGCTCGGACGTGCGCATCATCGTCGCGGCCGAGGAGAACACGAAAAGCCTGAGCGGGGTCGACCCCGAGGTGCAGGCACGGGTCAGCCGCGCGCGGATGGCGGTGCGCAACCGCTACCTGGAGCGTGCGGCCGAGGGTGAGCTGAAATGGGTGCTGACGGCGTTCCCCACCGACGCCGCCGCGCAGGACGCGGACATGTCCCTGAGCGAGTACGAGGAGTTCGTGTACGGGGCCGGCAAGCTCTTCGATGACGATCCCGTCGCCTCGTGGCGGGCCTTCGCCGACCACGCGTTCGCGGCGAAGCGGTACCTCGAAGGCATTCGAGAGCTCCGCATCGTGGCGGACGGGACCGATCTGACGCTCGCCGTAGAGGGACGCACCTGGGAGCCGTCGGTGGGTCGGGAGAACTTCCCCGACGGAGAGGTCTTCACCGCGCCCCTCGAGACCCGGGTCGACGGCGTCGTGCGCTTCACCTACCCCGCCGTGTACCAGGGCCGCGAGGTCCAGGACGTCGAGCTGCGCTTCGTCGGCGGCGAGGTGGTCGACAGCTCGGCCTCGCACGGCCTGGACTTCCTGCGCGCCATGATCGCGATGGACGAGGGCTCGAAGCGGCTGGGCGAGTTCGCGTTCGGCCTCAACGAGGGCATCGACCGCTTCACGCGCAACATCCTCTTCGACGAGAAGATCGGCGGCACGGTGCACCTCGCGCTCGGCACGAGCTATCCCGAGACCGGGGGCGTGAACCGCTCCGGCCTGCACTGGGACCTGATCTGCGACCTCCGCTCCGGGAGCGAGGTGCTCGCCGACGGCGAGGTCGTCTACCGCGACGGCCGCTTCCTGCCGGGTGTGCTGGAGGCCTGAGCCGGTCGACCTCTGCCGACCTTGCCTAGTCGATTCAGTTCCGGGACGCTGTCCGCGTGGAGCCTGACATTCGCTATGCACGGAGCGGCGGCGTCGCCATCGCCTACCAGGTCGTCGGCAACGGCGAGACCGATCTCGTCTTCGTCCCCGATTACGTCTCCAACCTCGTGTACGCGTGGGAGTCGCCCTACTGGCGGCCGTTCTACGAGCGGTTGGCGCAGTCGTTTCGGCTGATTCTGTTCGACAAGCGCGGCACCGGGTTGTCGGATCGAGGGGGCTCGTTCCCGACCCTCGAGACCCGGATGGAGGACGTGCGGGCCGTGCTCGGGGCGGTCGGCTCAGAGCGCGCAGCGATCTTCGGGTCACACGAGGGCTCCCTGATGGCGACGCTCTTCGCCGCAACGTATCCGGAGAGCACGATCGCGCTCGCGTTGTTTCATCCGCCGGTCGCTGCGGTGCAGGGGGCCTATGAATCAGAGCTGCTGGACTTGCGCGAGGGCTGGGGAACCCAGGAGTGGTGCGACGCGATACTCGAGGTCACATGTCCGACGCTGGCAGCGACCGAGGAGGGGCGGCAGTGGGTTGTGAACGCGCTTCGGGTCGGCGCGAGCCCGGCTATGGGCTACGAGCTCAACCGCGCCTTCCTTCAAACCGACCTGAGCGACGTCTACGCAGCCGTACGTGTTCCGACACTCGTCCTCTACCGCGAGACGCCGAACGTGCCGGAGACCACGGAGGAATCGCGGGCGGTGGCGGAGCGGATCCCCGGAGCGCGCCTGATGCGCGTCTCGGGGAGCGACTACTGGGGCGTCTTCCTCTCCCTCGACATCGCCGACGAGCTCGAGCGGCTCGTCGCCGGCGACGTCGGCCCGCTGGTTCCCGAAAGCGTGCTGACAACGGTGATGTTCACCGACATCGTCGGCTCGAGCGAGCAGGCGTCGAGGCTCGGCGACCGCGCCTGGCGCGATTTGCTGGCAAGGCACCACGCTGTGGTTCGCCGTGAGCTGGCGCGCTTCCGCGGCGAGGAGCGCGACACGGCCGGCGACGGCTTCTTCGCCACCTTCGACGGGCCGGCTCGCGCGATTCGCTGCGCGGAGGCGGCGATGGAGGCCGTGCGTCCGCTCGGCCTCGAGCTACGCGCGGGAATTCACACCGGCGAGTGCGAGCTGCACGAAGGAAAGGTCGCCGGTGTCGCGCTCTCGATCGGCGCGCGCGTCTGTGGCGCCGCGGAGCCCGGCGAGCTGCTGGTCACGCGCACCGTCAAGGACCTGGTCGCCGGCTCCGGGATCGCGTTCGAGGACCGTGGCCGTCACGAGTTGAAGGGCGTCGACGAATGGGAGCTGCACGCGATCGTCTGAGAGCTTGACTTGACAGCGAACAGGTGTTCGTGCATCATGGCGAACACATGTTCGGACGCCTCCTGATCGTCGCCGCAGCCGCCGTCTTTCTCTGGGCCACGTTCGCGCGCTCCTCGGACGCCTCCGGGCCGGAGGGCCACTACGTCGTCCGGCCGGCCGACACGCTCTGGTCGATCGCGGCTCGGAGCTACTCCGATCCACGCGAGGGCGTGTACGAGCTGCGCGAGCGGAACGACCTGGAGGGGACGACGATCGTTCCCGGCCAGGTGCTGATCCTTCCGTAGCGGAGCCCGCGCCTAGAATCGGTCGGCCATGGACCTCGACGTCGTCTTCGTCGGGACGTCGGGCTCGATGCCGACCGCCCGGCGCGCTCCTGCCGCCACGCTCGTGCGCCGCGGCGGCGAACGCCTGCTCTTCGACTGCGGGGAGGGGACCCAGCGGCAGCTCTTGCGCTCCGACGTCGGGCTCGTCGACCTCGAGGAGATCTTCGTCACGCACTTCCACGCCGACCACTTCCTCGGCCTGCCCGGGATGCTGAAGACGTTCGCGCTGCGCGGGCGGGAGGCGCCGCTGACGCTCTACGGCCCGGCCGGGCTCGGCGAGCTCATCGGAGGGCTCCGTCGGATCTTCGGGCGGCTCACGTACGAGTACGAGATCGTCGAGCTGCACGCAGGTGACGTGCTCGAGCGGGACGGCTACGAGCTGCGGCCGTTCGCCGTCCGCCACAGCGCCGCCTCACTGGGCTACGCGCTCGTCGAGCACGAGCGGCCCGGTCGATTCGACGTCGAGACGGCCGACCGGCTCGGCGTCCCCTCGGGACCCGCCCGCGGCCTCCTCCAGCGCGGCGAGCCGGTGACGCTGCCCGACGGGCGCGTCGTCACCGCGACGGACGTGCTCGGGCCCGCACGGTCGGGCCGCAAGGTCGCGCTGAGCGGCGACACCGCGCCCGTGCAGTCGGTCGTCGACGCCGCAGCCGGGGCGGATCTGCTCGTCCACGAGGCGACGTTCTGCGAGGACGAGGCCGACAGGGCGCGACAGACGGATCACTCGACGGCGCGGGACGCGGCCGAGGTGGCGCGGGATGCCGGCGTGAAGCTGCTCGCGCTGACCCACATCTCGAACCGCTACTCCGGAGGCGACGTCGAGCGTGAGGCCCGCGAGGTCTTCGCGGAGACGGTCGTCCCGCGTGACTTCGACACCGTGGAGCTGCCGTTCGCGGAGCGCGGTGTGCCCGAGCTCGTCCGCAGCGGCGCCCGGCGGCGTCGAGCCGAGGCCCCGCCGTCCGTTCCCACGGAGAGCTAGCCGGGGATCCATTCGATGATCGTCGAGCCCAGCAGGCCGGGGCTCGAGATCCCGAACACGCAGGTGGTCTCGCCGTCGGCATCGGGCGGCGACGCGAGGCTGCCCTGCCAGACCTCGCCGTCCGCCAGCGTGATCCGGCCCCGCGGGATCCCGTCCGCGCTCAGCTCGATGGGCTCGCCCTGCTTGCCGAGGAGCGTCAGCTCCAACCGGCCCGGGCCACAGGCGTACACGGTCACGGAGGCGTCGCCGAGGATGTCGCCGTTCGGCTGGAACCCGGCTCGCCAGGTGCGCACGCGCGCGGGTTGCTCGATCCGCCAGAGGGAGAGACCCGGGAGGTCGGTGGAGCGAGGAGCAGCGGCGATGCGCTCGCCGGCGAGCTCCAGCTCGGACGACGTCGCAAGGAGCTCGGCCGGGAGCCGCTCGCCGGCGGTGCTGAGCAGCAGACCGTCGAAGCGTGGTGAGACCGTCGTCGGCTCGAGCGGGTGCAGTGCCGCCGCCTCGGGGATCATCGCGACGGAGTCGATCCTGTCGTTCCAGAAGAGGTGCTTCCACACGCCGGCGGCGACGCCCCTGCTCACGTGGAGGTAGGTGACGGGACCGTCAGCCGCGGCGTCCACCCAGCGTGGATCACCGGTGTCGAAGACCCACACCTTGTCGGCCAGGCTCAGCCGCGCGATCTCCCTCGTCGACGCGATCGAGAGAGTCGCCAGCACCGCGAACACCAGGATCGGCAGGACGACGAGCGCCCGGCGCGGGACCAGCACGGCGGCGGCGACGAGGGCGCCGGCCACGAGGGGGAAGGCGACCTCCAGCGTCGTCTCCGACGTGGCGCGCGCGAACTGCCAGAACGGCACGAAGCTGAACGCGTCGAGTGCCGCCTCCTGTACGGCGAACCTCTTGACGGGGAGGAGCACGGCTGGAACCGCGACGAGCAGCGCCGCGGCCTGGGCCCACACACTCCGGCGCGGCCCGCCACGGGAGAGCCACAACCCGAAGACGAGGAAGATCGGCGGTGCCAGCGTGAGCAGGTCCCGTTCGGCGATGTGGCCGACCCAACGCGACGCGAAGGTCCCGATCTCGAGGATCAGGCACACCGACCACGCACTCGCCGTTGCGACCAGAGCGAGAGCGGCAGGGTCGCGCTCGGTCCGCTTCGCGCACTCGACGAGCATCAGCACGAGTGCGACGAGCGGGATTCCGGCGACGACGACGAAGGCTCCGGCGGCGTGCCAGGTGATGTCCGCCAGCGCCGCGCCGAGCTCGTAGCCGCCGACGGCCGCTCCGTAAGCCCCGAGCGGGTCGCTCCAGCTGCCCGAGACGGCCGCCGCGACCACCGCGAGCAGACCGGCGGCCGCCAGGGTCCCGAGCAGGGCTGCGACGCGCCGGGCAGGCTCGAGGTTACGCGTGAAGGCGCACTGGAGCCCGACGGCGAGGAACACCGTCGGCACGAGCGCCAGGGACTGGACATGGGCAAGCGCCGTGAGCGCGAGCGCGCCCAGCACGATCGCTTGGCGCCGGAGCGTCGGGCGCTCCAACGTCGCCGCGAGTGCCCACAGGGTGAGCGTCGTGAGCAGGTACAGCAGTGGCTGGGTCATCAGCAGGCCGGAGTAGGAGAAGCCGGGGATCGCGACGACGAGCACGGCTGCGACCAGGGCCCAGACCTCTCCCAGCGGGCGCCGGCCCCAGAGGTAGACGACGCCGGCTGTGGCCGACATCGCGAGCGCCTGGAGGGCCTGCACGATCGTGACGCCGGTTCCGAGGTCGGCGAGGGCGAGCGGCAGACCGGTGAGAGCGGGGTAGAGCAGCGCGTTGTAGCCGCCCGACCCGAGTAGCGTCGCGCTCCCGGTCTCCCAGAGCGAGCGGCCGAGCAGGGAGTAGATCGCCTCGTCGGGCGCGATCCACCCCGGCTCGAACGCGCGCGTCGCGGCGAAGCGGATCGCCGCCGAGACGATCACGAGGACCGCCACGATCGTGCCGGCGCGTCGGGAGGTCACGGGCGGGAGTCTTACCGCCCCGGTGTTCGCAAACCGTAAGTAGCGTCGTCCGACCGGGCCGCGTACACTGCCGACCGACCCTTTAACCCGGTCCAGAGAGACCGAGAAGGAGTGGAATGAGCACGCACGTCCCCGAGTCCTCGGCGAGCCGACGGCCGGTCAAGACCCTGCTGGACGCCGAGGGGCTCTCGCGCACGCTCTCGCGGATCGCCCACGAGATCATCGAGCGCAACGACGACCTCGAGTCGCTCGCGCTCGTCGGCATCCGCACCCGTGGCGTGCCGCTCGCCGAGCGGCTGGCGGAGCTGATCGAGGAGCGGAGCGGCGTCGAGGTCGCGCTGGGCGCGGTCGACATCGCCTTCCATCGCGACGACCGCGAGCGCGGCGCGTCCCAGCCGGTCGTCAACGAGACCGAGCTCGACCTGGAGCTGCGCGGCACGACCTGCGTGCTCGTCGACGACGTCCTCTACACCGGCCGCACGATCCGCGCTGCGATCGAGACGCTCTTCGCGCACGGCCGGCCGGCCCGGGTCCAGCTCGCCGTCCTCGTCGACCGCGGTCACCGCGAGCTCCCGATCCGCCCGGACTACGTGGGCAAGAACCTGCCCACGGCGCGGAGCGAGCGCATCCAGGTGCAGCTGCAGGAGACGGACGGCATCGACCAGATCCTGCTCGTCGACGCTCCCGAGGAGGGCGTCATGAAGCACCTGCTCTCGATCGGCGACCTCGACTCGCGACGACGTCGAGCGGCTGCTCGAGGCGGCGCACGGGCTCGACGGCCCCGAGCCGCTGCCCCTCCTGCGCGGCAAGCTCGTCCTGAACGTCTTCTACGAATCGTCGACGCGGACGTCGTCGAGCTTCGAGCTCGCCGCGAAGCGCCTCTCCGCCGGCACGTTGACGATCAAGGGCTCCGGCTCGTCCGCCGACAAGGGCGAGTCGCTGAAGGACACGGTGCTGACGCTGTCGGCGTACGAGCCCGACGTGATCGTGATCCGGCACCCGCAGATCGGCGCACCGGCGCTCGTCGCGCGCCACACCGCCGCCCACGTCGTCAACGCCGGGGACGGGAAGCACCAGCACCCGACGCAGGCGCTGCTCGACCTCTACGCGATGCGGGAGGCGCTCGGGCGGCTCGAGGGGCTGCACGTGGCGATCGTCGGCGACGTGCTGCATTCGCGGGTCGCACGCTCGCTCGTGCAGGCGCTCGGGCTCGTCGGGGCGCACACGACGCTCGTCGCCCCGCCTGCGCTGCTGCCGCGCGGGATCGAGCGACTCGGCTGCGAGACGACCTCCGAGCTGGATGCGATCCGCTCCGCCGACGTCGTCTACGTCCTGCGCATGCAGCGCGAGCGGATGCTCGCGGGGGCGAGCTACGTCCCGAGCCTGCGGGAGTACACGCGCGCGCTGGGGGATCACGCCGGAGCGCCTCCGGCCCGGACAGAAGGTGATGCACCCCGGCCCCATGAACCGAGGCGTCGAGATCGACCCGCGCGTTGCCGACGGACCCGACTCGCTCGTCCTGGCCCAGGTGCGCGCCGGGCTCGTCGTGCGCATGGCGGTCCTGCACGACCTCGTCGCCGCCGGCGCGGCGTCCGCGCGTCTCGGGGCGGTGGCCTGATGCTCGTCTGCCGGAACGGTCGCTCCGACTCGCTGACGCTCGAAGGGCGCCTCGCCGGCGGGCGTCGCGTGCTCGTGACGGTGGAGGAGGGCGTGATCGCACGGATCGAGCCCGGCGGCTCGAGCGACGCGGTGCTTGCACCGGCCTTCGTCGATCCACACGTGCACCTGCGGACGCCCGGCCGCGAGGACGAGGAGACGATCGCGAGCGGCACCGAGGCGGCAGCCGCCGGCGGGTACTGCGCCATCCTCGCCATGCCGAACACCGACCCGGCCGTCGACTCCGCCCCGGTGCTGCGCGGTCTTCTGGAGACGGCTCGCCGCGAGGCGGTCGTCCCGGTCGGGTTCATGGCCGCGATCTCGCGCTCGCTCGGAGGCGAGGAGCTGACCGAGATGGGCGAGCTCGCCGACGCCGGCGCCGCGGCGTTCACCGACGACGGCCGACCGGTCGTCTCGGCGGGCCTGTTGCAGCGCGCGCTCCAGTACGGCTCGGTCACCGGCCGTCCGCTCGCGCTCCACTGCGAGGAGCCGACGCTCTCCCGCGACGGCCACGTGCACGAGGGCGCGGTCTCGGCCGAGCTCGGCCTCGCCGGCTATCCCTCGGTGGGCGAGAGCACGATGGTCGAGCGCGACCTCGGGCTCGCGGCCTACGAGGGCCGGCCGGTGCACCTGATGCACCTCTCCGCCCGCGAGTCGGTGGAGGCGCTCGCGCGGGCACGCGACGGCGGTGTGGCGGCGACCGGCGAGGTGACGCCGCACCACCTCGTGCTCACCGACGAGGCGGTGCGCTCGCTCGACCCGAATACGAAGATGAACCCGCCTCTGCGCGCGGAGCACGACCGGCAGGCGCTGCTCGACGGGCTCCGCGACGGCACGATCGGCTGTGTCGCGACCGATCACGCGCCGCACTCGCGCGAGGAGAAGGACGTTCCGTTCGAGGCCGCGCCCTTCGGCGTGACCGGCCTGGAGACGGCCTTTGCCTCCCTCTACACCCATCTCGTCCTGCCCGGGCTGGTCTCGCTCGAGACGCTGCTCGAGCGGATGTCCGCCGGGCCGGCCCGCGCCTTGGGCCTGCCCGAGCCGACGCTCGAGGTGGGTGCGCGCGCCAACCTCGTCCTGCTCGACCTCGAGGCGGAGTGGACGGTGACGGAAGAGGGCTTCCGCTCGCGCTCGGCCAACTCCTGGCTGCTCGGCGAGCGCCTGCGCGGCGCGGTCGTGAAGACGGTCGCCGACGGACGGGTGGTGCACGCCGCGTGATGACCGCAGTGAGGATCCCCGCCGAGCTGGAGCCGTATCTCGGCCGGCTCGTCGACGTGCTGGCCCAGACCGTGCCGGTGGACGCCGTCTATCTGGTCGGCTCGGCTGCCTTCGGCGCCTACGAGCACGGCCGCAGCGATGTCGACGTGGTCGCGGTGACGAGCCGCTCGCTCTCGATCGACGAGCGCCGCGCGCTCGCAGCCGCGGCCGCGGCGATCCCGGTGCCGGCGCGCAAGCTGGAGCTCGTCGTCTACCCGCGCGGCAGCACGCGCTGGGAGCTCAACCTCAACACGGCGGAGGGGGATGCCGCCGAGCACGTCGGTCTCGACCCGGATGCGGAGCCGTCGTTCTGGTTCGTGCTCGACCGCGCGATCGCCGAGCAGCACGCGGTGCCGCTCGAGGGGCCGCCGTGGGCCGAGCTCTTCGAGCCGGTCCCCCGGGAGGCGATCGAGGCCGCGCTCGACGAGGCCGTCGCGTTCGACGGCTGGAGCGAGGCGAACGCCGCCCTTGCCGGCGCGCGCGGACGCGATCTGGCGCGAGACCGGCCGCTGGGTCTCGAAGCGCGAGGCGGAGGAGTGGCTGCTGATGAGCGCCTTTCTCGCGCTCGAGGACGGGACGATCTTCCGCGGCGAGTCCGTCGGCGCGCCGGGCGTCGCCTTCGGCGAGGCCGTCTTCACGACCGCGATGACCGGCTACCAGGAGACGGTCACCGACCCGAGCTTCGCCGAGCAGCTCGTCTGCTTCACCGCTCCGATGGTGGGCAACTACGGCGTGGCGGAGGGCCGGTCCGAGTCGCAGTGGGCTCATGCCCGGGCGGCGCTGATGCGTGAGGCGCGCGGCCCCGAGTGGACGGGGTGGCTGGCCAGCCGCGGGCTCGTCGGGATCACCGGCATCGACACCCGCTCGCTCGTGCTCAAGCTGCGCGAGAGCGGCTCCCTGCGGGCGGCCGCGGTCGCAGGCGGCATGTCCGAGGAGGAGGCGGTCGCCGCGGTCCACGAGCTGCCGCCGATGGAGGGTGCGGCGCTCGTCGCCCAGGTCTCGACGCCGAAGGAGTACGTCTACAGCGACGCGGGCGCGACGAGGGTCGCGGTGGTCGACTACGGCTGCAAGCGCTCGATCCTGCGCCGGCTCGCCGGTGCGGGCGCCCACGTGACGGTCTTCCCGCACGAGGTGGACGCGGACGAGCTCGCCGGGTACGACGCGGTGCTGCTCTCGAACGGCCCCGGCGACCCGGAGCCGCTCACCGACGAGGTGCGCGAGGTGGAGCGGCTGCTCGGCCGCGTGCCCGTGCTCGGCATCTGCCTCGGCCACCAGCTGCTCGGGCTCGCGACCGGGCACGAGACGTTCAAGCTCCCGTTCGGCCACCGCGGCGCGAACCATCCCGTGCTCGACCGGCGCGCCGGCCGCGTGCTCGTGACGAGCCAGAACCACGGCTTCGCGGTCGCGCCCTGCGACGACGCCGAGGCGACGTACGTCTCGCTCTACGACGGCACCGTCGAGGGGTTCGAGTTCCCCCAGCTGCGGGCGCGCTCGGTGCAGTTCCATCCGGAGGCCGGCCCGGGCCCGCACGACGCCTGGCCGATCCTGGAGCGCTGGCTCGAGGAGGTGCGCGTTGCCTAGGCGAAACGACCTCCGCTCGATCTGCCTGATCGGCTCGGGGCCGATCGTGATCGGCCAGGCCTGCGAGTTCGACTACGCCGGCTGCCAGGCGCTGAAGGTGCTGCGCGAGGACGGCTACACCACGATCGTCGTCAACTCGAACCCGGCCACGATCATGACCGACCCCGGCTTCGCCGACCGGACGTACCTCGAGCCGCTCGACCTCGAGGGCGTCGCCGACGTGCTCGGGCGCGAGCGGCCCGACGCGCTCCTGCCGACCCTGGGCGGCCAGACCGCGCTCAACCTCGCGATCGAGCTGGCCGAGGCGGGTGTGCTCGACGCGCTCGGGATCGAGCTGCTCGGCGCCAACGGTCGACGTGATCAAGCGCGCCGAGGACCGGCTGCTCTTCCGCGACGCGGTGCAGAGCTGCGGGCTGAAGGTGCCGTCCTCGCGCATCGTCACCTCGCCGGACGACCTCGCCGGAGTGGCCCTGCCGGCGGTCGTCCGGCCCGCGTTCACGCTCGGCGGCCACGGCGGCGGCTTCGTCTCCACCTCAGCCGAGCTGCGGCGCCCAGGTCGAGCGCGGCCTGAGCGAGAGCCCGATCGGCCAGGTGCTCGTCGAGGAGTCGGTACGCGGCTGGGACGAGTTCGAGCTGGAGGTGATCCGGGACCACCGCGACAACGTCGTGATCGTGTGCTCGATCGAGAACCTCGACCCGATGGGCGTGCACACGGGCGACTCCGTCACCGTCGCGCCGCAGCTGACGCTGTCCGACGAGGCCTACCAGGAGCTCCGCGACGCCGCGGTCGCCGTGATCCGCGCCGTCGGGGTCGAGTGCGGCGGCTCGAACATCCAGTTCGCGCGCTGCCGCGACACGGGCGACCTGCGCGTGATCGAGATGAACCCGCGCGTGTCGCGCTCCTCGGCGCTCGCCTCGAAGGCGACGGGCTACCCGATCGCGAAGGTCGCGGCGAAGCTCGCCGTCGGCTACACGCTCGACGAGATCCCGAACGACCTGACGCGGACGACGCCCGCGAGCTTCGAGCCGACGCTCGACTACGTCGTCGTCAAGGTGCCGCGCTTCGCCTTCGAGAAGTTCCCCGGCGCCGACACGACGCTCGGCACGCAGATGAAGTCCGTGGGCGAGGCGATGGGGATCGGGCGCACCTTCCAGGAGGCGTTCGCGAAGGCGTTCGCCAGCCGCGAGCTCGATGCGGGCGCGGTGACGCCCTGGGCGAGCCTCGACGACCTGCCCGAGGGGCTGCATCCCTGGTTCCGGCGCGAGCTCGAGGAGCTGCAGGCACACGGGCTGCCCGAGGGAGAGCGCGTCTACCGCCGCGTCGACTCCTGCGCCGGCGAGGTCGAGGCCGCCTCGAACTACTTCTACTCGACGACCGGCGAGGCCGACGAGGCGCCGCCGCTCGGGGAGAAGCCGCGCGTCGTCATCCTCGGCTCCGGCCCGAACCGGATCGGCCAGGGGATCGAGTTCGACTACTGCTGCGTCCACGCGGTGCAGAGCTTCCGCGCGCAGGGCTACGAGGCGGTGATGGTCAACTGCAACCCGGAGACCGTCTCGACCGACTACGACACGTCCGACCGGCTCTACTTCGAGCCGCTGACCGAGGAGTACGTGCTGCCGGTGCTCGCGCGCGAGCGGCCGGTCGGCGTCGTCACCCAGTTCGGCGGCCAGACCCCGCTCAAGCTCGCCCGGGCGATCGAGGCGGCCGGGTACGCGATCATGGGCACACCCGTCGAGGCGATCGACCTGGCCGAGGAGCGCGAGCGCTTCGGCCGCCTGCTGGCCGAGCTCGGCGTGCGCTGCCCGGAGTGGGGGATGGCGGAGAGCGCCGACGAGGCTGCGGCCGTCGCCGCGCGCGTCGGCTTTCCCGTGCTGGTGCGGCCGAGCTACGTGCTGGGCGGCCGCGCGATGCGGGTCTGCTACGACGAGGCGCAGGTGCGCGAGGCGATGGCGGACGTCACGGGGCGCCGGATCACGCGTGCTCGTCGACCGCTTCCTCGAGGGCGCGCTCGAGATCGACGTCGACGCGCTCTGCGACGGGGTCTCCGTCTACATCGGCGCCGTGATGGAGCACGTCGAGGAGGCGGGCGTCCACTCCGGCGACTCCTCCTGCGTGCTGCCCGCGCCCTCGCTCGACGAGGACGACCCACGCGGAGATCTGCCGCATCGTCCGCCGGCTCGGGCCTGCGCTCGGCGTCGTCGGGCTCCTGAACGTCCAGCTCGCGCTCGTCGACGGCGAGGTCTCCGTGATCGAGGCGAACCCCCGCGCGTCGCGCACCGTGCCCGTTCGCGCGAAGGCGACCGGCGTCAACCTCGTCGACGCGGCCGCCGGCTCGCCGGCGGGGCGCGGCTGCACGAGCTCGGCGCTGCCCGGAGGAGCGCCGCCCCGAGCAGGTGAGCGTGAAGGCGGCCGTGCTGCCCGTTCGCCCGCTTCCCCGGCGCCGATCCGGTGCTCGGCCCCGAGATGCGCTCGACCGGCGAGGTGATGGCGAGCGCGGCCGACCTGCCGACGGCGTTCGCGAAGGCCGAGCGGGCCGCCGGCCGCCCGCTGCCCCTCACCGGCACCGTGTTCCTGTCGGTGCGCGAGGCCGACAAGGGCGGCGATCGCGCCGGTCGGCGCGGCGTTCGCCGGCTCGGCTTCCGGCTGCTCGCGACGGCGAGGCACGGCGAGGATCCTCGCCGGCGGCGGGCCTCGAGGTGGAGCACGGCCGAGAAGGGCGACCCCGTCGTCGACGCGATCCGCTCGGGCCGCTGCGACCTCGTCGTCAACACGCCGCAGGGCTCCGGGGCGCGGCGGCGACGGCGCGCTGATCCGCCAGGCCGCGCTCGCCGCGCGCGTGCCGTGCATCACGACGCTCGCCGCCGCGCGGCTCGCGGTCGACGCGATCGCGAACGCGCGCAGCGAGGTGGCGCGCTCGCTGCAGGAAAGGCTCGAGCGTTGAGAGCGGCGGCTGCTTAGCGTCACGGGCGTCCGAGCAGGTCGGGCCCGTACACGCTGCTGCGCGTGCAGCGCGGCGGCCGTCGACGCCGGCGTGCCGGGGCAGTTCTTCATGCTCGAGGCGCCGGGCCGGGTGCTGCCGCGGCCGATGAGCGTCTGCCTCGCGACGGCGGGCGAGCTCGCGTTCCTGATCGACCCGATCGGGCCGGGCACGCGGGCGCTGTGCGCGGCTCGACGCTGGGGGACGAGCTCGCACGTGCTCGGCCCGCTCGGCAACGGCTTCGAGCTCGACGTCGACGCGGCCGCTGCTCGTCGGCGGCGGCATCGGCGTCGCGCCGCTGCCGTACCTCTCGGAGGCGCTCGGCCGCCCGCCGGCGCTGCTCGGCTTCCGCAGCGACTGGCATGCCGAGGCGGCCGCGCTCGTGCCGAACGCCGAGGTCTGCGTCGAGCCGGCGCTACGTCACCGAGCTGCTGCCCGGACGAGCCGCGACGACGTGCTCGCCTGCGGCCCCGAGCCGATGCTGGAGGCGCTGCGCGCGCTCGTGCCGACGGCCCAGCTCGCGTGGGAGGCGCCGATGGCCTGCGGCTACGGCGCCTGCTACGGCTGCGTGGTCGAGCTCGACGGCGAGCTCAAGCGGCTGTGCGTCGAAGGGCCGGTGCTCCGTGCGGCTGCTTAACGCCTCGGGCTGCCTCGACGCGCTCACCGCGCCCGAGGTCGCGCGCTCGCTCGACGCCTTCGTGACGAAGACGATCACGCCGGTGCCGCGCGGCGGCAACCCGCCCGTCCGGATCGCCGAGACGGAGGCCGGGATGCTGAACTCGATCGGGCTCGCGAATCCCGGCCGCGAGCGCTTCCTCGCCGAGACGCTGCCGCGGCTGCGCGCTGCTGGGCGTGCCGCTCTGGGTCTCCGTCGGCGGGTTCTCGGCCCGACGACTACGCCGAGACGTGCGCCGCGACTCGACGACGTGCGACGATCGAGCTCAACCTCTCCTGCCCGAACGTCGACGAGGCGCCGCGAGACCGCGGCCGAGATCGTCGCGGCCTGCCGCGACGCGACGAGCGCTGCCGCTCTACGCGAAGCTCTCGCCGGCCGCCTGGGACATCGCCGAGGTCGGCGCGCGCGGTCGAGGCCGCCGGCGCCGACGGGCTCTCGCTCGTGAACACGATGCGCGGCCTCGCGCTCGACGAGCGCACGCTGCGGCCGCGGCTCGCGGCCGGGCGCCGGCGGCTACTCGGGTCCGGCGCTGAAGCCGATCGCGCTGGCCGCCGTCTACGCCTGCGCGCAGGCGGTCGACCTGCCGATCGTGGGCATGGGCGGCGTGCGGACCGGGCTCGACGCGCTCGAGCTCGTCGCGGCCGGGCGCGACGCCGTCGCGCTCGGCACGGTCCTCTTCGCCGACCCCGACGCGCCGTCGCGCGTCCGCGCCGAGCTCGCGGCCGAGGCGCCGCCCGCGGCACTCGGACATCACCGGACGTCCACCGCCTCGCGCATTCGTCCCTGCAAATGAGCGGTTCCAGTCTTGACAACAGAGCGCAAAAAATGCCTGCAAACAGGCAAAAATCGACTGCTTGACCGATCGGGTGAGGCTGCTAGTATCCCGCGCTCATGGTGCCGTCGAAGACGCAAGCCCAGGCTCCGGTGCGCTCGCTCGACCAGACGGATGGAAGCGCTCAAGCGGGCGAACGACATCCGCGTCCGGCGCGCCCAGCTGAAGAAGGACCTGAAGGACGGCCGCGTCCAGATCGAGGCGATCCTGCTCGATCCACCGGAGTACGTCTCGACGGCGAAGGTCTTCGACATGCTCATGGCGGTGCCGAAGTTCGGCCGCGTGAAGGCGGCGCGGCTGCTCAACCAGTGCCGCATCAGCCAGTCGAAGACGGTCGGCGGGCTCTCCGAGCGCCAGCGCACCGAGCTGATCGCCCTCTTCAACCGCTGAGTGGCGCGCCTCTGCCGGTCTTCGTGGTCACGGCCCTCGGGCGCCGGCAAGGGGACGCTGATCAGGCGCTCGTCGACCGGCTGCCCGAGCTCGAGGTGGCCGTCTCGGCGACGACGCGGACGCAGCGACCCGGGGAGGAGCGACGGACGCGAGTACTGGTTCCTGACCGAGGAGGAGTTCGTCGCGCCGCATCGAGGCGGGCGACTTCCTCGAGCACGTCGACGTACGTCGTCGGGCACCGCTACGGCACGCTCGCGTCCGAGCTCGACCGGATCGCCGACGAGGGGCGCGTCTGCGTGCTCGAGCTCGAGACCGAGGGCGCGCTGCGCGTGCAGGAGGAGGTCGCCGGGCAGCGTCACCCTCTTCATCGCCGCCGACGTGCCCGAGCTCGAGCGGCGGCTGCGCGCGCGGGCGACCGAGAGCTCCGGCGAGATCGGCGAGCGGATCGCGCTCGCGCCGGCACCAGCTCGAGCAGGCCTACCGGTTCCGCTACATGGTGCGAAACGACGACGTCGACCGCGCCACGGAGGCGCTCGCGGCGCTCGTCGAGCGGGAGCTGGCCTTCGCCGCTACCATGCGCGTCCATGATCCATCCCCGCATCGACGAGCTGCTCGACGAACGTGACTCGCGCTACGCGCTCGTCATCGTCGCCGCCAAGCGCGCCCGGCAGATCAACAACTACCACCACCAGCTCGGCGAGGGCATGGGCTTCGAAGAGGCCCCGCCGCCGCTCGTCGAGTCGCGCTCGAAGAACTACTTGACGATGTCCCTGGAGGAGATCAGTCAGGGCAAGATCAAGTACGAGTACCCGAAGAAGCTAACGCTTTCGGGGGACGCGCGCTGCCGAGGGCACAATGTGGCCGTGGCGCGGATCCTGCTCGGCGTCACCGGTGGTATCGCGGCCTACAAGGCCTGCGAGCTGCTGCGCGCTGCTCGTCGGGCGGGCACGACGTGCTGCCGCTCGTCACGCCCGGCGCCGAGCGCTTCGTCACGGCCGAGACCTTCTACGCGCTCGCGCGCAAGCCCGCAGACGGACGATCCGTATCCGCATCTGACGCGGGCCGACGCGCTCGTGATCGCGCCGCTGACGGCGAACACGCTCGCCAAGCTGGCGCACGGGCTCGCCGACAACGTGCTCACCGAGGCGGCGCTCGCCCACCGCGGGCCGTTCCTCGTCGCGCCCGGCGATGAACACGCGCATGTGGGCGCACCCGGCGACGCAGGCGAACCTCGCGCTCCTGCGCCCGCGGGGCGCGGTCTCGTCGGGCCGGAGGAGGGCGAGCTCGCCGAGGGCGAGGCGGGCCGGGCCGGATGAGCGAGCCCGAGGAGATCGCGGCCGCGCTATCGACCGGAGCTGCTCGACGGAGGCTGACCGGCCCGCTCGCGGGGAAGCGCGTGCTCGTGAGCGCCGGCGGCACGCGCGAGCCGCTCGACGCCGTGCGCTTCCTCGGCAACCGCTCGTCGGGCCGCATGGGCGTCGCGCTCGCCGCCGAGGCGCGCCGGCGCGGGGCGAACGTGACGCTGCTCGCCGCGAACCTCGCCGTGCCGCGCCGGCCGGCGTCGAGGTCGTGCAGACGCCGACCGCTGCCGAGCTCGAGCGCGAGGCGCTGGCGCGCGCCGACGGCGGCCGACGTGGTCGCTCATGGCCGCCGCGGTCGCCGACTACCGGCCGGCCGAGCGCTCGGCCGGCAAGCGCCCGAAGGACGACGAGCCGTGGCACCTCGAGCTCGAGCCGACCGTCGACATCCTGCGCGCTCGGCGAGCGAACCGCAACGGCCAGGTGCTCGTGGGGTTCGGCGCCGAGTCGGGCGCCGCAGGGCCTCGACGCGAAAGCGCGCGATGCTGGACAGCAAGAATGTCGATCTCGTCGTCTACAACGATGTGGGGCGCGACGGGATCGGGTTCGACGCCGCCGACAACGAGGTCGTGCTGGTGACGAGGAGAGGGCGAGCGCGAGGTGCCGAAGGCGCCGAAGGCGCAGATCGCCGCGGCCGTCGCTCGACGAGGTCGAGCGGCTGCTCGAGGAGCGCCGATGGAGGCGCGTAGTCTCGAGGCGCAGAGCGATCCGGCTACGCTCGCGCCCGACGTGGAGCGATCGACCGCGTCGCGAGCAACCTCGCGCAAGCGTCGTGCACGCGCCGGCGGAGACGCTGCGGCTCTGCGTGCTCTGCCTCGTCGCCGAGGGGCACCTGATCATCGAGGACTTCCCGGGCGTGGGGAAGACGATGCTCGCGAAGGCGCTCGCGCGCTCGCTCGACCTCGACTTCTCGCGTCTGCAGTTCACGCCCGACCTGCTGCCCTCCGACGTGACCGGCGTCAACGTCTTCAACCAGCGCGACGAACGAGTTCGAGTTCCGCCCGGGCCGGTGTTCGCGAACGTCCTGCTCGTCGACGAGATCAACCGCGCCTCGCCGAAGACGCAGTCGGCGCTGCTCGAGGCGATGCAGGAGAGCCAGGTGACGATCGACGGCGCCACGCTACGCGCTCGACCGCCCTTCATGGTGCATCGCGACCCAGAACCCGATCGAGTACGAGGGCACCTACCCGCTGCCCGAGGCGCAGCTCGACCGCTTCACGATGCGCCTCTCGCTCGGCTACCCGCCGCTCGCCGAGGAGGCGCGGATGCTGGCCGAGCAGACGACCGACGCCGCCGCTCGACGCGCTCGAGCCGGTGGCCGGCCCCGAGGAGCTGCGTCAGGCGATCGACGACGCGACGGGCGATCTTCGTCGAGGAGAGCCTCAACCGCTACGTCGTCGCGCTGCTGCGGCACACGCGCTCGAGCCCGCGCCTGGCGCTGGGCGCCAGCCCGCGGGCCGGGCATCGCGCTGCTGCGCGTCGCGAAGGCGCGCGCGCTCGCCGAGGGCCGCGACTACGTGCTCCCGGACGACGTCAAGGCCGTCGCGGCGCCGGTGCTCGCGCACCGCTGATCCTCGCGCCCGAGGCGCGCTCGGCCGGCCTGACGGCGCGGCGAGATCGTGCAGGAGGCGGTCGAGCAGACGCCGGTTCCCGTCTAGCCGGTGACCGACCGGCGCGGCAAGCTCGCGCTCGCGCTCGGCGCTCGTCACCTACGTGGTCGCCTGGCTCGTTCGGCGCCGCGGTGCTGTACCCGGCCGCGACCGGGCTCGTGCTCGGCGCCGCTCGCGGCCCGGGCCTGGGTGCGGCTCGCCGCCGGCCCGATCGGGCTGCGCCGGCGCGCCGGCCGCGGCGCGCTCCTCGAGGGCGACGACGTCTGGGTGACGCTCGAGGCGCTGCCGCAGGCGACGCGTGCCCCCGCCGCGCTCGCGATCGCGCGAGCGCCTGGCGCGGCTCGGCGAGCGCGAGACGCCGCTGCGGCGGGACGGCCGGGCGCATCGCGGGACCTACGTGCTCGAGCGGCTGCCGCGCGGCCGCTACGACGTCGAGAGCGCGCAGGTCGCGATCGAGGATCCGTTCGGGCTCGCGCGCGCCGAGGTCGGCTCGCTGCCCGCCGGCTCGATCGTCGTCTACCCGCGGCTCGTCGAGCTCGAGGGGCTGTTCTCCGAGAGCGGCGCCCACGCGCAGGACGGCCGGCGGCTGCTGCTCCGGCGGCCGTCGGGCTTCGACCTGCACTCGGTGCGCGAGTACGAGCGGGGCGAGTCGCTGCGCAAGGTGCACTGGCCGCACGACCGCGCGCCGCGGCCAGCTGATGGTGAAGGAGCTCGAGGACGCGCCGCGGGACGAGATCGCGATCGTGCTCGACGCCGACTCGGCCGCGGTCGGGCGAGAGCTTCGACGTCCAGGTGCGCGCCGCCGGCTCGATCCTGCGCACCGCACGCCTCGCGGGGCCGCCGCGCCGTGCTCGCGCTGAACGCGGACCGGCCCGTGAGCGTGCCGGGTCGTCGTCGCTCGAGGGCGACTGGCATGCCGCGCTCGGAGGCGCTGGCCGCGGTGGAGCCCGGCGGCGTCGCGTCCGGTCGTCGAGCTGATCGCGCGCGAAGGCGGACCGGCGGCGCGGGCGCTCGAGCTCGTCGTCGTCACGGCGCGGCTCGCGCCTGCGCTGGCGACGAAGCTCGTCCAGCGCGCGCTCTCGAACCACGGCGTCTCGCTCGTCTGGGTCGACGCGCCGAGCTTCGCCGGCCGGCCGACGAAGACCGAGCCCGAGCTGCTGCGCCTGCAGGCGGCCGGGCGTCCCCGTCGCGGTCGTGCGCGAGGGCGACGACCTGCGCTCGGCGCTGGGTGCGGCCCCGACGGCGCGGGGAGCGCTCCATGCGTAGGACCGCCCTCGTCTACGCCCTCCCGGCGATCATCATCGCGTCGGCGTGGATGCGGCTCGAGGACCCGCGGAGGCGGCGGCGACGCGCTGTGGATCGTGCTGCTGGCGCTCGTGCCCGCGCTGCTCCCGTCGCTCGGCCTCCGGCTGCTCGTGACCGGGCCCGTCGTGCTCTGTCGCCGCCTGGCTCGCGCTCGACCGGCCGCTCGGACGAGGGCGGCTTCTTCCCGCTCGCCTGGGACCGGGTCGACGCCGGGCTCGCGCGCTTCTACGACGTCCGCGTCCCGTTCTCCGCGCTCGAGTACCCGGAGATGCACGGCGTCGTCCTCCTCGCCATCTTCGGCTTCTGCTTCGTCCTCGGGCTGGCGGCGGCGTCGCGGCGGCCGCTGCCCGCCGTGCTCGTGCTGCTGGCCGGCGCGGGCTGGCCCGCGACGCTGCTGCAGTCGCAGGGGATCGCCTTCGGGGCGCTGATCCTCGTCGCCGCGCTCTGGATCCTCGCGGGGCTGCGCGTCGAGCGGCCGACGTCCGCGCTCGCGGCGGGCGTGCTCGTCGTGCTCGTCGCCGCCGGTGTCGTCGACGACGGCTGCGGTCGCGCGGGACGGTGTGCTGGGCTGGGAGCGCTGGGACCCGTACGGGGGGCCTGACGCCCCCGGTCAGCGTCGACTACGTCTGGGACGCGAACTACGCCGGGATCGACTTCCCGAAGCAGAAGACGACGGTGCTGCGGATCTCGGGCACCAATCGCAGCCTCTACTGGCGCGCGACGACGCTCGATCGCTTCGTCGAGGATCACTGGCTCGAGAAGCTCGAGGTGCGCGTGAGCGAGCTCGCGACCGGCGAGCTGCCCGTCGATCCGCTGCTGCCCGTGACGGCGCCGGACGAGGACGATCTCGTCACGCAGGAGGTGGAGGTGGTGGGCCTGCGCGACGAGCCACCTGGTCGCGGCGAGCACCCCGGTCGGCATCGAGCGGCGACTCGCTCGGGCTCGTGACGAAGTACGCGCGACGGGCTCGTGGGGCTGAACCGCGACCTGGAGCGTGGCGAGCGCTACACCGTCTCGAGCTACGCGCCGACCCCCAGGCCGGTCGACCTCGCACAGCTCGAGGCCGACTACCCGGACGCGCTGGACCCGTACCTGCGGCTCGAGCGCAAGCTGTTGCCCAGTTCGGCAGCCCGGGCCGCGAGGCCGCCGCTGCGGAGATCTTCGACGACGACAGCAGCCACTCGCTCTGGCCGCCTACCAGGGGCTCTCCCAGCAGGCCGAGCGGATCGCGCGGGGAGCGCGCACGCCGTACGGCGCCGTCGTGGCGATCGAGGCGTGGCTGCGCGACGACGGGCGGCTTCGTCTACGACGAGCAGCCGCCGTCCTCCGGGGGCGCGCCGCCGCTCGCCTACTTCGTCGCGGAGAGCAGGCGCGGCTACTGCCAGCAGTTCGCCGGCGCCATGGCCCTGATGCTGCGCTTCCTCGGCATTCCGGCGCGCGTGGCGGCCGGCTTCACGAGCGGCACGTACCGCGACGGCGTCTGGACGGTGACCGACCACAACGCGCACGCCTGGGTCGAGGTCTGGTTCCCGGGGTACGGCTGGCTGACGTTCGACCCGACGCCTGGACGCGGCGAGCTGGCGGCGAACTACAGCGCCTCCTCGCAGACCTTCAACCCGGACGCCGCTTCCCGCGCGTTCACGCCGTCCACCGGTCGCGGGCCCGACCCGGGCACCGGGCTCGGCCAGCTGACCCTGCTCCAGGAAGGGCGCGCGCGGAGCGCACCGCCGGTGAGCGTCGAGGAGGGCATCGGCGCCCTCTGGCTGCTGATCCTCGTCGTGGTGGGCGTTGGGACGTCGATCGGGCTCGCGAAGCTCGCCTGGCGGCGCTCGCGCTACCTGACGAGCGACCCGCGGCGGGTGGCGGGCGCGGCGCGCCGTGAGCTCGCCGACTTCCTCGTCGACCAGGGCCTGACCGTGGACGCGAGCGCGACGCCCGAGGACCTGCACCAGCTCGTCCGCTCGCAGCTCGGCATCGACGGGCGACCGTTCGCCGAGGCAGTTGCGGCGGCGCGCTTCGGGCCACCCGCGGGGAGCGAGGCGGCAGCGACGGCGACCCGCGCCGAGCTGAGACGGCTCCTGCACGCGATCCGCGGCGCTCTCGGCCGGACGCAGCGGCTGCGCGGCTTCGTCACCCTGCGTTCGCTGCGCGTCTAGTGCTGCCGGCGGTCGTGATGGCGGCGGGCCTCGGGACGAGGCTCAGGCCGCTGACCGAGCGGTTCGCCAAGCCGCTGCTGCCGATCGACGGCCGGCCGGTGCTCGCACGGCTGCTGCGCGAGCTCGCCGACGCCGGCTGCCGCGACGTGACGATCGTCGTCGGCCATCTGGCCGAGCAGGTGGAGCGTCTCGTCGGCGACGGCGGGGCGTTCGGGCTCTCGATCCGGTACGCGCGTCAGGCGGGGCCGGACGGTTCGGCCGACGCCGTGGTCGCCGCACAGGCCCGCGCTCCCTACCTCGTGCTCGGCGCCGACACCGTGTTCGCGTCCGGGGACGTCGGCCGCTTCGCAGCCGCCTTCCGCGCCGACTCCGCCGCCGCCGGGGCCGTTGCCGTGCGAGCCGGCCGGCCGGAGGAGGGCCCTGCCGGGGTCCGGCTGCGTGGCGGGCGCGGTCGAGCGCCTGCTCGATGCGGGCACCGGCGTCGTGGCGGCGCCGCTGTGGGCGGTCGGCCCCGCGATCGCCGGGCGGATCGAGTCGCTTCCCGGCAGCGCGCCGTTCGAGCTCGCAGTCGCGTTTCAGCAGGCGATCGACGCGGGAGAGCGAGTCGCGGGGATCGAGATCGGGCCGACGCGCGATCTCACCACCCCGGAGGATCTGCTGGTGGAGAACTTCACGTATCTGAAGGCGCTCGGCGGCGTAGGCTCGACGGAGCCGCCCCAACGAGCGGAGGTGCCGGCTTTGCCGGCGTCGGAGCGGGAAGCAGTGAGCGACGCGTACGACCTCTACCAGCGCGGACGCGACCACCTCCAGCAGGGCATGGCTGCTCAGGCCACGGTCGCGCTGGAGAAGGCGAAGCGGCTCGAGCCGAACAAGGCGTCGATCCGGGAGGCGCTCGGGATCGCGTACTTCCGGATCCAGCGCTGGAGCGAGGCGGAGAGCGAGTTTCGCGCAGTGCTCGAGCTCTCGCCGACCGACGACTACGCGCACTACGCGCTCGGCCGCGCCCTGGAGAAGCAGGGGCGCGACGCGGAGGCGAACGGCCACTACAAGCTCGCCAGCTCGATGAGCCCCCAGAGCGAGCGCTACGCCGACCGGATCATGGATCTCGAGGGCGAGCAGCCGGAGGACGGCTAGCGCACGACGAACGGGCGGCTGACGAGCACCCTCGTTCGGCGCGTGTTCATGCTCGCCCGCAGCCGCACTGCGTACACGTACCGCCCGGGTGCGAGGCGCAGGCCCTTGAAGGTCACACGTGGCTGCCACCCGGCGCGCACGCTTCCCGTGGTCGTCGCAAGGGCGCCCGGGGCGAGGCGGCTCGCGAGCGACCGGGCGAGCGTCCGCGCGGTGGCGGGCGCCCGGTAGATGGCGCCGCGGAAGAAGGCGCCTTCGCGGGCCGTGACCGTGAAGCTCCAGTTTCGGCGCAGGTGCCACGACGGCCGGCTCGTGACGCCGAACCCGGCGCGTGCGCCCACGACGGTGGTCGCGTGGCGCCAGGCGATCTTCTTGCCGGCGCAGCCGCGACGCGCGCGGAGGACGGCCTGCCGGACGGCCGCGAACGCGGGTCGGCGTGAGCCGTCGGCGCGCTCGAGGCCCGACTGGAACCGCTCGAGGTCCGGATCGTCCTTGAGATGGAGCAGGTAGAGGCCCGAGATGCTCGGATCGCACGCCGCCAGCTGCACGAGCTTCACGTAGTTCGCCGCCTGGGCGGGCTCGCTCGTCACGCTCGACGTCTCGCGACCGGTGTAGGCGCCTGCCCGGCTCTCCGGCACGGCCACCTGCCAGCCGATCTCGTCGATGCGCAGCTTCAGCCCGTCCTCCACCGTCGGCTGGGCGGTGCCGGCGAACGCGTCCCAGAAGGCCTGCTTCACGCGGCCGAGGTTGACGAGGCCCGCCCGCGGCCAGCGGTCCCCGGTGAGCACCGAGTCGCGATCGGAGCGGGGATAGGGATGGACGCCGAGCTCGTCCATCAGCGGCTTCTTGCGGCCGCTCGCCCGGTAGGCGGCTCCGAGGTCGTGCAGGAAGCGGACGGGCGAGGTGGAGGCGTTCGAGCGCGCGTACGGGACGTCGTTCCCCCGTCCGGAGAGCCCCAGGCCGATCACCTTGATCTCCGGGCTCACCGCCTTCAGCGCGTCGTAGGAGCCCGCGAGCAGGCTGGCGTAGGAGCGTGCCGAGGCGCCGCGGCCGGCCGAGGTGAACTGTGGTTGCCAGAAGCGCGGCTGGTTCGGCTCGTTGCCGACGACGAACTCGCGCACATCCGGATAGGCGCGGGCGAGCCGGCCCAGGAAGCGCGCGAACTGGACTTGTCGAGCGGGCGTGGCGGTCACGCCTCTGGGCTGCGCCGGATAGACGTGGAAGACGATCCGGACACCCTTCGCGGTGGCCGCCGGGACCGCCCGGTCGAGGAAGGCGCGCTCGACGATCGTGGCCGGCCGGTCGGGGTGCCAGAGGATCGTGATCCTGTTGTCCGTCATCCCGAGCGCCCGGATGCGCTCGAAGAAGGCCGGGCCCCCGTCGTCGGCGTACTTCCCGGCGTCGTCGGCGATCCCGAAGCGCGGTGCCGCGTTCGCCGGCCCGACGGCGGCGAGCGCGCACAGAAGCGCCGCGACGACGGTCGCGCGCGCCCGAACACCCTGGACCAGCCCTGAGACCTCCCGCCGCAAGCTGCGCAGTATGGCAGGCGGCTCGGAAACCGGCTGCCGGCATGGCTCTCGCCGGTGGCATAGTCGAGAGCGTCATGCGGGCCGTCCTGCAGCGGGTCAGCCGGGCCTCGGTGCGTACCGAGGAGGCGACGCTGGGCGCGATCGGCGCCGGTCTGGTCGTCCTGCTCGGCGTCGCCGACGGCGACACCGCTGCCGACGCCGACCGGCTCGCCGGCAAGGTGGCGCGCCTACGGATCTTCCCCGCCGACGACGGCCGCTTCGACCGCTCGCTGCTGGACACGGGCGGCTCAGCGCTCGTCGTCAGCCAGTTCACGCTCCTCGCGAGCACCGTCAAGGGAAACCGCCCGAGCTTCACGGAGGCCGCGAAGCCGGAGCTCGCGGAGCCGCTCGTGGAGCGCTTCTGCGTCGCGCTCCGCGAGCTCGGCTTGCAGGTCGAGACAGGTCGCTTCGGCGCTCGAATGCAGGTCGAGCTCGTGAACGACGGGCCGGTGACGATCGTCCTCTAGACGGGTGGTGGTTGCTACACTGCTGTCACCACATTTCACCTGCTGGACACGTTGTTGATTTACAGAGTGGGCGCGCGGCGCCCATTTTTGTTGAGAGGGCACTTTGAGCGGAATGCACGACAAGGAGAAGACGCTGACGAATCAGATCGGGCAAGAGGTCGGAACGGCGCTGCCGGGCGTCGAGGTGCTCGCAGTCGAGCTGTCCGGGCCCGATCGCTTCACCGTCTTCGTCGACCATCCGCAGGGCGTCGACCACGCACTCTGCGCGCGCGTCACCGACGTGCTGCGCCCGTACCTGGCCGAGTACGCGGTCGAGGTCTCGTCGCCGGGCATCGAGCGCCCGCTGCGCACCCCGGAGCACTTCCGGAACGTGGTCGGCCGGACCGTCTCGCTGCGCACGGAGGACCGGAAGAAGCGGCTGCGCGCCGAGGTGCTGAGCGCCGGCGAGTCCGCGGTGACCGTGCGTGCCGGCGAAGAGCCCGTCGAGATCCCGTACGAGTCGATCGTGCGGAGCAACCTGATCTACACCGAGTCGCAGAACTAGAGCGGAGGAGCCATGTCCCAGGAGATCATCGAAGCAGTCCGCACGATCGAGCGCGAGAAGGGGATCGAGAGCGACACCCTGGTCACCGCGCTCGAGGATGCGCTCCTCGCCGCGTACAAGAAGACGCCCGGGGCCGCTCGCCATGCCGTCGTCGAGCTCGACGACGAGGGCGAGTTCCGCGTCTTCTCGATCGAGATCCCCGGCGACCTCGAGGAGCGCCTGCTGGAAGAGGCGATGGAGGCGAAGATCGACGAGCTGGAGCGGCTCGAGGAGGAGACCGGCGAGCGCCAGCACACGCTGATCAACGAGGACGACCTCGAGCTCGACTGGTCGCAGGTGCCCGAGCAGCAGATCCAGCGCGCGGACGTCACCCCCGAGAACTTCGGCCGCATCGCGGCCCAGACCGCCAAGCAGGTGATCCAGCAGCGGATCCGCGAGGCCGAGCGCGCGATGATGTACGAGGAGTACATCGACCGGCAGGGCGAGGTCGTCACCGGGATCGTCCAGCAGGCGGGCGACCGCAACAACGTGCTCGTCGACCTCGGCAAGGTCGAGGCGCTGCTGCCCCGTTCGGAGCAGGTGGACGGCGAGCGCTACGAGCAGGGCTCGCGGATCAAGGCCGTGATCACGGAGGTCCGCTCGGGCACGAAGGGCCCGCAGGTGATCCTCTCCCGGCGCGATCCCGAGCTGATCAAGACGCTGTTCGAGCTCGAGGTGCCGGAGATCGCCGACGGGCTGGTCGAGATCCGGGGTGTCGCACGCGAGCCGGGCTACCGGTCCAAGATCGCCGTCGAGTCGCACGCCCAGGGCGTCGACCCGGTCGGTGCGTGCGTCGGGCCCCGCGGCTCGCGCGTCCGCATGGTCGTCTCCGAGCTGCGCGGCGAGAAGATCGACATCATCCCGTGGAACACGGAGCCGGCGCGCTTCGTCGCGAAGGCGCTCTCGCCCGCCCGCGTGCGCGAGGTCTACATCGACGACGAGACGAAGGAAGCGACCGTCGTCGTCCCGAACGACCAGCTCGCGCTGGCGATCGGCAAGGAGGGTCTGAACGCCCGGCTCGCCGCCCGCCTGACCGGCTGGAAGGTGGACATCCAGTCCGACGAGGAGTTCGCCCGCGCCGAGGCCGAGGCGGCCTACGCCGGCGAGGGCGCCGACGGCGAGGAGTACACGGGCCGCTGCGGCGCCGTCCTCTCCAACGGCAAGCGCTGCCCGAACGCCGCCCTCCCGGGCTCCAAGTACTGCGGCGTCCCGGCCCACCAGGCGCTCGTGGGCACGGAGGCCGACCTGGCTCCCGTCGAGGCCGAGCTCACACCCGACGAGGTCGAGGCCGAGATCGAGGCCGTCGAGCACGTCGAGGCGGAGAGCCCCACCGAGGGCGAGCCCCCGATCGTGCCGACCGCCGTCGACGCGGGTGGGGAGGAGCAGAGCGCTGGGGCGTGAGCCTGCCCCAGCGAACCTGCGCGGGCTGCGGTCGCAAGGCGCCGCAGGCCGAGCTCCTGCGCTTCGCGGCGCGGGACGGTCACCTCGTTCCGGGTCGCAAGGAGCCGGGGCGCGGGGCGTACACGTGCCCGCGGCTCCCGTGCTTCGAGCGCGCCCGGGCGAATCGAGCCTTCAACCGCATCCTGAGACGAACCGTGCTGGTCGACCCCGCGCTCGCGCGTCTCTACGAGCCCGCAACTAGAATCGAGAGCTGATGGCAGACGGACCGAACAAGCCGAATCGCCCGATCCGCCCCCGCCAGGGAGCGCCGGGTCGCAAGCGCCGCGTCGTGATCGAGGGCGCAGGCGGCCAGCGCGGGCGCGACAACCGCCAGGGCCGCGGCCGCCCGAGCGACGCGCCGAAGCGCGAGAAGCAGGAGGTCGTCGCTCCGACCGGCCCCGTCACGGTGCCGTCGGGCGTCACCGTCCGCGACCTCTCGCAGGCGCTCGGGATCCCTGCCGCCCAGATCATCAAGATCATGATGGGCCTCGGGAACATGGTCCAGATCACGCAGTCGCTCTCGGACGACGAGGTCGAGCTGATCGGCACCGAGATCGACCGCGAGATCACGATCAAGCACGCTGCCGACGAGGAGGAGCTCCCGGAGGTCTTCGAGGACTCCGAGGAGGATCTCGCGCCGCGGCCGCCGGTCGTCACGATCATGGGCCACGTCGACCACGGCAAGACCTCGCTGCTGGACGCGATCCGCGAGACGTCGGTCGTCGACGACGGAGGCGGGTGGGATCACGCAGCACATCGGCGCCTACCAGGTCGACGTCGGCGGCCGCAAGGTCACGTTCCTGGACACGCCGGGCCACGAGGCGTTCACCGCCATGCGCGCCCGCGGCGCGAAGGTGACGGACATCGCGGTGCTCGTGGTCGCCGCCGACGACTCGGTGATGCCGCAGACGCGCGAGTCGATCTCGCACGCCCGCGCCGCCGAGGTGCCGATCGTGGTCGCCGTGAACAAGGTCGACCTGCCCGACGCGAACCCCGACCGGGTCAAGTCCGACCTCGCCGCCGAGGGCCTCCAGCCCGAGGACTGGGGCGGCACGACGCAGTTCTCCCTCGTCTCCGCGAAGCAGAAGCAGAACCTCGACGACCTGCTCGAGCGGATCCTGCTCGTCGCGGACGCCGAGCTGGAGCTGACCGCCAACCCGAACGCCGACGCATCCGGCCCGATCGTGGAGTCGCGGCTCGACGTCGGCCGCGGTCCGGTCGCGACGATGCTCGTGCAGCGCGGGACGCTGCGCGTGGGCGACGCGATCGTCGCCGGCGACGCGTACGGCAAGGTGCGTGCGCTCTACGACTATCGCGGCGAGAAGGTCAAGGAGGCGCGGCCGGGCACTCCCGTCGAGATCCTCGGCTTCGACGCCCCGCCGCCCGCCGGCGAGCTCGCGCGCGTCGTCGAGAACGAGCGCGAGGCGCGCTCGCTCGCCCAGCGCCGCGGCCAGCGCCTGCGCACCGAGCAGCACGCGCAGCGCTCCAAGTCGGGCGTCTCGCTCGAATCGCTCTTCTCGCAGCTCCAGGAAGGCGCTGTCCAGGACCTGAACCTCGTCCTCAAGGGCGACGTGGGCGGCTCCGTCGAGGCTGCGATCTCGGAGCTCGCGAAGATCCAGCACCCCGAGGTGCGCGTCAACGTCATCCACCAGGGCGTCGGCGGCATCACCGAGGGCGACATCATGCTCGCCGCCGCCTCGCAGGCGCTCGTGGTCGGCTTCAACGTGCGCCCGAACGTCGAGGCGCGCCAGCTCGCCGAGCGCGAGGGCGTCGACATCCGCACCTATCGCGTCATCTACCAGCTCACCGAGGACATCGAGCAGGCGCTCGTCGGCATGCTGACCGCCGTCCAGACGGAGGAGACGATCGGCGAGGTCGAGGTGCGCGCCCTCTTCAAGGTCTCGCGGCTCGGCACGATCGCCGGCTGCATGGTCACCTCCGGCGTCGTGCGCCGCAACTCCCAGGTGCGCGTGATCCGCGACGGCACCGTCATCTACGACACGACGATCGCGCAGCTGAAGCGCTTCAAGGAGGACGCGCGCGAGGTGGCAGAGGGCTTCGAGTGCGGGATCCTGCTCGACAACTTCAACGACGTGAAGGAAGGCGACGTGCTCGAGGTGTACGAGACGCGCGAGGTCGAGCGGACGTCGCTCGACGAGCCGGCGGGCGCGACGCCTGCCGCCTCCTAGCCGAGCGGTCTCATGCCGCACGGCTGGGTCGGGATCCTCTCGGCGGAGCTGCACTTCCCGGAAGCGCATTCGCTGAAGGAGAAGCGGTCGTACCTGCGCTCGGCCAAGGCGCAGCTCGCGAACCGCTTCGGCGCGTCCGTCGCCGAGGTCGACCACCACGACGTCTGGCAGCGTGCGCGGATCACGCTCGCGATCGTCGCCCGCGAGCACCGCGACGCCGAGCAGCTGCTCGCCGATGCGGAGCGCTATCTCGCCTCGCGCGAGTGGGAGCTCGCGCTCGTCGAGCGACGGCTCACGACGCTCGACGACGAGTAGCGGGACTCAGTCGCGGCGCAGCCGCAGCACCCAGAGGCCGCTGACCATGTCCGAGGCGACCACGAGGTCGCCCTCGACGTCGACGCCCCAGACGGCGGAGCAGCGACGGCCGGGGCAGAGCAGCTTCTCGGGATCGTCGTCCGGCAGGGGCAGGAAGCGGGCCAGGAAGCGCGGCTCCTTGGGATTGGAGACGTCTGCGGCGACGACGCCCTGCGCGTACCACGAGAAGAGCGCCGTCTGCCCCTGCACCTTCGCGTCGTGCACGCTGTCCGTGAGGTCGAACCCGGACACGGGGGAGAGCCCTCGGGCGCGGTGCCCGCGGCGGATCACGGCGTCGGGGAGCTCGAAGCTGCCGAGCCGCACCGGATCGCCGGCTCCGCGCCGGTGCAGCGTCGCGACGCCGCCGCCGCCTCGTGCGTCTCGATCAGGAGGCCGCGCGGGCCGAGCCAGGCGGAATGGGCATTGTCGGTCGCGCGCGTCCTGCCGACGTAGCGTGGTCTCGCCGGGTCGCGCACGTCGAGCACGACGGTGCCGAGATCCCAGTAGGAGAGGTAGGCCCTACTGCCGTCGCCCACGACCGAGTGCACGAAGTTCCCCTCGAGCCTCCGGTTCGGGTCGTGGAAGGGGACGAGCCCGAGTGCCGCCCAGGCGCCCCAGCCGCCGCGCAGCACGGGTGTCCGCGGCTGGGTGACCTCGTAGATGCGGAAGTCCGGGTCGCCTGGTTCGCCGTTCGAGGAGGAGAGGATCTCGGAGGCGATGATCGCGGTGTAGACGTAGGCGCGCCGCCCGACCGGCTGGAGCCAGATCTCGTGCGAGCCGCGCGGCTCGGTGCGCACGCGGGCGAGCTCGCGTGGCCGACCCGGACGGGTCACGTCGTAGAGCGCGAAGCCGCGGAAGGCGCCGTCGCGGCAGCTCTGCACGCTCGTCACCGCGAGGTCGCCGGTGAAGGACGGGGTCGCGAGCCGGCGGACGATCGTCTTCTCGGTCCACGTGCCGGGGATCCGCCCGAAGGTGGCGATCCGCTGCGGCCGCCTCGGGTCGCGCAGGCTGTAGACGCGCACGCCGTCGGCCGTGCAGCTCACTGCGCCCTTGTGGCTGGAGAGGTAGGCGTGGCGGCGGTGCAGGACGACGTCGGCGCTGTAGCCCGTAGGCCTGACGTGGCCGAGCACCTCGAAGCGGGCGCCACGCTGGTCTTGCGTCGCGAGCGCCGCGCCGGTCGCTGCGAGCGCGGCGACGGCGGCGAGGAGGGCGAGGAGACGGCGGCTCACGACCACCGGGACGCGGCGGCGGCCGATAAGTTAGGTCGATGGCCCAGCGGATGCGCCGAGTCAACGAGTCGCTCCGCCAGGTGCTGTCGGAGGCGCTCCTCGAGCTGAAGGATCCGCGGATCGGCTTCGTCACCGTGACGGGAGTCGAGACGTCGCCCGACCTCCGCCACGCCCGCGTCTTCGTCAGCGTGCTCGGCAACGACCGCAAGCGCGAGCGGAGCATGGCCGCGCTCGATGCGGCCCACGGCGTCCTGCAGGGGCGGCTCTCGCGCGAGCTCCGGCTCAAGCGCACTCCCCAGCTCGCGTTCCAATACGATCCGACCGTCGAGCACGGCGTGCGCATGTCCAAACTCATCGATGAGCTCGCCCCCGAATCTGACGAAGACGCAGGCTGACCTCGAGGCGGTCGCTGAGGCGATCCGCTCCCACGAGCGCTTTCTCGTCACGACGCACGAGAACCCGGACGGGGATGCGCTGGGGTCGCTCGCTGCGATGCAGCGGGCGCTGCTCCAGCTGGACAAGGACAGTGTCATGTACCTCGCCGGCGCGACCCCGCTGCCCGCCGAGTACGCGTTCATGGGCCTGGGCGACCTCGGACGTGTGCTGCCCGCGGACGCGGCCGAGCGCGTGCTCGTCGCGGTCGACTGCGCGAACGAGTCGCGGCTCGGGCCCGACCCCGACGTGCTGCACCAGGCGCCGTTCACGATCGACATCGACCACCATCACGACAACTCCAGGTTCGGCGACGTCAACCTGATCGTGGCCGATGCCTCCTCGACGGGGGAGGTGCTGCGCGACGTCTTCGCCGAGCTCGGCGTCGAGGTGACGCCCGAGATCGCCGAGCCGCTCTACGTCGCGCTCGTCACCGACACGGGGCGGTTCCAGTACGCGAACACGACGCCGAAGGCGCTGCGGCTGGCCGCCGAGCTGGTCGAGGCCGGCGCCGACGTGCACAAGGTCTTCCAGGGCGTCTACGAGAGCGTGCAGTTCGCGAAGCTGAAGCTGCTCGCACGCGCGCTGGAACGCGCCGCGGTGTACGAGGGCGGCGGTCTCGTCGTCTCGTACCTCCTGCGCGACGACTTCTCCGAGGTCGGGGCGGTGGAGCCGTACTCGGAGGGGATCATCGACTTCCTGCGCGCCGTCGAGGGCGCGGACATGGCGGCGCTGATCCGCGAGCCGCCGCGCGGCGGCAGCCCGGCCCGCCGGATCTCACTCCGGGCCTCGCACGACGAGCTCGACGTCTCCGCGATCGCGCGCAAGTCCGGCGGCGGTGGGCACCGACAGGCCGCGGGCTTCTCGAGCGACGAGTCGGTCGAGGCGATCACGGAGTTCATCGTCCGGGAGTTCTCCGCCGCCCGCGCCGCCGCAGGGCCGGCGTGAGCGCCCGTCCGGCGGCCTGATGATCGGGTCGGCCTGATGCCGCCGCGCGGGCTCGAGCCGGCGGGGATCATCCTCGTGGACAAGCCGGCGGGGCCGTCGTCGTTCGCGATCGTGAACAGGATTCGCGCGCGCACGGGCACCCGCATGGGGCACGCGGGCACGCTCGACCCGTTCGCGACGGGATTGCTGGTGCTGCTCTCGGGACGCGCGACGAAGGTGGCCGGATCCTTCGTCGGGCTCGACAAGCGCTATCTCACGGAGGTCGACCTGACGGCGCGGACCTCGACCGGCGACGTCGAGGGGGAGGTCGTCGAGGAGCAGGAGCCGCCGGCGCCGGACGAGCTCGAGCGCCGGCTCGTGCACCTCCGCGGCGAGATCGAGCTGCCGATCCCGGCCGCGTCGGCGGTCAAGATCGGCGGCGAGCGCGCGTACCGGCTCGCACCGGCGCGGCGTCGCCGTCGAGATGCCGCTGCGGCGCTCGCGCGTGGACGCGCTCGAGCTGCTCGCGTACGCCGACGGGGTGGCACGGCTCGATCTCCGGGTCAGCTCGGGCACCTACGTGCGGGCGATCGCGGAGGCGCTCGGCGGTCACTGCCGGACGCTTCGCCGCACCGAGGTCGGCCCGTTCCGGGTCGAGGACGCCGACGAGGAGCGGATCGTCCCGACCGAGCTGGCCCTGGCGCTGCTGCCGTGACCGGCGCGGTCGTCATCGGCACCTTCGACGGGGTGCACCTGGGTCACCGACGCGTGCTCGAGATCGCGCTCGAGACGGGGCTGCCGGTCACCGCGCTCACGTTCGACCCGCACCCGAGGACGGTCGTGCACGGGAATCAGGTCGAGCTGATCTGCTCGCCGCAGCGACGCGTCGAGCTGCTGCGCGAGCACGGCGCCGCCGACGCCGTCGTGATCCCGTTCACGCTGGAGACGGCGGCGCAGGAGCCGGAGCAGTTCGTCGCGGAGTGGCTCGCCGGCGCGCAGGTCGTCGTCGCGGGCGAGGACTTCCGCTTCGGACACCGGCGCTCGGGCGATCTCGGCACGCTCGAAGCGGCTCGGCTTCGAGGTGCGGCGCGTGCCGCTCGTGGACGGCGTCTCGTCGTCCGAGATCAGGCGCCTCGTGCACGAGGGCGAGCTCGGCGAGGCCGCACGCCAGCTCGGTCGCCCGTTCGAGCTCGACGGCGTCGTCGTCCCGGGCGACCAGCGGGGCGGGACGCTCGGCTACCCGACCGCGAACCTCGCGCTCGACCCGGCGCTGCTCGTGCCGAGGTTCGGCATCTACGCGGGCGCCGCCCAGGCCCCGGACCAGGAGCAGTACCGTGCCGCGATCTCGATCGGCATGAACCCGCATTACGGCGGCCAGGAGCGGCGGATCGAGCCGTACCTGCTCGACTTCGAGGGCGATCTCTACGGGCAACGGCTCGTCGTCGAGCTCTGGGAGCGCCTGCGGGACGAGCGGGCCTTCGCCAGCGAAGCAGAGCTCGTGGAGCAGATCGCGCGCGACGTCGAGCGGACCCGGGCGGTGAACCGACCGTAGAGCGCGGCGAAATCGGTCTCGAATGATGCAAGTTTCGTCGAGCTTGGGTATCTCATAGGTGTGCAGCCGCAACGAGTAGAGCCGTCGCGAGTGACCAAGCTGGAGACCACCGAGACCGTGCAGTGCCTCGAGTGCTCCGCCGTCTACTCGAAGCCGCGCGGCGGCGGGACGATCTCCACGAATCCGGGCTGCCCGCATTGCGGCTACCTGGGCTGGGCGGACGTGGAGCCCGCTAGCGCAGCGCGGCGGCGTGTCCGCTTCGACGCGGATCACCCGCGCACCCACTCCGGCCGACCACACTGACACCGCCGAAGTAGTGGTGCTGCGCCGGCCACCGGCGGACAGTGCGTCCCTGTGCCTCCAGCTGGGCGAGCGCGCCGTCGTCGACGCCGGGCTCGGCGTGCACGAGCCCACCGATCGGGTGGAACCGCGGCCGCTCCACCGCCGCGACGGGCTCGAGCCCCTCGTCGAGGATCGAGGCGGCGACGCCCACGAGCGCCGTTCTGAGCCGCGTGCCGCCGGCGGAGCCGATCGCCAGCACGAGCCCGTCGTCGTCGAAGGCGAGGCTCGGCGCCATCATGCTCTCCATCCTGGCTCCCGCCTCGAGCGGGACGTGATGGAGGTCGACCTCGCCGAGCATGCTGTTCAGGTGCAGGTCGAGCCCCGGGAGGAAGTCGCCGGTGCCGAGCCCGAGGCTCGTCGTGAGGACGCAGGCGCACCCCTCCGCGTCGACGACGGTGAGGTTCGTCGTGTGGCCGTCCGGTACCGGCCCGGCGAGCGCCTCGAGCAGGGAGCCAACGCGCTCGGGCTCGGCGAGCCCGCGCAGCGGCCGGAGGCGCGCGAGGGTGGTCGGGACACCCGAGAGGCCCGCCCGGGTCAGAAACCGGGTCCCGGCATACGGCGTCTCGACGGGGGTCGACCAGCGGTGCTCGTACTCCGTCGAGGTCGGCCCGCGTGAGCCCGACGCCGTCGACGCGCGAGGAGTGCGTCGGCGACCGAGCCGCGGTACACGGTGGCCGCGCCCTCGGCAGCGACCAGCTCGAGCGCGCCGACGAGCCCGGGCTGAGCGAGCGTCTCCCCGGTGCGGAGCAGCTCGCCCTCGGGTGCGTAGATCGCCTGACCGTCAGCCGTCAGCGTGAAGACCGGCCCGAGCATCTCGAGGCAGGCAGCGTGCGCGGGCGGCATCTGCACTCCGCTGCGCGCCAGCCGCAAGGCCGGCTCGACGAGCCGCGGCCACGGCAGGCGGCCGAACCGCTCCCACAGTGCGTGCAGCCCGGCGGGGAGGCCCGGAACGCCGCAGGTGCCCGGCCCGACCGCGTAATGCACGACCTCCTCGCCGAAGGGCACCGCGAGCTCGATCACGTCGCCGCCCTGGCCACGTGGCACGGTGACGAAGCAGTCGAGGTTGACCGCTTGCCGTCCGTCCCAGTAGATCGCGTGCCCGCCGCCGAGGAGGCCGGTCATCACCGTCTCCGCGACGCAGGAGGCGAGCGACGCGGCGACCGCGGCGTCGGCGGCCGAGTCCCACCGTCCTGCAGGATCTCGAGCCCCGCCTCGACGGTCGCGTGATGCCCGGCTGCGATTCCGCCGTTCAGCGTCGCTCCGCGAGCCGGCTTCCGAAGCGGATGAACCGCAGGTGCCCCGGTGCGCGGATGGAAGTCGAAGCGCGCGCGCTCCCACTCGTCGCCTTCGAGCGCGAAGCGCCGCGCACCCAGCGACCGCGCGCGCAGCGGGGGCAGCGGTGTGCGGATGCCCGTCGCGCGGCCGATCTCGACCGCCTCGACCGCGAGCCGGTCGCCGTCGGCATGCAGCTCGAGCTCGAGCTCGGAATGGCCGTAGCGCCCGGCCAGCAGCTCGAGCTCTGCTGCCGGCAGCGGCACCGTCTCGGGCGGCACCCGACGGACGCCGACGGCGTTCTCGAGCACGGCGTCGAGGATCTCCTCGAGCGCGCTGCCGCCGCGCTCGGAGTTCACCAGGCCCGCGAACGCGAGGCCAGAGCCAGGTTCGAGCACGAGTAGCGACCTGAAGCCGCCGTAGTCCCCGGTATGCCCCCAGAGCTCCAGCTCGCCGACCCGCTCGAGCGCGAAGCCGAACCCGTAGTCGCCCGGTCGGCGTGTCCACGACCGGCCGGCGCAGGATCTCCGTCTCGCGCGTTCTCGAGGTGGAAGCGCGCGAACGCGAGCAGGTCGTCGACGTTCGACACGAGCCCGCCCGACGCGTTCCGGGCGCGTGGATAGGCGGCAGCGACGGGCTCGTGCTACAGCACTGCCCGGCTCGATCGGCTCGTGCCCGGTCGCCTCGGGCAGCGCCGAAGCCCGTGTCGGGAGAGCCGAAGCGGGCTGAGCACCCAATCCGCGAGCGTCTGCTCGTAGGTCGAGCCCGCACGGTCCGCGAGGAACTGGCCGAGCAGCCAGAAGCCCGCGTTGCAGTACGACCACACCTCGTCCAGCGGGACGATCTGCGGCTGCGCGGCGAGCTCGGCGACGAGCCGCGGCAGCGCGTCGTCGCCCTCGCCGAAGCGGGCGAGGTCGCCGCACTCGCCCTCGAAGCCGCCCAGGTGGGAGAGCAGATGCTGCGGTGTCAGCCCCTCGACAGGCCCGGGCACCTCCTCGTCGAGCGAGAGCAGCCCGCGAGAGCGAAAGGTAGAGGGCGAGCGTGGCCGTGAACGGCTTCGTGATCGAGGCGATCGCGGAACGTGCTCTCCGCCGTCACCGGCTCGCCGGTGCGCAGGTCGAGCGACGCCGAAGCCTTGGCTCGCGGTTTCGCCGTCTACGAGCACGCCGATCGCGGCGCCGGGCACGCTCCAGCGCGCCAGCGCCTCCTCACAGGCAGCAGCAAGAGCCCCGTCCAGCACGGGTTGCTACCCTACCGGCGTCCGAGCTCTCGGCCGGCCGTGTCTTCCTTCACGCCGCGCGGGGACTCCGGGGAACCCACTAGAGGAGGCACACATGGCCCTCACCAAGGAAGTCAAGCAGGAGCTGATCGATCAGCACGGCCGGAACGGGACCGACACGGGCTCGCCGGAGGTGCAGATCGCAATGCTCACGAGGCGGATCAACGACCTCACCGAGCATCTGCGCACGCACCCGAAGGATCACTACTCCCGCCGCGGGCTGCTGAAGCTCGTCGGCCGGAGGCGTCGCTTCCTGACGTACCTGCAGAAGCACGACCTCGAGGGCTATCGGGCCCTGATCAAGGAGCTCGGCCTCAGGCGCTAGAGCTTCGTCACCGGGGAGTGGAAGCTTGGGCGAGCCCAGCGCAGCCAGAGCGACGGGTTGGCCCAAACTTCCACTCTCCACCAAGCAGAGTGGAGGAACGAAGAAGATGAGTATCGCAACGGGGCAACTGGCCTCGGTCACCGTCGAGATCGGCGGTAAGGAGATCACGTTCGAGAGCGGCAAGCTCGCCAAGCAGGCGGACGGCGCCGTGCTCGTGCGCTCGAGCGACACGATGGTGCTCGCGACGGCGCGTGGGACGGACGGAGGCCCGCGAGGGCGCCGATTTCTTCCCGCTGACGATCGACGTCGAGGAGAAGATGTACGCCGCGGGCAAGATCCCGGGCGGCTTCTTCAAGCGGGAGGGTCGCGCCACCGAGCGCGCCACGCTGACCGCACGCATGATCGACCGCCCGATCCGGCCGCTCTGGCCGAAGGGCTTCCGCAACGAGGTGCAGGTGATCTGCACCGTCCTCTCCGCGGATCTCGTCACCCCGCACGACATCCTGTGCATCAACGGCGCCTCCGCGGCGCTGCACATCTCGCCGCTGCCCTTCTTCGGGCCGGTCGGCGCGGTGCGGATCGGCCGGATCGACGGCGAGCTCGTCGTCAACCCGACCTCGCAGGAGACGTGGGAGGAGTCGGCGCTCGACCTGATCGTCGTCGGCACGAAGGACGGCCTGACGATGGTCGAGGCGGGCGCGGACGAGGTGCCCGAGGACGTGCTCCTCGAGGCGCTCGAGCTGGCGCACGACGAGATCCGCAAGCTGTGCGAGGCGCAGGAGGACCTGCGCCGCCAGATCGGCAAGCCGAAGTGGCTCGACAGCGAGCTGACCGCCGAGCTCGAGGGCTCGCACGGGCACACGATCTGGGAGCGCATCCAGCGAGACGGCCTCCGCGAGAGCGCGGCCGTCCTGGACGAGCTGACGGACGAGCTCGCGCCCGAGCTCTCGATGGACTCCACGGAGGAGGACATTCAGCGCCGGATGCAGGTGCAAGGCGAGCCTCGACATGCTGTTCGAGAAGCAGCGGCTCGTCGCTTGTCGAGGGGCCGGTACGCGAGCAGTTCGAGAACGACCTGCGGGCGCTCACCGACGCCGAGCAGGACTCGAAGGAGCTCAAGTCGGCCAAGCGGAGCCTGCTCTTCGAGCGGATCATCGACGGCGTCGCAGCTGCCGTTCCCGGTCGGCCCGGCGACGGTCGAGGGCGACGGCCCGGTCGTCAAGGACCAGCTCACGAAGAGCTACGTCAAGAAGGCGGCGGAGGCGGTCTACAAGGACCTCGTCCGCAAGAAGATCGCGATCGACAAGCGGCGCCCGGACGGGCGTGGCGCGGAGGAGATCCGCCCGATCGAGTGCGAGGTGGCGCGTCAGCCCGCGCACGCACGGCTCGGGGCTCTTCCAGCGCGGGCAGACGCAGATCATGACGCTGCTGACGCTCGGCACCGCCAAGGAGGGCCAGCGGATCGACGACCTCTCGCTCGAGACCGACCGCCGCTACATGCACCACTACAACTTCCCGCCGTTCTCGGTCGGGGAGACCGGCTTCATGCGCGGCCCGAAGCGGCGTGACATCGGCCACGGCGCGCTCGGCGCAGCGCGCGCTCGAGGCGATGATCCCGCCGGCCGAGGACTTCCCGTACACGATCCGCCTCGTCTCGGAGACGCTCGAGTCGAACGGCTCGTCGTCGATGGGCTCGGTCTGCGGCTCGACGCTCGCGCTGATGGACGCCGGCGTGCCGATCAAGGCGCCGGTCTCCGGGCATCGCGATGGGCCTCGTCAAGGAGGGCGACGACTACGTCATCCTCACCGACATCCAGGGCGCGGAGGACCACCTCGGCGACATGGACTTCAAGGTCGCCGGCACGCGGGACGGCATCACCGCGCTCCAGATGGACATCAAGATCACCGGCGTGACGCAGGAGATCATGCGGAACGCGCTCGAGCAGGCGAAGCGGGCGCGCGACGTCGATCCTCGACAGCATGCTCGAGGCGATCCCGGAGCCGCGCGCGGAGCTGGCCGAGCACGCGCCGCGGATCTCGTCGGTCCAGATCAACCCGGAGTACATCGGGATGGTGATCGGCAAGGGCGGCGAGACGATCCGCTCGCTCGAGTCCGACTTCGACGTCCAGATCGACATCGAGGAGGACGGCACGATCCTCGTCTACGCGACCGAGGGCACCAAGGCGCGACGCCGCGATCTCGGCGATCACGGCGCTGACCAAGGAGCCGGAGGTGGGGGACACCTACACCGGCAAGGTCGTGAAGACGACGCAGTTCGGCGCCTTCGTCGAGCTGAAGAAGGGCACGGACGGCCTGCTTCACGTCTCGAACGTCGGCCCGGGCCGGGTCGCGCACATCGAGGACGTGATGGCGCGCGGCGACGTCGTCGACGTGGTCGTGCAGGAGGTCGACAAGGCCCGTGGCCGGATCGGCCTCAAGCTCGTCGCGAAGCACGAGGACGGGACGATGGTCTCTCCGGAGGAGCTGATCGAGCGGGCCAAGTCGGCGCCGCCGCGGCCGCCGGAGGAGGACCGGCCGCGCCGGGACGACCGGCCGCGGCGGCCGTGACCGCGGCCCCGCCGCGACTAGCGTCGAGGCAAGCCCGTAGGACCCCGAGGGGGCGGCGAAAGCCGCCCCCTCGCTTGTAGGAGTCGTCCACCGGGACGGCGAAGCCGAGCGTGAGCATGAGGCGGAGGAGCTCGGCTCCCGAGCGCAGGAACTCGCCGCGGGGCGCCTCGAGTGCGTCCGCGGTCTCTTCGAGCGACTCGCGCGCGGGGCGTGACGGGTCGAGGCCGCTCACCACGCGCGTCGCGCTCGGATCGAGCCCCGCCGTGAAGCCCAGGCCACCCTCGAGCCGCAGCTCGGCCTGGCGGAGCGCCCACCGGCCGTCGTCCTGTCCGAGCTGTTGCTCGAGCGTGACGTCGGGCGCGACGCGGAGACGGCTCCCGAGGAGGAGCTCGTCGGTGGAAACGCCCTCGAGGAAGTCCTGTGCGGCGAACATGCGCTCGAGTGCGGCGCTCGCCTGCCCGAGCGTGTCGTCGCGGCAGCTCGGTCGAGCGGACCCAGTTCGCTCCGCTCGAGCGTCTCCGGAGCACGATCGCGCCGTAGGAGATCGCTTCGATGCCCTCGCTGCGGAAGTACTCGAGCCAGCGGTCGATCTTCTCCGCGCGCTCGCCGCGGATGGGGATGTTGCGGTTCCAGCCGGCGGCGGCGCTGAGCGGCGTCGTCGGTAGCCGGATGGAGGATCCAGGCGTCGCAGCCGGAGCCGGCGAGCCAGTCCCGCGGGCGCGCTGCGACGTCGTCGCCCTCCTGCGACCCAGCTGACCATGATCGTCGCGAAGCCGCCCTCCTCGAGCATGGCCGGCAGGCCGCGCGGACGAGCTGCTCGCTGACCTGGTCGCGGCCAGCCCGCTGTCGCGGAAGACGAAGCTCGACTCGGGCGAGATCACGTACGGCGGGTTCGCGACGAGGAGGTCGAAACGCTCGCCTGCGACCGGCTCGAGGAAGCTTCCCTGTCGCAGCTCGATGTTCTCGGCGCCGTTCAGCGCGACGTTGAAGCGCGCGAAGCCGAGCGCGCGCTCGTTCACGTCGGTCGCGACGACCCGCTCGGCGTGACGCGCGGCGAGCAGCGCCTGGATGCCGTTGCCCGTGCCGACGTCGAGCGCGCGCTCGACGGGTCGGCGGACGGTGAGGTTGGCGAGGGTGTTCGAGGGCCGCTGCACGCCGGGGACGTGCTCGGCGCCTGCCTCGGACTCGCCGAGATCGGAGGCGATCACGAGCTCGTCGTGCGGGATCAGGCGGACCGTGGCGACAAGCCGCCCGTCGCGGCGCGAGACGAGCCCGAGCCGTTCCAGGCCGCCCGCGCCGAGCGGGGCGAAGACCCGGTCTGCGGCGTCCGCCGATTCGCTCGCGAGCAGGACGAAGATCCGGATCAGGCTCGCGAGTGGGCTGTCATCGCCTTCGAGGCGGCGGAGGTGCGCGGGGAAGTCGCCGGGCCGCGAGAGAATGTCGCGCTCCGTGCCGAGCCGGGACTGGATCGCCGGCCCCGTGTAGCCCGCGGCGGCCAGGAGCGCGCGCATCGCTGCGATCTCTTCGGGGCGGCCGGACGGTGGAGGAGGGACGGTTCTCATGGCTCCTCCGCTGAAGGATGAGGCAAGGCGGGCGCCCGTGTGCGGGCGCCCGCTCCGCCTAGACGGGCTGGTTCAGCTTCAGGTCCCAGCCGGCCTTGGTCTCCGCACCGACGCCGCCCTTGAGGTCCTGCTCCTTGTAGGAGACCTCGATCTTCGCGAAGTTGAGGCTGAACGCATCGCCCGGGAGGTCGCTGCCGGTGTCGCCGCCCTCCTGGAAGGTGCTGACGATGCAGTCGGAGAGCTTGTAGACGAGGAAGTCCTGCTGCGTCGCTCCGGCTTTGCGCACGGTCAGGATCGCTTCCTTCAGGTGCTGGCCGCTCGCACAGGCGACGAACAGCTTCGGTGAGGCCTTGCTCACGGGCATCGCGAACGAGAAGTCCTGGAAGTCGGACTTGCCGGCCCCGCCGCCGCCTCCGCCGGTGGCCGTCCCGGACTGGCTGAGCGCCCAGCTGAAGGAGTAGATGTCGATCTCGTCCTTGTGCTTGTCGTCCCGGGACTCGCCGGGGATCTCGGTGATCTTCAGGAACATGTCTACAGCCATCGTCTAGGCCTCCCAGGCATTCAGGTTCAGAGTGAACTCGGCCGTGCCGTCTCCGCCCAGCTCGCGCAGGTGCTGCCGGGCCGTGTAGGTGCCCGACGCGCCTGCGTAGCGGCCGGTTCCCCCGACGATGGCGTAGCTTCCCTCGTCGAGTCTGTTCGCGCCGATGCCGAGGATCGTCCCCTCGGCGAGCTCGAAGGTATGCAGGTGGAACGCGGCGGCGCCGGGCAGCGCGGCAGCCCGGAACCGGCCGAGCTCGCGTTCGCGCCGATCGACGATCCGTCCGCTCGGCAGCGCGGGATCGCTCGCCGTCGGCAGCTTCCCGAACGCCACGCCGGGTCGCTGCAGCCGCCAGTCGCGGCCGTAGAGAGTCAATTCGCGCGTGCTGCGTGTCGGCGCAGCGGCTGCCGACTCGTCGCCGCCCGTGCTCCGCACCGCGACGCCGGCGCCGACGACGCCGCCCGCGAGCAGGGCGAGCCGCTTCAGGAGGCTGGCTCTCGTATTCGTGGTAGTGGTCGTGTTCTCGCTCATCTGGGTCACCGGCCGTAGTAGCGGTTGGAGGTCGTTGCGGCGCCGCGGTGGTCGACGAAGACCGTGCCACCAGGCCCGCGGATGAAGATGCCGTGATCCGTGATCTCGACCTTGAAGAGGCCGTTCGGGCTCGTCAGCTCGGCTGTGCTCGAGCCGGGCGGCCCCTCGGGTCCCGCTGGCCCTGCCGGCCCGGCAGGCCCGGTCGCGCCCGTTTCGCCCTGCGAGCCCTGGGCTCCCGTGGCGCCGGTCTCACCCGTCTCACCCTGGGGCCCCTGCGGGCCGGTGGCGCCCGTGTCGCCCTTGACGCCCTGAGGGCCCTGTGCGCCCTGCGGTCCCTGCGGGCCGGGGTCGCCCTGCGGGCCCTCGATGCTCCACGACAGCGCCTGCTCGCTCGGCAGGCAGCCGTCCCCGGCCTCGACGATCCGAAGCTGGCCGTTCTGCGTCTTCGCGCACGCGAAGATCTGCTCGTCGGCGGCATGGGAGCCGAGCGCGGCCCAGCCGGCCTGACCGGCGAAGATCGCGCCGACCGTCAGCGCGCCCAACACGAACATGAGCACCGGAGCTCTGCGAATCCTCGTCATCTGGCCTCCCGATCCCTGGACTGTCTGAGCAAAGTCGGAATCGCGGCCCAAGTCAACCCCGCTCGTAGACGGCGCTACGATCCGCCGATGCAGGAGTACGAGCTCTCCACGCTCCCGACGGGCGAGCGTGTGATCAGCGAGCACGTGCCGAGCGTGCGCTCGGTGTCGCTCGGCTTCTGGGTGGGCGCCGGCTCCCGCGACGAGACGGAGGCGCGTGCGGGGGTCTCGCACTTCATCGAGCACCTGCTCTTCAAGGGCTCGGGCACGCACAGCGCGCAGGAGATCGCGGAGATCTTCGACGGCCTGGGCGGTGAGCTGAACGCGGCCACCTCCCGCGAGACGACCGTCATCTACGCCCGCGTGCCGGACGACCGGATCGAGCCTGCCCTCGACGTGATCGCCGGGATGGTGTACGACCCGGCCTTCGCCGAGGTGGACGCGGAGCGCGAGGTCGTGCTCGAGGAGATCGCGATGGTCGAGGACAACCCGCAGGACCTCGTCCACGACGTCGTCGCCGAGGCGGTGTTCGGCGGCCACCCGCTCGGACGGCCCGTGATCGGCCGGGCGGAGGTGATCTCGTCCGTCAGCCGCAGGGCTCTGGCGGCGTTTCACCGGGCGGCATACACGGCCGGGAACATCGTGGTCGCGGCCGCCGGCAACGTCGAGCACGGCCGGCTGGTGGAGCTGCTCGCCGCGCGGGTACCGGAAACGGGGCCCGGCGCGCGCCGCGGCCGTAAGCCGATCGGGCGGCGCTCGGTCCCGGGCCTGCGCTTCCAGCGCAAGGACACGGAGCAGTACCACGTCTGCCTGGGCGCGCCGGGGATCTCGCGCCGCGACGAGCGGCGCTTCGCCGCCTCCCTCCTGGACGCGATCCTCGGCGGCTCGGCCTCGTCGCGCCTCTTCCAGGAGATCCGGGAGAAACGCGGGATGGCCTACTCGGTCTACAGCTTCGCGTCGCAGTACTCCGACTCGGGCCAGATTGGCCTCTACGTGGGCACCCGCGAGGAGAACCTCGTCGAATGCCTGGAGATCGCGGCGCGAGAGCTCGCAGACGTGGCCGCGGGCAACGTGCGGGCCGGGGAGCTCGAGCGGGCCCAGGAGAACCTGAAGGGCCGCATGCTCCTCTCGATGGAGTCGACCTCGAACCGGATGAGCCGCCTCGGCAAGTCGGTCGTCACCGGCACGGAGCTGCTCGGGCTCGAGGAGATCATCGCGCGGATCGACGCGGTCCAGGCCGACGACGTCGCTGCGCTCGCAGCCGACCTGCTCGCCCTCGAAGGGCTGTCGGCGGCAGGCATCGGCCCGAGCGAAGCCCGGTTCCGAGCGGCCGTGGAGCGCGTCAACCCGGCCCTGAGCACGCCGGCAGCGGCGTGAAGGTCGCCCTCTTCGGGCACCGGGGCAAGGTGGGGAGCGTGCTCGTCCCCGCGCTCGAGGCGGCCGGTCACGAGGTCACGCCGATCGGCCGCAGCGACCGCATCGAGCTCGTCCGCGGGCACGACGTCGCGATCGACTTCACGCGCCCCGACGTCGTCTACACCCTCGTGCGCCGGTCTCTGGAGGAGAACGTCCCCTGCATCGTCGGAACGTCAGGCCTGGGCGCGGAGGAGCTCGCCGACCTCGACGAGCGCGCGCAGACGCGCGGGCTCCCGCTCTTCGTCGCCTCGAACTTCGCGGTCGGCGCGGTGCTGATGATGCGCTTCGCCGCCGAGGCGGCCCGGCATCTGCCGGACGCCGAGATCGTCGAGCTCCACCACGAGACGAAGCTGGACAAGCCGTCGGGGACGGCGAAGGCGACCGCCGCTCTGATCGGCGAGGCCACGCCGATCCACTCGGTGCGCCTGCCCGGCCTCGTCGCGCACCAGGAGGTGATCTTCGGCGGCCCCGGGCAGACGCTGACGATCCGGCACGACACGAGCTCGCGGGAGGCGTTCGTGCCCGGCATCCTGCTCGTGCTCGAGCGGCTGCCGACGCTGCCGCCCGGCCTCACGCTCGGGCTCGACGCGCTTCTGTGACCGGGTTCGCCGTCGGCGTCCGGATGTAGGATCCCGGCGTGACCGGCCAGCCCGTGCTCGGCGAGATTCTCACCGCGATCGTGACGCCGTTCGCCCGTGACGGGTCCGTCGACCTCGCCCGCTTTCGCGAGCTCGCGCGGCACCTGGTCGAGAACGGCTCCGACGGCCTGGTCGTCACGGGCACGACGGGGGAGGGCCCGACGCTCTCCGACGACGAGCGCTTCGACCTCTACGCCGCTGCCGTGGAGGAGGTGGGCGACCGGGCTACCGTCGTGGCCGGGACCGGGACGAACGCGACCGCGCACTCCGTCCATCTGACCGAACGCACGCACGAGCTCGGCGTCGACGGCTTCCTCGTCATCACGCCGTACTACAACCGGCCGCCGCCGCGGGGGATCGTGGCCCACTTCGAGGCGATCGCCGCGGTCACCGACAAGCCGATCGTCGTCTACAACATCCCGGCCCGGACGACGCTGAACCTCGAGACCGCGACGCTGGCCACCCTGGCCGAGATCACGAACGTGGGGGCGGTCAAGCAGGCGAACGACGACCTCGAGCAGGCACGTGCAATCGTCGAGCTCGGTCTCGATCTCTACGCGGGCGACGACGATCTCGTCCATCCCTTCCTCGAGCTCGGGGGCGCGGGCGGGATCTGTGTGCACACGCACGTCGTCGGGCCGCAGGTGAAGGAGGTTGTGCGCCGCTTCCGCGCCGGCGACGCCGCCGGCGCACGCGAGCTCGACGAGCAGCTGCGCCCGTCGATCGACCTCCTGCGGGTCGCGCCGAACCCGATTGCGATCAAGGCCGCGCTGAACATTCTCGGCCACGAGGTCGGCGGCCACCGCCTGCCGCTCGTCGAGGCGACGCACGACGAGCGCGATCGCGTGCGGGCCTGTCTCGACCGGCTCGGGCTGCTCCAGCACGCGGCCGTCTAGACACGCACCTACACTGAGCCGATGGAGGGAACCCTGAGGCTCATCCCGCTGGGCGGGTTGGGCGAGGTCGGCAAGAACACGACCGTCTACGAGCACGGCGACGACATCATCGTCGTGGACGCCGGCCTGGCCTTCCCACGTGACGAGCACCTCGGGGTCGACCTCGTGCTCCCCGACCTCTCGTATCTGTTCGAGCGCCGCGTCCGCGCGGTCGTGCTCACCCACGGCCACGAAGACCACGTCGGCGGGCTGCCGTATCTCCTCCGGCAGGTCGACTGCGACGAGGTGATCGCGACGAAGCTGACGCTCGGGCTGATCAAGTCCAAGCTCGACGAGCACGGGCTCGGCAGCGCCACCCGGCTGCGCGAGGCCGAGATGGGCAAGCCGATCCAGGTCGGCTCCTTCCGGCTCGACTTCGTGCGCGTCGCGCACTCGATCCCCGACGCGATGGCGATCGTGATCGACACGGCGGCGGGGCGCGTCGTCCACACCGGCGACTGGAAGCTCGACCACACGCCCGTCGACGGCCTGAAGACGGACGTCGGCCGGCTCGCGGAGCTCGGCAACGAGGGAGTCGACCTGCTCTTCGGCGACTCGACGAACGCCGAGCGGCCGGGGATGACCGGCTCGGAACGGCTCGTCGGGGAGGCTTTCCGGACGCTGATCCCGCTGCGCCGCGGCCGCATCCTCGTCGTCTCGTTCGCCTCGAACGTGCACCGGATGCAGCAGGCCATCGACGTCGCCGCCCAGGTCGGCCGCAAGGTGGCGATCGTCGGCCGCTCGATGAAGAAGAACCTCAACATCGCCCGGGGGCTCGGCTACCTGTCGATCGACGACTCGATGCTCGTCAAGCCGCAGGAGGCCATGGACCTCCCGCCCGGCGAGGTGATGATCCTCTGCACGGGCAGCCAGGGCGAGCCGATGTCGGCGCTCACGCGGATCGCCTACGGCGACCATCCGTCCATCTCGATCGAGCGCGGCGACACGGTCATCCTCTCGGCGAAGCCCGTGCCGGGAAACGAGCTGCGGGTGCACGACTCGATCAACCGGCTGGCCAAGATGGGCGCCGAGGTACTGCACCAGGAGATTGCGAACGTCCACGTCTCCGGTCATGCGTGCTCGGAGGAGCTCAGGACGATGCTTGCGCTCGTACGGCCGCGCAGCGTCGTGCCGGCCCACGGTGAGTACCGGATGCTCGCGGCGCACGGGCAGCTCGCGCGCGACGCCGGCGTGCCCGCCGACAGCATCGTGATCGCTGAGAACGGCTCCGTGATCGAGCTGCGGCCCGGAGCTGCGCCCCGCATCGTCGACCGGGTGGAGGCCGGAGTCACGCTCGTGGACGGCCTCGGGGTCGGAGACGTCCAGGACGTCGCGCTGCGCGACCGCCGCCACCTCTCCGAGGACGGCGTGCTGATCATCGTGACCACGCTCTCGAGCTCGAACGGCAACTCGGCCGCGCCCGAGCTGATCGCACGCGGCTTCGGCGAGTCCGACGAGCTCCTCGACGAGCTGCGCGAGGAAGCGACGCGCGTGCTCGAGCAGCTCGAGCAGGACGACATCCGTGAGATCAAGCTCCTGCAGGAGCACCTGCACGACGCGGTCGGCCAGATCGTCTACGACCGCACCCGGCGGCGCCCGATGATCCTGCCCGTGGTCATCGAGGTCTAGTGCACCGACTCCCTGACCGCCTTCGGCTCCCGGCGGGCGGAGCCCGCCTCCGCCGAAGGCTCGCGCCGCTGGACTGCGCTCTGTCGGGCGGGCCGTGCAGAGCACTGTCCCACCCTCCGACGCTTGCCAGCGACGCGTCAGGAAGCCGGTGCCATGGCTGACTGGCCCGACGTGCTCGTCCGGCACGCGCCGAACGCCCTCACGGCGCGGCGGCTGATCTCCCAGCTCCGGGCGTGCGAGGCCTCCGCGCTGGCCTTCTGCCGCCTGCTCGAACGCTGGGGCAAGGGCGAAGCCGCGCCCTCCACGGCGGGCGCGCGCGAGGCTGCTCTCCGCCACGCCGCCGACCGCGTCGAGACGGCGCTCGCCGGTCTCGAGGCTCCGCTCTCCCGCTACCTGCTCGAGCTCGAGGCCGACACGGCCGAGGGCCGCTCCTGGTACGGCGGCCCGGGTGCCGGTGAGCTCGTCGAGTGGACCCCTGTGCTGACCCGCGCGGGCGTGTCGGCGTGCCCGAACCGTGTCACGGCCGCCTATCTCGAGCTGGCCGTGCTCCTGCGCGCGCTCCAGGGCCTCACCGACGCCGAGCGCATGGACACCGCACTCGACGCTTCGTCGCTCTGGGCGGGCCTCTTCGACCTGCGCGACACCCTGCTCGGCGCCACGGTCGACGATCTGCGCGCGATCGCCGCCTAGCACCCGTCCCGCACGTGGCCCCTCCGACCATCATCGTCGTCGGCTCCGTCAACCTCGATCTTGCCGCCCGCGTCGAGACGGCTGCCGCGGGCCGGCGAGACGGTGACCGACGCCACCTTCGAACGCATCCCCGGTGGCAAGGGCGCGAACCAGGCGGTCGCGGCGGCGCGGCTCGGGGCTCGAGGTGACCCTCGTCTGCTCCGTCGGGCGCGACCCGTTCGCGGACGAGGCGCTGCCGCAGGAGCCCGGCCTGACCGTGGAGGCGTCCCGCGCGGACGCGCCGACGGGCGTCGCCCTGATCCTCGTCGACGCCGCCGGCGAGAACCAGATCGCAGTCGCCCCGGGAGCGAACGCCGAGCTCGGGCCTGCGCAGCTGGACCGCGTCGAGCTGGGGGCGGCCGACGCGGTGCTGTGCCAGCTCGAGATCCCCGACGACGCAGTGATCGGCGCCTGGCACCGGACGACGGGCCTCTTCTGCCTGAATGCCGCGCCTGCGCGGCCGCTCGAGGTGGACGCCGACCTCACGGTCGTCAACCGCTACGAGCTCGAGACGCTCGCCCGCCGCGACGGTCTGATCGCGGTCACGCTCGGCGCGGAGGGCGCGGTCCTGCTCGAGGACGGGGAGGAGGTCGCGCGCGCGGCGCCGCCCCGCGTCGACGCGGTCGACGGCACCGCCGCCGGCGACGCCTTCACGGCGTGCCTGCTCGTCTCGCTGCTCGAGGGCCGCGAGCGCGAGGAGGCGCTGCAGCGTGCGTGCGCCGCCGGGGCGCTCGCCGCGTCGCGGTTCGGCGCTCAGCCGTCCCTGCCCGACCACTGCGGAGCTAGACGAGATACTCGGCACGTGAACGCCGATCGTCCTCGACTGCGACCCGGGCCACGACGACGCGATCGCGCTCCTGCTCGCGCTCGCGAGCCCGGAGGTGGAGCTGCTCGGCGTCACCACCGTGCACGGCAACCAGACGCTCGACAAGACGACCGACAACGCGCTGCGCGTCCTCGAGCTCGTCGGGCGGAGCGACGTCCCGGTGGCGGCCGGCGCGGACCGCCCGCTCGTGCGCGACCTCGCACGTCGCGGCGCACGTGCACGGCGAGAGCGGGCTCGACGGGCCCGAGCTGCCGGCAGCCGGTGCGCGGCCGCTCGAGCAGCACGCCGTCGACTTCCTGCTCGAGCACGTGACGCCCGAGGTCGTGCTCGTGCCGGTCGGGCCGCTCACGAACGTCGCGCTGGCGCTCGACCGCGGCCTGCGGCCGGAGCGGATCGTGCTGATGGGCGGCGCGATCGCCGAGGGCAACATGACCCCGGCGGCCGAGTTCAACATCTGGGCCGATCCCGAGGCGGCGCAGCGGGTGTTCCACGCGGGCGTGCCGGTGACGATGATCGGGCTGGACGTCACGCACCAGGCGCTCCTCACGCCGGCCTGGGCCGAGCGCTTCCGGGCCGCGGGCCGCGTCGGCACGTTCGTCGCCGAGCTCGTCGAGTTCTTCAAGCGCTACCACGCGCGCACCTACGGCTGGGACGGCGCGCCGATCCACGACGCGCTCGCGCTCGCACAGGTGATCCAGCCCGGCCTCGTCGCGACCGAGCACGTGAACGTCGAGGTCGAGCTGGAGTCGGAGCTCTGCCGCGGGCGAACCGTCGTCGACCTCTGGCAGCGGACCGACGCGGGCCCCGAACGCCGACGTCGGCGTCGAGGTCGACGGCGACGCATTCCTCGAGCTCCTGCTCGAGCGGATCGCTACGACTCGGCTGATGCCGCGGGCACTCGGCCGCGAGCTCGTCGCCGGCCTCGATCGCGGGGGCGTTCGCTCGCCGAGCGGCATGGTGCTTCTGCTGAGCGGCGCCCTGCTCGGGCTCGTGTTCGCGCTCGCAGGCGCTGCGCTCCTCGTCTGGAGCGTGCGGCAGGCCACGCGCGTAGCCCCGGCGAGCACGGCGATCAGGGACACAGGCCGACGAGGACGCCGAGCGAGGCGCGCAGCCCGACCGCCTCGGCGAGGAACCCGATCGCGGGCGGGCCGACGAGGAAGGCGGAGTAGCCGACGGTGGAGACAGCCGCGATCCCCGCTCCCGGCGAGGACGCGCGCCGTCCGGCGGCGCGGAAGACGGTCGGCACGACGGTGGCGAGACCGAGCCCGAGGCACGCGAAGCCGACCACGGCGGAGACCACGTCGCCCAGGCCGAGCGCGAGGGCCAAGCCCGATGCCGCGAGCAGACCTGCCCGGCGGGTGAGCGAGACCGGCCCCCAGGCTTCCGTGAGCCGGTCACCGACGAGGCGGCCGAGTGTCATCGTGGCCGCGAAGGCGGCGAAGCCCGCCGTCGCCGCCGCCTCGCCCGTGCCGACGGACTCGTCCAGGTAGACACCGCTCCAGTCCGCCGGCGGCGCCCTCGGCCAGCAGGCCGGCGAACGCGAGCGCGGCGAGCGCGAGCAGGGCGGGGGAGGGCCGTCGGAAGCCCGCGTCGGCCGGACGAGCGATCTGCCTCGCGTGGCAGCGGCCCCCGCGAGCTCCAGACGGAGATCGCGGCGATGACGAGGGCGACGCCGGAGAGTTGCGCGAGCGGGCGAGACGCCGAGTGCAGCAGCGGCGCCGCCCACGCCTGCGGCGACGAGGCCGCCGAAGCTCCACGAGGCGTGGAAGCGAGGAGAAGATCGGCCGCGCGTAACGCTCCTCGACGGCGACGCCGTGCGCGTTCATCGCGAGGTCGAGCGTCGACGTGCAGCGCGCCGAAGAGCGCGAACACGAGCGCGAACGAGACGAGCGACGGCGCGAGGGCGATGAGCGGGAGGCTCGCTGCAACCGCCGCCAGCGACGCGCGCGTGACGAGGCGGCTGCCGACGCGCCCGGCCAGCCAGCCCGGCCAAGGGCAGCGTCAGCGACGGAGCCGACCGCCCCGGCGAGCAGCACGAGGCCGAGCTCCGACTCGTCGCGTCGAGCGTCTCCTTGAGCGCCGGGATCCTCGAGACGAAGCTGCCGTACGCGGCTCCGCTCGCGAAGAAGACGACGGTGACGGCTGTGCGGGCGGCGCGCGGCATCCGCGAGACTCTGCCACCCGGCGGGCGCAGGGCTTCGGATCCACACGTCGAACCGCCCATCGCATGGCGCCGGAAGAAGAAGCGGCCGCTGCGGCCGCGCACGCCCTCGCGCGTGCAAGAAGCGCACGACGAAGCGCAAGCGCGCCCGCGCAGCGCACCAGCATCCCGAGCTCGTCGGGCTCGGGCTCGCCGCGCTCGGGCTCTTCCTCGCGACGCTGCTCTACCTGGGCTGGGAGGGCGGCATCGTCGGGCGAGAAGATCGAGCAGGCGCTGCGCGACGTCGTCGGCGGCGCGGCGTACGTCGTGCCGGTCGCGCTGGTCGCGTCGGCGGGCTGATGCTCTTCCGCAGCGCGCTCGTCGACGTGCGGCCGTTCCGCACCGGGCTCGTGGTCGCGAGCGCCGGGCTGATGATCACCCTCGGCTCCGAGCACGGCGGCGGCGTCGGCGAGGCTGCTCGGCGGCGGGCTCGCGAAGCTGCTCGGCGACACCGGCTCGCTCCTCGTCGGCGTGACGGTGCTCGTCGCGGGCGCGCTGCTCCTCACCGGCGCCTCGGCCGGCGCGATCCTCCGCCGCTCCGGGCCGCGCCGTCCGCCGCGCGCACTCGGCCGCGCGCCGCTGCGCTCGAGCGCCCGAGCGACTGGAGGAGCAACGGTCGAGCCGCCTACGTCTCCGGCCCGCCGCCGCGCTCGCCACGAGCCGCCCGTCGACGTCGTCGAGCGACTACCCGGACGTCGTCTCCGAGGGCCTCCCGAGCCGCCGCCGCTGCTCGTCCACGAGCCGGTCGAGGACGCAGCGCCGACGTCTTCGACGTCGACCGGCGCGACGCAGGCGACTACGTGCTGCCCGACCGCTCGGTGCTGAAGGTCTCGCCCGCCGCAGACCGGGGACGCGACCCAGGCGAACGCGCGCACCGCCGACACGCTCGTGAAGGCGCTCGCGCACTTCGGCGTCGACGCCACGATCGTCGGCCAGATCGCCGGGCCGCGCGTGACGCGCTACGAGCTGCAGCTCGCGCCCGGCACGAAGGTGTCGAAGGTCGCGGCGCTGAAGGACGACCTCTCCTACGCGCTCGCGACGACCGAGATCCGGATCCTCGCGCCGATCCCCGGCAAGCAGGCCGTCGGGGTCGAGGTGCCGAACCTCGCGCCGCGGATCGTCACGCTCGGCGACATCTACGACGACCTGCCGGCTACCGCCAGCCCGCTCGCCGTCTGGCTCGGCAAGGACATCTCCGGGAACGCGGTCTGGGCCGACCTCGCGCGCATGCCGCACATCCTGATCGCCGGCACCACCGGCTCGGGCAAGTCGGGCTGCATCAACACGATCCTGACCTCGATCCTGCTCCGCTCGACCCCGGACGACGTGCGGCTGATCCTGATCGACCCGAAGCGGATCGAGCTGAACTACTACGAGTCGATCCCGCACCTGCTGACGCCGGTCGTCTCGAGCCCGAAGGAGGCGAGCGCGGTGCTCACGAACGTCGTCGCCGAGATGGAGCGCCGCTACGAGCGGCTCTCGATCGTGCGCGCGCGGAACCTGCCCGAGGCGAACCGCGCGTTCCGGGCGCGCGGCGAGGAGCCGCTCCCGTACCTGCTCGTCGTGATCGACGAGCTCGCCGACCTGATGATGATCAGCCCGCAGGCCGTCGAGGACGCCGTCATCCGGCTCGCGCAGAAGTCCCGCGCGGTCGGCATCCACCTCGTGCTCGCGACGCAGCGGCCGTCGGTCGACGTGATCACCGGCATGATCAAGGCGAACGTGCCGAGCCGGATCGCGTTCGCCGTCTCGAGCCAGACCGACTCGCGCGTCATCCTCGACGGCTCCGGTGCGGAGAGCCTGCTCGGCCAGGGCGACATGCTCTTCAAGCCGCTCGGGACGTCGCGGCTGCAGCGCGTCCAGGGCGCGTACGTGAGCGAGGAGGAGGTCGCGCTCGTCGTCGAGCAGTGCCGCCACCAGCGCGAGCAGGAGCTCGACGAGACGCTGCTCGAGGCGCCGGAGGGCCTCGACGACGACGGCGACGCGCACGACGGCGACTTCGACCCGGACGAGGATCCGCTGCTCGACAAGGCGATCGAGATCGTCGTGCAGACGCAGACGGCGTCGGTGAGCCTGATCCAGCGGCGGCTGCGGGTCGGCTACACGCGCGCCGGCCGGCTGATCGACATGCTCGAGCGGCGCGGGATCATCTCCGGCTACGAGGGCTCGAAGCCGCGGCGCGTGCTGGTGGACGAAGCGAGCGGTCGAGCGCATGGTCCACGCGCCGTAAATCTCAGAATTTGCGGCAAGGTCTTTCAATCTGCGCCAACTTGGGTTGTAATCAGGCGTCCAAGTTCTCGCGGTGGATCTGATTTGTAACTCCTAAGGAGGGCAAGTGAAAGTACGTAAGTTGATGCCGCTGCTCGCGGCCGCACTCGTGGCGGTCGTGACGCTCGCGGTTGCCGGCACCGGGTCGGCGAAGACGGCCGCGGCCGGCGCCACGGCGCAGGACGCCGATCAAGGTCGCGCTGGTCACCGACATCGGCGGTCTCGACGACAAGTCGTTCAACTTCCTGGCCAACAAGGGCCTGAACCGACGCCAAGAAGCAGCTCGAAGCGTCCAGGGCCGGGTGTTCATCTCGAAGTCGAACGCCGACTACATCCCGAACCTGTCGGCCGCGGTGCGGCAGTACGACGCCGACCTCGTGATCGCCGTCGGCTTCCTCATGGCCGACCAGGTCGCCGCGGTCGCGAAGCGCTTCCCGAACACGAAGTTCGCGATCATCGACTTCCCGTGGGTCGCACTGAAGGGCAAGCCGAAGAACGTTCGCGGCCTGATCTTCGCGGAGCAGGAGGCGGGCTACCTCGCGGGCGTCGCTGCGGCGACGGTCTCGAAGTCGAACGTGATCGGCTCCGTCGGCGGGATCAAGATCCCGCCCGTGGACGCGTTCATCGCCGGCTACCAGAAGGGCGCGAAGGCGACGAAGAAGGGCATGAAGACCCTGAACGGCTACTCGCAGGACTTCGTCGCTCAGGACAAGTGCAAGGAGCATGGCGCTGAACCAGATCGCGGAAGGTGCCGACGTGGTCTTCCAGGTCGCCGGCCAGTGCGGCCTCGGCGCGCTCTCCGCTGCGAAGGAGCAGAGCAAGTGGGGCATGGGTGTCGACGCCGACCAGGGCTACATCGGCGCACACGTGCTCACGAGCGCGCAGAAGAAGGTCAACGTCGCCGTCTTCTCGACGATCAACATGGTCAAGAAGGGCACGTTCAAGGGCGGCACGGACACGCTCTTCAACGTGAAGAACAAGGGCGTCGGCTACGGGCAAGATCAGCGCCAAGGCCCCGAAGACGCTCAAGGCGAAGCTGGACAAGGTCGCCGCTCAGATCGCTGCCGGCAAGATCAAGATCGGCCGCACGGTCGCGAAGTAGTTCGCACTCCGTTGCGGAGGGCGGGCCTGCGCAGTAGGCCCGCCCTCCCACGGGTGCTCAGCCGCTCGGGGTTGTTTGCCGAGTGTGGCCGTCTGGTATGACTTGGACCGTGACGGCTGGGAAGCACCTCCGGTTCCTCCTGCTCGCGCTTCTGGCGGTGCTCGTGCTCGCAGCGGCAGGCTGCGGCGGGGACGACGAGGACGACGGGGACGCAGCGGGCACGACCGCCACGGATACCGGCGGCGACACGACCGGCGGCACGGGGCCTGCGATCAAGGTCGGCCTCGTCACGGACATCGGCGGCCTCGACGACCGCTCGTTCAACTTCCTCGCGAACCAGGGGCTGGAGCGGGCCGAGGACGAGCTCGGCGTCGAGGGACGCGTCGTCATCTCGCGCTCGAACTCGGACTACGTCCCGAACCTCTCCACACTCGCCCAGCAGGACTACGACATCGTGATCGGCGTCGGCTTCCTGATGGCCGAAGCGGTCGAGACCGTGGCCAACCGCTTCCCCGACGTCAACTTCGCGATCATCGACTTCTCGCAGGCGGATATGGAGTCGAAGCCGGCGAACGTGCGCGGCCTCCTCTTCAAGGAGCAGGAGGCGGGCTACCTCGCCGGCTATCTCGCCGGCTCTCTTCGTCGCCGAGGCAGGCACCGCCAATCCCACGATCAGCTCCGTGGGCGGCCAGAAGATCCCGCCGGTCGACCGCTACATCGCCGGCTACCAGGCGGGCGCCGAGGCGGCGACCCCCGGGATCACGACCCTCAACGCCTACTCGCAGGACTTCGTCGACCAGGCGAAGTGCAAGGAGATCGCGCTCAACCAGATCTCGCGCGGCTCCACCGTCGTCTTCCAGGTGGCGGGCCAGTGCGGCCTGGGGGCGCTGAACGCGGCCGAGGAGCAGAACGTGAACGGCATCGGCGTCGACGCCGACCAGGGCTTCCTGGGCGAGCACATGCTCACGAGCGCGTTGAAGAAGGTCGACGTGGCCGTCTTCCAGACGATCCAGGGCGTCCAGGACGGCAGCTTCGCCGGCGGCCAGGACACGACGTTCGACGTCGCGTCGGGCGCCGTCGGGCTCGGCGAGATCTCGTCCGAGGTGTCGGGGGAGATCATCGCGGAGGTCAACGACGTCCAGGAGCAGATCGGCTCCGGCACGCTGACCGACATCCCGGACACGCTCGGCGGATAGCAGAGACCCTGTCAGCCGAGCTGAACGGCTGACAATTCGACAAGTGAGGCCGCGAAGCGGCTCCTTCAGGGGTCTTGCCGTGGGCATGGCTTGCCATGCCCACGCAGCTCTTGACGTGCGCAAGACACGGGCTTTGCCCGTGTCTTTTGCGCGGCGATCAGGTTAGGATCGCGCGATGGCTCAGGCGGATCAGCGGCCAGTTCTCGAGCTGCGGGGAATCACCAAGCGGTTCCCGGGCATCGTCGCCAACGACGACGTCAGCCTCGACCTCCGCCACGGCGAGGTGCACGCCCTGCTGGGCGAGAACGGCGCCGGCAAGTCGACGCTGATGAACGTCCTCTACGGGCTCTACCACCCGGACGAGGGCGAGATCCGGATCAACGGCAAGCCCGTCGAGATCGGGTCGACGCGCGCCGCGATCGAGAACGGCGTCGGCATGGTGCACCAGCACTTCATGCTGATCCCGGTGATGACGGTCGCCGAGAACATCGTGCTGGCGACGGAGCCCGTGAGGAGCGGTGTCCTGCTCGACTACGGCGCGGCAGAGAAGCGCGTCCAGGAGCTCTCGACGCGCTTCGGGCTCGCGGTCGACCCGCGCGCGCTCGTGGAGGACATCACGGTCGGGCAGCAGCAGCGCGTCGAGATCCTGAAGGCCCTCTACCGCGGCGCCGACATCCTGGTGCTCGACGAGCCGACCGCCGTGCTGACGCCGCAGGAGGCGAAGGAGCTCTTCGAGATCCTTCGCAGCCTCACGGCGCAGGGCAAGTCGATCATCTTCATCAGCCACAAGCTGAACGAGGTGCTCGAGATCGCCGACCGCGTGACCGTGCTGCGACGCGGCAAGAAGGTCGAGACGCTGTCGACGCAGGGCGCCACCGAGGAGCAGCTCGCGAGGCTGATGGTGGGACGCGAGGTGCTCCTGCGCGTCGAGAAGGGCGCCTCGACCGCGGGCGAGCCGCTGTTGCGCGTGGACGACCTGCACGTGACCGACGAACGCGGGTTGGAGAAGGTGCGGGGGATCTCGTTCGAGGTGCACGGCGGCGAGATCGTCGGGATCGCCGGCGTCGACGGGAACGGCCAGACGGAGCTGATCGACGCGATCGCCGGGCTTGCGCCGGGCGACGTCCGGGCAGATCGTCGTCGCCGACAAGGACGTCACCGGCGACAGCGTCAAGCACACGCTCGACGCCGGGCTCGGGCACATCCCGGAGGACCGGCAGCGCCGTGGCCTCGTCCTCGACTTCACCCTGGCGGAGAACCTCGCTCTCCACGACTACGACTCCCCGCCCGCGTCGCGCTTCGGCTGGCTCTTCCCGAAGCGGCTGGTCGAGCGCGCGCGGAAGCTCCTCCAGGAGTTCGACGTCCGCGGCGGCGGCCCGCAGACAAGGGCTGCAGGGCTCTCCGGCGGCAACCAGCAGAAGGTGGTGCTCGCCCGCGAGATCGACCGCAACCCGAGCGTGCTGATCGCGGCGCAGCCCACGCGCGGGCTCGACGTCGGCGCGATCGAGTTCGTGCACCGGCGCCTCGTCGAGGAGCGGGCCGAGGGACGCGGCGTCCTGCTCGTCTCGCTCGAGCTGGAGGAGGTCCTGTCGCTCTCCGACCGGATCCTCGTCATCTACGAGGGCGAGATCGTGGGTGAGTTCCCGCCGAGCGCGACCGAGGAGGAGCTCGGCGTCGCGATGACGGGCGGCGGGCGGAGCGAGGCCGCATGAGCGAACCGGAGGGCGGCCCGCCGGAGGAGGGGTCGGGCAAGGTCACCCAGGAGCGCTCGGGCGGCGACTATGCGCCGAGCGTCGCGACCAAGGTCGCCGTCTGGCACAAGGCCGGCGGGATCCTCGTCCCGGTCCTGACGACGATCCTCGCGTTCTTCATCGGCGGCCTGGTCGTCCTCATCACCACGGGGAAGAACCCGCTCACGACCTACAAGGCGATCTTCGAGGGCGCCGGGCTGAACTGGTTCCTCGAGGTCGGCTCCTACGAGATCCGCCTCCCGTTCACGTCGACGTACATCTGGTTCCCGTGGAACACGAACGACTTCGAGTCGATCGCCGCGGTCAACCTCCAGCAGACGCTGATCATCTGGGTGCCGCTCGTGCTCACCGGGCTCGCGGTCGCGTTCGCCTTCCGCTGCGGCATGTTCAACATCGGCGGGCAGGGCCAGTACCTCGCCGGTGCGATCATGGCCGTCTGGATCGGCTCGTCGCTGCCCGGGCTGCCCGGGCTCGTCCACATCCTGCTCGCCGTCATCGCCGGGTCGCTCGCCGGAGCGCTGTGGGCGGGGATCGCCGGCCTGCTGAAGGCGACCGTGGGCGCGCACGAGGTGATCTCGACGATCATGCTCAACTGGATCGCGGTCTGGGTCGGCGTGTTCCTCTTCAGCCTCGGCGGCCCGCTCCAGAACGACACCCAGCCGTCCGTGCCGGTCTCGAACGACGTCCTCGAGGAGTCGAAGCTCGGCCTCTTCTGGGGCGATCCGCTGCTCCAGGGCCTTCACGTCGGCTTCTTCGTCGCGCTCGCGGCGCTCGTCGTCTACTGGATCACGCTGAACCGGACGACCCTCGGCTACGAGGTGCGCGCGGTCGGGTTCAATCCCGAGGCTGCTCGCTACGGCGGCATCTCGGTCGCGCGCAACTACTTCCTGGCGATGGCGATCTCGGGCACGTTCGCCGGTCTCGCGGGCGCGATCGACATCCTCGGCTGGCAGTTCCGGATCAACACGAACGACGTTCTCATCTCCTCGTTGGTCGCCTTCACCGGGATCGCCGTCGCCTTGCTCGGGCGGAACACGGCCATCGGCATCGGCCTCGCGGGCCTCCTCTTCGCCGCGCTCACCGTGGGCACGTCGACGAGGAACCTCGATCCCGAGATCTTCAGGCCCGAGCTCGCCTCGAACCTGACGGTGATGATCCAGGGGCTCGTCGTCCTCTTCGTCGGCGCGGACGTCCTCATCCTCTGGGTGCTGCACAAGCTCCGCCTCCGCAAGCGAGTCGCGGCATGATCGACCGCCTGCGCGCGCGCCTGCCTCGCGGACCCCGTGCGGTCGCCTGGCTCGGGATCCTGACCGGGCTCCTCGCCTTCTGGGTCGAGCTTCCACCCGTCGCGACGCGCTGGGAGGGGGTCCGCACACCGATCGTGCCGCTCGTGATCGGGCTCGTCGCGGTGGTGATGGGCGCCTACGCGGTCCGCCGAGGCGTCGTCCGGCTCGGCTGGGGCGCCATGGTGGCCGGCGTCGCCGGGATCGGGCTCGGCTACGTGGCCACCCTCTCCGGCGTCGCGAACCTCGACCAGGTCGTCGTCTGGTCGGCGCTCTTCGCCGCCATGCTGCGCTACGCGACGCCGCTCACGTTCGCGGCGATCGGCGGCATCTTCTCCGAGCGCAGCGGCGTCACGAACATCGCTCTCGAGGGGATGCTGCTGAGCGGCGCGTTCTTCGGGATCCTCGCCGCCGACAAGCTCGAGTCCTGGCCGCTCGGGCTGCTCGCCGCCGCGGTCTCGGGCGCGCTCTTCGCCCTCGTCCACGCCTTCTTCGCGATCCACCTGCGCGCGGACCAGATCGTCGGCGGCTTCGCGATCAACTTCCTCGCGCTCGGGATCACCGGCTACCTCTTCATCGACATCTACGGCGGCCAGGGCACGCCCACCGACATCCCGGAGATCCCCGACGTGCACCTGTCGTTCCTGGACGACTGGTACTTCATCGGGCCGATCTTCGGTCAGCTGAACCTGATGATCTGGCTTGCCTTCGCGACCGTCGTGCTCTCCTGGTTCGTTCTCTTCAAGACGCCGATCGGGCTGCGGATGCGCTCCGTCGGAGAGCACCCTCGCGCCGCGGAGACCGTCGGCATCTCGGTCTACAAGACCCGCTATGCGGCCGTGATCCTCTCGGGAGTGCTTGCGGCGCTCGGCGGCGCGTACCTCTCGATCGGCTTCGTCAACTCCTTCAACCAGAACATGACCGCGGGGCGAGGCTTCATCGCGCTCGCTGTCGTCATCTGCGGCAACTGGCGCCCGTTCAGCGCCGCCGCGATCGCGCTCCTGTTCGGGTTCTCGAGTGCGCTGGCCCAGCGGCTGCCCGCGTACTCGGAGTCGGCCGCAGTCCTCTTCCGGGCGCTGCCGTACGTCCTTACCCTGATCGTGGTCGCCGGTGTCATCGGCCGCTCGTTCCCACCCGCCGCAGTTGGCCGGCCTTACGTCAAGCAATAACGGCCGCCCTGGAGCAGCCGGCGCACGGGCGTCGGTGCTCTTCGGACTGCTCTCGCTCGCGACGCTGCCGGTCGCCATCGCGGCCACGCGCTGGTCGCGGGCGTACGAGCTGCTCGACGCGGCCTTGGCGATCCCGCTCGCGCTGCTCTTCGGGGCGTTCGCGGTCTCGCTCGCCCGCCGGGAAGCGGCGCGGCGGTGCAGTCACGCTCGGCCCGACGCCGGGAGCGCGGTCCGCGAAGGTCGGCCGGGTGCTCGGCATGGCCGGCTTCCTGCTCGGCATCACCGCCGCGCTGGCCGTCGGCGTCTACTTCGTGCTCTCGACCGTGGCCGATTAGCAGCCGCGGCGTCCGGCCGCTAGCATCGGGGCGTGTTCGAGATCGGAAATAGCCTGCGCGAGACGCGCCTCCGGCAGGAGCTCGACTTCCCGGAGCTCGAGCACGCGACCAAGATCCGCGCGAAGTACCTGCGTGCGCTGGAGGACGAGCGCTTCGAGCTGCTGCCCTCGCACACCTACATCAAGGGCTTCCTGCGCTCGTACGCCGAGTCCCTCGGCCTCGACGGGCAGCTCTACGTGGACGAGTACAACTCGCGCTACGTCATCGGCGAGGACGAGGTGCCGATGCTGCACGCGGCGCGTGCCCGCCGCGCGGCGCCGCAAGAGCGAACGGCGCGAGTCGAGCATGGTCCTGCTCGCGCTGGCCTCGATCGGGATCTTGACCGCGCTCGTGATCGCTGCCTGGCGGTTCGGCGGCGCGGAGACCGGGCGCGTGCGCGGGCCTGCAGGCGCGCCACGAGGCCGTCGTGCCGCAGGCGCCCACCGCGCCGGCGGCCAAGGGGACGCGCGGCTGGAGATCGATGGCCACGCGAGGTGGACTCGTTCGTCGAGGTCCGCCGCGGCGCCAGGCGGCGGAGCTCGCCGAGTTCACCGGGCACGATCGAGCGGGGCCAGAAGCAGCGCTTCACCGGGCAAGCGTGCTCTGGCTCCAGGTGCGCACGCCGAGGAACGTGTCGTGAAGCTGAACGGCAACCGCGTGAAGCTCAAGCCCGCCGTGAAGACGCAGCGGCGTGTTCGTGACCTCGAAGCGCGTCTTCGCGGCCGAGCGGGCTTGACCTCCTGAGCAACGGCCCGCGCGCCGTGGTCGTCGTCACCGGCAGCGAGCTCGTTCGCGGCGACCGCACCGACCTGAACGGGCCCGTTCCTCGCGCGCTCGCTGCTCGCGCTCGGGCTCGAGCCGGCGCGCATCCACGATCGTCGGCGACGATCCGGGCGAGCTCGAGCGGACGCTCCGCGAGGCCGTCGCCGGACGCCGATCTCGTCGCCGTCTCGGGCGGGCTCGGGCCGACGCACGACGACCGCACCGTCGAGGTCGTGGCGAAGGTCGCCGGGCGTGGAGCTCGGAGCTCCGCGCCGACCTCCAGCGCGAGATCGAGGGCTTCTCCCGCGCCGTCGCGGAGCGGATGCGCCGCCCGTACGCGGACTTCGAGGCAGGCGTGCGGAAGCAGGCGACGCTGCCTGTCGGCGCCGAGTCGCTCGGGCTCGCCGGCACGGCGCCCGGGCTCGTCGTCGAGGTGGCGGAGACGCCGGTCGTCGTGCTGCCGGGCCCGCCGCCCGAGCTGCAGCGGCTCTGGCCGAACGCGCTCTCGACCGAGCCGGTGCGGCGCGTGCTCGGACGGGGCCGGCCGCCACTGCGTCGGACGCTCCGCTTCTTCGGGCCCGGCGAGTCGACGGTCGCGCAGGCGTTCGCCGAGGCGGGCGGCGAGAGCGACGGGGTGGAGGTGACGATCTGCGCGCGCGACTTCGAGATCGTCTTCGAGCTCTTCGCCGAGCCGCGAGGCGGACGAGCGTGCGGAGCAGCTGACCGCGGAGCTGCGACGGAGCGGCTCGGCCGCGCATCTCTACTCCGAGGACGGTCGCACGGTCGAGGAGGTCGTGCTCGAGGAGTGCCGCCGGCGCGGGCTGACGCTCGTGACGGCGGAGTCGTGCACCGGCGGGCTGCTCGCCGCCCGGCTGACCGCGGTGCCCGGGCTACAGCGACGTGACGCTCGGCGGCGTCGTCGCCTACGGCAACGAGCTGAAGGAGAGCGAGCTCGGCGTGCCTGCCGAGCTGATCGCGGAGCACGGCGCCGTGTCGGCGGAGGTGGCCGAGGCGATGGCGCATGGGGGCACGGGAGCGGCTCGGCGCCGACGTCGCGATCTGCGATCACAGGCGTCGCCGGCCCCGGCGGGGGCACCGAGGAGAAGCCCGTCGGCCTCGTCCTCTACCACGTCGTGACGCCCGACGGCGATCGCGGCGCGCTCGTTCAGTTTCCCCGGCGACCGCGACTCGATCCGGCGGCGCTCGGTCGTCGCCTCGCTCCATCTCGTGCGCGCGTCTTTTGTCACAGAATCGGAACGAAGTCGTGTGAGCTCCGCGGGGTAGCGTGCAGAGGCGATGAGCGGTTGCGCCTCTTCCTCGCCCTGCGGCTCCCTCGCGATGTCCTCGAGACGCTCGCGGCCTGGCAGGACGGGAGCTCCGCACTGGCCGGCGGGGGCGGGCGGATCGTGCCGCGCCGACCACCTCCACGTCACGCTCGCCTTCCTTGGCTCGCGGCCGGCCGGGGAGGTCGAGTCGATCTGCCGCGTGCTGGGCGAGTGCGCCTCACGCGCCGCCGGCCTGCGAGCTCGAGGTCGACCGCTACCGCGAGACGAGGAGCGTCGGCATGCTCGTCCTCCGCGACGAGTCCGGACGCGCCGCGGCTCTTGCCGGGGACGTCCAGCAGGGGCTGGAGGAGACTCGGCGTGTACCGGCGCGAGGCCGGCCGTGGCTGCCCGCACGTCACGGTCCTCCGATTCCGGGAGCGGCCGCGACTGCAGCCGGACTTGCCCCGGCTCGCAGCGTTCCATCCGTCCGACGCCGCTGCTTACCTATCCCGTCTGCACCCGTCCGGGGCGCGCTACGAAGTGCTCGAGTCGTTCGAGTTAGGAGGCCAGGAATGAACCGCGAGGAAGCTCTCGACGTCGCCCTCGGGCAGATCGAGCGTCAGTTCGGAAAGGGCTCGGTCATGAAGATGAGCGACTCGGCCCAGGTGTCGATCGGAGCCGTCTCGACTGGCTCGCTCTCGCTCGACCTCGCCCTCGGCATCGGCGGTCTTCCACGCGGCCGCGTCGTCGAGATCTTCGGGCCGGAGAGCTCGGGCAAGACGACTCTCGTCTACCACGTCATCGCCGAGGCGCAGCGGCGCGGCGGCATCTGCGCCTTCATCGACGCCGAGCACGCGATGGACCCAACCTACGCGAAGAACATCGGCGTGAACGTCGACGAGCTGCTCGTGTCCCAGCCCGACACGGGCGAGCAGGCGCTCGAGATCACCGAGCTGCTCGTGCGCTCCGGCGCGCTCGACGTCGTCGCGGTCGACTCCGTGGCCGCGCTGACGCCGAAGGCCGAGATCGAGGGGGAGATGGGGGACACCCACGTCGGCCTCCAGGCGCGGCTGATGAGCCAGGCGCTCCGCAAGCTCGCGGGCACGCTCAACCGCACCGACACGATCTGCCTCTTCACGAACCAGCTGCGGGAGAAGATCGGCGTCATGTTCGGGTCGCCCGAGACGACACCCGGCGGGCGGGCACTCAAGTTCTACGCCTCCGTCCGGCTGGACATCAGGCGGATCGAGACGCTGAAGGACGGGGCCGAGGCGTACGGCAACCGCGCCCGCGTCAAGGTGGTCAAGAACAAGGTCGCGCCGCCGTTCAAGCAGGCGGAGTTCGACATCATCTACGGCACCGGGATCTCGTGGGAGGGCACCGTGCTCGACGTCGGGATCGAGCGGAAGATCGTGCAGAAGTCGGGCTCGTACTTCAGCTTCGGCGACGAGCGGCTCGGCCAGGGACGCCAGAACGCGGCCGCCTTCCTCAAGGAGCATCCGGACGTCGTCCAGCAGATCCTCGCCCGCATCCAGGCCGACGCGCCCGAGTCGCAGATCGTCTCGGCCCGGTTGCTCCCGTCGGCGGTGGTGGAGGCGGCGGCCGCAACCGAGGCAGCCGGGGCCGCTGATCTCGACGAGGCACCGGCGCCGCTCGAGGAGGAAGCCGTCTCGGCGGCCTAGCCGGCAGCCGCGCAGGACGGGCGATGGCCGATCGGGACGCCGTCGAGATCGCGGTGCGGGCGCTGCGCACCCGCGACCGCACGGTGGCCGAGCTCGAGGCGCGGCTCGCGGAGCGGGGCGTGGGCGACGCGGAGCGCGGCGACGCGATCGAGACGCTCACGCGGGCGGGGTTTCTCGACGATCGGCGGGTCGCAATCGCGCGAGCAGCGGTGCTCGCGGCACCGCGGCGCGGGCGACGCCATGATCCGGGCCGACCTCACCGGACGCGGCGTGGAGCGCGGAGCTCGTCGAGGAGGCGCTCGGCGCACTGGAGGACGAGCGGACGCGTGCCGAGCGCGTGCTCGCCCGTCGGGGGGTGAGCGTGCGAACGGTGCGCTATCTCGCCTCGCGGGGATTCGGCGAGGACACGCTGGAGGACATCGTTGCGCGGGGCGCGGGAGGCGCGATAGGATGACTGTGCTTCCATTCGACGTTTTGCCTGCATAGCGCGTAAATCCTGAAATCGTCCGTTTTGACCACCCCCATCCGAAACCCTCAGGTTCCCGGCCAGGCGAAGGAGACGCCGGCGTTCCGCTGATCTGACGCGCCAAGAGCCGGAGCCGGCCGGGCGGGCCGAGCGCCGGATGTGAGCAACCGCGGCACATCTCGCGGTCAACCGACACCTCTTCCTGGAGGCAGGGACGACCTTGCTCACAGTCATCGCCGCGCTCGCTGGGCTCGCCGTCGGGGCAGCTGCTCGCCACGGCGCTCCTCGTCCGGCGCAGCGGCTCCCGTGTCCAGGTCGCCCATCGCGAGGCCGAGACGATCCGTCGCGAGGCGCAGATCGACGCCCGCGAGCAGGCCGTGAAGCGGCAGGCGGAGCTCGAGCAGGAGCTGCAGGAGCGCCGAGCCGTCGCCGCCAAGGCCGAGGAGCAGATGGCCCTCCGCGAGCAGGAGATCGAGCTGAAGGACATCGAGGTCTCCCGACGCGAACAGGGGCTGAACGACCGCGAGACGCACGTTCGCGAGCTCCAGGAGCAGCTGAAGGCGGCGCGCGACGACGCCGTCAAGGTGCTCGAGCGGCAGTCCGGGCTCACCGTCGCCGAGGCGAAGCAGCACCTGCTCGAGCGCTCCGAGGACCTCATCCGGCACGAGCTCGCGCGGACGGCCCGTCAGCTCGAGGAAGAGGCGCGCGTGGAGGCGAAGCGGCGCGCCCGCAACCTGGTCGCCGACGCGCTCCAGCGGGTCGCTGCCAGCCACACGGCGCAGACGACCGTCACGGTCGTCGCGCTGCCGTCCGACGACATGAAGGGCCGGATCATCGGCCGCGAGGGCCGTAACATCCGCACGCTCGAGCACCTGACGGGCGTCGACTTCATCGTCGACGACACCCCGCAGGCGGTCGTCCTGTCCTCGTTCGACGGCATCCGCCGCGAGGTGGCGCGGATGACGCTCGAGAAGCTGATCGAGGACGGCCGCATCCACCCGGCGCGGATCGAGGAGATGTACTACCTCTCGAAGGCAGAGCTCGAGGATCACCTGCTCGTCGACGGCCAGCAGGCGGTCTTCGAGGCGAACTGCGGCGACGTCCACGAGGAGCTCGCGAAGGTCCTCGGCCGGCTGCGCTACCGCACGAGCTACGGGCAGAACGTCCTCAAGCACACGCTCGAGGTCGTCCATCTCGCCGGGATCATGGCGAGCGAGCTCGGCGCGAGCGTCAAGACCGCGAAGCGCGCGGCGCTCCTGCACGACCTCGGCAAGGCGATGACGCACGAGGTCGAGGGCTCCCACGCCATCATCTCCGCGCAGTGGGCGAAGCGCTACGGCGAGAGCCAGGGCGTCATTCATGCGATCGAGGCCCACCACTACGAGGTGCAGCCGCAGACCGTCGAGTCCGTGCTCCTGATCGCCGCCGATGCGATCTCGGCCTCACGACCGGGCGCGCGTGGCGAGAGCCTCGAGCACTACATCAAGCGACTCGAGGCGCTCGAGGAGATCGCCGCCGCGAAGCAGGGCGTCGCCAAGGCCTACGCGCTACAGGCGGGCCGCGAAATCCGGGTCATGGTCGAGCCGACCGAGGTCGACGACGACGGCGCGGTCCTGCTCTCGCACGAGATCGCCCGCGAGATCGAGGACCAGCTCGAGTACCCGGGCCAGGTGAAGGTGATCGTGATCCGGGAGAGCCGCGCCATCGAGGTGGCCAAGTAACAGTCCGCCACAAGCCTCGGGGCTAGACTGACGCGCTGATGCGGCGCTACCACGTCACCACCTTCGGCTGCCAGATGAATGCTCACGACTCGGAGCGGATCAAGGGCATGCTCGAGTCGCTCGGGCTCGGCGAGGCGCCGACGCAGGAGCAGGCCGACGTACTCGTCTTCAACACCTGCACGATCCGCGAGAAGCCCGACACGAAGCTCGCGGCCTACCTCGGCGACGCGGGCGCCCGCAAGCGCGAGAATCCCGAGCTCGTCGTCGCGGTCGGTGGGTGCTATGCCGAGGCCCAGCGCGAGCGCATCTTCGAGCTCTATCCGCAGGTGGACGTGGCCTTCGGGCCGGGCTCGATCCCGCACCTCGGCGAGTGGCTCGGCGCCGGCGGCCAGGCTCCGCGCGGCCGCTTCGGCAGCCACGACCACTTCGCCGGCGACCTGCCGATGCACCGCGAGCGGCGCTTTCAGGCATGGGTGCAGATCTCGATGGGCTGCAACTCGAAGTGCGCCTATTGCATCGTCCCGGCCGTCCGCGGCCGCGAGCAGAGCCGTCGTCCGGGCGAGATCCTCGCCGAGGTGACGCAGCTGGCGCGCGACGGCGTCCGCGAGATCACGCTGCTCGGCCAGAACGTCAACTCGTGGGGACGTGACCTGCGCCCCGGAGCTCGAGACGGAGTTCGGCGAGCTTCTGCGCGCCTGCGACGCGGTCGACGGGATCGAGCGCATCCGCTTCACGAGCCCGCACCCGAAGGACTTCCGGCAGCCCGTGATCGCGGCGATGGCCGAGTGCGGCGCCGTCTGCGAGCACGTCCACCTGCCTCTGCAGTCCGGCTCGTCGCGGATCCTGAAGGCGATGCGCCGCACCTACGATCGCGACCGCTACCTGCGCCTCGCCGACACGCTGCGCGCGGCGATCCCCGATCTCGCGCTTGGCACGGACCTGATCGTGGGCTTCCCGGGCGAGACGGAGGCCGACTTCCGCGCGACGCTCGAAGTCGTGGAGGAGGTGCGCTACGACAGTGCCTTCACGTTCATCTACTCGCCGCGGCACGGCACGGAGGCTGCGGCGCTCCCGGACCAGATCCCGGACGAGGTGAAGCACGAGCGTCTCGAGCGCCTCGTCGAGGTCGTGCAGCGGATTGCGGCGGAGCGGAACGACGAGCGCGTCGGCCAGGTCGAGGAGGTGCTCGTCGAGGGCGCGAGCCGCACCGATCACGGCCTCCTGCGCGGACGGACGCGCCGCAACACGACGGTCGTGTTCGCGGGCGACGCCAAACCCGGCGAGCTCGTCGAGGTCCTCGTCGAAGGCGCAACGTCGACCACCCTGCGAGGGGTCGAACGGACCCGGGTAGCCGCGTGACCTACCTCTCCCGCAACGTCCGCTTCGGCCACGCTCCAGGCTTTGAGCCTGGGACAGGGGCCACGCCAGGCGCCGCGAGGCCAGGAGCAGGGGTTTTCCCGCACATAGGTGTCCGCGGTGGCCACGGCCCAGGCTTTAAGCCCGGGACCTGTCCAACGCGGACGTTCGCATGAGGATCCTCGTCACCGGCTCGTCCGGACAAATCGGCACGAACCTTGCGATCCGCCTCCTCGCCGACGGCCACGAGGTGTTCGGTGTCGACCAGCGGCTCAACACCTGGACGGACGAGTTCAAGTACCTGATCCAGGACCTCTCCGGGCAGTACCCGGCCTTCCCGGACGGGATCGGCGGCGTGCCGTACCCGGAGGTCGACCTCGTCGTCCACCTGGCGGCGCACGCGAAGGTGCACCAGCTCGTCGCGCAGCCGCACCGGGCGCTCGAGAACACGATGATGACCTTCAACGTCCTCGAGTACTGCCGCCAGCGCCGCCTCCCGCTGGTGTTCTCCTCGACGCGTGAGGTCTACGGCGACGTTCATCGCTTCGAGGGCTACGGCGAGGCCACCGCAGATTTCGCCTTTACCGAGAGCCCGTACTCGGCCTCCAAGATCGCGAGCGAGGCGTTCATCTACGCCTACGCCCGCTGCTACGAGCTCCGGTACCTCGCCTTCCGCTTCTCCAACGTCTACGGGCGCTACGACAACGACCTCCATCGCATGTCGCGCGTCCTGCCGCTCTTCATCCATCAGATGTCGCGCGACGAGCCGATCACGGTCTACGGCGGCGCCGACAAGGTGCTCGATTTCACCTACATCGACGATTGCGTCGACGGCATCGCGCGCGGGATCGAGGCGCTCGCTGCGGGCCGCGTGACGAACGAGACGATCAATCTCGCCTACGGGCAGGGCAACACGCTGGTGCGGGCGGCCGAGCTCATCGGCACCGAGCTCGGCGTCGAGCCGAGGATGACGATCGCGCCGTCGCTCCTCGGCGAGGTCACCCACTACGTCGCCGACATCCGCAAGGCCAACGACCTGCTCGACTGGGCACCGAAGGTACCGCTCGACGAGGGGATCCCGCGGGCCGTCCAGTGGTTCCGGGAGCACCGGGCCGGGCACCCGGACGAGAACCGCACGGTCGTGAACGAGGGCGACTCGGTGGGCTGGAAGACCCTCGCGGCCGACCCGACCTAACGCGGTGGCCGCGCGTGAGCGTCATCTGGCCTGGGAGGGGTGTGCGAACATCCGCGACCTCGGCGGGCACCCGACGGAGGACGGCGGCGTGACGGCATTCGGAGCCGTGGTGCGCGCCGACAGCGTGCGCCGGCTCTCCGACGCCGGCTGGGAGCAGCTCGTCGACTACGGCATCGCAGCGCATCGTCGACCTCCGCTTCCGCGACGAGCTCGAGGCCGACCCACCGGCGACGATCCCCGTCGAGGTCGTGCACGTTCCGGTGCTCCCCGACCCGGCGTCTGGCGACTGGCCGGAGATCGACGCCGTCGGCGACGCCGCGCCGGACGACGTCGCTGCGACGAAGGCCGTCTACCTCGAGTTCCTCCACCGCTATCCCCACGGGTTCGGCCAGGCTGTCGCCGCCGTCGCGTCGGCACCACAGGGCGGTGTTCTCGTCCACTGCATGGCCGGCAAGGACCGGACGGGGCTCGTCTCGGCGCTGCTGCTGCGGCTCGCAGGCGTCTCGATCGAGCACGTCGCCGCCGACTACGCGGTCAGCGAGCGGAACCTGCTGCCGCTGTGGCAGGGGTGGTTCGACGCCGCCAGCGACGAGCAGGAGCGCCGGCGACGTCGGCGCATGGCGGCGACACCGGCCGCCGCGATGACAGCGGTGTTGCACGAGCTCGGCGGCGAGGAGGAGTACCTGCTGGACGCCGGCGTCACGAGCGACCAGCTCGACGCCGTCCGGGCGCGCCTGCGCGCGTGAGCGTGCTCGCGCTCTTCGGCCCGACGGCGTCCGGGAAGACCGCCGTCGCCGAGGCGGTCGCCGAGCGAATCCCGGCGGAGATCGTCTCGGCGGACTCGATGCAGGTCTACCGCGGCCTGCCGATCCTCACCAACCAGGGCGCCGGGCTTCTGGTCGGCATCTGGCCGCTCGACCGGCAGCGCACCGTGGGCGAGTACCAGCAGCTCGCGCACGCCGCGATCGACGAGGCCGTCGCCGCCGGCCGACGCCGATCGTCGTCGGCGGCTCCGGCCTCTACTTCCGCGCAGCCCTCGTCGACCTGGAGCTTCCGCCGGACGTCCCCGCGGGCGAGCGGGCGCGCTGGGAGCGCCTCTACGACGCTTCGGCGGCGAGCTCCTGCACGCCCTGCTCGCGGAGCGGGACCCGGCGCCGCGGCCGCGCAGGTGCATCCGAACGACCGCAAGCGCGTCGTGCGGTGCGCTCGAGCTCTGGAGCGCGGGTGCCTCGCTCGTCCCGCCGTCGATCCCGCCTCTGGACCGACGAGACGCGGCACCCGACGACGATCGTCGGCCTCGACGTGCCGCGCGACGTGCTCGATGCACGGATCGTCGCGCGCACGCCGCGCGATGTTCGAGCAGGGGGCCGCGTGGAGGAGGTGCGAGGATCGCCGGCGAGGTCGTCCCGCAGGTGCTCGGCCTCGAGGCCGGCGCACCATGCCGCGCGAGGAGGCGGAGCAGGAGGTGATCCGCGCCACCCGCCGCCTACGCCGCCTACCAGCGCAAGTGGATGCGCCGGATTCCCGGGCGGTTATGGTCGCAGGCGGGGCACGTTCGGTCGACAAGGTGGCGGATGCGGTTCTCGAAGTGGCACGCGCTCGGCAACAGCTACCTGCTGGTCGAGGAGCGGATTGACGGCCGATCGACCGACGCAGGACGGCTGTGCGATCTGCGCTACGGCATCGGCTCGAACGGCGTCCTCGACCTGAGCGGCGAGCCGAGATCGCGATCTGGAACCCGGACGGCTCGCTGCGCGGAGTTCTCGGGCAACGGGACGCGGATCGCGGCGCCTGGCTGCCCGCCGCGACGACGCCGCGACGGTGACGGTCAAGCGCCGGCGGCCGCCGAGTACCCGGCGCGGATCATCGAGGGCCAGGTGGAGATGAGCCTCGGAGCAGGCGGAGGTCGCGACATGGAGACCATCGAGGCGACGGGGAGCGGATCGAGCTGACGGCCGTGTCGCATCGGCAACCCTCACGCCGTCGTCCGCCGCGCGCGAGTACACGCGCGACGACCTCCTGCGGCTGGGGCCGCTGCTCGAGACGCACAGCGCTTCCCCGGACGGACGAACGTCCAGCTCGATCCGCGTCGACAGCTGAACACGAGCTCACGCGCTGCTCTGGGAGCGCGGCGCCGGCGAGACGAGCGCGTCGGGCTCGAGCGCCGTCGGCCGTCGCGGCCGCAGCGCGCGATCGTGAACGGCTGGTGCGAGAGCCCCGTGACGGTCGAGCATGCTCGGCGGCACGCTCGCGTCGACGGTCGACGAGCAGAGCAACGTCACGCTCGACCGGCCCCGCCGAGGAGATCGCACGGGCGAGACGTCTGAGGTCCTGGCGCTAGACGGCGAGCTCGAACTCGCGCAGCACCTCGTTCAGGCTCAGGCGCTCGTCGTGCGACTCGCTGCGCCAGCCGATGATCAGCGCGCAGTCGAGCTGGTACGTCCCGGCCGGGAACTCCTTCGGGCGCGTGCCGGGCACGACGACCGCGCGCGGCGGCACCTCGCCGCGGTGCTCGACCGGCTCGGGCCCGGTGACGTCGATGATCGGCACGCTCGCGGTCAGCGACGACGTTCGGCGGAGAGGACCGCGCCGGCGCCGACGCGCACGCCCTCGGTGACGATGCAGCGCGAGCCCGACGAAGGCGCCGTCCTCGACGATCACCGGGCGTCGCGTTGCGGCGGCTCGAGCACGCCGCCGATGCCGACGCCGCCCGCGAGGTGGACGTCGGCGCCGATCTGCGCGCACGAGCCGACGGTCGCCCACGTGTCGACCATCGTCCGCGGCCCGACCCAGGCGCCGATGTTCACGTAGCCGGGCATCAGCACGACGCCCTCGGAGAGGAACGAGCCGTAGCGCGCGACTCCCGGCGGCACGACGCGCACGCCGCGCTCGGCGTAGTCCGTCTTGACCGGGATCTTGTCGAGGAACTGGAGCCCGCCGACCTCCATCGGCTCGACCTTGCGCAGCCGGAAGTAGGCGAGGATCGCCTTCTTCGCCTCGACGTCGACGACCCAGTCGCCGTCGACCGGCGCGGCGACGCGGCGCTCGCCGCGGTCGAGCTGCGGCGACGATCTCCTCGACGCGCTCCGGGTTCACAGCACGTCCTCGAGGATCTCGACGCGCGCGCGCACTCCTCCTCGGAGGGGACGAGCGCGAGCCGGACGTAGCCCTCGCCGGCGGCGCCGAGGTACGACGCCCGGCGCGACGAGCACGCCGTGCTCGAGCAGCCGCTCGGCGAAGCGCCTCCGAGCGTCTCGCCGTCGGGCACCTCGAGCCAGAGGTACATCGTCGCGCTCGCTGCCCGCGACGCGGATGCCCTTGCGGCGCGAACAGGTCGAGGAAGAGCGCGCGCTTGCGGCCGTACAGCTCGCGCGTCCGCTCGACGTGCGCCTCGTCGCCCCACGCGACGACCGACGCGCGCTGGACGAACTCCTGCGGCGCGGTGCCGATCGTCGGCCGGAACGCCTTGCAGCGCGGCGACGAGCTCGGGGTCGCCCGCGACGAAGCCGCTGCGATAGCCCGTCATCGACGAGCGCTTCGAGAGCGTGTTGAAGACGGCGACGTTGGTCGCGGTCGGCCAGCTGGAGCGCGGACGCCGGCGGCTCCTCGAACCAGAGCTCCGTGTAGGCCTCGTCGGAGGCGAGCGACGAAGCCGTGCTCCCGCGCCAGCTCGGCCAGCCGCTCGTAGAAGGCGAGCGGCGCGGTCGCGCACGTCGGGTTGTTCGGGTAGTTGACCCAGAGCACGGCGAGCCGGCTCCAGGTCTCGTCGTCGATCGCGTCGAGGTCGGGCAGGAAGCCGTTCTCCTCGAGCAGCGGCAGCGCGAGCGGCCGCGCGTGCGCGAAGAGCGCGCCGCGCTCGTAGACGGGGTAGCCGGGCTCGGTGTAGGCGACGGTGTCCTTGCCGCGCTCGAGGTCGACCACGACCTGGGCGAAGCTGAAGATCGCCTCCTTGCTGCCGAGCGTCGGGACGATCTCGCGTGTCCGGGATCGAGCGTCGACGCCGAAGCGCCGGCCGGCCCAGGCCGCGATCGCCTCGCGCAGCTCGGGCAGCCCGGCGCGGCGGGATACCCCATGCGCTCGCGCGAGGCCGGCGACGAGCGCCTCGCGGATGCAGCGGATCGGTGGGCTCCCGCGGGTCGCCCATGCCGAAGTCGATCACCTCGACGCCGCGCGCCTCGACGCGGCCGCGCCGCCTCGTTCAGGCGCACGAACGGGTACGTCGTCTGCCGCTCGAGGACGGGGGAGATGGGCACGGGTCAGACGCTACCCGTGACGAAGTCGCCAGAGCGACTCGAACACGTGCTCGAGCGCGCTCGATCTCGACCTGCTCGTCGCGGCGGTGCGCGTAGCGCGTCGCGCCCGGGCCGAAGTTGACGGCGTCGATTCCGCGCGAGGTGAAGTCGGCGACGTTCGTCCACGCCTGCTTCGGCTCGAGCGCCAGGCCGCCTGCGCGCCGCAGCCGCTGCACGAGCGGCGAGTCGGTCACGACCCGCGCCGGCGGCGAGTCGCCGGCGGCCTCGTAGCGTCGCACCGTCGGGCAGGAGCGAGCGCAGGTACGCCTCGGCGCTCGCCGGGCGAGCGGTCGGGCGCGTAGCGGAAGTTGACGTGCGCCGTCACGCGGTCGGGGATCACGTTGTCGGCGATGCCGCCGTGCGATCTGCGTGATGCTGACGCACCTCGGTGAACGTGAGCCCGCCGACCTCGACCGGGCGCGGCTCGATCGCGGCGAGCGGCCGCAGCCCCTCGAGCGCGGTCTCGATCGCGTTCTCCGCCAGCCACGGCCGCGCCGAGTGGCCGCTGACGCCGTGGAACGTAGAGCCGCGCGTTCAGGTTGCCGAGGCAGCCGGCCTGGATGGTGCCGTCGGTCGGCTCGAGCAGGATCGCGAGCGCGGCCTCGTGCACGACCCGAGAGGTCGTCGAAGAGGCGCGGGGAGCGGGCTGAACTCGCGCCGGCAGCTCCTCCTTGCCGAAGAGCAGCAGCGCGAGGTCGACGGCCGGCTCGACGCCTTGCGCCTCGAGCTCGCGCGCCAGCTCGAGCAGCACCGCGAGCCCGCCCTTCATGTCGCTCGCGCCGAGGCCGTACACGGCGCCGTCCTCGATCCGGCCCGGGCAGGTTGTCCTGGGCGGGCACCGTGTCGTAGTGACCGGCGAGCACGACGAGCTCGCGACCCTCGCGCCGCGGCGGCGCGAAGACGAAGGCGTCGTCGCTGCTGGTACTCGGCCTCGAACGACCCGGGGCACGAGCGAGACGACGTGCGCTGCGATCGCCGCCTCGTGCCGGCTCTCGGAGGGGATGTCGACGAGCTCGAGCGTGCGCGCCGCGAGCCGGTCCGCGAGATCGTGGCCATGCGGGCAAGCGTGGCACAATCCCCGGTGTGACGCGCCAGCCCGATGCCGCCGCCGACTCCGGCCTCACGGGCGCCGAGCCCGAGCGCGGGTTCGTGCTCGCCGTGCTGGCGAAGGGGGTCGACGCCGAGGACGAGCTCGGCGAGCTGCGTGAGCTCGCGCGCACGGCCGGCGTCGAGCCGGTGGAGCGAGCTCGTGCAGCAGCGGTCGCACCCCGATCCGCGCAGCTACGTCGGCAAGGGGAAGCTCGAGGAGCTGAAGCAGACCTACGGCGAGGCGGGAGCCGAGGTGCTGCTCGTCGACGACGAGCTCGACCCGACGCAGCAGCGGACGCTCGAGAACGCGCTCGACGCGCGCGTCGTCGACCGCACGCAGCTGATCCTCGACATCTTCGCCCAGCACGCCAAGAGCGCCGAGGGCAAGCTCCAGGTCGAGCTCGCGCAGCTCGAGTACAACCTGCCGCGCATGCGCGGCATGTGGAAGCACCTCGAGCGCCTCGGCGGCGGCACCGGCGCGCTCGGCGCCGGCGTCGGCACGCGGGGCCCGGGCGAGTCGCAGCTCGAGACCGACCGGCGGCTCGCCGGCCGGCGCATCTCGCTGCTGCGCCGGCGGCTGCGCGAGCTCGGCAAGCAGCGCGGCCTGCGCCGGAAGGCGCGCACGCGCAGCGGGACGCCGACCGTGGCGCTCGCCGGCTACACGAACGTCGGCAAGTCGACGCTCCTGAACGCGCTCACGGGCGCGGACGTCTCTGTCGACGACCGGCTCTTCGAGACCTCGACCCGACGACGCGCGGGTTCGACCACGACGGGAAGCGCTACCTCGTCACCGACACCGTCGGCTTCATCAGACGGCTGCCGACGCAGCTCGTCGAGGGCTTCGCCTCGACGCTCGAGGAGACGCTCGTCGCCGACCTGGTCCTGCACGTCGCTCGATGCGTCGGTGAGCGACGACCGGCTCGAGGAGATGATCGATCGCGTCGACGACGTGCTGCGCGAGATCGGCGCGGACGAGGTGCCGGTCGAGCTCGTCCTGAACAAGATCGACCGGGTCGACCCGCTGGGCCGCCGCCGGCTCGCGAATCGCTTTCCCGGCGCGCTCCAGGTGTCGGCGGCCACGGGCGAGGGCTCGACGCGCTGCGCGAGCGGATCGCACGAGCGCTTCGCCGACCGCTACGAGGACGTCCGGCTGCTGCTGCCGTACGACGAGGGCGGCAAGCTCGCCGAGCTGTATGCGCTCGGGCGCGCCGATCGAGGAGCGCGAGGACGGCGAGGACGGCGTTGCCGTTCGCGCCCGCCTGCCGCAGCGCGAGGTGCGGCGCTTCGCCGAGTACCTCGTCGCGGACGCCCCGCACCGCGTCCGCAAAGCCGACACGACGTGATCGAGCTCGCGATCACGCGCCTGCGCCCGAGGCGACGATGCCCGAGCGCGCGTACCGGGTGACGCGGGCCTCGACCTCTCCGCCTGCGAGCGCGCCGTGCTCGAGCCGGGCGCGCGGGAGACGCGTCGGAACCGGGCTCGCCGTCGCGATCCCGGACGGGCACGCCGGCTTCGTGCAACCACGCTCGGGCCTCGCGGCCCGACACGGGATCACCGTCGTGAACTCGCCCGGGCTGATCGACGCCGGCTATCGCGGCGAGCTGCGCGTCGTCCTGCTCAACACCGACGCGAGCGAGAGCTTCACGGTGGAGCCCGGAATGCGCATCGCCCAGCTCGTCGTGCTGGAGCTGCCGCGGATCGAGCTCGCTCGAGGTGGACGAGCTGCCTGCGAGCGAGCGCGGCGTCCGCGGCTTCGGATCCTCGCGGGCCTGAGACGTGCGCGCGGAGCCCCGCGTCCGCGTGTCGGCGGTCCTGCGCTGGCACGAGCAGCTCCTGCTCTGCCGCCACGAGAAGCGGGGCCGCGAGGCGTGGCTGCTCCCGGGCGGCGGCGTGCACTCGGGCGAGAGCCTGATCGACGCGCTCGAGCGCGAGATCGCGCGAGGAGGTGGGGATCGACGCCGCCGTCGTTCGAAGGGCCGGTGGCGATCGTCGACTCGATCGCGCCCGAACGGCCTGGTCTCGAAGCACGTCGTGCACATCATCTTCGCCGGCGACCTCGACGGCTCGCTCGAGGCCGTCGTCTCGCAGGACGAGGCCGTGCGGGGCCACCGGCTCTTCCGGTCGGACGAGCTGGACGGCATCGTGCTGCACCCGCCGATCCAGCGCTTCCTGGCGCGCTGGCGCCCGGGGGATCCGGCGGTGTACCTTGGCGCGCTGTGGACGCCGTAGAGGAGCGTCCTCGGCTCGCCGCCGACTACGCGGCGCGGTTCCACGGGACGCTCGAGGACCGGCAGGTGTAGGCCCGGGCGTCGTTCGAGGAGCTCGCGAGGCGCTCGGCGGGCCGCTGCCCGAGGAGGGCGCCGACGACGGAGCAGGTCGTCGCGAGCTGATCGCCGCGGCGAGCCGGGCGTGGTCGGCTCGCAGACCGGCCGCTACTTCGGCTTCGTGTTCGGCAGCGCGCTGCCGGCGGCCGTCGCCGCGGACTGGCTCGCGACCGCGTGGGATCAGAACGCGTTCTCGGTCGTCACCTCGCCGGCGGCGGCCGCGCTCGAGCAGGTGCCGGCGGAGTGGCTCGTCGAGCTCCTCGGCCTGCCGGACGGAGTGTCGAGCGGCTTCGTCACCGGCGCGCAGGGCGCCAACACGACCGGCCCTCGCGGCCGCGCGCGAGCACGTGCTCGCTGCGGCGGGGTGGGACGTCGGCCGCGGACGGGCTCACCGGCGCGCCGCGCATCCGCGTCGCTCGCGGGCGGCGAGCGTCACGTGACGGTCGACCGCTCGCTCCGGCTGCTCGGGCTCGGCACGGGCGCGGTCGAGCTCGTCCCGGCCGACGGGCAGGGGCGGATGCGGGCCGATCTGCTGCGCGCAGGCGCTCGCGCGCCGCCGACGGACCGGCGATCGTCTGCGCGCAGGCGGGCAACGTCAACACGGGCGCCGTGCGACCCACTCGCCGCAGATCGCGGACGCGTGCGCAGCCGCCGGCGCGTGGCTCCACGTCGACGGCGCCTTCGGCCTGTGGGCGGCGGCCAGCCCGCGCTTTCGCCACCTCGTCGCGGGCGCGGAGCGCGCCGACTCGTGGGCGACCGACGCCCACAAGTGGCTGAACGTCCCGTACGACTGCGGGCTCGTCTTCAGCCGGCATCCCGAGGCGCACGGCGACGGCGATGGCGGTCGCGGCGAGCTACCTCCAGCGCAGCGACGGGCGCAGCCCGTCGGACTGGGTGCCGGAGTCGTCCCGCCGCGCCCGGGGCTTCGCCGTCTGGGCCGCCCTGCGGGCGCTCGGTCGGCAGCGGGGTGGCCGACCTCGTCGACCGCTGCTGCGACCACGCCCAGGCGTTCGCGCGGCTACTCGGCGCCGAGCCGGGCATCGAGATCCTGAACGACGTCGTCCTGAACCAGGTGCTCGTGCGCTTCGGCGACGACGACGAGACGACCCGCGAGGTCGTGCGGCGGGTGCAGGAGGACGGCACCTGCTGGCTCGGCGGCACCGATCTGGCAGGGGCGTGCGGCGATGCGGATCTCCGTCTCGAGCTTCCGCACGACGGAATCCGACGTCGAGCGGCAGCGTGACGGCGATCCTGAAGGCGGCCGGGGCTGGCGCGCGCGTGACGGCGACCCGCACGCGGTCGTAGCATGTCCGACATGGCCGATCAGGAGCTGCTCCGGCTCACGGCCGACTACGCCGCCCAGTACCGCGGCTCGGTCGAGGAGCGGCCCGTGGCCGCCACCGCGACGATCGAGGAGCTGCGTGAGGCGCTCGGCGGGCCGCTCCCGGAGCAGGCGACGGACGCCGAGCAGGTGATCGCGGAGTTGATCGCCGCCGCAGAGCCGGGCGTCGTCCCCTCGGGCAGCGGCCGCTTCTTCGGCTTCGTCGTCGGCGGCGCCGTGCCGGCGCCACTCGCCGCCGACTGGCTCACGTCGACCTGGGATCAGAACGCGGGCCTCGTCGTGCTCGGTCCGAGTGCCGCGGTCGTCGAGGAGGTCAGCCTCGGCTGGCTCATCGAGCTGCTCGGGTTGCCGAGCGGCGTCTCGGCCGCGTTCGTCACGGGCTGCCAGATGGCCCATGTCACGGCGCTCGCCGCGGCACGCCACCACGTGCTCGAGGCGGCCGGCTGGGACCTCGCACGCGGGGGCCTGCAGGGTGCGCCCCGGATCAGCGTCCTCGTGGGCGAGGAGCGCCACGTCACGGTCGACCGTGCGCTCCGGTACCTCGGCATCGGCTCGGACCAGATCGAGGCGGTCGCGACGGACGAGCAGGGGCGGATGCGTCGCCGGACGCGCTCGCGCGAGGCGCTGGCGACGACGGCCGGCCCGACGATCGTCTGCGCGCAGGCGGGTGACGTCAACACCGGCGACTTCGACGCGCTGGACGAGATCGCGGACGTCGTCGAGGGGACCGGCGCGTGGCTGCACCTCGACGGTGCCTTCGGGCTCTGGGCCGCGGCGTCGCCGCGCTACCGTCACCTCGTCGCCGGCGCGAGCCGGGCCGACTCGTGGGCGACGGACGCCCACAAGTGGCTGAACGTCCCCTACGACTCCGGGCTTGCCTTCTGTGCCCATCCCGAGGCGCACCGCGCGGCGATGTCCGTGCACGCGAGCTATCTGGAGCAGACCGATCCCGACGCCGCGCGGGACGAGATGGACTGGACTCCCGAGTTCTCACGCCGTGCGCGCGGCTTCCCGATCTACGCCGCGATCCGCTCGCTCGGACGTCAGGGGATCGCCGAGCTGGTGGAGCGCTGCTGCGGTCACGCGCAGCGCTTCGCGGAGCTCCTGGGTGCCGCCGACGGCGTCGAGATGCTGAACGACGTCGTCCTGAACCAGGTGCTCGTTCGCTTCGGGGACGACGACGGCGTCACGCAGGAGGTGGTCAGGCGCGTCCAGGAGGATGCCACCTGCTGGCTCTCGGGCACCGTCTGGCAGGGGCGCGGCGCGATGCGCATCTCGGTCTCGAACTGGCAGACGTCGGACGAGGACGTCGAGCGCATCGGCGGCGGCGATCCTAGAAGCGGCCGCCGCGGTCTCTGGCGCGCTGCGCTGACACCGCGTGCGCCTGGGCCTCGAGCCGGTCGGGTAGCGGCTCGAGCTCCGGCGGCTCGCCGCCCGTCGCGTGCGCGAGCGCCTGCGCGAGGAGCCAGTCCGCGAGCCAGGGGTTGCGCGGCAGGAGCGGGCCGTGCAGGTACGTGCCGACCGCACGGCCGACGCGGCAGCCCTCGTAGCCGGACTCGCCGTCGTTGCCGAACCCGGCCACGACGCGTCCGAGCGGGCTCCGCTCCCGGATCGAGCGTCGTGCGGCCGAGGTGGTTCTCGAAACCGGCGAGCGTGCGCCGCAGGCCGGGCTCGAGCTCGCACTCGAGCAGGACGTCGCCGATCATGCGGCGCTCGCCCGCCACGGTCTCGTGGGGGAAGAGGCCGACACCGGGCATGTCGACGCCGTGCCGGCCGTAGTAGCCGCGACCGAGCAGCTGGTAGCCGCCGCAGACGGCGAGCACGGCGGCACCGCCGGCGGCCGACTCGAGGATCGCGTCGGCCTTGGCGGCGAGGTCGGGCGCGACCAGCGCCTGCTCGCGATCCTGGCCGCCGCCGACGTAGAGCAGATCGTGCTCCCCGGGACGCAGCTCGTCGCCGAGGGACACCGCCGTCACCTCCAGCTCGTGACCGCGCAGCGCCGCCCTCCGCTCAGCACGGCGATGTTGCCGCGGTCGGCGTAGATGTTGAGGTAGTCCGGGTAGAGGTGACCGACGCTGATCCTCACGGCTTCTCCCACTACGGGTCGACGAGGCCGCGGTCGGCGATGATCCGGCGCAGCGCGAGCATGGCCGTGTAGGTGGGGAGGACGACGAGCTCGCCGCCCGGCAGGCGTCAGCTCGAGCCCGCGGTCGAGCGCCGCGCTCGAGCTCGGGCTCCACCTCGACCGCGTCCTCGGCGAGGCCGCCGTAGGTGCACCGCAGCGCGAGCTCCGCGGCGCGGTCGCCCGAAGCGATCACCCGCTCGGCTCGCTGCGAGCAGCGGCTCGAGATCGACGTCCCAGATCCAGGAGACGTCCTTGCCGTCGGCGATCGCGTCGTTCAGCGCGATCAGCAGGAGGGGCGGACGCCGCCCAGTCCTCGAGCGTGCGGATGACCTCGTTCGCGCCGGCCGGGTTCTTGATCAGGAGCACGAGGATCGACTTGTCGCCGGCCGGGATCCGCTCGAAGCGGCCGAACGCGGCGCCGAAGCGCTCGAGCCCGCCGCGGATCTCGTCGAGCGAGGAGCCGAGGCGCCTGCGCGAGCGCGGCGGCGCCGACCGCGTTGTAGACGTTGTAGAGACCCGGCAGCGGCAGCCGCACCGACGTCGAGCCCTGCGGCGTCTCGAGCTCGAACGACGTGCCGTCGAGCCCGCGGAGCTCGATCTCGCGCGCGACGACCTGAAGCGCCGGGCGCGAGTGGCCGCACGCCGGGCAGCGGTAGTCGCCGAGGTGCCCGACGTAGGCGGCGAGCGAACTCGTACGGCTGGCCGCAGACGACGCAGTAGCGCGAGTCGGCGGCGTGCTGGAGCGCGGGTCGCGAGTGCCGCGGGTCGTCGAGCCCGAACGGAATGGTCGCGGCGCGCCCGCGGCCGAGATCGCCGACCTGGGGGTCGTCACCGTTCACGATCAGGGTCGTCTCGTCCGGCAGCTCCGCGACGCAGGCACGCCAGCGCTCGGCGATGTGCTCGAGCTCGCCGTAGCGGTCGAGCTGGTCGCGAAAGAGATTGGCCAGGAGGATCGCGTGTGGGCGGACGCGCCGCAGCACCTCCGGCAGCGCGCCTTCGTCCACCTCCAGCAGCCCGAGCTCGGCGTCGCGGGCGGCGAGGAGGGTGGACGCGACGCCCGAGACGAGGTTCGCGCCCGAGCGGTTCCAGGCGAGGCGCCGGTCGCTGAGGATCTCGGCCACCATCGCGGTCGTGGTCGTCTTCCCGTTCGTCGCGGAGACGACCGCCGCACCCTGCGGGAAGCCGGGCCGCGAGCGCGTCGATCGCGCCGGGATCGAGCTTCCAGAGCAGCTTCCCGGGGATCGTCGTTCCGCCGCCCGTCCCGGCGAGCCGTGACAGGCGAGCAGCCGCGCGGGCGGCCATGGACTCGACGGCAAGCCGGGCGCTCATGCGCGTCGAGCCTAGATGATCGACGCCACGTGTCGACCGATCCCTCGTCCGAGTGAACTTGCCCCGTCCTCACCCGAAAGGGGTAAGAGCCTCACCAAAGGCGGCCATACAGTCTGCGCGGTTCCTCCAGGAGTCCAGCTGTGGCAGTCGGACTCCGACCTGTTCGTAAATGCGGCTCGCGTCTCGGCGCGAACAAGGAGAAAGATGGCGAGAAACTCAAGCGGCAACCGCGGAGACGTGCGCCAGAGTGCCCTCTGGGGCTCCGGCAACCGCGGCGGCGAGCTTCGGTCGAATGCCCTGTGGGGCAAGGGCGGCCGAGGGGTCGTCGTGCTCATGCTGCTCGCGCTGGCGATGCCGCTGGCGGCAGCCGCCGGTGACAACTCCGGCAAGGGCAGCGCAAACAGCGGCAGCGGCTCCGTGACCGAACCGGTCAAGGGCACGCATATCGCACCGGGGCTCCTGAAGAAGTCGAAGGACAACCCGGACGAGAAGATCCGCGTCATCATCCAGTCCGACAACGGCCTCGACGGGGCCGACAGGGCTGGACGGGGGCTCGGCAAGCTGAAGCACAAGCTCGGTCTGATCGACGCGGTGGCGATGGAGCTGTCCGCGAAGGAGATCAAGAAGCTTGCCAAGATCCCGGGTCTGACGGTCACTGTCGACGAGCCGACTCTGCCTCACGGCAAGTACAGCTCGACGCAGCTCTGGCCGCACGAGGCCGGCGTGAACAAGCTGTGGGACGGCCCGCAGGCCCCGACGATCGCGATCGTCGACTCGGGCGTGGATGCGAGCCGGCTCGACTTCAGCGAGCGCGTGCTCGAGCAGGTGACCTCGTCAGCTCGGGCAGGCCCAACGCGTCCGGTGACGGGCGCGGGCACGGCACCTTCGTCGCAGGCATGGCTGCGGGGTCGGCGCCCGGCTACGCCGGCGTGGCTCCGAACTCGAAGCTCGTCTCGTGGACGTCATGGACGACTGGGGCCCGGCCTGACGAGCGACGTGATCAAGGCGGCCGAGTGGATCCTCGCGAACAAGGACAAGTACAACATCCGGGTCGCGAACTTCTCGCTCCACTCGGCGAACGTCAACCGGTTCTACGACGACCCGCTCAACACTGCGGTCAGAAGCTGTGGTTCGCGGCGTCGTGGTCGTGGCGGCTGCCGGGAACTACGGCACGCCGGACGGGCCGAGCGGCGTCCTCTTCGCGCCCGGCAGCAACCCGTTCGTGCTGACGGTCGGCGCGGTCGACATCGGCGGGACGGCGAAGCCGAAGGACGACAAGGAAGCCCCGTGGTCGGCGTACGGTCGCACTCCCGACGGCTTCTGGAAGCCCGAGGTGTGCGCACCCGGTCGCTACATGGTCGGCGCGATCCCGGACGCCTCGACGCTCGCGTACGAGAAGCGCGGAGAACGAAGGCTGCCGGATACATCGAGCTGTCCGGGACGTCGTTCTCGGCTCCGGTCGTCGCCGGTCTCGCGGCACAGATCCTCGCCCGGCATCCCGGCTTGACGCCGGACCAGGTCAAGGGCGCGATCATGGAGAGCTCCCGGCCGGTGCCGAGACGGCTCGCCGAACGCCTGCGGCGTCGGCCAGGTCAACGCGGTGCGCGGTGCGTCTGTCGGCACCTGCGCGCGAACCCGAACAAGCGCTGAACACGTTCGTGGCGACCAACACGGCCGGCCAGCGCGTGTTCGACGCGGTGTCAGCTGGAGCAACGTGTCCTGGAGCAACGTCTCCTGGGGCAACGTGTCCTGGGCAACGTCTCTTGGAGCAACGTCTCCTGGGACGCCGTCTCCTGGAGCGACGTCTCCTGGAGCAACGTCTCCTGGAGCAACGTCTCCTGGAGCAACGCCTCCAGCGAGGACAACGCTGACGGCGAGGCACCCAGCGCCGACGACCCGTACGAGCTGACCCCGGAGGAGGCCGCCGCGGCGGCGCTCGATCCGGATCTGCTCGCTCCGGGTGAGGCACTGCCCACGGCCGAGGAGGTCGCTCCGGCGGCCGACGACGCCGGGGAAGCGACGGACGAGCCGGATGCGGCCGAGGCGGCACCTGCCGCCGCGGCGGACGCAGACGCGACGTCCACTGTCCGTAAGGGCTCGAGGAGGGGGCCGGCTTCGCGCCGGCCCCCTCGCTCACCCCAACGGGGGATGCTCGACGGGGTACCGCAAACGGGGGATGAATCGGCGCTTCGCGGCCCGTACCCTGCGACGCGGCCCCCTGGCCACGCTTTCGATTCTTGCGGCATCGAAGGAGACGAGCGGCAATGACGGTCTGCAGCGGAGTATCCCGATGAGCTCCGATCCCGTACGACGACGTTCTCGAGCCCGAGGAGACGTCGTTCGCGCCGCTCCAGAAGCTCTCTCCGCGCGTCATCGCCTACTTCATCGCCGTCGCGGCGACGACGCTCATCCTCGTCGCGCCGCTACCTGACGCAGCTGAACCGTCGACACACCCGGCTGGCCGACCTTCATCATCCTCGGCATCGCGCGTCGCGCTCGCGCAGTTCTTCGTCGTGCGCACGCCCGGCAACAAGTCGTACCACACGACAGGTGTTTTCCTGATCGCCGCGGTGCTGCTGCTGCCGCTCGAGCTGCTCGTCCTGGTCGCGCTCGTCCAGCACGTCCCCGAGTGGCTGCGGAGCAGGACGACCTGGTACGTGCAGACGTTCAACATCTTCGACCACACGCTCGCCACGATGGGAGCGTGGGCCGTGGCGCACGCCGTCCTGAACGCCCATGGCCTGCTCCCGAACGAGGACGTGCGCTTCGCGGCGGCGGGTGTCGCGGCGTCGATCGTCTTCGTGACCCTCAACTCGGCGCTGATCGCGCCCATGATCCACTGGGTGCACGGTCACCCGATGCGCCAGATCTTCTCGTACCAGACGCTCTCGACCGAGCTCGTGTTCGCGGCGCTGGGCGTCGTCCTCGCCGCCTTCTGGACCGGCAACCCGTGGCTCGTTCCGTTCGCGATCACGCCGCTGCTGCTGATCCACCGCGCCCTGTCGGTGCCGCAGCTCCAGGCGGAGGCGCGCGTCGACCCGAAGACCGGGCTCTTCAACGCCCGCCACTTCGCGGCCGCGCTGACCGAAGAGCTGGGACGCTCTCAGCGCTTCCAGCGGCCGATGTCGCTGATCATGGCCGACCTCGACCTGCTGCGCGAGATCAACAACAGCTACGGCCACCTCGCCGGCGACGCGGTCCTGAAGGGGATCGCCGAGGTCTTCCGCGGTGAGCTGCGCCACTACGACGTGCCCGCACGCTTCGGCGGCGAGGAGTTCAGCATCCTGCTCCCCGAGACACCGCCCGAGCAGGCGATGGAGATCGCCGAGCGGATCCGCTGCGCGGTCGCCGAGCGCCGCTTCGAGGTCGAGACCTCGAGCGAGCCGATCCGCGCGACCGTCTCGATCGGCGTCTCCGGCTATCCCAAGGACGCGGACGACGCGAACGCGCTGATCCACCAGGCCGACCTCGCGGTCTACCGGGCGAAGCTCCAGGGCCGCAACCGCGTGCTCGGGGCGAGCTCGGAGCCGCTACTCGTCCCGGAGGAACGCACCGTCCCGCTCGTGGCAGTACCGGAGGACGGCGACCACAGGGCGCCCCTGCCGCGCGTGCCGGAGGCGACACCGCTCTCGGAGCGCCGACACACCCAGCACACCGTGCACGGGCCGCGCTTCCTCCAGCTCTCCGCCCGCCTGGGCGGCCTCGTCGTCGCCGTGATCGTGCTCGGGGTGATCGCGGGAGCGCTCGGGCTCGTGTTCGGCTCGTCGACCGACGTCCTGGGGATGTTGGCCATCATCGCGCTCGTCGGCATCGGCCAGGCACTCGCGCTCGAGGTGGACGACGGCTCGATCTCGGTGAGCGCGGTCGGCGCACTCGCAGGGGCGGCGCTCTTCGGCCCACGGGCCGCGCTCGCGCTCGCCGTCACGACCGCCGTCGTGGAGTGGAGCGCGCGCCGGACGCCGATCCACACGGTCATCTTCAACATCGGCACGCTCACGCTCGCGTCGCTCGCCGCTGCGAGTGCCTTCGCCGCCGGCTTCGACGGGAGCCTGGGCGAGCTCGTGACGGCCGCCGCGGGCCTCGCTGCGGGCGCCGCGTACTTCGCCGTCAACACCGGCCTGCTCTCACTGGCGCTCGCCGTCGAGGGCCACGAGCGCTGGTGGCGCGTCTGGCACGAGCGCTTCCTCTGGCTGGCGCCGCACTACCTCGTCTACGGCTTCGTCGGCAGCGTGATCGCGATCGCCTACCACGCTGCGGGGCTGTACGCCCTCGCCGTCTTCGCGGTCCCGCTCCTCCTGATGCGCAAGACCCAGGAGGCATATCTCTCGCACACGCGCAAGAGCGCGCAGAAGCTACGTCAGGCCGCGGAGACGATCCACACCCAGAACGTCTCGCTCGAGCAGGCAAACCGGCTCCTGAAGGAGCGCTCGACGGCCGCGATGGAGAGCCTCTCAGCGACCGTGGACGCCCGGGACGCGTACACCGCGGGTCATTCCCGCCGCGTACAGCAGCTCGCGCTCGCAATCGGCCGCGAGCTGAGCCTCTCGCAGGCCGAGCTCGACCTGCTCGGCCATGCTGCGCTCTTCCACGACATCGGCAAGCTCGCGATCCCGGACTCGATCCTGCTGAAGCCGGCCAGTCTCACCGACGAGGAATGGTCGCTCATGCAGCGCCACGCCGACGAAGGTGCTCGGATCATCGACCGGCTCGGGTTCCTGAACGACGCGGTTCCCGCGATCCGGCATCACCACGAGCGCTTCGACGGCACGGGCTATCCGGACCGGCTGCGTGGGGAGGAGATCCCGCTCGGCGCGCGGATCATCCACGTCGCCGACGCGCTCGACTCGATGCTGACGACACGGATCTACCGCGCCGCACGGCCGCTCGACGAGGCGCTGAAGGAGCTCCGCCACGCGGCAGGTACGCAGTTCTGCCCGCGCTGCGTGACCGCACTCGAGCGGATCCTCCCGAACGAGTCGCTGCCGCACGACGCGGGTGCACGGCCGAAGCTGCTCGCGGTTTCCTAGACCCAGGATCAGCCCGATCGGGCATGGCTGCTCGGCCGCACTTGCAACTGAGCCATTCTGCTCTACAATGATTGCATGGCACGAGGTCGCCGTCACCCTGCGGTGGCAGGCATCGACCCGCAGGCGCTCGCCGCCTTCCAGGCGGGAATTCGCAAGCGGTACACCGACGAGCAGATCCTCGCTCAGCTGACGGAGTCGGCCGAGCGGCTGGGGCGCTCGCCGACGATGCGCGAGTTCGCGGCCGACGCGGCCACGACCGTGCACCCGCAGACCGTGATCGAGCACTTCGGCAGCTGGAACGCCGCCAAGCGCAAGGCGGGGCTCGTGCCTCGTCGCTTCGCCACCCGCGAGGAGCTGCTCGGCCAGCTGCGCAGACTGGGGGAGGAGCTCGGCCGCACGCCGACGGCCCGCGACATCGACGAGCGCAAGGGCTCGATGCCGTCGAAGTCCCTGCTCTGGCACACGTTCGGCTCGCTCGCCCAGGCGCTCCGCGAGGCGGGCTTCGACGTGCCGGTGGGGGAGGAGCGGCTGGAGCGCGCGGTCGAGCAGGGAGCCGTGCTCGCACAGGCGCTGGGACGGCTGCCCAAGATGGCCGACTGGGCCGTGGCGCGCAAGCAGGACGCAGCGCTGCTGACCGAGTGGCAGATCTACCGGATGATCGACGTGCAGCCCGCCTGGGCCGCGTTCCAGTACCTCGTCCGGGAGCGCCTGCTCGACGAGGACGTCGACGTGGCCCCGGACGGGACCGTCGGAGGCTAGTGGAGGCGTCGTCGCGCGCCTTCCGCGGGCCGCTGGGGGCTACCCGGGTAGCCATCGAGCTGGTAGGCCGCGAAGCGGCCCTTCAGGGGTCGTCGCGCGGGTGCGGGCTCTGCCCGTACCCGCTTGCGGGCTAGCCTAAGGCGATCGCCGCGAGGCGCTGGAGGCAGGAGATGCCCTCCTGCGGGGCGCGGACGGCGGGGAGGATCGTCTCCTCCACGTACGACCGGTCGGGCCGGAAGCGCTCCGTCGAGGCGACGCGGCCGTCCTCGATGCGCAGAAGGGTGCCTTCGTCGAGCTCACGCTTGCGCAGGGCCACCCGGAGCGTGTGCTCGAGCACCTCGAGCGCTTCGCGGGTCGAGGCGAAGAAGAGCTCGCGGCCGCCCGTGCCGATCCAGAGCGGCCGGCCGATCGCGCGGGCGAGGAAGAGCGTGGAGGGGACCCGCTCATCGAGCCAGGCGGTCGCCATGGCGCCGTAGAGCTCCTCCAGAGCCTCGCTGCTGCCCTCGGAGTGCTCGGCGAGGGCGAAGATCGCCTCCGAGTCGACGGTCATCTCAGGCTCGGCACGGGCGAAGCCGTAGCGGGCGAAGATCTCCTCGTCGTTGACGATGATCCCGTTGTGGATCCCGACGACGGCGCCGTGCCGGATGGGGTGGTTGTTGGCCTCGATCCGCGGATGGCCCTTGGTGTAGTCGCGGACGTGGACGAGCGCCTGGGTCGCGTCGGACGGCACGCGCACCTCGTCGAGGAGCGCGCAGGCGCCCGAGCGTCGCTTGTGCACCGCGATCTCGTTACCGGTGCTGCGGTAGGCATACCCGACGGCGTCCGCGCCGCGCTCGGCGATCCCGGCCAGCAGGGCCTGCGCCGAGAGCGTCCGGTTGACGCTCGACTCGGGGCTCAGGCTGTATCCGGCGATGCCGCACATTCAGGATTGGATCCTAGGATGGTCGTCGGTTGGAGTGCTTTCCGCGTTACGAACCGTAGACGACAGATGTTTTGCTCAAGTTAGGATGGATTTTCCCTCTCAGGTTCGTGAGATCGGCCGTTTTTCCTTGATCCTGTAGCTGCTGCTCAAGCGTGGCGCGCGGAACGCCGATAGAGAGGTCGTGGAGCGCCAGACTGCTGCCGAGCACCTTGCCGAGACCGCTGCCGCGGAGCCGCACCTGGAGCTGCTGCCGGCCCTCGACGAGCCTGCCGAGCCGGAAGCCCAGCCGGGGGAGGACGAGCCCGTAGCGGCCGCGGTCGAGACGACCACGACGCAGGATCCACTGAAGCTGTACGTGCGCCAGATCGGCGATGGTCGCCTGCTGACACCGGGCGAGGAGCGCGAGCTCGCGCGCCGCAAGGATCTCGGCGACGAGGAGGCGAAGAGGAAGCTGATCGAGTCGAATCTCCGGCTCGTGATGTCGATCACGCGCAACTACACGAAGGCGAACGTGCCGCTCCTCGACCTGATCCAGGAGGGCAACCTCGGCCTGATCCGCGCGGTGGAGAAGTTCGACTACAAGCTCGGCTTCAAGCTCTCGACCTATGCGACGTGGTGGATCCGCCAGGCGGTCACGCGCGCGCTCGCGGAGCAGGGTCGTACGATCCGGCTGCCCGTGCACGTGGCCGACCAGGTGCGCCGCGTCACGCGAGCGCGCCGGATGCTCGCGCAGAAGCTGAACCGCGCGCCGAAGGACGACGAGATCGCCCTCGAAAGTGGCTTCACGCCGGAGCGCGTCCGCGAGCTGCTCGAGCTCGTCGAGGACCCCGTCAGCCTGGAGACGCCCGTCGGTGACGGCGAGAGTCTCTACGGCGACATGATCGAGGACACGAAGACGATCGAGCCCGACGTGCAGACCTCCGACCGCCTGCGCTCCCAGGAGCTGGCAGACGCGCTCGAGCGGCTGAATCCCCGTATGCGCCACGTGCTCTCGCACCGCTTCGGCCTCGACGGCGCCGTCCCACAGACGCTCGAGGAGGTGGGTGCCGGCCTCGGCATCACCCGCGAGCGCGTGCGTCAGCTGGAAGCACGGGCCCTACGCGAGCTCCGCAATGTCGCACCCGGGCTCGAGTTCTACCTACGGACGTAGGCTAAAGCCCTACGGACTCCATCTCGCGGAGCGAGGCGAGGCGCTTCAGTGAGTCGAGCTCGATCTGGCGCACACGCTCGCGCGTGAGCCCGAGCCGGCGCCCGATCTCCTCGAGCGTCTTCGGCTCCGCGTCCGCGAGCCCGTAGCGGAGCACGACGACCTGCCGCTCGCGGTCGGTGAGCGCCTCGAGCGCCTCTCGCAGCGCCTGGCTGCGCAGCGACACCTCGACCTGCTCCTCGGGCAGAGGCCCGTCGCCGGCGACGAAGTCGCCGAAGACGGCATCCTCGGTCTCGCCGACGGGCTGGTCGAGGCTCGTCGACGCGCGTGCCGCGGCGCGCACCTCGATCGCCTGTTGGAGCGGTAGCGAGGCCTCCTCGGCGATCTCCTCGAGCGTGGGCTCACGGCCGAGCTGCGTCCAGAGCGTCCGCTCGGCGCGGTTCATCTTCTGGAGCCGCTCGACGATGTGCACGGGCATGCGGATCGTCCTCGCCTTGTCGGCGAGCGCTCGTGCGACCGCCTGCCGGATCCACCAGGTGGCGTAGGTGGAGAACTTGAAGCCGCGGCGCCAGTCGAACTTCTCGACTGCCCGGATCAGGCCCAGAGTGCCCTCCTGGATCAGATCGAGGAAGGGCAGCCCCTGGTTGCGGTAGTTCTTGGCGATCGAGACCACCAGGCGGAGGTTCGCCTGGATCATGTGCTGCTTCGCCTGCGCGTCGCCGCGCTCGATCTTCTTCGCGAGCTCGACCTCCTGGGCCGCCGTCAGGAGCTGGTGGCGGCCGGCTTCCCGCAGGAAGAGCTGAAGGGCATCGGTGGTCGTCTCCTGCTGCACGGCCGCGGGCGGCGGAGGGGGCGCCGGCTCCTCGACCTTCGGCTCGTCCGCGACTTCGATCCCGCGCTGCTCGAGCTCGCGCATGAGCGCGTCCTGCTCGAGCGAATCGAGCTCGTGGGCCTCGATCACCTCGGCGAGCTCGAGCGCGCGCAGCGACCCGGCTTGCTCGGCGGCGTCCAGCAACTGCTGGATGTCGTCGTTGCGCAGGAAGTGATCGATGTCGATCGTCGTCATGTAGTGAGGCGCGCGGCGGCCTGTTCCGCTTCTACCCGCGAGCTTCTCCCTCTCAAACGCCTATGTCCAGCGTACGCACGGTAATGGGCGTTATGTCAAGTTGGCCCACGGAGACCCGCCGGGCCAGTCACCCACCTCCGCCTTACCGGGCGCGATCGGCCTCGTTGTTGTCGCTGAGGCTCTTGCAGCCGGGATCGGCGGGGTAGTCGACCTTCCCGTCCGCGTCGTCGTCGAGGCCGTTGCCACAGGCGGCGGCCGCGGGCGGCGCGTTGTACTCGTTCGTGTCCGTCGAGCTCGAGCAGCCCGGATCGGCCGGGTAGTCGACCTTGCCGTCCCCGTCGTCGTCGAGGCCGTTGGAGCAGACGTAGCTCGGTGGCGGTGGTGCGTTGAACTCGTCGTTGTCGGTCGTGCTCGAGCAGCCGGGGTCGGCGGGGTAGTCGACCTTCCCGTCCGCGTCGTCGTCGAGGCCGTTGCCACAGGCGGCGGCCGCGGGCGGCGCGTTGTACTCGTTCGTGTCCGTCGAGCTCGAGCAGCCCGGATCGGCCGGGTAGTCGACCTTGCCGTCCCCGTCGTCGTCCAGGCCGTTCGAGCAGGCGGAGGCCGGCGGGGGCGTGCTGCCGGAGGTCGAGGTGCCGAACTCCTGCGTCCAGTAGAGACGGCCCGTGCTCGCCGCCGCCGCCCCCACCCCGATCGCCCGGTAGCTCGGGTTCTCGATGTTGGCGCGGTGGCCCGGCGAGTTGAGCCAGCCCTGCATGACGGCGTCGGCAGACGTGTACCCGTAGGCGATGTTCTCGCCCCAACCAGCGCTCGACGCGGGATAGCCGCAGGCGAGCAGGCGGTCGCCGACGCTGCGCGCGACCGGCGGAGCCGGGTCGGCGTGCGCCATGTAGACGTACTTGGCCATGTGCCGCGACTTCCAGATCGCCGCGTTCGCGAGCGGTGTCGTCACGGTGAGCTGCGAGAGGCCTCGCGCGGCGCGGTGCTGGTTCACGAGCTCGACGACCCGGACCGTCAGGTCCTGACGGAGCGTGCCCCAGTCGCTGCCCGGCGTGCAGTTGCCGACGACGGCGCTCGCCGGAGCAGGCGTGCCCGGCACGCTGCTCGGCAGCACGGCGACGGCCGCGGCGGCCGCCGTGGCGAGCGCGAGTGTCAGTCCCGAAGCGTGTGCCCTCATCGTTCCCCCTTGCCCTCTGGCCCTGAAAGACCGGGCGACCCTAGCCGACGATAGGCGCACCCGCAAGGGGTCGACGCGGTCGGCTCGACGGAAGGGGAAGCGGCGGTCTCGGGCATGTGCGGCGGCATGATCGAGTTGCGGACGGTCCTCCTCCCTCTCGGCACACCACGCCGGCGGCCGTATCCCTCGTTTCATTTCGACGGGCGTGCGAGCCGACCTTCGCACGACGGCAGCATTCGGCGGGCGGGGCCGCGAAGCGGCGCCCTTCAGGGGTCTTCGCGCAACAGGGATCCGCTCCCGCGGATCCCTGTTGCTGCGCAAAAATTCAGGGAGCCGGTGGCGCTTTCGTCCACCGAACCCGCTGACTTTCCGCTTCCGCGTACGGCCCTCGAGCTCGGCTTCGGTCTACTCGCGCTCCGTGCTCTCTGCAAGGGGGAACCTAAAGGGAACGCGGCCCGCGAGCAAGCGCCGCCGACCGATCCGTGCAAATTGCGAGAAGTTTCGTTCGGGGCTGGCGAGCGTGCCCGCTGCAGTACGATCGCGCCGATGCACCTCCGCATGCCGAGCATCGACCAGGGCGTGCAGTCGTTCATCTGGGCCGTCGTCTTCTTCCTGATCCTCTGGTTCGGCATGCTCGCCGTCGGCGTCTCGGGCGCCACGGCGTTCATCCTCGCTCTTGTCTCCGGCGGCGCGATCTTCCTGTTCGTGCGCCTGACGGGCGAGGACGTCCCGGCCCCCGCTAGCGCCGAGGCTGTCCAATCGTCGAGTGAGGCCGCGCAGCGGCCTCCTTCAGGGATCTTCGCGCAATCGGAATCTGCTTCCGCAGATTCCGATCTTGCGCCTAGCTGACAGAGCGCAGCACGAGCCTGCGGGTGAGATCGGTGCCGAGCATCGACTCGAGCCGGTCGAGCGCCGTGGGACGCCGCCGTCGCCGTCGAGCACGAAGCAGTGCTCGAGCAGGAGGTCGAAAGCCCTCAGCTTTGCGGAAAAGGCGGCGGCGTCCATCGGCAGGCTATCGGCCCGCTCGAAACGGCGCTTCATCCCTGACCTCAGGGGTCAAGTCACATTTCGTCCCGTGGGCCTGGGCTGGCGGCGACGGGACGCTTGCGGCGCAGGCCGAAGCGGTGTCCGCGCTCCTCCGTGTCCTCGTGCTCCGCCGCTCGGCCGTCAGCGGCTCGTCGGCAGCCCGGTCGTCGACGCTGGTCGGGCCATCGTCGGTCGTCGCCACAGGCGTCGGCGTGGCCACGGGCTCGGGCCGGCGGACGTCGTCGACGACGACCTCGCGCTGCGGGCCGGCCGTGTCGAAGCAGAACCCGAAGGTCAGCCCGATCCCGAACGCGATCACGCCGAGCACCGCGCCGAGGTCGCCGACGACGCCGTCGATGCCCAGGTCCCGCGACCAGTTCGACGTGTTGAAGAAGTCGGCCGGCTGGCCGCCAGGAGCACCCAGCCGCCCGCGAGCAGGACGGGCAGGAAGCCGAGCACGAAGACGCCCGCGGAGAGCCGCGGCCAGCCCCACTTCGTCCAGCCCCCGAGGATCTGGGACAGGGCCATCGTCAGCCCCGCCGCGGCGATCAGGCCGTAGGTCGCCCAGTACGAGCCTGCCGTGCCGCCTCCCATCTGTGTGGCGAGCCAGATCAGGAAGCCTGCGACCGCCGCGCCGATGAGGGTGAAACGCCTCTGGTGATGCCGATCATGATCAGCCTCCGTTCGCGTTGATCCGGGGATCGATTCTTCCCCGATGCAGGTAAAACGGAACCGGCGCTATTGGAGATTCAGGCGCCGCTCGTCGAAACTGGCCGAATAGAGCTCAGCGCGGAAGCCTCGAGGCGCCGAAGGCGTCGTCGGGGAACACGTGGTCGACCACGCCCACGCTTCGCGTCGTTCCAGAACGGCAGGTCGACGTGCGCGCTGCGAGACGAGGTTGACCGAGAGCGCGCCGCACACCGGACAGCGGACGGCGAGGCCGAGCGAGCGGTCGCCCGGCGCCACGGCGACGAACGAGGACGGGAAGACCGGGCGCGGCCTGCCCTCCGGCGTAGCAGTAGAAGCTCCACGGCCACTCCCCCGCCCCGACCTGCGCGGCCGCGGTATCGGCGAGCTCGGGCCAGGCGTCGTCGAAGGTCGAGGTCATGAGGTCGAGGAAGCGACCTGCGGCGGTGCCGAGCGGCGCCCAGTCGAGCTCGTCGTGCGCGACGAGCCCCGTGTGCTCGTCGCCGCAGCCACAGTCGAAGCGGACGCCGTAGACGGCCGGGTGGGCCGCACCGGGCAGGCGCTGCAGCCGGCGGAAGGCCGACAGCGTGACGCGCACCTCGCTCGCGGTGCGGGCACGAGAAGGTGTAGCGGCCCGTCAACGCGTCGTACATCGCTACAGCTTCATCGGAACGTCGGACGGGGCGACGCAGCCCGGGAAGGGGGATCTGGCTCAGTACTCGATCAGCGAGTGGATCTCGTAGCGCGCGAGACTGCTCGCGGCCGCTCAGGAAGGTCAGGTCGATGATGAACGCGACACCCGACGACCTTGCCGCCGAGCTGCTCGATCAGGCCGCCGATCGCCTCGACCGTGCCGCCCGGTGGCGAGCACGTCGTCGTGGATCAGGACCCGGGCGCCCTCCCAGAAGGCCGACGGGTGCAGCTCGAGCGCGTTCTGGCCGTACTCGAGCGCGTAGGTGACGCTGACGGTCTCGGGCGGCAGCTTGCCGGGCCGGCGCGCGGGCACGAAGCCACAGCCGATCTCGCGGGCGATCGCGGCCCCGAGGATGAAGCCGCGCGCCTCGGCTCCGACGACGAGGTCGGGCGCCTTCGCGCTCCCCCACTCGCCGAGCTCGCACGATCGCCTGGTGCAGGCCCTCGGGTCGCGAGCAGCGGGCTGATGTCCTTGAAGCCGACCCCGGGCTGCGGGAAGTCCGGGACCTCGCGGACGAGAGCTCGCAGATCGATGGCCACCGGCGGGACTCACCGCTCGCCTAACGCTCTGCGAGCGCCCGCAGCTCGCGCCAGAAGAGAAGCCGGGAGAGCTCCTGTGACGCCTCCGCGAGCGACTGGAGGTCGTCGAGCCCGGTCTTGCGCCGCTCGGGGTTCCGGGACCGGAGCGCGGGCGCGACGAGCTGCTCGAGCAGGCCTGCCTCGCGGCCGGCGGAGTTGCGGAACGTGCGCAGGTGGCGCGCGTCGATCCCGTACTGCGCCAGCCGGCCGCAGGCGGCCGCGATCTCGGCGTCGCTCTCGCGGTAGAGCCGCTCACCCGCCTCGAGGCGCGGGACGAGCAGCCCGAACTCCTCGAGCGCCCGGGCCAGCTCGGCGTCGATCCCGGCCCGCTCGCACAGCTCTGCGAGGTCGAGCTCGCCCTCGCCTCTCCGATCCCCGCCGGGCGGCGGCGCTTGCGCTCCGCGCCGCCGCCGGCGGCGAGCTCCTGGCGGATCACGCGCAGCGGCAGGAACTCGTCCCGCTGCAGCCGCAGGATCGTCTCGAGCCGCTCGACGTCCTCCTCGCTGAAGAGGCGGTAGCCGCCGCGCGTGCGCTTCGGCGTGAGCAGCCCCTGGTCCTCGAGGTAGCGGATCTTCGAGATCGAGATGTCGGGGAACTCCGCGCTGCAGCCGCGCGCAGACCGCGCCGATCGTGTGCAGCCGCGGCTGCTGCGCCTGCTTGTCGGTGCGCGTCGTGCTCATCGGCGGAGGAAGGTCAGGCGGTACTTGCCGATCTGGAGCTCGTCGTCGTCCTCGAGCTCCGTCGTCGACTCGATCCGCCGCCGGTTGACGAAGGTGCCGTTCAGGCTGCCGAGGTCCTCGATCGTGAACGTCTCGCCGTCGCGGAGCGATCGCCGCGTGGCTGCGCGAGACGGTGACGTCGTCCAGGAAGACCTCGCACTCGGGCGAGCGGCCGATCAGCGTCCGCTCCGCCGAGGGGAGGAAGCTCTCCCCCGCCCTGCCGCCGCCCGAGCGGACGACGAGCGCCGGCCCCTTGGGCAGGTCGCCGAGCGTCGCGGCGGGATCGTCGCCGAGCTCCTCGGGCGTGAAGGTGACGGTCTGCTCGCCGGCGTCGTCCTTGCGAGAAGGGAGCCGCACTTCGAGCAGAAGTTCGCGGCTTCCGGGTTCTGGAAGCCGCACTCCGGGCAGTAGACGTGACTCAAGCTGGCCTCGTCGCCCTCGGCGGTCGGGCTGCTGCGCGAGGCGAGGATGTCGGTCAGGCGGTCGACGTCGACGTCGCTCACGCCCTTCCCCTTCAACCGCGCCGTGCGCTCGGCGCGCAGGATGTCGATGCGGCCCTGCAGCAGGCGGCGCCGGTACGAGACCTCGTTCTCCTCGACCGCGAGCTCCTCGATCAGCGTCTTCAGGTCGTCGTCTGAGAGCGTGGCCAGATCGGGCAAGGGCTGTACGTGCCTTTCCTCCACTTCGCGCCTTTCTCGTCGGGGGCGAGCCACTCAGTAAAGCAGCAGTCACGCCGAGGGGTCAACCTCAGCTTGAGGCTTCTACCGTGGTTCGCGCCGGATCGGCGTCTCCCTGCATGACCTCCTCGACGAGCTCGCGCAGCTCGTGCTCGAGCGCCGCCGAGGCCTCGGTCGTCGCGCCCTCGGCGTAGAGATGGAGCAGCGGCTCGTCCGGGTCGGGCAGCACCTGCGCCCAGCCGCCGTCGCCGATCAGCTTGATCCCGTCCGTCAGGTCGAGGTCCCGGCCGGCGAGGCGCTCGTTCAGGAGCCGCATCACGAGCCCCTTCTTCGCCCACGGGCACGCCAGCTGGTGGTGCAGGAGCGTCGACTCGGGCAGCTCCGCGACGAGCTCGGAGAGACGACGCTGCTCGGGCGCGAGCAGCTCGAGCAGCTTGGCGAGGCTCGTCATCGCGTCGTACGCGGGCAGGAACTCCGGGAACACGTAGCCCCCGCCGACGGCGCCGGCGAAGACCACGCCTTCACCGGACGCTGCCCGGGTCAGGTCGGCCAGGGAGTGCGGCGTCCGCACGACCTCGAGCTTCTCGTCCGCGAGGACGTCGACCTGGCTCGTCACGGTGACGGGGAACGCGACCTTCCCGCGCGCGCCGTTCGTCCCCAGGAGCCGCAAGAAGAGCAGCAACGCCTGCTCGACGGGCACCTCCTTGCCGGCGTCGTCGACGAGGTAGAGCCGCTCGGCAGCAGGGTCGAAGACGGCCCCCAGGTCGGCGCCGACCGCCGAGACCAGCCGCTTCGTGTGCCCGATCGACTCGGCGAGCGAGGCGCGCTTGCCGCGCTCGTCCGCGAAGAAGCCGTGCGCAGAGACGGACTCGACGCCGAGCGGCCCCACGATGAGGGGCAGCACGAAGGAGGCCGCGGAGTAGCCGTAGTCGACGACGATCCGGAAGCCGCGCGCGCGGATCGCGTCGACGTCGAGCGAATCGAGCAGGTCCTGCGCATAGCTCTCGCGCACCCGAGCCGGGTAGGAAACCGAGCCGACCCCGTCCGCGGCCGCGCGCCGGAGCTCCTGCCGGGTGAAGTTCTTCTCGATCTCCTTCTGGAGCGTGGCGGTGAGCAGGATGCCGGGCGGCTCGTAGAAGCGGATGAAGACGGCCTCCGGATCGAGATGGCTGACGCCGACGTGGACGCCCGCGTCGAACGCCTGCGTCTTCAGCACGTGCCGGCTGACCGAGGGCGGCGAGACGCGCAGGTCGGCGACGTCGACGCCGGTTGCGTTCAGGCCCGAGATCATCGCGCGCTTGATCATCCGACACGCGGCTCCCGAGTCGCGGCTCACGACCACCCGCGAGCCGCGCTTGACGCGCGGTGCCGAGCGCAGCGGCCAGCCGGACCGTCGTCTCGGGCGTGAGGTCGACGTTGACGAGCCCGGTGACCCCGTCCTTGCCGAAGAGCCGTGTGGAGGCCCGGGACTCCCAGATCAGGTTCTCGTGCACCTGCGACCCGGTCTCCACCTCCTTGTAGGGGTAGATCCGGACGTGCGGCATGATGCTCGACTCCGAGCCGATCGTGACCTCGTCGCCGATCGCAGCGCCCTCGTGGATGCGGACGTGGTCGCGGAGGTCGCAGGCACGCCCGACGATCGCGCCCTCGATCAGCGTGCTGCGGCCGATGTGCGTCGAGCTGTCGACGACGCTGCGCGTCGTCTGCGCGCGCTCGCGCAGCGTGACGCTGTTCGAGAGCACGGTGTACGGGCCGACCCGAGCATCGCGTGCCACGCGGCAGTAGTTGCCGACGAACGCCGGTCCCCGGATCTCCTCCACGTCGTCGATCTCGACGCCCTCGCCGAGCCAGACGTTGCCGCGCAGGCGCATCCCGCCGATCGAGAGCCGTACCTTCTCGTCGAGCGCGTCGAAGTTCGCCTGCCGGTACTGCTCGAGGTTGCCGATGTCCTGCCAGTAGCCGTCCATCACGTAGCCGTAGAGCGGCCGGCCCATCTCCAAGAGCAGCGGGAAGAGCTCCTTGGAGAAGTCGTACGTGCCCTCGGCCGGGACGTGCTCGCAGCACCTCCGGCTCGAGCACGTAGATGCCGGTGTTGATCGTGTCCGAGAACACCTGGCCCCAGGACGGCTTCTCGAGGAAGCGCTCGATCCGCCCCTCCTCGTCGGTGACGACGATCCCGAACTCGAGCGGGTTGTCGACGGACTTGAGCCCGATCGTCGCCGCGGCGCCCTTCTCGCGGTGGAACGCGATCAGTGCCCCGAGGTCGACGTCGCAGAGCGCGTCGCCGGAGATGACGAGGAACGTCTCGTCGAGCGCGTCCCGCGCGAGGCCGACCGAGCCGGCCGTCCCGAGCGGCAGCTCCTCGACCGAGTACTCGATGCTCATCCCGAGCGCCTCGCCGTCGCCGAAGTAGCTGCGGATCGCCTGCGGCAGGAAGGCGAGCGTGATCACGACGTCCTCGAAGCCGTGGCTGCGGAGCAGCTCGACGATGTGCTCGATGCACGGCTTGCCGACGATCGGCACCATCGGCTTCGGCTGGTTCGACGTCAGCGGGCGCAGGCGCGTGCCCTCGCCTCCTGCCATCACGACGGCCTTCACTGCGCGACCTGGCGGCGGGCGTTGACGACGTACTGCGCTGCCGCGACGAGTGCGAGACCGAGCGCGAAGAAGAAGAGCCAGAGCGGCCAGTCGGTGTCCTGCCCGACGACGACCAGGATCCCGACGGACAGGTAGAGCAGCCAGGTCGCGATCTTCCCGAGTCGGCTGACCGAGAGCTCGTAGTCCTTCGGCATCAGGAGCTTGTAGCCGCCGACGAGCAACGCGTCCCGCGCGACGATCACCGCCGCGGCCGCCCACGGCAGCTTCCCCTCGTAGGCGAGCAGGATCACGGCTGCGTCGATCATCAGCCGGTCGGCGAGCGGATCGGCGACCCGGCCGAATTGCGACTCGACCCGCCAGCGTCGCGCGAGGTAACCGTCGAGCTGGTCGGTGACTCCCGCGATGAGGAAGATCCAGCCCGCCGCCCAGCTCGAGCCGTCGTCGGCGCGGAGGTAGACGACGACGAAAGCGGGGATCAGCGCAAGCCGTAGCACCGTCAGCGCATTCGGAAGCTGCGCGAGCGGAGCGGGCACGGCGCTCGTGGCCATGCTGCAAGGATAGAGCGGTGACGGCGTCGCTCGTGCTCCCCGGCTTCGTCAACGCCCACAGCCATACGTTCCAGCGGGCGCTGCGCGGCCGGGCCGGCGGCGGGGACTTCTGGGCCTGGCGCGAGCAGATGCTCGCCGAGGCCGAGCGGCAGACGCCGGCGTTCGTCCGGGAGGAGTACACGCGCTGGTACCGCGAGATGCGGGCCGCCGGCTACACGGCGGTCGGTGAGTTCCACTACCTCGGCGTCGAGGAGGCGCGGGCGGCGTCCGAGGCTGCCTCGGAAGCCGGTGTCGAGCTCGTCCTGCTCCACGTCGCCTATGCGCGCGGTGGGCTTCCCCGCATGCGGCAAGGCTCGGTGGCCGAGTACCTCGAGCAGGTGGAGTCGCTGCGCGGCGAGGGGCTCCGCGTCGGCCTCGCCCCCCACTCCGTCCGTGCCTGCCCGGCCGACTGGCTCGAGCAGATCGGCGCCTACGCGAGCAGCGAGCGCCTACCGCTCCACGTGCACGCGGACGAGCAGCCCCGTGAGGTCGAGGAGTGCGTGGCCGAGCATGGCTGCCGCCCGATCGAGCTGCTCGCGCGCACGGGATGTCTCGGCCCGTCCACGACTGTGGTTCATGCCACGCACGCCGACGGTGCCGAGCTCGACCTGCTCGCCGAGACCGGCGCGACCGTGTGCGCGTGCCCGACGACCGAGGCCGACCTTGCCGACGGCTTCCTGCCCGCGGCCCGGATCGAGCACCGGCGGATCTCGCTCTGCGTCGGGTCGGACTCCAACGTTCGCATCGACCCTCTCGAGGAGTTGCGCGAGCTGGAGGGGATCGCCCGCCGGCAGACGGGCCGCCGGGGCGTCTTCGGCACCGAGCGGCTGCTCTGCTTCGGCGCCGACGAGGGCGGACGCTCGCTCGGGCTCGAGAGCTGGCCGGAGGTCGAGATCGACCTCGGGCACCCCTCGCTGGCGGGCGTCGCCGCGGGCGACGTGTTCGACGCGCTCGTCGCGGGCTGCGGCGCGGACGTCGTCGTCTAGCTTGCCGGCCAGGCTACTGCCGTGCGGCGGTGTGCTGCGCGGCCCAGTACGCGGTGCGGTCGAGATAGGCCGACTCCGCAGCGGGGCCTCTGCGGCCCCAGGCGCCCTCGTACGAGGCATAGCCGGCCACGGTCCGTGCCGACTCGATCTGGGTCCCTTCGTGCCACTCGTTGTAGCTCGTCACGGTGACGACGTCGGCCCTCGCCCGAATCGCGCCCTGCCACATCGCGTCGTAGGTGGCGCCGTTCCTGCGGGACCGCAGACGCAGATCGGGCGTCGCCCGCCGCGCGTCGTAGCCGGGGCCGACCGACGGCGCGCAAAGGAGCTCGAGCCGGTGGGCCTGGGCGCAGTAGCGCGGGAAGAAACGCCCGCCGTACAGGAGCACGTCGTACGTGTAGACGCCGTCGAACCCTCCGGCTGCGGCCTTGCCCGGCAGGTTCGTGTTCGCGAACAGCCGGGCCCCGTCCTGGCTCTGATTGAGCGCGAGCCACTCCTCGTCGGGAAGGTCGACCGAGGACCAGACGTAGAAATCGGTCACGCCGAGCCCGCGTAGATATGCGATGTCGGTGCCGGTCGAGGCGACCGTCCTGCCCGCGTAGGGCTCGAGGTGCGTGGCGACGGAGAGCCCCTGCCCGCGGGCCGCCGCCAGCACGAGCGGCAGGCGCTGGTCCTCGAGCGAGCCCCGGCCCCACCACGAGACGATCACGGTGCCGATGCCTGCGCCGGCGATCTCCCGCATCTGCCCGCCCAGGACGAGCGCGTCCGACGAGGAGTACGCTCCACGGGAGGGGTAGTAGCTCGAGCCCACCTGCGCCGGCGGTGCGTGGCCGCCCTGCTGCCAGTGGTGGAATGCGCCGTCGCCCTCCGGCGTCCCGAACCACGCGTAGTAGAAGATCGCCGTCTCGGCCCTGGGAGCCTGACCCTGGGATCCGCCTGCATCGATGTCCGCCCGGGCCGAGGCCGCAGCCGGAGCCGCGAGGCAGGCGAGCGCCGCCAGTGTGCCGCAGAGAAACTTCACCGCCGGGCGACTCTACTGCGCGAATCGGCTGGTTTCTAGACCTTTTAGGAGGATTTTTCGTCGCGGGTGCCGCGGACGAGCGCGCGCAGGCTCTCGTGCTCCTCGCGGCAGGCCGGGCAGCCCGCCAGGTGAGCGCGCAGTCCCGGAATCGCCGCATCGGCGTCCGCGCCGTCGAGCTCGAGCTCGACGTAGCGGTCGAGCGCCTCGAAGCACTCGTCGCAGCCGACCTCGGGCCCGGCAGGGCCGAGTAGCCGGCCGATCGCCTCCGTCAGGTCGGGTCGCTCGGTCATCGTTCCTCCTCCAGTGGCGACTCGAATGAGAGTCCCCGATCGTGCAGGTGCCTGCGCAGCTTGCGCCGCGCGTCGTGCAGTGTCTTGTAGAGCGCACCGCGCGTCGTGCCGAGACGATCGGCCAGGACGTCGATGGGGACGCCGTTCAAGGCCAGCGCGATGAGAACGCTTCTCTGATGCGGCGTCAGCACGTCGGCGACGGCGTGTTGCAGCGTCGTCACGAGCTCACGTTGCTCCAGCTTCTCGTCGGGAGCCGGCCCTGCGCTCGCGAACAGGCTCCAAGCCTCCGAGTCCAGCGGCACCTCTCGGCCCTGCCAGGAGCGCTTCCGTAGCTTGACCGCCGCCTCGAGCAGGGCGAACTTGTACGCCCACGTGGTGAATCGGCTCGCGCCGCGGAAGTCGTCGAGTCGCCTGAGCACGCTGACGAGCGCGTCATCGGCGGCCTGGTTGGCGATGTCGTCGAGGTCGTTGCCGCGCAGGTGCGGCAACGTCGCGCGGCGGCGGGACGCCTCGAACCGCGCCGCGCGCAGGAGGAGCGCATGCAGCCGCGCGACGGCCTCGTCCTTGACCGGGCCTTCGGAATGCAGGCAGCGCAGCCACTCACGTGACTCCTCATCGAGTGGCAGAGCGACGGGCTCGGCGAGCTCGAGATCCACTGTCGGCTGGAGCTTGGACACCAGCGGGAGCGTAGCGGGGCCGGTAGGCGCTGCCGCGAGAATGCTGGTCACAGCGACGTTGGTGTCGCGACGGGTCGGGTTCTTACGCCTGGCGGCGCGAATCGTCCCGGGGCGGCCGAGGCACGCCCCGGGACGAAGGCGACACGCGGTCAGCGAAACCGCTTCGGGAACTGCTTGATCAGACCGTCTGCGAGCGCGTCGGACATGTGCAGGATGTGGCGGTGGACCTTGTCGTAGGCGGCGACGTCGGCGCGCCAGTCGCCCCGGATCCGGGCAACAGCCTCCTCCGTCGTCAGCGCCAGGTGCTTGTGCATCTCGGCCTTCATCGCTCCGAGCTTCCAGTAGCGGGGATTGACGCTCGCGAGGACGCCGGCGATGGCGTCCGCGTTCCGCCGCCAGCGAGCCTGAGCGTCGGCGAGCTTCGCGGTGTCGCCCGCCTTAGCGGAGGCGACCACGTCCGCAGCGATCAGGATGTGCCTGCGGAGCTCCGTCGTCAGCTTCTCGCCGGCTGCCTTGCCGTAGTAGGGCTTGACGGCGTTGCCGATGTGCACCTGGTTCTGCAGCAGCCGGGCGACCGTCGCCTGCGTGTCGGCCGAGCCGGTCGTCAGGCTGATGATCGCCAGTCGCGTCCAGACGATGTGGTCCTCCCACAGCACGCGCATGTCGGCGCGAAGCGCATCGGCCTTGCCTGTAGCCGCCGGCGTGTGCGCCGGCTCGTTGCCGTGAGCCATGGCGTCATGGCCATTCGAGACCGCCAGTGCGGCGAGGGCGGCGAAGAACGCCACCAGCATCGTCAAGGCGAGGGGGATCGGGCGCGAAGCGACGCCCGTGGTTCGATCGTCGTTGCTCATGTCGGTTGTCCTTTCGGCTGAGGGGTGAGGAAGGTCGCCGGGCGGTGCCACAGGAGGTTCAGCGCCGTCGCCAGGCCGACGACCTCGAACGCCTTGGTGGTGAGGGCGAGCCCGTCGATCGGTTCGGGTCGAGGATGGAGCACCGGCAGTCCGGTGGTCACCGCGAGTGCGTAGGCGGCGAGCAGGCCGGTGAAGGCGATCGCCGCGCCCGCCAGTGGCGGGAGCTCGCCGGACGCACCGTCAGGAAGACGGCGAGCCCGGCGAGGAGGATCGTCGAGGCGACGAACCCGAGGCCCGCCCCGGCGCCCTCGGCGAAGTGCGCCGGCGCGAGCGCGCCGTGGATGCCTGCGCTGACGGCGCAGCCGAGGATGACGACGTCGCGCCGGAGGCCGCTCACCGGACGATCACCTCCCCGTCCATGTCGTTCTCGTGCAGCGTGCAGACGTAGTGGTAGGTGCCGGGCGTCTCGAACTCGATCGTGACGCTCTCGCCCTGATCGACCTTGTTGTCCTCCCGGCCGTCGACCTGGACGGTATGCGTGAAGTTGTCGTTGTTCGTCCACGTGACCGCCTCACCCGCGTCGATCGCGACGGCCTTCGGCTCGAAGACGTAGCTCTTGGCCATCGAGACCTCGTTCGTCGCCACGGGCTCGCTGCTCTCGCTTTCACCGTCGCCGCAACCGGCGAGGACGAACACGAGGACGAGCCCCGCGGCCGGTGCCATGCGACGGGCAAGCAGCCGCATCAGCGGGTCACCTCCGCCGGCTTCCGCGCCTCGACCGTCTGCCAGATCGTGGCGGCGAAGACGAGCACGAACGCGACCAGGTCGAGCACCTCGGCGATCGTGTGCGCGAACAGGAACACGGTCCAGTCCAGGTGGTAGGTCATGTAGGTCAGCTCCGCCGCGGCGAACAGCGCGAAGCCGAGGCCGAGCAAGCTGAGCTGCCGCTTGAAGGCCAGCCAGGCGAACCCGGCTCCGATCGTGAACGCGGCGATGTGCACGACCATGAAGAACGCGGTCGGCAGGTCGTTGATCCAAGAGCCGTAGGGCATGTCGTCTCCCTCCTCGGGGAATCGGTGATGCCCGTTGGTGTCGGAGACCGCCGCGCTCTTACGTCGGACCGACGGTTCGCGGTTGGCTCTGGCTCAGCGGCGTCTGCGGACACGCTCGCAGTCGCGCGCAACCGCGTCGATGCGGTCGGCGACGACGACATCGCGGCCGCTGCCGCAGCGGATCGTGTCCTTCGCCCTGTCGGCCGAGGAGATCGTGTCGTTGCCGGCGCCGCCGTCGAGCACGTCACGGCCGGCGCCGCCGAAGAGGCGGTCGTTGCCGCCGCGCCCGAGGAGACGGTCGTTCCCACCGCGGCCGTTCAGGAGGTCCGCCCTGGGGGTTCCGACGAGCACGTTCGGCCCGTTCGTGCCGTTCCTCGTGACGCCCTTCGAGCCGGCCTGCCTGGCGGGGGTAGCGACCGGCGTGGGCGGCGGAGCAGTCACCTGGAGCGTCACCGACCCGCTGTTGTCCTGCTCGTTTCGGTCGCCGCCTGTCGCGGACACACGCGCGCCGATCGCTTTGACGCCCACTGCGCCGACGGCGATCGAGAAGCGAAGCAGTGTCGAGCTGCTCGCAGGCAGGTAGTCGAGGCTGCAATCGAGGGTAGTCGTGCCGGTGCAGCCCGAGCCGCGCTCGTAGGCCGGCGGCCCGAGCAGCGTCGTATCCGGCGGCAGTGTGATCAGCGCCCGCAACCCCGTCGCAGCTGCGATCTCCTTGTTCGCGATCGCCACCCTGATCTCCACGGCCTCGTTCGGCACCAGTGAGGTCTTCCCCGCGCTCACCGTCACGCCGACGTCCGCCTGCACGCTGCCCCCTCCACCACCCCCGCCGCCCGGCGGCGGCGTCTCCGGTGGGGACGCAACTGTCAGGGGCTGCGCTCCGGCTGCCTTGCCGGCGGCGGTCGCGGTGAGCGTGCTGGAGCCGCTGCTCGCGTCGCGGACGTAGAAGCTGGCGGTGCTCGCGCCGCTCGGGATCGTCGCCGTGAGGGTCGGCGCCCACGTGCCGGCCGGGTCGAGTGCGAGCTCGGCAGTCGGCGAGGTCGAGGTGAGCTCGATCGGGACAGGCGTGCCGGTCGTGTAGGCAATCCCCGTGCTCGTCTCCAGCTGCACCGAGATCGGAGCTGACGTTGCGGACGGCGCGAGCGTCTGCGGCGGCGTCGTGAACGTCAGCCGTGAAGGCCTCCAGCTCGCGAAACTGCGCCAACCCGCGGCAAAGACGGCGCCGTCGAGATCCCGACGGCACCAGTCGGTGCCGCAGGCGCCTTCCGGCGACTCGCTGGAATCGGAGATCGACGCTGCGAGGCGATCGAGCAGCAGGCCCGTCTGCGAGGCGAAGTCCGCCGGTGGAATGCCGACCAGGTTCTTCGGCGACCAGGCGAAGCCGAAGCCGCCGATGCCGGCTGCGCGCAGCGCGTAGGTCTGTGCCGAAACGTAGTCCTGCATCAAGTCGACCGGGACGTTCGTCCAACCGAAGGCCTCGTCGTACTGCCACGCGGCGTTCGCGACCGGTGCGTACGTGTCCCCGAGCAAAGTGCGGGCGGGCGAGGCGGGGTCTGGCGCCGCGTTTGCGAGCGACACCTGGTGCAGCAGGTACTCGTTCAGGGCGTTGCGCCTTTCGTCTCGCGAGGCTCCGGCGACGGCGTAACGGCGGACATCGCCGTACACCTCCTGTGACCAATCGCTCGTAACGCGGTGCATGTCGCTCCAGAACGCGGCGTCCTCGTACCAGTCCTGCAACCGCGCCTGGTAGACGGAGAGCTCGCCCGTGGCCTGCCCGATCCCCGCCGTGAAGACGGCACCGCGCGTCGGAGTCGTCCCATCACCCTCGTAGAGCCCATTGAGGAAGGCGCGCATGTTGGCGCGCGCGTTCCCCGTCCCCGCTCGAACCGCGGACGAGAGCTCGTTCAGCGCCCAGCTGTCTCCGGCCCCGACGTCGTAGCCCGCCGCTGCCATCCGTCGCCGCGCCTCGGCACCGGCGTCGGACCAGCTGTTCCCGGTTGTCGCGACCCAGGACGTCCAGCCGGTGACGTTGATCTCCGCCAGCGCATGGAACGACGGGCCAAGCGCGCGGATCCGCCAGGCCTGATCCGGCCGCGGCTGCGACTTGTCGGCCACCAGCGGCGGCACGGAGATGTAGTAGTGCGCGCACGGCGAGGCCGTGGCCGCGAGTTTCGTTGACAGCCGGAGCCAGTCGGTCGCGGCATAGAAGACTGCGCGGAGCGGCCGGCATTCGGCGGTCGCAAAGCGGTGTCGATGAGGCTGCCGAACGAGCGTCGTCCAGAGCTTCGCGGTCGCCTTGGGAGTGAGCGACGGAACGGGGCCCGCTGCAGTGGTCCGCACCGGAGTTGCCGCTGCGTCATGCGTGATCGCGGCACCCAGGGAGGCCAGCACGACCGCAATGGCAAGCACGCCGCCGACGAACGAGCAGAAACGCAGCACGTTCAACCCCCCACCTCAATCAACCCTGGTGCGCAGGAGAGTAGCCGCGCGCAGCTGCAGTTCCTCGAGTCGAGGCGCCGCCTGCTCCCAACGAGCTCAAGGAGATGGCGTTTCCCGCTGAGATGTGCTCTCGACCGCCTCCGTCAACTGAGTCGGGTTCGTCGGCGTCATCACATAGGCCTCGTAGTTGTCCCTCTTCAGCCTCGTCACGAGTCTTCGCAGCCGGGCCGCTTCGCCCGGCGAGGTACGGAGGCTGAAGAAGTCGAACTTGATCTGCGGGTTGACACTGCCGTCGCTCGTGAAGCCGTCGAGAGCAATCTCGATCGCGCGATACACATTCGCGGAACATTGATCGTCGCCCGACCCGAGGAACGCCCAGATCGATTGAACCCTCGCGGAACCTCCTGTCTCGTAGTGATCGAAGTCATTTACTGCTTCGCTCAGTCCACTTGCGAAGTCCGACTTTCCTCCTGGCCTCGTTCGCAGAAGAGCCGCCTCGACCTCGTCCGTGTTGTTCCGATCGAAAGCGACCGCCGGCTCGGTATAGCCCTTGCTGCAGCTGCCGCCCGTGAAGCGAAGGCCGATCGCCGAGTCCGGGCGCTTTCGCGCGTAATCGATGATCTGCGCACGGACCGCTTCGAGCTTGGTCTTGTACCTTCCGAAGGGCTGCTTCATCGACCGAGACGTGTCCATGAGGATCAGCACACTCAAGCGAGGCGGCTTCGGATCAGGGAGGAGCTGTCGGACGCCGAGGACGATGCCGATCGAGAGGCTGAGGACGGTCAGAACGCCGATGAGGATCGCGAGCTTCTCCCGAGCGGGCAACCTCCGCCAGCCATTTCGTCGCAGACGCCGGATGGTCGCCCGAGCGCGAGCACGTAAGCCCCGACGTTCTGGCACGCCTCGAGCTCTGCCACTCGCCCCGCCAGCCTGCCCTCGTCGGCGCCCACCACCGCCAACCCGCCGACGCCGGCTCATGGCCGCTCGGCAGACTCAATGCGGGCAGTGCCTCGCTCACTCCGCCGAACCGTCGTCCGCCGCAGTAAGACAGTGGCTGAATCGAGCACGGTCGCGGACTCCTTGCCTCGCGGTCTGACAAAGGTTTGCACCGAGCGCGATCGGAATCAAGCGGCGCCCGGCGCGGCCGCACGTCGCCCAAAAGGGGGACGCACCGTCCGCCCGCATCGGCGATCGTCCGACAACGGCTCTCCTTCGCGGAAGCCTCGAAAGGACTGCGGCGAATGGACACACTTCGAGTACTGGTTGCTGACGACCATCGGCTGATGCTGGCGGCGATCAGGCGCGCACTCGGCGACGCGGATGGACTTCGAGATCGTCGGCGAGGTCTCCGTCGGGAGCCACGTCGTCCCGGCCGTGCGCGAGACGAAGCCCGACGTCGTGCTGCTCGACCTGCGCATGCCGGAGCTCGACGGGCTCGCCTGCCTGGAACGGCTCCGCAAGCACGATCCGGGCATCGCCGTCGTGATCCTCTCGAGCTACAGCGACGAGGCGCAGATCGAGGCCGCGCGCCGGGCCGGCGCGCGCGGGTACGTCGTCAAGACCGTCGAGCCGGTCGATCTGGCTGTTGTCCTCCGAAGCGCCCTGTCCGGCAAGTCGTTCGCCGTCTGGGGAGCCGAGGCGCCGGTGGTCGCCCTGCCGGCGGCCGGTGCGACCGCGCTCAGCGAGCGCGAGTCGGTCGTGCTCGAGGCGGTCGCGGGCGGACTCTCGAATCGCGAGATCGGTCGCCAGCTCTGGATCAGCGAGCAGACCGTCAAGTTCCACCTGCGCAACATCTACCGGAAGCTCGGCATCTCGAGCCGGACCGAAGCGGCCCGGTACGCGTACCGCAACGGGCTCGCCTCCGCGCTCACCGTCGAATCGGCGTAAGCCGCCGTTCAGCAGATGAGCAGCGCGATCCCGAGCCAGACCGATGCACCCAGGCACGAGCCGGGGCTGGCGGCGGCGAACGAGCGTCTGCTCGTCCGGCTCGGCTTCGACCTCCACGACGGCCCCCTCCAGCAGGTCTACGTCCTCGCCCAGGACGTGCGGCTCCTCCGCGAGCAGGTGCTCGCGCTCGTCGGGACGGGGCACCGTGCGCCGGTCGTCGGTCGCTTCGCCGACCTCGAGTCACAGCTCGCCGAGCTCCATCGAGGACCTGCGGGACCTGGCACACTCGCTCGAGCCGCGCTCGCTCCTGCAGCAGCCGCTGCCGGACGCGGTCGAGCGGGAGCTCGCGAGCCTTGGTCGGCGCACCGGAATGAGCACGTCGCTCGGCGTGCGACGGGCGCCTTCGACTCCCTCAGCGCCTCACAGCGGATTGCGCTCCTGCGCGTCCTGCAGGAAGCGCTGAGCAACATCAGGCAGCACAGCGGCAGCCTCACGGTCGCGGTGACACTGCGCGACGACGACGCCAGGGTGTCTGCATGGAGATTCGGGACGACGGCCACGGCTTCGATCCCGCAAGCGTCGAGCCCGACGAGGATGGCCAGAGAGGCATCGGCCTGGCGGGCATGCAGCGAGCGACTCCGGCTTCTCGGCGGCGGCCTCCAGCTCGACAGCGCCCCGGGCGGACCGACGGTGGTCCGCGCGATGTTGCCGCACTGGTCGCCGCCCTCCGCAACGTCCGTCTGACACCGGCGGCACGCCATCCCGCGTGATCCCATAATCGAGGGATCACCGCCGTCCAAAGCGCGTCCCGATGACCGTTTTGTGTACGTCCGAACGGCGATCGGACCCTGGTTCACGCGGCTGCTCGGGTCGGCGTGCGCCGTGGCCTGCGCGCTGACAGCGGCGCTGGCGTCGCCGCCGGAGGCGGCTGCGCTCGAGCCGTGCGGCAAGGCGGGCTACTCGTACGCGGGCTTCCAGAGCGCGCACCGCGGTCACGGCGTCAAGGCGACACTCACGGCTCTCGCCAACCCGCAGGTGCGTAACGGCCACGTCGCCGCCTGGGTCGGAGTCGGCGGCTCCGGGCTCGGCCCCGACGGAAGCGACCAGTGGCTCCAGGTCGGATTGAGCGCGTTTCACGGCACCGGAAGCAACCTCTACTACGAGGTCACGACGGGCGCGGGACCGCCTCGCTACCACGAGATCGACGCCGACGTGGCCCCTGGCCAGCGCCAGCGCGTCGCCGTGCTGGAGGTCGGGCAGCGACCGAACTGGTGGCGCGTCTGGCTGAACGGCAAGCCGGTCTCGAAGCCCATCCACCTGCCGGGCAGCAGCGGCCGCTTCGAGCCGATCGCGACGGCGGAGACGTGGGACGGCGGCTCGCGCGTCTGCAACCGCTTCTCCTACCGGTTCGACGGGCTCGGCAGTCGCAGCGGCCCGCGGTGGCGGCTGGCAGCGCTTCGTGCAGGCGCACCGCTTCGAAGACCGCGGCTACCGCGTGACTGCGTCCAGCGTCCTCGTTCGTCGCCGCCGTCAGCTGACGGCTGAGAGCTACGCGACGATCTCTGATCGGCGTCCCGACCGGGACGAGCTCGCCTCAGGCGGAGGATCGCCTCGTTCGCAACCCGGATGCAGCCGTGCGAGACAGCCTGTCCGAGCAGGGACGGCGTGTTCGTGCCGTGGATCCCGACGATCCCGCCCCCGGGCCAATCGCTCAGCTTGGAGTAGGCGCTCGTCTCGAAGGCGAACGCGCCGAGCACCGGCGCCGTCGGCCGGAACTTCGCCATCACGTAGAAGCGACCGAGCGGCGTCTCCATCCCGTAGGCGCCGACCGCAACCCGCGTGCGCAGCACGACACGGCCGGCGTCTCGCAGCTCGAGCGTGCGCTCGCTGCGGTCGATCACGATCTCCTTGCGGATCGGCTTCAGGTCGACGCTGCCGGCGGGAACCCAGCCGGTGCGCCCGTTGGGCCGGCCCGGCAGGCTGATGCGGTACCAGGCCGGCTGCCCCTACCGTCGCGCCGGACGCCGAGGGCGAGCACGACGCGGGGCCTGAAGTCCGGCACGAAACTGCGTCAGGACGTCGTCCGCGGCGCGCTGTCACGGCTCGGCTGTGGCCCGCACTGCCACCTGCGCCCAGCTGATGTGGCCGGCTGCAGGGACGCTCGCGCGCGCCGGCCTCTGCTCGCGCTTCTCCCGTCCAGAGCGAGAAGCGCGAGCGCGAGGCAGGCGACGAGGCTAGCCCGTGACGGACGGCGGCTGGAAGACGCCGACGACACCGATTCTCCTCGTCGAGCACCGACTGGGCTGGTTCGTCATCCGGATCTCGGCGATGCCCGCGCGAGGCGGCCGCACCGTGATCGCGACCCGGCCGCGGCCGTTCGTGGTCCGCTGCCTTGCGAGGCCGGGGCCGTTGACCAGGATGCGGACGCCGCGGACGCCGCGACCCTTGTCGGTCACGAGCACCCTGCACGACACCGCGCTGGCCGACCGAGAGCGAGCGCTGGCCGACCGTCAGCGCCGGGCACGTTGCGACCGGCGGCCGGAACGGACCCTTGACGAGCGTCGGCGTGCTGGCCCGGTTGTTGGCCGTGTTCGACTCGGGCTCGTTGCCGACGACCGTCGCCGTCGTTGATCAGGGCGCCCGGCTCGGTCGGCCGGACGACGATCGTCACGATCGCGCGACCGCCGCTTGCGATCGTGCCCAGGCTGCAGCGCACGACGCTGTCCGCCGGTGCACGTGCCCTGGCTGCGTCTTCACGGAGACGAACGTCGTCCCGATCGGGAAGCGCGTCCGCGACGCGGACGTTCGTCGCCGTGTCGGGCCCGGCGTTCCGAACCGTCAGGGTGTAGACCAGCCTGGCGCCGACGAACACCGGGATCGGGACGATCGGTCTTCGTGATCGAGAGGTCGATCGCGGGCGGGGCCGCGGCATCGGCGGGGCCGGCGGAACCGGCGGCGCCGGCGGCGGATGGAGGCGTCGGACGGCGTCGGATCACCGTGACCGTCGCCGTGTCCTCGTTCGAGTCGATGTCGCCGGCGCTCGCCTTGGCGATGTTCGTGACCGAGCGGCTGTTCAGGTCGGCCTGGGTGATCAGGTAGAGGCGGTGCAGGTGATTGCCTCGGCCGGATCGAGGAAGCCGTCGTTGTTGCCGACCGTGCTCACGGCCGGGCAGCTGACCGTCGCCTTGTCGTCGGCGACCGTCACCGGGCCGGCGAGGCGCACGTTGCCGGTGTTGGTGACCAGGTAGCTGTACGAGATCAGCGTCGCCGACCGCGTCAGCCGGCGAGCGGCGAGGCCGTCTTGTCGAGCGACAGAGCTTCGTCTGCACGGCGTCGACCGTCTCGCTGTCCTGGTTGGAGTCGACCCACCCGCGCTCGCCTTCGCCACGTTGGTGACCGAGCCGTGCGTTCAGGTCGGCCTGCGTGATCGCGTAGGAAGCCGTGCAGGTGACCGCCTCGGCCGGATCGAGGAAGCTGTCGCTGTTGCCGACCGTGTCCACGGCCGGGCAGCTCACCGTCGCCTTGTCGTCGGCCACCGTGACCGGGCCGGCGAGACGCACGTTGCCGGTGTTGGTGACCAGGTAGCTGTAGCGAGATCAGTCGCCGACCGCGTCGTAGGTCAGCGGCGATGGCCGTCTTCACCAGCGAGAGCGCCTTGCTCTTCACCGCCGTCGACCGTCTCGGTGTCCTCGTTGGAGTCGATGCCGCCGGCGCTCGCCTTCGCGACGTTCGTGACCGAGCCTGCGTTCAGGTCGGCCTGCGTGATCGAGTAGCGTGGCCGTGCAGGTGATCGCCTCGGCCGGATCGAGGAAGCCGTCGTTGTTGCCGACCGTGCTCAGGGCCGGGCAGGTCACCGTCGCCTTGTCGTCGGCCACCGTGACCGGGCCCGCGAGACGCACGTTGCCGGTGTTGGTGACCAGGTAGCCGTAGGAGATCGAGTCACCGACCGCGTCGTAGTCAGCGGCGAGGCCGACTTCACCAGCGAGAGCGCCTTGCTCTCCACCGCCGTCGACCGTCTCGGTGTCCTCGTTGGAGTCGATCCCGCCGGCGCTCGCCTTCGCCACGTTCGTGACCGAGCCGCTGTTCAGGTCGGCCTGCGTGATCGAGTAGCGTGGCCGTGCAGGTGATCGCCTCGGCCGGATCGAGGAAGCCGTCACCGTTGCCGACCGTGCTCAGGGCCGGGCAGGTCACTGTCGCCTTGTCGTCGGCGACCGTGACCGGGCCGGCGAGACGCACGTTGCCGGTGTTGGTGACCAGGTAGCTGTACGAGATCGAGTCGCCGACCGCGTCGTAGGTCAGCGGCGTGGCCGTCTTCGCCAGCGAGAGCGTCTTGCTCTCCACCGCCGTGACCGTCTCGGTGTCCTCGTTGGAGTCGATGCCGCCCGCGCTTGCCTTCGCGACGTTGGTGACCGAGCCCGCGTTCAGGTCGGCCTGGGTGATCGCATAGCTGGCCGTGCAGGTGATCGCCTCGGCCGGATCGAGGAAGCCGTCACCGTTGCCGACCGTGCTCAGCGCCGGGCAGGTCACTGTCGCCTTGTCGTCGGCGACCGTGACCGGGCCGGCCAGACGCACGTTGCCGGTGTTGGTGACCAGGTAGCTGTAGCGAGATCGTGTCGCCGACGGCCGAGTAGGTCGACGGGTTCGCCGACTTCGCCAGCGAGAGCGTCTTGCTCTGCACCGCCGTGACCGTCTCTGTGTCCTCGTTCGAGTCGACGCCACCGGCGCTCGCCTTCGCGACGTTCGTGACCGAGCCGCTGTTCAGGTCGGCCTGCGTGATCGCAGTAGCTGGCCGTGCAGGTGATCGCCTCGGCCGGATCGAGGAAGCCATCACCGTTACCGACCGTGCTCAGGGCCGGGCAGGTCACCGTCGCCTTGTCGTCGGCGACCGTGACCGGGCCGGCCAGACGCACGTTGCCGGTGTTGGTGACCAGGTAGCCGTAGGAGATCGAGTCGCCGACAGCGTCGTAGGTCGAGCGGCGTGGCCGACTTCACCAGCGAGAGCGTCTTGCGCTGCACCGCCGTGACCGTCTCGGTGTCCTCGTTCGAATCGACGCCACCCGCGCTCGCCTTCGCGACGTTGATGACCGAGCCGCTGTTCAGGTCGGCCTGCGTGATCGCATAGCTGGCCGTGCAGGTGATCGCCTCGGCCGGATCCAGGAAGCCATCACCGTTACCGACCGTGCTCAGCGCCGGGCAGGTCACCGTCGCCTTGTCGTCGGCCACCGTGACCGGGCCCGCCAGACGCACGTTGCCGGTGTTGGTGACCAGGTAGCTGTAGGAGATCGAGTCACCGACCGCGTCGTAGGTCGACGGCGAGGCCGACTTCACCAGCGACAGGGACGGGTTGTCCTTGACGTTCACGAACGTGCAGATCGTCTCCAGGCCGGACGCGATCGAGATGCCGGTGACGCGCTTGCCCGCACTGTCGAACGTGCCGGTCGCGGTCGTGCCCACCGTGCACGATGCGCTCGAGAGCCTCCACCCTGCCGGCAGCGCCTCGGTGACCGTCTCGGTCGCGTTCCCGACGAAGAGGCCCATCGGAGCCGTCCGCCCGGAGCCGACGATCGTGCGGGCCGGATTCATGCCCGTCGGCACCGGCGAGACGGCGAACGGGAAGCTCGTCGTCGTGTCGGAGCCGGCGTCCTTGACGATCACGAGGAAGCCGCTGCCCGGGTTGGCGATGCAGTCGAACGGATTGTTGTTGCCGCCGTTCCCCGCGGAGGGATACGAGCACACGTTCACGAGCACGGCGTTCGCGATCACGAGCTTCGGGATGTTGATCTGGAGCGTCACGTCGTTCGGCGAGTCCGAGCCCGCCGGCGCGAACGGATCGGTGGCGGTGATCAGATTCCCGGTGCGGTCGAGGCCACCCGAGTCGATCGTCCCCGCCTGGATTCCCGTCGCGAGCAGCGGAGACGGCTGTGAGCAGCGGTCGTTCGCGTGCGTTCGAGCACGCAGAAGAGGAAGGGCGAGTCCGCGGTCAGCTTCGCCTGGGCCGGATTCGCGTTCGGATTCTCGATCCGCGCACACGCGGCGAAGTCGACGTTGCCGTCGCCGCCGGAGTCGAAGAGGGCACACGCGTCGCCGGTCTGTCCCTTACCGGTCCAGAGCGACGTCGAGTCCCAGCTCCAGAAGAGCTTGTAGAGGGCCGGGTCGTCGTCGTCACGCCCCATCTGGGTGAGGTCGCTCTGGTCGGCGTTGACGTCGTTCACACCCTGCTGGTCGACGATCGCCAGGAAACCGGACGGGATCGCCGCGGACGCCGAGCCGGCACCCGCCAGCATCGCCAGGGCGAGGAGCGCGCTCGCGAGCGCCGCCATCAGCCCGATCTGGGACCGAGTTCGCTTCGCCGTGCCCGACTCGGCGCGACTTCGCACCCGGCTCGCGTCGTTCCTGGAAGACCGCAGATCGTTCAACGTCGACACTCCTTCTCGAGCCGCGCGGCGTGCACGGCGGACGCAAATACCCACTGCTCCCATCGTGCGGACGACCTCCTCGAGGCCCCCCACCCATTCGTGGTGTTCGCCGCGTCCTTTCGGGTGGGCGGCTTGCGGAGGCTGGCCTACCCACGTGGGCACTCCGAACCGCCCGGATGACCGGAGGCGCGGCGAGGGCGCGCAGCGATGCTGCAGTCATGCCTAGCTGGAGCGCATCGAACTCGCCGTCGGACAAGCTGGCGACGCCGCCCGGAACGGGTGCCGCGACTGCGGTCGAGCGCGTCCGCCGGCTCCTCGAGCAGGTCTTCGCGGGGCAGCCGCAGCAACCGCACGACTCGGCCCAAGCGCTAGCGGGACGTCAGGGGTGCCGCCGCACTATCCCTACTGCGTGCGCAGCCGATGAAGCTTCTGATCAGTCATCCCGACCTCGCCCCCGAGCTCGTGCGCGCACTGAACGAGACGGACTGCCTCGCCGCCCTGACCGCACGCAACACCGTCGAGGTGTTCGTGCCGTGGCTCGCGGACGGCGGCGATGCCGCGCACGCCGTCGACAGAGCTGGTGTTCTTCGTCAGGGCCTGGGCGTCGGCTCACCCGGACTTCCGGGCGACGCTGCTCGACCCCCGCTAGGCGCCGCTACACGGCGCCGCGGATCTGGTCGACACACACCTTCAGAAACCAGATCGACGCCAGGAAGGCGTAGGTCAGAACCGGAATCACCGCGCCGACGACGATCGGGATCGTCAGAGACGGGGCCGCCTGGATCCCGAGGTCGAGCGCGGCGACCCCGACCTGGAGCAGCACCGAGCGCGATCAGCACCCGCAGCACCGCGCCCTTCATCGTGGCCGGAGCGGCACCGGGCCAGCGCACGTACGTCCAGAGTGCGAGCACTGCAGTGCCCACCGTGAACGCCATCAGCAGTTGTGCGCCCGTCATCCCAGACTCCTCGTCGTACTCGCTCCCCGAGATCGACCCTAGCCGATCTATCGGCCGGCTCCTAGGGGAGCATGAGGCGCGAGTGTCCCGCGAGGCGGGGATTCGTTCGGGTCGTGCTAGGGCGTGTAGGTCGCGAAGGTGCTGACCGCGGCCCGCGCCGCGCGCGCCCACGGGATCGCCTCGACGCCGGAGGTGATCTTGAACACCTGACGCGTCCCGGGCGGGAGCAACGCCGTGGCGTACCCGCTACCGCCGCCGACGATGCGCGCCGCGGCGTCGAAGACGACCGTCGGAGAGCTTCGTCGGCTCACGTTCAGCGACAGGTGGTCGTTGACGATCTCGCCGTTGACCTCGCCGACCCACGTCGCGTCACGCGGCCCGGCACGATGCCGATGCTCTGCACGAGCGGCTGGTGGATCGTGCGGCGCTGGCGGGCTCCGACCTTGACGACGACCTCGAGGCGCGCCACAGGTGCACCGCCCGGGAAGCGGCAGCGAGCCGCCGTACGCGAAGGTGCGTTCCGGCCGGGATCGCGTCGATCGTCTCCGCCTTCGTGCCGATCGCCTGGCCATCGGCCATGACGAAGTTGACGAGGACGTAGACGTTGAGCGCGTCGGCGTTCGGCGAGGTGTTCCGCAGCATCAGGCCGAAGCTCGCCTCGCTGCCGGTGGACTCTCGCGCGAACCGAGAAGCCCTGGTCGGCGACGACGATCTTGGGCGGGATCAGCGTGCCGACCACCGTCACGAGCCGGGTGACCGTGCCTGCGCCGGCGCAGGAGGCGGAGAGACGGGCACGGCCCGGCTGGGCAACTTCGGGCACACGCCAGTCCCAGCTCGCGCGTCCCTGCTGCGCGAAGGTCAGGCCGAGCTGCTCGACGGTGCCGTCCTTGTAGGTGACAGACAGCCTGCAGCGAGTCGAGACGGCCGGTTTCGTCGTGATCGCCGATCTTCACGAGCTTGCCCTGGAGCGCGGTGGCGGGCGCGCGGGTGAAAGCGACCTTCGACACTCGCGCGTCGGCAGCGGCGGCGAATGCCGCCACGGTCGCGAGCACCGCTGCTGCCGTCGCCACGATCGCGATGGATGTCCGAGCCACAGATCGATTCTTCGCCCGAGCGCGCGGCCGCGTCCCCGTCCGGAGGAGTGGTTTCGGCCACCCGATCGGCGCCCGCCCGCTCATGCCGACGCGAAGAAGTCGAGGGCCTCCATCATCACCGGGCCCAGCGCGACGATGAACATCGCCGGCAGGATCAGGGCGATCAGCGGGAAGAGGATCTTCGTCGGCGTCTTCTGCGCACGCTCCTCGGCCGACTGCCGCCGCCGCTTCCGCATGTCGATCGCCAGGTCGCGCAGGATCGCTCCGATCGAGACGCCGAGGGACTCCCCCTGCACGAGCGCCTGCGTGAACGCGCGCGTCGCCGGGCTGTCCACCCGCAGCGACAGGTTCCGCAGCGCCTCCTCCGGCGTCAGCCCGAGGCTCTGCTCGCGGAGAGCGAGCCGCAGCTCCTGGCCGAGCGGGCCTTCGATGCTGCGCGAGGCGAGCTGGAAGCCGGCCGCGAAGCCGACGCCTCCCTCGACCGTCGTGACGAGCAGGTCGACGAGCTCAGGCACCTCGCGGTCGATCTGCTCGACCCGGAGGCGTGCCCGGCGCTGGACGCGGACGTAGGGCAGGTACCAGCCCATCAGCGTCATGCAGGCCGTACCGACGAGCAGGCGCAGATCGAGGCTGCCCGTGAGCGAGAGCAGGAAGAGCAGCCCGGACCCGACAGCGCGGCGAGGATCGCGCGAGCCGACGAACGACGCCACCGACGTCCCGTACATGCCGGCCGAGTTGAGCAGCTCGCGCAGGCCGCGCTCTCTCGGCTCGCAGGCCGTCGAAGCGGGCGAGCGCCTTCTCGCCGGTCGCCGTCGCGAGCTCGTCGAACGCCGTGCGGACGTCGGCTGGCCTCCTCGGCCGCGGCGCGTGCCGAGCGGAAGCCGTAGACGGCGATCTGGTCGAGCGTCCGCCGACGGCCGGCACGCGCGAGAGCGAACGAGCGCAGGACGAGCACTGCCGAGGTGGCCGACGAGCGAGAGACCGAGAATGAGCATGAGGGTCATATGCGCAGCTCCTAGACGTCGATGTCGACGATGCGTTGGATGAGGAGGGAACCGGCGGCGACCATCGATCGCGGCGAGCGACGAGCGCGACCTGACCGCCCCCACTGGTGAAGAACTGCTTCATCACATCGGGGTGGACGAGCCAGAGAAACGCGGTCAGGAACGATCGGGAGCGCCGTCAGGATCCAGCGGGCCATCCGGCCCTGCGCAGTGAGCGTCCGGACGAGGCGGCGAATCTCCGCTCGCTCGCGGATCGTGCCGACGACCGTGTCGAGGATCTCGGCCGAGTTGCCACCCGACGTGCGCTGCAGCTCGGCGAGCAGCGCGACCTGCTCGATGTCGCGGTTCGCCATCCTCCGCGCAAGCCGCCGGATCGCGTCCTCCGGCAGGACGCCGAGCCGATCGTCCTGCAGGACGCGCGCGAGCTCCGAGCGCGCGGGCTCGTGCCGCGTTGTCGACGACCACGCCGAGCGCGCCGTTGAAGCTGTGGCCGGCGCGCAGGGCCGAGGCGAGCACCTGCAGGCTGCCGGGGAACTGCTCGGCGAACTCGTCGCGAACTGCCTTCAGCTTCCGCCGAACGACCATGCGCGCGCGACGAGCGGAGTCGTCAGGCCGAAGAGCGCAAAGAGCGGCGCGGAGAGCATGAAGGCGACGGACGCGCGATGCAGAAACGTGCCGGCGAGCGCCATCCCGACGACCTGCCGCGGCGTCACGGTCATCCTCGCGAGCTCGAGGTCGCGCTCCAGCTGCGCCCACCAGCCGGTCGCGTAGCGGTTTCGGGTCGCGGCCCGCAGCGCGGCCGTGGCCGCGCTGCTCGGAGCGCGCCGCCCGGCCGCCCGTTCGCGAAGGTCTGGACGCGGTCGACGACCGTCGTCTTCGGCCGCCGAGCGAGCACGAGCAGCAGCGAGCAGACGAGCAGCCCGAAGAGCAGGCTGATCAGGAGCGGCGAGCTGCCCGAGAGGAGGAACTTGGACAGCGAGCGAGCGGTGGTACGGAGCCAGCAGCGACGGCGTCGGCGCCACGTACGCGGTGGTCGCGCTGCCGGCCCCGGCGACCTCGATGCCGACCTCGACCTGCGACATCGGCCGCGCGGCGGAGCGGTAGCGGACGAGGTACTCGCCGGCCAGCTGCTCGCCGAGCGCCTCGTAGATCGATGCGAGCTCCGCCGCCGAACGAGCCTCGGCGTACGACCCGCCGGTCCGTTCGGCGATCGCGCGGAGCGGCTCGGCGTCGAACGCGCCGGAGCGCAGGCCGACCGTGAAGATGCGCATCTGCTGCTTCTTCGCGGCGGCGACCGCCTCGTCGAGCGAGTGCAGGCTGCCGATGTCCGCGCCGTCGGAGAGCAGGACGATCGAACCGGAGGAGAGCTTTGCTTCGCGCAGCAGCGCCAGCGACCGCACCAGCGCGTCGTAGATGCGAGTGCCGTACGCGAGCGGCGGCTGCGTCGCGAGCGCGCGCCGGAGCGTGACCGTCCGTCGCGGGTGAGCCCGCGCAGCACCGAGATGTCGCCGTTGAACGCGACGATGCCGACCTCCTCGGCGTCGGTCCGATGCGACACGAACGCGCGCGCCGACTCGAGTGCGGCCGCCGCCGGCGCCCCGGTCATGCTCTCGCTGGCGTCGAGCGCGAGCACGACGCCGAAGCGAAGCCCGCTGCTCGCCAGCGGGTCGACGCGCACGCCGGTGACGCGGAGGCCGTTCTCGCGAACGACGACGTTCTCGGCGTCGCAGCTCGGCCGCCTCCGAGACGCTCACGACGTACCCGCGCTCCGGGAACGGGAGGCGCGTGACGGGCGCGATCTGCACCGCTCGCCGGAGGCCGCGGGGGCCGCGCCGGACAGGACGAGCGTGCCGACGAGCGCCGGCGAGCAGTGCCCGAGCCGGCCTCATCTGCCGTCGCCCCCGTTGACCCGGTCCGGCGAGCGCCTGCGCGTTCGCCCCGTAGATCGCGCTCGCGGCTCCGCCGAACAGGCTCAGCGGCAGCTCGATTCCGTGGCGCTCGAACTTGCCGAGGAACCCGGGACGCAGACCGGTCGGATGGAGCTTGCCGACGATGCGCCGCTCGGCGTCGAAGTGGTCGATCTTGAACTCGAACAGCTTCTGGAGCGTGATCACCTCGCCCTCCATCCGCTGGACCTCCGAGATCTCGACGACGCGGCGGGAGCCGTCATCGAGGCGGTCGAGCTGGACGACGAGGTCGAGCGCCGACGAGACGTGACTCCGGATCGCCCGAAGCGGCAGCTCGTAGCCGGCCATCAGCACCATCGTCTCGAGGCGGTTGAGCGCGTCGCGGGGCGAGTTCGCGTGCACGGTCGAGAGCGAGCCCTCGTGACCGGTGTTCATCGCCTGGAGCATGTCGAGCGCCTCCGCGCCGCGCACCTCGCCGACGATGATCCGATCGGGGCGCATGCGCAGAGCGTTCCGGACGAGGTCGCGAATCGTGATCTCGCCCTCGCCCTCGATGTTCTTCGGGCCGCGACTCGAGGCGGAGCACGTGCTGCTGGTCGAGCTGGAGCTCGGCCGCGTCCTCGATCGTGACGATCCGGTCGCTGTCGGGAATCGCCGCCGACAGGGCGTTCAGGAACGTCGTCTTGCCCGAGCCGGTGCCGCCCGAGATGAGCATGTTCAGCTGGGCGCGGATGCAGTTCTGGAGGAACTCCGCCGCCTCCTTCGAGAGCGTGCCGATGCTCGATCAGCTCCGACATGGCGAAGCGGTTCTGCGCGAACTTCCGGATCGTCAGCAGCGGGCCCGAGAGCGACAGCGGCGGGATGATCGCGTTCACGCGCGATCCGTCCGGAAGGCGCGCGTCGACCAGCGGGGACGACTCGTCGATCCGCCGCCCGATCTGGCCGACCATCTTCGTGATGATCCGGCGCAGGTGCGACGCGTCGGTGAACGTCAGCGTCGGTCTGCGACAGCCGGCCGGCACGCTCGATCCAGATGTCCTTCGGGCCGTTGACCATGATCTCCGAGACCGTCGGGTCGGCGAGCAGGCGCTCGAGCGGGCCGTAGCCGAAGATGTCGTCGGCGATCTCGGCCGCGAGGCGCCGCCGGTCGTCGCGCGACAGTCCCGTCTCCTGACGCGAGCTGGTCGCCGATCTCGGACTCGACGCGGCCGCGAACGGCGCCGCTGTCCTCGACGTCGAAGAGGCGCGGCCCGAGCTCGCTGACGAGCGCGAGATGGATCCGGTTCTTCAGCTCGGCGAAGGGATCGCTCCCGTTGCCGTTCGACGCCGACGACCGTCGCCCCGGTCGGGGAGCTCGCGATGCGCTCGTGCAGCTCCATTGTTAGCTCGCCTTCCGCAGCAACAGCCGCCGCCGCCCGTTGCCGTTCGATGCGGCAGCGCCAGGGCCGGAGCGGTCCGCCGGCTGTGCCGTCGCCGCCAGATAGCGCTCCGCAAGCGTCGCGTACGACCGGGCCGCCTTCGAGCGCGGCTCGGCCACCACGATCGGCTGGCCGTTCGTCAGCGCGCGGGGAATCGCGCGGTCACTGCCGACGAGCACGTCGGGCGCCCGTCCGAGCAGCTGCTCGACGTCAGCCTGCGTGATGCCGACGTCCGAGTCCGCGCGGTTGAGCACGAGCGTGACCGCCGTCGGGTCGTAGCCCATCTGCTCCAGCGTCTCGAGCCCGATCTTCGTGTCCTTGAGCGAGAGCGCGTCGAGCATCCCGACGACGCAGAGATGCGACGAAGCGTCCACGGCCGCAATCACCTCCGGCGTGAAGGCCGGGGGCGTGTCGACGATGAGGAAGTCGTATTGCGAGCGCAGGATCTCGAACACCTCGCGCAGGAACGCCGTCCCGATCGGCCGCCGCCTGATCCGGCCGGAGCGGCGCGAGCAGCGCCCGCGCCCCGGACGGATGCTGTGCCAGGAACCCGTCGATCTTGTCGGCGTCGAGCGAACCGCCGGAGACCGCGAGGTCGTAGATCGTCCGGGTCGGCTTGCAGGCCGAGCGCGAGCCCGACGTCGCCGAACTGCAGGTCGAGGTCGACGAGCACCGCCGACTTGCCCTCGAGCGCCAGCGCGACCGCCAGGTTGGAGGACGTGACCGTCTTGCCGGTACCGCCCTTGGGCCCGAGCACCGTGATCATCGCTCCCTCGGTCGGCGCGGCTCCGGCGCCGCGTCGCCTCGCCAGCGCCTTCTCGAGCGCGAACCCGAGCTGTCCCGCCGACTGCGGCAGCGCGATCGAGGTCGTCGGCGCCGGCCTCGAAGGCCCGCTCGAGGAACCCGTTCGGCGATCCCGTGGTAGAGGACGACGACGGGCCGGTCCGCCCGCTGCGCGGTCGCTGCCGAGATCACCTCGAGCGCCTGGTCGTGCGACTCCGAGCAGCCGACGATGACGAGGTCGGCTCCCTGCGGGATCTCGCTGCCGGCGCGCCCCGCTTCCGCGAGCGAGACCGCGCGTACCGGCGTGCCGGTCGGAAGCGCCTCCCGGATCGCCTCCAGGCCGAGGCTCTCTTCGAGCGCCGCGTAGACGTGGAAGCCGCGGGCGTTCATCGACGGCCGCCGAGCGACTTCAGGATCTGCACCGGCGGAACGCCGAGCAGCATGGTCTCGACCGTGACGATGTCGGGCCTGGAGGCTTTCGCGCCCGCGCTCGGCCGCAGCGCCAGCCAGAGCTTGCCGTTGTCGGAGGCGAAGGCGAGCTGCGCGGCCTCGAGGTCGTCGACCCGGAGGCTGACGTTCGTCGTGGCGGAGCCCGACGCCTTCTCGCCGATTGCCAGAACCGGCACGTCCGAGAGGATCAGCCGCAGCATCGGCCGCGCCTGGCCGCCGTCGGTCGGCCTCCCGTCGGCGCCGAGCGGGATCACGTTGAAGCCGGCGTAGACGTCGACCCGGTTGCCCGGCTCGATCCCGTCGATCAGCCCGTGCGCCGAGTCGAACGGCACCGAGACGACCCGCTGCCGGTCGGTCAGCTGCGCGGCCAGCGAGTCGCCCGCCGCCCCGAAGTCGGCTGCCGTCAGCTGGGCTCCCTCGAAGATCTCGCGGGTCGCCACCTTGTCGCGCAGCGTCGCCGGGTCGCTCATCGCTCCCTCGAGCAGCTGGCTCTCGCGGATCGTCGTCACCGTGTAGAGGTCCTTCGCGGCGACGACGCTTCCGGCCGTGCCCTTGGGAATCGTCTGCTTCGCGACGAGCACGGTCACGAGCGCGCCTTCCGCCTTGAGGCTTTCGCGATAGCTGTTCAGGTAGAGCAGGATCGACGCGCCGGCGAGCAGCGCGATCAGCAGCGCTGCGATCAGCGTTCCCCTCCGCGTCGACACGAGTCTGGTTGCAAGTTGCATGGTCTCTCCTCCTTCGTTCTAGCGGGTCAGTACTGGGACGCAGGGCGTGAGCGCGTCGGGGTTGCAGACGGCTCGCCGGCTCCGCGTCGGATTCGGCGCCGCGTACTTGATGAAATGTCCGGCGATGTAGCCCTTGGGCACCGGCGTGCGCGCCCGGGCAGGGGTCGCCGTTCCAGCCGACGACGTAGAAGGCGGCGAAGTCGATCACGGGCACGATGTCGTTGCCGGTGCCGCCGAAGCTGCCGAACGGCGTGATGATCAGCGGCACGATGCGCGGGTCGCCGACGCTGTAGTTCGGCCAGTTGATCGGCGCGGTGCACGTGTTGGCGCCGCCGAGGATCCGATCCTTCATCCCGCGCTCGACCTGGCCGACCGCGCCGCCGGTCTGCGTCTTGACGCACTCCCAGGGCTCGGGAAGCGACCAGAGCGCGTTGTAGGCGGGGCAAGCGAGGCGTCGGGTTGATCTTGTAGGCGGGGCCACAGCCCTGCTCGATCTCGCTCGCGAGGTTCGGGATCGCCGGATCGCAGTCGATCGACTGGTTCTGGCTGCCGGTGACGCGGAGCTCGACCACGGGGTCGGTCGCCTGCGACTGCACCTTGAGGCTGCCGGTGACGGCGAGGCTGAGGCCGAGCGTCGGCGTCGTCCCCGTCTGGAAGGAGTTGCTCCCGGACGACGTGACGCCGCTCTCGAACACCTGGACGCCGCGCAGCGGGCCGGAGCGGCCGCCGCGCGACGAAGGCGCGCTGTACGGGGCCGAATGTCCCCTCGGCCTTGCACGGGTTGTTGTTCTTGTCGTTGCAGGTCTGCCCGTTCCACGTGCCCGAGGTCTGCTCCCAGCTCCAGTTGAGCTCGACCGTGTGCGGCCCGCCGCCGGCGAGCGGCAGTCCGCTCGCCGGCGGTCCAGGTGACGAGGCCGGTCGTGCCGCCCGGCGTGAGCTGGTACGTGCCGCTGCCGTCGACGCTCGCCCATACCTTGGCGGTCACGCCGGTGCCGGTCGAGAGGATAGGGTCGCGCCGAGGTCGACCTCGGCCTGGATCCCGCCGCTGCAGTCGCCGGTCGCGAAGTAGGCGTCCGGGACGCATGAGCCCGGGCAGGAGCCACGCGTTGCGAGCCGCCGGCGCGGCGCGGTGCTCCAGCCGCGGATGTGGACGACGCCGTTCGGCCGAGTCGAGGTCGTAGCACTCTGTGTAGAGCTGTGCCGCAGGCGGCGTTCGGATCGGCGCCGCCGACGAGGCGGAGCCGGACGCCGACGTGCGCCGAAGCGATCGAGACGGGGATCCCGGCTGGCGTCGTCCAGAGCTGGTCGCTGCCGCTCGTGCCGGTCTTCGTGCAGCTGCACCGTTCCGAGCGAGGCGCCCGTCGCCTCGTTGACGAACGTCGCGAAGACGTAGGTGAAGCGAAGGTCGGGCACGGCGACGGGCAACATCCCCTCCTGCACCTCGACCTGCTTCAGCTGCACGCGTGCGTGCGCGTTGATCGCCGTCGACCTCGGAGAGGCCCGGAATCTGGAAGATGAGCGGCAGGCCCGGCCTCGCTCGCCTTGACGTCGAACATCAGGCTCGGCGTGTCGCACGGGGGCTGCGTCTCGGTGTCGTCGGGCCCGACGGAGCCGGCGGCGTACGTCTTGCTCTGGTAGAGGAGCGTGATCGTCCCCTTGTTCGCGCCGCCGACCTGGCCGTTGTAGCTCGAGCCGGCGCCGCCGCCGAACCGCGTCGCCTCGTTCTGGATCGCCGTGTTCGCGGCTGCCGGAGTCGGTGAAGCACCCGCCGAAGAGCGCGCCGCCGGCCAAGGCGGCCGCGTCGACCTGCAGCTGCAGGTGCCGCTTGTGCACCCACCAGTTGCCGATGTCGACGGTGAGCGCCAGGAAGAGCAGGACGACGGGCATCAGCAGCGCGACGAACACGACGATGCCGCCGTCCTCGCGCGACGCGAGATCGGCGATTCCCCGCGTGGCGCTCACGTGCACGCCCCGCCGCCCGCGTAATCGGCAGGCTGCTCGAGCCGCATCGTGGCCGTGCCCCGGAGCGTGATCGTCGTGCCGATGAAGGGCAGGCTGTAGTCCGACCGCGACCTGCACGGTGACCGGGTCGCCGACGTCCGATCCCTCCGGCAAGCAGACCGCGACCGTGCTCGGCGTCGGAATCGACGTCGTGCCGCCGGTGCGCAACTCGCCCGTCTCGAGCCGGCCGCGGAGGTACGCGTCGTACTCGGCATCGCTGGCGAACGTGTTGACGGCCGCCTTGCGAGCGCCCTCGCTGGCGACGTGGTTCAGGTCGAGCCAGTAGTTCATGACCTTCCCGAAGTGGAGGATCGCGATGATGATCAGGCAGAGGAGCGGCACGACCAGCGCGAACTCGACCGCCGCCTGGCCGCTCTCGCCGCGCAGCCGCCCCCGCCGGCGGGAGCTCTGAGCGCCTTCGAGAGAAGGCTCCCGGAGCTCCCGCGACGTGGAGCGGTCGACGGCCCGAGAGCGACTCCGCACGCTCGTCCTGCGCGGAGCGCAAGACGATCCATGCCGAGCTCTCTGAACCGTCCCGACACCTGCGACCTACGGGATCAGGTCGCCGAGCTCGGCGGCGACGTCGCTCGAGGAAGCGTCGATCCCGACACCGAGAGCAGCCAGGCCGATGGTCGAGGCCCACGACGAGGAAGCCGATGACCATGGCGTACTCGGTCGCGCCCTGGCCCTCCTCGCGCTTGAGCGTCGGTGAAGAGCTGGCCCAGCTTGAGCGAAATCCGCTCGAACATCTCCCTACCTCCCTTTCGAACTCGCAGGCCGGCACAGAACCGGCGCTGCTTCGACACAGCTCCATTGAGGCGCGCGGCTCGGTCGCGCTCCGCACCGCGAAGGGGTGGGTCGAACCACCCATTCGGGTCAGCTTCGCCCGGCGCGCGCGCGACAATGCGCCGGTGGCCGAGCACATGGAGCTGACGCGCGACCGACGGGCGGCCCGTCTGCCGCGCGCGCGTCGCGACGTCCTTCGCGTCGCGCTTCCGCGGGCTGATGGGTAGTGGCGCAGCTGCCGCCGGCGAGCGGGTCCTGTTCTCCGGGATCGCGCTCCGTGCACACGCACTTCATGCGCTTCCCGATCGACGTCGTCTTCCTGGACGCCGAGCTGCGGATCGTCTCCGTCGTTCCCGCGCTGCGGCCCTGGCGGTTCGCGGCGGCGAAGGCGCGCCGACTCGGTGCTCGAGCTCGCCGCCGGCGAGTGCGAGCGCCTCGGGCTCACCGAGGGCGACCTGTTGCTGGAAGCCGCCTAGGCCGCCGGCGCCGACGCGGCCGCGAGGTCGTGCTCGTACGCGTAGCGGAGCGCCTCGGTGCGGCTCTTGATCCCGAGCTTGCGGTAGATGTTGCGCAGGTGGAACTTGACCGTCTGCTCGCTCAGCCAGAGCCTCAGCTGCGATCTGCTTGTTCGTGTGCCCGTGGCAGAGCTCGACGAGCACCGCCACCTCTTTCTCGGACAGGCCTCCTGCACGCGCCGCCGGGGTCGCCCCGTCCACGGCGGCCAGCGAGCGGTGGATCACGCTCTCGTCGACGATCTGGCGGATCGCCGCGGGTAGGTCGAACGGGTTCACGGACTTGAGGATGTAGCCGCGCGCGCCACGCCGGAAGGCCGCCTCGATCACCTGCGGATCCTCGACGGCCGAGAGCATCGCGACCTTCACCTGTGGGTGGCGCTCCCCAGCGCCTCGAGGCAGCCGAGACCGTCCAGGCCGGGCAGTTGCACGTCGAGGAGCACGAAGTCGGCCTCGACCCTCGCCATCAGGGGCAGCAGGTCGTGCCCGTTCGCGACCTCGCCGACGAGCTCGACGTCCTCCTCCTCGTCGAAGACGAGCCGCACCGCATCGCGCATCAGCGCGTGATCCTCAGCGAGGACCACCTTGATCTTCCCCATACCGCCGCATCCTCCCCAGCCACCGCCCCACCGCAGGGGGCGTTGCCCTCATCCTCCGTCATATCCGGCGATCGAGCATCGCTCGAACGAGTGAGTTTGCTCGCGCGGGCTTCGGACCATCCTTTCGGCTTGGGAACGCACGCTGGGATTCGTACGAACGAGCGGCAGGGCGAGAGTGCCGCGCGGGCCGCCGCGGCGCACTCTCGCCCTGTTGCCAACGTGATCGAGCGCCCATTCGGTGCGTGAAGGGCGCGCACCCGTGGGAGTGCGGCCACTCCCTCAAGGCGATCGTTAACCACGAGTCAGCCGGAAGGGCAAAGCTGCTCGCGGCCGGCACGGTCGCTGTTGGGCGCGCGCCCACGACTCTGGTCTCCACTCCGAGGTGGCTGCAACCCTTCCGGCCATCAGCGGCCGGGCGCGCCTACGGGGAGAGATCGACGCAGATGCTGCCGGTGACCCTTTCCGTGAATGCCCCTGTCCCGAGGTCCTGAACGCCCTCGAGCGTGAGGGAGCCCGTCGCTCCTTCGAGCTTGCCGGTGGAACCGGTGACGGGGCCGGCGGAGCTGAAGGCGCCTGTCGACACGTCGAACGTGCCGGAGACGCCGACGGTGAGGGTTCCCGCGTTCGTCGTGAACACGACGGTTCCCGCGATCGCGAGCACGGGTGGCGCCCCGCCGACGATGGCGAACGTTCCCGCTGTCGTCCCGTGCAGCAACCCGCCACCCACGATCTGGGCCGTCGTGCTCCCGGCGCCCAGGTCCTGTCCGTTCCCTTGGCGTTGATCTTGTGACACGACTGTCCGCCGGTCTTAGCCTGCACGGGGCCCGCAAGCAGCACGATCCCTGCGACGACGCAGAGCGAAACGTAGAGCGCTTTCATCTGACTCCCCCTGTGCTTCGAGGTAGGTGCGGTTTGCAACGAGTCTAGGAGGTCCTCGGGTGGCTCTTCAAGAGCGCCGCGCGGCCCCGCGCCTGCTCTCACTCTCAGGCGCAGAGTCGAGCAACGCTTGCCCGCTCTCCTTAGACAGAAAGCCCCGTTTTGCGGGGCTTTCGTCCGATCGGGCCGCGCGCTGAAGCTGCAACGCGCGCTCCTGCTCGCGGGCTTCCGGACATGGATCATGGGTCGGGGAGCTACGGCCGCGACCATCACGGCCCCGCGTCGAGCCGCTTCTCCCAGGTCAGGAGCGTGTCGTCGACCTCGATCGGCCCGGTGCGGATCTGGATCGTGCCCTTGACGCGCTTCGGCGGGAGTCCGGCGTCGATGTAGCCGCAGGCGCGGTACAGGGCCTGTGCCGGCTCGTTCTCGATGCCGACTGCGATCCTGAGCCGGTCGCGGCCATGCGCACGGACCTCCCGCTCGGCGGCCGCGATCAACGCGGACGCGACGCCGCGACGGCGGTGCTCGTTGCGCACGGAGACGTCATGAAGTTCAGCCGGATCCGTCAGCGCCAGGTAGACGTGGCCGAGCGGCTCGTCACCGTTCCAGGCCACGAGGTAGAAGCCATCGCCCTGGTGGAGTCGCGCGAGCGCGAGCACGTCCGCCACCTGCTCCACCTCCTCAAGCGCGAGGGGCCGGATCACACGCCTCCCGAGCGTCATGGCGGTGAGGCTAACGAAGCGTTGATCGACAAGGCGATGGACGACGCTCAGAGGGGTATGGGCCACTAGTGGGCCAAGCGCCCTACCCTGGAAACAGGAAAACCCTGCCTTTTTGCAGGGCTTCCGGTAGTCGGGGCGCCGAGATTCGAACTCGGGACCTCTAGTCCCCCAGACTAGCGCGCTAACCAGGCTGCGCCACGCCCCGCGACGCTGCGCACGGTAGCAAGCCGTTTGCCGCCCCGCCGAACCACGGCCTCCCCCGCGCGTCACATGGCGCCGCGCCGTTCGGCTGAGCTCCTGAGCCGCTACGCTCGGGCTGATGGAGGCCGGCGGCGTGGCGTTGATCGGTGTGGCGTGGCGAAGCTGATCTACTCCGCACTCGCTTCAGCTGGACGGCTTCATCGCGGACGAGGATGGCAAGTTCGATTGGGCTGAGCCCGACGAGGAGGTGCACGCCTTCGTCAATGAGCTCGAGCGGCCGGTCGGCACGCACCTCTACGGGCGGCAGATGTACGAGGTCATGGCGGCATGGGAGAACGAGGAACTGCTCGCCGACGAGCAGCCGGCCATCCGGGACTACGCGGCGATCTGGCAGGCGGCCGAGAAGATCGTGTACTCGAAGACGCTCGAGGCTGCGTCCACCTCCCGGACCCGGATCGAGCGAGACTTCGACGCCGACGCGGTCCGGCAGCTGAAGCTCGAAGCGGCGCGCGACATCAGCGTGGGTGGACCGAACCTCGCGGCCCAGGCGATCGCGGCCGGCTTGGTCGACGAGCTCCACCTGTTTCTCTCGCCCATCGTGGTGGGAGGCGGCAACCAGGCACTCCCCGACGGTGTTCGCGTGAAGCTCGAGCTGCTGGCTGAACGCCGTTTCGGGAACGGCGTCGTCCACCTCCACTACGGCCTGGAATCAGTCCCCGGACGAGCGCTGTAACCAGGCTGCGCCACGCGTCGCGCCGACTCGGCCTCGGCCGATCACGCTGTGGGAGGCTGCGGGGTCACGAGCTCGACAATGCTGACGTCGAAGTTGTCGAGCGACTCCTGGTCGGCGCCCGACGCGAGCGCGGCCATCGAGCTCAGCCGCTCCGCCGCCTCGGCGCTCTTGCCCCGCGTCTCCTCGTCCGCCCAGAGCGTGACGAGGAGGGCCTCGCCGGTCTCGCGGTTGACGAGGCCGACGGCGCCGCAGTAGCCGTCGCTCTCGCGGGCCCACGGCAGCAGGTCCTCGCGCACCATCTTGAGCCCGGCCTCGTATTGCGACGCTGTGGCTCTGAGTCTGTGCAGGCGGGCGAGCATGATCACCTCCTCGCGGTGGTGACGATCCTACGCCGAGGGCGTCCGGCGCTCGTCACCTCACCGGGGTGATCTGACCCCAACGAGGCCGGCGACCGTGGGCGGTGCTCTGTCAGCGGTCCGTGGCGGCGCGGACGAGGGCGTTCAGCACGACCGTCGCCAGCGCGAGGATGATCGCCGCCCAGATCGCCGTCCACCAGAACTCGTCGATCGTGAGGTGGTCGCTGAGCCCGTCGGTGATCTGGAGCAGCAGCGCGTTGATGACGATCAGGAACAACCCGAAGGTGATCAGCGTCAGCGGCAGGGTGACGATGCGCAGGATCGTGCCGAGGAAGACGTTGACGATCCCGAAGAGCGCCGACACCCAGAGATAGCCCCAGAACCCGCCGGAGACATCCAGGCCCGAGAGGAGCCACGCGGTGATCGCGAACGCTCCGGCGAGGATCGCCCAGCGGATCAGGAGTGTTCCCAGCACGAGAGCGGGACGATACAACGAACCCCCTCGTCGGCGAAACGAGAGGGGCCCCGCTGCGCGGGGCCCCTCGTCCGACCTCTACCGCTCCCTCGAGCGTGGTGTCAGCTCGGTGGCCGGTACCGAATCGAGGTGACGGCCGGCTCGACCTGCAGCACGGACTCGTTGAACGAGTACTGCAACCCGACCGTCCCGGTCTGGTTCTCGATCCCCAGCGTGGCGGAGTTGCCCGTCTCGCGTCCGTTGTCGGCGAGGTTCCGCGCCTGGGTCACGATCTCCCCGCTCTCGTGGAGCACGAGGCTGACGTCCAGGCGTTGCGTCGTGTCGCCGAAGAAGTGGACGTTCCGCCACTCGAGCACGAACGTCCGGTTCGGCGCGGAGCCGACGAGCTCGCTCCGCACGCTTGCAGACGCGTCCACGAACAGGTCGTCCCAGAACGCGTAGATCGCCGCGTTCGGCGCAGCCGTGCTGGGAATGGCCGTGTTCGTGATGGCCGTGCTGAGCGCGTTGAAGTTCACGTGCCCGTTCGTCGCCACGAAGGCCGTGTTGAACTGCTGGCCGTAGAACGTGAACGGGAACGGCAGCGGCACCGCAAGCGCGGCGTCGTCGCCTGTCAGCGGCAGGACGTTGGCCGCCTGCGTGAACCCGGCCGTCTCCTCCTCACACGTGTAGCCGAACGCGTCGGCCCGCTGCGGCAGCGTGAAGTCGATCGTCGTCGGGCCCTGCACGACGACCGGCTTCGTCTCCGAGCCGATGCACCCGCCGGCCGAGGCCGTCGCCGTGTACGGACCCCTGACGATGCTGGCGAACGAGTAGAAGCCGTTCGCGTCCGTCGTCGTCGTGATCGGCGTCTGCGTGCCGGTCAAGGACACCGTCGCGCCGGCGATCGCCTGACCGTCCGTACCGCGGACGTGTCCGGAGACCGGGAACGACGGGTCGGTGCCGAAGCGGAAGTACGCGCGGTGCTGGACGCCGTCCTTGCGGGTCAGGACGAACTCCCGGCAGCTGCCGTTCCACTCCCTGAGCGTCTTCCACGGGAACGTGTAGACGTCCTCGGCTGCGTCGTACGTGAGCCCGGAGTTGCCTGGCGACTGCGCCGGGACCGGGATCGGCCGCGGCGTGATGAACGGCGAGCTCGGGTCGATCGTCCGGAGCGTGGTGCAGTCGACCATCCGCGAGTACGGGTTGTCGCTGGCCAGGATGTCCAGCCCCTGATTCCCGCCGATCGTGAACTCCATGTCTCGGTTCGCACCGCCGTTGACGACGTTCAGCGACGGCTCGTCGGCGATCCCGCCGAGGAAGCCCTCGTGGCAGTCCGGATGGGTGTCGAACGCCTCCTGGTTGTCGTCGCGGTTGGTCGTTCCCTGGACGGCGCTGAAGCCGAGCCCGCGACGCGCGAACGTGGCCCAGACCGTGCAGGTGTCCTCACCCTCCGACAACTCGTCCGCGGCTGCGATCACCGCGGCACGCGCGACGACGAGCCCCGGGCCACAACCCTGGAGCTTGAGGCCGTCGGTGACGTACTGGATCGCACGGTTGTTGCCGCCCGAGTCCCAGGCCCCGTACAGGTCCGGGTTGAAGCCGTGCTTGTCGATCAGGTCCCAATCGAGGTCCCAGAGCACGGCTGCCCAGCCGTGGCCGAGCCCGTGCGGGAGCGCCAGCGACGTCCCGTTGAGCCAGCCACCCGTCTTGATGCTGTCGTACGTGAACGGCTGGATCGCCATGTCACGGGTGTACGGCCGCGGCCGGATGCCCGCACCGTGGCGGTCGTCCTGGAAGAGCGCGTACGGCCCCATGCCGCGCGGCTCGTTCGGATCGTCCAGAGCCGGGTCGAGCAGCATGGAGATTGCGTAGTAGTCGCTCCAGCCCTCTCCGGCCTGTTCGTTGCCGCTCAGGCAGTTGATCCCGGGTCCGCCCGTGAGGCGGTTCGAGATGCCGTGCCCGTACTCGTGGATGATGATCCCGTTCTCGAGGTCGCCGTCACGGATTCCGGGATGGCTCGGGTGCTTGCGCACCGTCCCGGTCGTCGTCCCGCCTGCGATCGCGGCCCGGATCGTGTTCCCGTTCGCCTGCGTGATGCTGGCGACCGGGATCGTCGGCGGAGCCGCCGCCAGCGAGCCGGTCAAGATCGGCGCGTCGCCGGCGGCGTTGAGCGCGACGATCAGCGCCTCCGCCCCGGCCGTGCTCGCCTGCCGGGCCTTGTCGACGTTCTGGCAGCCGAGGTTGCTCCCGGTGACGATCGCGATCCAGGCCCCGGCCGGAGCGCCTGCGTAATTGGCCGGCGCGCAGCCCGTCCCGGCGTCGATCAGCTGACCGGAGTCGCCGGCGACGGTCGGTGCGGGCGAGAAGCGGGCCCACGAGGAGTCGAACGAGCCGACCCCGTTGACGACCACCTGGTTCTGGGCGCCGAACTGGTTGCCCGGCCAGAGGAACATCTGCATCCGGGGCGTGCCCCCGTCGGCGGCGGGCGTCGAGAAGTTGGCGTTGTTCACGCCGTTGCCGTCGGCGGCTTCGGCGCGGACGTAGTCGCCCCCGCCGCCCCCGCGACCGTAGTTGTTCGACTGGAAGTTGCCCGACGGCTCGTCGAAGCCGAAGCCGTGCATGATGTCGTGGAAGGTGTTGTTGCCGTAGAACAGGTTCGTCACGACGGCTTCGCGGTAGTTCTGCGCGTGCTGCGTGAAGTCGATCGGGAAGTCGAAGTCGAGCCCTGCGCCTCCGTCCGGGCTCCCGCCGAAGTCCGGCGTGTTGCTCGTGTCCTGATCGAGGTAGGCGTGGGCGTTGTTGCCCTGAGTCGTCGTGAACTCCGGTCCCGCCGCCCCATTGGTGTCGTGCCACCCGAAGGGCGACGCGGTCGCGTCCGCCGGGTTCGCGACGAGGGAGCGAGGGCCGTCGTTCGGGCTCTCGGTCGGGAACTCGAGCACGCGGTAGCTCGAGCCGTCGAGGACCGGGTTGGGCGTGACGAGCGACGAGGTGAACGCGCCGAGCGGGCTTCTCGGGGCCGACGCGCTCGGGCGGGCTAGCGTGGCACTCAGATCGGCGAAGCTGTCCTTGGACGTCCAGTCGTCCGCGTCCAGGAGCGCGCCGGTCTGGGCATCGACCGCCGCATTCCAGAGGTTGTCTCCGGAGGTCGCGTCGATGACGAGCTGCCAGGCCAGCCGCAGCCCGCTGCCGGTCGGCTGCCAGCCCAGGCGAAGCGGGATCGGTGCGGCCGAGATCCCGCCGTCGGAGACGACGGTCTCCCGCGCCGGGCTACGGCTCTCGCTGAGCACACGCAGATTGGTCGGCTCGGCCAGGCCGAGCCCGTCGGCAGCGGCCTCGACCGCCTGCGTGGGCTCAACACCGGCGGTGCCGGACGCGTTGCCCAGCCGCACGAGGCTGCCGCCGGCGAAGATCACGCTGCCGTCGTCGGCCACGTTGACGGTCGCGTGTCCTCCGAACACCTCCAGCTGCGCGAACCGCTGGTTCAGGTTGACATGCGTGACGCCGCTGTGGGCGCTTCGGTAGTTGCTGGTCACGAAGACGTCGGAGACGTCGGCGCTTCCCACGCCGAGCTCCGCCGCGTTCTTCTCGAGGTAGCTCATGGCGACGTCGAGCGGATCGCCTGAGCTCGCCCCTGACATCGAGCCCGGCACGATTAAGCAGCGTGACGAGCGCAGCGGCAAGAACCAGAATTGGTCCTGGCGGCTTGTAGCGCATTTCCGTACCCCCCTGTCCGGTCCCGAAGGCGGCCGAGCCATTCGGGCGATACCGCAGACCGGCGCGAACGATGACAGATCCTGGCGGCGTTTGTCGCCGACTGCGGGCGGCCTGTTCTGAGGCGGCTAGTCGCGGGGCGGCAGCTGCTGCACGGCCCAGCCGTTTCCGTCCGGGTCGCTGAAGAAGACGAACGAGCCCCAGGGGAACGTCTGGACCTCGCTGACCTCCACCCCGCGCCCGGCGAGCTCCGACGCGCGCCGCCTCGATGTCCGCGACGACGAGCTGCAGCCCCTGCACCGAGCCCGGCGGCGTGTCCACGATCCCGGTGCCGAAGGCGATCGAGCACGCGGAGCCGGGCGGCGTCAGCTGCACGAAACGGATCTCGTCGCTGACCGTGTGATCGTGGTCTGCGACGAAGCCGACCTGCTCCGTGTAGAAGGCCTTGGCGCGGTCCACGTCCGAGACGGGGATCCCGACGAGCTCGAGCTTCCAGTCCATGCCGCGCCGGAGTCTAACGGGCTGTGGCTGGCGGCCGTCTACCTGCGGTAGCGCTGCCGGCCGATGAGCAGCCCGGCGACGAACCCACCCGCCGCGGCGACGCTGAGCGCGAGCCACAGCGACGTCTGAGCGTCGAAGAGGACGAACGAGACCTCGGTCTCGTCCCTGTTCAGCGCGATGAAGAGCAGGACCAGCGCGGCGAGCGCGATCCCGCCGATCGACCTGTAGCTGAACCCACCCGGGCCGCTCTTCGCACGACGCGTGCCGTTCACGTTGGCTCCTTCCGGTTTCGGCGGAGTCAACACCCTACGAGCGCTCGGCGCTCGCCCACAAATGCTGCGCGGAAGCGGTACCTAGGCGCTGAGGCGCTTGTACAGGCGGTCGATCAGGTCGGGCCGCGTCTCGAGCCGGTCGGTGATCACGCGCAGGCGGTACTCGCGGAAGTGCTCCGCCTCGATCCCGAGTGCGCGCGCGAGCCGCTCCACGACGTCCTTGGACGGAACCGGGCGGTTGCCGTGCACCAGGTGGTTCAGGTACCCGGCCGAGAGGTTCGTCTTCGCGGCCAGGCCGCGATAGGTGAGCCCGGTCTCGGTCATCAGGCGCTCGATGGTCGAGCCGAACGGATCGTCGCTGTACTTCTTTCGACGGGACATCAGGCTCCGACTACCCGTTTTGCAAGCTCTAAACGCGCAACCCGCTCCTCGTCCCCCGTCCCCCTCCAGCGGACGTCCACGGCGCCGTCGTCGAGCGTCTTCTTGCCCACGGTGACGCGCACGGGACAGCCGATCAGGTCGGCGTCGGCGAACTTCTCGCCCGGGCGCAGTTCGCGGTCGTCGAGCAGGACATCGAGCCCTTCCTCGGAGAGGCTGGCCGCCGCCTCCTCCGCGATCGCGGCGATCTCGGGGTTGTCCCAGGCGAGCGCGACGATGTGAACGTCGTACGGCGCGATCGCGGCCGGCCACACGATGCCGTCCTCGTCGTGGTGCTGCTCGACCGCCGCCGCGAGCACACGGCCCGGCCCGATGCCGTAGGAGCCCATCACGATCAGCTTCTCAACCCCGTCCTCGTCGAGGTACTTGGCGCCGAAAGACTCCGAGTACTTGGTTCCCAGCTTGAAGATGTGGCCGACCTCGATCGCAGTCTGGAAGCCGAGCCGGCCGCCGCACACGGGGCACGCGTCGCCCTCCTTCGGCTGGCGGATGTCGGCGAACTCCGGCTGGAAGTCGCGACCGGCCTCGACGCCGCGCACGTGCCAGCCGGTGCGGTTCGCGCCGGCGACGAACTGGCCTTCCCGGAGCGTCTCGTCCGCGACGACGGGCCCGGAAAAGCCGACCGGCCCGAGTGACCCGCCCTCGGCGCCGAAGCCTGCGAGGATCTCGTCGTCGGTCGCGGGCCGGAAGTCCGCCCCGAGCGCGCTCTGCAGCTTCGCCTCCTCGAGCCGGTCGTCGCCGCGCAGCAGCGCGAGCACGAGCGTGCCGTCGTCCTTCACCACCGGCATCGCCTTCGTGGTCGCGGCGAGGTCGATCGAGAGCAGCTCCGCAAGCGCCTCGCACGTCCGCGTATCCGGCGTCTCCACGTCCTCCGGCGCGTCGAGGGGCGGAGGGAAGTCCGGGGCACGCGGCACCCCGAGGGCGATCTCCAGGTCGGCCGCGTAGTCGCCGTTCTCGCACGTGACGAGCGTGTTCTCACCGGAGCCCGAGGGCGCGAGGTAGTCGAGCGACTCGCTGCCGCCCATCATCCCGCTCTCGGCCTGGACGCCATGGGCCTCGATCCCGCAGCGCTCCCAGATCCGCTCGTAGGCGGCCTTGTGCGCCTGGAAGCTGATGTCCAGCCCAGCCGCGTCGCGGTCGAACGAGTACGCGTCCTTCATGATGAACTCGCGGACGCGCAGGAGGCCGCCACGGGGGCGCGGCTCGTCGCGGTTCTTCGTCTGGAAGTGGTACCAGGACTGCGGCAGCTGCCGGTAGCTCTGCAGCTCGAGCGCGTGGAACGCGAACGTCTCCTCGTGCGTGAGCGGGAGAACGAAGTCGCGGCCGTTCCGGTCCTTGAGCTTGAAGAGCTCGGGAATCCCGTAGCGGCCGGACGTGATCCAGAGCTCTGCAGGCGTCAGCACGGGCGCGAGCATCTCCTGCGCGCCGATCGCGTCCATCTCCTCCCGGACGATCTGCTCGACCTTCCGGTGCACGCGCCAGCCGAGCGGCAGCAGCGTCCAGAGGCCCGCGAGGCTCACCGGACGGATGAAGCCGCCGCGGACGAGCAGCTTGTGCGAGACGGCCTCCGCGTCCGCCGGCGCGTCGCGCAGGGTCGGCAGGTGCAGCTGCGAGGCACGCGCGATCATTCGCAAGAGGTTAGTGAAACGTCGGCCGCCGGAGGCGGCCCTTCAGGGGTCTTCGCGCGATCGGAATCTGCTTCCGCAGATTTCGATCTTGCGCTGGCGAGATCAGTCGAGAGGTATGAGCGAGGCTTCGGCCATCGCGAGCGCGGCCGGCTTGGCCATCTTCAGCCGCTTGGGACGCGGCATCCCCGCCTCGATCCAGCGGTCGATCTCGAAGAAGAGCTCGTCGATCAGGATGTCCGACGAGACCTTCTTCAGCACGCGGCCGTGCGCGTAGACGAAGCCGACGTCGCGGCCGCCGGCGATCCCGAAGTCGGCGTCGCCCGCCTCCCCCGGCCCGTTCACGGCGCAGCCCATCACGGCCACCTCGAAGGCCTGCGGATAGGCCTTCAGCCGCTCCTCGACGCGCACGGCGAGCTTCTCGACCCCGACGTTGTCGCGTCCGCAGGACGGGCACGAGATCATCACGGGGCCTCGCTCGCGCAGGCCGAGCGCCTTCAGGATCTCGAACGCGGCCTCCACCTCCCTCACGGGGTCGGCGGTGAGGCTGACGCGGATCGTGTCGCCGATCCCGTCCGAGAGCAGCGCGCCCATCCCGACCGCGCTCTTGATCGAGCCTGCGAACGGCGTGCCCGCCTCGGTGACGCCGAGGTGGAGCGGATAGGGCACCTTCGCGGCGAGCATGCGGTACGCGCGGATCATCGTCGGCACATGGGTCGACTTGACGGAGATCTTGAAGTCGCGGTAGTCGAGCCGCTCGAGCAGCTCCACCTCCTCGAGCGCGGCGGCGACGAGCGCCTCCGCCTGGTCGGCCTGGGCCAGCTCGTGCAGGTGCTTCGGCAGCGATCCGGAGTTGGCCCCGATCCGCATCGGGATCCCCGCCTTCTGCGCGGCTCGCACGACGAGCTCGACCTTGTCGTGACCGCCGATGTTGCCCGGGTTGATCCGCACGGCCGCGACCCCCGCCTCGATCGCCTTCAGGGCGAGGCTCGCGTTGAAGTGGATGTCGGCGATCACCGGAATCGGGGAGAGGCGGACGATGCGCGCCAGCGCCGCGGCGTCCTCGCTCTTCGGCACGGCGCAGCGCACGACCTCGCAGCCCGCCGAAGCGAGCGCGGCGATCTGGGCGGTCGTCGCCTCGACGTCGCGGGTGGGCGTCAGCGTCATCGACTGGACGACGACGGGCGCGCCGCCCCCGATCGCGACGCCGCCGACCTTGATCTGTACGTCCGAGGCCACCGCCGGAAAGTGTAGGTCAGGGCCCTGCGACGGAAAACGTGGAGTCGATGATCGGGTTGCCGAGCCCGCCCGCGGTCTGCGGACGCACGACCCACCGGTAGGCCCCAGGCGTGAAGACGATGCGCCTCGGGATCGCCAGACGCGGCCCCGCGACGCGTGCGGTGTAGAAGGGCTCTCCCTGCCCGGAAGAACCGAACCGTGTAGGCGGTCGCACCCTCGACCGGGAGGCCAGACGAAGACCCGGGCGGGCTGGATCACGGAGCCGCCGGTGGTCGTCGGGGTCGTCCCTGTCGCGGCGGGCGGCGGCGCCTGGCGCGCGGCACCGGTCGTCGTCCCTTGTGGCTGCTGGACGGGGGGAGCCTGCTGTGGCGCCGAGCCCGTCGTCGTACGGCGCCGTCGTCTGCGTCCCGGTGCCCGAGCCGGTCGACGGCGCCACCGTCGAGCTCGAGCCGGTCCCTGTCGGCTGCGTGCCGGCGCCGGTCGTCTCGGAGCCGTTCTCGCGGTCGAGGAAGCTCGGGCCCTCTGCGCGCGAGGGCAGCAGGTCGAACGCGAGCATCGCGCCGACGATGCACAGGACGAGGAGCAGGGTGCCCGCGAAGGGGGGCCAGCTCCGCTTCCACCAGGTCGGTGCGTCGTCGGCGTCGTCGGGCGGTGCAGCCGGCGGCGGGCCGGCATCGATGAGCGGTTGCGGAACGGTCCGCTCGAACTGCGCCGGGAAGGGCACAGGGGTCTGCCAGCGCGCCTCGCGCCGTGCCAGCAGCTGCTCGAGCCGGGCGAGCCGCCGGTCCACTCCCTGCCAGCTCGTGGTCATCAGGTCGACCAGGACGGCGAGGTCGTCGAGCCGTTCCTGGCGGTTCGAGCGGCTCTCGTGCCTGATCTCCCAGACGGCGCCCACGAGCTCCTCGAGCAGCGTCCCGAGCCCGACCGGGAGCTCCAGCTCGGTGGGGCCGCCTGCCGTGGGCGCGCCGTTCTCGGCCGAGTCGAACGTCGGGTGCCCGGACGCCGGCGACTCGCCGAGCGCCAGCTGGCCCTCGTGCACGGACGGCGGTGCATCCGTCTCGTCCGCGTCGGACGCCTCGTTCTCGGGGTCGAGCGGGACGACGTCGTGGACGGCGGCGAGCGCGAAGCGCTCGAGCACGCGCGTCTGCTCGGCGTCCAGCTGGTCGAGGACCGCGAGCACGCGCTCCTTGACCGCCGAGCTGACCGGTTCCCTGGTCAGAACCCGGACAACGCCCTCGACGGAGACGTCGGCTCGACCGGCGATTTCGACGAGAATGGACACGAAAGGAGCTTACGCCGCCGCACGCGAATTCGCGTGCGGCCGCAGGGCGGCGAGCTAGCTGCCGAGCCGCCCGATGTCGTTCGAGAGACCGATGAAGAACAGGAGCAGCACGACCGCGATTCCGGCCACGGACACCCGTTCGTAGACCTCGCGGGCGACCGCCTTGCCTCTCAGGCCCTCGATCAGCGAGAACGCGATGTGGCCGCCGTCGAGCGGCAGGAGCGGCAGCAGGTTCAGCAGCGCCAGCGAGAGACTGATCAGGCCCAGCACCCAGAGGTAGTCGTTGGCGCCCCGGTCCGCCGCCTCCGAGGAGCCCTGCACGATCCCGACCGGGCTGGAGATCTCCTCCCTGCCCTCGCCGGTGACGAGCCGGCCGAGTGTGGCCCCGATCTCCCTCGTCACGATGCCGGTGAAGCGCACCGCCTGCCAGATGGATTCGCCGAAGGAGTAGTCGCCGATCTGCTCCGGCCTCACTGGCCCGAGCTGGACGCGTGTCACCGGCTCGTTGCACGGTGAGCGTCAGCGGCTGCCCTTCCGAGGAGGAGATCGTGTCGCGGATCTCGTCGACGGCCACCGGCCGGCCGTCGATGGCCAGAATCCGGTCGCCGGCACGCAACCCCGCTGCGGCCGCAGGGGTGTCCTCGACGACCTCCTCGACGAGACGGGTCGCCCCACCCTGGTCGTCGACGCCGAGCACGAACCCGAGCCGGAAGGCGCCGCTCGCAGCGAGCAAGAGCGCCGCGAAGAGGACGACGGCGAGCAGCAGGTTGGCGCCGGGGCCGGCGAAGATGACCGCGACCCGCTTCCACGTCTTCGCGCGCCAGTACGCATCGGGCCCCAGCGCGTCGTCGATCTCCGTCAAGCCGCGCTCGGCGCTCTTCGCAGCCGCGGGCGAAAGCTCCGTCGCCTCGATCCTCGCTCCGAGCTCGCTCACCGCCTCGCGCGCGCCCGCGTGATCCGCCCGGTCGAGCCGCCGCCGCAGCTCCTCGACCGGCGAGGTCAGCGAGGGCTCCTCGGCGACCGCTCGGCCGAAGTGGATGTCGAGGTCACCGGCGGCCGGCCGGTGCATCCCCGGGATCTTCACGTAGCCGCCGAGCGGGATCGACCCGATGCCGTACTCGATCCCGTTGCGCGTCCGCTTGACGAGCGCCGGTGGGAAGCCGAGGTAGAACTTGCGTGGGTTCATCCCCACGGCGCGCGCGACGAAGAAGTGGCCGGCCTCGTGGATGAGGATCAACATGCCCAGGCCGAGGATCGCGATCCCGACGTTCATGCGAGCACCACTCCGCGGTCTGCGAGCGCGTCACGGGCGACCCGGCGTGCGCCTGCGTCGGCCTCGAGGAGATCGTCGAGATCGCGGGCGCGGCCGCCGTCGACGCCCTCGAGCGCCGCAGCCACCGTCTCCGCGATCGCGGGGAAGGGCAGACCCGCGTGCAGGAAGGCGTCCACGGCCACCTCGTTGGCGGCGTTGAAGGCGCACGGGAACGTCCCGCCCGCCTCGCCGGCGCGGCGGGCCAGGGCGAGGGCCGGGAACGTCTCGAGATCCGGGGCGGCGAACTCGAGCGTGAGGCCCGCGGCCAGGTCGAGGGCCGGAACCGGCACCGGCGCGCGCTCCGGATAGCTGAGCGCGAAGGAGATGGGGACGGTCATGTCCGGCAGGCCGAGGTGCGCCAACGCGGCGCCGTCCCGGAACCGGACGAGCGCGTGCACGACCGACGTCGGGTGCACGACGACCTCGATCCGCTCGTACGGCACGCCGAAGAGGAAGTGCGCCTCGATCAGCTCGAGGCCCTTGTTCGCGAGCGTGGCGGAGTCGACGGTGATCTTCGGGCCCATCTCCCAGGTCGGGTGCGCGAGCGCGTCCTCGACGGTCACGCCTTCGAGCTCCTCTCGGGTCCGGCCGCGGAACGGCCCGCCGGACGCGGTCAGGACGAGCGCATCGACCGTCTCCGGGCGCCTGCCCTCGAGACACTGGAAGAGCGCGGAGTGCTCCGAGTCGACCGGGAGCAGCAACCCTCCCCCGCGCTCGTGCGCCGCCAGGGCGAGCTCTCCGGCGGCGACGAGGCTCTCCTTGTTCGCGAGCGCGAGCGTGACCCCCTGCTCGAGCGACCACAGCGTGGCGCGCACGCCCGCGAAGCCGACGATCGCGTTCAGGACGACGTCCGGCTCGGACGCCTCGAGCAGCGCGACCGCGTCGCCGCCGACGGCCACGTGCTCGACGCCGTGCTCGCTGGCAAGCTCGTCGAGCTCGGTCGAACCGGACGAGAGGGCGCAGAGCTCGAGCTCCGGCTCCCGTTCGATGACGGTGATCGCCTGCCGGCCGATCGAGCCGGTGGCGCCGAGGAGGGCTACACGCCGCACGGGCTCAGTGTAGGCGCAAGGATCACGCGTACCCGAAGGCGAGAACGACGTAGAAGCCCGCCACCGCGGCGAACAGGAGCGCGTCGATCCGGTCGAGCATGCCGCCGTGCCCGCCCAGCAGGCGCCCGGAGTCCTTCACCTGCAAGTCGCGCTTGAGTGCGGATTCGAACAGATCGCCGGCCGCACCGGCCAGGGCGACGGCGCCGCCGAGCGCCAGCGACTCGGGGATGGTCAGCGAGTCCTGGTCGTAGAGGGCGAAGAAGGCAACCGCGACGGCGGCAGCCGTTCCGGCCACGAAGCCCTCCCAGGTCTTGCCGGGCGAGAGCGAGGGCGCCAGCTTGTGCCGCCCCACGAGCCTTCCGACCAGGTAGGCGGCCGTGTCGTCGGCGAAGACGGCGAGGAGCACCGTGAAGATCAGCAGCCGCCCGTCCTCGGGGATGTCGCGGAGGAGGAGCACATGACCCAGGCCGAGGCCGATCCAGGCGACGCCGAGCACGGTCGAGCCGATCGTGATCGTGCCCGTCTGCCGGGTCTCCGCGATCCCGTAGAGGAGGAACGCAAGCAGGAGCGTCAGCGCGAATCCGCCCACCATCCACTCCGAGCCGCCGAGCTGCGCACCGAGGAGCGTCGCGATCGCGCCCGCGTAGCCGGCGAGCACGAGCGGCCGCAGGCTGCGGGCCATGCCGTACAGCTCGTGCAGGGCGACGAGGCCCGCGAAGAGCACGAGCACGAACAGCCACCAGCCGCCGAGCCAGACGAGCCAGAGCACGAGCGGCAGCGCCACGATCGTGACGACGACGCGGGAGATGAACTGATTCACGGGCGCGGTCTCATCGGGCGCCGAAGCGACGTCGTCGGCTCGCGTAGTCGGCGAGCGCCTGGCGCAGGTCGGCCTCGCCGAAGTCCGGCCAGAGCGTGTCGGTGAAGACGAGCTCGGCATAGGCGAGCTGCCAGAGCATGAAGTTCGAGATCCGCAGCTCGCCCGAGGTGCGGATGAGCAGGTCGAGATCCGGCAGCTCGGGCGCGTAGAGCTGTGCCGCGAGCGCATCCTCGTCGAGATCATCCGGCTCTGTGCCGGCTTCGAGCAGCCGCCGGGCCGCCTGCACGAGCTCGGCGCGGCCGCCGTAGTCGAAGGCGATCCAGAGCGAGAGCCGGTCGTTCGCCTCGGTCTCGGCCTCGAGCGTCTCCATCTGCTCCCGGAGCGAGTCGGGCGCGCGGTCGCGGCGGCCCATGAAGCGGGTGCGGACGCCCTGCTTGGCCAGGTCGGGCAGCTCGCGCTCGATCGTCTCGCCGAAGATCTCCATCAGCGCCTCGACCTCGTCGGTCGGCCGGCCCCAGTTCTCGGTCGAGAAGGCGTAGACGGCGAGGGAGCCGACGCCGAGGTCGATCGCGGCCTCGACGGTGCGGCGCAGCGCGCGCGTGCCCTCCCGGTGCCCGTCGGCGACCGACAGGCCGCGCCGCTCCGCCCAGCGGCCGTTGCCGTCCATGATGATCGCGACGCTGCGGGCGACGTCTAGAGGTTTGAGGTCGGTGGAGACCTCAGACCTCCATGATCTCTGCTTCTTTGTGCTTCATCAGGTCGTCGATCGCCTTCGTGTGCTCGTCGGTCAGCTTCTGCACCTGCTGCTCCCCGCGGCGCTCCTCGTCGTCGCCGACGTCGCCGTTGCGGACGAGCTCCTCGAGGTGCTTCATCACGTCGCGGCGGACGTTCCGGATCGCGACCTTGCCCTCCTCGCCCGACTTGCGGACGATCTTGACCAGCTCCTTGCGCCGCTCCTCGGTCAGCTGCGGAATCGGGAGGCGGATCATCTTGCCGTCGTTCGAGGGCGTGAGCCCGAGGTCGGACTCCTGCACGGCCTTCTCGATCGCCTTGATCTGGGTGGGATCGAACGGCTGCACGGTGAGCAGGCGGGGCTCCGGAGCGCCGATCGTGGCCATGTTCTTCAGCGGCGTCTGCGTGCCGTAGTAGTCCAGCGAGATGCGGTCGAGCAGTGCCGCCGAGGCGCGGCCGGTGCGGACGGCGTTGAACTCGGTACGCGTCGTCTCGATCGACTTGTCCATGCGCCGTTGCGCGTCCTGGAGGAACTCCTCGATGGTGGGCATCAACTCTCCTCGGTCGGGATCGTGGTCGTGCTCGCCGGGCCGGAGCCGCCGGCGGGAGTGGAGATGAGCGTGCCGACGCGCTCGCCGCCCGCGACGCGGCCGATGTTGCCGGCCGCGAGCTCGAAGACGTGGATCGGCAGGTCGTTCTCCATGCAGAGCGAGAGCGCCGTCGTGTCCATCACGCGGAGCCCGCGCTCGATCGCCTCGAGGTGGGTCAGCTCCGGGAGGAAGGTCGCGTCCGGGTCGGTGCGCGGGTCGCCGTCGTAGACGCCCTTCGTGCCGTTCTTGCCCATCAGCAGCGCCTCGGCCCCGATCTCGAGCGCGCGCAGGGCGGCCGCGGTGTCGGTGGTGAAGAACGGGTTGCCCGTGCCCGCGGCGAAGATCACGATCCGCCCCTTCTCCAGGTGGCGCATCGCGCGGCGGCGGATGTACGGCTCCGCCACCTCCGAGACCTCGAGCGCCGAGAGCACCCGCGTGACGCGCGCCCAGCCGCTCGAGCGCGTCCTGGAGCGCGAGCGCGTTCAGGACGGTCGCGAGCATCCCCGCGTAGTCGCCGGTGGCCCGGTCCATCCCGTCGGCGGCCGCGGCGATCCCGCGGTAGATGTTCCCGCCTCCGACGACGACGGCGAGCTCCACCCCCTCCGCCTGGACGTCGACGAGCTCCCGTGCGATCGCCTCCACCGTCGCGGGATCGAGGCCGTAGGCCTCCTCCCCCATGAGAGCCTCGCCGGACAGCTTCAGCAGCACTCGGTTGAAGGCGGGAGCACCGCCTGCGCTTGCAGGTGTCCGCGCCGCGGCTTCCTCGCTGGAGACGGTCATCGGTGCGAGCCTATTCTGCGACAGAGAGGCGCTTGAACGCCACCACGCGCGCGCCGGCCTCCGCGAGCGCCTGGCCCACGGTCTGGGACGGCTCGTGGATCCACGGCTGCTCGGTCAGCGCCCCGCCCGGCTGGGCGGCGAAGAACCGCTTGGCCAGCATGCCCTCGACGATCTTCTCCTTCGCCTGCTCGGGCTTCCCCTCGAGCTCGTCCGAGTTCAGGTAGATCTGCCGCTCGGCCTCGACCGCGTCCGCCGGGACGTCGTCCTTCGAGATCCACTCGGGTGCCGCGAACGAGATGTGCATCGCCAGCTGGCGCGCCAGCTCGGGCGAGCCGCCCTCCAGCTCGACGACGACGCCGATCTTGTTGGCGGGCGGGTGCGCGTACGCGCCGAGCGTCTCGCCCGAGCCGGCCTCGTAGCGCTCGGCCCCCGTGACGACGATGTTCTCGCCCAGCTTGCCGATCAGCTCCACGCGCGCGGTCCTCGAGCGCGGCCACGGCGTCGGGGCCGCTCTCGTCGACTGCGTCCAGCACGCTCTTCGCGAACGCCTGGAACTCCTCGTTCTTGGAGACGGGCTCGGTCTCGCAACCGACGGCGACCATCGTCACCCTGCCCTCCGACTGGTGGTAGCCGACGAGGCCCTCGCTCGTCGCGCGGTCGGCCCGCTTGCCGGCCTGGGCCATGCCCTTCTCGCGCAGCAGCGTGCGCGCCGCCTCGAGGTCGCCGCCGGTCTCCTGGAGGGCGCGCTTGCTGTCCATCATCCCCGCGCCGGTGGCGTCGCGGAGCTCCTTGACCTGGCTGGCCGAGATCGTCGTCATGTCGCCTCGCTCTCGGTGGTCGGCGCATCGGCCTCGTCGGCGGGCTCCGCGGCCGGCTCTGCCGTGGCTTCGACGTCGGCTTCGGCTTCGGGTGCGGCCTCGGTGGTCGCCTCGGGCTCGACCGTGCTCTCGCCCTGACTGAGCTGCTCGTGCTCGGCCGGGGTGAGCTCGGGGCCGTCCGCGGCTTCCGCCTCGGCGGCAGCGGCGTCTGCGTCCGCGGGAGCCGCGTCTGCGTCCGCGGGAGCCGCGCCGTTCGGGGCGGCCTCCGTCAGCTCGCGCTCGGTCACCTTCGTCCTGCCCGCCGCGATGCCCTCGGCGATGGCGCGGACGATCAGGGAGCACGAGCGGATCGCGTCGTCGTTCCCCGGGATGATGTAGTCGGCTTCGTCCGGATCGCAGTTCGTGTCCACGAGCGCGATGATCGGCATGTTGAGCCTGCGCGCCTCGCGCACCGCGAGCTGCTCCTTCTTCAGGTCGACGATGAAGATCGCATCGGGCTGGCGCTTGAGGTCGGCAACGCCGCCGAGGTTCGCCTCGAGCTTCTCCAGCTCGGCGAGCATCGTGATCCGCTCCTTCGCGGGCAGCAGCTCGAGCTGGCCCTCGGTCCTGAGCCGGCGCAGCTCGTGCAGGTGCGAGATCCGGTCGGAGATCGTCTTCCAGTTGGTCAGCAGGCCGCCGAGCCAGCGGTTCGCGACGTAGGGCATGCCGACGCGCGCCGCCTCCTGGGTGACCGCGTCCTGGGCCTGCTTCTTCGTGCCGACGAAGAGGATGGAGCCGCCGCGCTCCGCGATGTTCCGCGCGAAGTCGTAGGCCTCCTCGAGCAGCTCGGAGGTCTGCTGGAGGTCGATGATGTAGATGCCGCCGCGCTCCGTGAAGATGAAGCGCTTCATCTTCGGGTTCCAGCGGCGGGTCTGGTGGCCGAAGTGGACTCCGGCCTCCAGGAGCTCACGCATGGAGACAACTGCCAAGGGACTGGCCCCTTTCTGGTTGGTTTGGTGTGCTGCCGGCGGGCTGCGAGTGGAACCGGGCTCAGAGCTCGGCACCCCCACACGCTTCACGCCCCCGGGGAGAGGGAACTGGACGCGGCCTATCCTAGCGGCTTCGTGCCGATTCGAGCGCCGCGGCCAGATCCTCCGGGAGCGGCGACTCCACGGCGACCTCGGCGCCCGTGAACGGATGCGCGAATCTGAGCCGCGCCGCGTGGAGGAACTGCCGCTCGAGCCCGAGGTCGCCCGAGACGCCGTAGACCGGGTCGCCGGCGACCGGAAGCTCGACCGCCTCGAGGTGGACGCGGATCTGGTGGGTCCGCCCCGTCTCGAGCCTGACGTCGAGGAGCGTGTGCGCCGGCAGGAGCTCGACGACCTCGAAGAACGTCACGGCGTCCCGCGGGTTGGGCGTGTCGAGCGAGTGGCGGGTGCGGTCGGTGCGATCGCGCCCGATCGGCGCCTCGATCCTCCCGGTGCGCGAGCGCGGCGCGCCGCGGACGAGCGCGAGGTAGCGCCGTTCGACCTGCCGGCGCCGGATCAGCTCCTGCAGGCGGGCGTGCGCCTCCTCCGAGCGGGCGACGACGAGCAGCCCCGACGTGTCGCGGTCGAGCCGGTGCACGATCCCGGGCCGCTCGTCGTCACCGCCGGCTGCATCGAGCGCCAGCAGCCCGTGCACGAGCGTCCCCGACTCGTGGCCCGTGCCGGGATGGACCACGATGCCCGCGGGCTTGTCGACGACGACCAGGTGCTCGTCCTCCCAGGCCACACGGAGGTCCATCTCCTCCGGGACGAGCGCGCCGGGCTCGTCGGGGAGCTCGACCTGGACGTCCTCCCCGCCCTCGAGCCGGAAGCTCTTCCCGCGCGGCGCTCCGTCGACGACGACGGCGCCGGCGAGGATCAGCCGCTCGGAGAGGCCGCGCGAGCCGACCTCGGGCCGCGCCGCGACGGCGCGGTCGAGCCGGTCGGGCTCAGAAACGCGAAAGCGGAGAGTTGCCAAGCGGGGTCGGCCGGGTGGGCCTCCGGTCGGCGGAAGCGAGTGCGACGAAGAGGATCGCGACGCCGACGACGATGAACATGTCGGCGAGGTTGAACGCGGGCCAGTAGCGGATGTCGAGGAAGTCCGTCACGTGGCCGAGCCGGACGCGGTCGAGCAGGTTGGAGGTGCTGCCGCCGAGCACGAAGCCGAGCGCCACCGGCAGGACGGGGTGCCGCTGCCCCGAGCGGGCGAAGAAGGCGAGCATCCAGGTGACGGCCAGCGCCGTGAGGACGATCACGATCGAGGTGGCATCGGAGAAGAGCCCGAAGGCGATGCCGGAGTTCCGCACGTGATGGATCGAGAGCGGGCCGGCGATGTGCACCGCCTCCCCGAACGAGAGCGCGCTCGAGACGATCTGCTTCGTCAGCTGGTCGGCGAACAACGCGGCGACGGCGATCGACCCCAGACCGAGCCACTGCCGCCGTCCCGCGGCGAGCGAGCGCTCGGCGGACGAGATCGGCCGCAGCGCGTTCGTCGACGAGCCGACGCGGACGTCGAGCGGGCGGGGCGACTCGCGGCGGGCGGGCTCGGTCAACGCTGCTGCTTCCGGGCGTCGTCGATGCAGAGCTTCGTCCACGGGACCGCTTCGAGCCGATCCTCGGGGATCTCCCGTCCGCAGGCGTCGCAGATGCCGTAGGTGCCGGTCGCGATCCGCTCGAGCGCCTCCTCCACCTCGCGCAGCTGCCGGACCGCGTCCTCCTCGATCCCCTCGTCGAGCTCGCGCTCGTACGTCTCGGTCGCGGAGTCGGCGAGATGGTTGTCGGAGGTCGAGCCGGACAGCTCACCGGTCTCGTCGGTCAGCGACGCGCCGCCGATGTCGTGGTTCGCGATCGTCGCCACGAGATGCTCCTTCTGCTTCAGCAGCGCTCCGCGGAAGCGATCCGTGTCGATGGTCATGCCCGGGTCTCCTCTCCGCCCGCCTGCGCGAGCCGTCGGTCGATCTCGTCCGGCGTCAGGCCGCGCAGCTCGACGAGCTTGTCACGGGAGGATCCGCCCGAAACGAGGCTGACGCTCGCCAGTGGGATCGCGAGGGTCTCCGCGAGCAGCGCGAGCACCGCGTCGTTCGCCTTCCCGCCCTCGGGGGCGGGCGCGACGCGTACCTTCCAGGCCTCGCCGTACCGGCCGACGACGGCCGGCCGCGCCGCCCCGGGGGCCACGCGCAGCCGCAGTCGTGTCTTCGGAGCGCCGCTCATCGCCCCTCAGGATAGATGGCCTACGAGATGGCTTACGAGATCAGTCGACGGATCTCGCCCGTGGACTCGCCGACGGGCTCTCGACGGTCCGCGGCGGCCTCGGCCACGGTCTCGAGCGCCGAGCGCAGGAGCGACGTGATCCGGCGCAGCTCGGCATCCAGACGTTCCCGCTCGGCGGCTGCGCGTCTCGTGACCGCACGCGCCTCGGCGTGTGCCTCGGCCACGATCGTGTCCGCGTCCCGGCGCGCCCCGGCCTTCAGCTCGGTCGCAGAGCGCTCGGCCGAGACCAGCGTCGTCCGCAGGAGCTCCTCCAACTCCTTGTGCCGCTGCAGGTCGTGCTCGAGTGCCTCGACCTTGTCGGCGAGGTCGGCGCGCTCGCGCCAGACGTTCTCGAAGCTGTCGGCGATCTCGCCGAGCACGCGGTCGACGGTCGCGCGGCGGTAGCCCCGCAGGCCCTTCCCGAGCTGGATGTGACGGATCTCGACGGGGGTGAGCGCCATGGTCTCCTCCTAGAGCACTGCCTCGATCAGCGCCGTCAGCAGCCGTTCGAAGACGATCAGCGTGATCACGCCGATCATGGGCGAGAGGTCGAGCGGCCCGAACGGCGGGATGAAGCGCCGGAAGATGCGCAGGTACGGGTCACAGACGTCGTACAGGAAGCGCTGCACGCGGTTCAGCCAGGGCCGGTAGGGAAGCCGGATCCACGAGGTCAGGATGTACGCGAAGAGCAGCAGGATGTAGACGAAGATGAACGTCCCGACGAACTGCGCCACCGAGCTCGCGGTGTCCGCGAGGAGGAGGCAGCGAGGCAGGCAGCGCTTCATCGCTGCGAGCCGAGCGGTCGCCCATGTCGTCGCCTGGGCATTCTCCGCTTGCCCGTCGGCATGCCTACGCGGCCGGACTGGCTGGCCGCTAGGCCTGGTTGAAGAAGCCGCCGCGCTCGAGCATCTTGGCCCGCTCCTCGGCGGAGACCTCGACGTTGCGCGGCGTGAGCAGGAAGACCTTGTCCGCGACGCGCTGCATGCCTCCGTCGAGGGCGTAGGTGAGCCCGCTGGCGAAGTCGATCAGGCGCTTGGAGAGCTCCTGGTCGGCGCTCTGGAGGTTGAGGATCACCGGCACCCCGATCTTGAAGCGGTCGGCGATCTGCTGCGCGTCGTTGAAGCTGCGCGGCAGCACCAGGTGCACCTTGACCGAGCCCGAGCTCGCCGCCGCTTCGACCCCGCGCAGGCGCGTGGTCGGGCGGATCACGGCGGTGCTCGCGGCCGCGGCCGGCTCCGGATCGCTCCAGTCGTCGAAGTCGCGGCCACGGCGCGGCTGCAGCCGGCGGACGTTCGCCCGCTCCCGCGCCCCGTAGCTGCGCTCGAGCTCCTCGTTGGTGGCGTAGCCCGTCCTCGTCCCAGTCGTCGTCCTCGGCGATCCCGAAGTAGACGAGCGTGCGGTTCCAGACGTCCGAAAAGCCCATGGCAGCAGGCAATATTACCCCTGATACAGGACTGAACCCAGCCGCACGAGCGTCGCGCCCTCCTCGGCGGCGACGCGGTAGTCCTGGGAGGTGCCCATCGAGAGGTCGTCCAGGCCGTGCTCCACTGCGAGCGAGCGCAGCCGGCGGAAGAACGGCCGCGACGCCTCCGGATCGTCGGTCGCCGGAGGCATCGTCATCAGCCCGCGGGCCGGGTGCGCGGCAAGGAACTCGGCGAGCCGCTCGGGCGGCACCCCGGCCTTCGTCTCCTCGCCGGAGAGATTGACCTCCACGAGCGCGGGCACGGTCAGCCGCCGGGCGGCCGAGTCGGAGTCGACCGAATGCACGAGCTCGCAGAGGCGGTCGACGACCTTGGCCTTGTTGGACTGCAGGTGACCGATGAAGTGCCACCTGAACGCGTCGCCGTACTCGGCGTGCTTGCGCTCGAGGTCCTGGGCGCGGTTCTCGCCCACCACCTCCACCCCGGCCTCGACGAGCACGGCCATGTCCTCGAGTGAGACGTACTTCGTCGCCGCCACCACGGTCACGGTCGGGCCGACCTCGGCCCGGATCCGCGCGTAGGCGGCGCGGATCGCGTCAGGCGACACGCGCGATCACGCCCTGGACGCCGCGCGGCTCACCGGTACGGCGGTGCGAGAAGAGGAGCTCCGGGTTGCAGGCGGTGCAGAGCTCGACGTGCTCGACCTCCTCCACGCCCGCAGCTCGGAGCGCGCGCTCGGCGGCGGTCCGCAGGTCGAGGTTCCGCCCGCGGACGACATCGGCGCCGAAGGCCTCGGCGAACGGCTCCGAGACCTCGGGACCGACCTCGTAGCAGCACGGTCCGATCGCCGGGCCGACGCAGGCGCGCTGGGTTCCGCCCAGGGCAGCGGCGCCGGCCGCGACGACGCCCTCGAGCAGGCCGCGCCAGCCCGCGTGCAGCACCGCCGCAGCGGGGTCGTCGCCCGTGCGCACGAGCGCGATCGGCAGGCAGTCGGCCGCGAAGGCGAGGACGGGCACGTCGCGCTCGTCCGTCCAGAGCCCGTCGCCCGGCTCGCCGTGCAGGCCCGGCTCGGCGCGGTGGACGACGGAGGAGTGCACCTGGCGGTTCAGCGCGAGCCGCTCGAGGCTCCCGCCCACTTCCGCGCAGAGCCGGCGCCGGTTCTCGTCGACCCGGTCGACGTCGTCGCCCGTCAGCCGGCCGAGGTTGAGCGACGCATACGGGCCTTCGCTGACGCCGCCGGTGCGCGTCGAGAAGACGACCTCGTAGGGCCCTGGGACGTCCCAGCGGATCACGTCAGGAGCGTACGCGACCGCTCGAGCAGCCACTCCCGGGTGTTCCGCTCGGGCTCCTCCACCACCTCGGCCAGCAGGAGCGCGAGGGCCCGGCCGAGCTCGGGGCTCTCCCGGAAGCCGATCGCGATCAGGTCGGAGCCGTCGACGGCGAGTGCGCCGAGCGTGTGCGCGCTCGTGCGCTCCTCGGCGACGAGCTCGCGGAAGCGCGCGAACGCCGCGTGCTCGGCGGGGCTCCGCTCCTTCGCGGCCATGTCCGCCGCCTTGTGGGCGAGCAGGTCGGCGGCCAGCTCGTCACCGTGGCGCGCGAGGAACCTGCGCGCATCGACCGCGCGCGGGTCGGGCAGCTCGTGGAACGCGTGCTCGCGCACGAGCGCCGTCACGTGGCGCTGGAGCCGCACGGGGTAGCGCAGCCGTTCGAGCACGCGCGCCGCCACGGCAGCGCCCGCGGCCGCGTGATCCTCACCGGTCTGGTCCGCCTCCGGCTTGCCCAGGTCGTGCAGCAGCGCCGCCAGCCGCACCTCCAGCCGGTCGCCGGCGTCGGCCGTTCCCTGGACGACCGTGAGGACGTGCTCGTCGAGCGTGAGGTGCTGGCGTGTGCTGGCCTGCTCGTAGCCCACGGCCGCGGCGAGCTCCGGGAGCAGGTGTGAGAGCACGCCGGTGTCCCGCGCGAGCCGCAGCGCGCGCGCAGGCTCCTTGCCGAGCAGGAGCTTGGAGAGCTCGCCCTGCCCGTCCGCGGCGAGCCCGCCCCCGATCCGTTCGGGAGCGACGAGGTCGATCGACGCGGCGTTCTCGTGCATCTGCGCGCGCGTGGCGTCGTCCGGCTCCAGGCCGAGCTGCGCCACGAAGCGCAGCCCGCGCACGATCCGCAGCGGGTCCTCGCGAAAGCTCTGCGCCGAGACGGTGCGCAGGACGCGCTGCTCGAGGTCGCTGCGGCCGCCGACCGGATCGACGTACTCGCCGGTCGCAAGGCGCCGGGCGATCGCGTTGATCGTGAAGTCGCGCCGCTTCATGTCCTCGTCGACGGGCAGCGAGGCGTCCGCGACGATCTCGAAGTCGTGCCGGCCGGGGCCGGTGCTCACCTCGCGCCGCGGCGGCGCGAACTCGATCCCCGCCGGCACCAGGGCGCGCACGTCGCGGTCGCGCGGGTAGAAGCGCAGGCCGACGAGCCGGTCGGAGACGAGCAGGTCCTCCACCGCGCCGTGTGGGCTCAGCAGGTCGCGAAGCCTCTCCGTGTCCACTCCGGGCACGACGAAGTCGGCGTCCTTCGCCTCGCCGCCGAGCAGCTCGTCGCGCACGGCACCGCCGACGAGGTAGGCGTCGAGGCCGAGCGAGCGGACGTAGTCCTCGATCCGGCGCTGCATGGCGCCATTCTTCCTACAGGTGGGCTATGGCCTCGATCTCGACGAGCGCGCCGGAGGGGAGCTTGCTCACCTCGATCGTCGAGCGCGCGGGCGGGCGGTCGCCCACATGGCGCGCGTAGACCTCGTTCATCCCGGCGAAGTCGTCGAGGCTCGTGAGGAAGACGGTCGTCTTCACGAGCCGGTCGAGGCTCGAGCCTGCCTCCTCGAGGATCGCGCCGAGATTCGTCAGCACCTGCTCGGTCTGCTCCGCGATGGTCGTCCCGACCATGGCGCTCTCGCCCGGCCGCAGCCCGAGCTGGCCCGCGACGAAGACGAGCTCCCCGGTGCGAATCGCCTGGTTGTACGGCGCACCACCGAACGGGGCCGGTGCCTTCTCGGTGCGGATGATCTCCTTCTCTGCCATCTGCTCTCCTCGTCTGTGGTCGCGTCAGGGACGTGCGCAGGCCTGCGCCAGCGCCGCGCCCAGGGCCTTGAAGATCGCCTCCAGCACGTGTTGCGAGTCGTCGCCGTCGATCAGGCGCACGTGCAGGGTGAGGCTCGCCGCGCGGGCGAGCTCGTCGAGGAAGCGCGCGGCGAGATCGGAGGCCAAGCCTCCTGCGCGCGCCTCCGTGAGGTCGACGTTGCTGGCGACGAGCGGCCGGTCCGACACCTCGAGCACGACCTGGGCCAGCGCCTCGCGTGCGGGGAGCACGCCCGCTCCGTGCCCGCGCGCGCCCTCCGCGCGGAGCAGCGGCGAGAACGCCTCGCCGAGCGCCCGTCCGGCCGCAGCGACCTCGGCCTCGGCGTCTCCCGGCGGCAGCTCGAGCGCAACGTCGAGCCGCCCGCTGCGCGCCAGCAGCGTCAGCAGGTGGTCGAGCACGGGCAGGCCGGTGGCGACGTTCGCCGTCCCGGCGCCAACGGCGACGCGAGCGCTCATCGGGCGAGACTAAACGAATCGGGAGGTTCTTTCCCGGCCGGAATCGCGGATGATTCGTGCGGATTCCCACACACGAATCCGCACTGGGACTGGGAGAGCATGGGGCTCACACGGGCAACCTCGATCATTGCCGCCGCCGGCTGCATCGCCGCCGGCGCGGCGCAAGCCGGCGTCTCGAGCGGGACGGCGAACGCGTGGCCGCGTGGGACGGCGATCGTCTCCTACGCGAGTGAGCCCGCTCTCCGAGCGGCGCTCGCGGAGCACGAGGCGCAGATCGTGCGCAGGCTTCCGGCTCTCCGTGCGGTCGAGGTGCGCCCCCACGGCGACCTGATCCGGTTCGTGGACGCCGTGGAGCGTCTCCCGGGCATCGTCGAGGTGGAGCCGCGCAACCGGCGGCAGTCCTACGACGAGCCCGCGCTTGCGGTCGCCACCGTCACCGGGGCGCTCCAGTGGCAGTACGCGGCCACGCGCCTCGACCAGGTCCCGGAAGCAGTCGTCCGCGGCGCGCAGGCGGTGACGATCGCGGTCGTCGACACCGGCGCGGACTTGACCGCTCCCGATCTCGCGGCGAAGCAGCCGATCACCTACAACGTGCGGACGCGGACGACGCAGGTCACCGACCGCAACGGACACGGCACGTTCGTGTCGTCGCTCGCCGCCGGCTCCGTCTCGAACGGCGAGGGGATCGCGGGCAGCGGCGGTGATGCGCGGCTGATGATCGTCCAGGCGGGCCGGGCCGACGGCTCGTTCAGCGACGTCGAGGAGGCGGCTGCGATCGTCTGGGCCGTCGACCACGGCGCCCGCGTGATCAACCTGAGCCTTGGCGGCCCGGGCACGTCGACGGTCGAGCGGCGCGCGGTCGACTACGCGGTCTCCGAGGGTGCGCTCCTCGTCGCGGCGGTCGGAAACGGCTATCTCGAAGGCAACCAGGTCGAGTATCCGGCGGCGCTCCTCCAGCCGCCCGGATCGAAGGGCGCGGGCGGCGCGGGGCTGTCCGTCGGCGCCTCGACGCGACTCGGCGAGCGCGCCGTCTTCTCGAACACCGGCTCGCACCTGTCGCTCGCGGCGCCGGGCGAGAGTGTCTTCGCCGCCGTCTCCAGCTCCTCGGAGGCAGGGCGTTACCCGCGCGTGCAGCTTCCCGGCTCGCTCGCCGGCGTCTACGGGTACGGCACCGGTACGTCGTACTCGGCTCCGCAGGTCGCCGGCGCTGCGGCTCTCGTCTGGGCGGCCAACCCCGCGCTCACGGCCGAGGAGGTGGCCACGATCGTCGAGCAGACGGCCTCGGGCGGCGGGCGCTGGAACGCGCAGCTCGGGTACGGGGTGCTCGACGTCGCCGCGGCCGTCACACGCGCGACCGCGATTGCCGCGTCCGGCCTCAGGATCCGGGGTCGCGCGTCCGGATCGCGGGTCTCGCTCTCGTGGTCGAGCCACGCGCCGGCCGCCGCCTACCGCGTCACGATGGCTCAGGACGGCGGCGAGGAGCGTGTGCTCACGTCTACCACGACGGAGACCTCGGCCGCCTACTCGCTGGCGCCGGGAAGCGCCTACAGCTTCACGATCACCGCACTCGCCGGCGACGGGCGGCCGGCCGCCGTCTCGTCTCCGTGGACGGTGTCGCTCCGCCCGGCCCGGACGTCGCTCGAGCTCGCCGCCGGCCCGACGGCCAAGCGCGTCTCGCTCGCGGCTCGCCTGTGGGTGGACGCGCTCGCGGCCACCGCCGGCTCGCGCCGGCTCGTGCTCGAGACCCACGTCCGCGGCCGCTGGTCACCCGCGGCGAGCTCGGCCACCGACGAGGCCGGCCGTGCGGTCTGGCAGCTCAGGCTGAAGCCGGGCTCGCACCGCCTGCGGGCACGCTTCGCGGGCAGCGGCGACCTCGCAGCAGCGACGAGCCGCCCCGTGTCGGTCCGGATCCCGTAACGGCTTCCCAATCGGCGAGCGAGGCCGCGAAGCGGCCTCCTTCAGGGATCTATTGCGCGCTTGCGCGGCTAGCTAGCTCTCCACGCGGTCGATCCGTGCGCCGAGCGCGCGCAGGCGCTCGTCGATCCGCTCGTAGCCACGGTCGATCTCGCCGATGTTGCCGATCGTGGAGGTGCCCTCGGCGCAGAGGGCGGCGATCAGGAGCGCCATCCCGGCGCGGATGTCCGGGCTCGTCAGCCGCTCGCCGTAGAGCTGCGAACGGCCCGTCACGACGACGCGGTGTGGATCGCAGAGGATGATCCGGGCGCCCATGCCGACGAGCTTGTCGACGAAGAAGAGGCGGCTCTCGAACATCTTCTCGAAGACCAGGATCGTCCCGTGTGCCTGCGTGGCGGTGACGACGGCGATCGAGGTGAGGTCGGCGGGGAACGCCGGCCACGGCCCGTCCTCGATCTTGGGGATCTGCCCGCCGAGGTCGTCCTGGATCGTGAGCTCCTGGCCGGGCGGGATCCGGACGCTCGTCTCCCCCACCTCGACGCTCACGCCGAGCCGTTCGAAGGCGGGCAGGATCGAGATCAGGTCGTGCGGCTCGACGCCCTCGACGGTCACGTCGCCGCCCGTCGTTGCGGCGAGGCCGATGAAGCTGCCGACCTCGATGTGCTCGGGCGCGACCCGCCAGTCGCCGCCGCCGAGGGTCTCGACGCCCTCGATCCGGAGCACGTTCGACTCGATCCCGTCGATCCGGGCGCCGAGCGAGACGAGGAAGCGGCAGAGATCCTGGACGTGAGGCTCGCAGGCGGCGTTGCCGATCACCGTCTCGCCCTGCGCGAGCACGGCGGCCATGATCGCGTTCTCCGTCGCCATCACGCTGGCCTCGTCGAGGAAGACGCGCTTGCCGCGCAGGCCGGACGTCCGCATCTCGTAGCGGCCGTTCAGGATGATCTCGGTGCCGAGCTCGGCGAACGCGTGGATGTGCGGATCGAGCCGGCGCCGGCCGATCACGTCCCCGCCCGGAGGTGGGACGACCGCGCGCCCGAAGCGGGCCAGCAGCGGGCCCGCCAGCAGGAACGACGCACGGATGCGGCGGCACAGCTCCTCGTCGAGCTCCGTCTTGTGCACTCCCGACGAATCGACTCTCACCTCGTTCGGGCCGCTCCAGTCGACCTCGGCGCCGATGTCGGCGAGCAGCTCCATCATCGTCTGGACGTCGCGGATCCGCGGCACGTTCGTGAGCAGCACGGGCTCCGTGGCGAGCACGCACGCCGCCAGCAGCGGCAGCGCGCCGTTCTTGTTGCCGGCGGCGCGAACCGTGCCGTTCAGGGGGCGTCCGCCCTCGATCACAAAGGACTGCATCAGCTTCTCGGTGGCAAGCGTAGAGGTCACGGGTGTCGGCGCCTCTCGATCGGAGCCGCGGGTCGGAGGCGGGGTATCGTAGACGGCCGATGGAGCCGACGCGCGAGCAGGCGTGGAAGACGCTGACGCACTACACGAAGGGCGAGTCGCTCCTGCGACATGCGCTCGCCGTCGAGGCGTCCACCCGGTCGTACGCGCGGCGCTTCGGGGCAGGACGAGGAGCGCTGGGGCGTCGTCGCGCTGCTGCACGACTTCGACTACGAGATCCACCCGACACTCGACGAGCACCCGCAGGATGGGGCGCCGATCCTGCGCGACGAGGGCTATCCCGAGGACGTGATCGAGGCAGTGCTCTCGCACGCCGAGCACCTGGCCATGCCCCGGGACACGCCGCTCAAGCGCACGCTGTTCGCCTGCGACGAGCTGTCCGGCTTCGTGCACGCTTGCGGGCTCGTCCGGCCGACCGGGCTCGACGGGTTGGAGCCGAAGTCGGTGCGCAAGAAGCTGAAACAGCCCTCGTTCGCGGCCGGTGTGCACCGCGACGAGGTGTACGCGGGCGCCGAGCTGATCGGGCTCGAGCTCGACGAGCACATCGCCAACGTCGTCGGCGCGCTGCAGCCGATCGCGCGCGAGCTCGGCCTGCGTACCGCCGCCGACGCCGCCTAATCCAGAACCGCGTCGGCGAGCCGCTCGAGGTCGTCGTCGCTCGTCCACCAGCCGCAGGACACGCGGACGAGGTTCCGACCGGGGATCTCGCGCACGAGCACGTCGCGCTCGGCGCAGCGCGCGACGACGCCGGCGCTGTCGTCGTGACGGAACGAGACGAGCGTCGCATCGCCCGGGACGACCTCCACCTTCCCGGCGAGCAGTGCCCGGCAGCGGGCGGCCTGCTCCGCCGCCCGCTCGAACCGCCAGTCGGGAGCGACGTCGAGCGCCGCGAGCAGCCCGGCCAGTGACGACGCGGGGAGCCAGCCCGGGTCGAAGCGAGCCGCACCCTCGCGCGCCACGAAGCTGCCGTCGGGCTCGAACGAGGTCTGGGCGAAGTAGCTCGGCCGCCGGATGCGCAGGCGCTCGGGATCGGCGACGACGAGCGCGCCGGTGGCATCCGGGCCACAGAGCCATTTCTGGCCCGAGATCGTGTAGTAGTCGAGCCCTTGCGCCTCGACGGAGATCACGCCGACGGACTGCGCGCCGTCGACGAGGATCGGGAGGCCGGTCTGCGCCTTCAGCTCCTGCACCGGCAGCAGGCGCCCGGTCGTCCAGAGCACGTGCGAGAACGCAAGCAGTCGCGTGCGCGGCGTCACGGCGGCGAGGATCGCGTCCGGCTCCGGGTCGGCCACGACGACGCGGGCGCCGCTCACGTGCAGGGGCAGCACGAGGCCTGGATGCTCGTCCGTCGTCGTCACGATCTCGTCCTCCGGCGCGAGGTCGAGCCCGGCGAGGACGATGTTGCAGCCGTCGGTCGTCGAGCCGGTGAGCGCGACCTGTCCCGGCTCGACCCCGACGAGGCCGGCGAGTCGCTCGCGCAGGAGCTCCCGCAGGCCGAGGATGCGATCGAAGTACTCCTTGCCCAGCCGCCCGCGCTCGCCGTCGGCGCCGAGCTCGGCCTGCATCGCGTCGATGGTTGGACGCGCGAGCGGGCCGAAGGTGCCGGCGTTCAGGTACGCCGCCCGTTCGAGCACCGGAAAGAGCCCTCTCGCCTCCTCGAAGGTCACCCGATCGTCACCTCCACAGGCGCGTGATCCGAGAGCACGCGGCCATTGTGACGGCGGCGCTCTTCGGGCCAGACGGTGAGCGAGCTCGCCTCGAGGCCCTTCACGAGCACGTGGTCGATCCCCTGGCCGAGCTCGGACCAGCCCGAGAGGCCGACGAGATGCTCCGCGCGCACGTTGAAGTCGCCTGCCAGCACGACCGGCAGGTCGCCGGCGATCCGCTCCACGAACGCCTCGGCGCGCAGGATCTCCGCCGCGGGCACGTGCGGTCGACGGAAGTCGTTCGTGGCATGGAGGTTCGCGACCACGAGCCGGTCGGTGCGGACCGCGTGGCAGAAGCGTGGCTCCCGGCCACCCTCGTCGATGCGCAGCGCGTACAGCTCGCGCGGCTCGAGACCCGGACCGAGCAGGATCGCGTTGGCTTGCCCCGCGATCGCCGAGCGCATCACGCCGTTGTTCAGCCGCGTGATGAAGCCACCGAGCCAGCTCGGGAGCCACGGCCGGCGGGTCACGGTCCAGCGCGCCGTCATGCCGCTCCAGCGCGCGAGCCGCGGCAACGCCCAGAGCGGCAGCTCCTGCAGGCACAGCACGTCCGGGTCGTCGGCGCTCGCGAGCCGGATCATCGTGTGCAGGTGGCTGTTGCGCTCAGGCGGATGGGTGTTGCCGTGGAAGACGTTCCAGCTGCGCACGAGCAGGGCCACGGCCGGATCTAGTCTACGAGCGTGCGCGTCGTCCTGGCCGATCCTCCCGCGTTCACGCCGCCGTACGACCACGCGCTCGCCGTCGCGCTCGCCCGGGCGGGGGCGGACGTCGAGCTCGTCACGTCGCGTTTCCGCTTCGGGGACGTTCCGGCCCCCGAAGGCTACGAGCGGAAGGAGCTCTTCTACCCGCTCTCGTCGCGGCTCTTCGGACGCTCGCGGCTACGGCTACCCCTGAAGGCGCTCGAGCATCCGCTGGGGCTCGCGCGCCTCGCCGCTACGCGCGCCGACGTCGTGCACATGCAGTGGCTCGCCGCTCCCGAGCTGGACGTCCGCCTGCTGCGCCACCGTGCGCCACTCGTCCTGACCGCACACGACCTGCTCCCGCGCCGGACGGCGGGCAAGCACGACCTCTGGCGTCGGCTCTTCGCCCGCTTCGAGCGCGTCGTCGTGCACAGCGAGCGCGGCCGGGAGACGCTGGCCGCGTTCGGCGTCCCCGCGGACAAGCTGCGCGTGATCCCGCATCCGGTCTGGCCCAGCGAGCCGGCGCGGGAGGATGACGGCCGCACCGTCCTCGCGCTCGGGCTCGTGCGCCCGTACAAGCAGCTCGACCATGCCCGGCAGGCGGCGCGCGCAGCCGGGGCGGAGCTTCGCGTGGCGGGCGACTCCAACGTGTTTCTCACCGAGGCGGAGATCGACCGCGCGCTCGGCGCGTCGACCGTCGCCGTCTTTCCGTACCGGCCGGAGCTCGACCAGAGCGGCGCGCTCCTGCGCGCGCTCGGCGCGGGGATCCCGGCGGTCGTCTACGACGTCGGCGGCCTCGGCGAGGTCGTCTCGGCCTACGGGGCGGGGCGCGTGGTCGCACCGGACGACATCGAGGGCCTCACGGCCGCGCTCCGGGCGCTCCTGGACGACGAGACGGCGCTCGCCGCCGCCCGTGCCGGTGCGCTCCGTGCGCGCGAGGAGCTGACCTGGGAGGCGTCGGCCCGCGCACATCTCGAGCTCTACCGGGAGCTCCGCTGAGCTTCCTGCGCCGCGGTCGCTTCGCCGACCTCGTGCGGCGCCAGCTCGATCTCCTCGCCGAGGACGAAGCCGAGCTGCTCGCGGAGGCAGACGAGGCGGAGCGTGCCTACGACGCGGCGGAGCGCGAGCACGCAGAGGAGGCATACGGCGACTACCAGCTCGTGCTCGACGCCCTCGCCGACTGCTTGATCGACCTGCGTGTCACGTACGCCGCCACGCTCGACGAAGAGGCAGCACGCGAGTACGAGCGTGCCTTCGACCGAGGCGCAGCGAAGCGCTTCCCGCGCATTCGCGATCGGCTCTAGGGGAGGATTGCCGGATGCGGATCGAGGACTACGGCCTGATCGGAGACCTCCAGACCGCCGCGCTCGTGGGCCTCAATGGCTCGATCGACTGGCTCTGCTTCCCGCGCTTCGACTCCGGCGCGTGCTTCGCCGCGTTGCTCGGCAGCGAGGAGAACGGACGCTGGCTCATCGCTCCGGACTGCGAGGTCGAGCGTGTGGAGCGGCGCTACCGCGACGACTCGCTCGTACACGAGCTCGACTTCCACACCGCGGACGGCTCGGCGCGGGTGATCGACTTCATGCCGCCGCGTGGCGCCGATCCGGACGTCGTCCGCATCGTCGAGGGGCTCGAAGGGACGGTTCCGATGCGGATGCAGCTCGTGATCCGCTTCGACTACGGCTCGATCGTGCCCTGGGTGCGCAGGACCTCGGACGGCTCGCTGGTCGCGATCGCCGGTCCCGGACGCCGTCGTCCTGCAGACGCCCGTTGAGACACGCGGCGAGAACCTCCACACCATCGCGGAGTTCACGGTCTCGGCCGGGGAGCGCATCCCGTTCACGCTCACGTGGTTCCCCTCGCACCACGCCACCGTCGCGCCGGTCGACCCGGAGCAGGCGCTCGTGGACACGTGCTCGTTCTGGCGCGAATGGCTAGGCCCGTGCACCTATGCCGGCCGCTGGCGCGACGCCGTCACCCGCTCGATGATGGTGCTGAAGGCGCTGACCTACGGGCCGACGGGAGGCATCGTCGCCGCGCCGACGACGTCGCTGCCGGAGCGGATCGGCGGCGTGCGCAACTGGGACTACCGCTACTGCTGGCTACGTGATGCGACGTTCGCGCTCGACGCGCTGCTCGAGAACGGCTACGTCGACGAGGCACGCGGGTGGAGAAGCTGGCTGCTGCGCGCGGTCGCGGGGGATCCGGGTGACCTCCAGATCATGTACGGGCCTGCCGGCGAACGGCGTCTGACGGAGTTCGAGCTGCCGTGGCTGGACGGCTACGCAGGCTCCAAGCCGGTGCGTGTCGGCAACGGCGCGAGCGAGCAGTTCCAGCTGGACGTGTACGGCGAGGTGCTCGACGTGCTCTACCAGGCGCGGCGGCGCGGTCTCGAAGCGGACGACGCGGCGTGGGCGCTCGTGCGCCATCTGCTGGAGGAGCTCGAGTCGCGCTGGCGCGAGCCGGACGAGGGCATCTGGGAGGTGCGCGGGCCGCGCCGGCACTTCACGCACTCGAAGGTGATGGCGTGGGTCGCCTTCGACCGCGGCCTCCGGCTGGTCGAGGAGTTCGAGCGCAAGGGGCCCGCAGCGCGGTGGCGCCGAGCGCGCGACGAGATCCACGCCGAGGTGCTCGAGCGTGGCTTCGACGAGGAGCTCGGCTCGTTCGTGCAGTCCTACGGCTCGAAGCGGCTCGATGCGAGCCTGTTGACGATCCCGCTCGTCGGCTTCCTGCCGCCCGACGACCCGCGCGTTGCCGGCACGCTCGAGGCGGTGCGCCAGGAGCTCCTGCACGACGGCTTCGTGCGCCGCTACCTCCAGGACGAGGAGGCCGGGGAAGTGGACGGGCTGCCCCCCGGCGAGGGCGCCTTCTTCCTCTGCTCCTTCTGGTTCGTCGACAACCTGGTGCTGCTCGGCCGGATCGACGAGGCGGTCGAGATGTTCGAGCGCCTGCTCGCGCTGCGCAACGACCTCGGGCTGCTCTCGGAGGAGTACGACCCGGGAGCCGGGCGGCTCGTCGGCAACTTTCCGCAGGCGTTCTCGCACATCGGGCTGATCAACACGGCGATGCTGCTCGAGCAGCAGGGGCCGGGACGCGCCTAGAGCGCCGCGAAGGTCGAGCAGCGCGTTCCGCTAGAACGGCGAGCGAGGCGGCTTCGTGAACATGTTTGCGAAACCGGCCAGAGCCATGACGACGAGGCCGACGAAGAACACTGCGCCTGCTTGGACGATCCCGTCCGGTGGTCCCGTGGACCCCGGCGGGCGATTGTCCGTGAACATCGTGTAACCGAAGAGGCCGAACGCGGCGATGCACAGGAGCGCGCCAAGCATCCCCAGCACCTTGACCCATGCGGGTGAGTCGGACGTGATCCCCTGCTGGTGTGGCGGCGGTGCATAGATCAGGTCACGGCCTACCGCAGGTCCCGTCCCAGAATGCACGACGACCGTCTCCGCCTTGATCTGGTTGATGTACTGCTGGCCGCCACGATGGTTCAGTTCGGTGACAAGCTGGCTCAGCTCGCGTGCGAACGTCCGGTCGGCGCGCATGGCCTCGGTGATCTTGCCTGCGACCAGCCGCTGATTCTGCGGATCTTCCGGGTCTCGTTCGAAGAGTGTCGAGCGGGCGCGGGCCGAGGCGGGCGCTGACCCGCTCGACCAGGCGATCCATGAGTGACTCGACGGCGCTGTCGGCGAGTCGGCGCCCGCCCTTCAGCAGATACGCAGTGAGGTACGCAACCACCAGGCCACCGTCGATAGCCATACATTGTGCCATAGCACACTTGCGCTGGATCGTCCAGCCGGATTGGCCGGCGGAGCCGCCGGAATCGGTCGATCCGGCCGCGCGGTCGTGCCCCTGGGAGGGCTACCTGTGCCCGAAGTGGTGGGCCGGAGGGAGCGAGGCGCCGACGTCGCTCCGCGCGACGCGGCGGGCGAGCGGGCCGAGGCTCTCGAGCTCGTCGACGACGATGTTGCGGTTCTCGCCGATCCGCTCGTAGCGCCCGTGCACGAGCAGGAGTGGCTCGCCGCGGACGACGGCGCGCCGCCGCTCGTAGAGCTCGGGCGAGACGATCAGGTTCACCTGGCCGTGCTCGTCCTCGAGCAGCATGAAGACGATGCCGCTGGCCGTGGCGGGACGCTGGCGCGCGATCGCGAGCCCGGCGTAGGCGACGCGACTGCGATGCCGGGCCTCCAGGAGCTCCGGGCTCGCGAGCACCCCGGACGGCAGGTGCGGTCGCAGCAGCGTGAGCGGGTGCAGGCCGACCGAGACGCTCGTGCCTGCGTAGTCGGCGAGCATGCGCTCCCAGTCCGTCAGGTCGGGCAGGTCCGGCGTCGCCGCCGTCGGCTCGAGCGACAGCGTGAGCTGGACGTTCTCCCGCTGCACCGTCTGGGGCCGAACGACGAGCCCGAGCTCCCAGAGCAGGTCGCGGCGCTTCCCGAAGCGGTCGCACGCGCCGCTGCGCACGAGTGCCTCGAGCTCCCGCGCGTCGAGCGGCGCCCTGCGCGCGAGATCGCCGACCCCGGCGAACGGGCCGCGCTGCTCCCGCTCGGCGACGAGCGCCTCCGCATCGTCCGTCCCCACCGAGCGCACGTAGGAGAGCCCCAGCCGGACCGTGCTCTCCTCGAGCGAGCAGCGGGCCTCGCTCAGGTTCACATCGGGGGGCCGCACCTCCACTCCGCGCCGCTGCGCGTCCCGGACCAGGCTGGCGGGCGGGTAGAAGCCCATCGGCTGCGCGTTCAGCAGCGAGCAGAGGAACTCCGCCGGATAGTGGTGCCGCAGCCACGCCGACTGGTAGGCGAGCAGACCGAAGGCGGCCGCGTGGGACTTCGGGAAGCCGAAGCCGGAGAAGGACGCGAGCTTGTCGTAGACGAGGTCGGCCGTCACCGGGTCGACGCCGTTCGCCGCCGCGCCCTCGACGAAGCGGGCGCGGAACGCCTCGATCGCCTCCTCGCTGCGCTTGCGGCTCATCGCGCGCCGCAAGCCCTCGGCCTCGCCGATCGTGAAGCTCGCGAGCGCCATCGCCACCTCGAGCACCTGATCCTGGAAGACGACGACGCCGTGGGTCTCGCGCAGAGGCTCGCGCAGCAGCTCGTGGTCGACCGGCGGCACGTACGACGGGTCGACGCGGAGCTGCTCGCGCGCATGGATGTACGGGTGCACGGCCTTGCCCTGGATCGGCCCCGGCCGCACGAGCGCGACCTGCACGGTCAGGTCGTCGAGGTCGGCCGGCTTGGTGCGGAGGAGGCTCTGCATCTGCGCGCGGCTCTCGATCTGGAAGTCGCCCACGGTGTCGGCGCGCTGGATCTCCGCGAAGACGTCGCCGTCGTCGAGCGGGATCCGTGAGAGGTCGATCGGCTCGCCGTAGACCTCGGCGATCTGCTCCACGCAGTCCTCGACCGCGGAGAGCATCCCCAGGCCGAGCAGGTCGATCTTGAGGAAGCCCGCGTCCGAGCAGGAGTCCTTGTCCCACTGGCAGAGCTGGCGGCCGGCCATCGCCGCCGGCTGCACCGGCACGAGCTCGTCGAGCGGACGGGAGGAGATCACCATCCCACCGGGATGCTGCGAGATGTGGCGCGGCAGGCCGCCGATCTCCGCGGTCAGCTCCGCGAAGGCGCGCCAGCGCGGCGAGAGCAGCTTCCGCTCGGCGTCGGGAAGCAGGGCGAGCTCCTCCGCGACCCGCTTCGCGTTCCAGCCGTCCGAGACGCGCGCGAGCCGCTCCAGCTCCGCGAAGGGCAGGCCGAGCGCCTTGCCGACGTCGCGGATCGCGCCCCGGGAGCGATAGGTGGCGAAGCTGGCGACGAGCGCGGCGTGGCGGCGGCCGTAGCGCTCCGTCACCGCGACGATCAGCTTCTCGCGGATGTCGCGCGGGAAGTCGAGGTCGATGTCGGGCACCGAGGCGAGCTCGCGGTTCAGGAAGCGGCCGAGCGAGAGGTCGTTCGCGACCGGATCGACGTGCGAGAGCCCGGTCAGGTAGCAGACGATCGAGCCGACCGAGCTGCCGCGCCCGCGACCCGGCGGCAGCCAGCGGCGCGGCGAGCCGACTCCGCGCACCTGCGCGGCGCACTCCTTCGCGAGCTCCAGCACCTCCCAGTGGAGCAGGAAGAAGCCGGCCAGCCCGAGCTCGTCGATCAGCGCCAGCTCGTCCCGCAGCCGTGTGCGGGCACGGCCGAGTAGCCGCCTGTTGCTCGGTGGATAGCGCTCGGCGAACGACGACTCGCACACCTGGGCCAGCCGGCGGATCGCGGGGTCCCGCCCGTCCGCGAAGTCGGGATAGCGGTAGCCGAGCTCCGCGGTCAGGTCGAACTCGAGCCGCTGGGCCAGCTCGGCGGTGCGGCGGACGGCGTCGCGGTCGTCGGGAAAGAGGTCGTAGCAGCTCGGCGGGCGCGCGCAGGACGCTCTCGTGGTTGCCGCGCCGCTCGCGCTCGCACGACTCGAGCGAGGAGCGGTGGCGGATCGCGACGAGGACGTCCTGCAGCGGCGTGCGGCGCGGGTGGTGAGCGTGCACGTTGCCGGTGACGACCGTGGACGCGCCGAGGTGCTCGGCGAGATCGCGCAGGAGCGCGTTCCGGTGCGCGTCACCGCGCTCGAACGGGCGCTGGAGCTCGACGAGGAAGCGGTCTCCGAAGGCGCGCGCGAGCTGCACCGCCGCATTCGGGATCGCGCACGCCGAGCCCGTCGCGCGCGCAGCCGGAGAGGCAGACGAGCCCGTCGTTCGACTCTGCGAGGAGCGCGGGATCGAGCGCCGGCGGCAGCGGGTCGGCGCCCTCCTTCGGCCGGGTGCCGCATGGGCGTGCGCCGAGGTCAGCAGCCGGCAGAGGTTCGCGTAGCCGCCGGCGGACTCGACGAGGAGCGTCACGTGACGCCGCCGCCGACGAGCGTCACCTCGGCGCCCGTGATCGGCCGGACGCCGAAGTGCTTCGCCGCGTGGGCGAACTCGAGCGAGCCGTAGACCCCGTCGTGGTCCGTGAGTGCGAGCGCCTCGTAGCCGAGCTCGGCCGCGCGCAGCGCGAGCTCCTCCGGGTGCGACGCGCCGTCGAGGAACGAATACGCTGAATGGGCATGGAGCTCGACGTAGGACAACCGCCCCTCCTACCGCCCGGCGGAGGCGAGGTGATCGGCGACTCGGCCGACCGGCGGGTCGAGATCCTCTCCGACGGGGACGAGCTGCACGCGACCTGGTCGCGCTTCGGCCCGCACCGCGAGGGGGCCGACCTGCACGTGCACCGGCGGCACACCGACCTCTTCTACGTCCTCGCCGGCGAGCTGACCGTCCGGCTCGGTCCGGCGGGCGAGACCGCGACCGCCCAGCCGGGGATGCTCGCCCGGGTGCCGCCGCTCGTCGTCCACGGCTTCCGGAACGGAAGCGACGCCGAGCTGCGCTACCTCAACTTCCACGCTCCCGGCCAGGGCTTCGCCGACTACCTGCGCGCGGTTCGCGACGGCCGCACGCTCGTCTACGACCAGGAGGAGCCGCCTGCCGACGGCGGCCGGTCGCCCGCCGGGGCGAGCATCGGCACAGGCGAGCTCGTCGCCGACCGGCCCGGCCTCAGGGTCGCGCTCCTCGCCGACGTCGACGAGATCGGCATCTGCGAGGTGACGAGCGACCCCGGCGGCCCGGCGCCCCCTGCGCACGTCCACGCGAGGCACAGCGAGTCGTTCTACGTCCTCGAGGGCGAGCTCGCCCTCGTCGTCGGCGAACAGGAGCTCGCGGCCGGCCCCGGGACCTGGGCGCACGTGCCCGCAGGAGTCCCCCACACCTTCGAGCTCCGCGGCGACGAGCCCGTGCGCTTCCTCGACATCCACACGCCGAGCTCCGGCTTCGGCGACTTCGTCCGGGCGCTCCACAACGCTCAAGACGAGGACGAAAGCTCGCGGCGGCGCGCGCCCGCTTCGACCAGGCGCCCGCCTAGCCGCATCTCTGCACGACCCTCGTGCGTTCCATTCCTGCATGCGGACGCTGGCGATCCTGATGGCCTCGATCTCCCTGGTGACGACCGCGCTCTTCGCACATGCGCTCGTGACCGCGGAGAAGCCGCCGGCGCCGCGTACCGTGCAGGTCTCCTCCCCCTAGACTCACCTCGTGGACGCGCGGGAGCGCTACGAGGACCTGGCCGACTTCCTCGTCTTCCGCCACGACTTCGTCCAGCTCTCGCAGATGATGGGCATGCCGTGCGTGAAGGCGCGCGGCAAGATGATCGCCGGCTTCACGCGCGGCTCGATGGTCTTCAAGCTGACCGACCCGGAGCGGCACGCCGAGGCGCTCGCGCTCGACGGCGCCCACCTCTTCGATCCCTCCGGCGAAGGCCGGCCATTCAAGCAGTGGGTGGTCGTGCCGGCAGCGCACGCGGACCGCTGGGAGGACTTCGCCGATCACGCGCTCACGCCCGCTGGCTGAACCAGCAGCCGGCTTCCTCGTCGCGGAAGACGCAGGCGTGCTGGCCCGACTCGAGCACGAGGTCGAAGTAGCGCCGGTCGACGGGATCGTCGGTCCACCAGCGGTCGACGACGCGCCACTCCTCGCGCAGCACCGCCACTCCGGTTCGGTTCACCCGCACGGGCACGCCGACCGGTGACGCCTCGACCAGCGCCGGCCGCGGCGCATTCAGACGGCCGGCTACTCGTCCCTGGGAACGAACATGCGCCCGGGACTCGGGAATCCGCGACCACGGCGCCACCTCCACGACTGCGCACACCGAGCCGGAGCCCGTGCTCGCGCGCACCTGGCGCAGGCCGTCGCTCAGCCGGGCATTGACCTCGTCTCCGACAGGCTGGACGAGCTCGAGCTGCCGGCCGACCGACTCCGAGAGCTCGACCGCCTCCAGGCGCAGCTCGATGACGGGTGCGGGGATCTCGAGCAGCTTCGGCCCGAGCGCCGCGCGCAGCCGCGACCGCTCCGCGATCGGCTCGCGGAAGGTGACGGTGCGCCGCCACGAGCCGCCGCCGACGAGCCGCGCCGAGAGCGCCGCCTTCCGCAGCGGCCGACCCGCCCGCTCGGGCCGGGCGAGCAGCCGGTCGAGGAGGGCGCCGAACGCGCGCCGGAGCGTCAGCTCGTTCGCGATCGCCTCCGGGAACTCGAGCGCCTCGGCCAGCTCGGCGGCCTGGCGCCGGCCCCGCACACGACCCTGCTCCCCTCCGTGTGCGAGCGCCCACGCCCGCCGCCCCTCCGGGCCGAGCCGCTCGGCGACTGCTCCCCCGGGCAGCGCCGCGAGCTCCCCCAGCTTGCGCACGCCGAGCCCCTCGAGCTCGGCGTAGCGCGCGGCGGGAAGCGGCAGGAGCGAGAGCGGCAGCGGTGCGAGGAAGCCCTCCTCCTTCCCGTCCGCGACGACGATGGCCTGCCCGGGACGCGCGACGCTCGCAGCAGCCAGCGCTGCGAACCGGCGCCGCGCAGCGCCCGCGCGTGGATCCCAGGCAGTTCCGACGGCGGCGAGCGCCCGCTCGAGCGCCGCCTCCAAGCCTCCGTACAGCCGCTCGACGCCCTTCGTCTCGAAGTACACGCGCCCCGGCTCGTCGGGGTCGACGGCGAAGCCCGAGTCCTCGAGCCGTCGCAGCACCCCTTCCCACCCGCGCTCGACCGCGGCCGGGTCCTGCTCGACGAGCACGAGCTGCGGGCAGGTCGCGAGCGCCTCGCCCAGCCGCATCCCCGGCAGCACCCCGACGCGCTCGGCCGCGGCCGTCACGGGCCCGATCAGCGGCTCCGTCCCGGGCAGCGGCGCCAGCGCCGCCGGCTCGAGCGCCAGGCGCGGCCGTTCCCTCAGCGCTGCCCGCAACTCGAAGCCAGGGATGAGGAGACAGGCGATCACCGGAACGTATGTTCTATACCCGAACAGGTGTTCCTGTCAAACTGGCTGAAGCAGATTTTACTTTTGGAGGCTTTCTGTCGATCAGAACGGCATGGCCGGTGCCCTCACCGACGCTGGACGACTCGATGCCCTGCGGCTGGTCGGGCTCCTGGACACGTCGCCCGAGGAGGAGTTCGATCGGCTCACGCGCCTGGCGGCCAGGATGCTGTCCACTCCCACGGCTGCGCTCGCCCTGATCGATGCGGAGCGCCAGTTCATCAAGAGCGGCTTCGGCCTGCCCGAGCCCGTCGCAACGACGAGATCGCTGCCGCTCTCGTATTCCTTCTCCCGGCACCTGATCGAGACGGGGCTCCCGTTCGCCGTCGACGACGCCCGCGAGGACCCCCTCCACCGTGACAACCCGACGGTCGGCGAGCTCGGCATCGTCTCCTACCTCGGCGTGCCGCTGCTCAGCTTCGACGGCTACGTGCTCGGCAGCATCTGTGTGCTCGACACGCAGCCCCGCAGCTGGGAGCCCGCCGACATCGACGCGCTGGAGACGCTGGCCGCGGCGGCGATGACCGAGATCGAGCTGCGCACGACGACGGCCCGGTACCGGGGCCTCGTCGAGGAGCTGCCCCTGGCCACGTACGTCACCGCCTGCGCGGAGCGGCCGAAGACGCTGTACATCAGCCCGCAGATCGAGCCTCTACTCGGCTATCCGGCGAAGGTGTGGACCGAGGACAACACCCTCTACGACTCGCTCGTCCACCCCGACGACCGCGAGCGCGTCCAGGCCGAGTTCGAGCAGTCCCGCCGGCGCCGCGAGCCCTTCCGGTCGGAGTTCCGGATGGTGCATCGCGACGGGAGCGTGGTCTGGGTGCTCGAGAAGAACGTCCGCGTCTTCGGCGACGACGGCGAGCCGCTCTTCTCCCACGGGTTCTTCCTCGACCTGACCGAGCGCAAGGAGCTCGAGGACCAGCTGCGCCAGTCACAGAAGCTCGAGGCGATCGGCCAGCTCGCCGGCGGCGTCGCACACGACTTCAACAACATGCTCACGGCGATCAGCGGCTACGCGGAGCTGCTCGAGCTCTCGTTCGAGCAGAACGACCCGCGGCGCCTCGACGTGGGCGAGCTGAAGCGCGCTGCGGGCCACGCGGCCGCGCTGACCCGGCAGCTGCTCGCGTTCAGCCGGAAGCAGGTGCTGCTGCCGCAACGCCTGGAACCGAACGGGATCGTCTCCGAGCTCGAGACCATGCTGCACCGCACGATCGGCGAGCAGATCGAGCTCGAGACGTGCCTCGACCCGCGCCTCAGCGACGTGGAGGTGGACCGCGACCAGCTCGTTCAGGTCGTGCTCAACATCGCCCTGAACGCCCGCGATGCGATGCCCGACGGCGGCCGGCTGACGATCTCGACCCGCGACGTCGAGCTCCCGACCGGCGCTCAGGTGGCGATCGAGATCCACGACACCGGCGTCGGCATGGACGAGGCGACCGGCTGCGCGTGTTCGAGCCGTTCTTCACCACGAAGCCCGTCGGCACGGGCACGGGCCTCGGGCTCGCGACCGCGTACGGCGTCGTCAGCCAGAGCGGCGGCACGATCGAGGTGGAGAGCGAGCCCGGCGCGGGCACGACGTTCCGCGTCATGCTCCCCGCCGCGCGCACGGCGACGGCCATGGTCGCCTGACGACGCGACGATCCCGCAGGCGGCGGCGAGGCGACCTGCACCCGCAGGGCAGGCAGCTAGGCTAATCACGATGGCGGAGACGCTCACGTGCTACCGGCACCCGGACCGGGAAACAGGCGTCTCGTGCTCGGAGTGCGGCCGCGGGCTCTGCCCCGACTGCATGCGCTTCGCGCCCGTCGGGATCCGCTGCCCCGAGCACGCGGGCGAAGCCCAGGGGGCGAAGCGCGTCGTCCAGCGGGTGCAGTCGCAGACGACCCGCAGCCCGGGCTGGGTCGCGAAGGGCCTCGTCGCGCTCAACGTCGGCATCTACCTGCTCCAGCTCGCGCAGGGCGCGCCGATCAGCGCGAACTCCGGGTCGATCTTCTTCAACGGCGCGCTCTTCGGGCCTGCGGTCGCCGACGGCGACTGGTGGCGCCTGATCACCGCCGCCTTCCTGCACTACGGCCCCATCCACCTGGCCATGAACATGCTCGCGCTCTGGCTCTTCGGGCCGGCGCTCGAGAACGCGATCGGGTCGGCGCGGTTCCTGCTCCTCTACCTCGTCTCGGGGCTCGCCGGCTCGGCCGGCGCGCTGCTCCTGACACCCGAGGCGGTCACCGTCGGCGCGTCGGGCGCGATCTTCGGGCTCTTCGGCGCCATCCTCGTGCTGGAGCGGCAGGGCACCTACATCTTCGGCGGCAGCGTGATCCCGCTGCTCGTGATCAATTTCGCCTTCACGCTCTTCATCCCGGGGATCTCGAAGGGCGGGCACATCGGCGGCTTCATCGGCGGTGCGCTGGCGATCCTCGTCATGTCCCGCTTCGGGCAGCAGAAGGTCGGCTACGCGCGATGGACGTGCTCGGGTACGCGGGCCTCGTCGCGGTCGGCCTGCTCAGCGTCGCCGTGGCCTACTGGAAGGTCCGGGGCTACGCCTAGCGTCAGCCGCCGGCGGCGACGCTGACGACGCCGGACTCGGCGAGGGCGGCCTGCGCTGCGGCGAGGCGCGCGAGCGGCACCCGGTAGGGCGAGCAGCTGACGTAGTCGAGCCCGAGCCCGTGGCAGAACGCGACCGAGCGCGGCTCGCCGCCGTGCTCGCCGCAGATGCCGAGCTTGAGGTCCTCGCGCGCTCCCCGGCCACGCTCGACGGCGATCCGCATCAGCTCGCCCACGCCCTCCTGGTCGATCGTCTCGAACGGGTCGCGCTCGAGCACCCCGTGCTCGAGGTAGTGCGAGAGGAAGCGACCGCCGTCGTCGCGCGAGATCCCGAGCGCCGTCTGCGTGAGGTCGTTCGTGCCGAAGGAGAAGAAGTCGGCGTGCGCAGCGATCTCGTCCGCCCGGATGCACGCGCGCGGCAGCTCGATCATCGTCCCGCACAGGTACTCGAGCTCGCCCTCCTCGGCGGCGACGCGCACGGTCAGCTCGCGCAGCCGGCGCAGCTCCTCGCCGAAGCCGACGAGCGGGTGCATGATCTCGACGAGCGGCGCCGTCCCGCCGCGCTCCTGCACGGCGAGCGCGGCTCGCACGATCGCCCGCACCTGCATCTCGTAGATCTCCGGGAAGAAGAGCCCGAGCCGGCACGCACGCCAGCCGAGCATCGGGTTCGACTCCTGCAGCGCGCGGATCCGCTCGCGCATGCGCTCGTCCGGCTCCTCCTCGAGCGCGGGCAGGAACTCGTGCAGCGGCCAGTCGAGCAGGCGGATCGTCACCGGCAGCCCGGCCATCGCCTCGAAGATCCCCTCGAAGTCGCCCTGCTGGATCGGGAGCAGCCGCTCGAGCGCGGCGCGGCGGCCGTCCTCGTCCGCGGCGAGGATCATCTCGCGCACCAGGTGCAGCCGCTCGGCGTCCGCGAACATGTGCTCGGTGCGGCAGAGGCCGATTCCCTCGGCGCCGAACTCGCGCGCCTTCGTCGCATCCTCGGGCGTGTCGGCGTTCGCACGCACCTTCAGGCGCCGCACGCCGTCCGCCCATTCCAGGATGGCCGAGAAGTCGTCGTTGATCTGCGGGGGCACGAGCGGCACGGCGCCGACGATCACCTCGCCGGTGCCTCCGTTGATCGTGATCGTGTCGCCCTCGTGGAGCTCGTGGCCGGGCAGGCGCGCGATCTTCGCGGCCACGTCCACGTGCAGCGCCTCGCAGCCGGTCACGCACGGCGTGCCCATCCCCCGCGCCACGACGGCCGCGTGCGAGGTGAGTCCCCCGTGCGCCGTCAGGATCCCCGCCGCCTGCACCATCCCGTGGAAGTCGTCGGGCGTCGTCTCCCAGCGCACGAGGATGACGCTCTCCCCCGCCTTGCCGCGCTCCTCGGCCGTGTCCGCGTCGAAGACGATCGCGCCGCAGGCCGCGCCCGGGGACGCGTTCAGACCCTTCGCGACCACGTTCACCTCCGCCGCGGGGTCGATCATCGGGTGCAGGAGCTGGTCGAGCTGCGCGGGGTCGATCCGCGCGACCGCCTCCTCCTTCGAGATCAGGTCCTCGTCGACCATGTTCACCGCCGCCTTCAGCGCCGCCGCGGCCGTGCGCTTGGCCGTACGGGTCTGGAGCAGGAAGAGCTTGCCGTCCTCGACCGTGAACTCGATGTCCTGCATGTCGCGGTAGTGCTCCTCGAGGCGCGCGATCGTCTCGCGCAGCTCGGCGTACGACTCCGGCAGGAGCTCGCCCATCCGCTCGATCGGCTCGGGCGTGCGGATCCCGGCCACGACGTCCTCGCCCTGCGCGTTCTGGAGGAACTCGCCGTAGAGGCCGCTCTCGCCCGTGGACGGGTCGCGCGTGAAGCAGACACCGGTGCCCGAGGTGTCGCCCTTGTTGCCGAAGACCATCTGGACGACGTTGACGGCCGTGCCGATGTCGTCGGGGATCTCGTAGGTGCGCCGGTAGACCTGCGCGCGCGGCGAGTTCCACGAGTCGAAGACGGCGCGGACCGCCCGCTCGAGCTGGTCGCGGGCGTCCTGCGGGAAGCCGGCGCCGGTCTCCTCTGCGTACACCCGCTTGTAGGTCTCGATCAGCTCCGCGAGGTCGTCGGCGGAGAGCTCGACGTCCTGCTTCGCGCCGCGGCGCGACTTCAGGTCGGCGAGGGCCTGCTCGAAGCGGTAGCCCTCGACGCCGTCCACGACCTCCCCGTACATCTGGATCAGCCTCCGGTACGAGTCGTAGGCGAAGCGCGGGTTCCCGGTCGTCTTCGCCTGCCCCTGCACCGCGACGTCGTTCAGGCCCAGGTTGAGGATCGTGTCCATCATCCCGGGCATCGAGACCGCCGCGCCCGAGCGCACGGAGACGAGCAGCGGGTCGTCGGGATCGCCGAAGCGCTTGTCCGCCTTGGCCTCGAGCGCCGCGATGTGCTCGGCGATCTCCGCATCGAGCCCGTCCGGCAGCGTGTGGCCGGCCGCCATGTACGCGCGGCAGGCGTCGGTGGTGATCGTGAAGCCGGCGGGCACGGGAACGCCGAGCGCGGTCATCTCCGCCAGGCCGATCCCCTTGCCTCCCAGCAGCTCACGACCGCCGCTCGAGTCCTCGTCGAAGGCGTAGACGTAGCGCACCGGGGCGATCTTCCCACAAGCGTGCGCTGCCATACTCGACCACGTGGCTGGGCACATCGTCGCAATCGGGGGCGGGAGCCTGCTCGACCCCCACTCCAAGCTCGAGACGCTCGTGCTCGACCTGACGGGCACCGAGAGCCCGCGCGTGTGCTTTCTCGCCACCGCCGTCGCGGAGCACGCGGAGCCGATCCTCCGCTTCTACCAGGCCTTCGGCACCCGGGGCTGCCTTCCGACGCACATCGAGCTCTTCGGCCGCCCGGACAACCCCGCCGCCCGGCTCGCCGATCAGGACGTGATCTACGTGGGCGGCGGCAACACGGCGAACGCACTCGCCCTCTGGCGCGTGCACGGGCTCGACGAGGCGCTGCGCGCGGCGCTGGAGCGCGGCGCGGTGCTGGCCGGCTGGAGTGCGGGCGCGAACTGCTGGTTCGAGGACTCGGTCACCGACTCGTTCGGCCCGCTGCGTCCGCTCGGCGACGGCCTCGGCTTCCTCCGCGGCAGCTTCTGCCCGCACTACGACGGGGAGCTCGAGCGTCGGCCGACCTACGGCCGCCTCGTCGCGGACGGGATGGCGCCGGGGTTCGCAGCCGACGACGACGCGGCACTCGTGTTCCGGGACGGCGAGCTCGCGGAGATCGTGACGCAACGTGCCGGCGCCCGCGGCTACCGCGTGACGGCCGAGGGCGAGGAGCCGCGCGAGGCGCGCCTGCTGTGAGGCGGTTCTCGATCGTGGCGACCGCAAGCTGCTCGGGCAAGACGACACTCGGGCGCGAGCTCGCCCGGCGGCTCGACGTGCCGTTCGTCGAGCTCGACGCACTCCATCACGGGCCGAACTGGACCGAGGCGACCGCCGCCGAGCTGCGCGCGAAGGTCGAGCCGGTCGTCGCCGGTGAAGCGTGGGTGATCGACGGCGGCTACTGGGGCAAGCTCGGCGATCTGGTGCTGCGCAACGCCGACCTCGTGGTCTGGCTCGACCTGCCCGTGCGCGTCTGGCTGCCGCGGCTCTTCCGTCGCACCGTCGGGCGCATCGTTCGCCGCGAGGAGCTCTGGAACGGGAATCGCGAGTCGGTTCGGAACGTCTTCTTCAGCCGCAACTCGCTGATCTGGTACGCGCTCAGCAACCATCCGCGCCACCGGCGCGACTATCCCGAGCGGCTCGCCCCCTACGACCTCGTGCGCCTGCGCACGCCGAGGGAGGTGGAGCGATGGCTCGCGACGTTCGGCTGAGCAGCGCCGACCGGGTCCTCTTCCCCGAGTCGGGGATCACGAAGGGCGACCTGTTCGACTACTACGACCGGATCGCGCCCGTGCTCGTCCCGCACCTGCGCGACCGGCCGTTCACGATGAAGCGCTGGCGCGAGGGGATCGCGGGCGGCTCGTTCTTCCAGAAGCAGGCGCCGAAGGGGATGCCGGACTGGCTGCCGACGCGCACCTTCACGACGCACCCGCGGCCCAAAGGGAAAGCGAGCGGCTCGCGCGAGGTCGACTTCCCGCTGGTGAACTTCCGCGAGGCGCTGCTCCTGATGGTGCAGTACCACTGCATCGACATGAACGCGTGGTACTCCCGCGTGGACAAGCCGGACCGCCCCGACTACGTCCTCTTCGACCTCGACCCGCCCGACGGCGACTTCCCGCTCGCCGTGCGCGCCGCGCAGCTCGTGCGCGAGGCCCTGGACGAGCTCGAGCTGCGCTCGTACGTGAAGACGAGCGGCTCGGAGGGGATCCACGTCCTCGTCCCGATCACGCGCCGGTACCGCTTCGGCCAGACGCACGCCTTCGCCGAGGCGGTCTCGAAGCGGCTCGCGGAGCAGAACCCCGGCGTGATCACGACGGAGTGGCTGAAGCGCAAGCGCAACGGCGTCCTGCTCGACTACCACCAGAACGGCCAGGGCAAGACGATCGCGTCCGCCTACTCCGTCCGCCCGAAGCCGGGCGCGCCCGTCTCGACGCCGCTCCGCTGGGACGAGGTGACCCCGAAGCTCGATCCCGGCCGCTTCACGATGGAGGCGGTGCTGAAGCGGGTGGAGGAGCACGGCGACCTGTTCGCGCCGGTGCTGGAGGGCGGTCAGGCCCTCGGGGATGCGCTACGCCGGATCGGCTAGGCGCTTGCGGCGCGAGCGCCACTCGGCCAGCCAGGCGGCGCCGCGCAGGCCGAGCCAGATCGGCGTCAGGATCACGTAGAAGGCGAGGTCGGCAGCGCCGAGGATCGTCAGCCAGAGCGCCCAGCGCCACCTGGGCACGGGTGGCTTGCGCCGCGCGGACGGGGTGCTCACCGGGCCGCGGTCTCCTGCCGGCGCCGGTCGAGCAGCCGGATCACGCGGTGAGCCGTCTCCTCGATCGAGAGGCCGGTCACGTCGACGACCGGGCAGGCCAGGCGGCGGTGCAGCTCCTCCGCCTGCTCCAGCTCCTCGTAGATCTCCAGCAGCTCGGCGTAGCGGCGGTTCGTCGCGCCCATCGAGCGGACGCGCGTGTTCCGGATCTCCGCCAGCCGCTCGGCGTCGATCGTCAGCCCGGCGATCTTGGCCGCGTCGATCTCGAACAGCTCCTTCGGCGGCGTGATCCCCTTCACGACCGGCACGTTCGCCGTCTTGTGACCGAGGTAGCCGAGGTAGATCGAGAGCGGCGTCTTCGAAGTCCGCGAGACGCCGACGAGCACGATGTCGGCCTCGCGCAGGCCGCTGCCGACACCGTCGTCGAACTTGACCGCGAACTCGATCGCCTCCATCCGCTTGAAGTACGCCGAGTTGAGCGGCGGGCGGGCGCCGGCCTTCATCTTCGCCGCCATCCCGGAGACCTTCGCGATCGACTCGATCGGATGTCCGAGCAGGTCGCAGTAGTGGAGCCGGGCGCTGCGGCACAGCGTCCGCATGGCCTCCCGCATCTCCCGGTCGACGAGCGTGTAGACCATGACCGCCGAGCGGCCCTTCGCGCGGTTCACGGCCAGCTGCAGGTCGTCGATCGTCTGGATCTGCGGGTGGCGGATCTCCTCGAACGGCTGCTCGGGGAACTGGGCCTCGAGCGCGGCCACGAGGCGCGCGGCGGTCTCGCCCGTCGAGTCCGAGACGATGTGCAGCTCGACGGGGGTCCGGGCGGGCGTCATCGCGCGGAGGCTACCCGGTAGCCTCTGCCGACCTATGGCCGACTCGGTAACGATGGACAAGATCGTCTCGCTGTGCCGCCGCCGGGGCTTCGTCTTCCCGTCCTCGGAGATCTACGGCGGGCTCGGCTCCTCGTACGACTACGGCCACTACGGGGTGCTGCTGAAGGAGAACGTCAAGAACGCGTGGCTCCAGGCGATGGTGCAGGAGCGCGACGACATCGTCGCCCTCGACTCGTCGATCATCCTGCACCCGCGCGTCTGGGAGGCGTCGGGTCACGTGGGTGGCTTCACCGACCCGCTCGTCGACTGCCGCACGTGCAAGCAGCGTTTCCGCGCCGACCACCTCCACGATCTCGAGCACGAGGAGATCCGGTGCGGCAAGCGGCCGAGCAAGCGGCCCGGCGAGACCCCCGACTGCGACCTGACCGAGCCGCGCCAGTTCAACCTGATGTTCGAGACGCGCGTCGGCGCCGTCGAGGAGACGGGCACGCAGGTCTACCTGCGCCCGGAGACCGCCCAGGGCATCTTCATCAACTTCAAGAACGTCGCGCAGATCGCCCGGCGCAAGCCGCCGTTCGGGATCGCGCAGGTCGGCAAGTCGTTCCGCAACGAGATCACGCCCGGGAACTTCATCTTCCGCACGCTCGAGTTCGAGCAGATGGAGATGGAGTACTTCGTCCCGCCGGCCGAGGCCGACGAGTGGTACCGCTACTGGGTCGCCGAGCGGCTCGCGTGGCACGTGGGGCTCGGCGTGCGCGAGAGCCACCTGCGCGTGCGCCCGCACGACGCCGACGAGCTCTCGCACTACTCGAGCGCGACGAGCGACATCGAGTACCTCTATCCCGATCGGCTGGTCGGAGCTCGAGGGCGTCGCGAACCGCGGCGACTACGACCTGACGCAGCACAGCGAGGCCTCCGGGACGAAGCTCGAATGGGTGGACGCGGGCACCGGCGAGCGCTTCGTCCCGCACGTGATCGAGCCGGCGCTCGGCCTCAACCGCTCGATGCTGACGTTCCTGATCGACGCCTACGACGAGGAGGTCGTGGCGGAGCGCGAGCGCACGGTGCTCCGGCTTCACCCCCGGCTCGCGCCGGTGAAGGCCGCCGTGCTGCCGCTGATCGGCAAGAGCGACGACATGGTCGGGAAGGCGCGCTCGCTCTACGACGAGCTGCGGCGCGTGCTCAGCGTCGAGTACGACGACGGCGGCGCGATCGGCCGGCGCTACCGGCGCCAGGACGAGATCGGCACGCCGTGGGGGCTGACGATCGACGAGCAGACGCTCGCGGACGACACGGTCACGATCCGCGACCGCGACTCGCTCGCGCAGGAGCGGCTCCCGCTCGGCCGGGTCCGCGAGCACCTGCTCGACCGGCTCGCCGAGCCCTGGAGCTCGCCCAAGCCGGCCTAGGCCGGGCGGCCGCGCTCGAGCACGCGCTCGCTCGCGGGCTCGAAGCCGAACTTGCCGTACAGCGCGTGCGCGTCGGCCGTGTGCAGGAGCCAGGCGGTGCCGGCGAGCGGGCCCTTCCGCGACGCTGAAGCGGACGAGCTCGACCCCGAGCCCGCGCCCACGGTGCTCGGGCAGCACGTAGACGTCGGCGAGGTAGGAGCGGACGTGGAAGTCGGAGAGCGAGCGGCTGAAGCCGACCTGCGCGCCGCTCGTGGTAGAGCCCGCACACGCGCTGGGCGCTCTCGATCAGCGCGTCCATCGTCTCGCGCCCGCGCCCCTTGGCCCAGTACGACTCGCCCGAGATGTACGCGTGCACCGCATCGCGGTCGATCCGCGCCCGGTCGTCGTCCAGCTCGTAGCCGCCGGGAAGCTCTCGGATCATGCGGACAGTGTGCGCAGCCGGAAGCCGCCGTGGTGCTCGTACGACGCCTGCACGACCGCGAGGGTCTCGCGCGCTCCACGGTCGCTCAGCCCGGCGTCCTGCGCGTCGGCGAGCGGGCTCGTCAGGAGCGCCCGGATCCCGCGCAGGCCCTCGGGCGAGAGCGCGACCGTGCCCGGGCCGCACGACCGGCACACGGCTCCGCCGGCGGCGGGCAGATAGCCGACGAGGTCCTCGACGAGCCCGCACTCGACGCAGCTGTCGAGGTGCGGCATGTAGCCCGAGAGCCAGAGCAGCTTGAGCTGGAACGAGAGCGCGAGCGGGTCGAGCCGCGCGGCGGCCGGCGCGCGCGGCGAAACCTCGTCGAGCGTGTCGAGGAAGCGGGTCAGCGCGGTGAAGGCGCGGTCGCTCGCCTCCTGCTCGGTGAAGAGGCGCAGCATCGCCTCGGCGCCGATCAGCCCGATCGCGAGCCGGTACGGCTCCTCGCGGGTCTCGTGGTGCGAGTGGATCAGCGAGACGCCCGTGACGGTGCAGAGCTCGCCCGAGCCCTGGTGCAGCATCAGCTCGACGTGCGAGAGCGGCTCGAGCCGCGCGCCGAAGCGCGACTTCGTGCGCCGCACGCCCTTCGCGACGGCGCCGACCCGGCCCCGGTCGGCCGTGTAGACGTGCAGGACGCGATCCGCCTCGCCGAACCGGAACGAGCGCAGGATCACGGCCTCCGTCCTGGAAGTCCTCGCCACGGTTCGAGTCTAGAGCGAGGGCCGGTGGTAACGGTTCCGGCCGCATGTACGTTGCAAGCACCAGTGACCCGAATTCAGATCTATACGACGCGCTGGTGCGGGTACTGCGTCCGCGCAAAGGCGCTCCTCGACGGGAAGGGCCTCGCCTACGAGGAGCTGAGGCTGGACGACGATCCCGCCTTCCGGCAGCGGATCTACGACCTCACGGGCGGCTGGACCGTGCCGCAGATCCTGATCGACGGCGAGCCGATCGGCGGCTACACCGAGCTCTGGCGGCTCGACCAGACCGGCGCGCTCGACGCGAAGCTCGCCGCCTGAGCCGGGCCGACTCCACCGGCTTGTAGCCTCGGCCGATCAAGAGCGTGCCTCTCTCCCTGCCCTCCGCCGGCGCGGTCGCGCCGTTCGTGGTCGCCCTGTCGGCCGTCGTCGCCCTCGGAGCCGCGGACGGCGGCTACTTCCCGACCGAATGGGGCCTCGGGATCCTCGGTTTCGCCCTCGTCGCGGTCGGTGCGCTGCTCTTGGCCGAGCCGGACCTGCCCGGCCGGCGCGCCCTCGGCTTCCTCGCCGGCCTCGCCGCGCTCGCTCTCTGGGCCGGTCTCTCGGCGCTCTGGGCTCCCGGAGCGCATCTGCCCGTCCTGGAGGCGGAACGCGGCCTGCTCTACGTCGCCGCAGCGGCAGCTGCCCTGCTCTGGCCGCGCATCGGCGAACGCGCGAGCGCGCTCCTCGCAGGGGCGCTCGCCGGGATCGTCGTGCTCTCGTTGTACGCGCTCGGCACACGGCTCTTCCCGGGCCACCTCGGCGGCGCGTACGACCCGTCGAGCGGGTACCAGCTGGCGGAGCCGCTCGGCTACTGGAACGCGCTCGGCCTGCTGGTCGCGCTGGGCATCGCGCTCGCCATCGGCTTCGCCGCCCACGCCGCCCCGCTCGGTCGGGCGGCTGCGGCGGTCGCGCTCGTCGTCCTCCTGCCCACGCTCTATTTCACCTTCAGCCGCGGTGCGCTCGTCGCGCTCGCGGCGGGGCTCGCGGTCCAGCTCGCGCTCGACCCGCGTCGCTGGCGGCTCGTGCTCAGCACCGTCGTGCTGGGCGCGCCGGCCGTGCTCGCAGTGCAGGACGCTTCGCGCCACGGCGCACTCACCGCTGCCGGCGCGACGCTCCAGACGGCGCAGGCAGAGGGCGAAGACGTCGCCCGAACCCTGGTCCTGCTCGGCGTTGTCGCAGCGGCACTCGTACCGCTGCTTCGGCTCGCGGAGCACCGGGTCCGGATCCGCGAGCCTCTGGCGCGCGGGCTTGCGGCTGCGGCGATCGTGGCAGCCTGCGCCGTCTCGATCGCCGCTGTCGTCGCGGCGGGCGGGCCGGTCCGCCTCGTCGAGCGCGCCGCCGACTCCTTCTCTCAGCCGTTGCCGGCGGGGAGCGGCGACCTCGAGGGCCGCCTGCTCAGCGCCTCCAGCAACGGCCGGAGCGAGTACTGGCGCGTGGCCGGACGGATGGTGCGGGACGAGCCGCTGCTGGGCGCCGGCGCCGGTCAGTTCGAGCGCCACTGGCTCGAGCGACGACCGACGTCCTTCTACGCGCGTGACGCGCACAACCTGTACCTCGAGACGCTGGCCGAGCTGGGGCCGCTCGGGCTCATCCTCCTCGTCGCGACCTTGGCGCTGCCGTTGGTCGCGCTTCGGCGGGCGCGGCGCCGGCTGCCGGCGGCCGCGGCCGCCGGCGCCTACGTCGCGTTTCTCGTGCACACCGCGGTCGATTGGCACTGGGAGGTGCCGGCGGTGACGGTCCCGGCGCTCTTCTGCGCAGTCGCGCTCCTCGCGTGGGGTGACGGGCCGCCGAGGGAGCTCACCCGTCGGCAGCGCCGCGTCGCGCTCGCGCTGGCGCTTCCCGTGCTCGCGGTCGCACTCGTCGCGCACGTCGGCAACCGTGCGCTCGCCGCGAGCGCCGAGGCGACTTCGAGCGGTGACCCCTCGACGGGAGCGGCCGAGGCGCGACGTGCGAGTGCCTGGATGCCGTGGTCGCACAAGCCGTGGCAAGCGCGCGGTGAGGCCGAGCTGGCCCAGGGCCGTGACCGTGCGGCACGTCAATCCCTCGCGCGGGCGCTCGAGCTGGACCGGACGGACTGGAGCATCTGGTACGACGTCGCGATCGTGACCCGGGGCGCCGAGCGCACCCTGGCCCTCGAAGAGGCGAAAAGACTCAACCCGTTGGGTCCCGAGGTCGATGAGCTCCTTACAGAACGTTAACCAAGACCGCGCAAGTGCTGGGGCCGGCTGCCGTCTTCCCAGCAGACGCCCGGACGCTCCTCGAAAGGACGAATGTGAAGCGAATCACGGAAATTCAAGAGCAGGCAGGCTCGAGGCCTCGCTGCGATCGGTCTCACCGCGGGCATGGTCGCCCTGTTCGCCACGCTCGGCGGCGCCGGGATGGCTCAGAACACGGGTACCGCCGCGGAGGGCCAGTACGGCAAGAAGGTGACGCTCTGCCACAAGGGCAAGAAGACGATCACCGTCGGCAAGGCCGCCGTGCCTGCGCACCTGCGCCACGGTGACACCGTCGGCACGTGCGCCTCGGCGAAGGCCAAGAAGGCGAAGCTGAAGGCCGCGAAGATCAAGGCGGCCAAGGCCAAGGCCGCGAAGGCGAAGGCTGCCAAGGCCAAGGCTGCCAAGGCCGAGAAGCAGAAGAGCGAGAAGCAGAAGGGCGAGAAGGCGACGCCCGAGGCTGCGAAGGGCAAGGCTGAGCCGGGCAAGCCCGACCAGGGCGGCTCCGACAAGCCGAACCCGGGCAAGGGCAAGGGCAAGTAGAGCCCGAGGCCGGGGGCTCGCGGCACGCGCCGCGCCCCCGGCCCAGCACCGCCCAGCCGTCGGCCTAGCGGTCCGCGAGCTGGCAGCGCGGGCAGAACCACGTGCCGCGGCCGCCGGCGCGCGTCTTCGCGATCTCCGTGCCGCAGCGGTCGCACGGCTCGCCGGCCCGGCCGTAGACACGGAACTCGTGCTGCATCGCGCCGGCCGAGCCGTCCGGGAGCCGGTAGTCGGTCAGCGTCGAGCCCTGGCGCGCGATCCCGAGCTCGAGCGCACGCCGGATCGCCCGGTGCAGGCGCCGCAGCTCGTCCGCGTCCAGCCCGCCGGCCGGCCGCAGCGGGTGCAGGCGCGCGTACCAGAGCGCCTCGTCCACGTAGATGTTCCCCAGCCCGGCCAGCGTGCGCTGGTCGAGCAGGGCGGCCTTCAGCGGCGCGCGACGGCCGCGCAGCCGCTCGCCCAGCCCCTTGGCGGTGAACGCGGCGAGCAACGGCTCCTCCCCGAGCCGCTCGTCGAGGTACGGGACGAGCTCGCCCGGCTCGAGCAGCAGCCACGTGCCGAAGCGGCGCACGTCGCGGTAGGCGACGGTCGTGCCGTCGTCGAGCGTGACGAGCGCGCGCACGTGGGTCGCGCCTTCCGGCTCGTGCAGGAGCGTGCCGGTCATGCGCAGGTGGATCAGGAGCGCGCGTCCCGAGCGGAAGTGGACGATCAGGTACTTGCCGCGCCGGTCGACCCGCTCCACGCGCTCGCCCGCGAGCTCCGCCGCCACCTCGAGCGGCTCCACCGGCCGCGTCAGGCGCGTGTCGAGGATCTCGACGTCCTCGAAGGTGCGGCCCTCGAGCACGGGTGCGAGCCGCCGCCGCACGGTCTCGACCTCGGGCAGCTCGGGCATCGCGGGCTCAGCCGCCGACGACGTCGAGCAGGATCGGGTGCTGCCTCGGCCGGCCGTCGCCGAGCTCGTATGCGGCGAGCACGGCCGCAACCGCCTCGTCGGCCGCGGCCTCGTCGCGCGCGTGCACCTCCGCCAGCACGTCGCCCGCGGCGACCTCCGAGCCCCGCTTCGCCCTGCAGACGACGCCGACGGCGTGGTCGATCTCGTCGCCCTTCGCGCGGCGTCCGGCGCCGAGGTGGAGCGCGGCGACGCCGACGCGGATCGCTCCGAGCGCCGTGACGGTGCCCGCTGCGGGCGCCTGCACCTCGCGCACGACCGGCGCCCGCGGCAGGGCGCTCGGGTCCGGATCCCCGCCCTGCGCCTCGATCCAGCGCTCGTAGACGGCGAGCGCGGAGCCGTCGGCGACCGCGGCCTCGGCGCGGCGCCTCCCCTCGTCGAGGTCGATGCCGAGATCGGAGAAGGCGAGCATGCGCGCACAGGCGTCGAGCACGAGCTCCGTGAAGTCGGGCGGGCCGTCGCCGCACACCGTGTCGCGGGCCTCGCCGATCTCGAGCGCGTTCCCGACCGCAGCTCCGAGCGGCTGATCCATGTCGGTGAGCAGGCAGACGACCTCGCGCCCGGCGCGTCGCCCCAGCTCGAGCATCGCCTCGGCGAGCACGCGGGCGTCCTCGATCGTCTTCATGAAGGCGCCGTCGCCGACCTTGACGTCGAGCACGATCGCATCGGCCCCGCCGGCGATCTTCTTCGACATGATCGAGGAGGCGATCAGCGGCACGATGTCGACGGTCGCGGTCACGTCGCGCAGGCCGTAGAGCTGCTTGTCGGCCGGCACGAGGTCCTCCGTCTGGCCGACGATCGCCAGCCCCACCTCGCGGATCTGCTCCACGAAGCGCTCGGTCGAGAGATTCACGTCGAAGCCGGGGATCGCCTCGAGCTTGTCCAGCGTGCCGCCCGTGTGCCCGAGCCCGCGACCGCTCATCTTCCCGACGGGCACGCCGCAGGCGGCGACGATCGGGCCGACGGCGATCGACGTCTTGTCCCCCACTCCGCCGGTCGAATGCTTGTCGACGACCTTGCGGCCGAGCGCCTCCGAGAGGTCGAGCGTCTTGCCGCTGCGGATCATCGCGTCCGTGAGCGCGTAGGTCTCGGCCGGGTTCAACCCGCGGAAGTAGACGGCCATGCAGAAGGCGGCCAGCTGGTAGTCGGGAATCTCGCCGCGCGCATAGCCGAGGATCAGCTCGGAGATCTCCTCGTCCGAGAGCTCCTCGCCGTTCCGCTTGCGCTCGATCAGCTCGGCGGGGTGGATCATCGCGTGGCGACGAAGATCGAGGTCGCGCGGCGGCTGCGGAGCGGCAGCTCGTACGCGGGCAGCTCGATCGGCTCCTCCGCGTCGAGCGAGTCGACGAAGCCGCGAATCGTCTCGTCGTCCTCGATCGTGATCCAGCCGTCGGCGTCGCGCCGCTCGACGGTCGTGAAGTGCCGCTCCAGGAGCTCCGCCCCGTTCTCGCGCGTGAAGACCTTCCCCCAGGCCGCGCTGCCGGCGAGCTCGCGCAGCTCCCCGAGATGGTGCTCGGCGTTCGTGACGGCCACGAGCCGCCCTCCCGGCCGGAGCACGCGCGCGAGCTCGGAGAGGCCGCGGTCGAGATCGGGGACGTGGAAGAGCATCCACGCTGCGACTGCGCAGTCGAACGAGCCGTCGTCGAAGGGGAGCTGCTGGACGTCACCCACCTGGGCGTCCACCCCGCGCTCACGCGCCAGCTCCACCATCCGGGCGGAGATGTCGAGCATCGTCACCTCGGCGCCCAGCTCGTCACCGAGCCGTGCTGCGAGCTCTCCGGGCCCACCCCCGACCTCGAGGATGCGGGTCGGGCGAGCCTCGGCGACCGCGTCGAAAGCGACCTCTCTCGGGTCCGGGCCCTCCGTGTGCTCGTAGAGCGAGCGGCGAGCCTCGAGGTTGCCCTCCGTCGCGTACTGGCGGGCGACCGCCACCGGGTCGTCGATCCTCACGGCGTGAGGATCGGCTCGCCCGGGATGCCACGGCCAGGAGCCTTGCCCCCGAGCCAGGCGTTCACGGTGGCGCCGACGTCGGCGAACCCGCCCTCGTGGACGGCACCGCGCGCGTTCCGGCCCGCGGCGTACGCGAGCAGCAGCGCGTGCTCGCGCGAGTGGTCGGTCGACGGCGTCGTGGGATCGCAGCCGTGGTCGGAGGTGAGGATGAGCAGATCGCCGGGCCGTAGCGCCTCGAGGATGTCCTCCAGCCGGCGGTCGAAGTCCTGCAGGCAGCGGTGGAAGTTCTCGGGGTCGTTGCGGTGGCCCCAGAGCATGTCGGTCTCGACGAGGTTGACGAAGACGAGGCCGTCGTCGATCTCCTTGAGCAGGCGGACGGTCTGGTTGATCCCGTCCACGTTCGACTTGGTCGGATTCGACTCGTCGACGTCGCAGCCGGCGAAGATGTCGCTGATCTTGCCGACGCCGTAGACCTTCCGGCCGGTGTCCCGGACGAGCGAGAGGTAGTTCGGCCGCTTCGGCTCGAGCGAGAAGTCGTGGCGGTTCGGCGTCCGCTCGTAGTTCCCCGGCGTCCCGGTGAAGGGCCGCGCGATCACGCGCCCGACCGCATGCTTGCCGTTGAGGATCTCGCGCGCGACGCGGCAGCCCTCGTACAGCTCCTCGAGCGGGATCGTGTCCTCGTGCGCGGCGATCTGGAAGACGGAGTCCGCCGAGGTGTAGACGATCCACTTGCCGGTCTTCTGGTGCTCTTCGCCGAGCTCGTCGATGATCTCCGTGCCCGACGCGGCCTTGTTGCCGAGCACGCCGCGGGCGGTCCGGTTCATGAACGGGTCGATCACGTCGTGCGGAAAGCCGTGCGGGTAGGTCGGCATGGCCTGGGGCGTGACGACGCCCATCAGCTCCCAGTGGCCGGTCGTCGTGTCCTTCCCCTTCGAGAGCGCGACCAGCCGGCCGGCGATCGCGGGAGCCCCCGGCTGTGGCGGACAGCCCTCGAGCGGCATCACGTTGCCGAGGCCGAGCGCCTCGAGCGCGGGCAGGTCGAGGCCACCGACGGCGCGGGCGACGTTCCCGATCGTGTTCGACCCCTCATCCCCGTACTCGGCCGCATCGGGCAACTCTCCCGCCCCGACGGCGTCCAGCACGATGACGCACGCGCGCGGCATGCGGCTATTCTACGGCGCACATGGACACTGTCCTCGGCCTCATCGGTTTGGCGATCTACATGGCTGCCGTCGTCGGCCTGGCCAGCGCCGTTACCTACGCCGTCGTGAAGCTGAGCCCGTCCAAGGCCGTCAAGGATCAGCAGGCCAAGGCCAAGCCCGCCGCGGAGTAGGCCTCAGGCCGGCGCGGCGAGCACGTCGTCGAGCGGCGTGAAGTCGAGCCCGTGCGCCTCGGCGACGGCCTCGTAGGTGATGCGGCCGTCGCTCACGTTCACCCCGCGCGCCAGCGCCCGATCGCGCGCGACGGCCTCGGCGAGCCCGAGGTCGGAAATCGCCTCGACGTACGGCAGCGTCACGTTCGTCAGCGCCTTGGTGGAGGTCACGGGGACCGCGCCGGGCATGTTCGCCACGCAGTAGTGCGTGACGCCGTCGACCTCGTACACGGGATCGTCGTGCGTCGTCGGATGCGAGGTCTCCGCGCAGCCGCCCTGGTCGATCGCGACGTCGCAGAAGACGGCGCCCTCCTTCATCCCGCGCACCATCTCGCGGGTGAGCAGCTTCGGCGCCAGCGCGCCAGGGATCAGAACCGCGCCGATCACGACGTCCGCGTCCGCGATGGACGACTCGATCTGGAGGCTCGAGGACATGACGAGGCTGACCCGGCCGTGCAGGATCTCCTCCAGGTGGCGCATCCTGTCGACGGAGCGCTCGAGGATCGTCACCTGCGCGCCGAGCCCGAGGGCGATCACGCCGGCGTTGTAGCCCACGATCCCGCCGCCGATCACGACGACCTTGCCGGGCGAGACTCCGGCCACGCCGCCGAGCAGGAGGCCACGGCCGCCCTTCGGCTTCTCGAGGTAGTGCGCACCGGCCTGAGCGGCCAGCCTGCCCGCCACCTCGCTCATCGGCGCGAGCAGCGGCAGGCGCCGGTCGTCCGTCTCGACGGTCTCGTAGGCCACCGCGGTGATCCCGCTCTCCGTGAGTGCACGCGTCAGCGGCTCGTCGGCGGCGATGTGCAGGTAGGTGAAGAGAACGAGCCCCTCTCGGAGGCGCGGATACTCCGACGCGATCGGCTCCTTGACCTTCAGCAGGAGCTCCGCGTGCTCCCAGACCTCGTCGACGGAGGCGATCCGCGCCCCGGTCGCCTCGTAGTCGGCGTCGGAGGAAGCGCTGCCGGCGCCGGCGCCGGTCTCGACGAGCACCTCGTGCCCCTTGAGGACGAGCTCGCGCGCCCCGGCGGGCGTCAGCGCGACCCGGTACTCCTGCGGCTTGATCTCCTTGGCGACGCCGATGCGCATGGCCGGGCAACGATACCTCGTCGCGAAACCCCTGCGCACGCAGGAGAAATCGGCACAGACTCTTCCGAGGTCCGGCACGCATTCGCGACGTCTCCAGGCGGCGTCGGCGCTACGGTCAGCCCCACCCTTCTGTTGGGCGGGGGGTGGGTGGCGGGTCGGTCTTACGTCCAGGTTCGAGGGACGTAGGGGCGCCCGAGCCGACGAGCGCGCTCCTCAGCGGCCCGCGAGCCGCTCCACGTAGGCGCGCTCCTCGCGGCCCAGCCAGGGCGGCGAGCCGGCGCCCGCGTTCTCGACGACGTGCGCCGGGCTGGACGTCGCCGGGATGACGAGGTCGACCCGCTCGTCCGAGAGCGCCCACTTCAGCAACGCCTGCGGCCAGGTCTCCACGCCGAACTCGGCCAGCGGCCGCAGGTCCTCCGCGCTCGGCGGTCGCCGCAGGAGCTCACCCTCCCCCAACGGACGCATCACGACGACCGCCACACCGAGGTCCGCGGCCAGCGGCAGCAGGTCCCGCTCGCAGCTCCGCTCCGCGGGGTTGAGCGGCAGCTGGACCGCATCGAAGCGCCGCGTCCGAAGGGCGCGCGCGACCTCGTCGAACGCCGAGGGCTGATAGTGCGTGACGCCCAGGAGCCGGATCCGCCCCGCTTCGCGCTCTGCCTCGAGCCACGGCAGGTGCTCCTCCCACGCGACGAGGTTGTGCACCTGCTCGAGGTCGACGTGGCCGTACCACCCCAGTTGCGCGTCGAGCTGGCGGCGCGCCTCCACCGGCGAGCCGCTCCAGATCTTCGTCAGGACGCTCGCCTCGCCGCGACGGCTCTCGAGCGCGGCGGCCAGCGAGCGCTCCGCGGAGCCGTACATCGGCGAGGAGTCGATGTTCCGACAACCGGCGTCGAGAGCGACGCCGACGACCTCGCGGGCGAGCGCCTCGTTCGCTCCGAAGGTGTTCCACGTGCCGAGGCCGACGACCGGCCCGAGCCGGCGTTTCTCCATGCGCTTCGAGCGAGCGTCGTCGCGGCGCCGTACGCTCAGCCGACCAGTCCGCGCGCGACCACCCCGGCCGCGAACGCGGCGTGGAAGAAGTCCGGATCCTCCTCGGGGCCCCGCCCCATGTGGTCGAGCGGCAGTCCCGCGCAGGCTTCCTCCCAGCCGTCGCCCGCCGACTGCGGCGGCACGCTGACGACGCCGAGGCAGAGGTCGAGCACGGCGCGGCTGTGATGCGAGACGCCGCGATGACGCTCCCGTGCGTCGGCGCCCGACATGCGGACGGCGAGCACGGGCCGGCCGCCGAGCGCGCTGGCGACGTTGGCTGCGTCGGCGAGCGCCAACGCCCCGTGGCCGAGTCGCGAGCCGGTGCCGACGATCCCCGGCCCCACGGCACACACGACGGCGTCGATGCCGCGCGCCTTCGACCACGACAGCGCGGCTGCGCTGGTCGCGCACTCGACGTCACCGTCGAGACAGGGCGCGACCGCAACCGCTGTCTCGATCAGGTCGCGCTCCTTCAGTGCACGCACGGCGTCCGAGAGCGACACGGGCAGCGCTCCTCCGGGAACCTGCACGTACGCGACACGCACGTCCGCGAGCGCAGCACAGACGGGCACGACCTGGCTGTGCAGCGTGCAGAGGACGACGGGCAGGCCGTCGAGGGCCGCGTCGAGCTCGTCCGCCTCCTCCGCGTGGCGCAGCGCCAGCTGGCCCGGCGTGTACGGCAGCTTCATCACGTGTGCGCCCTCCTCCACGGGCAGGCCGAGCCCCCGCGTCAGGTTCGCGTAGAGGACGTCGAACCCGCCCGAACCGAGCCCGAGCAGCCGCGCCTGCTCGTTCACGAGCACGTCGTCGCCCACCTCGACCGGCCCGGTCAGCCGCGGGTAGGCGACGCACGCCACCTCGTCCACCTCGAGGCGCACGAGCTCGTCGCGTGCCTCCAGCACCGCCGTGACGGTGCCGCGCCTAAGCCCGAGCGGCATCGATCAGCGCCAGGGTCACGTCGACCATCCCCTCCAGATCGGCGACGGCGATGTGCTCGTCGGGCGTGTGAATCGCCGTCATGCCGTTCGCGAGGTTGAGGCAGGGCAGCCCGCGCGCGTTGAAGACGTTCGCGTCTGCGCCGCCGCCGGAGAGGGTGGGCGTGACGGCGTAGCCACAGCTGCTGAGCGCCGCCTCGGCGAGCACGACGACGCGCTCGTCGCGCCGGAAGCGGTAGCCGGCGTACGTGTCGCTCACCTCCGTCTCGACGGTGCAGTCGGCCAGGCTCGCCGCGAAGCCGAACGTGTCGAGCATCTCCTGCACGACGTCCGCGAGCTTGCGCTCGTCGTGCGACCGCGCCTCCGCCTCGAGCACGCACCACTCGGGAATGATGTTGCGCGCCGTCCCGCCCGAGATCAGCCCGACGTTCGCCGTCGTCTCCTCGTCGATCCGCCCCAGTCGCAGATCCGCGATCGCCCGCGAGGCCGCCGCGACTGCGGAGCGCCCCTCCTCGGGATGCATCCCGGAATGGGCGGCGCGGCCGTGGAAGCGCGCCGAGATCGTGCGCCCGTACGGGGCCCCGAGCACGATCTCGCCGATGGGCGCGCCCTGGTCGTAGACGTATCCGAGCTCGGCCTCGAGCCGGGTGTGGTCGAAGGCCCCCGCGCCGAGCAGCCCCACCTCCTCCTTGGGCGTGAAGAGCAGCTCGACGCCGGCGTGTGGGCGCCGCTCGGCGAGGACCCGGCGGGCCGCCTCGAGCATCGCCACGACCGCCGCCTTGTTGTCGGCACCGAGGATGGTGCCGCCCCCGTTGCGGACGACGCCGTCCGCCACGACCGGCTCGATCGCCCCCTCCGGCGGGAACCGTGTCGAGGTGGGCGCACAGGAAGACGGGAGTGCCGCCGTCGACGCGGCCGGGCAGCCGCGCCAGCAGGTTGCCCGTGTTCCCGCCGATCCGCGCGCCCGCGTCGTCCTCGTCCACGTCGAGCCCGAGGTCACGTAGGTACGCGCCCACCGTGTCCGCGACGGCGCGCTCGTCGCCCGGCGGGCTCGGAAGCGCGCAGAGCTCGAGGAAGAGGTCGAGCGGGTCGGCCACCCGCGGAGGCTAGCGCGCGCCGGTCAACCCGCGGCGCGCAGCTCGACGACGTCGCGCGTGCGGGCTCGCGCGAGCGCCGCGCCGACGAACTCGCGGAAGAGCGGCGCCGGGCGCGTGGGCCGCGACTTGAACTCCGGATGGAACTGGCTCGCCACGAACCACGGATGGTCGGGCAGCTCGATCACCTCGACGAGGCGTCCCTCCTGGAACGTCCCCGAGACGACGAGCCCCGCCGCGATCAGCTGCTCGCGGTAGTGGTTGTTCACCTCGTAGCGATGCCGGTGGCGCTCGTGGACGACCGGCTCGTCGTAGATCTCGCGCGTGCGCGTCGCCTCCGCCACCTCCACCGCCTGCGCGCCCAGTCGCATCGTGCCGCCGAGATCCTCGATCTCCTTCTGCTCGGGCAGCAGGTCGATCACGGGGAACGGGGTCTCGGGATCCATCTCCGTCGAGTTGGCGCCCTCCAGGCCGCAGACGTGGCGGGCGAACTCGGAGACGGCGACGTGCATCCCGAGGCAGATGCCGAGGTACGGGATCTCGCGCTCGCGGGCGACCTGGCAGGCGAGGATCTTCCCCTCCCACCCGCGCGAGCCGAAGCCGCCGGGCACGAGCACGCCGTCGACCCCCTCGAGCAGCTCGGCCGCCTCCTCGTAGGACATGTTCTCCGCGTCCACCCAGCGCACGCGCACGGCACAGCCCTGGTGGACGCCGGCGTGCTTGAGCGCCTCGTGGACCGAGAGATAGGCGTCGTGGAGCTTCACGTACTTGCCCACGAGCGCGATCGTCACCTCGCCGCTCCGCTCGCCGATGCGGTCGATCAGCGTCTGCCACTCGCCGAGCTCGGCCGGAGCCGTCGCGAGCCCGAGCTGCTCGCAGACGAGCTCGTCGAGCCTCTCCTCCTGGAGCACCTTCGGCACCAGGTAGACGTCAGACACGTCCGGGCAGGCCACGACGGAGCGGACGTCGACGTCGGCGAAGAGAGCGATCTTGTCCTTGATCTCCTGCGAGAGCTCCTCGTGCGAGCGGCAGACGATCACGTCGGGGTGGATGCCGATCCGGCGCAGCTCGTTCACGGAGTGCTGCGTCGGCTTCGTCTTCAGCTCGCCCGCCGCCTCGATGAACGGCACCAGCGTGCAGTGCAGGTAGAGGACGTTCTCGGGCCCCACCTCGCGGCGGAACTGGCGGATCGCCTCGAGGAACGGGAGCGACTCGATGTCGCCGACCGTGCCGCCGATCTCGCTGATCACGACGTCGGCGGGGGTCGACTTCGACACCCGCTTGATCCGCGCCTTGATCTCGTTCGTGATGTGCGGGATCACCTGCACGGTCGCGCCCAGGAACTCGCCCTTGCGCTCCTTGCGCAGGACCGCCTCCCAGATCGCGCCCGCGCTGTGGCTCGCGTTGCGCGACATGTTCTCGTCGATGAAGCGCTCGTAGTGGCCGATGTCGAGGTCGGTCTCGGCGCCGTCCTCGGTGACGAAGACCTCGCCGTGCTGGAACGGGCTCATCGTGCCCGGGTCGACGTTCAGGTACGGGTCGAACTTCTGCGCCTGCACCTTGAGGCCGCGGGCCTTCAGCAGCCGGCCGAGCGACGCGGCGACGATGCCCTTCCCGAGTGCCGAGACGACGCCGCCGGTGACGAAGATGTACTTGGTGTCGCCGGTGGCGGTCGAGCTCATGTGGATTGCCTGCCCAGCGCGTCGAGCTCGCGAACCAGCGGTGTCCGTTCGATCAACGTGCCGAGCGAGCGGCGCTCGCCGAGGAGGTTGAGACCCGCGAGCGCCGCGATCGCGCTCCAGCGTTGCCTCCGTGAGAACCGCTCCACGGAACTGAAACCTAGCACGGCGCCGAGCGCGTTCGATCCCGAGTCGCCGAGCATCGCCATCTCGCCCAGATCGTAGGGCGCCAGCAGGACGGCGGCGGCGACCGCGCCAGGAGGTGTCCTACGTACCAGCAGCGCGCCGAGGCCGAACGCCTTCAGCGCCCGCCCCGGGCGTGTGTCGAGCTGGTTCAGCGTGTTCGCAGCAAGGGCGACGAGGAGGGCGCCGGAGACCGATCGCGTCCGCAGCAGGGCGTACGCGGGGATGCCGACGAGCTTGACGACGCCGGTCGTCCGGCCGGAGCGGAGGTGCGCCCGGAAGCCTCGCTCCTCGCCGCTCCAGAGATCGTCGGCCAGCCCGAGCAGCGCCACCGGGGCCACGCCCGGCTGTGCGACGCCCAGGAGCCAGCCCACGAGCGGCAGCCGCAGACCGCGGTGGTTCGTCGCCTGCGGCCCGAAGGCGAGCAGGAGATCCCGGAGCTGGCGGCCCCGGTGGAGGAAGCCCCGCGCGTCGCGCGTCGTCGCCCGGTGCTCGAGGTCGAGCTCGACCTCCGCCACGTCGAGGCGGGCTTGCACGGCGTCCACCGTCATCCGGGTCTCGACCCCGAACCCGGCCGCGAGCGGGAAGCACTCGGCCCGCGCGCGCTTCGAGAGCCGGCGCTGCCCCGAGAGCGGCTCGCGCGCCTCGAAGCCGCAGGCGCGTTCGATCAGCTGTCTCGCCGTCTCCTTCGCGAGCCCGAACCCTCCACCCTGCCGCCGTGTGAACACGGCGATCGCGAGATCCGCCTCGCTCTCGAGCAGCGGGCGCAGGTCACCGCGCAGGTCGGCATCGCAGAGGAGCAGCGGACCGGGTGGCGCCTCCTGCTCGGCGAGCGTCAGCGCCTGGCCCTTCCCGCGGTGCGGATAGCGCAGCACGTGCGCGCCCGCGGAGGCGGCGACGTGCGCCGTCGCGTCCCGCGAGCCGTCGTCCGCAACGAGCACCTGGGCGTCGGGGAAGAGCCGGCGCAGCTGCGCAACCGTCGTCCCGATCCGGGCCTCCTCGTCGCGGGCGGCGACGAGGATGGTCAGCCCGGCCTCAGCCACTCGTGGTCGCGGGCGGCAGCGGCTCGAGGGTCGGCAGGACGCCGTCGACGGCTGTGTCCCGGATGCCGAAGTCGCCGCTTTCTGGGCCGGCCAAGAGCAGGGTCAGCGCGAGCGCGCCGAGCGGGGTGTCGACGCCGTCCACGGTCGAGAGCCCGGCGCGCGAGAAGACCGGGATCGCGCTCTGGAGCACCCTCGTCGGCTCGACACCCACGGCCGGGACGTCCGCCGAGGCGAGCCCGCGATAGAGGCCGCTCAGAAATCGTGCGGTCTCGCGCTGCTGCGGCGCCGCCTCACGGATGACGACGACGGCATCGGCCTCCGGCAGGGCGCTTCCCCGGCGCTGGCCGACGAGATCCGGCGTCAGCAGGTCCCAGAGCGGCGTCTCTCCGCCCTCGACGAGCTCTCGCCCGAGCTCGTGGCCGAGATCGTCGAGCTCGTCCGGACCGACGTACTCCCCGGTGTCCGCATCGGAGAGCAGCGCCCCCTGGATCTCCTCGGTCGGGATCGGCACCGATACCGCTCGCACGCGGACGAGGTCTCCATTCGCATCCTCGACCGCGTCCGCGACAGAAGCTACGGTCGCCTCGTCGAACGAGCCGATCACGAGCACGGCCACGTTCTTGCCCTCCAGGCGGCCGGCAGCGGCCACCGGGTAGGCGCGCTCGACGAACTCCTGCGCGGCTTCCTGCCGCAGCTCGAGGTCCTCGACCGCCAGCTCCTCCTCCTGCAGCTGCTCGTCGAGCGCGGCGAGGCGGCGGTTGAAGTTGTCGCGCTCGGCGTCGGTGACGAAGCCGCGGCCGGAGATGCCGACGCCGACGAGGATGCCGATCACGAGCGCGAGGAAGACCGCGGTCAGCGAGGCAACGTGGTAGCGCAGGTCGAACACGCGCGCAGTGTCGCAGAGGCCTTGGCCTCTAGAAGCCGGGGACGCTCTCGACGAGGTCGGTGAGCACGTTGCGCAGCGCCGGCGACGCCACGATCGCGACCACGATCCCGGCCAGGCCGGCCGTCGCGATCGAGACGAGCGGCCAGACGCCGATCCGGCTGCTGACGAGCCGCGAGACGCCCTTGGCGTCGACGAGGATCTCCCCCACCTTCAGCCGCGTCACGAAGGTCGAGGACATCCCCGCGCGGTTGCGCTCGAGGAACTCGACGAGGTTGAAGTGCGTGCCGACGGCGACGATCAGCTCGGCGCCCTTCTCGTGCGCGAGCAGGAAGGCGATGTCCTCCGAGATCCCGGGCGCGGCGACACGGTGGAAGGGCACGCCGAGCCGCTCGAGCCGCTCCTCTCCGGGCGCGTGCCCCTCGGTGTAGGCGTGCACGACGATCTCGGCGCCGCAGCGCAGGCCGTCGTCGGAGACCGAGTCCATGTCGCCGATGATCACGTCCGGCTTCCAGCCGGCCTCGAGCAGCGCCTCGGCTCCGCCGTCGACCGCGACGAGCACCGGCCGGAAGTTGCGCACGTACGGGCGGACGATGCGCAGGTCGCGGCGGTGCCCTGGCCCACGCGCGACGACGAGCGCGTGCCGGTCGCGGAAGCTCGTCCGCAGCTGTGGGAAGTCGAGGCCCTGGGCGAGCAGGTTCCCTTCCTCGCGCAGGTAGCGCAGCGTGTTGTCCGCGAAGGCCTCCAGGGCTTCGGTCACGCGGCCCTGCTGCTCGGCGAGCGACCGCTCGAGCTCGTGCTCCTCGAGCGCGCGGCCGGTCGCGAGGCAGTCGCCGTTCCGGAAGAGGCTCGCACCGCGCACGGTCAGCGCCTCGCCGTCCGAGACCGCCTCGAACAGGTCGGCCTCGGGCGCGTCGATCAGCCGGACGCCGCCGCGCACGAGCAGGAGAGGGCCAGGGTTCGGGTAGCGCCCGCTCTGGGAGGCGGCCACGTTGACGACGACGCGCACCCCTGCCTCGACGAGCTCCTCCGCCGAGACGCGGTCCAGGTCGGTGTGGTCGATGATCGCGATGTCGCCGGGCCCGAGCCGGCGCACGAGCTCCTTCGTCCTCCGGCCGAGGCGGGCCGTGCCGGTGTGCTCGACGAGGCTCACTTGAGCGCCGACAGGAACTCGCGGCCGCCGAGCATCCGCTCCAGCTCGTCGCGCCGCTCTGCGTCGTCGAGCAGCGAGATCCGCGTCAGGGTCGGATCACCGGGGATCTTCTCGACGCGGTAGTGGTTGTCGGCCACGCTCGCGATCTGCGGCAGGTGCGTGATCGTCAGCACCTGCGCCCGCTCGGCGAGCCGCTTCAGCGTGTCGGCGACCGCGTGCGCCGTCGTGCCGCCGACGCCGGCGTCGATCTCGTCGAACACCATCGTCAGCCCGCCGGCCACGGCCGCGATCGCGAGCGCGACCCGCGAGAGCTCGCCGCCGGAGGCGGTCTCGGCGACAGGCCCGAACGGCATCCCGGCGTTCGGGCGGATCAGGAAGGCGACCTCGTCGGCGCCTGTCGCGCCGGGCTCCCGCTCGCGGAGCTCGGCCCGGAACTCGCCCTCTCCCATCCCGACGCCGCGGAGCTCGGCGGCGACGGCGTCCGCGAACGCCTCGGCTCGGCCGGTACGGGTGACACGCAACTCGTCGGCGAGCTTCCGGGTGCGTTCCTCGGCGGCCGCGAGCGCCTCCGCCGCGGCGGCGGCAGGATCGTGGCCCTCCGCGAGCGCGCCGAGCTCGGCCCGGGCCTCGCCGGCGCGGGCGAGCAGCTCCTCGTAGGTCGCGCAGCGGAAGCGCCGCTTCGCGTCGGAGATCCGCTCGAGCTCCGACTCGACGTGCTCGATCCGATCCGGGTCGGCCTCCAGCGAGAGCAGGAAAGCCCTCAGGTCGGAGCCGAGCTCCCGCAGTCGCAGCTCCAGGTCGCGCAGCTCCTCGCCCGCGCGCGCGAGCTCGGGAGCGATTCGCTCGAGCGGCGCAACCGCCCGCTCGGCGGCTCCGGCCAGCGACGCCGCGCCCTCGCCGTCCTCCGGCGCGAGCGCCTCGGCGGCCGTGGCGGCCCCTTCGGCGAGCTCCGTCACGTGGCGCAGCCGCTCGCGATCGGCGTTGAGCGCTGCCTCGGTGTCCGGCTCGAGCCCCTCGGTCGCCGCCACGAGCGCCTCCAGCTCGGCGAGCCTGGCCGTCTCCGAAGCTGCGTCGCGCGTCGAGCTCCTCGTGGCGCCTGCGGGCCGCACCGAGCTCGCGCCACGCAGCCCGCGCCTCCCGGCGCCGGCGTCCCTGCTCCTCGCCGCAGAAGGCGTCGAGCACGTCGAGCTGGTACGAGGGCCGCGCCAGCCGGCGCTGCTCGAACTGGCCGGACATGGCGACCAGCCGCTCGGTGGCTGCGGCGAGGTCTTCCCGCGCCACCGCCCGGCCCCAGGCGTACGCCCGCGTGCGCCCGTCGGCGAAGACGCGGCGCGCGAGCACGAGCCCGGCCTCGTCCTCCGGAGCGAGCTCGGCGAGGCCGGTCAGCTCGTCGTCGTCGAAGAAGCCGTCGGGCACGTCGAACTCGGCCTCGACGTACGCCTCGGAGCCACCGGGGCCGACGGCTGCCGCGTCGCCCTTCTGGCCGAGCAGGAGGCCGAGCGCGTGCGCGAGGATCGTCTTCCCCGCTCCCGTCTCGCCCGTGATCGCGTTCAGCCCTTCCGCGGGCGCCAGCTCCGCAGCCCGGATCAGCACGAGGTTCTCGATGCGCAGGCTACGAAGCAAAGGTCCGGTTGTAGCGGCTGAAGAAGGTCACCTCGGGCAGGGTCGCGAGCAGCGAGCGCTGCTCGCCGATCCGCGCCCGCACACGGCCTCCCGGGGGCAGGTCGACGACACGGTGGCCGTCCACGAGCGCCGCGGCCGCGACGTCGGGCGTCCGGTTCCAGACCAGCAGGTCGCTGCCGCGAGCGACGACGAGCGGCCGTGCGTTCAGCGAGTGCGGCGCGACGAAGGTGACGGACATCGCGTCCAGGCCCCAGACGAGCACGGGGCCGCCGTTCGAGAAGTTGTAGCCCGTCGAGCCGGAGGGGGTCGAGCAGACGACGCCGTCGCAGCCGCGTCGGCCGAGCCCTTCGCCCCCGACCGCCCACTCGAGCTGGATCATGCGACCGACCTCTGCGCTCGTGACGACGAGGTCGTTGACCGCCACGCGCTGCTCGTCACCCACCTCGACGTCGAGCGTCGGCAATTCGAAGGAGGCGTAGTCGCCGGCGAAGACCCGGGCCAGGCCCGTCTCCAGCTGCTCGGCCGGGATCGAGGAGAGGAAGCCGACGCGGCCGAAGTTGACGCCGATGACGGGCACCCCGGTGCCGAGGAAGGTGCCGAGCGCGCGCAGCATCGTGCCGTCGCCACCCAGCACGACGGCGAGGTCGGCCGCGGTCACGTCGCCGTTCGCCCGCGCCAGCTCGTGCTTCGCCGCCTCGTCCTCGCCCACGATCAGCTCGACGCCCGCTTCGCGCGCGACCGTCGTCAGCCGCGCGAGCGCAGGTCCGATCGTCCCGCGCTTGCCGTGGGTGATCACGGCGGCGCGGGTGACCGCTCTAGCCGACTGCGGCGTCGATCCGGTCGTCGATGTCATCGAGTGGCTCTGCCTCCGGCGCATGGACGAGGTGGACGAAGAACTCACGGTTCCCCTTGGGGCCCGGAAGCCCTGAGTCTACGACCCCGACCGCCCTGGCACCCCAGGCTGGGGCCGCCTGGACGACCGACCGGAGCACGCGCCGGTGCACCTCCGGGTCGCGGACGACGCCGCCTCGGCCGACGTCGGCCCGTCCGGCCTCGAACTGCGGCTTGACGAGGACGAGCGCCTGCCACCCGTCCGCGAGGAGCGGCAGCACGGGCTCGAGCACGAGCCGCACGCCGATGAACGAGACGTCGCAGACGAGCGACCTCGGGCGTGAACGGGAGCGCGGTCAGCGCGCGGGCGTTCGTCCGCTCCAGCACGACGACGCGCGGGTCGGAGCGCAGCTTCGGATGCAGCTGCCCGTAGCCGACGTCGACCGCGATCACGCGCGCGGCCCCGTGCTGGAGCAGCGCGTCGGTGAAGCCGCCCGTCGAGGCGCCGAGATCGATGCAGTCGCGTCCTTCGAGCTCGACCGCCACCTGCGCGAGCGCGTTGGCGAGCTTCTCGCCGCCGCGCGAGACGAAGCGCGGCTGCTCCTTCACGGTCAGCTCGGCGTCCTCGGGGAGCTGGTGGCCGGGCTTGTCGTAACCCGGCACGAGCCCCGCGAGGACGAGCGCCTGGGCCTGCGCTCGGCTCTCGGCGAGCCCGCGCTCCACGAGCAGGACGTCGATTCGCTTCTTCACCCGTCGAAGCGTAGTGCCCGCTCCTGTTACAAGAGGGTCGTGGAACTGCGCGGAGAGCGTGTCGTCGTACGCCCGCTCACCGAGGCCGACGTCCCTCGGCTCGTGGAGCTCGGCGGTCATCCGGAGGTGGCGCGCTGGTGGCGGGGCCTGACGACGGAGCACGTCGGCGAGAAGGCACGCGGCGAGGACGAGGGCGTGGTCGTCTTCGCGATCGTCGTCGACGGTGAGGTCGCCGGGATGATCCAGTACTACGAGGACGAGGAGCCCGAGTACGAGCACGCGGGCATCGACCTCTTCCTCGGCACGCCCTACCACGGCGGCGGCCTCGGCACGGACGCGGTGCGCACGATGGTGCGCCACTTGATCGTCGACCGCGGCCACCACCGGCTCGTGATCGATCCTGCCGCGCACAACGAGCGGGCGATCCGCTGCTACGAGAAAGCCGGCTTCCGCCGCGTCGGGATCATGCGCGAGCACTGGCTCGATCCCGACGGCGTCTGGCGCGACGGCCTGCTGCTGGACCTGCTGGCCTCCGAGCTCGACGGCTAGGACGTGCGGGCGGCCAGCCCGCCGACGATCTCCGCCAGCACCGACGTGTCGACCGCGATCGCGTCCAGCCGCCCCTGGGCCCGCGCCGCCGCCTCGTCCGCGAGCGCGCGCGCGCCGTCGGCGCCGTGGCGCTCGGCATAGCCGTCGCCGTCGAGCACGTCGTCGACGATCTGGAAGAGCAGCCCGAGCTCGTCGCCGAAGGCACGCCAGGGCCTCTGCTCGCGCTCGGGCACGTCGGCGACGCAGAGCGCCAGCCCGACCGACGCGGCGAAGAGGCAGCCCGTCTTCAGGCGGTGCAGCGCGGCGAGATCGGAGGTGTCGCCGGTGACGTCGCGGTACTGGCCGCCGATCATGCCCAGCGTCGCCTGCGCGAGCTCGCGGGCGACGGCCGTGGAGGGATACGAGAGCGCGAGCCGGAACGCCTCCGCCAGCAGGGCGTCGCCGGCGAGAAGCGCGACCCCCTCGCCGAAGGCGACATGCGCGCTCGGCCGGCCGCGCCGCTCGTCGTCGTCGTCGAGCGCGGGCAGGTCGTCGTGGACGAGCGAGAACGTGTGCACGAGCTCGAGCGCCACCGCGGCCGGAAGGCACCGCTCCGCCTCCACGCCCGAGCGCCTCGCCGGTCGCAAGGCAGAGCACCGGCCTGATCCGCTTGCCGCCGGACTCCAGCGGATAGCGCAGGGCTTCCTCGAGCGCGCCGAGCTCGGGCGTGAACGCGAGCTCGCCGAGGTAGCCCTCGACGAGGTCGCGCAGCTCGTCAGGGCTGTGGCGGCGCATCCGCTCGCGCGCGGGCCTTCGCCAGCTCCGCCTCGACTTCCTTGGCGAGCTCGGCGAGCTCGGTGAGCACCTCCACGGCCGCTTCGGCGTTCTCCTCGGCCGCCAGCCGCTCCAGCTCGGCCCGCGTCGCCTTCAGCCGCTCGAGCAGCTCCTCCGCCCGCCCGAGTGCCTCGTCCGCTGTACCGCTCACGTTTTCGCCTCCTCCCTCGCCACGCGTCCCAGAATGCCGTTGACGAGCCGTGCCGCGTCCTCTGATGCATAGCGCTTCGCCAGCACGACCGCCTCGTTGATCGCCACCTCGGGCGGCACGCTCTCCTTCTCCAGCTCGTGGATCCCGATCCGCAGGATGTTGCGCTCGAGGGTACCCAGCCGGTCGGCGGTCCAGCCCTCGGCGGCCTCCGTGATGCGGACGTCGAGCTCGTCGGCGCGCGCGGAGACGTCCTGCGCGAGGCCGAGCGCGAACTCGTCCGGGTCGCCCTCGTAGAGCGCGCTCAGCGGCTGGCCGGTCAGGTCCCACTGGTAGAGCAGGAAGAGCGCCGTGCGCCGCGACTGCCGCCGGCCGCTCACCGCTCCAGCTCCTCGATCGAGACGTCGACCCCGTCGACCTCGAGGCCGGCGCGAGCGGCGCAGCGCGTCGGAGACCGCCTCCTGGACGGCGGCGCCGAGCTCGGGCAGCGACGTCCCGTACCGCACGGCCAGCTCCAGCTCGACCCGGGCGCGACCGTCGGCGATGGCCACGGAGAGCCCGCGGCGCGGCCGGCGCACGCGCGCGCCGTCGACGTGCTCGGCGGCCGCGACGACGAGCGCCGCGAGCGCGTCGCCCTCGATCCGGATCGTGCCGCCGGGCCCCGCGATCGTGTGGCCGTCGTGCTTCACAGCGCTGCCTCCACCGGCGTCGCGGCCAGGGACGGCAGCCGACCCTCCATCTCGTCGAGGAAGCTCGTCGAGTAGACGCCGCTCGCGAACTCCTCGGAGCGCAGGATGTCCAGCGCGAGCCCGCGGGTGGTCGGCACGCCCTCGAGCTCCAGCTCGTCCAGCGCACGCACGCCGCGCGCGATCGCCGACTCGCGGTCCTCCGCCCAGACGATCAGCTTCGCGACGAGCGAGTCGTAGTAGGGGGAGATCGACGACGCCCTCCTCGAGGTACGTGTCCACCCGCACGCCCGGGCCGAGCGGCGGCCGGAAGCGGGTGATCCGCCCCGGGGCCGGGGCGAAGTCGCGGGCGGGATCCTCGGCGTTCAGGCGGATCTCGAGCGCGTGCCCGCGGCGCGCGGCGCGCACCCGTCACCGGCAGCGCCTCGCCCGAGGCGACGCGCAGCTGCTCGCGGACGACGTCGATCCCGGTCACGAGCTCGCTCACCGGGTGCTCCACCTGCAGGCGCGCGTTCAGCTCGATGAAATGGAAGGCGCCATCGGTGCCGAGCAGGAACTCGAACGTGCCCGCGCCCTCGTAGCCGATCGCGCGGCAGGCCCGCTCCGCCGCGGCCTCCATCTCCTCACGCGTCGCCGCGTCGAGCGCGGGCGACGGGGACTCCTCGAGCAGCTTCTGGTGGCGCCGCTGGATCGAGCACTCGCGCTCGCCGAGCGTCAGCACCCCGCCGAGCCGGTCGCAGAGCACCTGGATCTCGACGTGGCGGGCGGGCACGAGCGCCTTCTCCAGGTAGAGCGTCCCGTCGCCGAAGGCCGCCTCGGCCTCGCTGCGGGCGGTCGAGAACGCGGGCTCGAGCTCCTCGGGCGCGCGGACGAGGCGCATGCCCTTGCCGCCGCCGCCCGCGACCGCCTTGAGCAGGACGGGGTAGCCGAGGTCGTCGGCCGCGGCGCGCACGTCCGCGAGCGAGGCGCCTCCCTCCGTGCCGGGGACGAGCGGCACGTCGGCGGCGCGCATCTCCGCCTTCGCGCGGGCCTTGTCGCCCATGCGCTCCATCACGTCGGCGGACGGGCCGACGAAGACGAGCTCGTTGTCGGCGCACGCGCGCACGAGCTCGGGGTTCTCCGAGAGGAAGCCGTAGCCCGGGTGCACGGCCTCGCAGCCGGTCGTCTCGGCCGCGGCGATCACGGCGGGGATGCGGAGGTAGCTCTCGGCGGCGGCGGGCGGCCCGATGCAGACCGCGCGGTCGGCGAGCCGCACGTGCAGCGAGTCGCGGTCGGCGGTCGAGTAGACGGCGACGGCCTCCACACCGAGCTCGTGCAGCGCGCGGATCACCCGGACGGCGATCTCGCCCCGGTTCGCGACCAGAACCCTGGCGAACATCAGAGGGCCGGCGGGGCGCGCGATCGGCTCGAGCTCGAACAGAAGCTGGCCGAACTCGACGGGCTGGCCGTTCTCGACGTGGATCGCGACCACCCGGCCGGCCGCGTCGGCCTTCAGCTCGTTGAAGAGCTTCATCGCCTCCAGCAGGCACAGCGTCTGGCCCGGCTCGACGGCGTCGCCGACCTCGACGAACGGTGGTGTCCCCGGCTCGGCCTGGCGATAGAAGACGCCGACCATGGGCGACTCGACCCGGTGCGGCGCTCCCGGGGCGGCGGGGACGACCGGCAGCTCGCCCGGCTCCTCGTCGGCGAGGGGCGCGGCGGCCTGGATCGGCGTCTGCTCCTCGCGCCGCCGCACCGAGACGCGCATCCCGTCGTCCTCGATCTCCACCTCGGCGACACCGCTCTCCTGCACGATCCGAACCAGCTCGCGGATCCGCTCGGCGCGCGACTGGTCGACCCCGCCCGCGCCGAGCGAGTCGTCGCGTGAGTGGCGCGTCCGGATCGTGCGCAGCAGGTGCTCCGCCTCCTCGCCGAAGAGCGCGATCAGGACGAGCTCCTCCTCGCTCGCGGCGAGCCCCTCCGCCTCGGCGCGCACGTCGTCGGCTGTGGGCGGGTCCTCGTCGAACGGCATCCCGTCCGAGAGCAGCGCCACGGCGCGGGCGACCGTCGCGTCGATCTCGCCCGGAGGCGCTCCGTAGCGGCCCTGCACGAGTGCACGGAATTCGTCCACGACGTTGCCGTAGCGCCGCGCCGAGAGAACGTGGATCAGTGCCTGCGAGGCGAGGATCTGGCCGATCGGGGCGGCGAGCGGCGGCGAGCCCGCCTCGGCCCGGACCTGCTTCAGCTCCTCGAGCACCTCGAGCAGCCGGTCGCCGGCTGAGTGGGCGCGCAGGTGCGTGTCGAGTGCCGCGACGAGCCCGGGCGGCAGATCGAACTCGGCCGCGCGCACCGCGAGGCGCGGCGCCAGCGGGGCGACGGGCTCGTCGCCGATGTGCTCGTCGACGAGATCGGAGGCCTCCCAGAGCCGGTCGATGTCGATCCCCGTCTCGAGCCCCATCCCGGCGAGCGCGGAGGCGAGCGACTCGCCCGAGACCCGGTGCAGCGTCAGCGCGAGCGGGTAGACGGTCGTGGCGATGATGTCGGCGCCGGCACGCGCCGCCTCGAGCGCCGCTGCCAGGCCGCTGCCCGACGCTCCCTGGCAGTAGAGGCCGACCGGGAGACCGGACGCCTCGGCCACGCGCGACACGAGGTCGTACGCACGGTAGGGCTCGAGGCCGCCGGTGGGATCGTGGATGAGCGCGCGGGTCGCGCCGAGCTCGGGCAGCTCGCGGGCCTGCTGCACGAGCGAGTCGGCCTCGCCCGTGCGGCCGGGGCTGTAGACGAGCCCCGCGTGGAACTCGCCACCGGCGTCCACGATCGCCTCCCCAGCCTCGCGCAGGTTCGAGACGTCGTTCAGCGGGTCGTGCAGGCGGAAGACGTCGATCCCGTTCTCGGCCGCCGAGGCGACGAAGCGGCGGACGAAGTCCGTGCTCACCGGCCGCGAGCCGACGAGGAAGCGTCCGCGCAGCGCGAGCCCGAGCGGCGTCTTCGTCCGCGCCCGCAGCGCGCGGATCCGCTCCCAGGGGCTCTCGACGCCGCGGCGCACGGCCGAGTCGAAGACGCCGCCGCCCGAGACCTCCAGGCACGCGTAGCCGGCCCGGTCGAGCACCTCGGCCAGGTCGAGCAGGTCCGCGGTCGGCATGCGACCGGCGAGCGGTTCCTGCGAGAGCAGGCGGATGGAGGTGTCGACGAGCCGCGGCACGCGGCTAGAGCCTAACCGCGGGGGCGCCGGGCGAGCGGCTGGAGCGCTCCGACGAGCGGCGAGCCCGGCTCAGGCTCTCGATATGTAGCGACCTTCGCGCGGGTCGACCTTGATCCGGTCGCCCACGTTGACGAAGAGCGGGACGGCGACGACTGCGCCCGTCTCCAGCGTGGCCGGCTTGGTCACGTTCGAGACCGTGTCGCCCTTCACGCCGGGCTCGGTGTCGGTGACGGCCAGCTCGATCGACGCGGGCAGCTGCACGCCCGAGGGCTTGCCGCCGACGAAGAGCAGCTGCATCGTGCTCGACGGCTGCATGTACGGCAGCTCCGCCTCGAGCGACTCGTGCGGCAGGGTCAGCTGCTCGTAGGTCTGCTCGTCCATGAAGACGACCTCGTCACCCGAGTCGTACAGGTACTGCATGTTCTTGACCTCGGTGTAGATGCGCGCGAACTTCTCGCCGGCGCGGAAGGTCTTGTCCACGACCGAGCCCGAGTCGACGCTCTTCACCTTCGTGCGGACGAACGCGCCGCCTTTGCCGGGCTTCACGTGCTGGAACTCGACGATGCGCCAGACCGAGCCGTCGATCTCGACGTGCATGCCGTTCTTGAACTCGTTCGTGGAGACGACGTCGGCCATCGGTCGGCCAGTCTAGCCGGGTCCTCGACCCCGAGCCGCTCGATCCGGGCGCTCCCGTCGTCGTCGAGGTCGACGATCGCGTACACCTGGCCACGGACGATCGAGTCCTCGATCTCGTGGGCGCGCTCGGCGCTCGCGTAATAGGTCTCGATCCCGTACTCGACGGCGACCTGGTCGCCCGCATCGGCGTCGGCGCGCGCGCGTCCGCAGATCGCGGTGTCACCGCTCGGATCCGGCACGCCGAAGCTCCCGCTCCACACCCCGGCCGTCTCGTTCAGCGAGACGCATACCCGCTCACCGCGGCGCACCGAGAACCCGACGGGCACGGTCGAGATGTCGTAGCTGAGCACGACGTAGTTGCCGCGGAAGACGTCCAGCGGGTCGACGGGCACGGCCCGGAGGCGGATCTCCCGCCCGAAGGCGAGATCCGCAGCGGCGAGGCCCGCCAGGGCGAGCGGAACTGCGAGCTGAGCCAGGACGGCGACGAGCAGGACGAGTCGGCGCCGCCGCGTCATGCGTCCATCCGGGCGAGCAGCCGCTTGCGCTGCCGCTCCAGCAGGTAGGCGATCGCGAGGATGATGACGCCGGCGCCGATCAGGCCCGCGGACCGCGGCAGCGCCGACCAGAAGACGTCGAAGTACCGGCCGATCAGCTCGATCGCGACGAGCACGACGCCCATGTTGACGAGCCACGGCTCGTCGTTCAGGTACCCCGCGTAGATCGTCCCGAGGGCGAGCCCGGCGAAGAGGAGGTTGAACAGGAGCGCATAGACGTCGCCGTTCCCGCCGGCGAAGACTCCGACCAACAGCAGGCCGACGGCCACCGCGAAGGCGCCGGACTCGTAGCGGCCGCTCGGTCGCTCGCCCAACGCGAGCGCGACTGCGCTCGCCAGCGCCAGCGCGGCGACGAGGAGCAGTGCCGCCTGCAGCCACCCGTCGAGGCTCCGGGCCGTCCCGTCGAGCTCGTCGGCGGCCTCGGCAAACGTGAAGACGAAGAGCCCACCCGCCGCGAGCAGCAGGCCCAGCCGGCGCCCGGCGGAGGCGAATCCGGTCTCCGCGAGCCACGGCGCGCGGATCCGCTCGAGCGCGACGGTTCCGAGGCCGTAGAGGGCGCCGCCGTAGAAGACTGCGAGGACGGCGAGCGCAGTGGCGTCCTCGTCCGAGTCCTCGAGCGCGACTCCGGCCTCGAAGCCCACCCACGTGGTGAAGATCGCCAACGCGGCCCAGGAGATCGCCCGGGAACGCACCGTCAGCGCCACGACGACGGCGGCTGCAGCCCACAGGAGGAGCGCGAGCGGATCGTGCGCCTCCACGTTGTACATCTGGCCGACGAGGAAGAGCGCCGCGCCGAAGAGCAGGACGCCGAGTAGGTACAGCGCCTCGCCCACCCTCGGCAGCCGGCCGGTGCGGTCGCGCAGCTGGTAACCGCCGGCGTAGGCCCCGCCGACCACGGCCGTCAGCAGGGCGAGGCGCACGCCGTGGCTCATCGCCTCCCAGTTCGCGGCGAAGAAGCCGATCACGCCGAAGCCGACGGCGAGCGCGCCGATCACGGCGAGCGCCGAGGCGGCACGGCCCCGGGACTCAGCGTGCGCGGCGCCGCCTCCTTCGTACCTCGCGCGCACGGCCGCCGCCTGTTCGACCGTGATCAACCCGTCGGCAACCCACCGCTCGGTCTCGGAGCCGAGCTGCTCGACGAAGGTGCGCTCCGCCATCGCGCGCACGCTAGCGGAGCTATCCGACGGTCACGAGCTCCTTGCCGACCTGCGTGAGCCGCTCGCGACCGTCGTCCGTGATCAGGACCATGTCCTCGATGCGTACGCCCGCGACGTCCGGCAGGTAGATCCCGGGCTCGCAGCTGATCACGTTTCCGACTTCCAGCGTGTCGGTCGACTCGACGCGCGCGTTCGGCGCCTCGTGCACGGCCAGGCCGATCCCGTGGCCAAGACCGTGGCCGAAGTTCTCCCCCCAGCCGGCGGCGGAGATGACGTCCCGCGCGGCGCCGTCCGCGGCCCGGCCGGTCACGCCCGGCCCCATCGCGGCGAGCCCCGCCAGCTGCGCCTGGAGGCAGACCTCGTAGACCTTCGCGAGCTCGTCGGGCAGCTCGCCGGTCGCGAACGTGCGCGTGCAGTCGGAGGCGTAGCCCTCGACGCTGCAGCCGGCGTCGACGATCACGAGCGTGTTCGCCGGCACGGCGACGTCGCGGTTGTCGGAGTGCGGGCTCGCCCCGTTCTCGCCGGCGGCCACCATCGTGTCGAAGGAGAGCTCCGACGAGCCGTGCTCGTGGAAGAGCTCGCGGACGCGCCAGGCCAGGTCGATCTCCGTCCGGCCGACGAACCGTTCCTCCGCCAGCGCGCCGAAGACCCGGTCGGAGATCGCGGCCGCCTCGCGCAAGGTCGCGAGCTCCGACGGATCCTTGACCGCGCGCAGCCGCTCGACGAGCCCCTGTTGGGGCACCGCGTCCACGCCCCCGGAGCGGAGCGTCTCGAACGCCGCCGCGGTGAGAACGTGGGCCTCGACCCACACCGTCTTCCCCGAGAAGCGCGTGGCGAGGTCCGCGACGACATCGCGCGCGGTCTGCACGAAGCTGATGCCGTCGAGCGCGCTCGCCTTGCGTGCGTAGCGAAAGTCGGTGTACAGCGTCGTGTCGCCTGCCGGATCGACGAGCAGGGCCGCATTCGAGCTTGCCAGGTCGGTGAGATAGCGGACGTTGACGCCGCTCGTGACGAGCAGAGGCTCGTCGAGCAGCGCGGCGAGACGTTCGATCCTGCTCATTTTTTCACAGCCTCCACGAGGTAGACGAGCGCCTCACGGTAGCCGTCCGGGCCTTTGCCGGTGATCCGCTTCTTCGCCAGGTCGGAGAGCACGGAGTGGCGCCGGAACTCCTCACGCTCTTCGATCTTGGACAGGTGCACCTCGACGACGGGCACCTCGAACAGCTCGACTGCGTCGCGGATCGCGTAGCTGTAGTGCGTCCAGGCGCCCGGGTTCAGGATCACGCCGTCCGCCCAGTCGAGCGCATCGTGGCACCACTCGACGAACTGGCCCTCGTGGTTCGTCTGGCGACAGCGCGTGGTCAGCTGGAGGTCCTTCGACCAGCTGTAGATCTGCGACTCGAGCTCGGCGAGCGAGAGCTTGCCGTACATGGCCGGGTCGCGCCGGCTCAGGACGTCGAGGTTGACTCCGTTGAGGACTCCCACGCGCATCGCGCGACTCTACCCGGCGATCAGGGAATCGAGGGCAGCCCGGATCTCGTCCTCCGGGAGCTCGACGCCGATTCGGGGGCGGCCCGGCTCGTCGAGCAGGACGAGCTTCGGCACGCCGCCCTCCGCCTTCTTGTCGCGCGCGAGCGCGGCCCAGGCCCGCTCCCGGTCGACCTGGACGGGCTCCGGCCGGAGCTCCGCCTCGACGACGGCGGGATCGAGTCCGGAGAGGCGGAGCGCGGCGAGGAGGCCGAGCGCGACGGCGCGCCCATGTGGCAGCTCGAACGCGGCCGCGGTCTCCAGGGCGTGCGCGAACGTATGGCCGAGGTTGAGCTGGTTGCGCTCGCCTCGGTCGTGCGGGTCGCGGAGGCAGACGGCCGTCTTGAACGCGGCGCAGCGGCGCACTGCCTCGGCCAGCGGCAGCTCCCACAGCGGCTCACCGGCGAGCAGGCCCGTCTTGACCAGCTCGGCCCGCCCGTTCAGCGACTCCGCCTCGGGCAGCGTCTCGAGCAGCGCAGGATCGATCACCGTCCGCGACGGGCCAGTGGAAGGCGCCGACGAGGTTCTTGCCCTCGGGGAGGTCGATCGCCGTCTTGCCGCCGATCGCTGCGTCGACCTGGCCGACCAGGGTCGTCGGGACGGCGACCCAGTCGATCCCGCGGAGGTAGGTGGCAGCCGCAAGGCCGGCGACGTCCGTGGTCGACCCGCCGCCGAGCGCCACGAGCGTGCCGCTGCGCTCCAGCCGCAAGCGCCCGCCAGATCCGCTCCAGCACCTTCTGCGTCTTCGCCTCCTCGCCCGCCGGGACCTCGTGCACGGCCACCTCGCGCGACCCCAGTCCGAGCTGAGCCTCCATCCCGTAGATCCCCGCCACGTGCCGGTCGGCGACGAGCGCGACCGGCCCCTCGCCGGGGACGAGCTCGCCCAGCCAGCCCAGCGCGCCGGTCTCGACGTGCACGCCGCCTGCGGCGAGCACGACGCCGTCGACGTCCCGTGCCGTCACGTCGGCCACCTCGTCGTAGACGGCCCGTCGCTCCTCGAACAGGCGGCGGAAGCCGGCTTCGTCCTGGGCGAGAGGCCGGTCGGTTCCACGAACGCGCTCCCAGGCGGTGTCGGCGTCGACCTCGACCCAGACCGTGACTGCGCGCGCCCCCAGCGCGTCTCGCACGGCGGGCGAGGTGACTGCCCCGCCGCCGAGGGACACGATCCCTCCCGGCTCGTGCTCGAGGTGGCGCACGGTCAGCTCTGTCTCGATCCGCCGAAACTCCGTCTCACCGTGGCTGGCGAAGAAGTCGGGGATGCTGTCGCCCACCTCGTGCTCCACCGCGGCGTCGAGATCGGCGAAGCCGAGACCCGTCCGTCGCGCGGCTTCCCGCCCGAGGGTCGTCTTCCCGGCGCCCATGAAGCCGACGAGGACGACGTGACGGTCTAGCGCGGTGCCCACGGGATGCGGTCGAGATACGCGCGGTGAGCGCCGACGAAGTCCCCCAGCGAGTCGCCGCCGAACTTCTCCCGGGCAGCCCGGGCGAGCTCCCAGGCGACAGCCGCCTCGGCCACGACCGCGAGCGCCTCCACCGCGGCGACGTCGCTGCGCTCGACGAGCGCCTGAGCCGCCTCGCCGGTGTCCAGGTCGACCGAGTCGAGCGGCTTCATCAGCGTCGGCAGCGGCTTCATCGCCGCACGCACGACGAGCTCCTCCCCGTTCGACACACCGGCCTCGATCCCGCCGGCACGGTTGGAGCGGCGGTGCAGACCGGGTTCGATCTCGTCGTGGGCCTCGGAGCCGCGGCGGCGCGCCAGCCCGAAGCCCTCGCCGACCTCGACCCCCTTCACCGCCTGGATCCCCATCAGCGCCGCGGCGAGGCGCGCGTCGAGCCGGTCTTCCTTGGACGCGTAGGAGCCGAGCCCCGGAGGGACGCCGGTCGCACGCACCTCGACGACGCCGCCGAGCGTGTCGCGGTCGGCGCGGGCGGCATCGATTGCCGCGCGCAGCTCGGCCTCTCCGGTTGCGCCGCCGATCTCCACCTCGCGGCCGGCGACCTCGATCCCGAGCTCGCGCAGGAGCGCCTTCGCCACCGACCCTGCCGCGACGTGCACGGCCGTGTGGCGCGCGCTCGCGCGCTCGAGCGCGTCGCGGACGTCCTCGTGGCCGTACTTGAGCACCCCGGCGAGGTCTGCGTGGCCCGGGCGCGGCAGCCTCACCGGCTTCGTGCCCTTGCCCGACGGCTCGCCGTCGGGCAGCCAGGGGCTCATCCCCCACGCCCAGTTCGCGTGGTCGCGGTTCCGCACGACGAGCGCAAGCGGCGTGCCCAGCGTGCGGCCGTGGCGGAGGCCGGCGAGGACCTCGACCTCGTCCTGTTCGAGCTGCTGGCGCGGGCTGCGCCCGTAGCCCTGCTGGCGCCGGTGCAGATCGGCGTCGATCGCGTCCTTGCCCAGCTCGAGGCCGGCGGGGAGCCCGGTCAGGATCGCGACGAGCGCCGGCCCGTGCGACTCCCCGGCCGTCGTCAGCGCAAGCGTCATGCGGGCAAATCTACTGCGGCGCGCAGCACGGGCACCGGCGCGGGCACGCCCGTCCACAGCTCGAACGCCGCCGCGCCCTGGGCGACGAGCACCTCGAGCCCGCCCACGACGCGGGCGCCGCCCGCACGCGCAGCTCGTTGCCGTGGCGGTGTCGGGATAGGGCAGGTCGAGGAGCGTCTGGCCGGCGCCGAGCGTCACGAGCACCTCTTCCCGGGCGCTCGTCGCGTTGACGACGAGATCGGCCCCGGCGACGTCGGGGGGCCATTCGCCCCGGCGCGAGAACGTCCGCGCGTGCGGCAGCGCCTCCGCGAACGCGCGCGCCGAGCCGCCGTCGCCGAGGATCACCGGCCGCTCGGCGGGCAAGCCGTCGAGGATCGCGGCGTCCGTGCTGTGGCCCTCGACGCGCCCGTCGCGGAAGACCAGGGTGTTGACCGAGCTGACGTCGGCCTCGACCAGGTCGAGCGCGCCGACGGCGAGCTTGTGCGGCGCCGTCACGTTCGCGCCGGCGAAGCCGAGCGCCACGAGGCCGCGCACGGCGTCCTCGAGCTGTTCCGGCGGCACGTCGAGCGCGACGTAGGCGAAGTCGAGCCCCCGCGCCGCGAAGGCGGCGTTCTGCATCCGCGGCGAGAGCGAGTGCGCGACCGGGTGGCCGAGCAGTCCGACGAGCCGCGTCGTCGCAGCGATCACCACCGCTCGTGTTTCAGGAACACATGCTCACCCGCAGCCGAAGCCGTACTCGCAGGCCTTGGCGAAGAACTCGTCCTCGCTCGCGGTGAAGAAGTGATGGATCTTGTCCGGCTTGCGCACGAAGAAGAGGAAGTCGACGTCGGCCGGGTGCGCGGCGGCCTGGATCGAGGCGAGCCCGGGGTTGGCGATCGGCGTGGGCGGCAGCCCGGTCCGGTTGCGCGTGTTGTACGGGTTGTCGCTCTCGAGCTGGGAGACGCGCAGCGGCTCGGTTCCGGGGACGTCGAGCCCGTAGCGGATCGTCGCATCGATGCCGAGCGGCATCCCGGCCTTGAGGCGGTTGTAGATCACCGCCGCCACCTTGGGGCGCTCGTCCGGTGCGATCGTCTCCTTCTCCACCATCGAGGCGATGATCAGCACGTCGTACGGAGTGAGATTCTTCTTCTTCGCGAACGGCCAGGTCGACCTCCGCGAAGTTCTCCTCGAAGAACTCGAGCTGGTCGGCGACGAGCTGCTTCGCGGTCGTCTTCGCGGTGAACTCGTACGTGGCCGGGAAGAGGAAGCCCTCGATTCCGCGTGCGTCCTTCCGGAACGCGGCCGGGATCCTCGCCTTCTCGCTCGCCGCCGTGTAGCCCTTCGCCGTCAGCTTCGGGGTGATCTTGCGCCGCTCCTTCGCGATCGTGCGCACCTCACCCACCCGGGCCGCCATCTGGTCGCGCGTGAAGCCCTCCGGGAAGATGATCCTGAGGACGGGCGCGGGCGGCGCGGCGGTCGTCGCCGGCGGCGCAGCATCCTCGCCGCCGGAGTCACCGAGCGCGGTGACGCCGAGCCAGAGCGCCACGCCGAGGCAGCCGAACAGCACGACTGCCGCGACCAGCCGCCGCAGCGCCAGCTGCCGGCGCGACGGCCGCTGTCTCGTCACACCCGGTTGCTCGACCACGTCAGGTAGCTCTCGAGGAGGTGGGCGGCCGCGCGCGCGTCCTCGGGCGCGCGGGAGGATGGCGCGCCGGCGGCGAGGGTGGTCGTGAAGCGCTCGTCGAAGCTCTCGACCGGCACCGAGACGGTTGCACGGAGCGCGGCGATGAACCGGCCCGTCTCCTGTGCCTGGCTGCCGGCCTCGCCCCGCAGGGTCAGCGGCAGCCCGACGACGATCCGCTCGGGGTCCTCCGCCTCCACGAGCTCAGCGAGCCTGCGCAGACCGGCCTCCGAGGCGGCGCGCTCGACCACCGTCAGCGGCCGCGCGAGCGTGCCGGTCGCGTCGGAGACGGCGACACCGGTCCGCGCGGAGCCGTAGTCCAGTGCGAGCACCTTCACGCCGGGCCTCTCACGACAGCGCCGCCGTGATCAGGCGCTCCGCCGTCGCCAACGCTTCTTCGAGCCCCTCGGGACGCTTGCCGCCGGCACGGGCCATCGTCGGGCGCCCGCCCCCGCCGCCGCCGATCAGCGGCGCCGCCTCGCGCACGACGTTCCCCGCGTGCACGCCGCGCGCCTCGAGCGACTTGTCCAGGTTGATCACGAGCTGCGCCGTTCCGTCGGTCAAGGCCCCGACGATGACGGCGGCAGGCGCGTGCTTCTGCTTCAGGCGATCGGAGACGTCCAGCGGATCGCCGCTTGTCACCTCGACGACGAGCACGTTGACGTCGCCCGCCTGCGTCTCGCGCGTGACGACGAAGTCCTCGGAGGCCGCAGCCGCAGGGGCGCGCTTCGCCTCCTTGCGCACCCGCTCGAGCTCGGCGCGGAGCTCGTCGGCCTCCCGAGCGCGGCCCTGGAGCAGGGCGAAGGCCTCGCCGGAGGTGACGGCCTCGATCCGCCGGGCGCCCGAGCCGACGGAGCCCTCGGAGACGATCGCGAAGGGCCCGATCTCGGCCGTCGAGCGCACGTGCGTGCCGCCGCAGAGCTCGCGGGAGAAGCCGTCGATCTCGACGACGCGGACGACGTCGCCGTACTTCTCGCCGAAGAGCATCTGCGCGCCGAGCTGCTTCGCCTCCTCGATCGGCGTCTCGAAGATCCGCACCGCCCGGTTGCGGAAGATCTGCTCGTTGACGATCTGCTCCACCTCGGCGCGCTGCTCAGGGGTGAGCGCCTGCTCGTGACTGAAGTCGAAGCGCAGCTTCTCGGGCCGCACCGCCGATCCCGCCTGCTTCACGTGCTCGCCGAGCACCTGGCGCAGGGCCTCGTGGAGGAGGTGCGTCGCGGTGTGGTTCGCCATCGTCGGGAAGCGCACCGCCCAGGGGACGACGGCGCGCACCCGGTCGCCGGCCGCGAAGCCGTCGCCCTCGAAGACGAGCACCTGGTCGTCGCCGAGCCGGTGCGCCTCGCGCAGCGTCGCCGCGACACCCGTCTCCTCGTGGATCAGCTCGCCTGCATCGGTGACCTGCCCGCCGCCGGCGGCGTAGAACGGCGACTCGCGGAGCTTCGCCAGGAAGGTGCCGTCGCCGAGCTCCTCGAGCGCACCGATCTGCGTCAGCACGTCCGTCTTGTCGAAACCCACGAACTCCGTCGCGAAGTCGGTGCCCGCGCCGAACTCGGCGGCGCGCTGCACCCCGGACTCCGACCCGGCCCGCGAGACGTCGCGGTGGCGCGCCATCTCGTCGCGGTACCCATCCACGTCGACCGCCTGGCCGCGCTCCTCGGCGAGCTCCACCGTCAGCTCGACCGGGAACCCGTAGGTCGCAGCCAGCCTGAACGCCTCCTCGCCCGAGATCGTCTCGCCCCCGGCCAGCTCCTCGAAGACCTTGAGCCCGCGCTCGAGCGTCTCGGAGAACCGCTCCTCCTCGGCCCGCACGACCTGCTGGATCTCCGTCCGGCCGGCGGCGAGCTCGGGATACCAAGGCGCCATCTGCTCGACGACGACGTCGGTGAGCGGCCACAGGTGCTCGAGCTCGATCGCGCGCGCCTGCTGCACGGCCCGGCGGATGATCCGCCGCAGGATGTAGCCGCGGCCCTCGTTCGACGGCGTCACCCCGTCGGCGGCGAGGAACGTCATCCCGCGGCCGTGGTCGGCGAGGATCCTGTGCGCCTTCGTCGCGCGCTCGGACTCGCCGTAGGCGACGCCGCTCTGCTCGGCGATCCAGGCCATGATCGCCTGGTAGCCGTCGGTCTCGTACACCGAGAGGACGTCCTGGAGGATCGACGCCGTGCGCTCGAGCCCCATGCCGGTGTCGACGTTCTGCTTGGGCAGCGGCGTCACGCGGCCGTCCGGATGGAGCTCGAACTCCATGAAGACGAGGTTCCAGAACTCGAGGAAGCGCTCGCACTCGCAGCCCGGCGCGCACTCGGCGCGGCCGCAGCCGACGCCTGCGCCGCGGTCGTAGAACATCTCCGTGTCGCCCCCGCACGGCCCCGGCCCTCCCACCGACCAGAAGTTGTGCGAGCGGTCGAGCGCGAGGATGCGCTCGGGCGGCTGGCCGACCCTGAGCCAGGCTGCACGCGCGACCTCGTCCTCGCCGAGCCCGAGCTCCGGATCGCCGGCGAAGACCGTGACCCAGAAGCGCTCCATGTCGATCTTCAGGTGCTGCGTCAGGTACTCCCACGCGAGGTCGATCGCGCCGTCCTTGAAGTACTCGCCGAACGAGAAGTTGCCGAGCATCTCGAAGAAGGTCAGATGGTGGCCGTCGAGGCCGACCTCGTCGATGTCCGGCGTGCGGAAGCACTTCTGCACGGTGACGAGCAGCGGCGCCGGCGGTGTCTCGCGGCCCAGGAAGTACGGCATCAGCGGCTGCATGCCGGCGCTGTTCAGGAGCGTCGAACGGTCCCAGTCGGGTGGGACGAGCGAGCCCGACGGGTGCCGCTTGTGCCCCTTGGACTCGAAGTAGGAGAGAAAGCCCTCGCGGAGCTCTGCGGTGGTGCGCACGCCTGAAGTGTAGGTCTAGCCCGCGGCGCGCTTGGCGGGCGTCTCGAAGTCTTCGTCGCCCGCGATCTCGTCGCGGATCTTCTCGAGCGCGCGGCGGATCAGGCGCGAGACGTGCATCTGCGAGATCCCGACCTGCTGCGCGATCTGCGACTGCGTCAGCCCGTCGAAGAAGCGCAGGTGCAGGATGCGCCGCTCGCGCTCGTCGAGCGCCCGGAAGCCCGGTGCGAGCACGGCGCGGTCCTCGGAGACCTCGTACTGGTGCTCGATCGTCCCGAGCGACTCGAGCGGGTCGAGCTCGCCGTCCTCGTCGGAGCCGCCGGAGGAGAGCGAGAGCGAGCTGTACGCGCGCCCGCTCTCGAGCGCCTCGAGCACCTCCTCCTCCTCCACGCCCGCCGCCTTCGCGAGCTCCGGGATCGTCGGCGAGCGGCCGAGCTGGACGGTCAGCTCCTCGATCGAGCTTCGAGAGCTGGACGTTCAGCTCCTGCAGCCCGCGCGGCACGCGCACCGCCCAGCCCTTGTCGCGGAAGTGCCGCTTGATCTCGCCGATGATGTTCGGCGTCGCGTAGGTGGTGAGCTCGACGCCGCGGTCGAGGTCGAAGCGGTCGATCGCCTTGATCAGGCCGATGCAGCCGATCTGGACGAGGTCCTCGAGCTGCTCGCCGCGGTAGCTGTAGCGCCGCGCCAGCGAGCGGACGAGCGACAGGTACTGCTCGATCAGCTGCTCGCGCGCGGCCAGGTCGCCCTGCTCGTGGTAGCGGCGGAGGAGGATCTTGTCCGCTCGCGCGGCATCAGGCGCGCCCCGCCAGCTGGTCGGTCTTGCGCAGCTCGACCCAGCCGCCGTCGTCACGGTCGGCGAGGGCGACGTCGTCGACGACGGTGTCGAGGAGCCGGCGCAGGCCGAGCTCGTCGCCCGCGTCCTGCTCCAGCTCGGCGCGCAGCCGCGCGCGTCGAACGGCCCGACCGACGCCTCGACGCGTCGTCCGAGCGAACGCGCAGCACGAGCGTGACGTCGCCTCGCCGCGCGTCGCGGTCGAGCAGCGCTCTCCAGCGCGAGCTGGAGGTCGTCGAGCGCCTCGATCGTCAGCTCGTGGCGGGCGGCGAGCCCGCCGAGCACGAGGTCGGCGACCGCTGCCGAACGGCCGCTCGCGCGGCATCGTGACGCGCGATCTCGTCCATCTACGACCGACTCACCGTCTGCGGCGCGCAGCTCCTCCTCGAGCTCGCGCTCGCGCCGGGCAGCGGCGTCCTTGGCGACCCGCACTGCCTCGTTCCAGTCGCGCTGCGTCTTGAGCGCGGCGATTCCGTGGCTGAGCCCGGCTGCGAGACCGGAGACCTTCTGCACGGGGCGCGTGATCGCGAAGCTGACCGCGCGCACGGCCGTGTCGGCGCTGTCGGCCATGTCCACTGCGCTGTCCGTCACGCGGTCCACCTTGTCCAGCTGTGCGTTCACCCGGTCGACACTCCCTCCGACCTTGTTGATCACGGGCAGAAGCTCTTCCTGCGTTCCCCGATAAACGCGGAGAGGCGCGCGAAGGTTCCGCCCAGGCGGAAGAGCGCGTAGCGCGAGTGCCAATGCCCGTCGGCGACGAGGAAGAGGGCGAGCGCGTAATACGCGACGTCGCCCGCGGTGACGGCGAGAAGCGGCATGCCGGTGATCCTAGTTGCGACTCGCAGACGACACCACACCGGAACCGACCACCGCGTCGCCGTCGTAGAGGGCCACGACCTGACCGGGCGCGACGCCGTAGGCCGGCTCGTCGAGCTCCAGCCTGAAGCCGCCCGCGGTCGGGCTCGACCCGTGCGGGCACCGACGGCGAGCGGTGGCGGAGCTTCGCGTCGGCGCGGCTCGACGGGCACGTGCAGGCGGCCCGCGCACCTCGACGCGCGTGCACGCCAGCGCCTCGCGCGGGCCCGACGACGACCGTGTTCGTGCGCGGCGTCGGTGCGCAGCGCGTAGAGCGGCTCGGCGGCGGCGACGCCGATGCCCGCGCCGCTGGCCGGGCGTGTAGCGCCAGAAGCCGTCGTGCCGGCCGAGCTCCGCGCCGCACTCGTCGACGATCGGGCCCGTCGCTCGCTGCGAGGCCGTGCCGGCCGAGGAAGGCGCGGTAGTCGTCGCCCGCGAGGAAGCATGCCTCCTGGCTCTCACGCCGCGTCGGCCGCCGCGAGCCCGGCGCGCTCGGCCTCGGCGCGCGTCTCGGTCCTTCGTCCTGCTCGCCGAGCGGGAAGCCAGATCCGGTCGAGCAGGCGCGGGTCGAGCTGGGCGAGCATGTACGACTGGTCCTTGTCCGCGTCGGCGGCGCGCGCGAGCAGGCGGCGACCGCCGTGCTCGACGATGCGGGCGTAGTGGCCGGTCGCAGAGCTCGCCGCGCCCGCGCGCTCGCGCGAACGCGAGCAGCTCGGCGAAGCGGAAGCCGCCGTTGCAGCGCACGCACGGGTTCGGCGTCTCGCCGCGCGCGTAGCCGCGCACGAACGGCGTCGACGACCGCGCGGCGGAACTCCTCGCGCAGGTCGAGCGTCACGTGCGGCAGGCCGAGCGCGTGGCAGGTCTCGCGCGCCGCGATCACGGCCGCAGGCGAGCAGCAGGCGCGCTCCGAGTCGGGGCCGTCCGGGTCGAGCCAGAGCCGCAGCGTCACGCCGACGCGCATGCGGGCCGGCGCGCAGCAGCGCGACGGCGCTGTCGACGCCGCCGCTCATCGCGACCGCGATCCGCCCCGGATCCGGCGCGGCGCGGAAGACCGGCCCGAGCGCGTTCGCGAGCGCGTCGGCGGCGAGCGTCTCGCCCGGACCGCGGCCGCCTCGAGCAGCGTCAGCCCCTCGAGCGGGCGCGTCGAGCCCGGCGGCGTCCGCCGTCGACGATCCGGTCGCCGTCGACCGTGAGCCGCACGAGCGCGAACTCGGCCCCGCGCGCGGAGTCGCCGACGAGCTCGATCATCGAAACTCAGCCTAGCCGCGGTGTCCGAGCCCGGGAGCGAAGCGACCCTTCAGGGGTCTTCGCGCGATCGGAATCCGCTCCCGCGGATTCCGATCTTGCGCTAGCGAGAGATGCGCCCCACCCTGCCGTGATTCCTGCGCCGATGCGAACCTGGCTAAACCAGGTGGGTGCCGTGCCGGCGTCGACGGATAGGGCTAGACCGGACCCGGCTCCCTTCACGTGAGCGTTGGTTCACGTTTACGCGCAAGGCCACGCACAGGGTCGAGCGCCACTCAGTGTATCCGGCTCAGCGTCGTGGCGAAGCGCCAGCGGAGCTGCTGCGTGCCCGTCGAGCCCGAGCGCTTCGCGCGAGCGCCGCGGTCAGCTCGAACTGGCGCCCCGGGTCCTTCAGCCTGCGGTCGATCACCTGCGGTCAGGAGCTCGCGTGCCGTCGTAGCGGACGAAGACTTCGCGCCGCAGGGAAGCGTCGGGTGCGCGACGCCGAGCGAGCGGCCGGTGAGGATCTGCCGGCAGGTCGTCCGCTCGGCGTCGCGCGCCGCCCCCCGCGACCCGGCGAGGGCGCGTGTACCAGCCGCCGCCGGGCGTCGGCACCGCGCGCGGGCCGGCGCGCGTCGGCGACTGCGTCGTCGCGCGAGGCCAGCGCGAGCGCCCCGACCGCTGCCAGGAGCGCGACGCCGGCGAGCACGAGCGTCCGCTGGAGCGACCGAGAGCGTCACTGTTGTGGCCCGCCACGAGCTCGCCGAACGACTCGCGGACGAGCGCGTCGAAGTCGACCGGCAGGACGCCGTCGGGCGAGGCGAAGTCGCGGAGGTACATGAGCAGGTAGTTGCGCTCCTCCTCGCGAGCAGGATCGGCCGCCTCGCTGTCCCGCAGCAGGCGCTCGAGCTCCCACAGATTCCAGGCCCGCGGCTGCCGGGCACGGGCAGCGCGACCACGCGGGTCGCTCGGGCTCGGGCTCGGGCTCCGGTTCAGGTTCCGGCTCGGGAGTCGGTTCCGGTTCGGGCTCCGGATCGGGCACGGACGCGAGCGCTGGCGCGGGCTCCGGTTCGGGCTCGGGCTCCGGCTCTGGTTCCGGCTCGGGCTCGGATTCGGGCTCGGGTTCTGGTTCCGGCTCCGGCTCGGGTCCGGCTCTGGCTTCAGGCTCCGGCTCCGGCTCGGCTCCGGCTCCGGCTCGAGCGTAGCCGCGACCACCTCCGGCTCGGGCTCGGGCTCGGGCTCGAACGCCGCGGGCTCGGGCTCGGCAAGGAGCGGTCGCCGCGCTCGGGCTTCGGCGCGCGCGACCGCGACGCGGCCCACTCGACGAGCACCGTCGCGCGACGTAGGCGACGACCATCACACCCACGATCGCGGCTATGCCGAGGTCGAGCAGGCCTGCGGCGACGGCCACCGCGACGAGGAAGAGCGCCTCGAGCGCGAACCGCGGCCAGGTTCGACGCGAGCAAGCCCGCGGCCTACTTCTCGGGCTCGGGCTCCCCCGGCGAGACCGGCTCGTCGCCCTCGGCGGGCGCGTCCGGTGCGGCAGGGGAAACGGGCGGCGGGCCCGAGTGCGGCGGCGGGGCCGGCGTCTCTTCGAGCTCCGCTTCTTCGACCTCCTCGACGGCTTCGGCGTCGTTCGAGGGCGGCGGCTCGGACACCGGCGGCATCGCGGGCGGCAGCTCGGACGGCTGCGGCTCCGACTGTCGGGGTTCGACCGGCGCGACGTAGGGCTGTGCAGGCGGAGCGGGCGCCGGTGTCCCCGCACGGACGTTGTCGGCCTCGTTCGCGCTCATGATCGCCTCGATCACGCGCGACATCGCCGGCTCGCCGAGCCCGGCGGCGGGGAGCAGCTGCTCGGCGCCCTTCTGCGCGCGCGCATGACGACGCCGGCCTGCGCACGCGCCCACTCGAGCGTCTGCTCGACCTCGGCGCGGGCCGCGTTCGTGAGCTCGGTCGCCTGGTGCCGCGACTGCTCGAGCAGGCGGGCGCCGCTTGGTCTCGGCCTCGCGCAGCTCGCGCGTCGCGTCGCGCGTTCGCCTTCGCGAGCAGCTCGCGCGCCTCGGTCTTCGCGGCGTTTATGATCTCGGCGCGCTGGCGCTCGCTCTCCTGGCGGTAGCGCTCGAGCTCTGCCTCGCGCTCCTGGAGCTCGCGCTGCTGCTGCGCGGACCTCCTCCTCGGTGCGCTGCGAGCTGCGCCGCGGAGCGCGTCTGCGCGTCGCGCTCGAGCATGTCCGCGAACTCGGCGGCCGCGCGGATCAGGTGCAGCGCGTCCATCCGCACCGCGTGGCCGGTCGGCTCGACGTTCGCCGTCTGGCGCGCCGCCTGCAGCGACGCGGAGCTGGGCCTGAAGCTGCGACGCGTGCCGGCGGAACGCGTCGAACGCGTCGCGGACGCTCGTCTCGTCGAAGCCCTGCTCCGGACGCGGCGAAGATCCTCGAGCGCGGCAAGGCAGTCAACGACGGTGCACTGCGAGCGCTCGTGATCACCTGACGACATCGATCTCTCCGGTTCGTGGGCACGCCGCAGCGCGCGGCTCGGGCAAGTATGCCCGCTGTATCGGCTGTCTAGGGCGACATCTCAGGTCGGCGGCTCGACGAGACGTATTCCGAGCTCGTCGAGCTGTTCCTGCGTGACCTCGGTCGGCGCGCCGCTCATCGGGTCGACGCCGGCCTGGTTCTTCGGGAACGCGATCACGTCGCGGAGGTTCGGCTCGCCGCGCGAGCACCATCGTCATGCGGTCGATCCCGAGCGCGATCCCGCCGTGCGGCGGCGCGCCCATCGCGAGCGCGTCGAGCAGGAAGCCGAACTTCGCCCGCTGCTCCTCCGGGCCGAGGCCGAGCAGGTCGAAGACCTTCGCCTGGAGCTCGGGCTCGTGGATCCGGAACGAGCCGCCGCCGAGCTCGTTGCCGTTCACGATCAGGTCGTAGGCGTGCGCGAGCGCCTCGCCCGGCTCGTCGGCGAAGCGGTCCTCCCAGTCCTGCGGTCGGCCGCGTGAACGGGTGGTGGACCGCGCGTCCAGCGGCCCGCGTCCTCGTCCCACTCGAACATCGGGAAGTCGGTCACCCAGAGGAACGTGAACGCCTCCTCGTCGATCAGCCCGAGCTCGCGGCCGAGGTGCAGCCGGAGCGCGCCGAGCACGCGCGAGGTCAGCGGCCAGCTCGTCGGCGGCGAAGAGCAGCGTCGTCCCCGGCTCGCCGCGAAGCGCGGCGAGCTCCTCCTCGGAGAGGAACTTCGCGATCGGCGAGCGCGACCTCGCCCTCCTCGTCGTAGACGAGGTACGCGAGCCCCTTCGCCCCCCACTCCTTCGCGAACTCCTCGAGCGTCGCGAGCTCGCTGCGGGAGAGCGTCCTGCGGCACGCGCAGGAAGCGCACCGCCTCCGCGTTCGGCGAAGACGCCGAACTCCGAGCCGCGCGTCGCCTCGGTCGCGTCCTCGATCTCGAGCCCGAAGCGCGGTGTCGGGCTTGTCGGAGCCGAAGCGCCGGTCGGCCTCGGCGAAGGTCATCCGCGGGAACGGCGTCTCGATCTCGATCCCGAGCGCACTCGCGCCAGATGCGCGCGAACATCCGCTCCATCAGCGCGAAGAGGAACTCCTGGTCGGGGAACGACATCTCGACGTCGAGCTGGGTGATCTCCTGCACGCGGTCGGCGCGCAGGTCCTCGTCCCGGAAGCAGATCGCGATCTGGTAGTAGCGGTCGAAGCCGGCGACCATCGTCAGCTGCTTCAGGATCTGCGGGCTCTGCGGCAGCGCGTAGAAGCGGCCCCGCTGCAGCCGGCTCGGGACGACGAAGTCGCGCGCGCCCTCGGGCGTCGGCTTGAAGAGGATCGGCGTCTGGATGTCGAGGAAGCCCGCCTCCTCCATCTCGCGGCGGATGATCCCGACCATCTGCGCGCGCAGCGGATGTTGCGCTGCAGCTTGTCGCGGCGCAGGTCGAGCCAGCGGTAGCGCAGGCGCAGCGTCTCGTCGACGTTCTCCTCGTCGAGCTGGAACGGCAGCGGCGTCGAGCGCGAGACGATCTCGAGGTCGTCGACCTGCGAGCTCGACCTCGCCGGTCGGCATCGTCCGGGTTGACCGTCTCCGGCGAGCGCGCGACCAGCTCGCCCTCGGCGCGGAGGACGAACTCGTTGCGGACGCTCGTGCGCGACCGCGGCGGCCTCGGGCGAGCGCTCGGGGTTGATCACGAGCTGCGTGACGCCGGTGCGGTCGCGCAGGTCGACGAAGACGAGGCCGCCGTGGTCGCGGCGGCGCGCGGCCCAGCCGGCGAGCGTGAGCCGCTCGCCGACGAGCTCGCGGCCGGGCTCGCCGCACATGTGCGTGCGCCAGTTCATCGGCGAGGAGTCTGCCGACGAACGTCGTCGTGAGCCGAGCGGTTCGTCCGGCTGCGCCGCGACGGCGGAGCGTCGCGCCGTCCGCGCCGACGATCACGATCGTGTCGCGCGCCCGAGCGCGCCGCGCCTGCGTCAGCTGGCCCTTGAGCGAGCGGCCGGCGTAGTCGGCGTCGGCGGCGACGCCGGCGTCGCGGAGCTCCTTCAGCCAGCCGAGGGCACAGCGCGCGCGGCCCGCCCGGCTCGAGCGACGAAGAAGACGTCGAGCGCGCGGCGGCGTCGGCGGTCGACGCCGGCCGTCCTCGAGCGCGAGCAGCAGGCGCTCGATCCCGGCGCCGAAGCCGATGCCCGGCGTCGGCGGGCCGCCGATCTCCTCGATCAGCCCGTCGTAGCGGCCGCCGCCGGAGATGCGTCGAGTTCGCGTCCGCCGATCGGGCCGACGAACTCCCACGTCGTGCGCGTGTAGTAGTCGAGCCCGCGGACGAGCGTCGGCACGAGCTCGTACGCGACGCCCTAGCGCGTCGAGGCAGCGCGCGGACCGCCGCGAAGTGCTCGCGGCAGGCGTCGCAGAGCGAGTCGCCGATCGTCGGCGCCTCGCGCAGCACCTCCTGGACGCGCGGCGGCTTCGCGGCGATGTTGTCGAGCGCCCGCAGCGGGCTCGTCGCCGCCTGCTCGCGCGTGTCGTCGTCGAGCTCGTGCTCGTGCGCGTCGAGCCAGGCGCGCAGCTGCTCGAGGTACGCCGGCCGGCAGTCGCGGTCGCCGATCGAGTTCAGCTCGAGGCGGTAGTCGGTGACGCCGAGGCTGCGCAGCAGCGTGTCGTAGAGCTGGATCACCTCCGCGTCGATCGCCGGGTCGTCCGAGCCGATCGCCTCGACCGAGAGCTGCCAGTGCTCGCGGTAGCGGCCCCTCTGCCGGGCGGCCGTAGCGGTACATCGGCGCGATCGTGTAGAGCTTCTGCGGCTGCGGCTCGCGGTGCAGCCCGTGCTCGAGGTAGGCGCGGCAGATCGGCGCCGTGCCCTCCGGCCGCAGCGTCAGCGAGCGGTCGCCGCGGTCGGTGAAGGTGTACATCTCCTTCGTGCACGACGTCCGAGCCCTCGCCCGAGGTGCGCGCGAAGAGCTCGGTGTCCTCGAAGACCGGGCGTCTGGATCCGGCGGTAGCCGTAGAGCGCGCAGAGCCGCTCGGCCTCCGCCGATCACCTTGCGCCACGAGCGGCTGCTCGGCGGGCAGGATGTCGTGCGTCCCGCGCGGCGCCTCGAACTTCACCGTGCGGCGCGGAGCTCGGCGAGGAACGGGTTGCGGGCGAGCTCGGCGCCGAGCGTCGTCGCCGGGCCGTGGCCCGGGTAGACGACCGTCTCGGGCGGATAAGCGCTCGACGAGCGGCGGATCGAGGCGAGCAGCGTGTCCCAGTCGCCGACCGGGAGGTCGGTCGCGGCCGACCGAGCCCGCGAAGAGGACGTCGCCGGAGAAGAGGCAGCCGTCGGCGTAGTACGCGACGTGGCCGGGCGAGTGGCCGGGCACGACGTGACCTCGAACGCGAGCCCGGCGGCCTCGATCGTCTCGCCGCCCGCGAGCGCGCGCTCTCGCGCTCGTAGCGCGCGGATCGCGACGCCGCAGGCCGCCGAAGAAGTCGCTCGGGCCGCTCGAGCAGACGTGCCGCTCGCCCTGCGGGCATGTACACGGGCGCGCCGGTCCCCTCGGCGAGCTCGGCGACGCCGACGAGGTGGTCCCAGTGGCTGTGCGTGACAGGATCGCCGCGCAGCGTCGCGCCGGAGCGCGGCGAGCGCCAGGCGGAGCTCCGCCGCGTCGCCGCCCGGGTCGACGACGACCGCCTCGGCGCCGTCGCCGTCGGCGCCGCACGACGATAGCAGTTCGTCCCGATCGGGCCGAGCGGAAGCTGTTCGACGGCGAGCGGCACGGGCGGTTCGAGTCTAACGCCGGGGCGAGTTAGGATTTCGCCCGCTCGTGCGAGAGCTGGAACTGATGGACGTCGACGCCCGGCGGGGCACGCGCGACCCGGTCGTCGCTGCACTCCGGCAACGAGGCGCGCGCGGTCCTGCTCGGCCTCGAGCCGGGCCAGGAGCTGGGCGACCACCAGGTGAAGGAGCACGCCTGGGTCGTCGTCGTCGAGGGCAGCGTGCGAGGTCGAGGCCGGCGGCGAGCACGCGAGGACGCGGGCGTCGGGTCGCTGTTCCGGTTCGATCCGGACGAGCGCCATCGCCGTCGCAGCGAGCGAGGGGGCGCGGATCCTGCTGCTGCTCGCGCCGTGGCCCGGCGACGGCCACTACCGCGGCGGCCGCTCGCGCGCCTAGCGCTCCTTGCCGGAGCCCTGCTTGGCGATCCGCTGCTGGTAGGAACGCCAGACGACCGTGTCCATGAAGTAGCTGAACGGCAGGAAGAACGCCAGCAGGACGAAGCGTCTGCGCGATCTTGCCGCCGGTCGTGGACTCCGTCGGCCGCGAGCAGGAAGACGGTGACGAGCATCAGCGGGCGAAGATGGCGCCGCGACTGAGCGTCTTGCGCCAGGACGGCGGCTCGACGACGCGGCCGCCGCGGGTCTGCGCACGCTCGGCCTTCCCGCGTCGGGCGCGGGCGGCGGGCGGCCCGACGGGCTGCTCGGCCTCCTCGGGTCGACCTCCACCTCGTTGCCCTCCTCGTCGACGTAGACCTCTTCGTACTCGTGCCGCTGCTGCTTCGCGCGGCGGCGGCGCTGCTTCTTGGTCGGCATGGAATCAGTATGCCCCGCGCTACCAGGCGACCGCGCCGTCCTTGACGACCGCCCGAGACGACGTCGCCGCCGAGGTGGTAGGCGAGGTAGCGCCAGTCGGGCGCGTCGAGCAGCGACGACGTCGGCGGCGTAGCCCGGCAGCGAGCCGCCCGAGCCGGTCGGCGCGCCCGAGCACGTGCGCGGCGTTGACCGTGCACGCGGCGAGCGCCTCGGCCGGTGCGAGCCCCAGCTGCGTCGCGGCGAGCGAGCAGACGAGCGGCAGGCTCTCGCAGAACGCGCTGCCCGGGTTGAAGTCGGTGGCGAGCGCGACCGCGGCGCCGGCGTCGACGAGCGCGCGCGCCGGCGGCATCGGCCGACCGAGGAAGAGCGCGCTCGCGGGCAGCAGCACGCCGACGACGTCGCTCTCGGCGAGCGTGCGGACCCCGGCCGCTCCCGTCGCCTCGAGGTGGTCGACCGAACGCGCGCCGAGCTCGATCGCGAGCGGGACCGCGCCCGACTCCGTGAACTGGTCGCCGTGGAGCCGCAGCGCGAGCCCCGCGTCGCGGCACGCCTCGAGGTAGCGCCGCGCCTGCGCCGCGTCGAACGCGCCCCGCTCGAGGAAGACGTCGGCAGCCTCGGCGAGCTCCGCCGCCTCGGGCAGCACCTCCGCGAGCGCGAAGTCGAGATAGGCGTCGGCGTCCTCGTGCTCCGGCGGGACCGCGTGCGCGCCGAGCCAGGTCGGGATCCCGCCCGCGGCGCGCGATCGCGCGGAGCTGAGGCGAGCTCCGTGTCGCGGTCGAGGCCGTAGCCCGACTTCGCCTCCCACGTCGTCGTGCCGGCGCGCAGCATCCAGCCGCGGTGCCGCTCGACCGCGCGCGCGAGCCCGGCCTCGCCGGCCGCGCGCGTGGCCGCGACGGTCGAGAGGATGCCGCCGCCCGCGGCATGCAGCTCCTCGTAGGTCGCGCCGCCGGCACGCAGCGAGAACTCGTCGACGCGGTCGCCGCGCGAAGCAGGCGTGCGTGTGGCAGTCGACGAGACCCGGGACGCGCAGCGCCCGCGCCCGTCGAGCTCCTCGACGTCCCCGCCGAGCGGCGGCAGGTCGCGCATGCGGCCGACCGCCGCGATCCGGCCGCCGTCGCAGAGGACGTAGCGCGTCCTCGACCACGTCCAGGTCGCCGAGCGCGCTCCCGCGCAGCGGCGCGGCCGCCGCCGGCCGGCGTGACGACCTGCGCGAGATCGCGGATGAGCAGGCTCGGCACGCTGCTCAGGGACCGCGGTGGCCGGGCCGGTCCAGGCTGGCCAGGTCCGCTGGGCAGGTCGAGCCCGTGCTCGGAGGCGGCCGTCGAGCGCCTCGGGGTAGCCCGGCGTCGGCGTGCCGCATCACGCCGGTGCCCGGATCGGCGGTGAGCACGCGCTCGAGCCGCTCCGCCGCGTCGTCGGTGCCGTCGGCGACGACGACCATGCCGGCGTGGATCGAGTTGCCGATCCCGACGCCGCCGCCGTGGTGGACGCTGACCCAGGTCGCGCCGGCCGCCGTGTTGAGGAGCGCGTTCAGGATCGGCCAGTCCGCGATCGCGTCGGAGCCGTCGAGCATCGCCTCGGTCTCGCGGTACGGCGACGCCACCGAGCCGGAGTCGAGGTGGTCGCGGCCGATCACGACCGGTGCCGTCACCGCGCCCGAGCGGACGAGCTCGTTGATCGCCACGCCCGGCGCGCGCGCGATCGCCGTAGCCGAGCCAGCAGATGCGGGCGGGCAGCCCCTGGAAGGCGACCCGCGCGGGCGCGAGCTCGAGCCAGCGCTGCAGCAGCACGTCGTCGGGGAACAGCCGCCGCAGCTCCGCGTCGATCGCCGCGATGTCGTCCGGATCGCCCGAGAGCGCCGCCCACCGGAAGGGCCCGATGCCGCGGCAGAAGAGCGGCCGGATATAGGCCGGGACGAAGCCCGGGTATGAGAAGGCCTCCGCTACGCCCGCCTCATGGGCCTCCCCTCGGAGGTTGTTGCCATAGTCGAAAACATAGCTGCCGCCGCGGACGAAGTCGAGCAGGCCCTCGACGTGCCCGCGATCGACTCGCGGGCCCGGCGCAGGTATCGTCGGGGGATCGGAAGCGCGCAGCGACGCGGCTTCCTCGACCGAGAGGCCGATCGGGACATAGCCGGTGAGCGGATCGTGCGCCGCCGTCTGGTCGGTGACGAGGTCGAAGGATTCACCCCTCCGTGCAGCTCCGGCACGATCTCGGCGGCATTGCCGAGCAGCCCGACCGAGAGCGGCCGCCGCGTCGGCGGCTGCGGCGCGGACCCGTCCGACCGCGTCGTCGACGGAGTCCGCGACCTCGTCGAGGTAGCGCGTCTCGAGCCGCCGCTCGATGCGGGTCGGGTCGACCTCGATGCAGAGGATCGCCGCGCCGGCCATCGTCGCCGCCAGCGGCTGCGCGCCGCCCATGCCGCCGAGACCGGCGGTCAGGATCGTGCGGCCGCTGCAGGTCGGCGCTGCCGAAGTGCCTCTCGCCCGCCGCCGCGAACGTCTGGTAGGTGCCCTGGAGGATGCCCTGCGTGCCGATGTAGATCCAGCTCCCGGCCGTCATCTGGCCGAACATCGTCAGCCCCTCCGCCTCCAGCCGGCGGAACTCGTCCCACGTCGCCCAGCGCGGCACGAGCAGCGAGTTCGCGATCAGGACGCGCGGCGCGCCCTCGTGCGTGCGGAAGACGCCGACCGGCTTGCCGCTCTGCACGAGCAGCGTCTCGTCGTCGTCCAGGCGCAGCAGCGTTCGCACGATCGCCCGCAGCGCCTCGTGCGAACGCGCGGCGCGGCCCGAGCCTCCGTACACGACGAGGTCCTCCGGATGCTCGGCGACCTCCGGGTCGAGGTTGTTGAGGAGCATGCGCAGCGGCGCTTCCGTCTGCCACGAGCGGGCGTTCAGCTTCGTCCCGCGCGGCGAGCTGATCGCGCCGAGGTCGCCGACGAGCGCCTCGACGCGTGGCGTCGACGGACGAGACGCTCACCGCTGCCGCCTCCTGCTCGATCCGGCTGCGGAAGCGCCACCAGCTCCAGGCGGTGGACACGACGAAGAACCCGACCGCGACGATGAACGCGCGCCCCACGTCGCCGCCGGTCAACCACGCGACGACGAGGAGCACGCACGAGAGCACGAGATTCAGGATGAAGCTGTCCCGGTACGGATGCTTCGGGCAGCGGCGGCAGCTCGCGCCGGCGGCGGACTCAACGAAGCGCCCCGATCTCGCTCTCGACGGCGGCGAGGAGCGACCCGTCGGGGACCGCTTGCGCCACCCGCTCGATGTCGTCGGCGAGCGGACGGTCGTCCCGCAGCCGCTCGGACAGCTCCCGCACGGCCGCGTGCGTCGCGCGCACGCCCGGCCCCGGCTCGAGCGGCGCGAGGAACTCGACCGCCTGCGCCCCCGCGAGCAGCTCGATCGCGAGCGAGCGCTCGGCGTTCGCGAGCACCTGGAGCGCCTTCAGGCCGGCCGCGTTGCCCATCGAGACATGATCCTCCTGGCCGGCGCTCGTCGGGATCGAGTCGACGCTCGCCGGGTGGCAGAGCACCTTGTTCTCGGAGACGAGCGAGGCGGCGACGTACTGCGGGATCATGAAGCCCGAGTTGAGCCCGCCCTCGACCGTGAGGAACGCCGGCAGGCCCTCGGAGAGGCTCGGGTTGACGAGGCGCTCGACGCGCCGCTCCGAGATGCTCGCGAGCTCGGCGACGGCCATCGCGAGCGCGTCGAGCGCGAAGGCGAGCGGCTGCCCGTGGAAGTTCCCGTTCGAGACGACTAGCTCCTCGTCCACGAGGACGAGCGGGTTGTCGGTCGCCGCGTTCACCTCCACCGACACCGTCGCGTCCACGTAGGCGAGCAGGTCGCGGCAGGCGCCGTGCACCTGCGGCGCGCAGCGCAGCGAGTACGCGTCCTGCACCTTGTCGCACCAGCGGTGCGACTCGATGATCGCCGAGCCCTCGAGCAGCCGCAGCACGTTCGCGGCCGAGTCCTGCTGCCCCGACAGCGGACGGGCGCGGTGGATCGCGGGGTGGAAGCTCGTCCGCGAGCCCTGGAGCGCCTCGAGCGACAGCGCGCACGCGATGTCGGCCGTCCGCGCGAGCCGGCGGGCGCGGACGAGGCCCAGCGCGGCCATCGCGGCCATGAACTGCGTGCCGTTGATCAGCGAGAGGCCTTCCTTCGCGACGAGCCGGATCGGCTCGAGCCCGACGGCGGCGAGCGCCTCGCGACCCGGATGGAGCGTCGCCCTCGACCGTGGCGCGGCCCTCGCCGACGAGCGGCAGCGCGAGGTGCGCGAGCGGGGCGAGATCACCGCTCGCGCCGACCGATCCGCGCGCGGGAACGTGCGGCAGGACGCCGCGGTTGAGGCACTCGATCAGCAGCTCGACGGTCTCGACGCGCGCGCCGGAGTAGCCCTTCGCGAGCGCGTTCGCGCGCAGCAGCATCGCGGCGCGGACGACCTCGGGCGGATACGGGCTCCCCCACGCCGCACGCGTGGCTGCGCAGCAGGCGCAGCTGCAGCTCCTCCGCCTGCTCGTCCGGGATCGAGCGCGAGACGAAGCGGCCGAAGCCCGTGTTGACGCCGTACGTGTGCTCGCCGCGCGCCACGCGATCGACGAGCTCGCGCGCCGCGTCCATCTTCGTGCGGGCCTCGTCGGCGAGACCCACCGGTGCTCTTCCGACCGCGACCTCCCAGACGTCCTCGACCGGAGGTCGTCGCCCGTCAGCGCAGGACTCGCGATCACGGGGCGAGTCTAGCTTCGGCCCGCCGCGCGAATAGGGCGCTCAGCCGTCCTCCAAGAGGCGCAGCTCGAGGACGTGCGAGGCGTCGAAGCCGGCGATCCGGAGGAGCGCGCCGGCGGCTGCGACAGCTGCGCCGGCCGGCATCAGCCCGACGAGCTCCGAGCCCGAGCACCTCCGCCCCGCGGGCCTCGGCCTCCGCGGTCACGCGCGCGACGATCTCGTGCAGCGCGGCTGCCTCCCAGTCCTCGACGTTCATGCTGACCTGGGCCACGCCGGCGCGCGGCAGGTCGAGCCCGAGGGCCCGCACGCCCGGAAAGCCGCCGTCTCGCTCCCGCACGAGCGCCGCGACCTCGCGCGCGACCTCGACCGAGCCGCGGAGGTCGACGTTGAACGCGATCAGCGGCACGCCGCGCGCCGACGAGCACACCGCCGGCCGACGGGTGCAGCCGCCGCGGGCCGAAGTCGGGCTCGAGCTCGCCGGCGTCGATCCGCCGCTGGAGCTCCGTCGGCCCGCCGCGCCGGAAGAACGCCGGGCCGCGGCCGGCCGCCGACTCGCCGTAGAGGAAGACCGGCAGCTCGAGCTCGTCGCCGATGCGCCGCGCAAGCGCGAGCGCCGCCTCCCTCGCGGCGGCCATGTCCTCCGGACGGAGCGGCACGAGCGGCACGACGTCGGCGGCGCCGGTGCGCGGATGCGCGCCCTCGTGTCGGCGCAGGTCGATCCGGTCGCGCGCGACGGCGATGCCCGCGAGCAGCGACTCGGTCAGCTCCTCGGGCTCGCCGACGAGGGTGAAGACGGAGCGGTGGTGGTCGGCGTCGGCGTGGACGTCGAGCAGCCGGGCAGGCGCGTCGAGCGCGGCGCCGAGCGCGTCCACCACCTCGGCGTCGCGCCCCTCCGAGAAGTTCGGCACCGACTCCAGCACGGGTCGTACCCTAGAGCCGTGAAGGAGTACTACGAGGCCCGGGCGCCCGAGTACGACGACTGGTGGGAGGGCACCGGCCGTTTCGTCGACCGCGAACGTCCGGGCTGGGAGGACGACCGTGCGGCGCTGATCGCGACGCTCACGGCGCTGCCGCCCGCCAGGACGCTGGACGTCGCCTGCGGCACCGGCTACCTGACCCAGCATCTCCGCGGCCACGTCACCGGCCTCGATGCCAGCCCGTCGATGCTCGAGCACGCAGCGCGCCGGGTCCCCACGGCAGGCTTCGTGGAAGGCGACGCGCTGCGGCTTCCGTTCGCCGACGGCGCCTTCGAGCGGATCGTCACCGGGCACTTCTACGGCCATCTCGAGGAGCCGGAGCGGTCGCGCTTCCTCACGGAGGCGCGTCGCGTCGCGTCGGAGCTGGTCGTCGTCGACTCGGCGCTGCGCGACGACGTCGAACCGGAGGAGCAACAGGTGCGCGAGCTCGACGACGGCTCCCGCTGGAGCGTCTACAAGCGCTACTTCACCGGCCCGGGGCTCGCTCGCGGAGCTCGGCGGCGGCGCCGTGCTCCACGACGGGCGCTGGTTCGTCGTCGTCCGCACGACCTCGTGACGGTTCGCCGGAGCTCGTACCGCTCGCTCGCGTCCCTGCAGCGCGACCTGGCGACCTGCCGCGCCTGCGTCGAGGCCGGCTACCCGCTCGAGTCGTGGCCGGTTCGGGGCCCGCGCACGGCCCAGCGCGCGTACCTCCTCGGCCAGGCGCCCGGGGTCGTCGAGGGCGAGGAGCGGCGGCCGTGGCGCGGCCGCGCCGGCGCGACGCTGCGGCGCTGGCTCCGGCTCGACGAGGACGAGTTCTACGAGACGTTCTATTGCGCCTCGGTGACGCGCTGCTACCCCGGCCGCCCTGCCTCCGGCCGGGGCGACCGCACCCCGTCGCCGCGCGAGCAGGAGCTCTGCGCGCTTCTGGCGCGACTGGGAGCTCCCGCTGCTCCGGCCCGAGCTGATCCTGACGGTCGGCGGGCTCGCGCTCCGGCGGCTGCTCGGCGTCAAGACGCTGACCGACGCGATCGGCAAGAGCTACGAGCACGACGGCGCGATCGTGGTTCCGCTGCCGCATCCCTCCGGCGCGAGCGGCTGGCTGAACGAGCCGGCCAACCGCGCCCGCCTCGGCAAGGCTCTGACGCACGTGCGGCGCGAGCTCGCGCGGATACATTCGGAAGCGTGAGCACCGTTCCCTATCGCCGCACCTTCCTCCGCCTGCTCGGCTTCCTGCGGCCGTACAAGACCTCGCTGATCGTCTCGACGATGCTCGCCGTCGGCTCGCAGGCGGCGGCGATCGCGATCGTGGTGCTCGTCTCCGTGGCGATCGACGGGATCGAGGAGCAGCGTGGGACGGCCGACGCTCGCCTGGGTCGTGGTCGCGATCCTCGCGGTCGGCATCGTCAGGGCGCCGTTGATGGTCGGCCGCCGCCTGATCTCGGGGCGCCAGGCGCTCGGGTCGAGTACGACATGCGCGACGGGCTCTACGCGCAGCTGTGCGGCTCTCGTTCGGCTTCTACGACCGCCACCAGACCGGGCAGCTGATGTCGCGGGCGACGGTCGACCTCCAGGCGGTGCGCTTCTTCCTCGGGTACGGCCTGATCTTCTTCTTCCAGCACGTGCTCACGATCGTCTCCGTCACGGTCGTGCTGTTCGTCGTCGAGTGGCGCCTCGCGCTGATCGCGCTCGCGATCACGCCCGTGATCGTCGCGATCGCCTACCGCTACAGCCACGTCTCCCACCCCGTGCTGCGCGACGTGCAGCAGCAGCTCGGCGAGGTCGCGACCGTCGCGGAGGAGATCGATCGTCGGCGTCCACGTCGTCAAGTCGTTCGCGCAGGAGGAACGGCGCGCAGGAGGAGTTCGAGCGAGCGTCCGGCGGCGGTCTTCGAGGAGACCGTGCGGGCGTACCGGCAGCGCGCGCTCTACGTGCCGCTGCTCGCCTTCCTCCCGCTGGTCGCGCAGGCGGCGGTGCTGCTCGCCGCCGGACGGATGGTCGTCGACGGCTCGCTCTCGATCGGCGCGTTCTTCACCTTCAACCTCCTGCTCGCGATGCTCATCATGCCGCTCCGCATGCCTCGGCATGTGGGTCGGACAGGCGCAGCGCGCCACCGCCTCCGGCGAGCGCATCTTCGAGGTGATGGACGAGCCCGAGGGCGTCGACGACCGGCCGGGTGCGACCGACCTGCCGGCCGGGCCCGGCACGATCCGCTTCGAGGGCGTCTCGTTCGCCTACACGCCGGGCCGCCCCGTGCTGGAGGCGATCGAGCTCGACGTCGACGCGGGACGCACGGTCGCGCTGATCGGCCACACCGGCTCGGGCAAGACGACGCTCGCCTCCCTCGTGCCCGCGCTTCTACGACGCGACCGACGGGCCGCGATCCTCGTGGACGGCGCCGACGTGCGCGACGTCACGCGCCGCTCGCTCCGGCGCGAGATCGGCGTCATCTCGCAGGATCCCTTCCTCTTCTCCGCGACCGTGCGCGAGAACATCGCCTTCGGCGTGCCCGACGCGACCGACGAGCAGGTCGAGGCGGCGGCGCGGGCCGCGCAGGCGCACGAGTTCGTCGAGGAGCTGCCGCAGGGCTACGACACCGTGATCGGCGAGCGCGGCATCACGCTCTCCGGCGGTCAGCGCCAGCGGCTCGCGATCGCACGCGCGCTCGCTGATCGACCCGCGCATCCTGATCCTCGACGACGCCACCGCCTCCGTCGACGCGACCACCGAGGCGCGCATCCGTGCCGGGCTGCGCCGAGGCGATGCGCGGCCGGACGACGATCATCATCGCCCACCGCCTCTCGACGATCGCGCTCGCCGACGAGATCGTCGTGCTCGAGCACGGGCGCATCGCGGCGCGCGGGACGCAGACCGAGCTGCTGGAGACGAACGCCGTCTTCCGCGAGATCCACGAGCACGGCCTGATCCAGGGGCTCCTGAAGGAGAGCGCGTGAAGGTCTGGCAGCCCGGGGGCCACCTCACGGAGGAGAAGCGGCGGCGCGGTGCCCGACTGGTCGTGGCGACGGACGCGGCGCCGCATCGGGCTGCTCGCGCGGCTGGCCTTGCCCTACCGGGGGCGCACGACGCTCGCAATCGTGACGCTGCTCGCGTACACGCTCGTGGCGCTCGCGCCGCCGTACCTCGCGAAGCTCGCGATCGACGAGGGCATCGACGACGGCGACCTCGGCCGGCTGACCACGATCGTCGTCCTCTTCCTCGTCGCCGCCGTCGCCGCGCTCCTCCTCTCCTCCGCGAACACCTACCTGACCGGCTGGACGGGCGAGCGTGTGCTCGCCGACCTGCGCAACAAGCTCTTCCGGCACCTCGAACGGCTCTCGATGGGCTACTACGAGCGCAACCGCGCCGGGCGTGATCATCAGCCGGATCACGAACGACGTCGAGGCGCTCGACCAGCTCGTCACCGACGGCGTCACGAGCCTCGTCCAGAACACGCTGCTCCTGGGCGGCACGGCGATCGTCCTCTTCTTGCTCGACTGGCGGCTGGCGCTCGCGACGCTGACGGTGCTGCCGCTGATGGCGATCGCGACGGCGTGGTTCCGCATCCGCTCGAACCGCGCCTACCGGAACGTGCGCGAGCGGCTCGGGCTCGTCACGGCAACGCTTGCCGAGGACATCGCGGGCATGCGCGTCGTCCAGTCGTTCACCAGGGAGCCGGTGCAGGAGCGCGCGTTCCGCGGGGTCAACACGCGCTACCGCAAGGCGAACTACGAGACGACCGTCCTGAACGCGATCTACTTCCCGACCGTCGACCTGCTCTCGTCGGCGGCGACCGCGATCGTCTTCGGCTACGGCGGCTGGCTCGTCTACCACGGCGACATGAGCGCCGGCACGCTGTTCGCCTTCGCGCTCTACCTCTCCAACTTCTTCGATCCGATCCAGCAGCTCTCGCAGCTCTACAACACGTTCCTCTCCGCGATCGCGGCGCTCGACAAGATCGTCGGCGTGCTCGACGAGGAGCCGCAGGTCGTGGACGCGGACGACGCGATCGAGCTGCCGCGGATCGATGGCCACGTCTCCTTCGAAGGAGTCCGGTTCGGCTACGGCGCAGAGTTCCCCGAGGTGCTGCACGGGCTCGATCTCGACGTGCCCGCCGGCACCACCGTCGCGCTCGTCGGCCACACGGGCGCCGGCAAGTCCACGATCGCGAAGCTGATCGCGCGCTTCTACGACCCCACCGCGGGCCGGATCGCGATCGACGGCCACGACCTGCGCACGGTCACGCAGCGCTCCCTGCGCCGCCAGCTCGGGATCGTGCCGCAGGAAGGCTTCCTGTTCGGGTCGAGCGTCGCCGAGAACATCGCCTTCGGCCGGCCGGAGGCCACGCGGGCGGAGATCGCCGCCGCCGCGCAGGCGGTCGGTGCCGAGGGCTTCATCCTCGAGCTCGAGGATGGCTACGAGACGGAGCTCGGCGAGCGCGGCACGAGGCTCTCGCTCGGGCAGCGGCAGCTCGTCGCCTTCGCGCGCGCACTGCTCGCCGACCCGCGGATCCTGATCCTCGACGAGGCGACGTCCTCGGTCGACATCGGCACCGAGCGGCAGATCGAGCGTGCCCTGCGCCGCCTGCTCGCCGGCCGCACGGCCTTCGTGATCGCGCACCGGCTCTCCACGATCCGCGACGCAGACCTGATCGTCGTGCTCGAGCACGGCCGCGTCGTCGAGCAGGGCACACACGACGAGCTGATCGCCACGCGCGGCCTCTACACCAGGCTCTACGGCGACTGGGCGGCGGAGGTGGCGTAGACTCGGAGCCGTGAGCACGTCCTTCGGCGACGAGTCGAGCACCCCGTCGCCGCCCTACGCAAGCTGGGCGAGACGGCTCGTGGCGGTGGCAATCGACGGGCTGATCGTCGGCGGGGTGACCGCCGTCGCGGTCATGTCCGCCGTGGGGCTGGAGGAGGCGAACGACGCGATTCTCGACGGCAGCGCAGCCTTCATCTTCGTCGCCTTCATCCTGGCGCCCGGCGTCTACCACACCCTGATGGTCGGCAACCGCGGCCAGACGATCGGCAAGATCGCGCTCGGGATCAAGATCGTGGACGACGAGCACCCGGAGCGGGCGTTCGGCTACCCCCGCGCCTTCCGCCGCTGGTTCGCGACCACCCTCTTCTGGTGGCTGCTGTACCTCCCGGGGATCCTCGACCACCTCTGGCCGCTGTGGGACACGAGGCGCCAGACCTGGCACGACAAGGTCGCCCGCAGCGTCGTCGTCAGGCTCTCGTGACCGAGCTCGACCCCTCCGACGACCCGAACCTCGACGCCGAGACCGAGCAGCGGATCGAGGAGCCGATTCCCGCGGAGGTGCGCCGCGAGACCCGGCTGACCCCGGCCCAGGCGGTCGCGCAGATGCGGATCAACCTCCCCGTGCGCGGCAACCGCAAGCTCCGCCGGGTGATGGAGCGCGTGAACGAGGACCGCCAGCTCAAGGGCTGGTGGCACGTCTCGAACGTGAACGCGGTCGTGCGCCTGGAGATCAACGACCACTCCTGGGTGCACATCCAGATCGTCGCGAACATCGCGCTCAAGATCCTGCGCCAGCTCTTCAAGCACGGTGTCGAGCCGTCGGTCGTGCGCGACTTCTCGCTCGACCGCGAGGACGCGGAGGTGATCGTCACCCTCTCCGCGCTGCTCCACTGCATCGGCATGTCGGTGCACCGGCACGGGCACGAGGACTTCTCGCTCTTCCTCGCCGAGCCGAAGCTGCGTGAGCTGCTCGACGGGATCTACGAGGAGCCCGAGCTGACCGTCGTCGTCTCGGAGGTGCTGCAGGCGATCACGAGCCATCGCGCCGACGGGCAGCCGCTGGCACTCGAGGCCGGCATCCTGCGCGTGGCGGACGCGCTCGACATGGCTGAGGGCCGCTCCCGGATCCCCTTCGAGCGCGGCCGCGTCTCGATGCACTCGCTCTCGGCGGCCGCGATCGACGACGTCTCGATCGGCGACGGGGAGACGCACCCGGTGCGGATCGAGATCGTGATGAACAACTCGTCCGGTCTCTTCCAGGTGGACGGGCTGCTGAAGGCGAAGCTCCGCGGCTCGGGTCTCGAGCCCTATGTCGAGGTGATCGCGCACATCGACACGGAGGCCGAAAAGCGCCTCGTGCCCGTGTACAGGCTCGAAACCTAGTCGCTAAACTGAGCCGCGCACGACCCTTGCGGGATCGTCTAATGGTAGGACGCTCGGCTCTGGACCGAGTAGTCTAGGTTCGAATCCTAGTCCCGCAGTTCCGGTCCCCGCCTGGCGGGGACTTTTTTGTGGGTTGAACAAACCGTCGACTTGACAAGACTCTTTGCATAGGTCATAACGGACGTGTGGGCAATTCGTCTCTCCCCTAGAGCGGGACCGCCCCACCCAAGCGACGACGGGAACCCGCGAGGGCTCCCGTCGTCATGTTTCCGCAAAGTGCTGGCATGGAGCTTTACGGTTCCGGCGACACGTGATACGTCTGTCCCGCCGATGGGCTTTCTTCGCCGCTCCATCCCTCTGCCGCTCGACGAAGCCGCCGCGTATGCGCGCTGCCACGGCGCGCGCACCCGTGACGTGCGGATCGTGAAGCTGCCGCCGCGGCGCCCCCGCTTCGAGGTGCTCGCGACCGGCGAGGAGCTGCGGCGCCTCTTCGAGCTCCGGCTCGACGAGCGCGAGACCGACGAGCGCCGGCTAGGTCAGGCGCGCGGCAGCGCGTCGACGCGCCGGATCCAGCCTTCGAGGCGCGGAAACCGACCGTCCGAGTGCAGGTGGTCGCGCAGGATCTCGTGGAAGCGATCCGGGTCGCCCTCCTCCCAGAGCAGGGCGTATTTGAGGAAGGGAAACGCGGTCACGTCGGCAAGCGAGAGCTCGCCCCAGAGGAAGTCGCGCTCGTCGAGCAGGTCCTCGAAGAGCGGCAGCGAGTCCGAGATCCTCCGGCCGAGCTCCTCGATCCGCTCGCGATCCGGCTCCGGCTTCAGCTCCTCGGCCGCGAGCAGGTTCGGCGGACGCTTCCAGACGCGATTGAACCAGTCCACGAAGATCAGCACCTCCGCGCGCCAAGCCGCAACGAGTGGCAGGAGCGGCGGGTCCGGGAAGCGCCGCTCGAGGTACTCGAGGATCACCGGCGAGTCGGAGAGGACGACCCCGTCGTGCTCGAGCACCGGCACGAGCTCCTGGCCGCTCGCGCGGACGACAGGGCTGCGGTCGGCCGGGTCGACGTCCACCCACTCCACGCCGAGTCCCTTGTGCGCGAGCGCGAGCGACACGCGCTCCACGTTCGTGGAGAACGGAATCCGGTAGACACGAATCGCGGGCGCGCCCACCCGAGCGAGCCTACCCTCCGACGGCGCCGGTGCTGCGCCTGAAGGGCCTTCGCTACACTGACGCCCGCCACGGCCCATTCGTCTAGTGGCCTAGGACACCGCCCTCTCACGGCGGCGGCACGGGTTCGAATCCCGTATGGGCCTTACCGGCCCGCATGGCTACTGGGTTTTGGCTTAGCCATGCGGGTCAGGTGGGTCGTCGCGTGCCGGCCGCCGGGTCCTCGTCGACGGTGCAGCCGCGGGTGGTGCCGCCGCCGCGCAGCTCGCAGTGAAGGCCGTATATCGAGCACGTTCACCGTTTGCAGTTTCGGCTTCTTCGAAAAGAAATCCCGCAGGAGTAGAGTGACCGAGTGGCCGAGCTGTACGCCAAGGGGACCAATGGCGTGATCACGATCGACGGGGACTGGTTAACGATCGAGCGAAAGGGCTTCGGTCGCGCCGGACACTCCCGGGGGGACCGCCGAATCCCACTCGCGTCGATCACTGCGGTGCAGCTGCAATACCCTCGCCTGTTTACCGACGGCTTCATCAGGTTCACTGTCGCCGGAAGCCCTGAGTTCCGAGGTGGCTTGCAGAACGCGATGAGGGACGAGAACGCGGTGACCTATCGCAGGAGGCAGGCCAGGGGGTTCAACATCATTCGCGCGGCTGTCGAGCAGTACACCACCGCGCATCACGCCGGTGCCCGGAGCGGGGCAGGCGAACCCGACATCCCCGAGCAGATCAAGAAGCTCGACGAACTGCGTGACCAGAAGCTGATCACTGACGAGGAGTTCGAAGCCAAGAAGGCTCAGCTGCTCGATCGGTTGTAGTCGCTGCCGTTCTTGCGCTCGTGACCTGGTCGATCGCTACGAGCATCGCTCAGTACCGCGAGGTCGCGAACACGGCCGGCGCGTCGGTTGAAGGCGAGGCTCCACGGGCGGATCGCCGCCCCGACTGAAGTCGAGGCGGCGATCCGCTCCCTGATTCTCCTCGTCGGTTTACGGCCGCTCGGTCATCGCGCTGCCCCCGCCGCGGCGGACCGGCTCGGCAGCCGCGAGCACGCCGCCACCGGGGAGGAACTCGATCGCAGCCGCGGCGCCGATCTCGCCCGCGTTCATGAAGTGATGGCCGCGGGCCTCGAGCGCCGCCCGCTCGGGGACCGAGAGGAACCCCGGCTCTACGCCGGTGTTCAGGGCGTTGCGCTGGCTCGCGCGTGGGTCGGCGATCGCCTGCGGCAGCGTCAGGCCGAGGTCGACGCGGTCGAGCAGGATCTGGAGGACGGTCGTGATGATCGTCGCCCCGCCCGGCGAGCCGAGCGCGAGGAACGGCGCCCCGGCCTTCGTGACGATCGTCGGAGCCATCGAGCTGCGCGGCCGCTTTCCGCCCTCGACGCGGTTCGGATGGGTCGCGGAGTCGAAGTTGAAGTCGGTCAGCTCGTTGTTGAGCAGGAACCCGTAGCCCGGGACGACGAGGCCGGCGCCGCCGGTCGACTCGATCGTGAACGTGTACGAAACGACATTCCCCGACCGGTCTGAGGTCGTCAGGTGGGTCGTCGTCTCCGAGCCCTCGTACGGATACGGGTCGCCCGGCGGGACGGCTCCCGGCGCGGCCATCGGCGTGATCAGCGCCCGCCGCGTCGCCGCGTACTCCTCAGAGAGCAGGCCGCTCAGGGGCACGTCGAAGAAGGCAGGGTCGGCGAGATAGGCGTTGCGGTCGGCGAAGGAGTAGCGGGACGCCTCGAGGTAGTAGTGGAGAGCCTCCTCGCGCGGCATCGACGAGAGGGGGTAGCCCTCGAGGATGTTCAGCGCCTCGCCGACGGTGGAGCCGCCACTCGAGGGAGGCCCCATCGAGTAGACGTCGAGCCCCCGATAGTTGACGTGTGTCGGCGCCCGCTCCGGCGCCGTATAGCGGTGCAGGTCGCGCATCTCGATCACGCCCGGCCGCCACACGTGGTTCGCCGTCGGGCTGACGACCGGATGCCGAACAGCGTCGACGAGCGCAGCTGCGACCGCGCCGCGGTAGAAACCCTTCGCGCCGAGGTGCGCGATCCGCTCGTAGGTCGCAGCGAGCGCGGGATTCGTGAACACCGTGCCGACGTCGCGCGGCGTCCCGTCTGCGTCCAGGAAGAGCGCTGCGCTGGCGGGGATGTCGTCGAACCAGTCGCGGTTCGCCTCGACCTGGTCGAACCACACCTGGTCGACCACATAGCCGTGACGCGCAACGTGGATCGCCGGTGCGAAGACCTCGGCGAGGGACATCGTCCCGAACTTCTCGAGCGCCTCCACCCACGTCTCGACCGTTCCAGGAACCCCGACCGAGAGACCGCTGTAACGCGCCGCGACGAACGGCAGCGGCACACCGTTCTCCCAGAAGGACAGCGGGTGCATCGCCGCCGGTGCCACCTCGCGGCCGTCGATGGTCGTCACCGAGCCGCCGGCTGTCCGCACGACCATGAAGCCGCCGCCGCCGATCCCGCACGAGAACGGTTCCGTGACACCGAGCACCGCGGCCGAGGCGACGGCCGCGTCGATCGCGTTGCCGCCGCGGCGCAAGGTGTCGATCGCCGCCTGCGTCGCAAGCCGCTCCACCGACGCGGCCGCGCCGCCCGATCCGATCGCCGTCGGCGGCCCCGAGCCGCTGCCCACGTCTGCCGGAGCACTCACCCCGAGCACAAGCGCCACCAACACCGCCGCAAGCCCGACCAGCCGATGCATGCCCTTCACGCGCATCACGTCCCCCCTTACTCGACAGTGCTCCGTCAGGCGACCCTACGCCTCACCCGGCGGAGCGACAAGGCGCGCCTGGCGCGACCCGAGGGGCGCGCGCCCGTGGGAGTGCGGCCCTCCCGAAGGCGATCGTTACCCGAGCGTCCGCACTGGAAGCAGCGCCCGGGCGGCACGGTCGCTTAGGCGCGCGCCCCGTTGCCTGATTCGGGACACAACGTCGACACCCTCTGCACGATCGGTGGACCAGAGGCGACGTTCGATAAGGGCGCGCGCCGGGTTGCTCGCCCTTCCCCCCTCGGTTAGACGGGCGTCAAGGCCGCAGCGGCGCGCGCCAGCGGAACCGTAGACGATCACCGTGGAGCTCAGCCGTCACAACCGCCCGACCGGCGATGGCGTGGACAGGGGGCGCGCGCCCATGGGAGCGCGGCCACTCCCGAACGCGATCGTCGACCTCGAGCGTCCGCACTGGAGCAGCGCTCGGGCGGCAACGGCCGCAGTGGGCGCGCGCCCGTTGTCTCATTCGGGACGCGACGCCGACCCCCTTCGCGCCCTTCGTCGCCCAACGGATGGCGCCGCAGGCGCGGGGAGGGCCGCCTCCCGCGCTCCTGCGGTTCCACGTCCGTTGTATCAGGAACGCTCCGAGAATCGATGACGGGGCGAGCGCCGACGGCGGCCCGCACGGCGCTCGCCCCAACAACGGGAACTCTGCATGTTGCAGAGGTGACATGACACCGACCTTCGACCAGGTTTCTCGCGCGAGCCCGCCGTCCCGGCGGTGCCCACGCCGTTGAGCAATCCCAACGCCCGGTCGTCCAAAACGGAGGCGCGGGGCCTAGTGGTCGCGAGGCCGAGGGCGGAGACTGAGTGGCAGAGCGCGCCGCGGCGTCTCGCGCCTCGCTTCCCCCACAAGGCACGGGCCTGCCGCGGCGCGTCGACCGAGCCTGACGCGCGTTCCTTGCTGAGGGTGGCGCACCCCGGCGACCCGGTGCCGCATTCCCTCCGCCGGGGGCGCACCCTCAACTACCTCGAATCATGATCGTCCGCAGGCCGACCGCGCGGGCAGGTTTTCGGGTAGGCCGGAGGGGCGCGCACCCGTGGGAGTGCGGCGCTCCCGAAGGCGATCGTCGACCTCGAGCGCCCATGACTGAGGCGATGCTCGGGCGGCAACGGTCGCTCTGGGCGCGCGCCCCGCTGTCTCGTTCGCGCCCCGGCGCCGGCCCCCTGCGCGTCGGCGCCGCAGCGCCGCCGACCCGATCCGACTTCCTAGGGCCGGCCTGCGCTCCGGTAGAAGCGGAACAGTGCCTCGGCGACGCAGGCCGGCTTCTCGCTGCCTTCGAGCTCGATCGTCGCGGCCACGGTCAACTGCTCGCCCCCCGCCACCTCGTCCACGGCCTCGATCCGGAAGCGCCCACGGATGCGGCTGCCCACCGGAACCGGCGCCGTGAAGCGGACGCGGTTGAGGCCGTAGTTCACGGTCAGGGCGTAGCCCTCGAGCCGGGGCAGCGCCTCCTCGAACAGCGGCACGACGAGCGAGAGGGTCAGGAAGCCGTGCGCGATCGTGCTCCCGAACGGCCCCTGTGCGGCCCGCTCCGGGTCGACATGGATCCACTGAGGGTCGTCGGTTGCCTCCGCGAACAGGTCGACGCGTGCCTGGTCGATCTCGCGCCACTCGGAGACCAGCTCCTGCCCGACGAGCTCGGCGATCACCATCGGATCACCGACGCCGCCCAGGTGTAGCCCGTGCCCGCGGCGAGGAGCAGCACGAGGTCGCCCTCCGCGAGCTCGCCCGCCGCGCCGCTCGGTCGAGCGCGAAGAGCGGGTCGACGCCGCTCATGTGGCCGGTGTCGTCGAGATAGGCCGCCCGCTCGGCGCCGAGCGCGTCCAGGATCGCGGCGTGCATCGAGCGCTTCATGTGGATCCCGCACACGTAGGAGACGTCCTCGAGCCGCGCGCCCGACCGCTCGAGCGCGCCGCGGGCGGCGGCGACGAAGTTGGGCAGGCTGACCTCGTCGAGCCCGCCCTTCATCTGCGCCGGGTCCGCGACGTCGAGGTAGTGGCGCCGCGCCTCGACGCTGGCCGCGCTCGCGGGCTCGACCGAGCCACCCGCCGGCACCTTCACCTGGAGGGCGAACGAGCCGTCGGTGACCGCATGGGCGCCCAGGAGCTCGTGCGCCGCGTCGCGCGTCAGCAGGCCCGCGACCGCACCGTCGCCGAAGTTGAACATGAAGCGCGAGCGCTCGTTCCCGTAGTCGATCAGGTACGACTCGCGACAGGCGGCGACGAGCAGGACGTTGCGCAGGTCGGGCTCCGCGAGCAGGAAGTTGCGCGCCAGCCGCAGCGCGACCGGTGTCCCGCACGACACGTTCGCGTACTCGAGCGCATAGGCGTCCTCGCAGCCGAGGCGATGCGCGATCCACGGCGCGGCCTGCCACACCGGGTAGTCCTTCCACATGGAGCCGTAGTAGAGGACGACGTCGATCTCGGCCGGGTCGAGGCCGTGCTCGCCGAGCAGCCGTGACCCCACCTCGACGGCCATGTCGCTGACGTGCTCGTCGGCGGCGGCGATGTGCTTGCCGCGCAGCCCGAACTTCTCCACGATCACGTGCTCGGGGATCCCGCTCGCGGCGCCGATCTCGGCCGCGGTCATCCATCCCTCGGGCAGGTACGCGGCGGTCGCCGCGAGGCCGATGCTCACGGGTCGAGATCCCGCGCTCCGAGCGCGCGGACGATGATCCGCGCCAGCTCGTCGAAGACCGCGCTCGGGCATCTCCGTGCTGCCGTTCCAGAGGATCCAGCGCATGCCGACGAGCTCGCCGATCCCCATCAGGCTCCAGGCCAGCACCTCGGGATCCCCGGCGCGACCTCGCCCGCGTCCATGGCCGTGCGCAGGCCCTGCACGTACCCCTCGGTCAGCCTCTCGTAGTGGAGCTGCAACGTCTCGGGCGAGACGAACTCCGCCTGGCGGACGATCCGGTAGAGCGCCGGATGCTCGGCCGTGAAGCGGAAGAAGGCGCCGAAGCCGAGCAGCTCGCGCTCGGCGCGGGTGCGCGCGCCGGCCGAGGCCTCGGTCATGGCGTGGCGCACCCGTGCGTTCAGGTCGAGCACGACCTCGTCGAAGACGGCCTTCTTGCTCGCAAAGTAGAGGTAGAAGGTGCCTTGCCCGACGCCGGCGGCCTCCGTGATCTTCACGATCGAGGCCTCGTGGTAGCCGAGCTCGGCGAAGACCCGCTCCGCCGCCTCCAGCAGCTTGCGGCGCGTCCGCGCGCCGCGTGGCGTCAAGGTCTTCGTCATCGGACGAGCTCCAGCAGCTCCGTCTTGGCGACCTTGTTCAGCGCGTTGCGGGGGAGCATGTCGACGAAGCGAACCTCCCGCGGCACCTTGTATCGCGCGAGCTGCTCGCGGCAGAACCCGAGCAACTCCTCCTCGTCGGCGCCCTGGCCCTCCCCCAGCACGACGAACGCGAGGCACGCCTCACCCCAACGCTCGTCCGGCACGCCCACCACGGCCGCCTCGACGACCGCCGGGTGCTCGTGGAGGACGTTCTCGATCTCGGCCGGGTAGACGTTCTCGCCGCCGCTGATGACCATGTCCTTCAGGCGTCCGACGATGCGGTAGTACCCGTCCTCGTCACGGGCGGCGATGTCGCCGGTGAGGAGCCAGCCGTCGGCGAAGGCCGCCGCGGTCGCTTTCGGGTCGCGCCAGTAGCCGGCGAAGACGTTCGGGCCGCGCACGACGAGCTCGCCCTCCCCCACGCCCTCGACGTGCCGTCCGCTGTCCGGGTCGCGGAGCGCAACGTCGACGTGCGGGTAGGGCTTCCCGGCGAAGCCGCGCCTGCGCGCCGCGTCCTCGGGGGGCAGGCAGAGAACGTTCGGCGCGGCCTCGGTGAGGCCGTAGCCCTGGACGATCTCCACCCCGCGCTCGTGCCAGGTCTCGAGCAACGCCTCGGGCATCGGCGCACCGCCCACGACGGCCCGCCGGAGACTGGAGAGATCGGCTCCGGCGAACGCGGGCTCGTTGGCCATGAAGAGGTAGTTGGCGGGTACGCCCATCATCGTTGTGATTCCGCGCTCTCCGATCAGCTCGAGTGTCCGAGCGGCGTCGAACGACGGCTCGAGCACGACGCGCGCGCCCTTCCACCAGGCGAGCAGCGCCTGCACGTTCCAGCCGCCGCAGTGGAACTGGGGCAGCACCGAGAGGACGATGTCGTCGTCGGCGAGGCCCGCCACCCGGTCGAAGGAGAGGTTCGTCCAGAAGCAGTTCGCGTGCGTGAGCAGCGCTCCTTTCGGCCGCCCCGTCGTGCCGGAGGTGTAGACGAGCAGGAGCCCGTCGTCGTCGGAGGGCGCGGGGGCGGAGGAGCGCCGGCCGCCCGGGGCGAGCAGCTCCTCGAGGCCGGCAACGCGGTCGTGGAGCGTGGAGGCCGTCGCCGCATGCTCGGGTGAGGCGAGCAGGACGGCGGGCTCCGCGTCGGCGAGCTGGTACGAGAGCTCTGCGGCCGCCAGGCGCCAGTTCAGCGGCAGGAGCACCAGACCGGCCTTCGCACAGGCGAAGAAGACGACCACGTGCTCGGGGCTCGTACCCGTGAGCGTGGCAACGCGGTCGCCGCGCACGAGGCCCTCCTCGCGGAGGCCTGCGGCCAGCACCTCCGAGCGCGCGTCGAGCTCGGCGTATGTCGTCTCCGCACCGAGGTACTCGATCGCGACGCGATCCGGCGTCGTTCGCGCGCGGTCGCGAATCCAGCGCCCCAGGGTGAGCTCGGTGCTCACAGCAGGAACTCCCCGACGAGCCGCGCGAACCGCTCGGGCTGCTGCCAGAAGAAGAGGTGCCCCGTGCCCGGGAAGAGCTCGAAGCTCGCGTGCGGCAGCAGCCCGGCGAGCAGCTCCGCGTTGCGGGGGTCGACGACGACGTCCCCGTCCCCGTGCAGGACGAGCGTCGGCGCGGCGATCGCGCCGACACGCTCGTACGCGTCGAAGCCGGCGCCCGCCGCGGCCTGCGCCGCCCACGCCTCGGGCGCCTGCGCGGTCGCCAGGCGGTGCTCGAGGATCCGCTCCACCAGCTCGACCCGCTCGTCCGGGTGCAGAGCGTTCTCGACGAAGTCGCGCAGCGTTGCTCCGTTCGTCAGCAGGCGCACCGTCCGCTCTGGCATCGGATACGCACGCGCGCCACCGGGAGTCGTGCAGGCGAGCACGAGCTTGTCGACGCGCCCGGGATGAGCGAGGGCAAGCTCCTGCGCCACCATCCCACCGAGGCTCGTGCCGAGCACGTGCGTGCGCTCCACGTCCGCCTCGTCGAGCACCTGGACCGCGTCGGAGGCCATCTGCGCCGCCGTGTACGGGCCGGGAGGCGCGTCGCTCTCGCCGATCCCTCGATTGTCGAAGAGCAGCACGTCGAACGCGCGTGCGAGCGGCTCCACGACGGGCTCCCAGCCCCAGCGCGCGTAGCCGAGCCCCTGGATCAACAGCAGCGGCGGCCCGCTCCCATGGCGTTCCCAGGCGATCTTCATCGCGCTCCCTCGATCCCCGCGCTCCGTCGCAGCAGGCGCACGCGACGACCGATGCTCGCGAGCCCGCCCGGGACGAAGAAGACCAGCAGGATGAAGAAGGTGCCGAGGATGAACAGCGGCTCCGAGAGCGGGGTGCGGATCACGTTCGGCAACCCTTGCACCTCCGACGAGCCGGCGAGCGAGCCCAGGCGCTGATCGAGCAGCGTGTAGAGGAAGCCGCCGAGGAGGGCGCCGTAGCGCGTTCCGGCGCCGCCGATCACGACCATCACGAGCAGCGTGAGCGTGAAGCTCGCGGTCGTCACCTGTGGGCTCGCGCCCGTCCCGAGCACGATCAGCCAGACGACGCCGCCAAGCGTGGCGAGGAACGAGGCGAGCACGAACGCGATCAGCTTGAAGCCGAACGGCCTCAACCCGATCACCTCGACACGTCGCTCGTTCTCGCGGATCGCCTGGAAGACGTGCCCCGGCGACGAGTTGACGGCGAGGCGAACGACGACGAAGACGAGCGCGGCGTAGCCGAGGGCGAGCCAGTAGAGGTACTTCGCGTTCAGGACGCCGACGAAGAAGTCGGGCAGAGCCTCGTAGTTCAGGCCGAGGCCCTCCTCGCCGCCGGTCAGCTGGTCGGGGTTCTTCTGCACCAGCACCTGGCCGGCCTGGGCGAAGGCGAGCGTGACCATCGCGAAGGCGATCCCACTCACGCGCAGGCTGATCGCGCCGAGCACGAGGGGTACGCCGATCCCCACGACGGCCGTGAGCGCGAACGCCTGCCACAGCGCCAGCTCCCACTTCGTCAGCGCGATCGCCATCACGTAGACGCCGATCGCGAAGTAGAGCGCGTGCCCGAACGAGAGCAGGCCGGTGAAGCCGAAGAGCAGGTCGTACGTGAGCGCGACGCCGGCGAAGACGAGACAGAGGGCGAGCAGCCCAAGCGTCCCGGGGCTGTCGAGCGTGCCGTCGAACACGATCGGGATGTCGATCGACAGCGTCGGGACGAGCGCGAGCAGCGCCACGATCAGGACCGGAACGAGCAGGTGCCGGACGCGCGTCAATGCGCCACCTTCGGCGAGAGACCCTCCGGGCGCAGCAGCAGCACGATCGCGAGCAGCAGCACCACGGCGAGGTCGCCGAGCCCGCTCGAGGCGTAGTAGTTCGCGTACTGCTGGATCAGGCCGACGAGGACGGCGGCCACTGCGGTGCCGCCGATCGAGCCGAAGCCGCCGATCACGACGACGATGAACGCGAAGATCAGGAGCGAGGTGCCGCGGCTCGGGTCGACGACCCCGTAGTAGACGCCCGAGAGGACGCCGGCGAGCGCCGCGGCCATCCCGCCGAGCGCGAAGACGAGCGTGAACGCCTTGCGGACGTCGATGCCGAGCGCGGTCACCATCGCCCGGTTCTCGACGCCCGCGCGGATGATCAGCCCGTAGCGCGTGTAGCGCAGGAACAGGGTCAGCCCGACGAGCACCGCGGCGGCGACGCCGATCTCCAGGAAGCGGTCGTTCGGGATGTTCGCGCCGAGGATCGTCGTCGTATCGATCAGCCACGGCGGCACCGGGAAGGGTCGGGCGTCGAAGCCCCAGATCGCCTCGACGAGGGCGTTCAGCGCCAGAGCGAGTCCGACGGTGACGAGCACCTGCTCTATGGGGCGGCGGTAGAGCGGACGAATCAGGACGAGCTCGACGAGCGCCGCGATGATCCCGCCGACGGCGACTCCGACGAGCGCGCCGACGAGCAGCTTCGTGCCCGGCCCGCCGCCGACGTGCGTCGACATCCACCACGTCGCATACGCGCCCACCGTGAGAAAGGCGCCGTGCGCGAAGTTGAGCACGCCCATCAGGCCGTAGATCAGCGACAACCCGGAGGCGATCAGGAAGTACATCGCCCCGAGCCCGAGCCCGGTGATCGTCAGGAGGACGAAGGTGCTAATGACCGCCTCCGCTGACGCCGAGCAGAGCCTGGATCCTCGCGCGGTCGGGCAGGAGCTCCGCCGCCGGGCCCGTGTGGACGACTCGGCCTCCGTCGAGCACGACCACCTGCTGTGCGACCCGCTCGACCACGGCCAGGTTCTGCTCCACGAGCAGCACCGTGGCGAGCTCGGCGGCGCGCTCGAGCGCGGCCGCGACCTCCGTCACGAGGAGCGGCGCGAGCCCCTTCGTCGGCTCGTCGACGAGCAGCACCGGGTTGTCGTTCAGGAGCGCGCGGGCGATCGCGACCATCTGCTGCTGGCCGCCGGAAAGCGTGCCGGCCCGCTGGCCGCCACGCGAACGGAGCTCCGGGAAGAGCTCGTAGACCAGCTCGTACCGGAGCGAGCCGTTCCGCTCGGCGAGACGGAGGTTCTCGTCCACGGTGAGCCCGGCGAACACGTCGCGGTCCTCGGGCACGTAGCCGATCCCGCGCCGGACGATCTGGTGGGTTGCGAGCCTCGTCGTCTCCTCGCCCGCGAGCGTCACGCTCCCCCGGCGCGGCACCAGCCCCATCATCGCGCGCAAGCGTCGTCGTCTTGCCGACGCCGTTGCGGCCCAGGAGGGCGGTGACGCCGCCCTCGGGCACCTCGAACGAGACGCCCTGGAGGACGTGCGACTCGCCCAGGTAGACGTGCAGGTCGTCGACGCGGATCAGGCTCGCCGGGGTGCTCACAGCGGCTCTCCGAGGTACGCGGTCTGCACGGTCTCGTTCGCCATCACCTTGTCCGGCTCGTCGAAGGCGAGCAGCGCGCCGTGGTGCATGACCGCGATCCGCTCGGCGAGGCCGACGACGACCTCCATCCGGTGCTCCACCATCAGCACGGTGGCGCCGTCGGCGTGCACGGAGCGGATCAGCTCGACGAGATCCGCGACGTCCTCGACGGAGACGCCGGCCATCGGCTCGTCGAGGAGGATCACGCGCGGGTCGGCCGAGAGCAGCATCGCGAGCTCGAGCTTGCGCTTGTCGCCGTGGGAGAGCAGACCGGCGGGCCAGGCGCCTCGGTCGCCGAGCCCGACACGGTCGAGCGCGGCTGTCGCCTGCTGGACGCCCACCCCGGCGGCGCGCCGCCAGATCCGCATCGTTCCGCCGAGCGCAGCGTCCGCGGCGAGCCGGACGTTCTCGCCCACGCTCAGAAGCGGGAAGACGCTCGAGACCTGGAAGGTCCGGCCGAGGCCGGCCCGCGCGCGGCGGAACGGCGGCTCTCCCGTGACGTCCCGGCCCGACAGCTCGACGCTGCCCGCCGTGGGCCGCGTGAGGCCCGAGAGCAGGTTGAAGAGCGTCGTCTTGCCGGCGCCGTTCGGGCCGATGATGCCGACGAACTCGCCCGCGCGGACCGCGAGCGAGACATCGGCGACGATCTTCGCGCCGCCGATGTCGAGCCCGAGGTTGCGTGTGGCGAGGATCGGAGCGGAGGTGGCCACGATCCTGTGCCTGTGGTCAGCCGGCTACCGGGGTGCCGGCGGGGCGACGAACTGCCCCTTGATCCTCGAGACCACGTTCGGCTGCCACTTCCCGTTCGCTGCCTTGACCAGCTTCACCTGGAACATCGGCTGGATCATGGCGTGGTCGGAGGCACGGATCGACTGCTGTCCCTTCGGGCCGACGAAGTTCCAGCCCTCGAGCGCAGCGATCATGCGGTCGACGTTGTCGCCCTTGGCGCCCTCGAGCGCTCGGACGATCATCTGCCCGGCGACGAAGCCGTCCGGGGTGAACAGGTCGGGCACCTGGCCGCGCTTGCGCATCGACCTGACGAGGAAGTCGTTCACCTTGTTCTTCGGCGCCGTCGAGACGTAGTGCGAGAGGAAGTCGATCTTCGCCGCGACGTCACCGAACGTCGACCACGTGGCGCGCTCGGCGAGCCCGGTGGTGATCTTGTTCGAGACGCCGAAGGCGCCCTGCTGCTCGAGCGCACGCCACATTGCGGGCGCGGTCGTGCCTGCCCAGGCGACGAAGAGCAGATCGGGGTTCGCCTGCTTGACCTGCTGGGCGAACGGCGTGAAGTCCTGCGCCGAGAGCGGCACCAGCATTCGGCCGACGTTGTGGCCCTGCGAGCCGACGATCGAGTTGACGGCGGCGTAGTTGCCCGCACCGAACGCCGAGTCCTGCGCGAACACCGTCACCTTCTTGCCGATCCCACGCAGGAACGTCGCCGCGGTCTTCACGTCCTGGTACGTCTGGCGGCCGGAGCGGAACGTGTACTTGTTGGCGCCCGTGATCGCGTCGGTCGCAGCGGGGCCGGAGATGAACAGCACCTTGTTCTGCTCGGCGAGCGGAGCCATCTGCAGCGCGACGCCCGAGGAGACGCTGCCGGCGAGGATCTTGTAGCCCTTGCCGATCAGGTCCTTGCCGGCGGCGACGGCCTTGACCGGATCCGTGCCGTCGTCGACGACCGTGAGCTCGATCTTGCGGCCGTTCACGGCCAGCTTGCCCTGCGTCGCATAGGCGAGCCCGTAGCGCAGGCCCTGGATGTACTCGGCGCCGTAGGCCGCGAGCAGCCCCGTCCGCGAGTAGACGATGCCGATCTTGTAGGGCGCGGCCGCCGTCGTATCGGTGCCGGCCGTCGGCTTCGCCTGTGCGCTGCCTGCGAGCGCTGCCAGCGCCGCGACACCGGTTGCCAGCACGACGATCCCGTGCCATCGCTTTCGCTGCATCTCTCCGTGACCTCCTGAAAGGGTTATCGATCTCCAAACATGAGACCTGATTCAGGTGTAGCAATGCACAGTCAGGCGGCCCATGTCAAGGCTGTGACTCCGGACGAGAGGTTCGGTTAGTCCTGCTCCTGCTGCGCCGCGCCCGCGGCCTGTCAGCCTCCGCGTGGCCTGGGACGCCTAGCTGCCGAGCTCAGCGACGAGCGGCCGCGTGTCCAGCGGCTCGTAGCCGATCCGCCCGGCGATCTCCTCGCTCGTCGGGCGCGTCCCCTCACGGAAGAGCGCCCGCAGGCGCTCGCCGGTCTCCGGGCTCTTCCACCAGTCCTCGCCGACCTCGGCGATCAGGTGCTCGCGCAGCTGCGCGGTGCGGATCCAGGCCCGCAGGTAGTCGGCCGAGTAGAAGCCGGCGTCCATGTCGGTGAGAAAGTTCTCGCTGGGGTAGTGGATGCCCGTGGCCGCGGTGAGCCGCTCCGAGTACCCGCCGCTCGTGCCGCCGTCCTCCGTGAACCGCGGCCAGAACTCCAGCTCGAACTGCAGCTTGGCGGCGTAGCGCCTGAAGAGAAGGGCCTCGAGGAACGTCGTCGCGTCGGCGTTCTCGTCGGCCTGCGCGTCCGTGAGCCCGAAGTGCTCGGCGTGCCAGCCCGGCTCGCGCGTGATCGCCTCGAGGATGTACGAGTAGATCTCCGTCAGCGCATGGTCGCGCGAGAGCTTGCGGAAGGTGTACGGCAGGTCCGGGTCGCAGCCGGCGTAGTGGAGCGCGTGACCGGCCTCGTGCAGGAACGCTCCGTAGTCGTGCAGGCCGCCCTGCGCGCGGGTGATCAGGTGGACGACGTTCGGAGGGTCGGAGGCGATCACGCAGGCGCGCGGCGACTTCTGCGGGCGGTCGTCGAGGTCGAGCCGGATCCCGCGCTCCTGCTCGATGTCGAACCCGAGCCGGCGCAGCGTCTCCGCGCACACGGGCACGGAGCGCGCCTTCGTGTAGGTCGCCTCGAGCGGCGAGAGCCGGCGCAGGTAGCTGGTGTGGTTGGAGGTGGGAATCTCGGCGCGATCCGGCCCGAGCAGCTTCTCGAACCAGCGCTCCCGCAGGCGCTCGTAGGCGCCGGTCGACGTCCGGCTCGCGGCATCGAGTGCCCGCTCGAGCTCGACGAGCGAGATGCCCTTCTCCTCGGAGTTCCGCTCGACGGCGCCGGCGATCCCCGAAAGCTCGGCCTCCAGCGCGTCGGTGGCGGTCAGGAGCTCGAGCCGCTCCGCATTGAAGGTCGCGTTCTCGTCGTTGTAGAGCGCCCCGAGCTCGTCCCGTTCCCGGTACTCCGGCAACACGGCGAGCTTGGCCTGGGCCGTGCGCAACGGCAGCTCCTCGCCGCGCCAGGGGACGCGCGCCGCGAGGATCTTGTTCTCGAGCTCGTCCTCGCGCGCAGCGAGCTCGGCGGCGAGGATCCCGGCCTCGCACGTCTTGCGCAGGCGGTACAGGAGCTCGCGCTCGTCCTCGGGCGCAGAGCCTTCGGCCTCGCGAAGCGTCTCGAGCTGCGGCTTCGTGAAGAGGTCGCGGTAGCGCTCGACGATCGCGGCCTGCTCCGACGTCTCCTTCTCGCCCACACGCACCGCCCGGCCCTCCTCCGAGCGCTCGAAGAGGTAGCGCGCCAGGCGCTCCTCGTACTCCGCAGGTGTCCGGACGGCCGCGACGCTCACGCGCCGGAAACTCTATCCGAGCCTCCGCTGCGGACCGCTGCCGAGAGCTCGGGGAGCGCGAAGGGCTTGCCGAGCACACCATCCACGCGCTCCCGGAGCTCGGCGGAGATCTCGCTCGTCCCCGAGAGCACGACGACCCGCACCGGCAGCTCGAGCGCCTCGATCTCGTCGAGGAGGTCGAGCCCGCTGTCGGGGCCTACATGCACGTCCAGGAGCACGACGTCGATCGACTCCGCCGCCAGCTGCTCGCGCGCGCGATCGACCGTCTCGGCCTCCAACACGCGGTAGCCCTCGAGCTCGAGATTCACCCGACAGAGCAACCGGAGCGACGGCTCGTCGTCGACGACGAGGATCGTTCGTTGCTGCGCTTCCATCTGGACGCGGCGAGTGTAGACGAGGAGGGCGCTAGACTCGGCTCTGTGAGGGTCGCAGGGTGAAGCCGGCGGTCGGAGCGCGTGCTACGCAGGGCTACGAGAGCGCGCTGGATCACGTCGGCCGCGATCTCCGTCCTGCGCTGCGCGCACTCGACGCCGCCGCAGCGGACCCCGCCTCGCTCGCCGTCCACGCAGACGAGCTCCCGGCGCTCCAGTACGCGCTCCACCTGGCCGCCGAGCGTGTGCTCGACCTTCCGCCGGCGGCCGGCGGCGAGGAGGCCCACTCAGAGCTCGGAGCGGCGCTCGAGATCGCCCGCGAGGAGACCGCCTGCGTGGCGGCTGCGCTCGAGGAGCACGGCAGCGATGCCGCGGCCACGCTCGTCTGGGAGTGGCGCGTCGCGCTCTTCGGCGTTCGCGTCGCGCTGCGCCGGGCAAATGGCTCCGGGACGGGACACCAAGCCGCAGGAGGAGCTCCGACCCGCGTATCTCCCCGTCGTCCTGCTGGCCGCTGCCCTCGCCGCCGTGCTGGGCGGTGCACTCGCGGAGCTCTGGCCCCTGTGGTCCCTCGGGGCTCGCACTCGTGGCGGCCTCGGCGGTCGCCTCGCACCGCGCAGCCCGTAACGCTCCCGGCGATCCAGCCGTTCTCAGTTGTAAGTGGGAACGATGCCCCCCCAACAGCAGCCGGAGCACGAGCGCAACCTGTCGCGCCGCGAGCCGCCGCCGCCCGAGCTTCCTGCCCCGACCCCGAGCTACCGCCGGCGTGCCTGGCTCGAGTTCCAGCGTGCGCTCGACCCGCTGGGGCCGCCTAGGCGGCTGCGCCCGCCGCCCTCGTAGCGCCCCTGCGAAGACGCGCAAGCGACTCCTCCCGGTTTCGAGGTGCTGGCCCGCTGGCGTCAGATAGCGACGTCCGGCTGGTGGTCGGGCCAGCTCGATCTGCATCTGCGTCTCGTACTCCTTCTCCTCGAATTCGCACTCAGGCACGGCTAGCCCCGGGACGAGATGTCCAGTGACGTGGCGCGCGCGGCCGAGAACGCCGTACCGGTTGCTGCCACGGGCCTGAGCGGGCACGCCCACGAAGGATCAGGTCGCCCTTGGTTCCGGCTTGGAAGAGGGCACCTGAGGCGGCCGGTCGCGGGCACCCGTGCAGCGCCCCGTCTGTCACTGCGTACGTGACTGGCGAGGCGAGGTCACCCCGCGCACCGTACACGGGCGTGGACCGCGGGGACGTCCGCTGCTGCTAAGCGCGAAGAGCAGCACGCAGGCCGCGTCCGTGTCCCTACGGCTCGCGCGAACGGGAGGAAGTGCGCGAACGAGCCTCCCGCGACCGCGGGAGCGAACCCGTCTCGTACGGGCTTAGCGAAGCGCCGTCACTCGCAGTGAGAAGCTTGGCTGTGCAAACGTGGACCACTGAAACCCGAGCGCGGAGTTGCGTTCAGCGAAGTAGCCAGAGCCGACGAACCCGGGCATGAGGCACATCCACGCGATTGCGCTGGCCGGCTGCGGCACGGAGATGTAGACCCGGTACCGGCGGTCGGCAACAAGGCGCGGATGACTCATCGAGGCCATGTGGACGATGTTGCCTACCGCACCAAGTCTCGACGAGACGCGGTTGGAGCGCAGCCAGTGCTCCAGGACGGCAGAGTCGTCCGGCTCATATGGCTCGGTGCCGTTCAAGCGGGAGTCGGCCGCTGTCGATCGTCGACCAGGGAAACGTCGAGCTCGTTCGCCCCAGCTCGGAACCAGAGCGCCAGATCCAAACTTTCAGAAGCACGCCGTAAGAGCTCGGGGTTGAGAAGCCTGCCGCCCCGTCTTCGTCCCCCTGCAGTCCGAATGCCCCTGGCGACGTCGCCGAGCGGCTGCTGCGCTCGTTGTAGTCATCGCCCGGCATGGTGTCGCTCAGCAAGAACGGCTGGCAGGACTTGAGCTGGATGCGCTTCGCGTCCGCGCAACTGTTGAAGGTGGGCGCGGAGTGCGCCATTTGCGGCACAACCGCAGACAAAGCGGCCACGACAACGAGACCTCCGAGCAGCGATTCAAGTTTCCCGCGCAATACCAGCTCCGTTCCCAACCAGTTTAGATCCGTCATACCACTCGGCACTCATGCGTAAGTCAACTCCCCGTTCGGCTAACTCCTCCGCGACTTCCGCTCGGACCAATGGACGGCGGCGAGCGGTCGTTCGGCGACGCTATTTCACCGCTGCTTTGCGCGACAAGCGCAAAAAAAAAGTCCGCTGTCCGCGCCGATGGCGTCAAGGTTCTCGTTGGGAGGGATTCGGCCGCTAAGCCGGACTCCGTGAAGTCCGCTTAGCCGTTCCCGGACGCGCGGCGAACGCGGAGGCGGTCTCCGTCGCGGCGGTCTCGCCCTCGGGAGCGTCGACCGGCTCCGTCTCGCCGAGCAGGACCCGGCGAATGAAGGCGGTCCGGGTCTCGCGGGGCAGACGCGGCTCGTCCGTCCAGGCCCGGTCGGTGATCGTGGGCGTCTCGAGCAGGTGGGCGGCCATCTCTGCGGCGGGCAGCTCGCGCCAAGAGGCACGGCGCGGCTTCCGGCGACGGGCGGGAGCGGCGACGACGGCCTCGGCGAAGCAGCGGAAGTTGAAGCTCAGGCGGTGCTCGGGGGTCGGCCCGAGCTTCGCGACCGCGGCCTTGTGCTCCTTCGTCCCGTAGCCCTTATGACGCTCGAAGCCGTAGCCTGGGTAGCGCTCGCCCAGGCGAGCCATGAGGCGATCGCGGGTCACCTTGGCCACGATCGAGGCGGCCGCAATGGTCGCGCTGGTCGCGTCTCCGCGGACGATCCGCTCGTGCACGGGCGCGCTGGCGCCGAGCGCAGTAGCCGTCCACGAGACGAAGCTCCGCCCGCTCTCCCACGGCGCGGAGCGCCCGCTCGAGGCAGGCCAGGTTGGCGGGGCGAAGCCCGATCCGGTCGATCTGGCTCGCGGGGATGGAGACGAGCGAGACCGCCTCCGCGTGGGCGAGGACGGCCTTCGCGAGCCGCTCGCGCTTGGCAGGCGCGAGGCGCTTCGAGTCGTTCACCTCCTCGAGGAGATCCCTGCCCGCGCCGGAGGCGAGCCGCTCCAGGTCGAAGAGAACGCCCGCGGCCATGATCGGGCCGGCCCAGCATCCGCCCGCCCCCACCTCGTCGACGCCTGCGATCAGGCGAACGCCACGAGCGCGGTCGTGGGCAAGGAGGGCAGAGTCGCTCACTGAGTGCGCCTATTCAATCCCACCGAGAATCCGCACCCCTCGCCGTGCTTGAAGCTCGCGTTCGGACCGGCGCGCCGAGTGTCGCTTTGCGCGACACGCGAGAGCCTGGCCTCGACTTCGGACATAGCCGAGGATCCCGCATGCACAGCCCCTGGCAGGAATCCTCCCTTACCGGCTGTCGACCAGGACGTGCGAGCCTAGATCGCTCGCCGGACCGCCGCTTTGCGTGAGAACGAATCCTCGCTTCTCAACGAGGCCGCTGAAGCGATTACACGAACAACGGTCTGCGCGCCTAGCCTTCGGCGCGCTTGAAGTGCAGGAGGCCGAGCTCGGTCGGGAAGACCTCGTCGGACGCGCCCTCGTTGCGGCGGGCGGAGCTCTCCGCCGCGATCGCCAGCGCCTGATCGAGCGTCTTGGCCATCAGCTTGTTGAGCTTCTTGAAGCCCTTCTCGTCGAGCTCCAGCGGCGTGCGCGTGAGCACGACGTCAGGGTCCTCGAGCTTGCCGGCGTCCGCCGCCGTGCCGAGATCGCTCACCAGCTCGGCGATCGTCTCGCCCGCCAGCTCGCGACGCAGGCCCGACGGCAGCGTGCGCCACTGATCCTCGTCCAGGTTCGGACGGGCCGTGGCCTTATAGAAGTGCTGCAGCGCGCCGCGGCGCGGCTCCGTCCGGACGAGCTCGACACAGTCGTAGTCGCGCAGCATCCGTACGTGGTAGGAGACGACGCCGAGCGGGGCGCCAAGCTCGACAGCGAGATCGCCCGGGCTGGCGACACGCTCACCGAGGCGCTGCAGGATGCGAGCGCGCAGCGGATGAGCGAGGGCCTTGGCGATTCGGGCCTCCGAGGTCCGGCGGGCGGCGAGGAGCCGCTTATGTATGAAGTGAATGCGGTATCGGACATGGTCCTCGTCAACCTTACGTGAACGCAGTGAGCGAGTCGTGATTTTCGTCGTTTCCCTCGAGCGCCACTCAGCGCAGATACCGGTCGGGGATGAACGTCACCTGCTCGAGCGCCGGCTGTCGCGCGGCGCGCGCGCCCTCGAGCCGGCGGCGCAGGTCGGGCGGGTGGCGTGGGACGCGGAAGCCGCGCAGGCGGCCGCAGTGGAGGTCGAGCTCGGTGGCGAAGAAGATCCGCCGGCGGGCGTGGAAGCGGCCTCGGCGTCCGGGTCGCCGAGGCGGCTGACGCGGCCGGTGAGCAGCTCGTCGGCGGGCGTGCGCCCAGCGGCGGGCGGTCGGCTCGTCGGCGCAGGCGACGACGACGATCGGGGAGTGCCCGAGCGTGCGGTAGCGCTCGACCAGCGTGTGCCAGCCGACGAGCAGCGCGTCGTAGCGCAGCAGCTTGCGGTGGTTGGAGTCCGAGCGCGGGTTGCCGGAGCGGTCGAGCTCGACGAGCAGGTCGAAGCGGCGGCGGCGGTCGGCCGGTGAGCGCGACCTCGATCGTGAAGTCGGGCTTGATCTGCTCGAACGGTCGATCTGCAGGCCGGTGATGCGCAGCGGCGACTCGAGCGGGATCTCGTCGGCGCGGATCGGCGCTCGGGCTCGCCGCGCGGGCGCCGGCGCGGCGGGACGATCACGCTCTCCCCCGGTCCGCGCCAGCCGCGCGCGGCGTGCGGCATCTGGCGCATCAGGGCGAACAGCAGGGCGTTGGCGTGCAGGTCGTGAGGGGCTTGAGCACCGACTCGAAGCGGCGCTCGACGAAGCTCGCGTCGCCGCGGATGTACGCGCCGCGCGGGCCGGGGACGTCGCGGGCGATGTCGAAGCCGCGGCGGTCGAGCACGTAGACGTACTTGGCCTGGCCCCTGACATGCGGCTCGCGAAGGCGGAAGCGGCGCGCCCAGCCGGCTTTGCGCATCGCGGTCAGCGAGCGCTGGACGGTCCGTTCGCTGACGCCGGGGTAGAACTCGCGCTCGAGCTGGGAGCTCAGCAGCGGGCCGAGCCGGTGCAGCGCGCCGAGCGACTGGAGCTGGCGCGCGTCGGGGTCGGGGCCTTGTCGAGCGGGTCGACGGGGCGGTCGTCCCAGGCGAGCGAGGTCGGCTCGAGCTGGACCTCGAGGTAGGTGTCGGGGACCGGGCCCGATCGCACGCTCGGCGCGGCGCGTCAGGCCGGCCGGGGCTCGGGTCGCGGCGCCGCGCGGCGGGTGCGGCCCTGACGCGCCGCGGTGGCAACGTGTGCCGTCGTTGCGCGGCGCTTGCGGCGTCCGCGGGTGCGGTGTCTGCGGTCGCGCCGCGGCCGCGTTCATCCGCGCGGTGTCACCGGGCGCGCCAGGGTGGGCAACGTCCGTCGCGCGGTGTCCAGGGTGGGTCGGCCTGGCGGCGTCTGGCGACGCAGCGGCCGCACCGGCCCGGGCCTGCTCGAGTACGGCGCGCCTGATGCGTGTTCGAGCGCCGCGCGGTCGGCCTCGGCCGGGCTGGAGGATCCAGGTCGCGGGCGTGGCCGGTGTCGCGCGGCTCCGGAGTCGATCGGGGCGGCCGGTCGCGGGCTGGAGCCGGGCGGCGGGACATCGCGTGTCGACTGCGCGGCGGTTCGGCGGTGTCGGAACGGGCGGCGGGGGCGGAGGCGCGCCGGAGCGGCTGGCGCGCGGCGGGCGGTCGCGGTGTCGCGGGAGCGGCCAGTCGGCCGGCGCCGGTTCGCGGGGCGGCACGTGCGGCTCGGCGGCGGCGCCGGCTCGGGGTGCGCGGAGCGGCGTCGGTCGCGTCCGTCGTACGCCGGTGGACCGCGGTGGCTCGCCGCGGAGGATGGCGGAGGGACGTCGTGGGCGCACGGCGGTTCCCGATCGGCGTCGCGGCCGTCGGTCTCGCGAGCGCGGGGACCGGGGTGCCGTTGGCACGCATCAGCGCCTCGAGCGTGGCCAGCTCGTCCTCGTCGACCGCGGTGGAGCGCGTGACCTCGGGCTCGGGCAGCGGGTCGCGGGTGGGGCCGTCACCGGCGGGCTCGAGCGGGTGCGGGAGCGACTCGGGGACGAACCCGCCGCGGTCGCGCTGCGCCTGCGCGTGATGGGCGAGGCGGGCCTCGTCGACGGCGAGCGGGAACGTGTTCATGGCGAACGCGGGCACGCGCGCGCCCTGCGCTTGCCACGAGCAGATCGCCCAGTGGCGGGGAGGTGCATGATCACGTCGGGCGTGATGCCGATCCGGGCGCGCGGCTCCGGGTCCGGCCGGACCGCGGCGGCGTAGGCGACATCGCGAGCTTGGTCGCCTCCTCGGCGTCCTCGGGCTCGGAGAGCTGGAACACGCAGCGCGAGGCCAGCAGCGAGGCCGCGCCGGCCCGGACGACCGGGTCGGTGAGCTGGGCCGAGTACTGGTAACAGGCGCTGACCTCCAGGCCGGCCGCGCGCAACGTCGACAGCGCGGTGGCGAAATGCTCGCCCATGACCAGGTGTGCCTCGTCGAGGCTCGAGCACGACGCGCACCCGCTCGCGCTCGGGCGGAGCTCGAGCTGGCGGCGCAGCTCGGCGAAGAGCAGGTTGAGCAGGAACATCACGAGCACGCGCGTCTGGGCGACGCCGGTGGAGCCCATGCGGCCGTCGACGACCAGCACCTCGCGGCCGGCGATGAGCCTCGCGCAGGTCGAGCTGGACCAGGTGGCGCAGGACGCGGTCGACGTTGCGCGAACGCATCTGGAAGAGCTTGTTGCGCGGCGCGTTCATCCGCAGCGCGTACTGGCTGCCGATGTCACGCAGGCCCTGCGGGATGTCCTCGCCCAGCAGCGTGGCGGCGCCGAGCAGCTCGCGGTCGGAGCCGATCGCGTCCAGCAGCCGCGAGCGGAACGTGTGCTGGTCGGGCAGCAGGACACGGTAGAGGTCCCACAGGCTCGGGCGTGGCCGAGCGCGCCGTGGCGGTGCGCGCCGATCACGGCCTCGGCCGCGCCGCCCAGGAACTGGCGCGAGGAGGTCATGATCTCGCCCGTGTCGTGGACGTCGACGAACGCCTCGACGAGGTCGTCGGCGACCTTGGAGATCTCGCCCGAGGCCAGCAGCGGGTTGAAGCCGCACTCGGGGTGCGCGACGTCGAGCAGGTGGACGGTGCGGTGCTCGGGGATCGCCGACAGGTGCGCGGCGACGCCGGTGGAGTTGGGGTCGACGACGATCACGCAGCAGTCCGGGTCGTGCGCGTCGCGCGCGGTCGTGCGGGCGAGCACGCTCGTCTTGCCCGAGCCGATCTGGCCGATCAGCGCGAGGTTCTTCGGCAGGTCGGAGCGGTGCAGGCCGACGTAGCCGACGTCGTCGCGGCCGAGCGCCGCGCTCGGCTGCGCCGGGCGCAGGACCTGCGGCGGCGCGATCGCGCGCGGCACCGAGGAGCGCTCGAACCCGACGGCGCGCAGTGCGGGCGAGGGCAGGTGGTAGAGCGCGGCGAGCTCGGCGCAGGACAGCACGTCGGTCAGCACGCCCGGCAGCGGCGAGCCGAGCCCGCGCGCCAGCCGGTCGCGGTGGCGGTCGCGCGCGGTGAGGATGCGGCGCTCGCGCAGGCGGTTCTCGGCCGACGCGCCCGCCAGCGCTCCGGCGATCCGGTGCGCGAGGGCCCAGCTGGGCGCGCCGACGCGCACGTCGGTGAACCACAGGCCCGTCCACTGCGTCGCCGCCCCGCCGGTCAGCTCGAGCTCGCCGGCGTGCGAGCGCACCCGCGAGTGCCCGACCTGGTGCTCGCGGGCGCGCAGCAGGGCGCGCGCGAGCAGCTCGACGGCGGCGGGCGCGGGCGTGACCGCGAACTGCACGACGGCGGGCTCGGCGAGCGAACCGAGCGTCGCCAGCAGCGCGTCGACCGGCGGCGCCCCGAGCTCCGGCGCGGCGGCGAGGCGCCGCACGAAGCGGTCGCGCTTGCGCAGCCGCAGCAGCGCCGCGGTCGCCGCGGGTGCCGGCGCGCGCAGGGGATCAGGCGCGCGTCGGGGTAGCAGGCGTTCAGTGGGCCGGCCAGCGCGTGCACCAGCCGCGGCGGGCAGCCGAGCACGAGCCGTACCCGCGGGCCCGACGGCCCCGTCGCGCAGTGCGCCTCCAGCGCCAGCGCCGGCTGTCCGTGGATGAGCCGCCGCCACCAGCGCTCGCGCAGCTGCTCGTGCCAGGCCTTCAGCAGCGCGGTGACCGACTCCAGCGGGGCCTCGTCGACGCGTGACGGCAGCACCCAGAAGCCGCGAGCGTCCGCTGCCGCGCCGGGCACGCACACGAGTGACACCGAGCGCGGCCGCGACGCGCGGTCGCGGCCGCGAGCGGCACGACCAGCGCCGCGAGCAGGCTGCCGCGAGCGTGCCGGCGACGTCGGCCGGCGACGGCAGCGACGGAACCGGATCGGCTGGGACGCGGAGGGGGGTCGGGGTCGGGGTCGGTGACGTGGCGGCACCGGCGGGCCTCGCCGCGGCGACGAGCAGCGTGACGAGAGCACGGCCGCAGCGGACATCGCCGTCGTGGCGAGGTGCTGGTGACGGGGCGGTGGGCCATGCGCGGCGCCTCCCGATCGGGGTCTTGGCCGCCGCGGCGGCGGACGGCGATCCCCGTCCCATCCCTCTACACGGGACAGGCCGACGGCTGCCGCCCCGGTGGCTGTCGGTTGCTGCGAGGCATTCCACGGCGATCAGCTGACGCCGGCCGCGCGGTGACCAGACACCGACGCCAGCGGCGACGAACGGCGTCCGGCGGACGCAACACACGTCGGGCGCGCGCGGGCTACGACGAGCACGCTTAGCGAGCGGGAAGGCGCCAGCTCTCCCTGTGGGGGGCGAGGTCGCGCGGCCCCCACCCTCCGAGCCCTGACCGACCATCTCCACCGCCGGGAGCCCCATTGCGCACACTCCTCACCGTCCTGACCGCCACCGTCCTGCTGATCGCCCCGGCGACCGCGGGTCGCGACCCCGCGACCGCGCAGCTGCGACGGGTACATCACCGCCGGCCGACGGCACGCCCGCAGGCGTGAAGATCCGCCGCGGCCGCACGACGTGCCGGACCGCCAAGCGCGTGCTGCGCTCCTACCTGCACGCGACGTCGCCCGTGCGAAGGGTCGGCGTGCCAGCGCGAGATCTCGGCTGGACGTGCCTGGCCTCAAGCGCTGACGCCTATCCGCGGCTGGCGAGCTGCAACCGTGGCCGGCGCCTGGTCTCGGCCTACGCGATCGCCGACTGAACGAGCGTGCGGACGATCCTGGTGAGGTTCGGCGCCGGCCCGCGCCATCGCGGAACGCACCGACCGCGTGGAGATCTACGGCGGGCGATCGCGCTCCCACTCCGGGAGCGCCGACAAGGTCCAGCTCCCACCCGCGCGAGGTGACCTCCACGCGTCCCTGGCGGTAGGTGAACCAGAGCCCGCCGAACACGCCGTCGATCGCGACGGTCAGCGCCTGCAACCGCAACTCGGCGCGCGCGTCGCGACCTCGTGCCCGACGCGCACCAGCGCCGCCACCGGGATCTCCGGCGGCGGCCCCGCGGGTCGCGCGCCACCGCTCACCACGCGTGCGCCGGGTCGCGCTCCGGCTCGAAGCAGAAGGACTCGACCGCCCGGCAGTCCAACGCGGTCGCGATCCAGGCGGCGGCCGCCTCGAGCTGCGCGTCGGACGCCACGACCGCCAGCGAATCGCCGCCCGCCTCCCCCGGCCAGGCGACGACGTCGATCAGGGCGTCGGTCATGCCGCGCGGCGACGAGTCCGGTGACCAGCCCGGCCGGGCCCGTGAACACGAACGCGCATCGCCGGGCTCCGGCACGCTCGCGCGCAGCCGCCTGAACAGCCGCAACTGCTCAGCCACCTCCCCCAGCTCCGGGTCGTCGGGCAGCGGCACGGTCTGCGCGCCGCCGGCCGCCGCGGTCCGTCGCCGCGCTCGAGCGCCGCGATCGAGCCCGCCAACGCGGCGAGCGAGCCCTGCGCGCTGTACCGCCGCGAGCTCGATCCGCACCACGTCACACACCCCCAGGCCGCGGACGCTGCCCGCCAGCCGCGCCGCACCGGCGCTACGGTCTGCCTGCATAGGAGTCACTCCTCCTGTGCCGGCCCCGGGGCGTTGGCGCGCCGCCGGGGCACTCTTTTCGTTGTCGGCAGATGACGCGACGGGGCGGGGCGGCGGGAAACGTGGCTGGGTCTCGATGGGCTCGATGCCACTGAGCGAGCCATGAACGACGTCGAACTCGATCTGCCCTCACGGCTTCGCCCGCGGTGACAGACACCGCCTCCGCCCGTAACGGCGTCGGTGCCCGCCCGTGCTTAGCCTTTCGACGCTTTGCGTGACTCGCGTGGGAAGGGCGTGATCAACGCTGTCTGCATGGACTGGAGTACCGCTCGTCCGCGACGCCGCTGCTCCGTTTCGCGCAAAGTTAGCAGCGACGCAGAGTCTCGAAATTCCACAATTTCGAGACTTTGCTACCGGGCCCGCCTGATCTCCGCAACTGAATCAGGCCTTGCGATTCCAGCGGATCTTCTTGTCCGGCTTTTTGCATGTGTAGGCGCTTGCTGTGCGCGAGCAGGCGTAACCCAGGACGCGCGCCTTTCGATGCCCGCTGGCGCGCCGTGCGACGCGCTTGGCGGTGGTGCAGGACGGCCCGTTCAGCGTGCGTAGCTTGAAGACGTGCCGGGCGCTGATTTTCCCGCAGGTGCGCCACGACGAACCGCCGCCTGAGGAGCCGGTCGTCTTGCCGCTCCCGCCAGTCGTGGTCTTGCCAGCGTTCACGCTGGCGGTGAACACGAGGTCTGCCGTGGGTGCTGTTGCCGGCCTTGTCGCGCGAGTAGATGCGGAGCACGTGACGTCCGAGCTTCCAGCCGCCGTACGGCGCCTTGACGGTGAACGTGGCTGGGCCGGGTGGCGGCGGGTCGCTGTGATAGTCGAACGGGTCCGGGTCGGGAGCGCCGTCCGGGTCCTCGGCGTAGCGAACCTGATCGATCCCCGAGGCGCCGTCGGTGACAGTGACCACGGCGGCCTGCTCGGGTTTGATCACCGCGGGGCTTGTGAGGGCTGCGTCCGGGGCGACGTTGTCGACGGTGATCTGCGCGGAGCCGGAGCTGACCGCGCCCTGGTCGTCGGTGCTGGTGACGGCGAGGGTGTAGACACCGTCGGCGAGCGCCGTGCCGCCGTTGCCTCGCGCGTCCCAGGTCAGGCTGCGCTCGCCCATTGCTGCGCCCAGCCCGGACGCGAGCGAGCGCACAGGCGTGCCGGCGGCGTTGGTGACGACGGCGCCGACACGCGTGTCGCCGGACACGGTGTAGGTGAGCTTGACGATGTCTCCGGTAGTGGCGTACGCGGCGTCCGTCTTGACTGCGGAAAGCACGACCGGAAGCGCGGAGATCCTCACCGTCCATTTCGTTTTGGGCCCCTCGAGTTGCTGCACGAAAAGCGTGTCCGTTCCGGGCTGCCGCGTGCCGAGATCGACGCGGGTGGAGGACGCGAGGGTTGTGTAGGCGAACGTGATCGCGCCCTGGTCGACGGTGACCGTCGGCTGCGTACTGCCCGTTGCGGGGGAACTTCACCGGCAGCTTGCTGCCCGCGGCCTGGCCGCTGAAGCTCGTCGGGATGCTCGGCGTGTCAAAGAAGCTCGCCTGCCAGATGACCGGGTCCGGGTAGCAGGTCAGGCTCACGTACGTACAGCTACCGACGCTGACGGAGGTGTGCCAGTAGATCTTGCTGTTGGCTCCGCTGCCCGTGGTGATCCGCACCGCGCCGGAGTCGCGCGCGACCTGCTGCGTGTGCGATGCGGCCGAGCCGGAGTAGGGGCCGCTGCAGGTGCCGCTGTTGGTGTCCCACGCCACCGGGTCGGCGGCCTGCGCCGCGGGCACCGCCGCGAACGTAAGCGTGGATGCCGCGACGAGCGCCGCAAGCGGTGATGAGCGCACTGAGGGAACCTCTCCTTAGCAGTACGGCAGAGGGACGTGGATGTCGTTGGAGCACGCTTCGCGCACGATCGTGGCGCCGTTGGCACCGTTGGCACCGTTGGCACCGCGCTTGCCCGCACGCCCGCGCTTGCCGCGATAGCCACGTGGACCGCGCTCGCCCGTTTCGCCGACGGCACCCTGCGCACCCTGCGCACCCTGCGGGCCCTGCGGTCCGGGCGTGTCGAACGCCTGAGCTGCGACGATGCCGCTGCCGATACCCGCGCTGATCGCGAGCACCGCGACGAGGATCGCCGCGATGACCAGGTCGCGAGTCCTGACGACGTGCGCACGCACGGACTTCTCGACGGGTTCGTGCGGTTGGGTGATGATGCGGGCGGTTTGCATTCAGCGGTCTCTTGGTTGGGGTGGACGGTCGGGGCAGAACTGGGTGGAAGTCGTGTCGTCGCCGCGTCCCATCGCTCACGCGTGTGGCTGCGGCAGCCTGGTCGATCGCGGCTGAACGATCGGCGCGTCGTCACTGCTTAGTGCCGAGCAGGGCCTCTGCGGTCCAAACGGTCGCCGCATACTCGTCTGCTGACCGTGCTGGGAGCGGTCGGAAGCCGGACGTTCAAGGCTTTGATGAACGAGGCGCAGACGCGGCGGCTAACTCCTCACGGCCGTCGCCGCCACGCCACCAATTGCGACGACTGCGCTGTGGCCCAGGCCGATGTATTCCAGTGCTGCTTCACCCGTGGCTCCTCCGTGCTCCCGGCCGATCAGTCAGCGAAAACCGAGACACGCCGCTCTCTGGTGTGAAGCCGCCGTGTCCAAATTCGAGCGATGGCAAATATGCCATCGCGATAGCGATACTACTATCGCGTATCAGGCTCTGACCAGCCCCCCATCCGTCCAGGCCCAAGCCGCTTGACCGCGCGATGGCCCGGCGCCGGGCACGGGCTGACGATCCGATGACGTAGGCGCTATCGCGATGGCGTTTGCGTTACCGCGTAGTGCCTCGCGCCCTGGTCGGACGCTCGTCCAAGCGTCGCCCACGGCCCGCCGCCCGTGCCGCCGGTAGAGTTCTCACCCGTGGCTCTGCACGCGACGACGATCCGCTTCGGTGACCGGGCCTACACGGCAATCGCTCGCGCGGCCGACTCGCAGGGGATCAGTGTCTCGCAGTACGTCCGCGAGGCTGCCTTGATCCGCGCCGTGCTCGACGACCTGGACTCCGCCGAGCAGGCCGTCCACACCGCCCACGACCTTCTCGCCATCGCTCGCGAGGTCCGCCGCCTCGCCGAGGTCGACCCGCCCGGGCCGCCGCGGGCCAACCCCGGCCGCAGACGCTCCGCCTCTGCGAAGGACCGGCAAGACGCCTAGCCTTCGCCGAGTCTGGGGGCAGGACGCCCGCCTCGGGAAGTCGATCGCCTACTGGACGCTGGTCCCTCCGCCGCCGGGTGGTCTTGGGCGTAGCGCGCTGAAATGCCAGTAGCCGCCCACGAACACGCCGGAGCGATTCGGACAACGTCCGGGGAAAACTGGGCCGGTGTCAGCTCAGGCCGGCTGCGCGTAGTGCGTACCAACTCCGTGAGGCGTCAACACCTGTACCGGGTGGCTTTACGTCGCCACCGCCGCATCGCTGGCGTGAACCCGCATGGACCGCCCGATCCCGAAGGCACCACCGCGCACGCGGATGCCTGGGACGACTATCGTCTTGTGCCTCAAATGCAGCAGCGACGACGCTGCCGGCAAAGTGACGTTTGTCGACGAACTGAGCACGACTCGGATGGCCCGGAACGCTGCTGCAATCAGGCGAACGGATAGCGCGTCTGCTGTGCCGATTCGCGCCTAAATTCACACGAAGCGCTAGCGCTTCTCGCGGCCTCTTCGGGTGTCTCATCCTAGCGAGGCGTTAGGAATTCAAAGCGCATACCGTCATCTTGTCTCAGCAGATATGCGGGCGACCTGGGCACAACCGCTCGCAAGTACGAGGTATCGCTCACCCGTCGCGTATATACGAGCCTCAAACCGCTATACCGAAAGCGATATCGCAGATCCTTTGTCGATCGGATGTCAGATTCAGTCACGCCGGGACCGGCGAGCGCGAGGCGATTCTCCGAGTAAATGACGAACTCTGGCGCAAGGCGAAGCGACCTTCCAAGCGTGAAAGCTCGAGTGCGACCGGCCTGCACCTGGTACAGCGAAATGGCCCAGATCATGGTCAGTAGCAAGAGCCCACGCAATACCCATGTCCGAGTGTCGCTTGTAGGAGTAGTTCCCGCTGCCGGTGATCGCAGAACGATCCAGGTTCGATCAGCGTAGTAAACCAAGGCGAATCCCACCATGAAAAGAAGCGGGATCTCAAACAGCAAGACGTGAATTGCAGTCCCCGGTCGACAGGAGGGCACCAAGACCTAGAGCGGCGATTCCGGCGAAAAGTGCCATCGGTGGCACTCGCGACGCGATGCCCTTCCATCTCGGTCGCGAAACCGCCAACCTGCGCAGCGTTCGATGGCCGAGGTCTGCGACCAGAAATGCTAAGCCAAACCATATAAGCGGGCGAAACAGACCGAAGCCTATCCCGGCCAGGCGAAAGTCTGCAGCAGAAACACTCAGTACGTTTACGTCGACGCCGAAATAACCAAAGGTCGACTTGACCCGAAGCCATCCGAGATAGAACAAGAACGCGGCGACCAAGGCGAGTTGCGGCAACCACTTCAAAAACTCACTCGAGGCGCCTGGTGCGGGCTCGACGGTCGCTTCCGTGAGGTGCTCTCCGGGCCTCGCTTGGGCGGGGTCAGGGCGTGCGGACGTGATAAATATGATCTTGTCAGACCCACCTAGCGGAGCGCCAGGGTCTGCCCAGCGAGGGCGCTACTGGTGAGATTTACCGAAACAAGCCATATTGGTACGGATCATGAGACTCTACGTTGACGTCGCGAGACAATCGGCCAGTCCGAGATCGAATCGTCCGCGGCGGTCGGTCGAGCCGATCCTCGCTGCCGCATCGCGCGCTGGCGCGCGACTCGGTCGGTCCGGCGTCTAGCGCTGCTGCTTCGAGGCAAGCGGAGGAACGCGCCCTCGCCGGCCAAAGTGCCCAAATTCGACGAAACCGAGAATCGTGATCGCTGCCGTCCGCCCGTGGGTTTAGCGTCGCGGCGTGCGGCCGGCAGACGGAGGAGGAACGGGCGGTCTCGACGCCGGGGACGGCGTGGCGGTCGGGATTGTTGTGCTGGTTGGCGGTGGGACGCCGCGGCGGCTCACGGCAGCGACAATGCCGGGGCGATCCTGACCTTCGTCGGAGCGCTTCTGGTCGCGCTGATCACCGCCTATACGACGAACCGCAGGCAGAAGGCGCAGCTGGCCGACGCTGGGAAGCGGTTGACGGAGCAGCTGTCAGCGGAGGACGCGCGTCACAAGGCGACGTTGGAGGCGGATGCTGCCGCCCAGGAGCGCGCGCTTGCGGCGACCGTCACGTCGCGCAGCTCGCGCACGACCGGAGTCTGCGGGACCTGGACGACCTACGCCGGTTTCTCGACGAGGCGGCCAAGCATCACGATGCGTA
>CAWJFZ010000008.1:0-19781 GCA_963842285.1 uncultured Gaiellaceae bacterium
GGGCGAGACGTGGAGAGTCTAGCCGTCCGGCCGCCAGGGTTCGAGCGCGGCCAGACGACTGATGCAGGGGAGAGGATTCGAACCTCTGTAGGCTGAGCCGGCGGGTTTACAGCCCGCTCCCTTTGGCCGCTCGGGCACCCCTGCGCGAGCCGCAGTGTAGCGACCGTCAGGCGTGCGAAGAACGCAGGTGGCGGACGACCTCGACGAGGATTCCGACGAGGGAGACCAGGAGGAGCGCGAGCACGGCGAGCCCGAGGACGATCGGCAGCTCATGCGGCTCGTCGATGAACTGCAGGCCCGGCAGCACCGCGAGGGGCGGCTGCTCCCGGTCGCTGAATCCATCTCCGGTGATCTGCGCGGTGGGAGCCGCCTGCGGATCGGTCGAGCCGGGGTCGCCCGCGGCACGGCCTTCGAACGTGTCTGCGCCGGAGGCGAAGGTTGCAGGCAGTGGTGTGGTGCACTGCGGCAGGGTGCGGGTGGCGGCTGTCGATCCGGGCGCGACGATCGTCACGACCGCGCGGCCGAGCTTCGTCTTGCGGCCCCGTGGCCGCAGGGTGAGCTGGTAGGTGCCCGGCTCGAGCGGCCGTCCGGCGATCCTGCCGTTGAAGCGGAACCGGTTCACACCCTCACGCCCACGGAAGGCGATCCGGCCGGCGATCGCGCAGCTGGGGCCCGGCCCGCGGACGACGAGGACCAGCTTGGCGGCGCGCGGGAGGCGGAAGCGGAGAACGGTCACGCCACGCTTCTTGCCGCGGTTCGTGAAGCGGTTGCGCGAGACGCTGAGGCGAGCGGTCCCCGCGAAACTGGAAGCTCGTTCGGCGGTGGAGGATGGCGCGGCCGAAGTCGGGGCGGTGTAGCCGCCAGTGCCATCGGCTGATGCCCCGGGCGCCGCCGGTGTCGTCGACGCGGGCGCCGCCGGACCGGCGCTACCGGCGGGCGGGCGCGCACTCGCCGACCCCTGCCCGGGCAGGCTGGGCGCCGGCGTGGCCGGCGCCGCCGCGCTTGGAAGCGGCACGCTCGGAAGCGACGGGGGGGTGGACACCGGCAGACTGGGCACCGGCAGACTGGGCACGGTGACGGGCGGTGGGGGAGGCAACGTCACTGGGCGGCGGCGGCGGCACCGTGACCGTCGTCGGGAGGGTCGGCAGCGTGACCGTCGTCGTGACCGGCAGGGTCGGCACCGACACAGTTGGCACGGACACGGTTGGCAGGGTGATCGTCGTCGTCGGGATCGCCGCCGTCGCCGAGCCCGCCAATGTGTAGGCGGATCCGAAGCCGAGGCTTCCGAGGAGCGCGATGCCGCAGGCACGCCAGATTGTCCGTTTCATAGAACCGATGCTGCAACGGTGTCCGACGCCACCCGGATACGGGTGCGGGACCTAGCGGAAGCGCTTCGAGCGCTTCGGGAAACCCGTCGCTCTGATCGCGGCGCGCCGCCCGCCCGCGAGCTGCCGGACCGTGCAGGTGCGGAACCGTGACTTCGGAGCGCGTTTCACGAGCGGAGGTGTATCGAGCGGGCCGGACGGCATCCCGCCGTCCTAAAGGCGACGAGGGTCGATGCCGATTGAACGCGGCGACCGTCCATGGACCTGAATACCCTCCTCCGGCGCGCCGTCGAACTCGGCGCGAGCGACATCCACCTGAAGCTGGACCAGCCGCCGATGCTGCGTCGCGACGGCGCGATCGCGCCGCTCTCGGAGTGCCCGCCGCTCGGTGCGCCCGATCTGCTGGTTGCGCTCGAGACGGTGACACACCTGACTCCAGATCGACTCCGCACGTTCCACGAGAGCGGCGACCTCGACATCGCCTATACGGCCGACGGACTCCCGCGCTTCCGGGTCAACGCCTTTCGCCAGCGCGGCGCGATCTCGTTCGCGTTCCGCGTGATCCCGCGCGACGTGCCGAGCTTCGAGCAGCTGAACCTCCCGCCCGGCGTCACGCGGCTCGCGAGCGAGCACCGCGGCCTCGTGCTGGTGACGGGTGCGACCGGCTCGGGCAAGACGACGACGCTCGCCGCGATGCTCGACCACATCAACCGGACGCGGCACCAGCACATCGTCACGATCGAAGACCCGATCGAGATCCTGCATCCCGACCGCAACTGCATCGTCAACCAGCGCGAGATCGGGCTCGACACGGAGAACTTCGCGCAGGCGCTGCGGCGCGTGCTGCGGCAGGATCCGGACACGATTCTGATCGGCGAGCTGCGCGACGCCGAGACGGCGCAGACCGCGTTGCAGGCGGCCGAGTCCGGCCATCTCGTCTTCTCCACGCTGCACACCGTCGACGCGGCCGAGACGGTCGGCCGGATGATCGAGTTCTTCCCGCCGGGCAAGCAGCAGCAGATCCGCTCCGTGCTCGCCGGCGTGCTGCGCGGCGTGATCAGCCAGCGGCTCCTGCCCCGGCTCGGCGGCGGGCGCATCGCCGCGGTCGAGGTGATGCTCACGAACGCGCGCATCGCCGAGCTGATCCGCGAGCAGCGCTCCGAGGAGATCCCGGACGCGATCGCCGAAGGCGCGTTCTTCGAGATGCAGACCTTCGAGCAGGCGCTGATCGAGCACGTGCTCGGCGGCCGTGTCGAGCGTGAGGTCGCGGCCAACGCCTCCTCCAACGCGCACGACTTCGTCGTCTCGCTCGACCATGCGATCAAGCGCCAGAACCACCAGGTCGCGCAGGCCGAGGCCGCGGCCAGGGCAGAGGCCGCCGCCGCCGCCGAGGCTGCGACTCCGACGCTCCGCGTCGTCGGGCCGACAGGCGCATGAGACGCACGCTCGTCCCGGTTGCCGCGCTGGTCGCGGTCGCCCTCACGCTCCTCGCGGGCACGGCGTCGGCAGAGACCTTCGACCTCGTCCCGGCGGCCCCGGTCGCTCCACTGCCGGTGCTGCCGAGCAGCGACGTCCCCAACGAGCCCGGCGGGATCCTGCTCCCTCCCAACGTCTTCAACGCGCCCTTCTCGCCCGTCCGCGTGCTCTCCGAGGAGCAGCTGCGCGAGCTCTGGCTGCGGGCGGGCGGCGCCTACGGCGTCCCGTGGCAGGTGCTCGCCGCGATCAACAAGATCGAGACGAACTTCGGGCGCAACATGGGCCCGAGCTCCGCGGGCGCGGTCGGCTGGATGCAGTTCATGCCGGACACCTGGCTGCGCTGGGGCACCGACGGGTCCGGTGACGGGATCGCCGACCCCTGGGACCCCGAGGACGGCGTCTTCTCCGCGGCGCGCTACCTCGCCGCCGCCGGGGCGCACACCGACCTCCAGCGCTCGATCTTCGCCTACAACCATGCGCAGTGGTACGTCGACGACGTGCTCGAGCTCGCCGCCCTCTTCGGCGGCGGGGCCGGTGACGGCGCAGTCGTCTTCACGCTCGACCGGCTGGGCTTGGCGCTCGACGAGGCGCAGACGGCGGTCTCCTCCATCAGTGACGCGCTGCGCGCGGCCGAGGCGCGCGAGCAGGAGCTGTCGGCCGTCGTCGAGGAGGCCGTGACCGTGGCGGATGACTCCACGCTGTTGCTCTCGGACCGGCTCGTCGCGCAGAGGGATCTCTTCGCACTCGACGGCGATCGTGCAGACGCGGCCGCCGAGGTCGAGCGGCTCCGTGCCGAGCTCGCCGCCGCCGAGGCGGCTCTGGAGGCGGCGCGGAGCGGAGCCCATGCGGCGTCCTTCGCGCCGGCAGCGGCCGGTCTGCTCGCCGCGCCCACCCGTGCCGACGGCTACGTGTTTCCGGTCGGCGGCGGTCCAGCTGCGGTTTCCGTCGGGCACGACCACCACGACTACCCCGCGGCGGACATCGCCGCTCCGATGGGCGCGCCCGTGTATGCGCTGGCGGACGCGATCGTGCTGGAGACCGTCGACGACGGACGCTGCGGCACCGGGTTGACCCTGCAGACACGTGAGGGACTCGTCTGGATCTACTGCCATCTCTCCCACCGCGAGGGCACCGTCGCGCCGGGAGCCTTTGTCACCGCGGCCAGTGGCTCGGGCTCGTGGGCTCGACGGGCAACTCCACCGGCCCCCATCTCCATCTCGGCCTCCGGCCGTCGCGCTATCCGCAGGAGATGCCCTGGTTCCAGGAGTTCGCGGGGCTCGCCTTCTCGTGGCAGGACGCGCCGACCGTGACGCCCGCCCACGCGGGGCCGATCTTCGCGCTCGTACCGCCCGTCGCCCCGGCTTCGGAGCCCGGAGACGACGTGATCGAGTTCACGCTTCCGAGGGGTTGAGTTCACGCATGGGTCTGCCGAAGGACACCGTATGACTGCGGAGGTCATCGGTCGAGTGCCGCGCGTTGCGCTGATCGTGGTTGTGCTCGGACTGGGCACAGCGACGCTCACGCTCGCCGCGAACTCGACGGCCCCTGCGACTCCGCCCGCGGTCGTCGCGCCTGCTGCGCCGCAGGAGCTCGTCGTCCCCGACGTGCGCCGGCAGGCGTACGTGTTCGCGAAGGGCTCGCTCGAGCAGGACGGGTTCGCCTGGCGCGTCGAGGGCGGTGTCCCGGGCTACGCCGCGAACATCGTGGTCGCCCAGACCCCGGCGCCCGGCGCCCGGGTGGTCGCCGACGGCAATCCGATCGTCGTCCTGCGCTCTCGAACGGAACGGTGCCTACGTGCAGGAGGGCACGCCCGAGAACGCTGCGCCCTACCCGGGCAAGCCGGCCCGTCTCGTGGGATCGAAGCCCGCGGCGAAGCAGAAGGTCGCCTCGAAGCCGGCCTCGAAGCCCGCGCGCACGATCGCCGCCAAGTCTGCTCCGAAGACGGCGAAGCCCACGCCGGCCAAGGCGAAGCAGCCGGTGCAGGCGAAGCCTGCCGCCAAGTCCGCGGCGAAGCGCAGCCCGGCATTCACAGTCGCAGGAGCGCCAGCCGAGCCGCTCGACGAGATCGCGCTCCCCGTCCGCGCCCGGCAGCTCGCCGCGTGGGTCGAGGCGCACCCCCGCAAGACGCGGAAGAACGTGAACCACTGGCTCTACCAGCACAGCTGGATCGTCACCGGCGCCGGCTTCGGCTGGTCGGGAGGCGAGGCCGCCCTGCGAACGCTGCTCGCCGTCGACGCGCGGGTCCAGGAGCTCTGGGGAATCGGAGCGGAAAGCCGGCGAGTCGCGCGCCGCGCCCTCGCTGAGGTCGAGGCGAGCTCGAGGTGAGCCGGCTGTTGCGGCGGCTCCAGCTCCTGCGGGACGAGCGTGGCTACACGCTCACGGAGCTGGTCACGAGCATGGCGATCCTCATGACCGTGATGGGAGCGCTCACAGCACTGCTGGTGTCAGGGACCAATGCGGAGGTCGAGATGAACAAGCGTTTTCAGGCACAGACGGAGGCACGGATTGGGACTGGACAGGCTTCGGCGTGAGATCCACTGCTCGAGCGACGCGACCCCGGCCGGGGTGTCGTCCTCGGTCACGCTCAACACGGCCACCTGTCCGACCGCGGGCGGAACCAGCGTCACGTGGTGCACGGTCGCGAACGGCACCGGTCGCTACGGGCTGTGGCGCTACGTGGGCGCAACCTGCAGCGGAACGGGCCTCAGGGTCGCCGACCACCTGACGACGGCGAACGCCTTCAACTATCTCTCGACCTCCGGCAGCCTGAGGAAGCTCGGCGTCACGCTCGCGGTCAACCTGACGCCGTCGAAGCCCTCGCGTGTCTACACGCTCGAAGACGAGATCGTGCTGCGGAACAGCACGCGCACCGCATGAGCGCGCTGTTGAGGCGGCTGCGCGGCGAGAGCGGCCTGGCCCTGCCGCTCGCCCTCGGCGTGATGGTCGTGACGGGGATGATGGTCGTCTCGATCGTCGAGTACACGAGCTCGAGTGGGCGCACCGCCAACCTCGGCAAGGCGGGCATGAGTGCGGAAGCGCTCGCGGAAGCCGGTCTTGCAAACGCGTTCGCAGTGCTGAACAACGACGCCAACAACCCGGCCGAGCCGACGCTGCTCAGCTGCGACGCGGCGGGGACGACCTGCACCCCGGTCGTCTCGACCTATGAGAGTGGGACGGCCACGTGGTCCGGCGCGTTGAACGCGCTGACCTCGACCTGGCTGATCACCTCCGTCGGTGAGGTCTTCAACCCGACCGGCGGGGCCCCCGTCCAGAAGACACTGACCGCCCGGGTGCCGCTCGTCTCCGTCGTCGGCCCGCCGAACGCAGCGGTCTGGAACTACCTCTATTCGACGCGCGAGCCCGGTGCCGGGTGCGACGTCAACGTGTCGGGCACGAATGTGATCATCGATATCCCGCTGTACGTCCGTGGGGACCTCTGTCTCACCGGGACGAACGTCGAGATCGACGAGCGCGGTGAGGGCCAAACGCCCGCGCCCCAGCCCATCGATCTGCGCGTCGGCGGCAAGCTCGTCTTCACCGGCACGCACGCGACCGTCGGGAAGTCGACCGACTACATCACGAGCGCCGCCGTCGCCGGGGGCTGCGCGACCTCGATCGGCGGGGCCGGACAGACGTGTGCCCAGCCGCCGTTCAACTGGTACGTGACGACGACGAGTGCGTTCGAGGAGATCGAGGCGCCGACGGTGGACTATGCGAGCTGGTTCGCCGCCAACGACACGATCAACTCGACCTCGACCGTTGCCGGCCAGGACGGCGACTGCGACGTCCGCAGCGGCTCGCCGCCGGTCATCAACCCGGACACCCTGCTCGACGGGGACGCGGGCACGATCAACCTCACGGGCTCGGCCTACACGTGTCGCAAGACCGCCGACGGCACGGCCGGCGGCACCGTCGTCGCGGAGCTTTCCTGGGACGGCTCCTCCGTCCTCACGATCAAGGGCGCGATCATGGTCGACGGCAACGTCACGATGGACGACTCCAACGCGACGTACCAGGGCATGGCCACGATCTATGCCAACGGGGCGTTCACGATGAGCGGGTCGAACTCGAAGATGTGCGCCAACACGACATGTGACTTCACCACCTGGAACCCGAACACCGAGATGCTGATCATGGTCGCAACGTCGGTGAACCTCACGGGTTCGAACTCGAAGTGGCAGGGCGGTCTCTTCTGCAATCCGACGCCACCGCCGTGCTGAACGGCACCAACGTCGAGATCCAGGGCCCCGTCATCTGCGGCACGTTCACGTTCGGCACGAACACGGCCTTCAAGCCGCTGCCGGGGATCACGAACCTGCCGATCGGCGCGCCCGTGGAGCCCAACGTCAGCATCGGGCCGGGCACGCCGATCTATGGCGGCTGAGAGCCGGGCCGCTCGGACTCAACTTCGCGAAGCGCCGTGCCGATGGAAGCGCTGATGTCCGGAATCGACTCGAACTGCGTGGTCCGATGAGCGTCGCGCTCGCGGCGGTCGCGTTCGCGCCCGGGCTCGCGATCGGGAGCTTCCTGAACGTCGTCGCGGCCCGCGTCCCGCTCAAGCGCTCGATCGTCTCGCCGGGCTCGGCGTGCATGAGCTGCGGCCAGCGAGGTGGCGTGGTACGACAACCTGCCGGTCGTCTCCTACCTCGCGCTCCGGGGCCGCTGCCGCGGCTGCGGCACGCGGATCGGCTGCGTCTACCCGGCCGTCGAGCTCCTGACGGCGCTGCTGATCGCGGCCTGCTTCTTCGCCTTCGGCTCGAGCGGCGAGGCGTTCGTGGCGGCCTTCTTCTGCGCCGTGCTCGTCGCCATCTCGGCGATCGACCTCTCGCACCGGATCGTCCCCAACGTGATCGTCCTGCCGGCGGCCGCGATCGTGCTCGTCGCGCAGACGGCGCTCGAGCCGAGCGTGGAATGGCTGCTCGGTGCCTTCGGCGCCGCGTTCTTCCTCTTTCTCGCCGCGCTGGCGTATCCGGAGGGCATGGGCATGGGGGATGTGAAGCTCGCGCTGCTGCTCGGCGCGATGCTCGGCCGGACCGTCCCGGTCGGCGCTGATGCTCGGGATGCTCGCCGCGCTCGTGCCGTCGATCTGCTGCTGGCCCGGCACGGCAGCGCGGCGCGGAAGATGGCCATTCCGTTCGCGCCGTTCCTCGCCTTCGGCGCCATCGTCGCGCTCTTCTTCGGCGACCGCCTGCTCGACGCGTATCTGACGCTGCTCTGAGCCGCGGCCCGTAAGGTCGCCGCCGCCGTCCCTCGTTCGAGGGAAGAAACGAGGAGCCCGCGCAGCTCGCCTCGAACCCTTGAGCCCCCTTGGCTCCAGCGATCAAGGGAACGGGTCTGCCTGCCGATAACTCGAACGAGGGATATGGACAACGAGCGTCCGCCCAGCCTGCGCACCGTCGGCTCGACCGGCGAGGAGACGACCGCCTCACGGGCGGCGCCCGCCTCGGCACGCCGTTCGCCGTCAACGAGACGGCCGAGCTCGTCGTCGACCTCCTCTCCGCCACCGGCCTCGTCGCGCCCGACAAGCTCGCACTCGTCCGCGGCCGCGCAGGAGCGGCTCGCTCGCGCAGGCGATCGTCGACGAGGGCGTCGCGCCGCCCGAGGGCATCGCGCGCACGCTCGCGCGTGCGCCACCAGGTGCCGCTCGTCGATCTCGCCCTCGCCGGGGTCGACAAGGAGGCCGCGGCGCTCATTCCGCTGCACGTGCTCGAGCGCGTCGTCGCGATCCCGTACGCGCTCGACGGCGGCACACTGCGGGTCGCGATCGCCGACCCCGGCAACATCCACGGCATCGACGAGCTGCGGCTCGCCACGCGCCACTCCCTCGACCTCGGCGTGGCCTCGCGCGACGACATCCTCGTCGAGCTCAAGCGGATGGCTCGCGCCTCCGAGGCGTTCGGCGCCCGTGCCGTGCTCGAGGAGGCCGAAGACGAGCTCGACGAACAGGAGGACGAGACCGACGACCTCGAGGCCGACGACGGCATCTCCGACGCGCCGCTCGTCCGCCTCGTCAACTCCGTCATCTTCCAGGCGGCCGAGGACGGCGCCTCGGACGTCCACTTCGAGCCGCAGGAGGACGCGCTCGTCGTGCGCTTCCGCGTCGACGGCGTGCTCCAGGAGGTGCAGCGGATCCCGAAGCGGATGACGCCGGGCGTGACGACGCGCCTGAAGGTGCTCGCGAAGCTCGACATCGCCGAGCGGCGCAAGCCGCAGGACGGCCGCATCTCGCTGAACGCCGCGGCGGCCGGCCGCATGCTCGACATCCGCGTCGCGACGCTGCCCACGGTCGAGGGCGAGAAGGTCGTGATGCGCCTCCTCGACAAGTCCCGGCGCGCACCGACGCTCGAGGAGCTCGGCCTCTCCGACGCGATGCGCGACCAGCTCGGCGGACATCATCTCCAAGCCGACCGGCGCGCTCCTCGTCACCGGGCCGACCGGCTCGGGCAAGTCGACGACCTGTACGCGGGCCTGACGCAGATCAACCGGCCCGAGATCAACATCATCACGGTCGAGGATCCCGGTCGAGTACCGGCTCGCCGGCGTCAACCAGGTGCAGATCAACCAGCGCGCCGGCCTGACGTTCGCGACCGCGCTGCGCTCGATCCTGCGCTCCGACCCGGACGTGGTGATGGTCGGCGAGATCCGCGACGGCGAGACCGCCAAGATCTCGATCGAGGCCGCCCTCACCGGTCACTTCGTGCTCTCGACCCTGCACACGAACGATGCTCCGAGCGCGATCACACGCCTGAACGAGATGGGCGTCGAGCCGTTCCTCACGGGCGCCGCCGTCACGGGCGTGCTCGCGCAGCGGCTCGCGCGCAAGCTCTGCGCGCACTGCTGCGAGATGTACCAGCCGTCGGTGGAGGAGCTGCTCGCGTCGCGCGTTTCGCCCGACGTGGCGATGGCCTCGGACGGCATGGCCTTCTACCGCAAGCGCGGCTGCCCGCGCTGCAGCCAGACCGGCTACAAGGGCCGCGTCGGCGATCTACCAGCTGCTGACGATGACCGAGTCGATCGCGCAGCTCGCCGTCGCCCGCGCGAGCCGAGACGAGATCGAGCGGGCCGCGATCGCCGGCGGGCATGCGACGCTCTGGGACGACGGGCTCGTCGAAGGTCGCGGCCGGCCTGACGTCGATCGAAGAGCTCGCGCGCGTCCTCGTCTGACCACCGCCGAGCGTCGATGTGTCGTCCCGGCCGTAGCGCGCTCCTGACGCGCGGCTGCGAGTGCCCGCTGCCGGAGGGGATAGGCCGGATGGCCAGACCCGGAGAGCCGGGCGCTCTCAGGAACGCGAGGCCGGCGGAGCCGGGCTTCGCCCGCCGGGAGCCGGCCGGTCAGGGGCGCGCTACTGGGCCTGGACGTCGCAGCCGAGGACCATCAGGGCCTCGACCGCTTCCGTGACGAACTGGTGGCGCCGCGCGCGTCCGCGAAGGTGTAGGGGCCGGGGTGGACCGGATCGGGCTCCGGGCCGGCTCCCGTGCGCATCGGGAAGACCTCGGCCTCGACGACGCACGAGTCGGCGTAGTCGACCGCGCGCAGGACCGCGACGGAGCGGCCGTCCTTGCGCGCGTGCCGGACGAAGAGCTCGTTGGCGGTCGCGCCTGCGCTCACGAGGAGGCGTTGGCGGCGGCCTGGGCGACGGTGTCGCGGTCGACGAACCCGCTGATCCGCAGTGCGAGCACGCCGGGCCGCTTGACGACGAGGAGGACGGATCCTCGAGGGTGCCCAGCTTGGCGAGCAGCGGCTTGGCCGTCTTCTCCTCGAGCACGTTCAGCGCGACGAAGCCGGCGCCGCCGAGTGCTGCGCCGGCGCGCGCCTCGTCGATCGGCGAGCTCGTCGACGCGAGCGCCCGGGAAATAGAGCGAGACGACGACGACCTCGTGTGAGCGCAGGGCTGCGTCGACGGCGGCGGGGAACCCGCTCGGTGCGAGCGGTGGGTTCTTCGGCGGCGCGGCGGCGGCGGGACGTGGCTTCGGCTTCGCGGCGGCCTTCGCGGGCGGCGCCACGGGCTTGGCCGCTGCTGCCTTCGGACCGCGGCTGCCGTCTTCGGCGCGGCCGGCTTCGTCGGTGCGGCCTGCGCGGCCGGTGGCGGCGGCGATCGGCTCCGCCGAGCCACGCCCGAGCGTGAACATGGCGAGCGCGGCGCCGACTGCGGCGAGCGCGCCGACGAGAGCGAAGATCCGGAGCTGGGGACTGAGCTGAGGCATCTCTTTCCTTATCGGCAGGGGAGGGCGGTTCTGTAGGAGAACGAGAGAGGGCGCGGTCTCCCGCGCCCTCTCGCTTCGAGCAGCTTGCTTCGACCTACGCGCAGGCAGCGTTCGTGAAGGTGCCCGGCGTCGGACGCACGACCGACCAGGTCTGACCGCCAACGACGCTCTGGAGGCAGTAGGACGTTGCGGTGAGCGTCCGCCGACCGTCAGCGTGGCGGAGATACCGGCGTCGACGGCCTGCATGGCGGCGAGCGGTCATGCCGACGTACGTGCCGTTGTCGGCGAAGTACGTCTCCGCGGCCGGGATCGCGGCCCGGATGTTGGCCTGAGCGGCCGAGTTGTTGGCCCGGGTGCGGAAGCCGAGGTACGACGGCACGGCGATCGCCAGCAGGATGCCGATGATGATGATCACGACGAGGAGCTCGATCAGGGTGAAGCCCTTCTCGCTCCTGGCGTTCAGACGCTTCTGAATCGCTGAAATCATGTGATGGAACTCCTTTGGGAAGAGGTGCGGTGCAAGGTGGCCCACCCGACATCGACGGGAGGGCGCCGCCGATACACCCCTCTAATGGGTGAACCCATCCCCCAGGGCATCCCCCACGGCGGGGGATGAGCCCGCGATCGGCCGGAGCAGACGACCGCGCTCGCGCGCGCGAGGGCCACCGGATCCCTCACTCAAGTTCCCCCCATCGAGTGCCGATAGCCAGCCTCGTGGACGGGACTGCGCACGCCATCCGGTCGATGGACGACCTGCTTGCGGCCATGGTCGAGCTGGGCGCCTCCGACCTGCACCTGACGGCGGGAACGCCGCCGGCGGTGCGTCGTGCGCGGCGAGCTGGAGCGGCTCGAGGGCGTGCCGGCTCTGACGCCGGCGGACACGCAGCAGCTGCTCTACCGCGTGCTCTCGACCGAGCAGCAGAAGCGGCTGGAGATCGATCGCCAGATCGACACCTCGCACTCCGTGCCGGGCCTCGCGCGCTTCCGCGTCAACATCTACTTCCAGCGCGAGTCGCTCGGCGCAGCGTTCCGCGTCATCCCCGAGGAGCTGAAGACGCTCGAGGAGCTGGGCCTGCCGGCCTCGCTCGCCGAGCTCGCGATGCTCCCGCGCGGCCTCGTGCTCGTCACCGGGCCGACCGGCTCGGGCAAGTCGACCACGCTCGCCGCGATGATCGACGAGGTCAACCGCAACCGCACCGATCACATCCTCACGATCGAGGATCCGATCGAGTTCGTGCATCGCCACAAGCGCTGCATCGTCAACCAGCGCGAGATCGGCGTCGACGCGACCAGCTTCGCCGAGGCGCTGCGCGCGGCACTCCGCCAGGACCCGGACGTGATCCTCGTCGGCGAGATGCGCGACCTCGAGACGATCGGCACCGCGCTCACTGCGGCCGAGACCGGGCACCTCGTGCTCGGGACGCTGCACACCGCGAGCGCCCCCGGCACGATCGACCGCATCATCGACGTCTTCCCGGCCGAGCAGCAGGAGCAGGTGCGGATGATGCTCGCCGGCTCGCTGCAGGGCGTGATCACCCAGGCGCTGCTGAAGACCGCCGACGGCCGAGGGCCGCGTCGCAGCGCTCGAGATCCTGCTTCCGGACGACGGCGTCCGGAACCTGATCCGCCAGGGCAAGGTCGAGCAGATCTACTCGATCATGCAGACGGGCACCGGCCGCGGGATGATGACGATGGAGCAGTCGCTCGCGAACCTCGTCCTGCGCCGCGTGATCGAGCTGGACATCGCGCTCGAGTGCTCCAGCCGCGCGGACCAGCTCCTCGGCCTGCTCGAGCGCGGCGGCTTCGAGCGTCCCCGCGCTCGATCTGCGAGCCGCCGTCGCTGGACAAGCCCTACGCGTGGCGGGGGCGTAGCCGATGCCGCACGATCGCGACGAGCAGCCCACCTCGATGTGGAAGAAGGAGCTCTCCTTCAAGCGCAAGCCGCGTGAGGAGGCGCCCGAGGCGGAGCAGCCGCTGCCCCGGGGGCTGCCTCGGTCTGGAAGAAGGAGTTCTCCCTGCGCCGAAAGCCCAAGCCCGAGCCGGAGGCGCCGGTGGCCTCGGCAGACGAACCGGTCGCGACGCTCCGGTCGCCGCCCCGCGCCTGCTCCTCCGGCGCCGGCCGAGCCGGCTCCGTCGCTCGACCACGGCTGGCTGACCCAGCCGCTCGAGGAGGTCTCCGCGCCGCCCGCCGAGGAGGCGACGACCGACCTGATGCCGCCGCCCCGGCCCGTCCTCCATGCCCTTCCGCAGCCCGACGCCGCGCTCCAGCCGCCGCCCGCGCCGGTCCCGGCGTCCGTGCCGGCTCCCGCACCCGACCCCGAGCCCGGAGCCGGAGGTCCCCGTCGCCTGCGGCTACGGCCGACCGCTCCTGCCGCCGGAGACCCGCTCGTCGCGGACGACGTGCTGGCAGCGCTCCTCCCCGACCTTCCTCCGCCAGGGCTGAGCGCGCCTGTCGCGCCCGAGCCCGAGCCCGCGAGCGTCTAGCTCGAGCCGGAGCCCCAGTCCGAACCCGAGCCGACGCCTGAGCGAGCGCCCGAGCCGGCCGAGAAGCCGTGCCGTTCTACAAGCGCGAGCTCTCGTTCGGCCGCGGGTCGAAGGCCGAGAAGCCGCCGAAGACGGAACAGCCTAGCGCAAGTCGCGCACTCCTCGGCGCAAGCGCGGGGCACAGGACGACGTGGCGAGACCCCGGCCAAGCGAAAGCTCTCGTTCGGCCGCACCAAGGCCGAGCCGGTCGAGATGCCGCGAGCCCCGAGCCGAGGCCGAGCGCGCGCCGAGAGGAGAAGCGCGAGACGTCCGCAGTTGCGGTTCGCGCGCAGGCCGAAGGCGATCGTGCCGGGCGGCAAGAGCGCGCGAAGCTCGTCGGCCTGAAGATCGGCGCGTCGCAGCTCGCGGCCGCGCGGGTCCACGAACGGCGACTCGGCCGGAGCTCCTGCAGGCCGTTCGCGGCCCGCTCGAGCCGGGCATCGTCGTCGGCGGCGAGCTGCGCGACCCCGAGCGCACTGGCGGACGCGCTGCAAGGAGTTCTTCAAGCGCCACAAGCTTGCCTCGCAAGGGCATTCGGCTCGGCATCGCGAACAACCGCATCGGCGTCCGCACGTTCGACGTCGCGGGATCGACGATCCGAAGCAGCTCGACAACGCGATCCGGTTCCGCGCCCAGGAGGTGCTGCCGATCCCGATCGAGGAGGCCGTCCTCGACTACCAGGTGCTCGTCGGAGTCCGTCGACGCGGAGGGCCAGCCGTACGCGGCGCGTCCTGCTCGTCGTCGCCTACCGCGAGCTCGTCGACCGCTACACCGATGCCTGCCGCAAGGCGGGAATCGAGGTCGTCGGCATCGATCTCGAGGCGTTCGCGCTGCTGCGCGCGCTCGCGGAGCCGCTCGTCCGACGCTCGAGCCGCCGACGAGCGCGGCGCGCTCGTCGCCGTCTCCGATCGGCCACGACCGCATCACGTTCGCCATCTCCGACGGCCGCTTCTGCGAGTTCACGCGCGTGCTCGAGTGGGGCGGCTGGACGCTGAACGTCGCGATCGCGCGCGCGCTCGACATGGCTCCGAGCGAGGCCGAGCCGATCAAGCGGGCGCTGTCGTTCGCCGGCGCGGAGGAGCTGCCGGAGGGTTTCAGCGACGAGCAGGTCGCGACGGCGCGCGAGGCCGCCGGCGGCAGCTGCAGACCTTCGCGCGGGAGCTCGTCTCCTCGCTCCAGTTCTACCAGAACCAGCCCGGCTCGCTGGGCATCGGCGAGATCGTCGTCACGGGCGGCACGTCGCACCTGCCCGGCTTCGCCGAGGAGCTCAGAAGCTGGTCGGCGTGCCCGTCCGGGTCGGCGATCCGCTCGCCCGCGTCAAGCGTCGCGAAGGGCTCGGCGAGCTCGAGCAGGTCGGCTCGCTCGCCGTCGCAATCGGGCTCGGGATCGAGCGACTGATGCGCGCCGTCAACCTTCTCCCACGCGACGTTCCGGCCAAGAGCTTCGCGGCCAAGCGGGGCGTCGTCTTCGGTGCGCGTCGGCGGCTTCGCCGTGCTCGTGGTCGCCGTCCTGGCGGCGCTCATGATTCAGCGCGAGCGGCGCGATCGGCGACAGCAGTCGCAGCTCGACGCGCTGCAGGCGCGAGCTCGCTGCGCTGCCGCGCCCCGAGCGTCGAAGACGCGGCGGCGACGAGGCGGCAGCTCGCGGCCGAGAAGAGCGACGCGCGTCGCTGCGCTCTCGACCGCGCTGCTCGAGCCGCGTCGCCTGGGATCGCGTGCTGCGCCAGCTCTCGCTGGTGCTGCCCGAGGACGTCTGGCTGACGAGCCTCGCGAGCCACGGCGGCGGCCACCGCACTCCCGAGCCCGGCGGCGTCGCTGCAGCTCCAGCCGCAGGCGCGGCGGGCTCATCACTCGCGGCGCGACCTACTCGCACAGCGGCGTCGCGCGCTTGCTCGCGCGCCTGGCGTCCTGCCCGACCTGCGCGACGTGCAGCTGCAGTCGAGCAAGCGACGCTCGTCGACGGGCGTCGCAGGTCGTCCAGTTCACGATCTCGCCGGCGTCACGTGAGCCGGGAGCGGATCGTGAAGCGCAGCTCTCGCCGCCCGCACTCTACGGCGTGCTGATCGGCGTGGCGCTGCTCGTCGTCGCGGCCTGCGTCTGGTTCCTGCTCGTCGCGCCGAAGCGCTCCGAGGCCGGCGAAGCTGAAGGACGAGGTCGCGACCGTGAGCGCAGAGCCGTCGACGCGCTCGCGGCGGCGCTGTCGCGGCGACACGGACGACACCCAGCCGATCGCAGTCGCCGACATCTTCCGCCTCGCGAAGGCGATGCCCGCGCGGCCGACATGGCCGGGATCCTGCTCGAGCTCGCCCGGATCGCGGAGGAGACCGGGCATCCAGTTCGAGTCGATCGCCCCGGCGCCTCGACCGCCGCCGGCGTCTATCCAGGTGGTGCCGATCGCGCGTCGTCTTCGAGGGATACTTCTACGAGCTCTCCGACTTCCTCTTCCGCCTGCGCACGCTCGTCTGCGGTGCGCGACGGGGAGCTGCAGCGCCCGGGGCCGGCTCTTCGCCGTCGAGAGCGTCTCGTTCGCCAAGTCGGACGAGCGGCTTTCCCGAACTCACCGCGAACACTCACCGCTGAACGCGTACGTCTACGGCACCGAGCGAGCCGGCGAACGAGCTGCCGCGCTCCCGCGACGCCGGCGCCGGCGCCCGCGCCGGCCGAGGGCGCCGAGCCGACCGCCGGCCGCGGCGAGCCGGCAGCAGGAGGCAACGGTGCCTGATGGCGCGCGCAAGCGAGTCGATCCCCTGAAGGCGAAGGCGGCGAAGCAGAAGAAGATCGCGATCGGCGGCGTCGTCGTGCTCTGCCTGCGTGCTCGCGTTCCAGGGCCCGAAGACGCTGAAGATGATGAAGGGCCCGGCGGCGACCACCGCCGCTGCCCCTGCGCCGCCGCGCCGGCCGCGCCCGTCCGGCGAGCGCCCGCGCCCGCCGACGGAACCGCGGCGTCCCGCCGACGGAACCGCGGCTCCCGCCGGTCCGACCGAGCTCTGCCGCCCTCGCCGACTCCGACCTTCCGCCCGCAGCCGAACGAGGGCCAGCTGGTCTCGTTCGAACGGTTCGCCAGCAAGGATCCGTTCGCCCAGCAGGCGGTCTCGACAGCCGAAGCCCCGAGCCGGCGGCGCCCGCCGACGGAGGCGACGCCGGAAGCGACGGTGGCTCCCGCTCCGGGGCGCGGCTCCGGACCCCGTCGACGGCGGCTTCACGCCTGCTCCCGCGGACGGCTCCGGCGGCGGCGGCAGCAGCTCGCCGAGCCCGGCCGCGCCCGCCGCTGCGACGCTCACCTCGATCTCCGTCAACGGCACCGTCGAGACGTCGAGGTGAAGAAGCCGACTTCCCGGCTGCGCAGCCGGTCTTCGTGCTCGTCTCGCTGGCGCGGAACGGCAAGTCGTCGAGATCGGCATCGCCGGCGGCACCTACGCCGACGGCGGGTCAGACGATCACGCTCGAGCTCGGCAAGCCGCTCACGCTCCAGAACACCGCCGACGGCACGCGCTACGAGCTGGAGCTCCTCGCCGTGGCGGGCTTCGGCCGCCCGCACGCTAGTCGATCGACTCGTCGAACGTCGCACGTCAGCGGCGCGCCGTGCGGTCGAGGCGCTTCGACGTCGGCGCGCGTCGCGCGACGACCCGTCACGCGACCTGAGCTGTCGCCGAATCAGCCGGGCGATCGAGACGCGCGCGCTGGCTAGCCGGTCGACTCGTCGAACATCGACGTCACGCGCGCCAGCGACTGCCGTCGCTCGGCCTGCGAACGACCACGGTGACCCGCTTGACCGGCCGGCCGTTCGGGGGCGTCGTCGACGACGACGTAGGTGTCGATGCGGTACCAGCGGTGGTCGGGGCCCGTCGTGGTCCGCATCGGATCGCATGGCCGGCGTCGGTGAGCCGGGGCAGGTCGCGGTGACATCTGCGACCCGCTGTACGGCGGTGTCGCCCGCGTAGGCCGCATTGCCGGAGGCAGTCGTCACGGCGGACGGAGCAGCGCAATGTTCGTGTAGCGCACGGCGCGATAGAGCTCCATCTGCTTGTCGGCGAGCACCGACGCCGTGGAGGTCTCGGACGCGCGCTGGAGCGCGACCGCGCCCGAGGTGAACGCGGCGACGATCGCGAGGATCCCGACGTTCAGGATCACGATCGAGATCAACAGCTCGATCAGGCCGAAGCCCTGCTCCGCTGGACGTGCCCGCACCCACACTCCGTCATCGGCACGGGGCGTCGAACCTCAAGCGGAATCCCACCCTCTGCCGATAGCCAGGGGAGCATGGCGGCGTACAGCCTACACCGCGATCAACGCGGTCGGCCTCGAGTCCGTGCGGCGAGATGCACGCGCCCGGATCCGGCGGCGGCGCGCGAGCAGCTGCGCGTCCGCGGCCTGCTCGGCGACCAAGCTGCAGGAGCTGCCCGCCAGCGGCGAGGAGACCGCGCGCACCGCCTTCAAGAAGATCAAGCCGAAGTCGCTGCAGATCTTCTCGCGCCAGTTCGCGACGATGATCGAGGCCGGACTGAACGTCGTCAGCGCGCTCGTCATCCTCGAGCAGCAGACCGACGACAAGTACCTCGCCGCGGTCATCCGCGAGCTGCGCGCCGACGTCGAGGGCGGCCTCCTGCTGTCGCAGGCGATGGCACGGCACCCGAAGGTCTTCAGCCGGCTCTTCGTCTCGATGGTCGAGGCCGGAGAGGCGGCCGGAATCCTCGACACGGTGCTCGACCGCGTCGCGTTCCAGATCGAGAAGGAGACGCAAGATCAAGCGGCGCGTCAAGGGCGCGATGATCTACCCGACGATGGTGCTGATCTTCGCCACCCTCGTCCTCATCGGGATGCTGCTCTTCCTCGTCCCGGTCTTCGTGAAGATCTTCGACGCAGCTCGGCGGCGAGCTGCCGACGCTGACGAAGTGGGTCGCTGGCCATGTCGAACTTCATCAGGGAACAGTGGTTCATCCTCTTCCCGGGCGTGATCGCGCTCGGTCTTCGGCGACAAGCGGTTCCACAAGACCGAGACCGGCCGCAAGCGCTGGGACCGGATCAAGCTCAGGATCCCGATGAAGATCGGCGACGTCGTCCTGAAGGTGACGATGGCGCGCTTCTCGCGCACGCTCTCGACGCTCGTCGCGGCAGGCGTGGACATCATCAAGGCGCTCGAGATCACGGGCCAGACGGCCGGCAACTGGGTCGTCGAGGAAGCGCTCGCCGAGGTGCGCGCGAAGGTGCACGAGGGCGTCCCGATCGCGCAGCCGCTCGTCGAGAACCCGGTCTTCCCGCCGATGGTCAGCCAGATGGTCAAGATCGGCGAGGAGACGGGAGAGCTCGAGAAGATGCTCGGCAAGATCGCGGACTTCTACGAGGACGAGGTCGACGCCTCGATCCAGTCGCTGACCTCGATCGTCGAGCCGATCATGATGATCGGCGTCGGCATGATGGTCGGCGTCGTCATCATCTCGATGTACCTGCCGATGTTCAAGCTGCTGACGCTGATCAAGTAACCGGATCTGGGCGGCCACCGAGTCTGGTGGTCGGTCAACGAGATGGCCGCATCGGGGGGGCGCCGCACCCCAGGAGTCCAACGGCGACGGGGTCCGCCGAGGGTTTCAGTCTGTATCTACAGACCCGATCATCTGCACCCGAGAGGAGAACGACATGACCGCCACCTACACCTTCGACGTCTTCTCCAGCCTCGACGGCTTCGGCGCCGCCGGCGGTGACTGGACTGGCTACTGGGGCAAGCAAGGCCCCGAGCTCCTCGACCACCGCCTCGCCCTGTACGGCGAGGAGCAGCGGATGGTCTTCGGGGCCAACACGTATCGGGCATTCGCACGGATGCTGGCTTCGAGCACCGAAGGAGTCCAAAGTGCGTGACCCATGGGTCACCCGGATGAGGAGCCTGCCGGCGACCGTGGTGTCAACCACACTGGGAACGATCCCTCGACTGGCCGGACGCGACCGTCGTAAGCGGTGACGCCGTCGACGTCGTCGCCCGGCTCAAGGAGGAGTCCGAGGTGCCGTTGCGCTCGCACGGCAGCCTCTCGATGAACCGGGCGCTGATGGCCGCCGGCCTGGTCGACCGCGTCCAGGTGACGCTCTTCCCTGTGATCACAGGTCAGACCGGGCTGGAACCGATCTTCGAGGGTGCGGCGGACTTCGACCTCGAGCTGACGAGAAGCCGGACGCTCGACGGCCACACCCAGGAGCTCGTCTACCGGCCCACCCTGCACCGACAGCACGTCTGAGGGTCTGCCGCGGGGCCTACGCGACATCG
>CAWJFZ010000009.1:0-187081 GCA_963842285.1 uncultured Gaiellaceae bacterium
CAACTCGTCCACATGAGCCGATTCGGTCGGCGACGGCACCTACGGTGGGGTCGTGCCACGACCTCGCCGCTCGACCTTTCCCTACGGCGTCTACCACCTGACCTCGCGCGGCGTCGATGGGCGCCTGATCTTCATGGACGACGACGACCGTCGCCTCTTCGTCCAGCTCCTGTACCGCGTTACCGACCGCTTCGGCTGGAAGCTGCACACCTACTGCCTGATGGGCAACCACTTCCACCTGATCGTCGAGTGCGGGCAGCCGGCGCTGTCGAAAGGGATGGAACGACTGAACGGGCTGCACGCCTCTGGCTTCAACGCCCGCCACGGCCGCGTGGGCCATCTGTTCCAGCGCCGCTTCGAGTCGCGCGCGATCGCCGACGACGAGCACCTCGAGAACGCCTGTGAGTACGTCCGCACGAATCCCGTCCGGGCCGGGCTCTGCAGGCGCGCTGCAGCTTGGCCGTGGAGCGGCTCTCGGCGGCGCGGCTCACGCGTCGACGACGCTGCGCCGCGTCCGTTCGGGCGCGCGGCCGATCCCGCAGACGAGCTCGTAGGCGATCGTGCCGGCGACGCGGGCGTGCTCCTCGACCAGCACGCCGTCGCCGACGAGCGTCACCGGCGTCCCCACGGGAAGCTCGCGGTCGAGCTCGACGGCGAAGGCGTCCATCGAGACGGTGCCGACGACGCGCCGCGCTCGCCCGTCGACGAGCACCTCCGTGCCGGTCAGGTCGCGCCGGAACCCGTCCGCGTAGCCGACGGGCACGATGCCGATCCAGGTCGGGCGCTCGGCGACGAAGCGGCGGCCGTAGCCGGTGCGACTCGCCCGGCGTCGAGCCGCTTCACCTGCGCCAGCTCCGACTCCCAGCGCAAGCGCCGGCTCGAGCCCGTCGCGCGGCCGGGTCGTCGCCGAACGGCGAGACGCCGTAGAGCGCGATCCCGCAGCGGCCGGCGTCGAAGCGCGCCTCCGGGAAGCGGAGCGCGCCGGCGCTGTTCGCGAGGTGCCGCGTCAGGTGCGCGAGCGCCGTCCGTCGCCTCGCGGAAGCGCTCGTCTGCGCGCGCGTGAACGCCGGGTCGCAGTCGGCCGAGGCGAAGTGGCTCATCAGGCCGACGACCTCCCGCGTCGGCGCCGGCAGCTCGCCGAGCCCCCAACGGCCCATGCCGGTGTCGAGCTTGAGATGCACGCGGACGCCCTCGGGCAGCGCGCCGTCCGCGACGACGAGCTCGAGCCGGCCTCGCGCGCCGCCGCGACCTCGCGGCTCGACGCCGGCCCCAAAACGAGGAGCCGCGACCCGGCGAGTCGCGCCGCGCAGCGCCAGCGCCTCGCGGCACGGTCGCGACGCAGAGCGCCGTCGCGCCGCCGGCGAGCGCGGCGCGCGCCGACGTCGACCGCGCCGTGCCCGTAGCCGTCCGCCTTGACGACCGCCCAGAGCTCGGCGCCGTCGAGCCGCCCGCAGCAGCTCGCGCGTTGCGCCGGACGCGCCGAGGTCGACGTGAATCGCGAGCGCGGCACGCGGCTCATTGTCGCCGTCAGACCGCGCACCGCAGGCCGTCGTACGCGAAGGTGACGTTGCGGCCGACCTGCGGCGCTCGAGCCGCACAGGTCGTCGTAGTCGAGCCCGTCGATCTCCTCGACGTGGCTGAGCACGACCCGCTCGGCCTCGAGCGCGTCGACGATCGCGAGCGTCTCCTCGAACGTCGCCTCGAGCGCAGCACGGGATGCTCTGGGTGGATGCGGCGCTCGCCGGTGAAGCGGGTCGAGCTCGCAGATGCCCATCGGCAGCACGGCGAGGTCGACGCCGCGGCAGCTCCGGCGGCGGGGACCAGCCGTTGAGCTCGTCCGGCGCGACGAGCAGCCGTCTGCCGTCCGCCGCGACAGCTCGAAGGCGTAGACGTAGTCCTCGGCGAGCCGGAACGGCCGGACCGTGGCGCCGCCGAGCGCGACGGTCTCGCCGTCCGCGCAGCTCGTGCAGCCGCACCCAGCCCGGCCGGCCATGAACTCGAAGTGCTCCCATGCCGCCGAGGAGCGGCGGAAGTCGGCCGCGACCTGCTGCGGGCAGGTAGACGTCCGTCGTCCGGCTGCCGCTCGGCCTCGGGCGGCCAGCTGCGGAAGTCGGCCGTTCCGCGTCTCCCAGACGCGGCGGCCCATCGTGTGGTCGGGATGCCAGTGCGAGTAGAAGCAGGCGGCGACTCGTCCGATGCCGCGCGCGGTCGAGCTGCAGCCGCGACATCCTCGGGCGTGTCGAAGAGGACGTTCGGCCCGTGGACGAAGCGTGCTCGGCCCGGTGCGCGCGTACGGCGGCCGCCGCTCTCGCGCGCCTCGGCGCAGACGCGGCAAGAGCAGCCGGGCCGCGGCGTCGTCGGTCGCGCCGCCGGAGCCGAGGATCTCGACCTCCACCCGGCGATCGCTACGGACGGTCGCTACTGGATACTGCGTCTCGCAGGAGCGGGAACGTGTCGGTGCCCGGGCCCGCCGATGCAGACGTCGGTCCGCCGACCGCCGCGGATCACGTCGTTGCCGCCGCCGCCGAGATGCAGTCCGTGCCGGCCGCCGTTGAGGTCGTCGACGCCCGGCGCTGCCGAGGATCAGCTCGTCCGCGTTCGTGCCGACGTTCCCGACCACTGAGCGTCGTCAGGGTGAGCGCCGCGCAGGCGGCGGGCTTCAGAGCGTTCACGCCGATCACTCGCGGTCGCACGGCCCGCCTTCGTCGCGGGAACGTTGTTGGTCGCCGCGAGCGCTGAGATCGTCACGAGCGCGAGCACACAGCCGACCAGGCAGACCTTGGCGAGCCTCATCGGCCCGACACGAACGTGTCCTCGAGGTCGGCCGGCGACGAGCAGCCAGCGCCGGCCGCATCGGCTCACCGACGGGGTAGCGGTACACGTTCCCGCCTTCCTCGACGACGTAGCTCGTGGCCGAGCCGTCCGCCAGCGTGCAGGATCATCCGCCCGTGATGCTCGGCGAGCCGCACCAGGCCCTCCAAGTCCGCCAGCTCGGTCACACGGACCCGTCGGGGGGCGCGTCGCGACGGGGACCAGCAGCGCGCCGTAGCGGGCGGCGATCCGCGACGCCTCGTCGTCCTCGCGGCGACCCAGCAGCGGCCACGCAACGAGGGCGATGAGGATCAGCGAGCCCACCAGGCCGAGCAGCGAGACCCTCCTCGCCGTACCGACGGCGAGGTCCGCGGGGCCGAGCGAGAGCTCGTCGGGACACTGCGTGACGTGCTCTCCGCCGCGCGCGGCGCGAAGGGCCCGACACCGGCACCGCCCTCGAGGTTCGGCTGGAGCCGGCCGTCGCCGACGTCGAAGGCCACGGACGGGGCGAAGGAGGCGTCGATCGGCTCTGCGCCACGGCGGCCCGACACGCTCACGCGGGGCAGGATCGTGAGGGAGTACGCGGCCTGGGCAGATCCGGTCAGCGCCTGGAGATCGTCCACGAGAGACTGGATCCGCCGCAGATCCAGCGTTCCGGCGACCGCAGCCTCCGTGCCGCGGAACGACTGCTCGGGCGCCAGCGGGCAGCGTGCGCGACCAGCCGCGGCCGTCCGCCAGCCGCGCGTCGAGCGCGATCCGCCCGCGAGCCGAGACCGGGACGGGCGAGTCGAGCCGGTAGTGGAAGTCGAGCCGCAGCCGGCGAACGAGCCGCAGGAAGACGGGCTGCCCGGTCGCGACCTCTCCGTCGGGATAGACCGCGTTGCGCGCCACTCGCGCCGAATAGTCGATCGCACCCTGATGGACGTAGGCCTCTTCGACGACCTCGGTCCGAACCAGGGGACGCGTGAACGCGGACACGGCGAGCAGGGCTGCGAGCACCGCAACTGCCCCGAGCACGGCGAGGGCCGGCTGCACGCGTGGCGGGCCGGCTCCACCTGCCCGTCCGGGCGAGGCGTGGCCGAGCGGGCGGTCGCGCCTGCGCGCGAGCCCGAAGCCCGCTCCGCCTCCGAGCGCCAGCAACGTCGTCAGCCCGACGACGAGTGCCGCGTGCCGCGGCTCATGCAGCCACTCCGCAGCGCAGGCCGGCTCGCGGAACGCTTGTCCAGAGCTTCCCGACGATCTGCGCCTCCTCCGGCCGGGTCTCGTCCAGGTAGTCGTTGTTGTCGCCTCTCAGGACGTAGCGCCCGTCCTCGACGCGCACGATCCGGTGCAGCACCTTGGCTCCGAGCTCGGGGTCGTCGTAGAGGACGGCGTCGCCGACCCGGTAGGTCGCCTGCGTCCGGACGACCGCCAGGTCGCCACGCTCCAGGCCCGGCTCCATGCTGCTGCCGACGATGGTCGCGAACGAGGCCGGCCCGCCGAGCTGCGTCGGGCCGACGGCGAGCCACAGGGCGACGACCGCGACCAATCCGGTCGCACCCGCGATGGCCCCCCGCTGACGTCTTCGCTTCACGGCCCGGTTGGTGACGGCCGGACGAGGCAGGGTCGTACCTCGTCCGGCCGTCACGTCGCGTCCTACGAGGTCGCGATGACCGAGAGCTGGTCTGCGGTCGTGATGTCGATGTCCGGGCTGAAGTCACACGTGGCGTTGACGCCACCGGCGACGCTGCAGTTCGTGTACGTCGTGGAGCCGCTCACGACCTTCGCCTTCACCGTCGTGGCGTTGGCGCTCAGCGTGAACGTCATCGTGTCGATGTTGCTGGGGGTGGTCGCGTTCAGCTGGTACGGCGACCGCCGAGATCGTGTAGCCGCTGATCGTGCCGTTCCCCGAGCCGGCCTACGAGTTCGGCACCGTGTTCGTGGCCGTGAAGGCGTACGCCCCGGTGGCCATGACGACCGCCACGACGACGGCGCCGAGCACGCGTCTGTTGCTGTTCAGTGTCCTTGTCATCGTGTTCTTCGTCTCCATTGCCTTGGGGCGCCTAACTGGCGCCGACGACGTATAGGGGAGACTGATCGACCGCTTTGGGTACCCCGCGTTCCCCCGGATGGGGGATTCCTCCCTCAGCGCCGGGGGGAGGGCAGCGCGGCGATGATGTCGCTCGCGATCACGCCGGCGCGGAACGGGAGCGCTGCGCCGCCTCAGCCGTCGCCGTGGCAGCCGCGGCGGCGGCCAGGCGCCGCGTCGAGGCCCTTGGCGAGGAAGGCCGCCAGCACGCCGGTGAGCACGTCGCCCGTGCCGGCCGTCGCGAGCGCCGTGCGCGTCGGCGGCGCAGACGAGCACTGCCCTCATCCGGCGCGCAGACGAGCGTGTCGGCGCCCTTGAGCAGGCAGGTGCAGCCGAACCGCTCGGCGGCGCGGCGGGCGGCCTCCAGCCGGTGCGCGTCCACCCACGACGACTCCTCGCCGAGCAGCCGGCCGAGCTCGCCCGCGTGCGGCGTCAGCACGACGGGCGGCCGCCAGTCCCCGGGCTCGAGCTCGTGGAGGGCATCCGCGTCGAGCACGACGGGCATGCTCGAGCTCGCGCAGCAATCGCCCGACGAGCTCCTTGGCCTCCCTCGTCCGTCCGAGCCCAGGGCCGATCGCGACCGCCCCGGCCCGCTCCGCGGCCTCGTCGATCTCGCGCCCACGTTCGCTTGACCGCCTCCAGCAACTGCGTCTCGACGATCGAGAGCGAGGCCGCGGGCACCGCGACCGCCACATAGCCGGCGTCGGCGCGAAACGCCGCCTCCGCGGCCAGGCACACGGCGCCCGTGAGGCCCGGCGCGCCGCCGACGACGAGCACCGAGCCCGCCGTGTACTTCGTGTCCGCCGCGGTCTTGTGCGGTACGAGGCTCGAGGATGTCGGAGAGGACGAGGCGGTGTGCGGTCTCCTCGGCGGCGAGCCCGATCTCGGCGACGACGACCTCACCTGCGTGGAAGAGGCCGGGCGCGACGGCGAGGCCGACCTTCGGCCCGTGGAAGGTGACGGTGAGCGCCGCGCGCACGGCCACGCCCGCGATCTCGCCCGTCGAGGCGTCGACGCCCGAGGGAGGTCCACGGCGACGATGGGGGCACCGGCCGCGTTCATCCGCTCGATCAGCGCCGCCGCCTCGGCCCTGGGCTGCCCGGCGAAGCCCGTGCCGAAGAGCGCGTCGACGATCACGTCTGCGCCTTCGACCGCATGCGTCTCGACGGCGTCGCGACCTGCTTCGCGCAGGACGCGCGCCGCGATCCGGCCGTCACCGCCGTTCGCGCCCTCGCCGCAGACGACGGCGAAGCTCTGGGCAGCCGGGAAGGCGGCGAGCGCCTGGTGCGCGACCGCCGTCCCGGCGCGCTCCATCAGCTCCGGCGCAGACTCCGGGTAGCCCGGATAGCGCTCCTCGGCCGCCCGCATCTCCGCGCGCCGTGTAGAGCGGCTCCGTGAAGGCTTCCTCAGGCATCTGCGACGACGCACACGGCGGACGCGAGCTCCCGCGAGTGCGTCATCGAGAGGTCGATCGCCCCCGCCTCGACGCGCTCGCGCCCACTCGGCCGCCCGGCCGGAGAGCCGCACCGACGGCTTCGGGCGCCCTGCGATCTCGATCTCCGTCCAGGTAAACGCCCGCGCGACCCCGAACCCGAGCGCCTTCCCGACCGCCTCCTTGCCGGCGAAGCGGCCCGCGTAGCTCTCGGCCGGATTCGGGCGCGAGTCGCAGTAGGCCTGCTCGGCCGGGGTGAAGCAGCGCTCCTTGAAGCGCGGATACCGCTCGAGCGACCTGCGCACGCGCTCGATCTCGATCAGGTCGGTGCCGACGCGCATTGCGGGCACTAGCGGGAGCGCTCGATCCAGTCCGGGAAGTGCGCGATCGAGCTGAGCACCGCGTCGGGAATCGACGCCCGAGCGCTCGAGCGTCTCCGGGCGGAACTTGCCGGTGCGCAGCAGCACCGTCTTCATGCCGAAGAGCTGCGCGCCCACGACGTCCTGGCTCGAGGTCGTCGGTGATCATCCACGTCAGCTCCGGCTCGGCGTCGAGGGCGGCGAGCGCGGCCGCGAAGTACGCGGCGCTCGGCTTGCCGAGCACGGTCGCCTCGACGCCGGTCGCGTACTCGAGCCCGGCCACGAAGGCGCCGCCGTCGAGCATGGGGCCGCGCGCCGTCTGCCACCAGCTTGTTCTTGTGCAGGCAGTACAGCTCGGCGCCCGCCTGGAGCTCGGCGAACGCGCGCGCCGAGGTTCATGTAGCTGAAGACCTGATTCGGCTCGACCGTCTCGTCCGCGCCGCCGACGAGCACCGCGTCGGCGCGTGTCGCCGACGAGCTCGACCCCGTCGAGGTCGGGCACGATCCCCGACATCACGAGCGCGAAGACGCGCCGCCCGTCCAGCTCCCGCGCGGCGGCGATCGGCGTCGTCTGCAGCTCCTCGTCCTCGAGCTCGAACCCCATCGAGCGGAGCTCCTCCGCCAGCGTCGCGCGCGGCGCGCGTCGAGTTGTTCGTGACGAACCGCAGCCTGTGCCCGTCGCGCCGCAGGCGAGCGACGGCCTCGACCGCCCCTGGGATCGGCTCGCCGGAAACGTGGAGGACGCCGTCGACGTCGAGCAGAATGGCCGCCATGGAGCCGCAGTCTATTCGGGTATCCCGTTCGGTCGTGCTGCCGCTCGCGGAGATCGAGCTGCGCTTCTCGCGCTCGAGCGGGCCGGGCGGACAGCACGCGAACACGGCGGAGACGCGCGTCGAGGCGCTGTTCGACGTGGAGGCGTCCGCCGCGCTGACAGAGGTGCAGAAGCGGCGCGTGCTCGCGAAGGCGGGCCCGGTCCTGAGAGCCGTCGCCCAGGACGAGCGCAGCCAGTGGCGCAACCGCGAGCTCGCAGTCGAGCGCTGGCCGATCAGCTCCGCACGGCCCTCAAGGTGGAGCGCAAGCGCGTGCCGACGAAGCCGTCGCGCGCGGCGAAGGAGCGCCGGCTGGACGCCAAGCGCCGCCGCGGCGAGACGAAGAAGCTGCGACGGCCACCGAAGCCATGATCGGAGAGCCCCGCATCCATGTCGCCGAGTGCGAGTCGACCCAGCTCCTCCTGGGGCCGGACGACCCCGAGGGCGCGATCGCGACCGCCGACCACCAGACGGGCGGGCGCGGCCGCCTCGGCCGGCGCTGGGTCGAGGCGCCGGGCACGGCCGTCATCGTCTCGGTGCTGCTCCGCCCGCCCCCCGAGCGCCGCGCACCCGAGCTCTCGCTCGTCGCCGCCGTCGCAGCCTCGCTCGCGCTCGACGACGCTGATCGGCCCCGCGAGCGCGCAGATCAAGTGGCCGAACGACCTCCTGGTGGAGGGCCGCAAGGTGGCCGGGATCCTCGCCGAGATGAAGGGCGCGGCGGTCGTGCTCGGGATCGGGGTCAACGTCAACCAGACGGCCGCCGAGCTCCCGCAGGGCACGAAGCTCGAGGCCGCGTCGCTGCTCTCGCTCGACGGCGTCGTCCGCGACCGCGAGGCGGTCCTCGCCTCCCTTCTCGCCACCTGGACCGCCTCTACGCCGAGTGGCGGCGGGCGGCCTGGCCACGCTGCACCCCGAGTTGGCAGCACGTGACTTCCTCCTCGGCCGCCGCGTCGGCGCGGCGAGACGGTGGGCGTCGCCGCCGGGCTCGACGAGCTGGGGCGACTCAGGCTCGAGACACCGGCAGGGCTCGTCCTGGTCGAGAGCGGCGAGATCGTGCTCGAGCCCTGAGCGGGGCGGCTATTCGACGGTGACGGTCTTCGCGAGGTTCCGCGGCTGGTCGACGTTCAGGCCGCGCAGGCGCGCGATCCGGTAGGCCAGCAGCTGGAGCGGCACGATCGCGAGCACGGCCTGGAGGAAGTTCGGCGTCTTCGGCACGTAGATCACGTCGTCCGCGTGGTGCTGGATGTCCTCGTTGCCGTCCGTCGCGATCGCGATCACGTGCGCGCCGCGTGCGCGCGTCTCCTGGATGTTCGAGACGATCTTGTCGTAGACGTGGATGTCGGTCGCGACGACGACGACGGGCGTGTTCTCGTCGAGCAGCGCGATCGGGCCGTGCTTCATCTCGCCGGCCGAGTACGCCTCCGTCGGGATGTAGCTGATCTCCTTCAGCTTCAGCGCGCCCTCGAGCGCGACGGGCAGGCCGATGTGGCGCCCGAGGTAGAGGAAGAAGGGCCGGTCGTAGAAGCGCTGCGCGATCTCCTCGATCGGATGGTCGCCGTCGAGGAACTGCGCCACCTTGCGCGGCAGGTCGTAGAGCGAGTCGAGGATGAACGCGAACTTCGTCGGCTCCATCGTCCCGCGCGCCTGCGCAAGCCTGAGCGCGATCATGTACTGCACGGCCACCTGGGCGGTGAACGTCTTCGACGCGGCGACGGCCATCTCGATCCCGGCGCGCGTGTAGATGACCGAGTCGACCTCGCGCGTGATCTGCGAGCCCATCATGTTCGTGATCGCGAGCGTGCGCGCACCCTTCTCGCGCGCGAGCGCCATCGCGGCGATCGTGTCGCGCGTCTCGCCCGACTGCGACATCCCGATCACGAGCGTGTGGTCGTCGATCACGGGGTTGCGGTAGATCCATTCGCTCGCGATGTCCGGCTCGACCGGCACGCGGGCCCACTCCTCGATCACGTAGCGGCCGACGACGCCTGCGTGGTAGGCCGTGCCGCACGCGAGGATGACGACCCGGCGCAGCTCGCGCATCTCCTCGTCGGTCATCCCGAGGCCCTCGAGCTCGAGCCTGCCGTGCCGCGACGCGGTCGCCGATCGTCTCGCGCACCGCGTCCGGCTGCTCGTAGATCTCCTTGAGCATGAACGTCTCGTAGCCGCCCTTCTCGGCGCTCTCGTCGTCCCAGTCGAGCACGATCTCGTCGTGCTCCACCGGCGTCGCCGGCCAGCGTCGTGAAGACGGCGCCGTCGGGGGTGACCTCGACGATCTCGCCGTCCCCGGGGAAGTGGACGTTGCGCGTCTCGCGCAGGAACGCCGCCGCGTTCGAGGCGAAGAACATCTCGCCCTCGCCGATCCCGACGACGAGCGGGCACTCCTTGCGGGTGCCGACGAGCACGTCCGGGTGATCGTGGTGGATGACGACGAAGGCGAAGTGGCCCTCGAGCTCGCCGACGGCGGCGCGCACGGCGGCGATCAGGTCGCCCTCGTAGTGGCGCTCGACGAGGTGGGCGACCGTCTCGGCGTCGGTCTCGGAGCTGAAGCTGTGCCCCTCGGCGATCAGGCCGTCCCGGAGCTCGCGGTAGTTCTCGACGATCCCGTTCAGGACGATCGAGAGCTTCCCGTCGTCGCAGCCGGTCAGCGGATGGGCGTTCGCCTCGGTGACGCCGCCGTGGGTCGCCCAGCGCGTGTGGCCGAGGCCGTGTCGCGATCTCGAGCCGTTCGGCCCGGCCGCCTCCTTCAGGTTCTGGAGGTTGCCGACGGCACGCACGTATTCGAGCCCGCCCTCTTCGCGCAGCGCGATTCCGGCCGAGTCGTAGCCGCGGTACTCCAGCCGCTCGAGCCCCTGCAGAAGGAGCTGCTTGCACTCACGAGGTCCGACGTATCCGATGATCCCGCACACCCTGAAGCTCCTTTGTCCGACTCTTCCAGGTGGTGCGCCACCTCGATCGTCTCAGAACGGTGGTTCCCGCGAAGCCTGCTTGAAAACGCAACGAGAGCCCGGTGTACCTGACTCCCACAGCGTCGCGGGATCAGCCGAGCTCTCTCCGAACGAGAGCGGCGATCGTACCACACAGTCGCTCCGCTTCCTCGGCCGTCTCGGCCTCGCCGAGGATGCGGATCAGGGGCTCGGTGCCCGAGGACCGCACGAGTACGCGCGCACGCCCGGCGAGGGCCGTGTTGAGCCGTTCGGCCTCGGCGAGCGCGTCGGCGGGGACTTCTCGCTTCGCGACCCGGACGTTCTCCTTCGCCTGCGCGAAGCGCGGCATCACAGCCGCTGCGTCGGCCAGAGCGCGACCCCGGATCGCGTCGCAGAGCAGCAGCGCGGCGGCGAGCCCGTCGCCGGTGACGTGGTCGCGCAGGCAGATGACGTGGCCGGACTGCTCGCCGCCGAGGATGGCGCCCTCACGCCGCAGCGCCTCGAGCACGTAGCGATCGCCGACGTCCGTCGTGACCACGCGGACGCCGCGCTCCTCCATCAGGCGGTGGAAGCCGAGGTTCGTCATCACGGTCACGGCGACGACGTCGACGCCCAGGTGGAGGGCGAGCACGGCGAGGATCTGGTCGCCGTCGACGACGTCGCCCGCCGCGTCCACGGCGAGCATCCGGTCGCCGTCGCCGTCGAAGGCGACGCCGAGGTCGCAGCGCTCCTCGCGGACGGTGTCGCTCAGAGGCGCCCAGGTCGGTCGCGCCGCAGCCCTCGTTGATGTTCGTGCCATCGGGGTCGACGCCGATCGCGACCACCTCGGCGCCGAGCTGCTCGAACGCGGCCGGCGCGAGGCCGGCGTAGGCGCCGTTGGCGCAGTCGACGGCGATCCGCAGCCCGGAGAGGTCGGAGCCGAAGCGCTCGACGATGTGCTCGAGGTAGCTGTCCGTGGCCACGTCGACGTGGTCGATGCTTCCGCCACCGCGGCCCCGGCTCGTCGAGCAGAGCCTCGATCTGCTCCTCCGAGGCGTCCGAGAGCTTGCCGCCGCTGCGGTCGAAGAACTTGACGCCGTTGTACTCGGGCGGGTTGTGCGAGGCGGTGATCACGACGCCGAGGTCGAGCGCGAGCAGCGCGACCGCCGGGGTGGGCAGGACGCCGGCGAGAACGGCGTTGCCGCCCGCCGTCTCGACCCCGCGCGCGAACGCCTCTTCGAGCTCGGCACCCGACTCGCGCGTGTCCCGCCCGACGAAGACGCGCCCGCCGCCCGACCAGAGGGTCGCTGCCTTGCCCAGGCGCTCGACGAGGTCGCAGGTCAGGTCCTCGCCGACGATCCCGCGAACGCCGTCGGTGCCGAAGTACCGCCGCACGGCGGGGGTTAGCGCTTGCTGAACTGAGGCGCCTTGCGCGCCTTGTGCAGGCCGGCCTTCTTGCGCTCGACCTTGCGTGCGTCGCGGGTCAGGTAGCCCTCGCGCTTCAGCGAGATGCGCAGCTCCGGGTCGGCCTCGACGAGCGCGCGGGCGATCCCGTGGCGCACCGCCCCGGCCTGGCCGCTCGGGCCGCCGCCGTGCACGCGCACGCGCACGTCGTAGGTGCCCTCGACGCCGGCCGTCTTGAGCGGCGAGAGCGCCGCGGCGCGATGGGTCAGGCGCGGGAAGTAGTCCTCGATCGTCCGGCCGTTGAACCAGGTCGTGCCGTCGCCGGGCCGGAGGATGACGCGGGCGACGGATGTCTTCCGCTTCCCGGTGCCGAGGTATTGCGCCTGCTCTGCCACTAACTGACCTCCAACGTCTTTGGCGCCTGCGCCTCGTGCGGATGCTCGGGGCCGGCGTAGATCTTCAGCTTGTTGATCTGCTGGCGCGCGAGGCGGTTGCGCGGGAGCATCCCCTTGACCGCCTTGCGCAGCACCTCCGTCGGGCGCCGCTCGAGCTGCGTGCGCAAGCTGCGGGTGCGCAGGCCGCCCGGATAGCCGGAGTGGTTGTAGTACATCTTCTGGTCGAGCTTCTGGCCCGTGACGTGGATCTTCTCCGCGTTGACGACGATCACGAAGTCGCCCGTGTCCGTGTGCGGCGTGTACGTCGCCTTGTTCTTGCCCCGCAGCGTGTTCGCGATCTGGGTCGCCAGCCGACCGAGGGTCTTGCCCTCGGCGTCGACGACGTACCAGTCGCGCTGGATCTCGCCGGGTTTTGCGGAGTAGGTCTTCATTTCACAGGCTGTGTCATTTAACAGACAAAGGGCGCACAGGCCGTGCGCCGGCCGCGGATTGTAGCAGGATCCAGAACGCGGGCAGGGCGACGAAAGCCGTGCCGCCGAGGGCCAACGCGGCGATTCCGACCTCGGTGATGGCCACGCCGCCGAGGAGCGCGAGCGCGGCGCCCGTGACGCTCGAGAGGAGGTCGGAGAAGCCGATCAGCTTGCCCCGCTCGGCCGGGAGAGCCAGGTCGGCCAGCTCGCTCGTCGGCGGCGACGTACGCGAGGTTCCAGCCCAGGCCGAGCCCGAAGAGCGACAGCGACGTCCAGGCGATGCTCTCGAACCAGACGAGCCCGAGCGTGGAGGCGGCCATCAGGAACAGGCCCGCGATCTGTGCGGGCCGCCGCCCGACGCGGTCGACGAGCTCGCCGATCACGAGCACGAGCGCGTACATGCCGACGATGTGCAGGCTGATCACGGTGAACACGTCCGACTGGTGGTGCCCGTGATCGACGACGATGTAGCCGGTCAGGTTCATGATCGAGACCATTCCGGCGAAGCTGACGAGCGCGGCGACGAGCGCGGTCGGCACGCCGGGGCGGCGCAGGATCTCCCGCAGCGGCGCGGGCTCGGCAGGAGGCTCGCCCGGCCGCGAGCCGGATGCTGCGCTCGTCATGGCGAGCGCGATCGTGCGCGTGTCGGGGCGCACGCAGAGGATCAGCACGAGCCCGACGGCCATGATCCCGCCTGCCGCGAGCCACGGCACCACCAGCGCCTGGGTGTCGAGCTCCTTGCCCTCGAAGAGCGGCCGGAAGACGAGCGGCCCGAGCGCGGCCCCGAAGAGCGAGCCGAAGAGCACGAAGGAGATCCCGCGGGCACGGCGCTCGGGCGGGTACATGTCCGCGGCCGCCGCGCGCGCCAGCAGGACGGTGCCGCTCGCGACGCCGACGAGCGCGAAGCCCGTGACGACGAGCACCGCCGACTCGACCTCGCAGCCGAGCGCGGTCACCGAGCAGCCCACGATCCCCGAGCACGCCCCGGCCGCCAGCACCGGAACTCGTCCGATCCGGTCCATGAGCCGGCCGGCGGGAAGGGCGGCGAGCGCGGCGGCGAGCAGGAAGATCGCCGGGCCGAGCCCGAGGATGCCCTCGATCCCGGTCACGAGCACGAGCGTGATCGTCGCCACGGCGACGGCGAGCTGCACCATCCCGGAGAGGCACGTCAGGCGTGGCCGCGAGCAGGATCGTGTTGCGGCGGACGGGGAAGCGCTCCACGGCGGTCAGCCTACGCGTGCCTCGACAGCAGCAACCTCCGGAGCCCGGCCCGGAACTCCGCCGCTCCACCGTGCGACGGGATGGCGGAGATACGGCCCGCCGAGGCGGCCTTGCGCGAGCCGTCCCACCGGCACGACCTCGCGTCCACGCGCCAGCTCCGCGACGAAGCCCGCAGCCGCGTCGATCTCGGCTCGCGTCGGCGGCCGGTTCGAGCTCGGCTCGCCCGGACGGTGCGGATGCGTCGGCACGAGGTTCCAGAGCAGCACCCGCTGCGCGACTCCGAGCTCTGCCAATGTGCGCTGCACGATCGTGGCCGTCGCCTCCGCCGGCCCGCTTCCACTCAGCTGGCGCTCGGAGGTGAAGGGCAGCCCGGAGACGCGCGCACCGCGCCAGCCCGCCGCCTCGCCGACGAGCAGGATCGGCGCGGCGGCGCGCGCGTCCAGGTACTCCCGCAGCCGGCGGCGGCGGAGCGGCGAGTCCGCGTACTGGTTGAACGTGCTCCCCACCCGCGCGCCCGCCAGCGCCGAGACGAAGCCCGCCGTCGTCGCTATGCCGCGTCGTCCACCGGCTGGGGCACGATCCGGATGTACGGCTTCGGCGCCTTCCAGCCGTCCGGATACGTCTGCTTGGCCTCGTCGTCGGAGACCGACCCCGCGATGATCACGTCGTCGCCCTGCTGCCAGTTCACGGGCGTCGCGACCTTGTGCTTCGCCGTCAGCTGCAGCGAGTCGATCACGCGCAGCACCTCGTCGAAGTTCCGGCCGGTCGTCATCGGATAGACGAGGACGAGCTTGATCTTCTTGTCCGGCCCGATCACGAACACGTTCCGCACCGTCTGGTTGTCGGCAGGCGTGCGCTGGAGCGGATCGCCCGACGTGCTCGCGGGCAGCATGCCGTAGAGCTTCGAGACGTTGAAGTCGCCGTCCGCGATGGTCGGGAAGTTCGGAGCCTGCCCCTGGGTCTCCTCGATGTCCTTGGCCCAGCCCGCGTGGCTCTCCAGCGGGTCGGCGGAGAGACCGATGATCTTGACGCCTCGGCGGTCGAACTCCGGCTTGATGTTGGCCATGTGGCCGAGCTCGGTGGTGCAGACCGGGGTGAAGTTCTTCGGGTGCGAGAACAGGACCGCCCACGAGTCGCCGATCCAGTCGTGGAAGGCGATCCGCCCTTGCGTCGTCTCGGCCTCGAAGTCCGGTGCCGTGTCCCCGATTGTCACTCCCATTCTCATCCTCCTCCTCTGCCAGGCAGCTCGGCGCTGCGATCCCTACCCCGGCCCATATGCTCGCATCTCGGCCGCTCCCCGCCAAAGGTACGACGCGCGCGACTAGCCGGGGACGACGAGCGTGACGCGGATGGGCTTGCCCGCCGAGCGCCCGGTCACGACCGTGCGCCCCTTCGCCACGGCGCTCAGCTCCCACGGCGAGGTAGCCCGGATCGACGAAGAAGTCGATCGGGACGAGCGACACCGCCCGTCCGGTCGAGTCGATCTCGGCGCCGTGCGCCAGCCGGAGCTCGATCGAGCGGCCCCGGGCGAGCCGGAAGGTCTTCTCGTTGTGGCGCGCGGTGAGCAGCTGCGGCGCCTTCGCCGGCACCGTCGTCGCGGACTCGGGCGCCGGCCGGGCGTCGGAGCCGCCGCAGGCGCCGAGCGCCACGGCGGTCACGGTGAGCGGCACGACGAGCAGGCGGCCGATGGCCATACCTCGATGGTGCCAGAAGGCGGCGGCGAACGTCACACTAGAGGCGTGATCCGCCGCAAGATCGTCGTCCAGGGCCACGTCCAGGGGGTCTTCTTCCGCGAGACGACCCGCCGCCGGGCGGACGCCGCGGGGGTGGCCGGCTGGGCGCGCAACCTGCCGGACGGGAGCGTCGAGGCCGTGTTCGAGGGCGAGGCGGATGCGGTCGAGAGGCTGATCGAGTTCTGCCGCGAGGGTCCCCGCGGCGCGCGCGTCGACTGGGTCGACGTCGCGAGCGAGGAGCCCGAGGGCCGAGCCGGGTTCGAGATCAGCTGAGCCGCTTGAGCAGGCCGAGCGCCTGCTGGTTCCAGGGCACGCGGTGGGTGGTTCCTGCCGACCCGACCCGGCCGCGGTTGGCCAGATACCAGTCGTAGGTCTCGATCAGCGTCTGGGCGTTCGAGAGCCGCGGCGCCCAGCCGAGCAGGCGCTGCGCCTTGTCGGTGGAGACGAACGAATCCTTGTGTGCGGTCTTGTAGTGCCACTCGGCGAGCGGCGAGAGGCGCAGCAACTCGAGCGCTCGCAGCGCGAGCTCGGCCGGTCTCACGGGGACTGGCGTGAGCCGGGATGGTGAGCCTGCGTGCTCGAGCAGCGCGCCCAGGTCGTCGCGCACGGTGCCGAACTCGGCCGCGCCGACGTTCACGGCCTCGCCGACGGCGCCGGGCGCGTCGAAGCAGCGCACGATCGCGTCCACGAGATCCTCGACCGCGAGCAGCTGATACCGGTTCGTGCCGGGGCCGAGCGTGTAGATCCGGCGGCCCTCGCGCACCCAGTCGAAGAGGATCTCGAAGACGCCGAGCCGCTCCGGGCCGACGAAGGTCTTGGGGCGGACGATCACGGTCGGGGAGCCCGCGCACGGCGAAGGCACGGCAGACGGTTTCGGCCTCGATCTTCGACTCGCCGTAGGCGCCGACGCCCACGAGCGGGTCGTCCTCGTGGATCGGATGCCGCTCGGGAACGCCGTAGACGGCCGTGGACGAGACGAAGACGGCGCGGCGCACACCTGCCTCCAGCGCAGCCGCGAGCACGGTCGCGGTGCCCTCGACGTTCGCGGAGCGGATCGACTCGGGCGAAGCCTGGATCGGCAGCGCAGCAGCGGCGTGGACGACCACGTCTGCGCCTGCGACCAGTCGCCGCGCTGCGACCGGGTCGCGCACGTCGCCCCGCAGCTCCTCGACCGAGCGCTCGAGGCGGTCGTCGTCGAGCGGCGCCAGGTCGAGCGTGCGCACATCGACGCCGTCGGCGAGCAGGCGCCGTGCGAGGTGCAGGCCCAGGAAGCCCGCGCCGCCTGAGATCGCGACCAGCACGCGCGCAACGTAGCGGAGCAGCTTGCCTCCGGTTCTGACAACAGGTCTATGCTGGTTGGAGGAGATGACCGACCAGACGAAGCTCAACGAGGACCCCGTCGCAGGGATCGACCGCCGCGACGGAGCGGTGATCGTGCACCTCGTCGGCGAGCTCGACCTCTACAACGCCCCCGAAGTCCGCCGCACGCTGCTCGAGCTCTGCGCGGAGGAGCCCGAGCGGCTCGTCGTCGACCTCGCCGAGGTCGACTTCGTGGACTCGACGGCCCTCGGCGTCCTGATCGAAGCGCGCACGAAGCTCGCGAACCGGCGCTCCTTCCTGCTGGCGGCGCCCGGCCTCGAGACCCACCGCGCGCTCCAGATCTCGGGGCTCGACCAGCACCTGTCCGTCCACGAGACCGTGGACGACGCGCTGGACGCGCCCGTCGCCTAGGAGCGGCCGTGAGGCTCGCGATCGCGCTCGTCGCCACCGCAGCCCTACTCGCGGCAGGGGCGGCACTCGCGCTGGCTCCGGACGCGCCCCGCCAGGACGGCCTGCCCCGCTACGTCGACGGGTACGCCAAGTGGCCGAAGCTGAACCGCGCGCCGATCCGCGGCGGCTCGGCAGCCCACCGCGGGACGAAGAACGTCTACGCGAGCAAGCGCAGGCGCGGCGGCGCGCTTCCCAGTCGGCGCGATCGTCGTCAAGACGGCCACTCCGCCGGGCAAGAACTGGCTTTCTCTCGTGGCGACGATGCGGCGGATCAAGGGCACGGCGAACGGCGGCTGGCGCTGGGAGGAGTTCACCCGCAGCTCGCCGTCGCAGCGCTTCACGAAGGTCGGCTTCCCGGAGTCGGGCTGCGCCGCCTGCCACGCGCAGGCGAGCGCCCGCGACTACGTGTTCACGCGGCGTTGAGCAGCCGCTCGAGCGACGGATCGAGCCCGAGCGAGTCGCGCAGCTCCTCGTAGGCGCGGCGCACCTCCGCCCCGGCCGGCTGCCCGCGCACGGCGCGGATCAGGACGTTCTTCGGCGTGTGCTCCAGATCGACGAACTCCACCAGCTGGGTCCGGTAGCCGGCGAGCTCGAGCAGCTGCGCGCGCAGTGCGTCCGTGACGAGGGCGGCAAAGCGCTCCTTCGCCAGACCGTGGCGCAAGAGCGGCTGCAGCAGGTCGCTCTCGATCTGGCCGATACGCCTCCTTCTGGCAGCACGGGACGGCGAGGATCGCGCGCCGCCTCCCAGCGCACCGCCTGCGCGAGCGCCTCGTCGGTGGCGGTATCGCACGCGTGCAGGCTGACGACGAGGTCGACGGGCCCGGCGGCGTCGAAGCCCGCGATCTCGCCGCGCTCGAAGCGCAGCCCCGGCGAGCCGAGCCGCTCGGCGAGCGCCGAACAGGTCGCGATCACGTCCTCCTTCAGGTCGAGCCCGACGAGCTCGACCTCGCGGCCGCGCACCGCCGTCAGCAGGTGGTGCAGCGCGAAGGTGAGATAGGACTTGCCGCAGCCGAAGTCGACGATCCGCAGCGTGCCGTCGGCCGGCAACCCGGGGACGACGTCGTCGACGAGCTCCAGGAAGCGGTTGACCTGGCGGAACTTGTCGTAACGGCTCTTGCGCACCCGCCCGTCGGGCGTCATCACACCCAGCTCGACGAGGAACGGCACGGGCGTGCCTTCCTCGAGCAAGTAGCGCTTGCGGCGGTCGTGCGCGCGCGTCGCGACCGGCCGCGTGGGGGCTCGCCGCAGGATCTTCTCCCCCAGCACCTGCCAGTCGGCCTCCTCGCTCTGGAGCAGCCCCTGGCCGTAGTCGGCGAGCAGGACGCCGAGCCGCTCACGGGCGGCGGGCGGCTGGAGGTTCTCGTGGTGCGTCCGGTCCGGCAGCTGCGTCGTGAAGCGGTACGCGAGCCCGCCGCGGAGGTCGACGGGCTCCACGGTCACCTTCGACGGCGTGTCCCGGTTGCGCGGCTTCGACAGCACCGCGCGCGTGAGCGCGCCGTCGTCGAACAGCGGCTTGAGCAGGTCGTCGAGCGCCGGCACGCCGTCTCCTAGAGGCCGTACGCCTCGAGCAGCTTGAGCCAGACCTCGCTGCGCGTCGGGAAGCAGGGCACCGCGTGCGCGAGCGTCTCGAGCGGGACCTCGCCGACGATCGCGATCGACGCCGCGTGCAGCCACTCCGCGACCTCGACGCCGGTGAACGTCGCGCCGACGATCACCCGGCGCGTGTCGTCCACGACGAGCCGGGAGGTCCCCGGGGCTCCCCGGCCGACGAAGCTCGCGCCCGCCGTGGAGCCGGTCTCGACGTCGACGGCGGTGACCACCAGCCCCGCCGACTCGGCCGAGCCGAGCGTGTGACCGACCGCGGCGACCTGCGGGTCCGTGAAGATCACACGCGGTGAGAGCGGCCCGTCCGTGACGATGCGCGCGTCGTGGCCGAGGATCGCGTCCGCGGCGAGCCGGCCCTGGTACTTGCCCATGTGCGTGAGGAGCGCTCGGCCGTTCGCGTCGCCGATCGCATAGAGCCAGTCGTGCCGCGGCGAGCGCAGGTTCGACCCGACCTCCACGGGCTCCCCCGGCTCCAGCCCGATCGTCTCCAGTCCGATGCCCTCCGTACTCGGCTTGCGCCCGACCGCGACGAGCAGCTCGGCGCCCGTAGCCGTGGAGCCGTCCTCCATCGTCACCGTGACATCGCCGTCCCGCGCGACCGACGCCGCGCGGCACCTCGTCCGCACCTCGACACCCGCGTTACGCAGTCCCGCTGCGACCTCCTCCGACGCGAAGGGCTCTTCCCGCACGATCACGCGCGGCGCGCCCTCGAGCAGGATCACCTTCGTGCCCAGCGACGCCCACGCCTGCGCCAGCTCGACGCCGACGACGCCGCCGCCGAGAATGACGAGGGTCTCGGGCGGCTCGGTAGCGGTGGTCGCCTCCCGGTTTCCCCAGGGACGCGACTCGGCGAGCCCCGGTAGCGGCGGCAGCACCGGACCGCTGCCCGTGGCGACGACGACGGCCTTCGCGCCGACCAGCACGTCCTCGCCGACACGACGCGCCGCTCGCCGTCGATCCGGCCGCGACCGCGCACGACCTCCACCCCGCGCTGCTCGAGCCACGGCAGCTGGCTCGAGTCGTCCAGGTCGTGGATGACCTCGTCGCGCCGCTTCAGCACCGCGGGCGCGTCGAGACCTCCGATCCGGAGGCCGGGCACGCGCGCGGCCTCGGCGCGCAGCTCGCCCGGGCGCAGGAGCGCTTTCGACGGCATGCACGCGTAGTACGAGCACTCGCCGCCCACGAGGTGCGCCTCGACGATCGCGACCGCGAGGCCCGCCTCGCCGAGCCGGCCGGCCGCGACCTCACCCGCCGGGCCTGCGCCGAGAACGACGACGTCGAATGCCCGCTCCACGACTCGCACTTTCGCACACGCCCTCGAGCCTCAAGAACCCGCGAGAAAGGATTGGCGTGCCCGAGGCCTCTTACTCCACGCGACTCTCGTCCGCGCGACGGCGGCAAGCGCCGCGAGAGGCGAGTAGGCGACGGTGGGCGTCGTAGGGTCACGACGCCCACCGTCGCCGGTTACTCGCCCGGCGGCGGCGGCACGGGCTGAAGGATCGGCAAGCCCTTCAACACCGGGAGGAGCGGAGCGACGACGGGCTCGAGCAGCTCGGGAACCTCGACGGGCGGCAGCGGGACGACGACAGGCGGCAGCGGGAGCGGCGGCACGATGCCGAGGTCGGGCGTCGCCGCCGGCAGCGGCACGACGAGCTCCGGCGGCAGCACCTGCACGGGCGGGGTCTCGGCCGCCTCGGCCGGCGGAGGCGTGGTCGCGCGGGCCGCGTGTGGGCGGCGGCGCCGTGGGGGCCGGTGTGGATGTGGGTGCAGACGCGGGAGCCGGTGCGGGCGCAGGCGTCGGCGCCGGTGCGGACGCAGGCGACTGGGCGGGCGCCGGGCGAGCCGGGGCCGCGGCTGGAGAGCTCTTCGCGACTGCTGGGCTCGGCACGCGCTTCGGAGCGGTCTCCCGGCGCACCGGGGCGCGGGCTGCCGCCAGCCGCGTCGCCGGCAGCACCCGGGGTTGCTCCCGCACGATCGCCGTGGAACGCTGGTCGCCGCGCTCCTGGACGTGCAGCGCTCCGGCGGTGACCCCGGAGACCGCGAGCACTGCGGCGCCGAGGGCGCCGGCGCCCCGGGGCGCCAGGACGAGCGTGTCGCCGCGTCCGGCGAGCTGAGCGAGCCAGGCCGGAAGCTGGAGCCCGAGCGAGCGGCGGCGCTGCGTCACCGGCGGGTCGAGCTCGGCCCGCAGCGCTCGGCGCGCGCGGAAGAGGAGCATCTGGACGGAAGCCGTCGTCGAGCCGACGCACTCCGCGATCTCGCCGTACGAGAGCCCGGAGAGCTCGCGGAGCAGGAAGACCTCACGCTGCTGGGGAGGCAGCGTGACGAGTGCGCGCCGAACAGCTTCGGCGTGCTCCGGAACGAGCTCGGTCGCCGCGGCGCTCTCGACATCGAGCGGCTCCTCGCGGGGCCGCCGCAGCGCGGAGCGGAAGCGCCGCCGGCGCACGTTCTCCGCGATCGCGAGCAGCCACGCACGAGGCGCCCGTGGACGCGAGCCACGCAGAATTGCCCTGTAGGCGTCGACGAAGCGGCCTGCGTGACGTCCTCGGCATCGTCCGCGTTTCCCAGCGCGCGCAGCGCGGCCCGGTAGACCTCTTCGCGGTGCCCCTCGTAGAGCTGTTCGAACGAGCGGTCCGCATCCGCACGGGTTCGACCCGGTTCCACGGGCACGAAGTGTACGGCCGCTAGCGGCGGGCGCGCCGACCGGACCTGGCTTGACGCCGCTCCCTGGCCAGCGGCGCGTCGGCGTCCCGCCGCCACTCGGGCGGATGCGGGTCCGGAAGCTTCGGTGGTGCCTTGGCCGGTGCGTCGCGCGGCGCCGCACGTGGCGCCTCCCGCGATACGGTCGTCCGCCGCTCCGCGCGTGCTGCCTCTGCTCTGCGCCAGGCGGCGGCCACGCCCACGGCGGCCAGCACGACCAGGTCGCCGAGCATGCGCACGAACCGCTGTGCGGCGACGCCGAGGCGTCGGAACTCCGTCAAGGTGACGCGCCGGTTCTCGTGTGCCCTCGCCGAGAGCCAGGCGTCGAGCCTCGGTGCCTCGCGGCGAGTCGCTGCGGCCGTCCTGGCGGCCAGGTCGGAGCTCGCGCTCACCATGCGGCGGGCCAGCCCGAGCGTGGCCTCCGCGGCAGCGGCGAGGCGGCGGTCGAGCGCCAGCACGACCGGCAGGGAGACCCGGACGAGCGCTGCGAACGCAGCGCTCGCGGAGGCTGCCACGCCGCGTGCGCGGGCGTCGAGGGCGCACGCGAGTCGCGCGATCGGTCCCGCCTGCTGCGCCCGGGTGCCCGCGAGCAGGAGCAGCTGTGAGTCCGGGAGGACGAGCTCGACGGCGTGCGGGTTGAGCGCCACGTAGCGCGGCCGGCGAACGAGGCCGCGCCGTCGCACGATCAGGCGCTCGGCGCTCTGCCGGCGGCGATCGACGACCACGTGCACGACGACGCCGATCGTTCGGCCATCGCCGTCGCAGACCGTGAAGTCGAGGCCGTTCGCCAGCCAGTACTGCCCGACCGGGCCCCTGGAATCGAAGTGGGAGTCATCTGAAGCGCGCATGGTTCCTCGTGCGGCACGGGGCCGGCACGGCAGCGGACGTCGCTCGATGCGGCCAGGGTTCCCCATCCCGGCGGAAACGAAAACGCCTCGCGGAGCCGTGTGGGCCGAGTTCGCCGCCGCTCGAGGCGTCCCTTCCGGCGGTCCTGACGCGTCGAGCGAGCTGCCGGCTCCGCGGCGGCACCTTGTTACGAATGCCACGTCGAGCGCCGTTCCGCAGTCGCCGTGGGTTCACGGGGTCTCGGCGCGGGTAGGTCAGCCTGTTCCGGTCGGGCGGAGGAATGGATGCAACCCGCCCGGCCCATCCACAAGGGGGAAGAACAATGAAGCGATCGAGGATTTCATGGGTCGTCGGCCTGGCCGTGACCACGGCGCTCGTCGTGACGGCGGGCATCGCGGGGTTCGCGGGCAGCGGGGCGGCGGCCGGGGATGCGACGCTCGCTCCACCGACGGTCCAGGCGCCTCCGACGATCTCCGGGACGCCGGAGCGAGGGAGCACGCTGACCACGAGCAACGGCACGTGGAACGGCACCGCGCCGATCACGTACCGATACCAGTGGCTGCGGTGCGACCCGACCGGCGGCAGCTGCTCGAACATCGGCGGGGCGACCGAGCGGACGTACGAGCTCAAGAACCCGGATGTCGGCAACACGCTGAGAGCGCGAGTCACGGCGAGCAACAGCGACGGCTCCGCCTCGTCCACGTCCGTGCCCACGGCCGTGATCAGGCAGGAGGCGCCTGCGCCGGTGGGTTGCGCGGGCAACGCCCCGATCCCGATCGCGTCGATCTCCCCACCGGAGCGGCTCATCGTGGACCGGCAATCGATCAACCCGCCCGTCGTCGGCGGCAGCACGCAGTCGTTGACGGTCCGGTTCCACGTCTCATGCCGGGGCAAGTCGGTCCAGGGTGCGCTCGTCTACGCGACGGCCGTGCCGTTCAACCAGTTCAGCGTTCCAGCCGAGCAGGCGACCGGCGCCGACGGCTGGGCCGAGCTCAGGCTGAATCGGCTGCGCGGATATCCGGCAGCGCGCAATCAGCAGCTGCTGGTCTTCTTCGCCCGCGCCCGCAAGAGCGGCGAGGATCTGCTGGGCGGCGTCTCCAGCCGCCGCCTCGTCTCGTTCCCCGTCAATCTGAGCCGCTAGCTCGATCGCCGGTTCGAGGGTGCCGCCCTGCGGCACCCTCGAGCCGGCCCGGCGGGGCACACGCGTAAGGAATCGGTGACTCCCGGGTTGGAGGAGCAACGGAGCTCGTCCACCACCGAAGGGAGACCATCATGAGGATCCGCTTCCCCAGCCCCGCCGTCGCCATCGCCTCGCTCGCGCTGCTGCTCTCGCTGACCGGCACCGCCGTCGCAGGCGCGCTGATCACGGGCGCCCAGATCGCGAACAACACGGTCGCGACGCTCGACCTGAAGAACAACGACGTGCGCAGCATCGATGTGAAGAACAACAACCTGACGACGCTCGACGTGCTGAACGGCACGCTGCGCAAGGTCGACTTCGCCCCGGGGCAGCTCCAGCCCGGCCCGGCCGGCCCGGCCGGCCCCGCCGGCCGGAGGGCCCTGCAGGCCCGCAGGGCGCACCCGGTCTCGCAGGCGCTCGAGATCGTCAGCTCGACGAGCCCCGCCAGCTCGAACCCGGGCCGCATGGCCGAGGCGAGCTGCCCGGCCGGCAAGAGTCGTCGTCGGGGGCGGCGGTCGAGTCGCGTTCGGCGAGTCCGACGTCGCGCTCGACGAGAGCTTCCCGGTCGATGCCAACACGTGGCGCGTGCTCGCCTACGAGCTGAATGCAACCGCCGCGGTGCTGGACGCTCACCGCGCACGCGGTCTGCGCGTCCGCCGCTGCGTAGCCGAGACGACGGAGCACGCATCGCCCCGGGGGTCACCGCGACCTCCGGGGCGATACCCGTTCTCGGGAGCCGCGTAAGGAATCGCAGCGTGCGCCGGTTGGACGGTCATGAGCAACCATCAGATCCACCTCAGTGAGCTCGACGTCGACGAAGCCTGGATCGTCGGCTGGGCGAGAGACGGCGTCCTCGCGATCGAGCTACCTCGCCAAGCACGCCGCATTCGCCGATTTTCTTCGGGCCCGCGACGACCTACACTGGTGCGATGGCGACGGTCGTCAGGACGTCTGACGCCGAGCTCCTGCTTCGGCTTCGCACCCGCGATCGCGAGGCCTGGGAGGAGCTTTACGCGGAGTACCAACCGCGCCTGCGCGCCTTCGGCTACCGGCTGGCCGGAAACGTCCACGACGCGGACGACCTCGTCCAGGAGACGTTCGTCCGAGCCGTCCCGCGCCTCGACCAGCTCGACCCGGAGACGGCCGACATCGGCGCGTACCTCTTCACCACGCTGCGCAACCTCTTCCTGAAACAGGTCGAGCGCACGAAGCGCCAGCAGCCAGTCGCGGAGGTGCCCGAGCCGGTGCTGCCGACGCCGATCGAGGACGACCCCGAGCGGGGCACGCTCCTGCGGAGCCAGCAGGACGAGGTCCGGGTGGCCAACTCGCGGCTCCAGCCGCGCCAGCGGCTCGTGCTGGCGCTGCGCGAGCTCGAGGACCGCTCGTACGCGGAGATCGGCGCGCTCGTCGGGATGAAGGAGAACGCCGTTGCGCAGCTGATCTTCCGCGCACGGGAAAGCCTGAGAGTCGAGCTCCGGCTCGCGCAGGTCGATCCCGAACGGCTCCCCGAGGAGTGCCGCCGCTTCCTGCCGTTGCTCGCCGCGCATCTCGATGGGCAGCTGAAGGGCGCGCGGCAGGAGGAGACGCTGGCGCACCTCGAAGGCTGCGAGCGCTGCCAGGACGCGCTCGCGGGCATGCGCGAGGCCTCCGGCGCTACCGCACCCTCACCTCCCGGGCTCCGTCGACGCCGAGGAGGCGCGGGCCGCGGTCGACGAGCCGCTGGACGGCGCCCGGCTACTGGGACATCGACGCACGGCGCCGCATCGCCGGGCGTCACCGCCCGGACGGGCGCCGTGGTGGCCGTGGTGCTCGCGCTCGGCGGTGGCGGCACGGCCCTCGGCGTGGCGCTCTCGCAAGACGAGGAGCCGCCGGCGGACGCCCGGCGCGCGACGATCGCCACTACGCGAGCACCGGCTCGGGGCGGCGACGACCGAGCGACGGACACGGTACGTGACGACGGTGACCGAGGCGACGACGACGCGCGCGACAGGCCACGCCGACCACCGCCGAGACGACAGAAGCCGGCTCCGCCGCCGAGCACGACGCCGCGGACGGAGACGGCGACGGCAGCCGCCGCCGACGACGACCGCCCCGGAGTCGAGACGCCGCGAGCGAACGCCGGGTCGTGCCACCGGAGCCCGAAGCCGGAGACCGAGCAGAAGCCCGAGACCGCCGCCACGACCAGCCCGACACGAAGGCACCGACGGTGACGATCACGCGCGGCGCCGTCCGCGCCGATCTCGACCGACAGCGTCCAGATCGCGTTCAAGGCGAACGAAGCGGGCGTGACGTTCTCCTGCAGGCTTCGACGACGCCGCGCTACGCCGCCTGCACGAGCCCGAGGCGTGCTGACCGGGCTCGCGCCGGTGCAGCATGAGTTCTCGGTGCGCGCTACCGACAAGGCCGGCAACGTCGGGAATCCTGCGAGCGTCGCCTGGACGTACACGCCTCCCGACACGACGCCTCCGGCCGTGACGATCACGTCCGCGCCGCCCGCCTCCACGACCGAGACGAGCGCGAGGTTCACGTTCACCGGCGAGCGAGGCCGGCGTCGACGTTCGAGTGCTCGCTCGACGGCGCCGCCTACGCGGCGTGCGCGAGCCCGGCCTCGTACGGGTCGCTCGGGGTCGGCAGCACACGACTTCGCGGTGCGCGCGGCGCGACGCGGCCGGAAACGTGGGCCAGCCGGACGACCCACGACTGGACGGTCGTCGCAGCCGCTGCCCGCCCGGCTCGTCATGCGTCGTTCACCGAAGGGCACGATCACGATCGCGAACCGGGGCAACGCCGCCGCCGGCTCGTCCGTCCTCACGATCACGCTGGTCGGCACGTTCACCGTCCCGGCCCTCCAGCCGGGCGCGTCGCCACCTTCAGCTGGTCGATCTGCCGCGTCGGCACCTACTCCGCGATCGTCGACCGCACGAACACCGTCGCCGAGTCGGACGAGCGGAACAACACCGCGAGCCGCGCCAACACCTGCCCCTGAAATGACCACGTGCTCCCACCTCGACCAGGTCACGACGCTCGTTCCGCCGGACCAGATCGCCGGGTGCGAGGAGTGCCTGAAGCTCGGCTCCCCGTGGAGGCACCTGCGGATGTGCCAGACCTGCGGCGCGATCGGCTGCTGCGACTCGTCGCCGAACCGGCACGCCAGCCGCCACGCGCACGAGCAAGGCCACCCGATCGCCCGCTCGGTCGAGCCGGGCGAGGACTGGAGCTGGTGCTACGTCGACGAGGTGATGTTCCGGCTCGAGCCGGACTGAGCCAGGTTCGGCCGACGCGCTGGTCAGCGGCTGCGGATCAGGTACGCGACGCGGCCCTGCGCACCTGACGCCCAGCAGGCGCGGCCGTCCGCGCAGTCGACGGTGTCGAAGCTGCCGTCGTCGAAGCGCACCCAGGTGTTCCCGCGGTCGTAGCTCACGTCGCTGCCGGTCGGCCCGACCGCGACCGATCGCGACCGGTGACCCAGTGCGCGCCGGAGCGATACTCGCCCGGCGGATCCGCTGCGAGCCGCCAGGTCGCGCCGCCGTCGTCCGAGAGCGCGACCGCATCCGGGCGCCGCCGTCGGCGCCGCGAAGTCGCCGCCGACCGCGAGCCCGTGCCGCGGGTTGCGGAACGCGAGCGCGAAGATGCCGGCGCTCGGGCCGCTCGGAACCGGCGTGGACGTGACCTCCCAGGTCTTGCCGCGGTCGTCGGTGTGGAAGACGCGCGCCTCGGCGCCGCCGCCGGTCGCGAACCAGGCGTCCTTGCCGCCTGCCGAGACGAGGCACTGGCCGCTCGCGGCGAAGGCGAACTCACCGGGCAGCGCAGCGGGCATCTCGGTCGCGACGACGCGCCAGCTCCGACCGCCGTCCTCCGTGGCGATGATCCGGAACTTGCCGTCGACCGGGTCGGACAGCGCGAGCCCGCGCTTGCCGGTCGAAGAACGTCATGCAGTCGTAGAACGCGTTCGGATCGTCGTTCGTGAACGTCTGCGTCCAGCTGGCGCCTCCGTCGGAGGTCACGTAGACGCGCGAGTCGGTGCCGTTGCCGATCGAGAGGATGACGGCGTTCAGGGCGTCGAAGGCCTCGATGTCGCGGAACTGGAGCGCCGAGGTTCCCGGCGGGCGGCACGTTCTGCCACGTCGCGCCGCGGTCGGTGGTGCGCAGCACGGTGCCGAGGCTGCCGCTCGCCCACGCGACGTCGGCGCTGACCGCGGACAGGCCGCGGAGGCCTGCCGTGGAGCCGGTGGGCGTCAGCTGCCAGGCGTAGTCCTTCTGGCCGGCGCCGAGCGCCACCGAGGCGCCGACAACTGCGACGACCGCTACGAGCGCGACGATCCGACGTCTCATGGCTCTTGACGTAGCCGACTCCACAGCGCGCTAAACACAGAGGCGATTCTCTTCGCGTGCTCGTCCGCGGGCGGGCGGCGCGCGCACTGTGACGCGACGCCGCCCGCGGCGGGCTCAGCGGGTGCTCAGCGGTTCGGCGGCACCGCCTGCATGACGGTCAGCGTCACCTTGTCGTTCTTGTAGGAGACCCTGAAGAGGTGGCCGCCCACAAGCCAGGCGCGCGTTCTCGGGCAGGCTGTGGAACGTGCCCTGGATCGACGTGCCGCTCATGATCGTCAGCACGGTGCCCTTGGCCAGGGCTCCCCGCACATCCAGGGTGAGCTCCCCGTCGAGCGCCAGGTCGCCGCCGGCCTGCACGCTCGTGTAGTCGCTCGCGCTCCGTGACCGTCACGGCGACGCCGCCGTCCCTGCGCGATGGTGACGTTCCCGCCGACGGTGAGGACGTTGCCGGGGGACGGCGCCGATGCTCGCCGCTTCCTGCGGCGCGAGACCGGGCTGCAGCACGCCGCCGGCGACGTCGATGCTGCCGGCGACGGTGCCGCTGCCGCCGAGCGTCCCGCCGCCGACGTCGATCGAGCTCGCGTGCGAGCCGACGACCGAGAGCTTGCCGGCGAGGACGGTGCTCGTTGCCGTGCCACGTGTCGTTGCCGGTGAGGAACAGGGTTCCGCTGCCGCGCTTCGTGAGGCTGCCCTCGTAGACGCGCGCGTTGCGTGCCTGCTCGCGCCGCGTGCCGATGGCGAAGTCCGACCTGTCGGTGTCGCTCGCGTCGGCAGGCAGGCCGCTGCGTCCATCCCCTGGCGACCTTCGTCGCCTCCCAGGCGGCCGCTTCGTCGGCGTCCTCCTGCTGGCGCGCCTGGATGGCGACGTCGGAGATGTCGTTCGACCAGACGTCGCTGTGTCCCTGCGTGTCGATGTCGAACGGCCCGAGCAGCTGGCCCGGGCCCTTGAACGGCCTCGCGCAGGCTGGGCGTGTGCCAGCCGTTGCGCCGGTCGGGAACCTGCACCATCTGGCCGCGCGTGGGGTTCGGGACGGCGGCGCCCGCGGCGTCGCTGATCGTGTTGTTCTGCCGGCCGGTGGTGAACATCGTGTAGAGCGCCTGCTTGTTGGTCATGTACGGGAAGCGCTGCATGACCAGCGCCAGCGCAGCCGCCGAATGCGGGCCGGCCATCGACGTGCCCGACGAGCTCCCGTACCGGGGCTGCGGCACGCCGTTGACGACCTGCACGGTCGTGCTGTTGATCGCCGTGCTCGGCGCCGTCACGCACGACCACTTCGCGACACCGCACTGGTTGAACTTCTGCTGCCCCGGGACCAGGACCGAGCCGTCGGCGTTGAACGTGCGCCCGATCCGGGTTGATGCCCGACGTCGTGAACCAGCGGCCCTCCAGCTCGGGCAGGAAGTACGGTGCGGCGCCTCGCGGCGTCGGGTTGTCGTAGCCGCTGTTGCCGGCGGTGAACTGGATGATCGTGCCGGTGCGCGCGACGTCGATCGCGCCGTTCAGCCAGTGGACGGTGTTGCCGTTCGCGTCGGCGACGCCGTCCGGCGTGGACAGGTAGCGCCACGCCGCGTTCAACCCGAAGCTCGCCGGGCTGCCGGGCGGCGTGTCGTAGGTGTTGTAGTTCTCCGTGTTGGGCTGGCTGCCCCAGCTGCTCGTGATCAGCCTGATCGGCTTGCCGTTCGCGGTGACCGCGGCGTTCACGGCTCGGTAGACGTTGCCGAGGTAGGCGTTGTCCGGCGTCTGCGCGGCGGTCGCGGTCGCCGGCAGGTGGCCGTAGAACACGCCGTCCGTCTTGTGCGTGTTGCCCGAGATAGACGTCGGCGTTGAAGGCGACGCCGTGCATGTTGGCGACGGGGCCGGTGGGCTGCGTCTCGCCGACGCCGTCGCGGCTTGCGCCGACGGTTCCGCTGACGTGCGTGCCGTGACTGTCGTTGAACGTCTGGTCGTAGAACCCGGGCGTCGGGCCGGTCGCGCCGCCCTGGGCTTCCACCGAGTGATAGCGATCGCCGATCGCGTAGTTCGTCGCGAGGCTGCCGTGCTCGCGCATGTGCCCGGCAAAGAAGCCCGAGTCGACGATGCCGATGTTCATCCCACCGCCGGCGTAGCCGGCCGCATAGGCGAACTCCGCGCCGATCGAGATCATGCCGTTGTCGCGCATGAACTCAGGGGTGCGCCAGCTCGCCGGATCGCCGAGCCGGCCGGGATCTCCCTCGTAGGACTGGATCGGCGGCGGCGCTGAGAACTGCGCCAGCGCCGGAACGCCTGCCACCATCGCCACCGTCACCGCCACAACCAGCGCCGTCTTCACCCGCTTCGTGGTCGACACGCCAGCCTCCTCCCAGGTCGCTGTCATCGGACCGTAACAACGCGATTGGTGTCGCGCCCACGGCAAGAGGAACAGCGGGTCGGGCAACGCTGGGTTCTCTGCGCCCCGGTTGACGGCTGCACCCATGATCCGCCCCTCCCGCGCCTTTCGGACATTCTTCACCTCATGCTTCACCCCATGCGCGCATGGCTTCAAGCCAGCGACCTACAGGCTGCGGCGACGGTCTAGGTGCCGGAGCACTCGCCTGCACCGCAGACGGCACCGGGGAAGGAGCTCCTCCTCTTCCTTGCCGACCTGGGTGCGGCGCTCAGCGCCATCGGTGAGACGGTGGATGCGGTCGAGGAGCGCCTCGGCCTGATCGCTCGCGCCTACGGGCTCCAGGAGGCGCGCTTCAGCGTGTTCCCCACCTCGCTCTTCCTGACGCTGGGTCGCGGCGAAGCGGCGACGATCGAACCGACGAAGCGGTTGTCGGCGACGCCGCGTCTCGACCAGATCGCTGCGGTCCATCGCCTCGCCGAGGAGGCGGAGCGCGGGGCGCTCGAGCCCGCGGAGGGCATCGCGCAGCTCGAGGAGATCCGCGCCACGAGAAGCCGCTTCGGGCCGTTGTCGAGCGTACTCGGGTACACGACGCTGACGATCGGGATCGCCCTGATCCTTCGTCCTGCTCCGCGCGATGTCGCGGCCGCCGCGATCCTCGGCACAGTCGTCGGCGTGCTGCGGATGCTCGCGCACGGCCGGCGCTCGCTCGAAGTGCTGATGCCCTTCGTCGCCGCCTTCGCAGTCGCCTTGTTGACCGCCCTCGCGGTCAAGCACGAGATCACCGATCCCGGCTTGCGGGCGATGATCGCCTCGCTCGTAGTCTTCATCCCCGGCGTCGCGCTGACGACGGCGTTCCTCGAGCTGACCGAGGGCCAGATGATCTCCGGCGCGAGCCGGCTCGTCTGGGCCGCGACCCAGCTCGGCCTGCTCGCGTTCGGCATCGTCGCGGGCGTGAGCGCGGCCGGGGTCCCCGCGGAACGGGCGTTCTCCAGCTCGGACGCGCTCCTCGGCGGCTGGGCGCCCTGGCTCGGGGTGCTGGTCTTCGGCGTCGGCGTCACGGTCGCCCATTCGACGCCGCCGGGTGCGCTGCCGTCGCTGCTCGTGGTGCTCTACGCCGCGTGGACGGGGCAGGTCTTCGGCGACGCGCTGTTCGGCGCCTACTCGAGCGGCTTCGTCGGAGCGGTCGTGATGACGTCCGTCGCCTACCAGGTCGCCCGGTTCCGCTCGACGATGCCGGTGTACGCGATGTTCCTACCGGGGTTCTGGCTCCTCGTCCCAGGCTCGCTCGGGTTGATCGGGCTGACGACCTTCCTCGCCTTCCCGGACTCCGCCTCCGGCGCGGACGTCTTCGCCGTGATCGGCGCGATCGCAGCGGTCGCGCTGGGCGTCCTCTGCGGCGTCGAGCTGCACCGCTGGCTGCTCGGCGCGGAGCGGCGTGCCCAGGCGGTCACACGACGCGTCAGGCCGCCCGATGTCTGAGCGCGCCGCGGACGAGCTCGACGGCCTGTACGACGGCGGCAGCGGTCAAGACGGCGCTCCCCGCTAGCACGAGTACCAGCCCCGGAGCGGCGGACGCACCGATCGTCGCGCGCGAGTCGAGCCAGTTCTCGAGGGCAGTCCAGAAGATCACGAGCCCGCAGCCGAGAACGCCGATCACGCCTACCCACGAACCGAGCATCCGGATCCAGACCAGAGCGAGCCCGGCCATGATCACCGCCAGCCAGCCGTTGTTCGGCCCCTGTGTGCCGTCGAGCTTCACCGGCCCGTCGGCGACCCACGTCACGAAGACGCCGACCAGGACGGCGGCAACCGCGACGCGGCTTGCCAGCCGCCACGTGGCCGCTCGGTCACGACGCACGGTAGGGTCGCTCATGGGTGTCGACGCTAGCACCGGCTCGCGGCGCGCCCATGGACGCCGCGCTGCGGCGATCGCCGGACTCGTGCTCGCGCTGATGTTCGTCGTCGTGTACCGGCAGGTGCTCGGGATCACGCAGCGGCCGAGTTGGCCGCCGCCGGCCGACGCGGTCACCTCCGCGGGCGCGCAGGCGGCGACCGAGGCATTTGTCGCCCGCGACGGCACCCGTCCGCACGATGCGGCGCTGCCGTTTGCATGGTCGACCGCGGCGACGATCGAGCCGTTGGTCGAGGGCGCGAGCTTCTTCCCGCGGATCTTCGCGGACGTGGAAGCAGCGCAATCGTCCGTGCACATCCTCATGTTCGGCTGGCGCGAGGGCGAGGTCGGGATGGAGATGGCCGCGCTCCTCCAGCGCAAGCTCGCCGAGGGCGTCGAGGTGAGGGTGATCGTGGACGGCTTCGGCTCGCGCCCGTACAAGGAGGCGAACGAGATGTTCACCGGCCTCGCTGCCGCCGGCGCCGAGATCGTGGTCAACGACGTCTTTCCGCTCGACCGCGACGGTCTCTTTCCGGACAACCGGCACATCGACTGGCGGCAGGATGAGGTAGGACGCGCCGACCACCGCAAGCTGTACGTGATCGACGGTGCCGTCGCATGGACCGGCGGAGCCGGGATCGAGGACCACTTCAGAGACGGCCGCTTCCACGATCTGATGGTGCGGGTGACCGGCGCCGTCGTCCGGCAGGCCCAGGCCGCGTTCCTGACGAGCTTTCGAGGTCACGGCGGCCCGCTCGAGGCCGACCTCTCCGCCTACTTCCCGGAGCCCGACGACGTCGGCTCGACCCCGATCGCACTCGCGCAGGTGATCCCGGGCGGCCACGTCGCGGCATCGCAGGCCGTTCGGGAGCAGATCGACGGTGCGCGCCGGCGGCTCGACCTGATGAATCCGTACGTCACCGACGCCGACATGATCGGCCGGATCATCGCCGCAGCGAAGCGCGGTGTCACGGTACGTCTGGTCGTCTCGGAGACGTCGAACAACGCTCAGGCAACCGCTGCGCTCGAGCACTACTACGGCGAGCTGATCGAGGCGGGGGTCGAGCTCTGGGAGCTGCCTGGCACGGTCGTCCACGCCAAGGTCGTCGTCGCGGACGATGTCGTCAGCTTCGGCACCGTCAACCTCGACGCATGGGCGCTCTACCGCAACTCCGAGATCATGCTGCTCGCGAAGAGTGCCGAGACGGCCGAGCTGCTCGAGGAGCGGCTCTTCGAGCCCGACATCGCCCGCTCGACGCGCGGCCTGCCGCCGGAAAGCTCGCGCGAGCGGTTCATGAGCCGGGTCTGGAGCGCCCTGGCATCGTTCCTCTGACCGGGCCGTCCGCCGGGCGGTCCGCTGTTCACCCAGCGCTTTCCAGCGCCTTCGTGAGAGCCGACGCGCGGACTCGAACCGCGGACCCCTTCATTACGAGTGAAGTGCTCTACCAGCTGAGCTACGTCGGCCGGGGACGGTCTGAGTGTAGCCGCGCCCGCCGGCGGTGAGCAGGCTCGGAGCTACTGCTTTCGTGGGCCGCCGCGCTCGGCTCGGGGCTCGCCGCGTTCGGCGTGCGTTCGGCCTGCCGCTCCACCTTGTCGGCTTTGGGCTCGGCGCGGTGCGCGGCCTTGTCGGCCTGCCGCTGCGACTGCAGCGCGGCCCGGTCTGCCTGCCGCGCCGCCTGGTCTGCCTGCCGCTGGGCACGGCGCTCGAGCCGTGCCGCCTTCTGCGCGGCAAGACGCTCCGCGCGCGCCGCCTTCTGCGCGGCAAGACGCTCAGCGTGCGCCGCCTTCTGGGCGGCAAGACGCTCAGTGTGCGCCGCCTTCTGCGCGGCACGCCGATCGAGGCGGGCCGCCTTCTGCTCGGCATGCTGCTCGAGGCGGACTGCCTTGCGCTCGGCGCGCACCTCGCGCGCGGGCGGCCTTTCGCTCGGCGCGCTCCTCTGCCCTGGCGGCCTTGCGCTCGAGCATCGGACGGGCACCTCGGCGCTCCTCTTCACGTTCGGCACGGACTTCGCCGGCAGCGCCGGCGCGGCAGCAGGCGGAGCGCTCGCCAAGGCTGCGACCGGAGCGGAGGGCGGCAGCAGGGGCAGGGCCGAGACGGCGAGCGGCGGCTTGGGCTGCCGCTGGGTGTCCGAGTGGCTCATGGTGACGGCGGTGCCGGCGGCCGCGGTCACGACGACGGCGGCCGTCGTCGCCTTCAGGGCCGCGGAGCCGACGAACAGCGACTTCGCGGCCGCGAGCACCGTCGTCAGGTCGGCGAGCTGGAGCACCCGGCGGAACCGCCGCTGGCGGCGGCACGCGCTTCGGCTCGGTCAGCCCCTGGGCGAGCGAGCGACGCGCGCGGAAGATCAGCGTCTCGACCGCCGACTGCGAGAGCTCCAGCTCGGCGGAGATCTCGCTGTAGGAGAGCCCTTGCCATTCGCGCAGCAGGATCGCCCGCCTCTGCTGCCCGGGCATGGCCGCCAGCGCGTCCTCGATCCCGATCAGCTCGTCGCGCTGGCGATTCGGGCCGGGAACGACCTCCTCGATCACCTCGAAGTCGGCGGGGCTCTCGATCCGGTTGCGGCGCCAGGAGGAGCGGCGGCGCGAGAGGCAGACGTTCTCGGCGATCTTGAACAGCCAGGCTGCCTCCGCCTCGGGCACGACACCCCTGCCGAGCGCGCGGAACGCATTCATGAACGTCGTCTGCACGGCGTCCTCGGCCTCCTCGCGCGAGCCGAGCTGGTGCAGGCAGTAGCCGTGGATCTTCGCCGCGTGACGCTCGTAGAGGCCGTGGGTCGCGGAGGCCTCCGGGGCGACGGGTTGCGACTCCACGAGCGACGCGCGACCTGTGGACGGAACTGCGGCCAAGCGATATCCCCCTGGGAAGGACGGCGGGCGGCGTTCCGCCCAAACGCCTTGGGCGCATCCTCGGCAACGCGCGGGGGCGGCGCAACCCCTGAGGGCCGATCCTTACAACCCGCTCAAATCTCGCTTCAAACCGACAAAGCTGCCGAAAACGACCGGCGCAAGCCGATGAAGAGCGCCTCGAGCGCCAGCGGCGCGGCGAGGTTGAACTCCTCCAGCGAGCGCCAGGTCTCGCGGACGAGCTCCGCCGCCGCCTCGGCGTCGGCCGAGCGCTCCCGGGTGCCGTCCTCGACGAGCGTCGCCAGCCGGTCGGCGTGGACGACCGCCGACTCCGCGCCGGCGGCCACGACGACGAGGTCGCGGTACCAGGACGCGAGCTCCTCCAGCGAGGCGAGCAGCTCCTCCCGCTCGGCTCCGCGCTGGGCGCGACGGACACGCTGCTCGGCGTCGCGGGCGGTCAGGTCGAGCCCCTCGAGGCCGGCCTCCGCACGCTCGCGCGCCGCGCGCCCCGCTGGCCTTGGCTGCCTCGACGAGCGACGCGGCGGCGTCACCCGGCTCGAAGTCCGGCTCCAGGTACGGACCGCGCGCGACGCGCAGGAGCTCGTCCCGCCGACTCGCGGCCTCCGGGTCGAGCAGCCGCCTGGCGCGGTCGAGCCGGCCGCCGGCGACCCGCGCCAGCGCCGTGCGCTCGGCGTCGCCGAGCCCGGGTGCGTGCTCGGCGAAGTACTCCCGCACGGCCCGCTCGGAGAGGCGCCGGAACGGCACGAGCTGGCACCGCGAGCGGATCGTCTCGGGCAACGGGCCGAGCTCGTCCGCGACGAGCACGATCACCGCGTAGGGCGGCGGCTCCTCGAGGTCCTTCAGCAGCGCGTCCGCCGCGTCCTCGTTCAGCAGGTGCGCGGACTCGATCACGTAGACGCGGTGCGAGGCCTCGAACGGCCGCATGTGCAGGTCGTGGCGGAGGCCGCGGATCTCGTCGATGCGGATCATCTCGCCGACGGGCTCCAGCAGGTAGAGGTCGGGGTGCGTGCCGTTCGCGACCCGGTGCGCGTCTCCGAGGACGGCTCCGGCGAAGGCGAGCGCGGCCTGGCGCTTCCCCGTGCCGGCAGGGCCGTGCAGCAGGTAGGCGTGCGCCACCCCGTCGGCGAGCGCCGCCTCGAGGAGGCGCTTCGCCTCCGCCTGCTCAGGCAGGCCGTCGAAGACCACGCGCGCTCAGCTCGTCGTGCACCTGTTCGGCCAGCGCCTCCGGGGGCAGCGTCCCGTCCAGCAGCACCACGCGTTCGGGCTGCAGCGCCGCGAGCCGCTCGTAGCCTTCGGCCACGCTGGCGTGGAAGCTCTCGGCGGCGCGTTCGATGCGGTCGGGCCGACCGCCGACCCGGGCCGCGGCACTGGCTGCGTCGAGCGCGAGCACGAACGTCCGGTCGGGCAGCAGCCCCCGCACGGCCAGCAGGTTCAGCTCGAGCACCTCGTCGAAGCCGAGCCCGCGCCCGATCCCCTGGTAGACGACCGAGCTGTCGAGATAGCGGTCGAGGATCACGTCGGCGTCGCGAGCGAGCGCGGGAGCGACGACCTCCGCCACCAGCTCTGCTCGGGCCGCGGCGTAGAGCAGCGCCTCGGCCCACGGAGTCATCTCGTCGCCGTGCAGGACGAGGGCGCGCAGCTGCTCGCCGAGCGCCGTGCCGCCGGGCTCGCGTGCGGTCACGACCTCGCGGCCGTCCGCCTCGAGCCTCGCCCGCAGGAGCTCGACCTGGGTCGTCTTGCCGGAGCCGTCGAGTCCCTCGAACGTCACGAACATGCCGGGCCCTAGGATACGGCGATGCGGACGGCGGTCACCGGGGGAGCCGGTTTCATCGGATCCCACCTCGTGGACGCGCTGCTCGCACGCGGCGACGACGTCCTGGTGGTGGACGACCTCTCGACCGGACGGCGCGACCGGGTGCCGGAAGGGGCGGAGCTGCTGGAGCACGACATCCGCACGCCGTTCTCGGTCGAGGCCGACCTCGTCTTCCACCTCGCCGCACAGGCGGACGTGGGCACCTCGATGGAGCGCCCTGCCTTCGACGCCGAGGTGAACGTCGTCGGCACCGTGAACACGCTCGAGGCGGCGCGCGCCTGCGGCGCCGAGATCGTCTTCTCGTCGACGGGAGGTGCGATCTACGGAGAGGTGCACGGCGAGGCTGCGACGGAGGAGACGCCGCGCAGGCCGGTGTCCGCATACGGGATCGCCAAGCTCTGCGCCGAGGAGTACATCACCGGCTGGAACCGGATCCACGGCACCGAGCACACCTTCCTTCGCTTCGCGAACGTCTACGGGCCGCGACAGTCGGCCGCGCTCGAGGGCGGGGTCGTCTCCATCTTCATGGAGCGGCTGCGCCGCGGCGACGAGACGCTCGTCTTCGGCGACGGCGAGCAGACGCGCGACTACGTCTACGTCGCCGACGTGGTCGAGGCAGTTCTCGCGGCGGCGGGCCGCGGCGGCGTCTTCAACGTCGGCTCGGGCGACGGAGACGACGGTGAACGAGCTGCACCGGCTGTGCGCGGAGATCGCGGGCGCCGAGTCGGCGCCGACGCACGTCGCTGCACGTCCGGGCGATGCGCGCAGGAGCGTGCTCGACTCGTCGCTGGCCGGGCGCGAGCTGGGCTGGCAGGCCCGGACGTCGCTCGAGGCCGGCCTGCGCGCGACCTGGGAGTCGTCCGCCTAGAAGGAGCCCGCCGCCGGGTCGCGAAACACGACGGGCCCGTGGAGCACTCCCTTCCCCAGATCCGGACCCCGTGGCGCACGGCGACGCTCGTGGCCTGCGGCGTCGCGGCGCTCGAGCTGATCGTGCTGGTCGTGCTCGGGGTCGCGCTGCTCGCCGAGCCCGTCTCCCGGCACGTGACGCAGGCCGCAGAGCAGAAGGTGCTGGGGCCCGTGGTCAAGAAGCCGGAGGTGAAGCCGAACGCGGCCGCGCCCAGGCTCAGCCGCGCCCAGACCTCCGTGATCGTGCTGAACGGGAACGGCCGGGCCGGTGCCGCCGCGACGGCCGCCGAGCGCGTGCGCGGGATCGGCTACACGATCGGCACCGTCGGCAACGCCCCCCGCACCGACTTCACCCGCAGCCTCGTCATGTACCGCCCCGGCCACGAGGCCGAGGGCAAGCGGCTCGCGCGCGACCTGCGCCTCAAGATCGTCGGGCCGCTCGACGGGATCAAGCCGCGCGAGCTGCTCGGCGCGCACGTCGCCCTCGTCGTCGGCGAATAGGCTCCTAGCCCTCGCACCGGCCCGCGTTGACGAACGTCGCGGGCCTCGTCCAGCGGGCCGCCCCCGAACCACCGCGTCGAGCGCGGGTCGAGCGTGTAGGCCTCGTTCAGGTGGACGTACGCCTGGCAGAGGAAGCGCCGGCTGTGCTCGTACGCGCCGAGCGCGTACCAGGTGTCGGGATTCTCGGGCTGGAGCCGGATCGCGGCGGCGTAGGCCTCCCGCGCGGAGCGGATGTGATTGCGCGACGCCTCGATCCCGGCCAGGCGGTGCAGCGGCTCGATCGAGAGCGGATCGAGCGAGCGAGCGCGCTCCGCCGCGTCGATCGCCGCCTGAACGTTGCCGGCGTCGAGCTCGCGGTTCACCTGCCGCAGCGAGCGCTCGGCGAGCCACGGTGTCGCCAACGAGAGCAGCGCGGCGACGCCGACGACCGCCAGCGCCCCGGCCGCGAGCGGTCGTGGAGTCGCCGGTACCAGCGGGCGGCCGGAGGTCGCGAGCGCCCCGGCGGCGAGGAGCGTCGGCCCGGTCACGGCCAGGAAGCTCCAGTCGTAGTCGACGAGCCCGTGCACGAGGTAGAGAGCCGGGAGGATCGCGAGCGCGACCGCCGCACGTCGCTCCTCCCCGCCGAGCCGCCGCACGGCGCCGACGGCAGCCAGCGCCACCGCCGCCACGAGCGCTGCGAAGAGCAGGAGCCCGACGACGCCGGTTCCGGCCAGGAACTGGAGCGGCAGGTTGTGCGGCTCGCGCGCGTCGACCGCGTCCTCGCGGTGGCGCTTCCTGGCGATCTCGAACGTGCCGGCGCCGGCACCGGTGAGCGGCTTCGCCTCGAAGATCCGCCAGGCCTCGCCCCAGAACTGGCGGCGGTTGTTCAGGCCCGAGTCGACCAGCCGCTCCGGCCCCTGCGCGACCGCGCGACCCCCGACGAGCGGATCGCCCGCCACCGCGACGAGCACGCCGCCCGCGACCACCGCCGCGATCGCGCCGACGGCGAGGCCACGGCCGATTCGCGTGCGGACGCCCGGGCTCAGCTCGAGGCGCTCCAGTCGCCGCGCCGCCGCGACGACGAGGGCGGCACCGATCAGGAAGAGCAGCGCGAAGACTGACTCCGTCCGCGAGCCGGTCCGCGTACTCCTGTCCGTCCTCGACGAGCGCCGGCCGCGTGAACGCCCAGCCACCGACTGCGAGCGCGGGCACGGTCGTCGCGAGGGCGAGCAGCGCCCGCTCGGTCCGCGACCGTCCCAGCCAGAGCCACAGCCCGACGCCGACGATCCCGGCCCCGACGCCGGCGCGCGAGCCCGTGAGCAGGATCGCGACTGACAGCTGCGTAGGCGAGCACGGCTCCGCCGGCCCGTAGCGCGACCGTGGCGGAACGGGTCGCGGCGAGCCAGAGGCCCAGGACGAGCAGGCCGTCGCCGACGAGCGCCAGCGCGTTCCAGTAGCCGATCGGGTCGCGCAGCCGCGCCGCGCGGCCGCCGTCAGGGAAGAGGGCGGGGATCGCCTTCCCCGCGAGCGCCCACAGGATCGCGACGGCGAAGGCTCCGGTCAGGATCGCGGCCACGACGCGCGCAGACCGGTCGCCGTACAGCGAGCCCAGCACGAGCCCGACCACGGCGAAGGAGGCGTAGACGAGCCCGCGGTTCAGCTCGCCCCACGACCGGTCCGGCGCGATCGACCACGCCACGGAGATGCCGTTCCAGACCGCGATCGCGAGCAGGGCGCCGACGACGGAGCCTCCGCCGCGCGCGAGCGGCAACCGGCCGAGAAGGGCCAGTGTCCCGGCAACCCCGGCCGCCAGGAGCGCGAGCGCCCCGAGCCAGAACGACTCGCCGGCGAAGAGCGCGCCGACGACGAGCGCCGCCGCGAGCACCGCCGGAACGAGCATCGGTGCCTCGCCGGCAGCGGCCTGGAGCCCCGCGCGCACTGTCGCCGTGCGTTCGCGGGGTGGCAGCATCGGCGGCAAGCTACCATGTCGACTTCACCGCCACGACGCGGGCGCCTGCGTACCCACGTAGGCTTACAAACCGTTTACCCGCAGCTCATCCCGGCCTCAACCACGTCCGGGAGACTCACCAGAATCGTCCGGCCGGCTCGCCTGTCGGACGACCCACAGCCGCAGACCTTGACCACCGCCTCCTCATCCCGCCCGCACCGGATCGCCCTGCGCGCGCTCCTCGCCGCCGGGGCCCTCGTGCTCGCGCTCGGCGTCGCCGGGCCCGCAGCCGGCGCCGCGTCGTGCGGCAAGAAGGTGATCGACGACTGGTACGACAACGGCCGGGTCGACGGCAGCTACCCGCTGCACTGCTACGACGACGCGATCGACGCGCTCCCGCGCGACGTGCGCGACTACTCGAGCGCGAAGGACGACATCGAGCGCGCGCTGCAGGCGCGCATGAACGGCCAGGGAGCACCGCCCGCCACGAGCGACCCCACGCCGGGAACCGGCTCGACCGAGCCCGGGGACGATCCCGGATCCGACGAGCCCGGTGAGACGACGGGCGCGTCCGGCTCCGACGGGCCGTCCAAGCCAGGCGACGAGAGCGGCGTGCCGGAGGCCGGCGCGGGCGACGTCGACACGGCCTCCTCGAGCTCCGTGCCGGTGCCCCTGCTCGTCCTGGCAGGGCTCGCGCTCCTGCTCGTCGCGGCCGGCTCGATGGGCTATCTCGCCCGCCGCCTGCAGGCGCGCCGGCTGCCTCCGACCCCGTAGAGCGCAGCTCGAAGGCTCGCCTCGCGAGGTCCGCCGCCGACCCTCGGTCCGGTATCATAGTCCGTACCGATTTACGGAATTTGCAGGAATTTCTTTGCGCACAATCAGCCGGGTCCGTCCGACGCTCTCACTAGCGTGCGCGATCCGCTCGGCCGACCGCCAGGTCGCCGGAGAGGAGATTTTCAACAGTCGTGACGGCTCGGGAGGAAGAGATGGCCACCGCCAAGCAGGTCAAGGTTGAGGACGCGCCCGTCGGTGCGCAGGACGAACAGAAAGAGATCGTGAACGTCGTCGTCGACGAGACGGCGAGCATCGCACCGGGCCGCTTCTTCACGATTCCGGGCCGCGACCCGTTCGACGAGATCGAGTGGGAGCTGCGCGACGCGATCATCCCCGGCAAGGACGGGCCTGCATTCGAGCAGCGCGACGTCGAGTTCCCCAAGTTCTGGTCGCAGACCGCGACGAACATCGTCGCCCAGAAGTACTTCCGCGGGCGGCTCAGCTCTCCCGAGCGCGAGCGCAGCGTGAAGCAGATGATCGGCCGCATCGTCGACACGATCGGCGGCTGGGGCCGGACGGGCGGCTACTTCGCGACCGACGCGGAGGCGGACACGTTCGAGGCCGAGCTGAAGGCGATCCTCGTCAACCAGCTCGCGTCGTTCAACTCACCGGTCTGGTTCAACGTCGGCTTCGAGGAGAAGCCGCAGTGCTCGGCCTGCTTCATCCTCTCGATCGACGACTCGATGGAGTCGATCCTCGACTGGATCCGGCGCGAGGGCGTGATCTTCCGCGGCGGCTCCGGCTCGGGCCTGAACCTGTCCAAGCTGCGGAGCTCGAAGGAGCAGCTCTCGAAGGGCGGGTACGCCTCCGGCCCCGTCTCGTTCATGCGCGGCGCCGACGCGTCCGCCGGCACGATCAAGTCGGGCGGGAAGACGCGCCGCGCGGCCAAGATGGTCGTGCTCGACGTCGACCACCCGGACGTCGAGGAGTTCATCTGGTGCAAGGCCAAGGAGGAGCGCAAGGCGCGCGTCCTCGAGCAGGCCGGCTACGACATGTCGCTCGACTCGCCGGACTGGGCTTCGATCCAGTACCAGAACGCGAACAACTCGGTCCGCGTCACCGACTCCTTCATGGAGGCGGCGGTGGAGGGCAAGGAGTGGAACCTGATCGCGCGCACCGACGGGACCGTGGTGGGGTCGATCGACGCGCGTGACCTGCTGCGGCAGATCTCGGAGGCCGCCTGGCAGTGCGCCGACCCGGGTGTCCAGTACGACACGACGATCAACAGCTGGCACACGCTGCCGAACACGGGCCGGATCAACGCGTCGAACCCCTGCTCGGAGTACATGTCGATCGACGACTCGGCGTGCAACCTCTCGTCGCTCAACCTGATGAAGTTCCGCCGCGAGGACGGCGAGTTCGACGTCGATGCGTTCGAGCACGCCGTCGACGTGATGTTCCTCGCGCAGGAGATCTGCGTCGGCTACTCGTCGTACCCGACGCCCGAGATCGACGCGAACGCGAAGGCGTACCGCCAGCTCGGGCTCGGCTACGCGAACCTCGGCGCGCTCCTGATGGCGCGCGGGCTCCCCTACGACTCGGACGAGGGCCGCTCGTACGCCGCGGGGATCACGGCGCTGATGACGGGCCGCGCGTACCGCAAGTCGGCCGAGGTGGCGCAGCGAATGGGGCCGTTCGCCGGCTACCAGCCGAACGCCGCCGCGATGATCGGCGTGATCGCGAAGCACCGCGCGTCGGTCGGCAACATCCAGCACACGGAGTCGGTGCCCGAGGATCTGCTCTCGGCCGCCCGCCGGGCCTGGGACGACGCGCTCGACCTGGGCGAGCTGCACGGCTACCGGAACGCGCAGGCGACGGTGCTCGCGCCCACCGGGACGATCAGCTTCATGATGGATTGCGACACGACCGGCGTGGAGCCGGACTTCTCGCTCGTCAAGTCGAAGAAGCTCGTCGGCGGCGGCGAGATCACGATCGTGAACAAGACGGTGCCGATGGCGCTCGACAAGCTCGGCTACGCGCCGCGCGAGGTCGACGAGATCGTCGCCTTCATCGACGAGCGGAACACGGTCGTCGGCGCCCCGAGCGTCAAGTCCGAGCACTTCCCGGTCTTCGACTGCGCGATCGGCGACCGCGCGATCCACTACATGGGCCACGTGAAGATGATGGGCGCGGTGCAGCCGTTCATCTCGGGCGCGATCTCGAAGACGGTCAACCTGCCCGAGACGGCGACCGTCGAGGACGTCTCGCAGCTGCTCGTCGAGTCGTGGCAGCTGGGCGTGAAGGCGATCGCGATCTACCGCGACAACTGCAAGGTCGCCCAGCCGCTCTCGGGCTCGGACGACAAGTCGCTGGCGACGCCGCTCGCCGGCCTCGCCCCGGCCGCGCTCGTGGCGCAGCCGCAGGCGGCGGCGCCTGCCCGAGGACCGGGTCGAGGTGGGCCGCAAGTTCCGCGTCGGCGAGTACGAGGGCTACATCCACGTCGGCCTGTACGAGGACGGCACGCCCGGCGACATCTTCGTCGACATCGCCAAGGACGGCACGACGATGGCCGGCCTGATGAACTCGCTGATGATCGCCGTCTCGATGGGGCTCCAGTACGGCGTCCCGCCCGAGGTGTACGTCTCGAAGCTCTCGCACCTCCGCTTCGAGCCGTCCGGCCTGACGAACGACGAGGACATCCGCGTCGCCAAGTCGATCGTCGACTACATCTTCCGCTGGTTCGGGAAGAAGTTCCTGAACGCCGACCAGCAGGAGGAGCTCGGGCATCCTGACGCCCGAGGTGAAGGCGCGGCTCGCGCAGTCGTACACGACCCCGGCCGGCTCCGAGTCCGTCTCGGTCGAGGCGCCGGCACCGGGCCAGACCGCCCTCTTCAACGCCTGGGAGGACGCCGTCGAGTGCGCCCGCTGCGGCGGCCGCATGGTGCGCACGGGCAGCTGCTACACCTGCCGCGACTGCGGCACGAACACCGGCTGCAGCTAGCTGTGAATTGCGCGAAGCTGCGAGTCGCCGTCGCACGGTGCTCGAGGCGAGTCGGTGCTACGAGGCGCCCACTGGCCTCGAGATCGACGTAACGGAGCGCGTCGCCACAACGCTCCGTCTGACCCAGAGTGGGACAGCCGGCGCGCCTGACAAGCCTCGCGTAACCGTTGCCGTGCTTGAGCGGGGATCGTCGGGAAAGTCCGTCCGCCCGCACGGCCCGCCTGCCGAAAATCGCTGAAGAGTCGAGGGAGTAGCTGATCGCGTACCGCGTCGTGGCTGCGCTCGTTGCCAGCTGCACATGGTGCTGCAGTCGTGCATCGTTTCTCCCTTGCTCTGAGTCTGCTTGGCCGTGACACAGAGTGTCGGGCCAGCGATTGCTTCACTTCCAGCGGCGACCCGAGCCAAGGATGTACTGGCCGTAGCCACGGAGCGAGGCGAATGACGACAGCACCTGGTAAACGAGCGAGGTAGCCGAGGAACCCTCGTCTGTCAGCCTCGGGATGAACGTCGAGGCGGCGGAAAACGTGCTGTTCCTGCCAGCGGCGCAAAAGGCGAAGACGATCAGCGTGATCGGAAGCAGAAGCATCGACCACCAGCCGAAGATCAGCGGATAGCCGAAGAGGAACAGGATCACGCCGGGCACCCAGAAGAAGATGACTCCGATGTCGAGAAAGGGCACGAGGTAGTCGATCCCGGTGACGAACTTCGCCAGGACGCGCGGCTGCGTCCGCGGCGGACGCGTGTGCAGTGCCTCGAACATGCCTCGCGCCCAGCGCGACCTTTGACGCAGGAGATGGCGAAGCTTGTCAGGCACGACGGTGAAGCCGAGCGCGACCGGCTCGTATAGTTGACGATGCCTCGTGAGTCCATCAGCGTCCAGGTGAGGACGATGTCCTCGCCGATCGCGTCGGGCCAGCCGCCCACGGCCCGCAGGTCGTCGGTCCAGTAGGCCGAGAAGGCGCCCTGCGCCACGAGGGCGCTGTTGTAGGTCGCCTGCATTCGCTTGACAACACGTTTATCCCCAGCCGGTAATCCCATTGCTGCATCCTGGTCACGATGCTGGTGTTCGGGTTCTCGGCCACGAGCGCTCCCGCGCACGCGCAGATGTGCTGGCTCTGCGGCGTGCTCGTGACGCGGGCGATCAGGTAGGTGAGTGCCTCGCGCTGGAGGTATGTGTCAGCATCCACGGTCACGGCGAGCAGCGTCGTCATCGCTCGCAAAGGCCGTGTTGAGGGCGTGATGCTTTCCTGCTTCGCTCTCGAAAACGCGTCGATAAATGGACACCGAGGCGCTTCGCGGCCGCAGCGGCGCACTCCGCCGTGCGGTCGGTCGAGTTGTTGTCGGCGAGGACGATCTCCATCGGCCGCCGTTGTATGACTGCTCGGCGATCCGCTCCAGTGTCGGAACGATTGCCTGTTCCTCGTTCCAGGCCGCGATCATGACCGGTCACCGGCGGCCACTCTCCCGCGGGCCAGGCGCCCTGCGGTGATTCGAACGCGAGCTCTCGGTAACGGCTACGAGGAGCGTGAACATCAGGAAGCCGATCACCACACCTAGGATGTAGGCCACAACAATCGGGATCACCCATGACATCACCGGCCCGAGCGCCTGTTCGAGCTGAGCTCGCCACGGCTTCCGGAGACCCAGACGCCGAACGCGACATAGGCAATGGTGAGCGAGACCGCGATCAGAAAAAGAACGGTCGGCCGCTATCCCGACGCCCGGATGCTTGCCCCTCGTGGAGCGGCCCTGCCGGTGCGCGCGCAACCGAGCCTCGATGACCGGGGACTGCCTTCAGTTGCGGAACGACGCGACAACTACCCTCCCACCCGACCAGTTCGTGCGTCGCAAGCTTAGGCATGTCCAGGTAGGTAGGCGGCGAGGTCGGTCGGCTCTGAGCGCGCCGTCAGACGCGATCAAGGTCCTGGAAGCGGTGGCCCGCGGCCTCTCGAACCGCGCCTCGGCAAGGAGCTGTTCCTCTCCGACCAAACCGTGGAGTTCCACCTGCACAAGATCTTCCGCAAGCTCAGGGTGACGAACCCACGGAAGCGACGAAGATGGCCTACGAAATCGGCCTCGTTCCGACAACGATGCCGCCGTCGCGTAGCCAACTCTCAGTGCCCGCTTGCGGGGAATCCGCCCCGGTGCCCGCCCAGCGCTCTCGGCCCATCACCATCTGCGATCAGAGCGCTGCGCAGATCGAGAGAGGCCGGCGCGGACGATATTTGCACCGCGGCCCGGGGCACTCTATAGTGAACCTAATGGTTCAGTATCCGACGACCGTCGACCGCGCCTTCGCAGCCCTCGCCGACCCGAACCGCCGCGCCGTCCTCGAACGGCTCGGCTCCGGGAGCGCGACGATCAGCGATCTCGCCGAGCCCTTCGGCATGTCGCTGACCGGGATGAAGAAGCACATCCGGCTGCTGGAGGAGGCGCAGCTCGTGACGACGGAGAAGGTCGGCCGTGTCCGCAGGTGCATGATCGCGCCCTACGCCTTCGAGGGCATCAGCACGTGGCTGCAGCGGCTCGACCGCTTCGCGCAGGTCGTCGAACGCACGAAAGGAGCACGATGAGCACCACCGTCACCACCCCGAACGAGCTCGAGATCCGCGTCGAGCGGGTCTTCGACGCACCGCGCACACACGTCTACTCCGTCTGGACGGATCCGGAGCTGATCCCCGAATGGTGGGGCGACGGCACCGTCGTCGAGGAGATGGACGTCCGTCCCGGAGGCAGCTACCGGTTCCGAACCGCCTTCGGCGTCGTCGAGGGCGAGTTCCGCGAGGTCGACCCGCCCGAGCGCCTCGTGCAGACGTTCCAGAACCACCTGCAGACGCTCGAGTTCGAGGATCTCGGTGAGCAGACGAAGCTGACGCAGACGATGCGCTTCGAGACGATCGAGCAGCGGGACACCACGATGCAGTACGGCGTCGAGGAGGGCGCAAAGGCGGGCTTCGCCCGCATCGACGCGCTGCTGCAGCGGCTACCGCTCGACGCATGAGCCGAGCGTGCTGACGCTCGTCGCCGCAGCGGTGCTGGCCACGGCCGCGCCCGCACCGCCCGCGCCGGCCGCGCCGCTGCCGGTCGGCGCAGCGGCGACCGCGCAGCGACTCGTGCTCGCGACCCGGGCGCTCGACGCCGCGATCGGCGACTGGCGGGCCGGCGGAGCTTCGCGGCCGCCACGGCCGCTCTCCCTCTGGGCGCTCCACCAGCAGCGTCTCTACCTCGCGCTCGGCCTCGCGCCCGCGGAGCTTCGGCGACGACGTCGTGGCTCGGCTTCCGGCCGCGCTCCGTGCAGATGCGCGGGACGTGATCGTCGCCCGCAGAGCGCTCGTCCGCCTCACGCCGCCGACGACGCTGCCGCTCTCGGCCTTCCGCACCGGGCCGGCCGAGCCCGCCGACCGGCTGCTCGCGCACTACCGGGAGGCAGAGCGCAGGTTCGGCGTTCGCTGGTCGATCCTGGCCGCGGTCAACTTCGTCGAGACGGCCTTCGGCAAGGTTCGCTCGCGCAGCAGCGCCGGCGCACAGGGGCCGATGCAGTTCCTACCCGCGCACCTGGCGTGCGTACGGCCTCGGGGGCGACGTGCACGATCCGCACGACGCGATCCTGGGCGCCGCCAACCTGCTCCGTGCCTCCGGGGCGCCCGCCGACAACCGGCGGGCCCTCTTCGCGTACAACCACTCCACGCTCTACGTCGACGCCGTGCTCGCGTATGCGCGGGTCCTGCATCGACACCCGCGAGCGCTCTACGCTTTCCACGCATGGCAGGTCTTCGTGCGCACGCCGCGCGGGTATCGCCGGCTCACGCGCCCATAGACGTTTTCGCCCGACCCGATTACACTCCGGCAGGAGCGGCACAGCGGATGCCGCTCGGGGTCTTCAGGGGAGGTGTGGCCACTCAGGACGTCGAGCCTTGACACGATCAGCGCTCCCTCGTGCGGTCCCGGCGAGCGCGCCGATGCGGCGTCCTGACTCGCGGCTCTGCGGCTCGCGATGACTGCACCGCACTTCCATTCGCACGTCGACGACCCCGCGGCAGTCGGTCGACGGCTCAGAGAGGCCCGCGTCGCAGCGGGCCTCTCCCAACGTCGGCTCTCCTTTCCGGGGTGCTCCGCCGCGTACATCTCCAGGCTGGAGGCCGGCGAGCGCGTGCCGTCGCTGCAGCTCTTGCGCAAGCTCGCCGTGAAGCTCGGAGCAGACGAGGAGTACCTCGCCACCGGCGTCGAGCGGATCGAGCAGCCGCCTCCGGAGCTGATCGACGCCGAGGTCGAGCGACGGCTCGCCGGCACGTGGGACCGGCCCTCCATGAACAGCCGGCCACCCGGGGGCCTCGCCGACCCGACAGACCGGGCCCGAGTGCTCTGGGAGCACTCGCGGAGGCTCGTGCAGCTGGGCGACCGCCGCTCCGCGGCCAAGTACGCGCGCGACGCACTGGCGCTGCTCGACTACGCGGACGACCTCGCACACGCAGACACGTAAAGTCGCCGCATGGAGCAGCGCGCACTCGGGCGCAGCGGCGTCGACGTCTCGCGCGTCATCCTCGGCTGCGGCAACTTCGGCGGCATCGGCTCCTCGCCCGCCTTCTTCGGCGCCGGCGAGACCGAGAGCGAGGCGCATGCGCTGCTCGACGCCGCCTGGTCGGCCGGGATCACGACCTTCGACACCGCGGACGCCTACGGCGGCGGCCGCAGCGAGACGTACATCGGCAACTGGCTCCGCACGAAGGGCTCCGCCGTGCGCGACCGGCTCGTGCTGACGACGAAGACCTTCAACCCGATGGAGGAGGGCGCCGACAGCGGCCTCGCGGCGCCGCGGATCCGCCGGCAGCTCGAGAGCAGCCTGCAGCGGCTGGGTGTCGAGGCCGTCGACCTCTACCTGGCGCACGAGCAGGATCCGGAGACGCCGCTCCAGGAGACGATCGGCGCCTTCACCGAGCTGCAGCAGGAGGGAAAGCTACGCGCGTTCGGGGGCAGCAACGTCGACGCGCCGTGGCTCGAGGAGGCTCTGAGACACGGGCGCGTCGACTGGGCGCAGAACTCCTACTCGCTGCTCGAGCGCGGCGACGACGACGGAGTGCTCGAGGTCTGCGCGCGCGAGGGACTGGGCTACACGCCCTTCAGCCCGCTCGCCGGCGGCTGGCTCACCGGCAAGTACCGCCGCGGTGAGCCGCCGCCCGAGGGCTCGCGGATGACGCTGCGGCCGGGTCCGTACGAGCACCTGCGCTCGGACCGCACGTTCGACGCACTCGAGGCCTTCGACGAGCACGCGCGCGAGCGTGGCACCTCGCCCGCCGCGCTCGCGCTGGCGTGGGCGCTCTCCGTGCCGCAGGTCACGGCCATCGTGATCGGGCCGCGGCGGCCGGAGCAGCTCCAGCCCGCGCTCGACGCGCTCGAGCTGGAGCTCCCGCGACTCGAGCGCGAGATCATCGGGGCCTTCTTCGCATGAGCCTCCTCGTCCTCTCCGAGCACGACGTGGAGCGCCTGCTGACGATGGACGAGTGCATCGAGGCGATGACGGACGTGCTGGCGGCGCTCGGCCGCGGCGCGCTCTACCAGCCACTCCGCTTCGTGCTGCGTCCACCGCAGGCGCAGGGGCTGATGGGATTCATGCCCGCGCACCGGGGAGGCGACGACGGCGGCGCGTTCTCGCTCAAGGAGATCATGGTCGTGCCGGGGAACCCCGCCCGGGGGCTCGACGCCCACCAGGGCGGCGTCCTCCTCCACGACGGTGAGACGGGTCAGCTGCGGGCGCTGCTGAACGCCTCGCCGATCACCGCGATCCGCACGGCAGCGGTCTCGGCGGTGGCCACGCGCGCGCTCGCCCGGCCCGACGCACGAACGGTGGCGATCATCGGCACCGGCGTCCAGGGGACGTCGCACGCCGCCGCGATGCAGGCCGTGCTCGACTCGCCCGAGATCCGCATGTGGAGCCGGAAGACGGGCGGGAGCGCCGAGGACGCGGTGCGTGGCGCCGACGTCGTCTGCACGTGCACGACCTCGGCCGAGCCGGTGCTGAGACGGGAGTGGCTCGCGCCCGGAACGCACGTGAACGCCGTCGGCGCCAGCGTGCCCACGGCACGCGAGCTCGACGAGGAGACGATCCGGGCCGCAACGCTCGTCGTCGACCGGCGCGAGTCGGCCCTGAACGAAGCGGGCGAGCTGCTGGTCCCCGGCCTCGGCGAGGAGCAGATCGCAGCCGAGCTCGGTGAGGTGCTGATCGGCGCGCACCCGGGCCGGACGAGCGATGACGAGCTGACCGTCTTCAAGTCGCTCGGGCTCGCCGTGGAGGATCTCGCCGCGGCCGAGCTCGTCGTCAGGCGTGCGCGCGAGCAGGGCGCCGGCGTCGAGGTCGACTTCTGATCCCGCTCGCAGAGATCGAGCGGGCCCGCGAGACGATCCGCGGCGCGGCGATCCGGACGCCGCTCGTCCGGCTCGCGGTCGAGGGGCCGGCGGAGATCTGGCTCAAGCTCGAGAACCTGCAGCCGATCGGATCCTTCAAGATCCGCGGCGCGGCCAATGCCGTCCGGCAGGCCCCGCCCGAGCTGACCGCGGGCGGGCGTCGTGACGGCAAGCGCGGGCAACATGGCGCAGGGAGTCGCCTGGGCGGCCCGCGAGCTCGGGGTGCCGGCGACGATCGTCGTGCCCGACGGAGCGCCGCAGACGAAGCTGGACGCGATCGCGCGCCTCGGCGGCACCGTGGTGAAGGTGCCGCACGAGCGCTGGTGGCAGGCGCTCGTCGAATCGCGCTTCGACGGCGTCGACGGGTTGTTCGTGCACCCGGTGCAGGACGAGCGGGTGATGGCGGGGAACGGCACGATCGGCCTCGAGCTCGCCGAGGACGCGCCCGACGCCGACGTCGTGCTCGTGCCCTGGGGCGGCGGCGGCCTCTTCACCGGGATCGCGAGCGCGCTCGCAGCGGTGCAGCCGGCGACCCGCGTCTACGCCGTGGAGCCCGAGACGGGCGCGCCGCTCACCGCGGCTCTCGCCGCCGGCGCTCCCCAGGAGATCGACTATCGCGCGTCGTTCGTCGACGGTGCCGGCAGCCGGGCGCTCCTGCCTGCCATGTGGGAGCGGGCTCGGCCCCTGCTCGCCGGCTCGTTCGCGGTCGGCGTCGACGAGACCGCCGCGGCCGTCCGGCTCCTGGCCGAGCGGGCGCGCGTCGTCGCCGAGGGAGCCGGCGGGCTGGCCCTCGCGGCCGCGCTCTCGGCAGCAATCTACCCGGGTCGAGGCGCGGAAGATCGTGTGCGTCGTCTCGGGCGGGAACATCGACGCCGACCGGCTGGCGACGATCCTGCGCGGAGAGGTGCCGGGCTAGACGGCGATCGGGCCGGCGTCGTAGGTCGTCAGCTGGTCCTTCAGCTTGCGGCGGATGCCGGCGAGGATCTGGGAGACCCGCGACTCGCTGACCCCGAGCATTCGGCCGATCTCGGCACCTGGGAGCTCGTGGACGTGGACGAGTGCCAGCACGCGCCGCTCCCGCTCCGAGAGCCGCGCGATCGCGTCGCGCATCGCCGCGTTCCGCTCCGACACGAGCGCCGTCGCCTCGGGGCCGAGCTCGCCCTCGCCCGCGACGACGGTGTCGCCGACCTCGAGCGGTACGCCGTCGTCTGCCCCGCGCGCGGGCGCATTCAGCGAGCCCACATCTGCCCGGTCGATCTCCTCGCGGCTCGTCCGTAGCTCCGCGACCGTCATGCCGAGCTCGCGCGCCAGCTGCTCCTCGGTCGGCGGCACGCCGTGCCGCGCCGAGAAGGAGTCGCGCGCCCGCTCGATCCTGCGGCCCGTGCGGCGCACGGAGCGCGAGGCCCAGTCCTGTCGCCGCAGCTCGTCGACGAGCGCGCCGGCGACGCGAGTCCAGGCGTACTGCTCGAAGGACGCGCCCTTGGCGGGATCGAAGCGGTCGATCGCCTCCATCAGCGCGACGAGACCGGAGGAGGCGAGGTCGTCCAGGTCGCAGTGCCCCGGCAGCTCGCGCAGCTTGCGCGATGCGATGTACCGCACCATCGGCGCGTAGGACAGGATCAGCCGGTCACGCGAGGCGCTGTCGCGATCGTGCTTCCAGTTTCGCCACAGGGCCTCGGCTGCAGACGGCGTCAGCCGCTGGGCGCTCGAGGTGAGGGTCGAGGTCATGTGTTCCTCCGCAGGGTGGGTCGTCTCGACGTGCCCTCTCCCTATCGGCGCGGCCCTCGTCCCGGCGGGAGTCCTGCTTCAGGCGAGTCGCCCTCCCCGATTCGGGTGAACCTGTGTGCCCCGTCCGGGGCAGTCGGAGGCGGCTAGCGCGGTCTGCCGGCGTAGCGGAAGCCGAGCGCGCGGATCCCGTCGGCGTCGACGAGCGCCTGCTCCAGAACCTCGGAGGAGGCCCCGCCGAGGAGCCGGTACAGGTGCGGCGTCCGCACGAACACCTCCTCGCGAAAGCGCTCGTCGAGCGCGCGGCGCAGCGCGTCGTAGCCGTGCAGGCCAAGGTGGTCGGCCTCCCACTCCGCCCGCAGCTCCTCGCGGGACTCCGGCGCCGGGTCCCCGCCCGCCGCCGCGAGCGCGCGCCGCTGACCCCAGAGCCAGTCGAGGGTCGGCTCGTCGAGCAGGTCCCAGGCGAACTCGTCGACGACGAGCAGGCCGTCGTGCTCGAGCAGCGTCGCGATCTTCTCGAGCGCCGCGTCGAGGTCGCGGATGTGGTGCAGCGATCTGGCGGCGACGACGGCGTCGTAGCGCTCCGTCTCGTCCAGGTCGTCGAGCGTGAGCCGGCGGAAGAGCTCGCCGTGCGGGGCCATGGGATCGATGCCGACGATGTCGTAGCCGGCGATCGCGAGCGCCGTCGTCAGCTCGCCCTGGCCGCTGCCCACCTCCAGGAGGCGCGCAGGCGGCGGGGGCAGCTGCCCGCGCACGAACTGCTCGAAGGTCTCCATTCGCGCTGCACCGTACTCGTCGCTCCGGCGAGAATCGGACGATGAGCGGCGAGGGGACGATCGGCACGACCGCGGTCCGGAGGATCGCGATCGCGGCGCAGGGCTATTCGGGCCGGTTCCGCCGCGCCGGCCCCGAGGACGTGGAGACGGCGATCGGACGGCTCTCCTGCGTGCAGCTCGACTCGATCTCCACGGTCGACCGCAGCCACCGGCTCGCGCTCTCCTCCCGGATCGGCGCCTATCCGCCCGCGGCCGTCTCGGAGCTGCTCGCGTCCGGCCGCATCTTCGAGTACTGGGCGCACGAGGCCTGCCTGCTGCCGGTGGCGGACTGGCCGCTCTTCCGGCCCGCGATGCAGAACGGCGGCAGGGAGTGGTACGGGAAGGTCGAACGGACCCACCCGCACCTCCGGGAGGAGGTCCTGGGCGAGATCGAGGCGCGCGGGCCGCTCGGCTCGCGGCACTTCGAAGGCTCCGCGGGCGGCGGGATGTGGAACTGGAAGCCGGCCAAGGCGATGCTCGAGCTGCTCTGGAACCACGGTGAGCTCGTCGTCGGTGGGCGCCAGGGCTTCCAGCGCCTCTACGACCTGCCCGAGCGCGTGCTCCCGGCGAAGGTGCTGGCGGCGCCCGTTCCGACCGAGCGGGAGCGCCTGCGCGAGCTGACGCTCCGGGCGGTGCGGGCGCGCGGCGTCCTCACCGAGTCGGGCATCGTCGAGCACTGGCGCCTGCGGGGCGGCGCCGCGACCGTGCGCCCTGCCGTTGCGAGCCTGGTCGAGGAAGGCCTGCTCCGCCGCCTGCCGGTGGACGACGGCGCCGCCGACGTGCTCGTCGACGCGGGCACGGACCTCGCGCCCGCCGCGCCCGGCGGCCGCCGTGCTGCTCTCCCCGTTCGACAACCTGCTCTGGGACCGCCCCTTCGCGCGCCGCATCCTCGGGTTCGACCACCTGATCGAGGTGTACAAGCCCCAGCCGCAGCGCCGGTACGGCTACTACGTGCTGCCGTTCCTCCGCGGGGATCGGATCGCCGGGCGGGTCGACCTCAAGTCGGAGCGAGCCGACGGCACGCTCGTCGTCAAGGCCTTCCACCGCGAGGACGGCGTACGCCCGTCGGCGGCACTCGACGACGCGCTCGACGGGGCGCTCCACCGGCTCGCGCGCTCGATCGGGCTGGAGCAGGTGTCCAGGTGAAGGCGACGCCCGTGCAGGTGAGCGTCGAGGAGGCGCGGCGGATCGCGGTGCGGGCGCAGGCGCTCGACGGCACCGCGACGGACGTGCGCTCGGCGGTGCGAGCACTCGGCTTCCTGCAGATCGACGTGATCCAGCCGGTCGAGCGGCCGCAGCACCTCGTCCTCTTCAGCCGCCTCGGGCCCGGCTACGACCGCGGGGAGCTCGACCGGCAGCTCTGGGAGGAGCGCTCGCTCTTCGAGTGGAACGCCTTCATCTACCCGCTCGAGGACCTGCCGCTCGTGAAGGCTCGGATCCGCCACTTCAGGCGCTCCCACCACTACAAGCACGAGCGCTGGGTGCACGAGTTCCTGGCCGAGAACCGCGCGTTCCGCCGCTACGTCATGCGCGAGCTCGAGCAACGTGGCCCGCTCCCCTCCCGCGAGCTCGAGGACCGCTCCGAGGGCGAGAAGCGCGACCACCGCTGGTGGGGCCCGCGCATGGTCGGGCTGATGCTCCTGTCGCTTCATCTCTACGGAGAGGTCACCGTCGCCGGACGCCAGGGCAACGAACGGCTCTGGGACCTCACGTCGCGCACCTGGCCCGAGACGGAGACCGTCTCGGTGCCCCAGGCGGACCGCATCCGCGCCGACCGCCACTTCCGGACGCAGGGCGTGCGGCTCGTGAAGGGCGAGTGGGAAGCTCATCCGGACGCGGTCGACGGCGACGTGCCGGACCGCGCCGTCCTCCTCTCCCCCTTCGACCGGCTGGTGTACGACCGCGACCGCGCCGAGGCGCTCTGGGACTTCCGCTACCGGCTCGAGATCTACGTGCCGAAGCCGAAGCGCGAGTACGGCTACTACGTGCTGCCGCTGCTCGTCGGAGACCGGGTCGTCGGACGCGCGGAGCCGCGCTTCGACCGGAAGACCCGCACGCTCGAGCTCCTGGGCGCCTGGGGCGACACGTCGCGGCTCGACGAGGCCCTCGCCGACCTCGGCAGCTGGCTCGGCGCCGATACCATCACCACGTGAACTTCGAGACCCGCGCCATCCACGACGGTCAGGAGCCGGATCCCGCGACCGGCGCGGTGATCACGCCGATCTACCAGACGACGACGTACGTGCAGGAGGCGGTCGGCGTCAACAAGGGCTACGACTACTCGCGCGTCGGCAACCCGACCCGGACGGCGCTGCAGACCGCGCTCGCCTCGCTCGAGAACGCCGAGCACGGGATCGCGTTCTCGCTCCGGCCTCGGCGCGACGACCACGCTGATGCACCTCGTCAACCCGGGCGAGCGCGTCGTCCTGATCGCGGACGTCTACGGGGGCGTCTACCGGATGACCTCGCAGGTCTACGAGCCCAAGGGCTACCTCTTCGACTACCTGCCGGCCGCCGAGTTCGCGAACCTCGACGAGCACCTCGACGAGCGCACGCGCATGGTCTGGCTCGAGACCCCGTCGAACCCGCTCCTGAACGTGGTCGACATCCGTGCCGCCGCCGACGCCGCGCACGCCGCGGGCGCGATCCTCGTCGTCGACAACACCTTCGCGACGCCGTACCTGCAGAGCCCGCTCGACCTCGGCGCCGACGTCGTCCTGCATTCGACCACGAAGTACCTCGGCGGGCACTCCGACGTCGTGGGCGGTTTCACGGGCACGAACGACCCCACGATCGCGGAGCGCCTCTTCTTCCTGCAGAAGTCGCTCGGCGCCGTGCCCGGGCCGTTCGACTCGTGGCTCGTCCTGCGCGGCCTGAAGACGCTCGCCGTCCGCATGGATCGGCACTGCGCGAACGCGCGCGCGATCGCCGCCTGGCTCCAGGAGCAGCCGTCCGTCGTGCAGGTGCTCTACCCCGGCCTGCCGGAGCATCCCGGGCACGAGATCGCCAAGCGCCAGATGCGCGACTTCGGCGGCATGATCTCCTTCCTCACCGAGACGGAGGAGGAGGCCGTCGAGCTCGTCGCGCGCACGAAGCTGTTCTTCCTGGCGGAGTCGCTCGGCGGCGTCGAGAGCCTGATCGAGCACCCGGCGCGGATGACGCACGCCTCGACCGCCGACGCGCCGTTCGCAGCGCCGAAGAACCTCGTGCGCCTCTCGGTCGGGATCGAGTCCGTGGACGACCTGATCGCCGATCTCGAAGCCGCGCTCGTCCCCGCCGCGACCCACGCCAAGTAACAGCCGGTCGCTTGGGCGAGCCGATCGACCTCCTGCACGGCGGCGCAGCGCGCTCGATCGGCGTCTACCTCGTCGACTCGGACGACGGGCTCGCGCTCTTCGACTGCGGGCCGGCGAGCTGCCTCGACGCGCTCGAAGCCGGGCTCGCCGAGCGCGGCCACGAGCTCGCCGACGTCCGGCACCTGCTGCTCTCCCACATCCACCTCGACCACGCCGGGGCCGCGGGCACGCTCGTCCGCCGCAACCCGCAGCTGCAGGTGCACGTCTCGGAGATCGGCGCACCGCACCTCGTCGACCCGAGCCGGCTGGAGCGGAGCGCGCGACGGCTCTACGGCGACACCTTCGACCCTCTCTGGGGCGAGCTCGCACCGGTTCCCGAGGGGAACGTCCACGTCGTTGGCGAGCGCGTGCTCGGGCTCGAGTGCTTCCCCTCGCCGGGGCATGCGTCGCACCACGTCTGCTACTTCGACGGCGACGACGCTCTACGCGGGCGACGCAGCCGGGGTGCGCATCCAGCCGGCCCGCAGCGTCCTGCCGCCGACGCCGCCTCCCGACGTCGACCTGGGCGCCTGGGAGCGCACGCTGGGTGAGATCGAGCGGCGCCGCCCCGAGCAGCTCGCGCTGATCCACTTCGGGCTCGCCGACGACATCGAGCGCCACCTCGCGGAGCTGCGGCAGCGCCTGGCGACTGGGCCGGGCGGGTCGCAGCGCGGCGCGAGCGAAGAGGAGTTCGTCGCCGCCGGCAAGGCCGACCTGCCGCCGGCCGAGGCGGAGCGCCTACGATCGCGCGATGCCCTTCTGGCAGTCGTACGCGGGCCTCGCCCGGTACTGGGAGCAAACAGCGCGCGTGAAGGCAAGCCTCGCGCCTGCTCCGCGAGCGCGAGTTCCGCTATCTCTTCGCCGGCCGTGTCACCTCGTTGCTGGGGAGCGCGATCGCGCCCGTCGCGCTCGCGTTCGCCGTTCTCGACCTGACGGGGTCGACGACGGTCGCTCGGCCTCGTGCTGGCTGCGCGTCTGGTCCCACAGATCATCTTCCTGCTCGTCGGCGGCGTGATGCGCCGACCGGCTGCCGCGTCAGCTGGTGATGGTCTCGGCGAACGTCGTCAGCGGAACGGCTCAGGGAGTCGTGGCGCTGCTCCTGCTCCTCGGGGTCGCCGAGATCTGGCACCTGATCGCGCTCCGGCTCGTCGACGGAGCCTCGTCCGCCTTCTTCTTCCCCGCCTCCTCGGGGATCGTGCCGCAGACCGTGCGGCCGGCCGTCCTCCAGGAGGCGAACGCGCTGTTGCGGCTCTCCATGAACGCCACCTCGATCGCGGGTGCGGCGGCCGGCGGCGTGCTCGTCGCCGCGGCGGGGTCCGGCTGGGCTCTCGCTTTCGACGCCGTCACCTACTTCGTCGGCGCGCGCTCCTGCTCGGCGCGCATCCGGCTCTCGCGTACCGCCCGGATCGCGGGCAGCAACGCGCTCGCGGAGCTGCGCGAGGGCTGGCGCGAGTTCAGTGCGCGGACCTGGCTCTGGACGATCGTCGTCGCCTTCGGGTTCATGAACGCGGCGCACAGCGGCGCATCGAACGTGCTCGGCCCGGCGATCGCGCGCGAAGAGCTCGGCGGCGCCGCGGCATGGGGCTTGATCCTGAGCGCGGAGGCGGCAGGTCTGGTCGCTCGGCGGCCTGTTGATGTTGTGGCTGCGCCCGCAACGCATCCTGCTGGTCGGCTGCGCGGCGATGATCCTCCTCCTGCCGGGCCTGCTGCTGCTCTCGGTCGCCGCCCCGGTGGCGGTGATCGCCGCCGCCTATCTCCTGGCCGGGATCGGGCTCGAGATCTTCGGCGTCTTCTGGGACCTCTCGCTGCAGCAGAACATCCCGCAGGAGAAGCTCTCCCGCGTCTACGCCTACGACGCGGTCGGCTCGTTCGTGCTGATCCCGCTCGGGCTCGTCGTGGCCGGCCCCCTCGCGACGGCGATCGGCCCCGACGAGACGCTGTGGCTGGCTGCGGGCGTGATCGGCGCGGGCGTCGTCGGCATGCTGCTCGTGCCGGACGTGCGCACCCTGAAACGGAAGCCGGTCGAGCCGGAGCCTGCGGAGGTCGTCACGTCCAGCCCGTGACGAGCCAGCGGCGGCTCGCGAACCGGTGCCACATGAGCGCGAAGCGGACGACGATCAGGACGACGAGCGCCGACCAGACGCCGACGATGCCCCAGTCGAAGGCGACCGCGGCCAGCGCCACCGCCGCCGAGACGAAGAACGCAGCGACCATCGACCAGGCGAGGTACGGCCCGTCGCCGGCGCCGATCAGGATCCCGTCGAGGGCGAAGACGGCCCCGTTCAGCGGCTGCATCAGGGCGAACAGGAGCCAGATCGCGCCCGCCCGCTCGAGCACGAGCTCGTCGCTCGTGAACACGCGCGGGAGCACGCCCTGGAGCAGCAGCAGCACGGCAGCGAAGACGCCGCCGGCGTAGACCGCGAGCCAGATCATCCGCGCGCTCGCGTCGTAGGCCCGTTGCGTATCCCCGGCGCCGAGGCCTCGGCCGACCAGCACCTGCCCCGCGATCGCGATCGAGTCGAGCACGAGCGCGAGGAAGAGCCAGAGCTGGAAGGCGATCTGGTGTGCCCCGATCGACGCGTCGCCGAAGCGCGTCACGATCGCGCCGGCCAGCAGGAACGCGGCCATGAGCGCCAGCGTGCGCACGAAGATGTAGCGGCCGACCGAGATCAGCCGGCGCATGAGGGCGGGCCGCGGGCGCAGGTCGTGCCCCGCCGAGCGGAGCAGCGCGACCACGAACGCCGCGCCCATCCCGGTCTGGCCGATCACCGTCGCGATCGCGGAGCCTTCGATCCCCCAGTCCAGCCCGTAGACGAAGGTGATGTTGAGGACGACGTTGACCGCGTTGCCGGCGGCGAGGATCACGACGGGCGTGCGGAGGTCGGCGACACCGCGCAGGTATCCCTGCGACCCGATCGTGACGAATACCGCGGGCAGGCCGAGGGAGACGATCCGCAGGTACGAGACGGCGTAGTCGGCCGTGTCGCCGTCGGCGCCCATGGCGCGCACGATCTGCGGGGCCAGCGCCACGACGCCGACTGCGAGCGCGATGCCGACCGCGAGGCAGAGCCAGAGCGTCTGCGCTCCGAGCCGCCGCGCCGCCTGCTCCTGCCCCGCACCCGACGCGCGCCCGACCTGGGCCGTCGTCCCGTACTGGAGGAAGTTGAAGATCGCGAACAGCGTCGTCAAGCACGACCGCCGAGACCCCGAGCGCCGCGAGCTGCTCGCGCCCGAGATGCCCGACGACGGCGGTGTCGACGAGGATGTAGAGCGGCTCGGCCGCGAGCGCGCCGAGCGCGGGTACTGCGAGCCGGAGGATCTCGCGGTCGTACTGGCTTCGGAGCCTCACTCCTCGCGGAGGATCCGCGCGCCGCTCGACTGCGCGAGCGCCTTCACGACGATCTCGTCCACGTTCACGTGCGGCGGCCGCGTCAGCGCGAAGAGCACGCAGTCGGCCACGTCCGCCGGCTGCATCGCCCCGCCCAGCGCGACGCCCTCGTAGACGCTCCGCGCGACCTCCTCGTCGCCGCGGAAGCGGACGCGCGAGAAGTCCGTCTCCACGAGCCCGGGCGCGACGTTCGTGAGCCGGATCGGCCGGCCGAGCAGGTCCTCGCGCAGCGCCTGCGTGAAGCCGTGCACCGCGAACTTCGAGGTCACGTAGAGCGCGCCGTTCGGATAGGCGGCCATCCCGGCGACGGAGCCCATGTTCACGATGTGCCCGCCGTCGCGCCTCGGTCCGCCAGAAAAATGCGGCAGGCAGAGGCGCGTCATCCTAATCAGGCCGTGGACGTTCGTCTCGAGGACGACCTCCTCGTCGGGCTCCGTCGACTCGTCGAAGGGATCGCGGCCGAGCGCGAGGCCCGCGTTGTTGACGAGGATGTCGAGCCCGCCGAGCTCGGCCACCGCGTCAGCGACGAAGCGCTCACAGCTCTCCGGGTCGGTGACGTCGAGCGGAAGCGCCACCTCGGTCTCGAGCTGCTCGACCCGGCGTGCGCCGCCCGCGACGCGCACGCCCGCGTCCCGCAGCGCCGTCGCGATGGCGGCGCCGATCCCGCTCGAGGCGCCCGTGACGATCGCGGTCTTGCCGGCGAGATCCACGGCGCGAGCCTAACGCGAGAGCGACACGAGCCCGGGCGCGTGCTCGACCTGCAGGGTCGTGTGCGTGAGCTCGAAGCGGTCGCGGAGCAGCACCTCCAGCTCCCGGCGGATCGCATGGCAGTCGGCCCGCGGCTCGACGAGCACGTGTGCCGACAGCGCCGGGAAGCCGGACGTGATCGTCCAGATGTGCAGGTCGTGCACGCCGACCACCCCGGGCGACGATCCCATCGCCGCGCCGACGGCACGTGGGTCGATCCCGGCAGGCGTGCCCTCGAGCAGGATCCCGATCGACTCGCGGACGATCCCCACGGTGCTCGCCAGCACGAGCAGGCCGATCAGCAGGCCGGCGAGCGGGTCGGCGCCCTGCCAGCCGGTCGCGAGGACGACGAGGCCGGCGACGACGACACCCACCGACGAGGCGAGGTCGGCGAGCACGTGCAGCAGCGCGGCGCGGACGTTGAGGCCGTCTCCGGCGCCGTGGAGGAGCCACGCGGCGGCGAGGTTGACGCCGAGCCCCACCACGCCCGTCACCAGCACCCAGCCGCCCTCGACGGTGGGTGGGTCACCCAGGCGGCGCACCGCCTCGACGACGATCCAGAGCCCGAGCGCGATCAGGATGAGCGCGTTCGCGAGCGCTGCGAGGATCTCGGCGCGACGCCAGCCGAAGCTCCGCTCGGGCGTCGCCGGCCGCCGAGCGAGCCAGGCTGCGAAGAGCGCGAGGCCGAGCGCGAGCGAGTCCGAGAACATGTGACCCGCGTCGGCGAGCAGCGCCAGCGAGCCGGCGAGCAGGGACGCGCCGAGCTCCACGACGGCGAAGCCGAGCACGAGCAGAAGCGCGAGGAAGAGTGCGCGCGTCCCCGAGCGAGCATGAACGTGCCCCGCCATCAGATGGCACCGTAGCGCAGCGTTCTGCGACGATCCGTTTACAGCACGGCCCGATATGGGAAACTCCCGCCAACGTGGCCGGCGTCCAGTTCGACGGTGTGAGCAAGATCTACGCGGACGGGACGCGCGCGGTCAATCGATTCGATCTCGAGATCCAGGACGGCGAGTTCATGGTGCTCGTCGGCCCGTCCGGCTGCGGCAAGACGACGGCGCTGCGGATGGTGGCCGGGCTGGAGGACATCTCGGAGGGCGTGCTGCAAGATCGGCGACACGGTCGTCAACCACGTGCCGCCGCGCGACCGCGACATCGCGATGGTCTTCCAGAGCTACGCGCTCTACCCCCATCTGAGCGTGTACGACAACATCGCCTTCGGGCTCAAGCTGAAGAAGACACCCAAGGAAGAGATCGCGCGAGCGCGTGCAGAAGGCGGCCGAGCTGCTCGGGCTGACGGAGTACCTCAATCGCAAGCCACGCGCGCTCTCGGGCGGCCAGCGCCAGCGCGTTGCGATGGGACGCGCGATCGTGCGGCAGCCGAAGGCGTTCCTGATGGACGAGCCGCTCTCGAACCTGGACGCGAAGCTGCGCGTGCAGATGCGCGCGGAGATCTCCCAGCTCCAGACCGACCTCGGCACGACCACCGTCTACGTCACCCACGACCAGGTCGAGGCGATGACGATGGGCGATCGCGTCGCGGTCATGCGCAAGGGCGAGCTGCAGCAGGTCGCAGCTCCCCAGGAGCTGTACGACCGCCCCGTCAACCTCTTCGTCGGCGGCTTCATCGGCAGCCCCGCGATGAACCTCGTCGAGGCGACGCTGGAGCAGCGGAACGGCGACCTCGTTGCCGTCCTCGGCGCGAACGAGATCGTGCTCGGCCCGGAGACGCGCTCGGCGCGCCCCGGGCTCCAGGCGTACACGGGCAAGACGCTCGTGCTCGGCATCCGTCCCGAGGACCTCGAGGACGCTTCCCTCGAGACCGAGGGCACCGAGCAGCAGCGGCTCAAGGGCAAGGTGACCCTGACGGAGGCGCTCGGCTCCGAGGTGATGGTGCACTTCAGGATCGACGCCGCACCCGCCGCCACCGAGGACGTGCGCGAGCTCGCCAAGGACGCCGGCACCGAGGGGCTCGGCGAGCTCGGCGGCGAGGGCGGCGCGGCGATGGTGGGCCGGTTCGGCGCCCGCTCGCGAGTCCGCAGCGGCGACCGATCGAGGTCGCCGTCGATACACGCGCGCTTCATTTCTTCGAGCCCGAGAGTGGGCTGGGTATCTACGACGGGACCGAAAGAGAGGAAACGAACGCATGACGAAACAGCGGTTCATCCTGCTCGCCCTGCTCGTGGCGGCGCTCGCATTTCTTGCGGCGGGCTGCGGCGGGGACGACGACGACGATGGAGACGCAAGTGCCACCACCGCCGAGGAGACGACCGAGGAGAGGCCGTTTCCGGCTCGATCAACGTCCTGGCGGTGTGGACGGGCGCCGAGGGCGAGGCCTTCCAGGCCGTGCTCGACGGCTTCACCGAGGAGAACCCCGACGTCGACGTCAGCTACCAGTCGGCTGCAGATCCGGCCACCGTGCTGTCCACGTCGGTCGAGGGCGGCAATCCACCCGACGTCGCGGCACTTCCGTCGCCCGGAATCATGGCCGACTTCGTGGGCCGGGACGCACTGACGCCGCTCGACTTCGCCCAGGCGACGATCGAGGACAACTACGCGGAGGGTTGGCTGACCGCAGGCAGTGTCGACGGCGAGCTGTACGGCGTCTTCTTCAAGGGCGTCAACAAGTCGACGGTCTGGTACAACGTCGCAGACCTTCGAGGGCGCCGGCGTCGAGCCACCCGAGGACTGGGAAGGCGTTCCTCTCGAACGCCGAGACGCTCGCCGCCAGCGGCACGCCCGCCTACTCGATCGGCGGCTCCGACGGGTGGACGCTCACCGATCTGTTCGAGAACATCTACCTGCGCCTGGCCGGGCCTGAGAAGTACGACCAGCTCGCGACGCACGACATCGCCTGGACGGACGAGTCCGTCACCCAGACGCTCACCGAGATGGCCAAGGTCTTCGGTGACACCGACAACATCGCGGGCGGCACGAGCGGGGCGCTCCAGACCGACTTCCCCACCTCGGTGTACGCAGGTGTACTCGGATCCGCCGAAGGCAGCGCAGGTGATCGAGGGCGACTTCGTCGGCCGGCGTGATCTCCGCGGAGACCCGGCCGAGCCCGAGACCGGCTTCAACGTCTACCCGTTCCCGACGCTCGACGACAACGACGAAGGTGCCGTCGTCGGCGCCGGAGACGTCGTCGTCATGTTCAAGGACAGTCCGGCCGCACGGGCGCTGATCGAGTACCTGGCGACGCCCGAGGCACAGGAGATCTGGGCGGAGCGCGGCGGCTTCACCGCGCCGAACAAGAACGTCGATCCCAGCGTGTATCCCGATGAGGTGACGAGAGGCGCTGCCGAAGGGCTGAGCGGAAGCGACTTCCGCTTCGACCTCTCCGACCTCCAGCCCGCAGCGTTCGGGAGCGATGCCATGTTCAGCATCCTCCAGGACTTCCTGAGGAATCCGGACGACGTGCAGGGCACGGCAGACGCACTCGAGGCGGCCGCGGCCAAGGCATACGGCTAACGCCTTCAGCCGTTGAGCAGTACCGCGATCAGGCCGGAGTTCCCTCCCGAGGAGGGGACTCCGGCCGCTCCGAAGGAATCCGTCTGGCGGGGCCTGCTGCTGCCGTTCGCCTTTCTGGCGCCGGCAGCGTTCTTCCTCGGCATCTGGGTCGTCTACCCGACGTTCGCGACGATGTGGCGGAGCCTCTTCGACGACCGCGGCGACGAGTTCGTCGGGCTCGACAACTACGAGCGGATGTTCACCGACGAATCGGTGCAGACGGCGATCAAGAACAACGTCCTCTGGGTGCTCGTCATCCCGGCGGGCGTCACGGCCGTCGGACTCGTCTTCGCCGTCCTCACGGAGAGGGTGCGCTGGGCGCCGGCGTTCAAGATCGCCGTCTTCATCCCGCTCGCCGTCTCGCTCTTCGCGGTCGGCGTGATCTGGCGGATCATGTACCAGGAGGATCCCGAGCGGGGTGCGATCAACGCGGCGATCGTCGGCGTGCAGGGGATCGTCAGCGACAAGGGCGTCCTGTCGTCTGCCAGACCGTCGACGGACGCGCTCACGGGCACGCCGGAAGGCGGCCTCGACGCTCCAGGAGCCGGTCGAGCCCGGCGACGTCGCCCTGCTCGGCCTGACGGCGGTCAGCGCGGAGGAGATTCCGGAGGACGCGGCCGAGGCGGTCGCAGCCGGAGCCCCTGCAAGGCGGGATCACGGGCGTCGTCTGGCGGGACTTCAAGCCAGGCGGTGGAACACCGGGCGAGGTCGAGAGCGAGGAGATCGGGTTGCCCGGCGTAACGGTCGAGCTGCGCGACGCCGAGGGCGGAAGCTCCATCGAGTCCGCCACGACCGAGGAAGACGGCACCTTTGCCTTCGAAGACGTGGAAGAGGGCGAGTACCGCGTCGCGATCGCGCTCGGAGACCTTCGCCGAGCCCTTCGAGGGCTTCAGCTGGCTCGGCCCGAGCCTGATCACGCCGGCGATCATGATCGCCTACATCTGGGTCTCCGCCGGCTTCGCGATGGTGATCACCGCCGCCGGCCTCGCCGCCATCCCGCGCGACACGCTCGAAGCGGCTCGCACCGACGGCGCGACCGAGTTCCAGGTCTTCCGTCGGATCACGGTGCCGCTGCTCGCGCCCGTCCTGACGGTCGTCTTCGTCACGCAGATCATCTCGGTGCTGAAGGTCTTCGACCTGATCCTCTCGATCGCACCGGGCTCGAGCCGCAACGACGCGACGCTGCTCGCGTTCGAGATGTGGCGGCGCGCGTTCTCGGGCCAGAATCTCTTCGGGCTCGGCTCCGCGATCGCGACGTTCCTGTTCCTGCTCTTCATCCCCTTCCTCATCGTCAACGTCCGGCGCTTCCGAGCGGAGGCCAACTAGTGGCAACAGCCGTCGAGCAGCCGCCCGTCGTCGTGGAGGAGGGCTTCAGCACGAAGATCGTCCGCGCGCTTGCGAAAGCGCCGGTCCACCTCGTGCTGATGCTGATCGCGATCCTCTGGCTGATCCCGACGGCCGGGCTCTTCATCACCTCGCTGCTGACGCCGTCCGACCAGGCCGAGGGCGGCTGGTGGAACTTCCTCTTCACGCCGAGCGCCTGGACGCTTCAGAACTACCAGGACATGTTCAACAACGACGACATCGTCGGCGCGCTCATCATCACGGCCCAGGTCACCCTGGGCGCGACGATCCTGCCGATCCTCGTCGCCTCTCTCGCCGCCTACGCCCTCGCCTGGATCGACTTCCCCGGCCGCGACTGGGTCTTCCTCGCCGTCGTCGCGCTGCTCGTCGTGCCGATCCAGATGGCGCTGATCCCGATGTTCTCGCTCTACAACCGCTTCAGCCTCTTCGACACGATCCCGGGCCTGATCCTCTTCCACTCCGCCTTCGCGCTGCCGTTCGCGATCTTCCTGTTACGCAACTTCTTCGCCGGGATCCCACGCGACCTGATGGAGGCTGCGCGGATCGACGGAGCGTCCGAGATCCGGCTGTTCTTCAAGGTCGTGCTCCCGCTCGGGCTCCCCGCGATCGCCTCGCTCGCGATCTTCCAGGTGCTCTTCGTCTGGAACGACCTGCTGATCGGGCTCGTGATGGCCCAGAACAACCAGCCGATCGCACCGGAGATCAACTCGCAGCTGCGTCAGTTCGGCTCGAACCTCGACGTGATCGCGCCGGCAGCGTTCTTCTCGGCGGTCGTGCCGCTGATCATCTTCGCCGTCTTCCAGCGCTACTTCGTCCAGGGCCTGCTCGCCGGCTCCGTCAAGTAACCGTGCGAGTCCCTGACCGGCGGGCTCCCGCCGGGCAGAGCCCGGCTCCGCCCGCCTCGCGGCTGGGGCGATACTGACGAGGTGAGCGAGCGCTGCGCCGTCGTCGGTTCCGGGCTCGGCGGCTTCGTCGCCTATGCGACGTTGCGCCACGCCGGGCTCGACCCGGAGGAGATCGCCGTCTTCGGCGACACGGATGATCCCGCCGGGCCGTGGCGCGTGCGCGCGGCCGCGATCCGCCAGCAGCGGATGCGCTCCGAGAGCGACGGCCACTGCTACCCGGCCAGCTTCCCCGGCCTCGCCGCGCGCGAGGCGGCGCGGCGCCGGACGACGGTCCCGCTCCTCCTGAGCGTCTGCGACCGCTACCGGCCGACGGTCGACGAGTTCCTCCGCCACGTCGACGAGCTGCGCGACCGGAGCGGCTGGGACCGCAGCCGTCGGCAGGCTCGCGTGGAGCAGGTGCGGGCGGTCGACGGCGGCTTCGAGCTCGATGCCCACGGCACGTTCCGCCACGTCCTGCTCGCGCCGGGGCACCCGGGTCTCGCGCTGCCACCGGAGCTCGAGCACGACCGGCGCACGGTCCATGCCTACGCGCCGCACGAGTACGCCGCTCGCGTGGCAGTCGTCGGCGCCGGGATGGCCGCGGCGACCGAGTGGCTGAACGCGCTCGCGGCCGGCTCGGAGGTCGTCTCCGTCCGCCGCCGCGAGCCCGCACGCCGCCCGCTGAACGTCGCGCGACCGCTCTTCTCCAAGCGTGGGCTCGCCGGCTTCCGCGCCGCGCCGCACGCCCGGCGCGCCGAGCTCCTGCGCTCCTTCGGCGCGCCCTCCTACCCGCCGGGACGGAGCTGGGACGAGCCGGTCGAGCGGGCCGCTCGCGAGGGCCGCTTCCGAGTGGAGCCGCAGGTGGACGGCGCGGATCAGATCATCTGCGCCACCGGCTTCCGGCGCGGCTTCGAGCACGACCCCCTCCTGCGCCGGCTCGTCGAGGAGCACGGGCTGGAGACCGAGGAGCGCTGGATCGTGCTCGCAGACGACGCCACGGTTCCGGCGCTCACCGATCCCGGCCGCACGCTCGCGCTCGCCGGGGTGCCCGCACAGTGGGCGTACCCGGCCGCGGACACGCTCGTGGGGATGAAGTTCGCGGCGCGGCGCTTCGCCTCGAAGGTGGCGCAATGTCGTACACGCTGAGAGGGCGGCTCGAGACGCGGCTCGCGGCAACGTTCCCGGCGTTCCTCGTCGCCGCAGTGCTCTCGCCGCTGATCGGGACGTGGTGGCCGCTCCAGCTCACGGCGGCCATGGTCGCCGTGGGGCTCGCGCTCGACGCGACGCTCTATCACCGCCTGCTTCCCTACCAGCCCGGCTGGGCGGCGCTGCCGCTGGGGCTGCTCGAGCTCGGGCTCACGATGGCGCTCGTCTGGAGGCTCGACGTGGCTGCACCGCTCCGGCCGGCGCTCTGGTTCTTCGCCCTCTCGTGGCTGCTGGCGCAGGTCGTCGGCCACGCCGTCCTGCCGACGCTCCGCCTCACCTACGGCGACGACGGCGGCGAGCTCGGGCGGGGCGGCTACGCGCTCTCCGCCGCCGCACCCGTCGCGCTCCTGGGCGTCCTCGGCGCCGCCTGGGCCGCCGAGCCGCCCGTCGTCCATCTGAACGGCGGCACGGTCGCGGGCCCGCTCGTCCTCGACCACCCGCAGGTCCTGGAAGGAGGCGGTGCGGTCGTCCGCGGCGGCATCCTGATCCGCTCCGACGACGTGACGGTGCGCGACGTGACCGTGTTCGGCGGCGAGATCGGGATCGAGGTGCGCGACAGCGAGGACGTCGTGCTCGAGGACGTGCGCGTCGCGGGCGCGGCCATGGACGGAATCAACGCGCGGCGCAGCTCGCTCGTCGTGCGCGACTGCGAGATCGACTCGCCCGACGTCGCGGGCGCGCAGGGCATCGACATCTCGTTCGCGCTGAGCCTGCCGCCCAGCCGCGTCGAGCGCTGTCTCGTGCGCGGCGGGAGCGAGGGCATCGTCTCGCACCTCGCCATGGTCGACTTCCGCGAGAATCAGGTATCGGGCACGGCGCTGCGCGGGATCGCGGTGACGGAGATGTCGATGGGGTCCATCGACAGGAACGTCGTCGAGGACGCCACCGGCGTCGGGATCTTCTGCGGCGACTGGTCGCACTGCTCGATCAGCGAGAACAGCGTCACCGGCACGCGTGCCGACGTCTCCGGCAACCCGGCGCGGGCCGGCCACGGGATCGTCTCGCACTACTACGCCGTCGCCGAGCTCGACGACAACCAGCTCGACCGGAGGCCCGAGGCCTTCATCCATGGACGCTTCGACGACCTCGAGTGACCTGCGCCGGCGCAGCGCGGAGATCATCCGCGCCGGGCAGTCGCCCAAGGGCGGGTACATCGCTTCGCCGACCTTCCCGCCGTACGCGTACTCGTGGCTCCGCGACGGGTCGTTCATCGCCGATGCGATGAGCCGCGTCGGCGAGGTGGAGAGCGCCGAGGCGTTCTTCGACTGGGTCGCGCGCATCGTCGAGGCAGGGCTCGGCTTCGAAGCGCGGTACACACTCGAGGGCCGGCGCGATCCGACCGAATGGCCGCACCGGCAGCACGACGGCTGGGGGCTCTGGCTCTGGGCCGTCCGCACGCACTGCGAGCGCCATGCGCGCCCGCACCGCTGGCGCGACGCAGCAGCGAGGGCCGCCCGCCACCTGGAGACCGTGCGCGAGCAGCCGTGCGTGGACTGGTGGGAGGAGCGAACAGGGATCCACGCGGCCACGCTCGCGTGCGTCGCCGCCGGGCTCGAGGACGACCTGGATCTCTCCGTGGCGGAGAAGCGGCTCGACGCCTCGCTGCTCGTCCTCCCGTTCCTCGGCTTCGCCCCCGTCGACGTCTCGGCACTCGTCAGCCCGGGCGGCGGCGTGCACCGCCACCTCGAGGACACGTTCTACGGCGGCGGCGAGTGGCTGCTCCTGACCGCCATGCTCGGCCTGGCCGAGCCGGCGCGCGCCCGCGACTGCCTCGACTGGATCGAGGCGCATGCGGCTCCCGGCGGCGAGCTCCCGGAGCAGTCGCAGGACCACCTGCTCGCGCCGGAGATGTTCGAGCCCTGGGTGGAGCGCTGGGGCCCGCCGCCCTCACCGCTCCTCTGGGCGCACGCGATGTACCTCACGCTGGCGCACGAGCTCGAGCACAGGGAGGCCTGAGCTGCAGCTCCGCGCCCGAACCGGCAATCCCGACTTCCTCGACCTCCCCTGGGAGACGCCGCTCGAGGATTGGCAGAGCGAGCGCCTGGTCGAAGTCGTCCGCGGGATCCACCGCCACGTGGTGCGCTTCGTCGCCTACGAAGGCCCGCTCGGCCCGCGGATCTACGCGCTGAAGGAGCTGCCGGGCGAGCTGGCGCGGCACGAGTACAGGGTGCTCCGCCACCTCGACGAGGAGGGCGTGCCGGTGGTCCAGGCGGTCGGGGTCGCTACCGAGCGCGGCCCCGACCTCGATCCCGTCCTGATCACGCGCCACCTCGACTACTCGCTCCCCTTCCGGACGCTCTTCGCGCGCGGCGGGATGCCCGACCTGCGCGTGCGGCTGCTCGACGCGGGAGCGGAGCTGCTCGTCCGGCTGCACCTGAGCGGCTGCTTCTGGGGCGACTGCTCGCTCTCGAACACGCTCTTCCGGCGCGACGCGGGCGCGCTCGCCGCCTACCTCGTCGACGCCGAGACGGGCGAGCTCTACCCGGGCCTCTCCGACGGCCAGCGCCGTCACGACCTCATCATCGCCGAGGAGAACGTCGTCGGCGAGCTCACAGATCTCGAGGCCGAGCTCGGCCGCGAGGGCGAGCTGGCGCCTGAGGAGACCGCGACGGAGCTCGTCGACCGCTACGAGGCGCTCTGGGACGAGCTGACGCGCGAGGAGGCGTTCGCCGACGACTCCCGGTACCGGATCGACGAGCGGCTCCACCGCCTCAACGACCTCGGCTTCGACGTCGAGGAGGTCGAGCTCGTCGCGGACGACGGCGGCTATCGCCTGCGGTTGAACCCACGCGTGGTGGAGCCCGGCCATCACCGCCGGCGCCTGCTCTCCCTCACCGGCCTGCAAGCACAGGAGAACCAGGCGCGACGGCTGCTGAACGACGTCGCGCGTTTCCGCGCCGAGCTGGAGCGCCAGGAGGGCAAGCCGCTCCCGGAGTCGGTCGCGGTCTACCGCTGGCTGGCCGAGGTCTTCGAGCCGGCGATCGCAGCGATCCCGGTCGAGCTCTGGGGCAAGCGCCAGGCAGCCGAGGTCTTCCACGAGCTGCTCGAGCACCGCTGGTTCCTCTCCCAGGAGAGCGGCGAGGACGTCGGCCTGATGCCGGCGCTCGAGGACTACGTCGAGAACGTCCTCCGCCACGCCCCGGACGAGCGGGCAGTGCTCGCTCCGGAGCGCGACGAGGACGAGGAGGACGAGGGCGCCTAGCCGGCGAGCTCGACGCGGTCGATCGTGATGTCGGTGCGGGGCGCGTCGCGGCCGTCGCGCTCGGCGAGCGAGATCCGGTCGACCACGTCCTGGCCCGACGTGACCTTGCCGAAGACCGTGTGCTTGCCGTCCAGCCAGGGGCAGGCGTCGGCGGTGACGATGAAGAACTGACTGCCGTTCGTGTTGGGGCCTGCGTTCGCCATCGCGAGGGCGCCCTTCTCGACCTTGTGCTCGTTGAACTCGTCCTCGAACTGGTAGCCGGGCCCACCTGAGCCCGTGCCCTCTGGGCAGCCGCCCTGGATCATGAAGTCCGGGATCACGCGGTGGAACTTGAGCCCGTCGTAGAAGCCCTCTCCGACGAGCTTCGTGAAGTTCTCGACCGTCTTCGGCGCCTCGTCCGGGAAGAGCTCGAGCTCGACGGGACCTTCGCTGGTGTGGAGCGTCGCTGATTTCATGCCGGGCACCGTAACGGAGAGTCGCCGGCCGGCGAACGCCACACGCGCTTAACTTGTGGCTAACAGAACGTATCCGCGGCCCGTCCTATATTCCTGCAATGGCAACTGCGGAGCCGGCGGCCTCGCTTCCACAGGCGGCGCCCTCGCCCAAGACCGAGCTCGCCGACCAGTGGCGCCTGCTCACACGCGCGGCGACCGTCGTCGCGGTGCTCACGAGCCCGGCGCTCTTCGTCTGGTTTCGCGAGTACGAGGGTTGGAGCACGCTGCAGGCGCTCGGCGCGACGCTGCTCCTGATCGTCGCGGCACGCGGATTCGTCGACCTCTTCTTCCGCCGGCTGATCCCCTGGCCGAGCCTCTTCGGCACCGACGCCGAGCGGCTGCGGGAAGAGGACGTGATGGCGCGTCGGCGCGTCTGGTTCTGGCGCTTCTGGCTCAAGTTCGGGATCTTCCTCGCGATCGTCGGCGTGCTCGGCACCTTCTTCGTGCGCGCGATCGGCGTCGACGCGATCGTGGCCGCGCTGCCGCTGCTCGTGATGCTGCCGATCTTCCTGATCTTCAACTTCATCATCCTCTTCGGCCCGCTGCTCGCGATGAACCTCTCCCAGGTGCGCGGCTTCGAGCCGGGCGACGCCGAGTGGGGCGTCAAGCTCGCCGACGTCCGCGGCCAGGCGGAGGCGAAGGAGGAGGTGCGCCGCGTCGTCAGCCTGTGGCAGTCCGGCGACGCCTTCGAGCGGGCCGGCGGCAAGCGCGAGCGCGGCCTGCTCTTCCTGGGCGCGCCGGGGACGGGCAAGACGATGCTCGCGAAGGCGATCGCCACCGGGTTCAACTCGCCCTTCGTGTCCATTCCCGGGTCCGGCTTCGCCGCGACGTTCATCGGCATCGACGCGATCGTCGTCCGCTTCGTCGCGCGCAAGGCGAAGCGGCTCGCCCGCAAGTGGGGCGGCACGTGCATCGTCTTCATCGACGAGATCGACGCGGTCGGGATGCGCCGCCAGGCGCTCGGCGGCGGTGCTCCGGGCGGCGCCGCGGGCGGCTTCTCCTCGAACGACATCCACGACCTGCTCTGGTACGGGCAGAGCGGCTCGTTGACGGCGAGCGGCGACCTCGTGCTGGAGACGCGCGCCTGGCGCGAGCGGCTCTTCGCCGAGCGCGAGTCGCGGCCCGTCCCGCGCTCCGGCTTCGGGCAGCGGCTCAACGGCGTCGTCGGCAACTTCCTGCCCGGCGGCGGGATGGGGATGGGCGGTGGCTCGCTGGCCCTGAACCAGCTGCTCGTCGTGATGGACGGGATCGACAACCCGCCCTTCATGCGGCGCGTGCTGACGAACCGGGTCAACACCACCCTGGACGCGTCGTACATCGTCCCGCGGCGCTTCGGCAAGATCTCGCTGCGGCTGCCCCCGCCGCGCCCCCGGGCCGAGCAGATCTACTTCATCGGCGCCACGAATGTTCCGATCGACCGGCTCGACCCCGCGCTCATCCGCCCGGGCCGGATGGGACGGCACGTCTGGTTCCGGACGCCGACGAAGCAGGACCGGCTGGACGTCTTCGACCTCTACATCGACCGGGTGGCGCACGAGCCCGAGCTGGACACGCAGCGGCGCCGCGACGAGATCGCCCGGATCACGAACGGGTACTCGCCGGCGATGATCGACCAGGTCTGCTCGATGGCGCTCACGATCGCGCACCACGACGGCCGTGAGATCTTCGCGTGGGGCGACCTCGTCGAGGCGATGACGACGATCGAGTCCGGCACGGCGATCGGGATCGAGTACATCGAGTCGGAATCGCGCGCGGTCGCGGTGCACGAGGCGGGACATGCTGCCGCCGGTCACGTCTTCATGAAGGGCTCGGAGTCGACCCGGCTCTCGATCCGGATGCGCGGCGGCTCCCTGGGGCACCACCAGGCGCTGGAGAAGGAGGAGCGCTTCAGTCGCTTCCGCAGCGACGAGGTGGCCCGGCTCGTCTGGACGCTCGGCGCGATGGCGGCGGAGCGGGTCTTCTACGGCGAGACGTCGAACGGGGTGGGCGGCGACGTCCAGTCCGCCACGGCCCAGGCAGCGCTGATGGTCGGAGCGTCGGCGATGGGCCCGGACGAGGTGATCGTGACGCCGCTCGACGACGAGACCGAAGCGGAGGCACGGGAGCGGGTGCTGAAGCGCTTCGGTGCGATCGGCACGCAGATCATGAACCGGACGAGCGGTGGCGGCCCCTTCGCCGAGAACCCGGTCGCCGGCGTCCTGGGCGACCCGGAGAAGAAGAAGCTCGCCGCCCAGATCCTGGGCCAGGCGTACGTCTCGGCGTACAACCTGATCGTGCACAACAAGGACGCGGTGTCGGGGATCGCGGACGAGCTCGTCGCACGGCGCGAGGTCTTCGGCGACGAGCTCTTGGAGATCCTCGACAACGCCAAGCTGACCATGCCGGCGATCGATCTCGCCTCGGAGGCCGCGTGGCCGAAGATGTAACCCTCCGAGCCGGCCCGGAGCAGCTGCCGGCCCCGGCCACGCCGACGCTCGTCGAGCCGGCGCGGACCCGTAGCGAACGCGCGCGACGGACCTCGTACCGGATGCGGTTCGCAGCCGTCTACGTGCTCCTCGCCGTCACACTCGGGGTCGCGATCGGGGCCTTCACCGTCCTGACCACCCAGGCGGAGCCGGCCGACCCGGTCGCCTGGTCGACCTGGCAGCCCGACGGGCGCGAGAACCAGTATCCGGACGCGATCGCCGAGCACGTCGCCCCCGCCTACCGGCTTCCGAGCGGGCAGCAACTGGTCGGCCTGCTCGCCGGGCCGGCGGAGGTGCGCGACCTGCCCATTCGCGCGGCGCTGATCCAGCACGCCTCGTCCAACCCCACGCTGGACGACGACGTCGAGGTGGTCGAGATCGGCTCCAGCGTGATGTACACGTTCTGCGGCGTCGGCGACAACTGCTCGATCACGGAGGGCGAGTCGACGCCCGAGCGCCTCCAGCTGCTGCGCCGCGAGGCGCTCGAGGTCGCGCTCTACACCTTCAAGTACGTCGACGGCGTCGACACGGTGATCGCACTGCTGCCGGTCGAGCTCGGGGATCCGGCGACCGAGGAGGACGACAGCGCATCAGCCGTCTTCCTGCAGCGCGAGGACCTCTCGGGGCCGCTCGACAAGCCGCTGCTCCAGACTCTGGCCGCGGCACCGCCGGTCGCCGGCGGCCTGCTTGCCCCCGGCGAAGGCGCGCTCGTCGACCGGCTCACGAGCCGCCACCACTACCTCTACGAGCTCGAGCCCACGCAGGACCTCGGCGCGATCCTCCGCCTCCAGCCGCTCGAGCGGTGACGCCGGTCCACAGCGAGGCCCTCCGGCGCGCGAAGGCGCGCCTCGACCGGCTCGACCTCTATCCCCGGCCCGTGCGGATCGAGGGCGTGCGCGTGCTCGTGACGCCGTGGTTCTTCCGCCTGCCGCGGCTGCGCCGCTACCACGGCTACGCGCTCGTGCGGACGATCCTGCTCCGTCACGCCGACAGCTCGGACGACCTGATCACGCACGAGCTCTGCCACGTCTGGCAGATGCAGCACAGCCCGCTGCGGGTGATGCTCGCGTCGCTGACGACCCGCTATGCCTCGAACCCCTACGAGGTCGAGGCCCGGCGCGCGGTCGCCGCGACGCGTTAGCGTCTGCACGTGGAGCGAGCGGCTCTCGTCACGGGCGCGGCCAGCGGGATCGGTCGCGCGATCGCAACGCGGCTCGTCCGCGACGGCTGGCGCGTGCTCGCCGTCGACCTGAGCCCAGTCCCGACGGGCCCGGCGAGGCCTTCTCGGCCGACCTCTCGACGCGCGAAGGCAACAGGGCCGCCGTGGACGCCACCCTCGAGCGCTTCGGCCGGCTCGACGCCGTCGTCGCGAACGCCGGCTTCCAGCACGTCGCTCCCGTCGAGGAGTTCCCCGAGGAGCGCTGGGATGCACTCCTCGCCGTGCTGCTGACGAGCCCGTTCCTGCTCGCCCGCCGCGCCTGGGAGGCGCTCGGCGCGAGCGGCGACGGCCGTTTCCTCGCCGTCGCGTCGGTGCACGGGCTCGTCGGCTCGCCGTACAAGGCAGGCTACGTCGCCGCGAAGCACGGCCTGCTCGGGCTCGTCAAGGTGCTCGCCCTCGAGGGCGCCGAGCGCGGGATCTCCGTCTCGGCGCTCTGTCCCGCCTACGTCCGCACGCCGATCGTCGAGGCGCAGATCGACGCCCAGGCGCGGGCGACCGGCGTTCCGGCCGAGCGCGTCCTCGACGAGGTGCTGCTGGCGCCACAGGCGGTGAAGCGGCTGCTCGAGCCGGAGGAGGTGGCGGAGACGGCAGCGTTCCTGCTCGGCCCGGGCGGCCGTGCGATCACGGGCGTCCCGGTCGTGATGGACCTGGGCTGGACCGCGCGCTAGCTGGTAGTCCGCTCCAGCTCGTCCCGGTGCACGGCCGCGAGCAGGCCCTCGACCAGATCCTCGGGTACGACCGCGTCGCGGCGGCGGATCGCGACGATCGGACGGCGAACGGGCTCGTAGCCCTCGATCCCGACCTCGCGCAGCGTGCCCGCGGCGAGCTCGTCGCGGATGGCCGTGTACGGGAGGAACGCGATCCCGAGCCCGTGCTCGACCATCTTCTTCGTCGCGTCGACGTTGTCGAGCTCCATCACGCCGCGCGGGACGACCCCGGCCTCGCGGAAGAACGCGCTCGTGAGCACGAAGTAGCTCGAGGTGCGGTCGAAGAGGATCAGCCGCTCATCCGCCAGCTCCTGGACGAGGATGGACGGCTCCTGGGCGAAGCGGTGGCCGGGATGCACGACGAGCACGATCTCGTCGTCGTACAGCGGCCTGCTGGTCGTCGCCGGATGGGGGAGCTCGCGCACGAGCCCCACGTGTGCCTGCTCGCGCAGCACCATCTCCAGGATCTCCTCGGAGTGTCCCGTGCGGACGATCAGGTGCACTTGCGGGAAGGCGGTCTGGAAGCGTCGGAGCACGAGGGGAAGGACGTAGGTGGAGATCGCCGGAGCGGCACCGACGAGCAGCTCGCCGACGTGTCCTTCCCGGAGCTCGCGCAGGAGCTCCCGGCCCTCCGCGAGCGACTGGACCGCCCGCTGGGCATGCGAGCGGAAGGCGCGTCCCTCCGCGGTCAGCCGCATCCCGCGCGGCGTGCGCACGAAGAGCTCGACCCCGAGCTCGCGCTCCAGGTTCTTGATCCGGGTGGTCAGCGCCGGCTGCGTCACGTAGAGCACGCCCGCGGCCTCGCTCACGGAGCGACGCTCCGCGATGGTGAGAAACGCCTCGATCTGGGTCAGGAGCATCCCCAGATATTAACCAGATCTATGGGAAGAATCGCGAGATTCGATTTGTCGAATGGGAGATTGGCGGGGAGAGTGGGTTATCCCGTTCGCCCGACCGAGGAGGAGCCCGTGAACGCCACAGCAGCCAAGGAAGCGATCGACCTCGCCCACGAGTGGGCCGAGACGACGCGCTGGAGCGGGATCGAGCGGGACTACACCGCCGAGGACGTGGTGCGGCTGCGCGGCTCGGTTCGGCTCGAGCACACACTCGCGCGGCGCGGCGCCGACCAGCTCTGGCGGCTGCTGCACCAGGAGGACTACGTTCCCGCCCTCGGCGCGCTGACGGGCGGCCAGGCGGTGCAGATGGTGAAGGCGGGCCTCAAGGCGATCTACCTCTCGGGGTGGCAGGTGGCGGCGGACGGGAACCTCGCCACGCAGGTCTACCCCGACCAGAGCCTCTACCCGGCGAACAGCGTGCCCGCGATGGTGAAGCGCCTGAACAACGCGCTCCTTCGCGCCGACCAGATCGACTGGGCGGAAGGCTCCGACGACACCGAGTGGCTCGTGCCGATCGTCGCCGACGCGGAAGCCGGGTTCGGCGGGCCGCTGAACGCCTTCGAGCTGATGAAGGGGATGATCGAGGCGGGCGCCGCGGCGGTGCACTACGAGGACCAGCTCGCGGCCGAGAAGAAGTGCGGGCACCTGGGCGGCAAGGTGCTCGTTCCGACCGGCCAGTTCGTCCGCACACTGCTCTCGGCGCGGCTCGCGGCCGACGTCATGGGCACGCCGACGCTCGTCATCGCGCGCACCGACGCGGACGCAGCAACGCTGCTGACGAGCGACGTCGACGAGCGCGACCGGCCCTTCCTCACCGGTGAGCGCACCCCGGAGGGGTTCTTCTGCGTCCGTGCGGGGATCGAGGCGGCGATCGCGCGCGGGCTCGCCTACGCGCCCTACGCCGACCTCGTCTGGATGGAGACGTCGAAGCCGGATCTCGGCGAGGCGCGCGAGTTCGCGGCCGCCATCCACGAGCGGTTCCCGGGCAAGCTGCTCGCCTACAACTGCTCACCGTCGTTCAACTGGAAGCGCCACCTGGACGACGCCACGATCGCCGGCTTCCAGCAGGAGCTCGGTGCCATGGGCTACAAGTTCCAGTTCATCACGCTCGCCGGCTTCCACGCGCTCAACGAGTCCATGTTCGAGCTGGCGCGCGGCTACGCGGCCGACGGGATGTCCGCCTACGTGGAGCTGCAGCAGCGCGAGTTCGCGCTCGAGGAGTCGGGCTACACCGCCACGCGCCACCAGCGCGAGGTCGGGGCCGGCTACTTCGACCAGGTCGCGCAGGCGATCTCGGGCGGGCAGAGCTCGACGCTGGCGCTGAAGGGCTCGACCGAGGAGGCGCAGTTCGAGACGAACGGCGCCGCCTGACGGCCTAGCCGATCCGTGGCAGCGTGTAGCTCCAGCCTTCCTGCCACTGCATCGGCCTGGCGAACGCGTCCTCGAGGGAGATTCCCCTGGCCAGAGACTCGAACGCGTACCAGCCGGACATGTGGCCGATGACGAGGACGCGCTCGCCGTCTCGCGAGCCGACCAGCTCGGCGACGAAACCGAGGACGCGTTCCAGCGCCTCGCGCCAGGTCTCGCCGCCCGGATACCGCTCGTCGATGCCCGTGACCAGGGCGTCGAGCTCCGCCTTCGGCCGGCCGTTCAGCTCGCCGTAGTTGCATTCGCGCAGCCGGTGCTCGCGGAGGATCGGCAGTTCCGATCCTCGGAAGGCGATCCGGGCGGTCTCGACGGCGCGGCCGAGATCGGAGGTGTAGACGGCGGCGATCCCGTCCTCCCGCCTTCTCTCGCCGAGCTCAGCCGCCAGCGTCCTGCCGGTGGAGGAGAGGGAGCCGTCGAGCCAGCCGGTGGCGCGTCCAATCTCGTTGTCGACCGTCAGCGAGTGCGTCTCGAAGACGACGTCGACGCTCATCCCGTGCCGGCGCGCGTCAGACGCGGCCCTTCAGCGAGCGGATCGCCTCGACGTAGGTGACCGTCTCGTTGAAGAGCCCGTGCTGGCGCACCGCCTTCGATGCCCTGGTAGTACGCCGCGAGCGCGAGGCGCTCGTCGCCCTTGAACTCGCGCAGCAGGTGGCGGAGGAGGACGACGCCCACCGTGATGTTGCCCGCAGTCGTCTTCGGCACGCGGCGGCCGAGGAGCACGGTCTCGACGAACTCCCACGTTTTCGGAATCACCTGCATCACGCCGAGGGCACCCGCGTGCGAGACGACGTGGGGCTGGAAGCCCGACTCCATCCAGGCCACCGCGCGGGCGAGACTCGGGTCGACGCCGTGGCGCGTGGCGATCGTCGTGATCATGTCGCGCACCGCCGAGGGCGGCGCGGCAAGCGGCGGCTGTGCGCCGGCCGGCACCTTCAGGCGCGTCCCGATCAGGAGCGGTTTGGCCGGGTCGAGCCCGTTCGCGCGGGCGAGCGAGCGCATCGCGATGCCGTGCTTCTCGGCGATCGCCGTGAGCGAGTCGCCGGGCCGCACGAGATAGCGGCGCTGAGACGGCGTCGTCGGCGCCCGCCTTCCTTCGAGCGCGGCGAGCGTCCTCGGGCCGGCGACCCCGTCGACGACGAGGCCGGCACGCCGCTGGAAGCGCCGCACCGCCGTACGGGTCTCGGGGCCGAAGTAGCCGTCGATGACGCGGCCGATGCCGTGGCGGGCGAGCAGGTACTGGAGCACGGAGACATCCCAGCCGACGCGTCCCTGCACCAGGGTCCGCTTGCCGTACAGGGGCTTGCCGAGCCGGCCCAGCGCCCGCCGGGTGCCGGCGCCGGCGATGCCGTCCACGGCCAGGTGGCTCGAGCGCTGGAACGCCCGCACGGCGGTGGCGGTCCCGGGGCCGGAGACGGCGTCGATCGGCCCGAGGTAGAAGCCGTATGCGCGCAACGCGACCTGGAGCCCCGCGATCTGGGGATTCGCGGCAGCCGGTGCCGCAAGGGTGAGCGCGGCGACCGCAAGGGCGCCGGCGAGCAGCAGGCGAAGGCGCATGGACGGTCCGGTTTCGACCCGTGGACGCCTGCTCCTCCCTCTGCCGGTTGACAGAGTGCGGCCGCCACAGCGGCCTCGTTACGCGATCTGAGACTGCTCCCGCAGGCTCGGATCTTGCGCCAACAAAAGTGGGCGCGCCCGGGGAGTGCGGCCCTCCCACAACACGATCGTCGACCACGAGAGTCCAGGCGAACCTGAACTGCTCGGGCGGCACGGTCGCTGGGCGCGCCCGCACGCAGAGTAGCTCCGAATCGGCTGCCCGCAACCGGAACCGCGCCTGCGCGGGGCGGCGGACCCGGAAAGAACGGGCCGCCGCCACGCGGAAAAAGCGCCTCGTTCGCCTACCCGACGTAGGTGATGGTGTAGCTCAGGAAGCCGCTGTTGGCGGCATACCAGGCGGGCATCTTCGTCCCACCCACGCCGACGAACACGGCCAGATCGACCGAGCGTTCGTACGCGCCGGTGTGGCTGTAGGTGTGCCCGGCGTTGAACGCGCCCCAGTCGACGAACGCCCCGTCGACCTGGGTGTCGCCGAAGTTCTCTCCGAGCCCGTCCCAGCCGTCCTGGTGGCCGGTCGGCGTGCTGACGTACTCCGCGTCGAGCCAGTTGTCCCCCGGTGTTCGTCCAGGTGCCGCTGACGTCGATTCGGTACTGGGCCGGGAACGGCAGCTTCGCCCTCGTCCCGTCCGGGCTCGAGGCGTCGATCGTTCCCGTTGCCACGACGGTGCCGACGGGCGTCGCCAGCTGAAGACAGAGCTGGTATGCGAGCTTGATGCCGGCGACCGCCCTGCAGTCGACGGGCAGCGACCCGTTGGGCAAGCCTCCGCCCCTCCGGTCCCCGCCCGAGGCGAGGGTCGGCACCGAAACGGCGAGCACGGCGGCGCAGACGAACGCGTATCCAAGACGCTTCATGCGTCACTCCCCCTGATCTGAAGACGGCTGGCAAACCGAGCGCCGAGGAGCTTCTCCTGTGCTGCAAGGCCGCTGGAGCAGCCCACCGACGGACGAACTCAACCTCTCACAGAGGTTCCGCCAGTTCAAGAGACCGGACGGGTAGGTTTTTCCGATCAGGCCGCGCGGAAGCGGGCGATCGTCTCGGCGACGCCGTCGGCGAGCGGGGTCGCCGGGAGGGGGCCGAGCGCCTCCTCCAGCGCGCGCGACTCGAGCTGCGCGGGGAAGGGGAGCGAGGCCTCTGCCCACGTGATCCGGCCGGCGCCGGCCGGCAGGGCCGCCTCGATCGCAGCGACCACCTCGGCCATCTCGGCGCGGACGCCCGGGAAGTTCCCGACGACGGCGCCGGCGGAGCAGCCGGACGCGCGCACGAACGCACGGCCGACGTCGGGCGCGTAGTCGTACTGGGCGGCGCCGCCGTAGCCGATCTCGAAGGCCTCGCCGCGGACCGCCGCCTCCATCGCGACGGTGGGACCCGAGGTCATCCCCTGGTCGCGGCCCGGCCCGTAGACGACATAGGGGCGGATCCCGACGGAAGGCACCCCGCTCTCGGCGGCGTAGAGGCGCGCCGTCCCCTCGTTGGCGAGCTTGTAGACGCCGTACAGCGTGGCCGGTGCGAGGCCGCCGGACTCCGGGGCGGGCGAGGGATCGTCCGGCCCGTAGACGGCGGCGGAGCTGGCGTAGGCGACCCCGGGGATGCGGTCGAGCCGCGCCTTCACGGCCTCGAAGACGTTGACCGTCCCGACGACGTTCACGCGCGCGCCGAGCACGGGATCGGCCCGGCAGAAGGGCACCTGCAGCGCGGCCAGGTGGACGACTCGCGTGATCTCGTGCTCGTCGAGCGCGCGGCCGAGCGCGTCGAGGTCGGTGATGTCGCCGCGCACGAGTGTCAGCCGCGCCCGCTCGGGCTCGGACAGGACGAGACGCAGCCGGTGGTCGGCCTCGCCGAGGTCGTAGCCGACCGGCATCGTCGCCGTCGTCCAGCACCGCCTTCACCGCCCAGGCGCCGACGCAGCCGAGCGCGCCGGTGACGAGCACGCGCTCGCTCAATAGACGGCCCTGCCACCGGAGATGTCGTAGGTGGCGCCGGTGGAGAAGGAGCACTCCTCGCTCGCGAGCCAGGCGACGAGCGCGGCCACCTCGTGCGTCTGCCCGAGGCGGCCCATCGGGATCTTCTCGACCATGTAGCCGATGTGCTCCTCGGACATCTGCGCGAGCAGCGGGGTCTCGATCACCGCGGGGGCGATGCAGTTGACGAGCACGTTCGTGCCCGCGAGGTCCTTGCCGATCGCCTTCGTCAGCGCGATCACGGCCGCCTTCGAGGCCGAGTAGGCCGCGGCCATCGGGTTCCCCTCCTTGCCCGCGATCGAGGCGACGTTGACGATCCGCCCGTAGTCGCGCTCGGCCATCCGCGCGACGGCGGCTCGGTTGCAGAAGAAGACGCCGTCGGCGTTGATCGCGAGCACGCGGCGCCACTCCTCGTCGTCGACCTCGACCGTCCGGAGCGAGTCGCCGGTGATCCCGGCCGAGCAGACGAGCACGTCGAGCGGGCCGAGCTCGGCCTCGGCGCGGTCGAAGGCCGCCTCGATCTGTGCGGAGTCGCGGACGTCGCCCGTGAGCGGGAGCACGCCCTCCGGCGCCGTCTCGGTCAGGTCGAGCGAGGCCACGCGCGCGCCCTCGTCACGCAGCCGCTCGGCGACCGCGGCGCCGATCCCGCTGGAGCCGCCGGTGACGAGTGCCACGCGGCCCGCGAACCGTGGCCCGCTCACCAGTCCCCCACGCTGCCGTCGGCGTAGTACACCCGCTGCGGAAGCTCCGGCTCGAACGGGTGCGCGGCGACGACGTCGAGGTCGATCTCGACCCCGAGGCCGGGCTGCTCGCTCGGGTAGGCGCGCATCCCGTCCCGCTCGACGCGGTGCGACTCGGTCACGACCTCGGCGCGCCACGGAACGTCCGCGGTGACCGCCTCGCAGATCACGTACGAGGGCGTCGCGAGGCCGAGCTCGATCGACGCGGCCGTCGAGACCGGCCCCTGCGGGTTGTGCGGCGCGAGCGCGACGCGGTAGGCCTCCGCGAGCGCGGCGATCCGCCGCGCCTCGGTGAGCCCGCCGCAGTGCGTGATGTCGGGCTGGAGGACGCTGCAGGCGCCCTTCTCGAGCAGCTCCCGGAAGCCGTGGATGCCGGTGAGCCGCTCGCCGGTCGCGATCGGCGTCGTCACCGAGCCCTGGATCGCGGCGATGTCGTCCGCGCGCTCCGGCCAGCACGGCTCCTCGAGCCAGTAGAGGCCGAACGGCTCGAGCGCGGCGGCGAAGAGGTGGCCCATGCGCGGGCTCGGGCGCGCATGGCAGTCGACCATCAGGTCGATCTCGTCGCCGACGGCCTCGCGCATCGCGGCGACGCAGCGCTCCGCGTGGCGGACGGGAGCGAGCCCCTCGAGCGGCATCGTCGGCGGCACCGCCATCGTCTTGAAGGCGGTGAAGCCCTCCTCGACCATCGCGACGGCGAGCTCGGCGAAGCGCTGCGGCTCGTCGTTGCCGTAGAAGTCCTCCATCCTGCCGCCGCCGAGGTGGCCGTAGAGGCGGACGTAGTCGCGGACGCGCCCGCCCCAGAGGCGATGGCAGGGGACGCCGTGCACCTTGCCGAGGATGTCCCAGAGCGCGATGTCGATCCCGGACAGCGCGGTGCCGCGCACGATGTCGCCGCCGTGCCAGAAGTGCTGGCGGAACATCGTCTGCCAGAGGTGCTCGATCCGGGTGGGATCCTCGCCCACGACGAGCTCGGCGAGATCCTCGATCGCGCCCACGACCGCCCGCGTGTGCCACTCGAGCGTCGCCTCGCCCCAGCCGTGGAGGCCCGGCTCGTCGGTGAGCACGCGGACGAAGATCCAGTTCCGCATGCGCGCGTTGCAGACATGCGCCTCGACGGCGGTGATCCTCACGCCCCTGGCCGCCTTTCGCTCCCGCCCGGCGGAGCCGGGCTCCGCGAAAGGCTGACGCCGCTCGCGGCGCTCCAGCCGGCGGGCCGTACCACCGTACTGTCCCACCGGCCTACGCACCGCGAGCGACGCCCCAGGAACGTGAGGGACTTCACGCCAAGCCTCGGAGGAGCGCCACGCTCTCGTCCACGAGCCGGCCGACCTCGCCGCGGTCGACGTTCGAGTTCGTGATCCCGTAGGCCCAGCGGTAGCGGTCCTGGTCGAGCACGTCGTCGAGGCCGACGCCGTCGAGCAGGTCGAGGTCCTCGTCCCCCGGCAGGTAGCCCGCGTAGTCGTTCGAGTAGCCGAGCGCGAAGGTGGTCTCGAACGGGCTGCCGGCGCGGATCCGCTGTCCCTGCTCGTTGAAGAGCTCGAACGGGTTCGCGACGATCGCGGCCCCGCCGATCCGCAGCGCCTGCAGCTCGGCCCGAACGGGTGTGTCGGCTCGCTCGATCATGTCGGCGTACATCGCGAGCGCGCCGATCTGGTAGCCGAGCGGGAAGTCCTGCGCGGACGTGGCGGTGTGCACGTCCTCGGCCCAGGTCTCGGGGAGCTCGGCCGGCGGCTGACCGGCAAGCGCCGCCCGGCGGGACTCCAGCTCGTCGAAGCTCCAGGGGATCCGGCGGCGGCGGAGCTCGACGGTCGTCGAGGCCGCGCCCAGCTCGACCTGCTCGCTCGTCTCGATCCCGGGCAGCGTCTCGAGCACCGCGCCGGCGACAGCCTGCCCGAACTCGTCGCGCCGCTCGAAGCTGTGGCGGCTCGCGCCGCGGTTCCCGAACCAGTAGTCCCACGCGGCGATGTCGCCGGCGTTGCCGGAGAGGAACACGCACTCGGCGCCCGGGACCTCCGCCTCGACTGCGGCGCGCAGCGGCCCGGGGAAGTCGGTGTTCCAGAGCGTCGTCTCGCCGCCGATCAGGGTCGCGTGGCACGCGATGCTCGCCACGACGGCAAGGGGTGCGCCGTCTGCGGCGTCGACGCGGAGCACGGGCACGGAGTCGTCGACCGGCCGCTCGTGGCGGACGCGGTTGACGGTGATCCCGGGCGCGCGGCCGGTGCCCCAGCCGGCTCGGGCCGGCCGCCGGTTCCGCCAGGCCGCGTAGACGGCACCCGCCAGCTCCTCCTCCACGAGCTCGATGTAGCGCTCGAACGCGGGCGCATCGGCGAGGCCGGCCACGGACGAGCCGCGCGAGATGCTCGGCGCGCTGTGGTTGTGCGCCGCGTTCACGAGCACGGCCTCGGGCGGGATCCCGGTCAGCTCCTGCACGCGCCGCCGCACGGTGTGCGTCAGGTCGGCGCCCGCGAAGACGAGGTCGACGGCGACGAGCGCGAGCGGCGAGCTGCCGTCGTCGAGGACGAGCGCCTGGCCGAGCATCGGCTCGTGGATCCCCGTGGCGAGAGCGCTGCGCGCCGACCAGCAGCCCACGGGCAGCCCGCAGGGCGGGGTGACGTCCACGCGCGCGACCCCGGCGGTGAGACCGCTCACAGGCGCGCCACCAGCTCGTCGTAGGCCTCGGGTCGACGCTTGCGGAGCGCGAAGGCGGCGTTCTCGCGCACGCGTTCGAGCAGCGCCGGGTCGAGCTCGGCCGAGATCCAGCCGGTCTCGAGACCGGGCTCGGAGCGCGCTATCGTCGACCCGTCGGGCGCGAGGACGTACGCGCCGCCGACGTGCGTGCTGTGCCCGTCGAACCCGACCTGGTCGGAGAAGACGGCGTAGACGCCGTTGTCGCGCGCGAGCACGTCGTGCAGGCGGGGCGGGCTCGGCCGCTCCTCCAGCAGCTCGGACTGCCCGCGCAGCAGCTCCTCCTCCGTCGCCTCGCGGTCGCGCCCGTCGAAGGTGAGCGACCCGTCCGCGGCCGGCATCGTCCGGTTCGCGTGCGGGAGCAGGATCACCTCGGCGCCCTTGAGGGCCAGGATGCGCCAGCTCTCGAAGAAGTCGCTGTCGTGGCAGATCGCCGTGCCGGCCGTGCAGAAGCCCAGGTCGACGACGCTCCACTCGTAGGCCTGGCGGAAGCGGAAGAACTCGTCGAACGACGCGTGCACCTTGCGCTGCAGCCCGAGCAGCCCTGGCGGGGCCGACGAGCACGGAGGTGTTGTAGTGCGTCCCCCGGAAGAGCTCGCAGAAGCCGTAGGAGACGACGATCCCGTGCTCCTGCGCCGCAGCGTGGATCGCCTGGAAGCTGGGGCCGTCGTGGCGCTCCGCGGCACGGGTCACCTCCTCGCTCCCGTTGTGGCCCGTCAGGCCCGCCTCCGGGAAGACGACGAGGTCGCAGCCCGCCTGCGCCGTCTCCTCGATCAGTCGCAGGTGCGTCTCGAGGTTGGCGGCGACGTCCAGGTGCCGGACGTCGACCTGCGTGGCGGCGACGGTGAAGCGCTGCATCAGTCGAGCTCCGAGCGGGAGGCCTCGCGGGCGACGACGACGACGTTGTCGCCCTGATCGGTGGTCGCGATCGCGCGCACGACGCAGACGATGCCATCGCTCCGGGCGACCACGGGCTCCGGCTCGAGCTCCGGGCGCTCGAGCGAGTGCATCCGGCCGACCACCTCGCCCGCGTGGACGCGCTGGCCGAGGTCGACGAGCGTCTCCCAGAGACCCGACACGGGAGCGAGCAGGTAGTTGTCGGCCTCCGTCGCCATCAGCAGCGTCGACGGAGGGAGGCCGAGCGAGTCGCGCGTCTCGACCTCGCCTTTCAGCACGCCGAAGTGACGCAGCACGTTCGCGAGCCCGCTCCGCGCGAGCCGGTGGATCGCCGCGGTGACGTGGCCGCCGCCGCCGAGCTCGGTGGAGACGACGATCTTCCCCTGCCGCTCCGCCTCCCCGACGAGCAGGCCCGTACCGGCGATGTCGATGTAGACGCAGCACCAGTCGGCGTTCCACGCGAGCATCCCGTCGGCCATCTGCCGGCGCTGCTCGGCGTCCTCGACCCAGTGCATCTCCGACCAGGGCAGGCAAAGGCCGGTTCGGCCGCCGCTGTGGATGTCGACGACGAGGTCCGCGAGCGGAAAGAGCTCGGTGGAGAGGTAGTGCGCGAGCTGCTCGTCGGGCGGCCCCGTGGCGGAGCCGGGGAACGAGCGGTTCAGGTTCGCCCCCGAGGGCCAGAGCCGCGTGTAGGCGCGCGAGGCCTCGGGCGAGAGGCAGGGAATCACGACGACGCGCCCGTTCACCTGCTCGGGCTGGAGCTCACGGGCCAGGTTGAGGGCTGCGATCTGGCCCTCCGGCTCGTCGCCGTGCACGCCACCGAGCACGAGCGCCGTCGGGCCTTCCCCACCTGCGACGCTGACGATCGGGATCCAGAGCGTCGACCAGCCGCTCTGGTTCGACGAGCGCGGCAGCTGCAGCACGCCGAACTGCTTCCCCGGAGCCTCGAGATCGAGTGTGCAGTTGAGAGGAGAGGCGCTCACCGGACTCTGCGCGATCCTATTGGATTGTTGACAATTTCGCTATGATCGACAATCTGCTGCCGACCGGCCGCGCGGACGAGTTTCCCAGAGGAGAGCCGTGAAGATCACCGACGTCGAGGCCGTCGTCCTGCGGCAGGAGGCAGTGAACGAGGGCATCGCGGACGGCAGCCAGGACGACCTCGTGATCCTGATCTCGACCGACGAGGGGATCACCGGGATCGGCGAGGTCGACTCGGCGCCCGAGGCGGTGCAGGCCCTCGTCCACCAGCGCGGGTCGCACGCCGTCGCGACCGGCCTGCGCGACGCGCTGATCGGCGAGGACCCGCTCGACGTGGAGCGGCTCTGGGACCGCATGTACCGCAGCGTCATCTACGTCGGCCGCCGCGGGATCGCGATCCACGCGATCAGCGGGATCGACATCGCGCTCTGGGACCTGAAGGGCAAGGCGCTCGGCAAGCCCGTCTGCGAGCTGCTCGGCACCCCCGTCCGGGACCGCGTCCGCGCGTACGCCTCGATGCTGATGCCCGACACGCCCGAGGAGACGGCGGAGCGCGTGGCCGCGCTGCGCGACCAGGGCTTCACGGCCGTCAAGCTCGGCTGGGGGCCACTCGGGCGCGACGCCGAGCACGACGTGAAGCTCGCCGCGGCGGCCAAGGAGGCCGGCGGCGAGGGCACCGAGATCATGATCGATGCAGGCCTCGGCTACGTCGCCGACGCGGCCAGGGCGATCCGGGTCGCGCGCGAGCTCGAGGAGCTCGGCATCTACTGGCTCGAGGAGCCGTTCGAGCCCGACGAGTACGAGGCCTACGCGGAGCTCGCGGACACGGTCGACATCACGGTGGCGGCAGGCGAGCAGGACGTGACGCGTTGGGGCTTCCGCGAGCTGATCGAGCGCGGCCACGTCGACCTCGTGCAGCCCGACGTGACCCGCTGCGGCGGGATCACCGAGACGCTGCGGATCGCCGAGCTCGCCCGCGAGCACGGCCTCCCGACGGTGCCCCACGCCTGGAAGAGCGGGATCATCAAGGCCGCCTCGCTGCACGTGAACGCCGTGCTCCCCGACGCGCTCTTCCAGGAGTACTGCGTGGCGGACACCGAGATCAACACCCGCCTGACGCAGCAGCGCCTGCCCATCGAGGCCGACGGCTGCATTGCCATCCCGACGGCCCCCGGCCTGGGGGTCGACCTCGATCCCGACGTCTTCGAATCGCTCCGAGTGGAGGCCGTGACGCTATGACCCAGATCTCTTCCGACGCCGCCGCGCGGCTCGCGGCGCGCGCGAGCGCAGTCATCCCCGGCGGTGTGAACAGCGGCCAGCGCCGCGTGCCGGGGCTCGAGGAGCTCGTCGTCACCGCGACGAGCGGCTCCACCTTCACCGACGGCGAGGGCCGCGTCTACACCGACTACCACTCCGCCTTCGGCCCGCCGCTCCTCGGCCACAACGACCCCGACGTGGACGCGGCCGCTGCCTCCGCCGCCGGCCTGATGGGCGTCGGCGTCACGCCGGTCGAGATCGAGCTCGCCGAGCGGCTCGTCGACATCGTCCCCTCGCTGGAGAAGGTGCTCCTGACGGCGACGGGCAGCGAGGCGACCTTCCACGCACTGCGGCTCGCGCGCACCGTCACCGGCCGCCGCCACGTCGTCAAGTTCCAGGGCTGCTACCACGGCTGGCACGACGCGGTCGCCATGAACGTGATCTCGCCAGCCGAGCGGATGGGCGCGCGCGACCCGCTCTCGCAGGGGATCCTGCCCGGAGGTCCTGGAGGCGACGATCGTCTGCCCCTTCAACGACGCGGACGCGGTCGAGCGGGCGCTCGTCGAGCACGACGTCGCCGCGATCATCCTCGAGCCGATCCCGCACAACATCGGCTGCGTCCTGCCGAAGCCCGGCTTCCTGGAGCGGCTGCGCGAGCTGGCGACGAAGCACGGGACGGTGCTCGTCTTCGACGAGGTGATCACCGGCTTCCGGCACGGGCTCGGCGGCTACCAGGCGATCGCGGGCGTGACGCCCGACCTGACGACGCTCGGCAAGGCGATGGCGAACGGCTGGCCCGTCTCCGCGCTCGGCGGGCGCGCCGACCTGATGGATCTCTTCTCGACGACGCCGGGGCAGCCCGCCTTCTTCGCGGGCACGTTCAACGGCCATCCGGCGACCACCGCGGCAGCGCTCGCGACGGTGGACAAGCTGCAGCGCGAGCCGGTGCACGAGCACGTCTTCGCACTCGGCGAGCGGACGCGCGAGGGCCTGCGCGCGCTCTACGAGCGGCTCGGCGTCCCCGCTGTCGTGGCCGGCTTCGGCTCGGTCTTCGTCACGTACTTCCTCGAGGGGCCGGTCGAGAGCTACGACGACCTGCTGCGCAACGACGTCGACCTCTTCGTCGGCTACCGGCGCGAGCTGATGAAGGAGGGCATCTTCGAGCTGCCGCTCAACCTGAAGCGCAGCCACTTCTCCTACGCGCACACCGACGAGGACGTCGACCGGCTGCTCGAGGCGACCGAGGCGGCCGTCGGGCGGGCGCTCGAGGCGCGGGCATGAGCACTGTCGCGGCCGACGTCGCCGTCACCTGCACGATCGACCTGACCGCGCCGGGCCGCCAGATCGGGCGGCTGCAGTTCCCGAAGATCACGAACACCGGCGGCTGGGCCTACAGCTTCGTCCCGATCGCCTGCTTCGCGAACGGGGACGGGCCGACCGTGCTCGTCTCGGGCGGCAACCACGGCGACGAGTACGAGGGGCAGGTGGCCGCCCTGCGCCTGATCCAGGAGCTGGAGCTCGAGGACGTGAGCGGGCGGATCATCGTGATCCCGGTCATCTCGACCGACGCGTCGAAGGCGAACACGCGCATGTGGCCCTCGGGCGCGAACTTCAACCGCTCCTTCCCCGGCCGCCCGGACGGGCCGCCGAACGAGCAGCTCGCGGACTACTTCACGCGGGTGCTGTTCCCGCTCGCCGACACGGTGATCGACATGCACTCCGGCGGCCGCACGGCCTGGTTCCTCCCGTGCTCGCACATGCACGTCGTCGACGACGCGGAGCAGCGCCGAGCGATGCTCGAGGGCATGCAGGCGTGGAACTCCGACTGGCACTTCCTCTACATCGACGTGAACGGAAGCGGGCTCCTCCCCGTCGAGGCCGAGGAGCAGGGCAAGATCGTGATCACGACCGAGCTCGGCGGCGGCGGCCGCGTCCCCGCGCCCGTTCACGGCCTCGCGTGGAGCGGGCTGACGAACGTGCTGCGCCACCAGGGTGTGCTCGCCGGCGAGGTGCAGACGCGCGCGTCGCTCGGCCTCCCCGATGCCGTCATCCTCGACGGCCGCGACCCGGAGAACTACGTGATCCTCGAGGAGGACGGGATCTTCGAGGGCCTCGTCGAGCCCGGCGAGGCCGTGTCGGCGGGAGATCCGGTCGGGCGCCTCTGGTTCCCGGACACGCCCGCGCGCGCCCCCGAGGTGCTCAGGCGCCGCTCGACGGCGTCCTCGCCTGCATCCGCGCGATCCCCACGAGCGAAGCGGGCGACGGCGCCTTCACGCTGGGCCAGCCGATCGACCCCGCCGACCTCGCCTGAGCACGCTCAGCAGAGCTGGGTGAGGCGGCCGGTGTCGACGTCGTAGAAGAAGCCGCCTACCTGCAGCCGGGTCAGGTACGGCCACGAGCGCACCCGCTGCACGTCCTCCACAGCGTCGCCTCCTGATCGCTCGTCACGAGAAAGGCGAGGCTGCGGGTGTCGGGGCCGCTCCGGCCTCGTGCACCGCGTCGTGCACGTCGTCCTCGTCGCCGGCGGCCATCCGGCACTTCGTGTGGGCGACGACCATCGCGCGGTCGACGCCGAGCAGGTACGACGCCAGCACGAGCGTGCGGAGGACGTCGTCGGTCACGCGGGCGCCGGCGTTGCGCAGGATCTTCGCGTCCCCGGGAGCGAGACCGAGCATCGCCAGCGGCTCGATCCGCGAGTCCATGCACGTGAGGACGGCGAGGCCCTTCGCCGCGACCGGCTCGAGGTCGGCGAGCCGGAAGCCGTGGGCGTACGCCGCGTTCGCGGCGAGCACGTCTGCGAACGGGTCGCCGGGCACGATGCGCATCGTAGGACAGGTTCCGGCTTGGAGCTCGTGGGTACGTCTCCGTCGTGGCGCGCAACGTCCTCATCGTCAGCACCGTCGAGCACGCTGAGGACGAGCTGCGCGCCCACGTCGGTGACGCCGAGACGATCAAGGTGGTCGTGCCGGTCGTGCGTCAGGGCGTGCTGGACTGGCTCGCCAACGACCAGAAGGCGTTCGGCCGGGCGGAGCAGGCGGCCGAGCGCACCGCCGACGCAGCTCCCGGGCGAGACGGTCGAAGCCGCCGCAGGCGAGGCCGACGTCGGTCTCGCCATCCGCGACGCTCTCGCGACGTTCCCGGCGGACGAGATCGTCGTCGCGGTTCGCCCGCGACGAGCAGGAGGCGCTCGTCGAGTCGGCCGCGACCGACACCGCCCCGCAGCACACGGTCGACGGCGTGCCCGTCCGCTACGTCGTGATCCGGGACGAGACGGGATGAGCTCCGAGCTCGAGAAGTTCTACGCGCAGGTCGACGAGATCGAGACCGCGATGATGACGACGCGGCGACCCGACGGACATCTCGAGTCCCGGGCGATGGCGAACCAGAAGCGAGCGGCGGGAGCCGACCTCTGGTTCGTCACCGCCGAGGACACCGCCAAGGTGCGCGACCTGGAGCGAGATCCGCACCTCAACCTGGCGTACTACAAGGATCGAACCCGGGAGTGGGTCTCGGTCTCGGGTCTCGCCACGCTGTCGCGCGACCGGGAGAAGATCCGTGAGCTGTACGCGCCCGATTGGAAGATGTGGTTCCCCGACGAAGGCGACCCGCGGCACGGCACGCCCGACGACCCCCGCTTCGTCCTGATCGGCGTCGAGATCCACGCGGCCGTGTTCCTCGAGGTCGACAAGCCGCAGCCGGTCGTTCTCTTCGAGATCGTCAAGGGCTGGGTGACCGGCGAGCACCCCGGAGCTCGGCACGATCCATCGCGTCGACCCGTAGGTCGATCTGCCGACCGATGAGGTCGAGGCCGTTCCGGAGTCTCAGCTGACGACAACGTCGAATCAGGAGGCTGGGGCAATGGCAGAGCGTCTCGACACATCCTTCACGGCGGTCCTGAAGAAGAGCCCGGCCAAGGGCGGCTGGACGTACGTCGTGTGGCCCGAGTCGGTCGAGTTCTTCGGCACCCGCGGGCTCGTGAAGGTGAGCGGCTCGATCGACGATCACCCCTTCCGCAGCTCGTTCATGGCGATGGGGGACGGCACGCACATGCTGCCGATCAAGGCGGAGATCCGCCGCGCGATCGGCAAGGAGGCCGGCGACACGGCCACCGTTCGGCTGTCCGAGCGGCTATGACGGCTGGGCGGGCGGCTTCTCCCAGACCGAGACGTGCTTGCGGCTGTCGCTCGTGAACGGCTCTCGCTGCCAGCCGCTCCAGCGCTCGCGCAGGCTCATCCCGGCCAGCTCCGCCATCAGGTCGAGCTCCGCGGGCCACGTGTACCGGAAGGGGACCGAGTTCCGCTCGACGCGTCCGTCGACGAGCTCGAAGTGATGGGAGATCAGGCCCTGGTTCGCGACGTCGTACTCGTCGAGCCCCCATCTGGTCTCGCCGACGTGGAAGGCGCGGACGGTCTCGCCCGGCGGGAGCCGCTGGAGCTCGGGGATCCCGACCTCGATCACGAAGCAGCCGCCGGGCTCGAGGTGCGCCGCGACGTTGCGGAAGCACGCGACCTGCGCGGCCTGCGTCGTCAGGTTCGAGATCGTGTTGAAGACGAGGTACGCGACGGAGAACGCGCCGTCGGCGGTCGCCGTCGCGAAGTCCCCGATCGTGACGCCGATCCTCTCGCCACCCGGCTTCGCCCGGAGCCGTGCGGCCATCGCCTTCGACAGCTCGATCCCGTGCACCGGCACGCCGCGCTGTGCAAGCGGCAGCGCGATCCGGCCCGTCCCGATCCCGAGCTCGAGCGCGCGCCCGCTCCCGGCGAGCTCGGCGAGGAAGTCGACGGTCGGGTCGACGACCGACGGGTCGAACATCCCGGCGAGCTCACCGGACTCGTCGTACCTCGCGGCGACGCGCTCGCCGAAGTAGCCGTCGTCGTCCTGCACCGCGGGAACCTACCGGACGACCGGACGAGCGGAAGTTGTCGATCTCCGGCCGGTGCGTTCGTCGTCCAGAGGCAAGGCACGACCCCGACGAGAGAAGGAGCGACGATGAAGTACCTGCTGCTGGTGTGCTGGGATGCGGAGCGGATGGACGCCCAGACCGAGCCCGATCCCACCGAGGCTCAGGAGGAGGAGAGCTTCCCCTGGCTGGACGACCTCCGGGCGCGGGGCATCTGGATCACCGGCGACCAACTGGCACCGCCGCGCCGGGCCCGCTCCGTCCGCGTCCGCGATGCGAAGCCGATCGTCACCGACGGCCCGTTCGCCGAGACCAAGGAGGCGGTCGGCGGGTTCGACCTCATCGAGTGCGACAGCCTGGAGGAGGCGGTCGAGATCGCGGCCGGCCACCCGATCGCCCAGATGGGGACGATCGAGGTCCGACCGCTCTGGGGGAGCTGACCTCAGGCGCCGGTCGCGTGCTCTGCGACGACCGCGGCCACCGCTTCGGCGGCGTGCGCGACCTCGTCGTCGCCGATCAGGCGGTGCGTGACGAAGCGGATGCGGGTCGTGTCGCGCTCCATCGCCAGCACGCCGCGCTCCGCGAGCAGCCGCAGCAGCTCGTCGGGCGCGAGGCCGGTCGCGCCGCGCGTCCACGAGCACGATGTTCGTCTCGATCGTCTCCGGCTCGAGGCGCAGGCCCGGGATCTCCGCCAGCAGGGCGCCGAGCTCGCGCGCGCGGCGATGGTCGTCGGCGAGCCGGTCGAGCAGCGTGTCGAGCGCGACGAGCGCCGCGGCGGCGGGGATCCCGGCCTTGTGCACGGAGGCGCCGCCGAGCCGGCGCGGATCCTCGCGCGCCCCGCCGATCGCGAGCGCGCTGCCGGCCAGGATCGTCCCCATCGGCGCGCACAGGCCCTTGTTCAGGCTCAGCGCGACCGTGTCGACGTGGGCCGCGAGCTCCGCGAGCGTCACGTCGAGCGCGACGGCCGCGTTGGCGAGCCGCGCCCCGTCGAGGTGCACGCGAGCGCCGTTCCGGAGCGCCGCAGCGCGCCAGCTCCGCGGTCAGCTCGACGGCGAGAGCACCGTGCCGCCCGCGCGCGTGTGGGTGTTCTCGAGCACGAGCAGCGATGCCTGCTCCTCGACGACGAGCTCCGCCACCTCGGCCGGGTCGAGCCGGCCGTCCACCGCCCACAGCGAGCGCGGCTCCAGCCCGGCGATGTCGCTGATCCCCATCGCCTCGGAGGTGAGGACGTGCGACTGCGACTCGAGCACGACGGCCGTCGCCGCGCGGCGCGAGCGTGATCAGCGCGACGAGGTTCGCCATCCCGCAGGTCGGCACCCAGAGCCCCGCCTCCTGGCCGAGCAGGTCGGCGACGCGCTCCTGCAGCCGGTTGACCGACTCGTCCTCGCCGTAGGTCGCCCAGCCCAGCCTGGCGCTCCGCATCGCCTCCCACATCTCCTCGGTGGGGAGCGCGTGCAGGTCGGAGCGGAGGTCGACGGTCATGTGCCTCCTACTGTGCCCGCTAGTGGCGGAGCAGGTGCCGCCCGGGCCGCGCGCCCGTGTGCTCGCCGCGCTCGACGACCGGCACGCCGTTCACGAGCACGTGGTCGACCCCGCGGCGTAGGCGAGCGGCTGCTCCGTCGTCGAGACGTCGTCGAGCTCGTCGAAGTCGAGGACGACGACGATCGGCGCTGTAGCCCGGCGCGGAGCAGCGCCGCGGTCCCAGAGCCCGAAGTGCGCCGCCGGCATGCTCGTCATCTTGCGGATCGCCTCCTCCAGCCGCAGCGTGCCCTGCTCGCGCGACGTGGTGGGTGAGGTAGTGGACGTGGCCGGCGAAGCCGAGCGGGTGCCGCATCAGCTCGGAGAGCGGCCCGTCCACGTCGACCGTGAAGCCGTCGACGCCGAGGCAGAAGAGCGGGTGGCCGATCATCTCCGCGAGGTGCTCGTCGGTGAAGAGCGTGCCCACCTGGAGGACGCTCTCGTAGGCCTCGCCGCTCTCGGCGAGGATGTCGAAGTAGCAGTCCCAGGGATCCTTGCCGAGCCGCTTCGAGATCTCCGCGAAGTCGAGGCCGTCGAGCTCGGGATGCTCGGGGCTCGCCTGCAGGCGCACGCGGTGCCACTCGCCCTTGTGGATGAAGCGCCAGTAGCGGTCGCACTCGGCGCGCAGCTGCTCGCGCGTCGCCGGGATCGCGCAGGCGCGCGAGCGCCGCGTCGGTGCCGTCGGCGGCGACCCACGGCGGCAGGATCCCGGACATCTGGCCGAGCCCCTCGCGGAACGGCGTCGTGTCGGCGAGCACGTCGAGCCCGCGCTCCCGCGCGCGCCGCCATCTTCTCGACCGCGCGCTCCCAGCCGCGCTCCGGCGCGTTCGTGTTGTGGCGGACGTTCAGGTGCGAGATCTCCGCCTTCGTGCTGCCCGCCCAGGCGACCTCGAGGAACTCGTCGATCGCGTCCAGCAGCCCCGAGTCGCGGTTGCGGACGTGGCTCGTGTAGATGCCGTCGTACTCGCCCGCGACCGCGTTCAGGCGCCGCAGCTCCTCGGTCGTCGCCTCCCGGCCGGGGTTGAACTCGAGCCCGGTCGACATGCCGAGCGCGCCCGACTGCATCGCGTCGCGCACGAAGCCCTCCATCAGCATCATCTGCTCCGCGCTCGGGCTCGACCCGGAGACGCCCGCAGCGAGCCGGACGCGCGTTGTGGCCGACGAACCAGGCGAGGTTCTGGCGAGTGGCCGACGTCGGCGAGGAACTCCAGGTGCTCGCCGAAGCGTCGTCCAGGGGATCGTCGGCTTGTCGTAGCCGAAGGTGTGCAGGCGGCCGCGCATGAACGGCTCGGACGCAGGCGTGACGGGCGCGTAGCTCCAGCCGCAGTTGCCGACGACCTCGGTCGTCACGCCCTGCCGGATCGTGCTCTCGGCCGTCGGGTTGGCGAGGATGGAGAAGTCGCTGTGGCTGTGCGGGTCGACGAAGCCCGGGCAGACGATCTTGCCGGCCGCGTCGATCACCCGCGTTGCGGTGGCGCCCTGGTCGAGGCGGCCGACCTCGGCGATCCGTCCGCCCTCGATCGCGACGTCGCCGAGGAAGGGCGGGCTGCCGGCTCCGTCGGCGACCCAGCCGTTCCGGATCAGGACGTCGAGCACGCTACTTCTTGGTGATCTCGCCCACGACCGGGCCGAGGCGCGGGTCGAGGATGTCGCGCAGCCCGTCGCCGAGGAAGTTGAAGCCGAGCACGACGAGCATGATCGCGGCGCCGGGGAAGATCGAGAGCCACGGGTAGAGGTCGACGTACTGGCGCCCGGTGTTCAGCATCCCGCCCCACGACGCCTCCGGCGGCTGTGTCCCGAGGCCGAGGAAGCTGAGCGCCGCCTCGCTGAGGATCGCCGTCCCGAGATAGGTGGTGACGAGCACGATCAGCGGCGCGCCGATGTTCGGCAACAGGTGGCGGAGCATGATCCGGAAGCCCGAGGCGCCGAGCGCCCGCGCCGGACTCGATGTACGGGATAGCCCATCACCTCCAGCACGGCCCCGCGCACGACGCGGGCGAAGGCCGGGGTGATCACGATCCCGATCGCGATCATCGCGTTCGTGCGCGTCGGGCCGAGCAGGCCCGCGATCACGATCGCGAGCACGAGCGCCGGGAGCGCGAACATCATGTCCACGAGCCGCATCAGCACCCCGTCCAGGACGCCTCGGTAGTACCCGGCCAGCAGGCCGATCGTCAGACCCGCCACGAACGCGATCCCGACCGAGATCGCACCGACCTGCAGCGAGACCTGCGCCCCGTGGATGACGCGCGCGAGCGTGTCGCGACCGAGCTCGTCGGTGCCGAAGGGATGCGCCCAGCTGGGCGGGAGCAGCCGCTCGGCGTCCTGCGCGTCGGGGTCGATGCGCCAGATGTAGGGCCCGAAGATGGCGACGAAGACGTTGAAGCTGACGATGGCGGCGCCGACGAGGCCGATCGGGTTGTTCCACTTGCCGAGGAAGGCCAGCCGGCCGCGGGGCGCCTCGGACAACGCCATCGGCGCGACCTCGCCGACACCTTCGGCCGCGAGCACGGGCCTCCGCCTGAAGGTCACGCGTCCACGATCCTCGGGTCGAGGAAGCCGTAGATCGAGGTCGACGATCAGGTTGAAGATGATGAAGATGACGGCGATCAGCATCGTCGTCGCCTGGATCAGCGGATAGTCGCGGCTGAAGATCGCCTGCAGCAGCAGGTTCCCGATCCCGGGCAGGCCGAAGATGATCTCGACGATCGCCGCGCCGCTCATCAGCACGCCGACCTCGAAGCCGACGACGGTGACGACGGGGATCAGCGCGTTGCGCAGTGCGTGGCGGTAGACGACGTTGCGGCGCGGGACGCCCTTCGCGCGCGCCGTGCGCACGTAGTCCTGCGCAGAGCACCTCGAGCATCGTCGCGCGCACCATGCGCATCACGATCGCGAGCGTGAAGACGGAGATCGAGATCGCGGGCAGGATGAACTGGCTCAGGTTCGCGCCGAGGTCGTCGCAAGGGCGAGACGTAGGTGAGCGGCGGCACCCAGCCGAAGACGCGCGAGGTGAAGAGGAGGAGCAGCGTCGCGAGCCAGAAGCTCGGGACGCTGACGCCGATCAGGCCGGTCACGCGCGCGAGGTAGTCACTCGACGCCGTCGCGGCGGACGGCCGAGATGACGCCGAGCGGGATGCCGATCGCGACGGCGATCAGCAGGCGCGAGGAAGACCAGCTCGAGCGTGATCGGCAGCGGCGTCGCGGAGGATCGCCGAGACCGGCTCGGCGTTGCGGAGCGAGTTGCCCGAGGTCGCCCTGGGCGGCGTCCGATGGCCCAGCGCCAGTACTGCTCCGGATACGAGCCGTTGAGGCCGAGCTGCTCGCGCGCCTGCTCGCGTACCTCCGGCGTCGCCTGCGTGTCGGCGCCGAGCAGGACGTCGATGACGTCGCCGGGCAGCAGGCGGACCATGAGGAAGATCGCGATCGAGACGCCGATCAGCGTCGGGAAGACGAGCAGTGTGCGCTTCGCGATGTATCCGAGCAACGGTCCCTCAGCCCCCTCTCAGGCGAGCGGCCAGGGGGAGAGGCGCCGCAGTGCGCGCCCCTCCCCCGTGACCTCGTCTCGTCGGTCAGCGCTTGATGTACACGGACGTGTGCAGCCCCGTGTTGAAGTCGCTGAACGCCACGTACATGTTCTCCACCCGCGTGACGGACGACCTGGAACTTCGACACCGAGACGAGCGGCACCTGGACCAGCTCGTCCATGAGCAGGCGCTGTGCCTCCTTGTACATCGGGAGCCGCTTCTTCTGGTCGAGCTGGATCCGGCCGTTGCCGACCAGGCGCCAGAACTCGCTGGTTCTTGTACAGCGGGTACCACGCCTGGTAGGCGGTCGAGCTCGGGTTGAACTCGGCCATGTAGCCGTCGACGTCACCGCGCATGCCGCGCCCGGTGAGATCCCAGTCGAACGAGCCGCGCCCGTTGTTGGTCGCGAACGTGGCCGGGTCCTGCGCGACGATGTTCACGTTGATGTTGATCTGCTCGAGCTGCGGCCTTGATCACCGCCGCCACCGACGCGAAGTCGAGCGGCGTCGAGAACGTCGTCATCGTGACCGAGAAGCCCGTTCGCAGCCCGGCCTGCCTTCATCAGCGCCCTGCGCCTTGGGCAGGTCGAACTTCTCGTACTTGTCACTGCAGCTCCGAGCGGCGTGAGCGGCCACGGGCCGTAGCCCGGCGGGACGTGCCCGCTGTACTCGCCGAACCCGCTGTAGACCTTGTTGATGATCTTCTGGCGGTTGATCGCGAAGTTGACCGCCTGCCGGACGCGCTTGTCGTGCCACGGCTTGCGGTCGCCCGGCTTGATCGTCATCTGCAGCTCGCGGAACGCGGCCGTCAGGCCCCGCAGCACCTTCAGGTTGCGGTTCTGCCCCGAGCGCCTTCGCACTGTCGGCCGAGAACGTGCCGCCGTCGATCGCGCCTGCCCGCAGCGCGGCCACGCGTGCCTGCTCGTCGGCCAGGATCTTGAACGACAGCGCGTCGAGGTAGGGCAGGCCCTTCTTCCAGTAGTTCTGGTAGCGGGCGAACTCGACGTGGCTGTTCGGGCTGGTACTCGAGCGAGCCGGAACGGCCCCGTGCCGATCCCCTCGCGTCCGGCGTTGACCTGGCTGTACATGCCCTCGGGCACGATCGCCGAGTAGCGGTTCCAGGCGAGGTAGCCGAACACCCGCGCGTCCGGGTTCTTCAGCTTCATCCGCAGCACGTACTTGCTCCGCACCTCGGTCCCCGCGATCGCCGGCACCTGGCCCAGCACGGCGACGCTGCCCGGCAGCCGGCGGGTTCGGCTGCAGGTCGAACGAGTACTTGCAGTCCGCCGCCGTGACCTCCTTGCCGTTGTGGAACTTCACCCCCCGCCGCAGGGTGAAGTCGATCGTGCGGGCGTCGACGACCTTCCACCCCGTCGCGAGCGCCGGCCTCTCGTTCAGCTTCGCGTCCCACTCGATCAGGGACTCGTACATGGGCGCCTTGCCCCAGTGGTTCGCGGTCAGGATGCCGCCGAACGGCGCAATGTGGGCCGGATCCTGCTCGAGCGCCCATGTCACCTTGCCACCGCGTGGCGGAGCCGCCTTCCTGCGCTTCGGCGCCGCCTTCGCCGCACCCGCGAGCGAGCCTGCGGCGACTGCGCCGGCGCCGATCTGGCCGGCCTTCTCCAGCAGGTCGCGACGGTTGAGGTCGCTGCCGGCCGGGCTCTCTGGACTATCTGACATCGTCCTGCCCCTCCTCTTCCTCTTCCTTGGGATCGTCAGAGGATCTGACCGACCCGTGGTGCCTCTCCTTGGATGTCGTCGTAAAAGACGGATTCGCGGACGTCGAAGTTGGCGAGCGTCCGACCTGCGTCGGGTCGAGCGTCACGCCGAGACCCGGCGTGCGCGGCACCTCGACGAGCCCGTCGCTCATCTCGAGCGCGCTCGCTCGAGGACGTCGAACTCCTGCAGCGGGTAATGCGTGTCGCTCGCGAACGGGAAGTTCGAGGACGACGCGACGACGTGCAGGTTGGCTGCCGTCGCGACGCCGAGCTCGGCCCAGCTGCCGATCGCGCACCACTTGCCGGCCGCGTCCGCGAGCGCGCCGATCTGGCGCGCCTTCGTCAGCCCGCCGGCCTCCGACGGGTAGACGACGAGCACGTCGCAGGCGTCGGCCTTGATCAGCTCGAGCGCGGAGCGGACGTCGGTGCAGCCCTCGTCGGCGGCGATCGGAACGGAGACGGAGCGGCGTACCTGCGCCAGGCCCTGCGATGTCGAAGTCGGGCACGGGCTGCTCGACGTACTGGAGGTCGAACTGCTCCAGCCCGCGGATCCACTTGATCGCAGCGGGAACGCTCCAGATCATGTTCGCGTCGATCCGGATCTTCACGTCGGAGCCGACGCGGTCGCGGATCGCAGCGAGCGTGTCGTGGTCCTGCTCGAAGCTCCGGCCGACCTTCAGCTTCAGCTCCGTGTAGCCGGCGTCGACGAACGCGCCGGCTTTGCGCGCCGCGGCCTCCGGCTCGTCGATGAAGAGGTAGCCGACGACGGCCACGCGGTCGCGGCAGAAGCCGCCGAGGAGCTCCGTCACCGAGATGCCGAGCGCCTTGCCCTTCAGGTCGAGGAGCGCGATCTCGATGCCGGAGATCGCGTAGTTGCCGATGCTGCTCCAGTTGCGGGAGAACTCCTCCATCCGGTGCACGAGCCACTCGACCCGCAGCGGATCCTGGCCGACGAGGAACTGCGTCAGCTCCTGGTCGATGATCGTCTGGATCGTCGGCAGCGTCGGCCCCGGAGCCTCGCCGATGCCGACGATACCCTCGTCCGTGTGGATCTGGACGAGCAGTCCGGAGGCCGATTCGCGCGTCCCACCGGGCCACACCAGCGGCTCACGCATGGGCGTGCGTACCGCAGTCGTCTCGACCTTGGTGATCCTCACCAGGATGGTTACACTAGGGCCGTGAATTGGGATTGTCAACCATTTTCGGATTGTCGACATGACCGTTGATCCAGGGCCGTTGGTGCCGGTCACGCCCGCTTCGGGCGCCCTCGGCAGCGACGCCAAGAAAGGGCTCCCGCGGGCACAGCAGATCGCGGAGACGCTGCGCTCCTCGATCATCGCCGGGCGCTACGAGCCGGGTGAGCGGCTGATCGAGACGACGCTCTCGTCCGAGCTCGGCACGAGCCGCGGACCGGTGCGCGAGGCGCTCCGCCAGCTCGAGAACGAGGGTCTCGTGATGTCGCTTCCCTACCGGGGCGCGGTCGTCCTCGGGGTCTCCGACGACGAGGTCCAGGGCGTGCTGATCCCGATCCGCCTGACGCTCGAGCGCTACAGCTTCACGCAGGGCGCTCGAGCGGCTGACCGACGACGACTTCGCGGAGCTCGGCAAGCAGATCTGGCTGATGGAGGAAGCGGGCAAGGCGGACGACCTGACCAAGCTCGTCGAGGCCGACCTCAGCTTCCACGAGATCGTGATCACGGCCTCCGGCCAGCTGCACACGGTGCAGATCTGGCGCACGATCGCACCGCGGATCCGCGCCTACTTCTACCGCTACGAGCGCTCCCGCAGCTTCGAGGAGACCGTGGAGGAGCATCGGATCCTGCTCGCCGCGCTGCAGACGCGCGACCCCGTGATCGCGCTGGCACAGCTCGAGCGCCACATCGACGTTCCCGCCCCACCCGCCGGCGCGAAGGCCGCCCGTTCATGACGCGAGCTGCTCCGGATCGAGAACCTGCGCACGTACTTCGGGACGAGCAAGGGCACGCTGCGCGCGGTCGACGGCGTCGACCTGGAGATCCCGCAGGGCGGCACGCTGGGCGTCGTCGGCGAGTCGGGCAGCGGCAAGTCGGTCACCGCCCTCTCGGTCATGCAGCTCGTCGAGGTGCCGGGCCGGATCGAGCCCGGCTCGAAGATCCTCTTCGAGGGCCGCGACCTCGCGACGCTCGGGGAGCGCGAGCTCGGGAAGATCCGCGGCAACGAGATCGCGATGATCTTCCAGGAGCCGATGACCTCGCTGAACCCGGTCTTCACCGTCGGCGACCAGATCTCGGAGGCCGTGCGGCTGCACCAGGGTCTCCGCAAGAAGGACGCCCTGGCGCAGAGCCGTCGAGCTGATGCAGCTCGTCGGCATCCCCTCCGCCGAGCGGCGCGTGAACGACTACCCGCACCAGATGTCCGGCGGCATGCGGCAGCGCGTGATGATCGCGATGGCGCTCAGCTCCGACCCGAAGCTGCTGATCGCCGACGAGCCGACGACGGCGCTCGACGTGACCGTGCAGGCGCAGATCCTCGAGCTGATGAAGGAGCTGCGCGAGCGCCTCGGCATGGCGATCATGCTGATCACGCACGACCTCGGCGTCGTCGCGGAGATGGTGCGACGAGGTCGCGGTCATGTACGCCGGCCGCGTCGTCGAGCGCGGGCCGGTGGAGGAGATCTTCTCGAGCCCGCAGCATCCGTACACCGAGGCGCTGCTCGAGTCGATCCCGCTGCTCGGGATGCGCTACACCGAGAAGCTGAAGGCGATTCGCGGCACCGTGCCGAACCCGCTCGAGTGGCCGGCCGGCTGCCGCTTCGCTCCGCGCTGCGACTACGCCTTCGAGAAGTGCGTCACGAACGACCCGCCGCTCATGCCCGTGCCGCCGCAGGAGTCGGCGTGCTGGCTCTGCGAGCACGGGCGCCGCGAGCCGCGCGTGCGCCAGGTGGTCGCATGAGCACCGAGCAGCAGCACGAGACGCCGAGCTGGTTCCGGACTACACGCCCGCGCCGGCCCTGCTCAAGGCGCGCGCGGTGAAGAAGTACTTCCCGGTGCAGAAGGGCATCTTCAAGCGCACCGTCGGGCAGCTGCAGGCGGTCGACGGCGTCGACCTCGACGTCTTCCGGGGCGAGACCGTCGGGCTCGTGGGCGAGTCCGGCTGCGGCAAGTCCACGCTCGGCCGCACGCTGCTGCGCCTGCTCGAGCCCACCTCGGGCGAGATCGAGTTCGACGGCGTCGACCTGCGCGGGCTCGGCAGCCGCGACCTGAAGACGATGCGGCGCCACATGCAGATCGTCTTCCAGGACTCCGTCGGCTCGCTCGACCCGCGCATGACCGTGCGCAGCCTCGTCGGCGAGGGCCTGCGCATCCACGGCCAGCACAAGAAGGATCGCGAGGACGTCGTGCTCGACGTGCTCGAGCGCGTCGGGCTCAGCAAGGAGGCGGCCGACCGCTACCCGCACATGTTCAGCGGCGGCCAGCGCCAGCGGATCGGCCTCGCGCGCGCGCTCGTGCTGCAGCCGAAGTTCATCGTCGCCGACGAGCCCGTCTCCGCCCTCGACGTCTCGATCCAGTCGCAGGTGCTGAACCTGCTCGTCGAGCTGAAGCAGGAGTTCAACCTCACCTACCTCTTCGTCGCCCACGACCTCGCGGTCGTCGGCTACATCTCCGACCGGATCGCCGTCATGTACCTCGGCAAGATCGTCGAGCTCGCGTCCTCCGAGGATCTCTTCCGCCGGCCGCTGCACCCGTACACGATGGCGCTGCTCTCTGCGAACCCGGAGCCGATCCCGGGGCGGAAGCACCGCCGCGTCGTTCTGACCGGCGACGTGCCGAGCCCGATCAACCCGCCTTCGCGGCTGCCGCTTCCGCACCCGCTGCCCGATCGCGCAGCCGATCTGCGCCGAGGTCGAGCCGCTGCTCGTCGCGCACGACGACGGCCCCGACCACAGCGCCGCCTGCCACTTCGCCGGCCAGCCGCTGCCGGACACGCAGCCCGCGCTCACCGGTTGAGCCAGCACGACGTCCGGCTCCTGCACGACCGGCGGGTGCCCGATGCGGGACGGGATCTCGCTCTCCGCCGACGTCTACCTGCCTCTCTCCGGCGGGCCGCACCCGACGATCGTGCAGTGGACGCCGTACGAGTCGACGCGGGAGCGCTTCGTCGGCTGGGGCGTCTGGTTCGCGCAGCGCGGCTACGCCGCCGTCGTCCTCGACGTGCGCGGCCGCTACGAGTCGGAGGGCGTCTTCGAGGCCTGGACGCGCGACGGCGCCGACGCGCAGGACACGCTCACCTGGGCGGCCGCCGAGCCGTGGTGCAACGGGCGCATCGGCACCTGGGGGCGCAGCTACGGCGGGCTCGTGCAGTGGCAGCTGATGCACCTCGGCCACCCGAACCTGGAGTGCATCGCGCCGCAGGTGATCCACGACGACTACTTCTGGGACGGCTACTGGACGGGCGGCGCGTTCCAGCTCGCGCTCACGCTCGGCGCGGCGGCGCTGTGGTCGAGCGCGATCAGCCTGATCACCGGCCCGAGCGCGGCCGACTTCGTCCTGAACGACCGCGTCTTCCGCCACCTGCCGCTGATCGAGCTGGACGAGGTCGCGATCGGGCGCAAGGTCGACTACTGGCGCGAGTGGTGGGAGCACCAGGAGAATGACGACTATTGGCAGCAGTTCCACCACCGCCCCGAGACGGTGACGGTGCCGATCTTCCAGCAGGGCGGCTGGTTCGACCCCTACTCGGGCTCGCACCTGCGCTCGTTCGCCGCGATCGGCGACCGCGTCCCGAACCGCGTCCTGATGGGGCCGTGGTCGCACGAGGAGGAGGTCGAGACGTTCACGGCCGACGTCGACCTCTCCCCTGCCGTGACCGTGATCCGCGACCACGAGCTCGCCTTCTACGACCGCTACCTGCGCGACGAGGGCAACGACTGGGAGGAGCGCCCGCCGCTGGAGCTGTACGTGCTCGGCGCCGGCGAGTGGCGCGGCGAGCGCGAGTGGCCGCTGCCGGGCACGGAGCCGACGCCGTGGTACCTGCGCCGCGACGGCGGCCTCGACCTCGACCCGCCCCGCTCCGACGAGCCCGGCGACCGCTACGACTACGACCCCGAGAACCCGGTGCCGACGATCGGCGGCGTCAACTCCGTCCTGACGATGACCCAGGGCGCGCGCGAGCCGGTGCTGCCGGGCCCGCGCGACCAGCGCGTCCTGGAGGCGCGCGACGACGTGCTCGTCTACACGAGCGCCGAGCTCGAGCAGGACCTCGACGTGATCGGCCCGGTCGAGATGACGCTCTACGCGGCGTCGAGCGCCCGCGACACCGACTTCATCGTCCGCCTCTGCGACGTCTACCCCGACGGCCGCTCGATCTTCCTCACCGAGGGGATCATCCGCGCGCGCTACCGCGGCTCCGAGCGCGGCGAGAGCACCGAGCTGCTGGAGCCGGGCGAGGTCGCGCGCTACACGATCCGCCTCTACCCCGCCGCGAACGTCTTCCGGCGCGGCCACCGCATCCGGCTCGACGTGACGAGCTCGAGCTTCCCGCGCTTCAGCCGCAACCTGAACACGGGCGAGGACGTCGCCACCGGCACGCGGATGGAGGTCGCCCACCAGACGGTGCTGCACACGGACGCGTACCCCTCGCACGTGCTGCTGCCGGTCGTCCCGCGGTGAGCTTCGACCTCTCCGGGCGGACGGCGCTCGTCACCGGCTCGACGCGCGGGCTCGGCCTGGCGATCGCCCGCGCGCTCGCCGAGGCAGGCGCGCGCGTGGCCGTCAACGGGCGCAGCGCCGAGACGGTCGAAGCGTGCGCCGCGGAGATCGAGGGCGCGGTCGCCGCGCCGTTCGACGTCACCGACGAGGCGGCCGTCGCGGCCGCGGTGGCCGCGCTCGGCCCGGTGGACGTGCTCGTCAACAACACGGGCATGACCCTGCGGCGGCCGCTCGTCGAGCTGGAGCTGGAGGAGTGGCGGCACGTGCTCGACGTCAACCTGACGAGCGCGTTCCTCGTCTCGCGCGCGGTCGCGCCGGGGATGATCGAGCGCGGACGCGGCAAGATCATCAATGTCTGCTCGCTGATGAGCGAGCTCGCCCGCCCCACGACCGGCGCCTACGCGGCGACGAAGGGCGCGCTGAAGATGCTGACGCGCTCGATGTGCGCCGAGTGGGCGCCGCACGGGATCCAGGCGAACGGGCTCGCGCCGGGCTACTTCCGCACCGAGCTGACCGAGCCGCTGCAGGCGGACGCCGAGTTCGACGCCTGGGTGCGCGGCCGCGTTCCCGCGGGCCGCTGGGCCGAGCCGGCCGAGCTCGGCGGCGCCGCCGTCTTCCTCGCCTCCGACGCATCCGACTTCGTCAACGGCCAGCTGATCGTCGTCGACGGCGGGCTCTCGGCGGTGCTCTGATGCTCGTCATCCGCGGCGCGACCGTCTATCCCGGCGACGCGCCGCCGCGGGTGGTCGACGTCGGGGTCGCGGACGGGCAAGATCGCGGCGGTCGGCGGCGAGCTCTGCGGCGACGAGGTCGTCGACGGCCAGGGCCTTGGCTCTGCCCCGGCTTCATCGACGCGCACGCGCACACGGCGCTGCGCTCGTTCGACGAGCCGCTGCTGGCGGAGGCCGTCGCGCAGGGCGTGACGACCCAGGTGATCAATCCGGACGGGCTCGCGCCCGCGCCCGTTGCCCGCAAGCGCTGGCGCGACCGGATGGTGTACCTGCGCGCGGCGGAGGGGCCGGGGCCGGACGAGTGGGGCTGGACGACCTACGATGAGTACCTCGACGCGCTCGACGCGACCCGTCCCGCGATCTCGCTCGTGCCCTCGATCGGGGCCGGGGCCGTGCGCGACACGGTGATCGGCGGCGAGCGGCGCGCGCCGACGCACGACGAGCTCGACGCGATGCGCCGCGAGGTGCGCGCCGGCTTCGAGGCCGGAGCGACGAACCTCTCCTTCGGCCTCGTCTACTTCCCGGGCGCGCACGCGGAGACCGACGAGCTCGTCGCGCTCGCCGAGGTGGCGGCCGAGTTCGGCGCGCCCCTCGTGCCGCACGTGCGCAACGAGGGCGATGGCCTGCTCGGCGCGATCGAGGAGATGCTCGACGTCGCCCGCCGCTCGGGCGCGCCCCTGCACGTCTCGCACCTGAAGTCGCTCGCCGACGAGGCGCTGATCGAGCCGCTGCTCGAGCTGCTGGAGACGGCGGACGTCGAGGTGACCTTCGACCAGTACCCCTACGGCGCCGGCTGCACGCTGCTCGCGAGCCTGTTGCCCGCGTGGACGCAGGAGGGCGGTGCTACTGCGACGCTGGAGCGGCTCGTCGACCCGGCTGCGCGGGCGCAGATCGCGCGCGACGTCGCAGACGGGCTGCCCGGCTGGGAGAACCTGCTCGGCACCCTCGGTCCCGAGGCGGTCGTCGTCGAGGGTGAGACGATCGCCGACCGCGGCGGCGACCCGGTCGAGACGGTGCTCGACCTCGTCGTCGAGTCCGAGCTCGGGGTGCAGATGATCATGCACTACGCCTCCGAGGAGGCCGTGCGGACGATCGCGCGGCACCCGCTGATGCTGCTCGGCTCCGACGGGATCTTCGGGACGATCCCGCACCCGCGCCTGTCGGGGAGCGCAGCCCGGTTCCTCGGGCGGTACTGCCTGCGCGAGGGGCTGCTGCCGGCGGAGGAGGCGATCGCGCGGCTGACCGCCCGTGCGGCCGACCGCTTCGGGCTCTCCGACCGCGGCCGGATCGAGGTGGGCAAGCGCGCCGACCTCGTCCTGTTGGATCCTTCCGCGTACGTGGACGCCGCGACCTACGAGGAGCCGCTGCAGCTCGCCGAGGGCGCCGCCGGCGTGTGGGTCGCGGGCGAGCGCGTCTGGGCCGACGGCGCCCACACCGGCGCACGGCCGGGAGGCGTCGTCCGGTGAGGCACGACGAGATGCCGTCGATCGCGGCCGAGCGCGCGCTCGCCGGGCGGGACATGCTGCCGCTGAAGGGCTCGATCGGCGCGCCCCTGCCGGCGCACGTCCGCGAGGCGGTGACGGCCGCGCTCGACGAGCACACGGTCACGCCGCCGAGCCGCGGCCACCTCTCCTTCCGCGAGGCGATCGCCCGCTCGCTCCCGGCGCCGGCCGACCCGGAGCGCGAGCTCCTGGTCACGAACGGCGCCATGCACGCGCTCAGCATCCTCTTCCGCGCGCTGCTGGAGGCCGGCGACGAGGTGATCGTGCCGACGCCGTGCTACTTCTTCCGCGGCCTGATCGAGCGCGCCGGCGGCGTGTTCGTCCCGGTGCCGGCCATGACGTGGGATCCGGCCGCGATCGAGGCCGCGGTGACGCCGCGCTCGCGCGTCCTCGTCCTGACGAACCCGAACAACCCGACCGGCTACCTCCCCACCCGCGCCGAGGTCGACGCGATGCTGGAGCTCGCCGCCCGCCACGACCTGACCGTCGTGACCGACGAGGCGTACGAGCGCTGCATCCACGAGGGCGAGCTCGCGAGCGCCTGGGGCGCCCCGAACGTCGTGCTGGTGCGCAGCCTGGGCAAGAGCCTCGCCCTGCCCGAGCTGGCGCATCGGCTTCCTCGCCGGCGCGCCGGACGTCGTCGACGCCTGCCTGCGCGAGCTGGAGTGGGACGTGATCCGCGTCAGCCACGTCGCGCAGCGAGCCGCCCAGGCCGCACTCGAAGGCCCGCAGGACTGGCTCGACGACCTCGCCGCCGGCTACCGAGCAGACCGCGACGTCGCGCACGCGCTCGTCGCCGACGACCCGATCCTGAGCGCACCTCTCCCGCCGGCAACACCCTTCCTGTGGCTCGATCTCGGCGGAATCCCAGTGCAGAACCTGCTCGCCGCAGGCATTGGTGTCGTCGACGGCACGCATTTCGGAGCACCCGGCCACGCGCGTCTCCCCTTCGCGGGCGCGACCGAGCATGAGGTCGAGCTGCGCCACCGCCTGGCCCTCGTCACGCTCCGGTGACTCGGCGGTGCGCTTTGATGCCACCGCCTACGCTCAGCTCGTCGTCGCCGACGCCGGGTCGCGGCGCGGCGCACGGCTGGGCGCGAGCATGAGCAGCACGAACACGCCCGCGACGACGTACGCGCCGCCCTGGAAGTTGAGCAGCGCGATCGGGCCGAGGATGCCGCCGACCGCGCCCGCGGTCAGGGTGCCGACGAACATCAGCAGCGACGAGCTCGTGCCGAGCGAGCCGAAGACGCGGCCGAGGTAGGCGTCCTCGACGTTCGTCTGCATGATCGTCGCGCGCGCCGCCTGGAGGAGGTGCCCGGGATGCCGACGAGGATCATCAGCATGCTGCCGATCCAGAGCCCGTCGAAGACGAGCGGGAAGTTGAAGAGCGCGAGGTCGAAGATGCCGAACGCGAGCAGGGCGACGCCGAAGAGCCGCTCGGGCACGAGGTAGCGCGCGGCGTAGGCGCCGACGATCCCGCCGAGCAGGCCGCCGATCGCCTGCGAGGTCTGCAGCAGGCCGAGGTCGGGGACGCCGCCCTCGAGCACGTCCTGCACCCAGACGGCGAACATGACCGCGAAGATGCCCTCGCCGAACGACGTGATCGAGGCGACGCCGAAGACGACGCCGACGGGGCGGCTGCGCCGGACGACGCGGAGCCCGTCGTGCAGCTCGCTCCACACCCGGCGCCAGCGCCGGCCCGCGGCCTCGGTGAGGTCGCCGGCGGCAGCCACCGCGCCGGAGGCGGCGATCGCGGCCAGCAGCCCGGCGGCGACGAGGAACGAGACGGAGTTCGCGAGCACGACGCCGGTCAGCCCCATCCACGCGTAGAGCGCGCCGCCGAGCGCCGGCCCGCCGAGGCGGGCGAGGTTGTTGTTCAGCGCGTTCAGCGAGTTGGCGGCGACGAGCTCCTCGGTCGGGGACGAGCCGCGGCAGGAAGGCGTTCTCGGCCGGGCCGGTGAACTGCTCCACCACCTCGAGCACGAAGACGAGCGGGTAGACGATCCACAGCCGCGACTCGTCCGACGAGCAGCAGCGGCAGCGTCGCGCCCGCGAGCACGACGTTGCCGAGCGACGAGCGTCGTCTTCCGGTTCCAGCGGTCGACGAAGACGCCGGCGACGGTGCCGAAGAGGATGCCGGGCGCGACGAGGGCGGCGACGACGCCGCTCGTGGCGAGCGTCGAGCCGGACAACTCGTAGACGTGGAGGGGCAGCGCGATCCACATCGCCCAGCCGCCGAGCATCGAGATGAGGCCGCCCGACCAGGCCAGGAGGAAGTCGCGGTTGCGCAGGACGGGAAGCACCGCGGCACTATGACATCATCTTGATGTCATCGTCAAGTCAAATGCGCACCATCCTGATGTCGCGCTCGCAGCTCGTTGCGGCGGATCTTGCCGCTGACCGTCAACGGCAGCTCGGCGACGAACTCGACCTGACGCGGCACCTCGTACGCCGCCAGGCGTGAGCGCACGTGCGCCTGCAGCTCCGCGGCCAGCTCCTCCGACGGGGACGCGCCCGGGGCGAGGACGACGAAGGCCTTGATCGTCTCGCCGCGCACCTCGTCGGGGACGCCGATCGCCGCGGCCAGCGCCACCGTCGGATGGCGGACGAGGCAGTCCTCGATCTCGCCGGGGCCGATGCGGTGGCCGGCGCTCGAGATCAGGTCGTCGGCGCGGCCGACGAAGTGGAGGTAGCCCGCGTCGTCCTGCCGCGCGAGGTCGCCCGTGTGCAGCCAGCCGTCGCGCACCTTCGCCCGCGTCGCCTCCTCGTTGCCCCAGTAGCCGAGGAAGGCGACGGGATCGCCCTCGGCGCGCACGGCGATCTCGCCGTCGATCAGGCGCACGTCGTGGCCGGGATAGGGGCGGCCCATCGCGCCGGGCACCGCCGGCCAGGCGGCGCAGCTGCCGATCAGCAGGTTCGCCTCGGTCTGGCCGTAGAACTCGTTCAGCCGCGCGCCGAGCGCCTCCTCGCACCAGGCGGCGGTCTCCTCGCCGACCGTCTCGCCGCCGCTCGCGAGCGTGCGCAGCGCCAGCCGCCGCCCGCCGTGGCCGCGCAGCATCCGCAGCGCCGTCGCGGGCAGGAAGAGGTTCCGCACGCCGAGCCGCTCCACGAGCTCGTAGGTGCGCTCGGGGTCGAACCTCGTCGTCTGGAAGGCGACGACGGGACGGCCGTGGTAGAGCCCCGGCAGGAGCACGTCGAAGAGGCCGCCCATCCAGGCCCAGTCGGCCGGCGACCAGATCACGTCGTCCGGCTGCGGGAAGAAGTCGTGCGAGAGCTCGAAGCCGGGCAGGTGGCCGTAGAGCGTGCGGTGCGCGAGCAGCGCGCCCTTCGGCGGCCCGGTCGTGCCCGAGGTGTAGACGATCAGCGCCGGGTCGTCCGCCTTCGTCTCCGCGGGCTCGAAGCGCGCCGAGGCCTGCGCGAGCAGCGCGGGCAGCTCGCGGTCGACGTCGATCGGGCGCAGCTCGAGGCCGAGCTCCGCGATCCGCTCCAGCATCTCCGTCTCCGCGAGCACGACGGTCGCGCCCGCGTCGCCGAGCCGCACGGCCAGCGCGTCGGGGCCGAAGCGCGTCGAGAGCGGGACGGCGATCGCGCCGAGCTTGTAGACGGCGGCGTGCGCGACGGCGACCTCCGGCCGCTGCGGCAGCGCGATCCCGACCCGGTCGCCCGGCTGCCACCCCGAGAGCGGCGAGCGCGTTCGCGAGCCGGTTCGAGTCGTCGGAGAGCTCGCCGAAGCTGACGCGGCGCGTGACCTCGCGGCCGTCGGTGACGAGGATCGCGGTCGCGTCGCGCGGCTGGCGCTCGCAGATGTCGACGCCGAGGTTGACCGCGTCCGGCACCCGCCAGCGGAAGCCGGCGTAGAGCCCCTCGTAGGTCAGGCCCACAGCCGCTCGAGCAGGGCGAGGTAGACCTGCGTCGCGCGGACGAGCTCGGGCACGTCCATCGTCTCGACGTCCGCGTGCGCGCCGGTGCCGACGGGGCCGTGGTAGACGGTCGGGATCCCGGCCTGGTGGAAGATCGCGCCGTCCGCGACGACCTTCATCCCGATCAGCGCCTGCTCGACGCCCGTCACCTCGCGGTAGGCCTCGCGCAGCGCCACCGCGAGCTTCTCCTCGGGGTCGATCCGGTAGCTGTCGCGCACGAGCCGCAGGTCGAGCTCGATCGCGCAGCCGGTCTCGGCCGCGAGCGGCGCGAGCAGGGCCTCGTACTCGGCCCGCACGTCCTCGAGCGGCTTCCCCGGCTGCCAGCGCCGCGTGCCGACGAGCCGGCAGCTCGTCGGGAAGCGGTTGTAGAAGTCGCCGCCGTGCAGCTCGCCGAGGAAGTACGTCTCGGCGCCGACCCACGGGTGCTCCACCTCCGCCAGCTCGGCGTTGCGCGCGGCGATCGCCTCGATCACCGTGCCCGCGGCCATGAGCGGATGCGGCGTCCCCGGCGGCGTCTGCAGCTCGTGCGTCGGCATCCCCGGCCGCGTGATCTCGATCTCGACCGTCGCCTGCCCCATGTGCGCGGCGACGAACGAGTCGCCGGCGAGCTCGCAGACGACGGCGTAGTCGGCCGTGAAGCCCCCCTCGCGGAGGAGCCAGGTCAGGTCCTCGCCGCGTCCGCTCGGCGCCTCGTGCAGGCCGATCGCGACGATCACGAGCTCACCGGGGAAGCCGCCCCGTCCGGCCGCGACGGCCGCCGCCTCGGCCGCGCAGGCGAGCGCGCCCTTCATGTCGGCGGAGCCGCGCCCGTAGATCGTGTCGCCGTCGAGCCGCGGCTCCTCGTGCGGGATCGGCACCGTGTCGAGGTGGCCGTTCAGGACGACCGTCGGCCCGGGCTCGCCGCCGCGCAGGCGCCCGACGACGATGGGGGTGGCAGGGAACGGCTCGTCGAGGGTCTCGACCTCCAGCCCCAGCTCCTCCAGCCTGCGCGCGTAGAGACGCGCCACGTCTGCCGTGTCGCCCGTCGGGCTCGGGCATTCGACGAGCTCCAGGGTGAGGTCGCGCAGTCGGCTCGCGTCGACGCTCAAACGGTGAGGACGACCTTCCCGCGCGCGTGCCCCTCGCCCAGATACCGGAGCGCGTCCGCCGCCTCGCGTAGCTCGTAGCTTCGGTCGATCACGGATCTCACCTTTCCGCTTTCGAGCAGCTCTTGCAAGACGAGGAGGTCCTCCTGCTCGATCTTCGCGATGAAGAGCTTGACCGTCTGGCTCCTGCCCACTGCCGCCAGGCGCGTTCCGAGCATGTGGGACAACGGCCCGAGGCCCCTGCTCGACGGGAACTTCGCTCCGACGACGACGACGGTCGCGTCGGGGGTCAGCACGCGCCTGAACGCCCTGAACGGGCGGCTCCCGGCGATGTCGAGCATCAGGTCGTGTCGCTCGCCGAGCTTCGTGAAGTCCTCCCTGGTGTAGTCGACGACGCGGTCTGCACCGAGCGACCGGGCGAGCTCCACGTTCGCGGTGCTGCAGACGGCGGTCACGTCCGCTCCGAAGGCCTTGGCGAGTTGGAGGGCGTAGGTGCCGACGCCGCCGGAGGCGCCGTTGATCAGCACCTTCTGCCCGGGCTGGACGTTGCCCTGGTCGCGCAGTGCCTGGAGGGCGGTCGTCGCGGCGATCGGCACGGCCGCGGCTTCCTCCCACGAGACGTTGGCCGGCTTCCGCGCGAGACGCACCTCGCGCGCCGCGGCGTAGTCGGCCCAGGACGCTCCCGACGTGCCGAACACCTCGTCCCCTGGCCGGAGCTCCCGGACGTCCTTTCCGACGGCTTCCACCCGGCCCGCCAGGTCTGCCCCCACCGACGTGTCCTTGGGCTTGCGCAGACCGCCGCCGAGGACTCGGGTCAAGAAGGACCGCTCACGCCGTACCACTCGACCGGGTTGGCCGACGACGCGTGCACGCGCACCAGCACCTGATCGTCCTCGAGCGCCGGCCGGTCCACCTCGCGGAGCTCCAGCGCGTCGATTCCGTACTGCTCGCAGACGATCGCCTTCATCGTGCTCTCCCCTCACGTACAGTGTAAGCTTATGGTGTAAGTTACAACGTACGCCGTAAGCTTGTCAAGGCATGGCCACGCAACCCGACCCACGCTCGGAACAGCGGCTCCCCCTGAGCAGAGAGCGGGTGCTGCACGCCGCGATCGCCCTCGCCGACAGGGGCGGGATCGAGTCGCTGAGCATGCGCAAGCTCGGTCAGGAGCTCGGGGTCGAGGCGATGTCGCTCTACAACCACGTGGCGAACAAGGACGACATCGAGGACGGGATCGTCGAGATCGTCCTGGCGGAGATCGAGGTGCCTCCCGACGGGGTGGACTGGAAGACGGCACTCCGTCAGACGGCGGTCTCGTCGCACGACGTGTTCGTGCGGCACCGCTGGGCGTGCAGCCTGATGATGCGGCGACCCAGGGTCAGCCCCGCCCGCATGCACTGGATGGAGTCCGTGCTCCGGACGCTCCGGGAAGCGGGCTTCTCGGCCGACATGACCCATCACGCCTACCACGCGCTGGACAGCCACATCACCGGCTTCACGCTCTGGCAGGTGAGCATGCCCTTCGAGACCAAGGAGGAGCTCGACGAGCTCGCCGTCGGCTTCCTGCGCGAGATCCCGGCCGACGAGTACCCCTACGTGATCGAGCACGCCCACCAGCATCTGGAGCCGGCGAGCCCCGACGGGACGAGCGAGTTCGAGTTCGGGCTCGACCTGATCCTCGACGGCCTCGAGCGGCTCCGCGACACGCCCTGACCTTCGTCAGGCTCGGTGGACCTGCAGGCGACCGCTCGACACGGGATCGAGGTCGATCTCCGCCCCCAGCGCGTAGTCGAGCGACTCGTCCAACGTCAGCGCCCGGCCCTCCTCCCACGTCTCGGCGAACGCTTCCCCACCGAGCGCAGCGCGGAGCCGGGCAACGTGCGGCTCGGAGTCGGGCCACCCGAGCTCGCAGGCGTCGAAGCCCACCGCTTCCCGGAGAACGCTCGCGCTTCCGTACAGGCGAGCAGCACGAACCGGATCACCCTCTGCGACCGCGAGCCGCCCGTACACCTCGAGGTTCGCCGCCAGCCCCAGCCGCTCGCCACTCTCCCGCTGGATCTCGAGACTCTCCGCGAGCAGGCGCCGCGCCGCCTCGTAGTCGCGTTCCTCCTGGGCGACGAGCGCGAGGTTCGAGAGCGAGTGGGAGATGCACCACGGTTGGCCGAGCTCGCGCCCGAAGGACAGACTTTTCTCGAACTGAGGGCGCGCCTGCGCGTAGTCGCACCGCGCCAGCGAGATCGAGCCGAGCGCCCGGAGCCAGTTCCCGACACTCGTAACGTTCCCGGCCCGGCGCGCACCGCGCACGCTCTCCTCGATCGCACGCTCGGCCCCCTCGAGGTCCCCGTTCGCCGCCAGCGCCAGACCCACGTTGAAGAGGAGCATGGCCTCGGTGGAGAGGTCGCCCGAGCGCCGCGCGAAGTCAAGTCCTTCTTCGGCGAACGCCAGAGCTCGGTCGGGCTCATCGGTCGCAATGGCAGAGGCACACAGGACGGCGAGCGAGCCGGCGACCGTCCGGTCTTCTCCCACGTCCTGCAGGACGGGCAGGCTGGCCTCGAGGAGGCGGCGCACTGCCCCGTGGTCGCCCTGGACGCCTGCGATGGCGGCGACCGCCGCTTGAACCGAGGCGCGCGCGGCGCTCGAGCCGGAGCCCACCGCCAGAAGCCGCTCGAGGCGCTCGCGTCCCTCTCCGAGCAGCCCTTGCATGTGCCAGAAGCGCCACAGCGCCGCACCGATCCGCAAGCCGGACTCTGTCTCTCCGCTCGCCGCCGCCCAGGTCAGCGCAGCCCGGATGTTGGGGAGGTCGGCGTCGAGCCGCTGCGCCCAACTCAGCTGCTGCGGTCCGCGCAATTCGGGCTCGGCCTGCTCCGCGAGCAGCGCGTAGAAGCCCGCGTGGCGGCGTTGTACAGCCTCGCCGTCGCCGCGCTCGGCCAGCCGCTCGAGCGCGTACTCGCGAATCGTCTCCAGCATCCCGAAGCGCGGCTCGCCGCCGGCCATGCGCTCGGTCCGGAGCAGGTGGTTGGAGAGCAGCGACTCCACACCGTCGACGACGTCGAGGTCCAGCTCTCCGGCGACCGCTTCGGCCGCCCGAAGCGTGAAGCCGCCGACGAAGACGCCGAGGCTCGTGAAGAGCGCCTGCTCCTCCTCGGTCAGAAGGTCGTAGCTCCACGCGATCGCGGCCCGCAGCGTGCGGTGCCGCGCGGGCGCGCCTGTGCCCGGCTCGGCCTTCAGGAGCTCGCTGCTTCCGGCGAGGCGCAGGAGGATCTCGGCCGGCGAGAGCAGCTTGATCCGCGCGGCCGCGAGCTCGAGTGCGAGCGGCAGCCCGTCCAGGCGCCGGCAGAGCTCGCCGACCGCGTCGGCGTTGGCCTCGGAGAGCTCGAAGTCCTCCCTGGCGTCCTGCGCGCGATCCACGAACAGCCGCACTGCATCCACGTGCCGGAGCCGATTCAACTGCGTGGGACGAGACGGGTCGGGAAGCGTCAGCGCCGCGACGGGGTAAACCGTCTCCGCGGAGATGTCCAGCGCCGCGCGACTCGTGACGAGGAGCGTCAGCCCGGGCGCACCCGCGACCAGCTCCGCGAGCAGCGGCCCGGCCGCGAGCACCTGCTCGAAGTTGTCGAGCACGAGCAGCACCCGCCGGCCGCGGAAGTAGGCGACCAGTGCCTCCGTCAGGTCCTTCCCCCGCTGCTCGCCCAGACCGAGCGTTTGGGCGATCGCGGCCGCCACGAGGTCGGCGTCGACGACCGGGGCGAGCTCGACCAGCACGACGCCGTCCGGGAACGTGTCGGCGAGGGCGGCCGTCGCCTCGGCGGCGAGGCGCGTCTTGCCCGTTCCACCCGCCCCGGTGAGAGTCACCAGAGGAACGTCGACGTGACACAGGAGCGCCCGCACCTCCTGCAGCTCCCGTTCGCGGCCGACGAACGACGTCGATCGCGGCCACCCCGGAGAGACGTCCAGATCCGGATCCTGCGCGAGGATCGCGCGTTCGAGCTGCCGCAGCGGCGCTCCCGGCTCGATCCCGAGCGTCTCCACGAGCGTCTCCCGCGCCGCCCGGAAGGCCGCCAGCGCCTCGGCCTGCCTGCCTGAACGGTAGAGGGCGAGCATGAGCCGGCCGAGCAGGTGCTCCGACAGTGGGTGCTCGGCGACCAGGCACTCGAGCTCACCGACGAGCTCGCCGTCGCGGCCGAGAGCGAGATCGGCGTCGATCCGATCCTGGAGCACGGAGAGGTGAAGCTCCTCGCAGCCGACCGATCTCGTCCTGCGCCCACGACTCGTACGTGAACTCGACGAGCGGCGGGCCGCGCCAGAGCGAGAGGGCTTCGCGCAGGCTCTGGGCAGCGGCCCGCGGCTCTGCTCCACGCGCCTCGGTCACGAGGTGCTCGAAGCGGTGCAGATCGAGACCGGCGGGCGCGACGCACAGCTCGTAGCCCGCCGGCCCGGTGACGATCGCGTCGCTGCCGAGCGCCTTGCGGAGCTGAGAGACGTACGTCTGCAAGACCTTCGGCGCGGTGGGCGGTGGACGACCGGCCCAGAGAGCCTCGACCAGCCGGTCGCTCCCCACGGGCTCATTCGCATGCAGGAGCAGAATCGCCAGGAGAGCGCGTGGCTTCGCCGCATCGGGTGTGACGACGCGACCTCCGGCTACCGCTTCGAGCGGCCCGAGAATGCGGAACTCCATTGCGGCCTCCGCTCCGAGCGTAACACCCTGCCCCCGATGCGCCCAGGCGCTCGCTATACCGGCGCTGCACCACCCCTGAAGCGGCAGCGCCGAGCGTTACCGTGTCATGAAGCGACGGAACGTTCGCGCATCCTCTCTCGCGATCACAGCGATCGTCGTCGCCGTGCCCGCCTGGCTGCTCACCAGACCGAGCTCTCGCAGCGTGAGCTCGTTCGAGTTCACGGGGCTCCCTGAGGACTACGTGGTGCCGGCCGGCGTCTGCCGGGTTCGGATCGAGGTCGTGGGAGCGGCCGGCGGCCCGGGAGGGACGTCTGGCGCACCCGGCGCCGGCGCACGGGCGATCGCCGACTTCGCGGTCACGCCGGAGGAAACGCTGCGAGTCCGCGTGGGCGGCTGGGGCGGCCAGGCGGAGGCATCGACCCCGGGAGCCGGTGGCTGGAACGGAGGCGGAGCCGGCGGCGCCGCTCTCGACCGCAGGGACGGGACTGGCGGCAAAGCCGGCTCCGGCGGCGGCGGAGCCACCGACGTGCGCCGAGGCGGCGACGGCCTCGAGCATCGAATCATCGTCGGTGCCGGAGGGTCGGGTGGCGCAGGCGGAGCGATCGGCGGGCCGATCGGCACCGGCGGCGGCCACGGGGACGGCCTGATCGGACTCGAGGGCCATGCCGTCCTCGGCGTGGCGAACGCGGCGACGGGCGGGAAGGGAGGAACGCAGACCGGGGGCGGCGCCGCGGGCAGGAACGCCCCCGATCTCTCGGTGACGGCGACGGCCGGCGCGCTCGGCGTCGGCGGCGACGGCGCGGCAGGCGACGCCAGCGGCGGTGGTGGCGGAGGAGGAGGGCTCTACGGCGGGGGCGGAGGTGGCTCCAGCGCCTCCTTCAGCGGCGGGCACGGCGGCGGGGGGTCTGGATTCGGCCCTGCAGGGACGAAGTTCCGCACCGGTGTCGGCCCTGGCTTCGGGCGAGCGACGGTCAGCTACGACCCCGGCCGCGACCGCTGCGCGAGCGCCGGAAGGTGACGGTCTAGCGAGCCGCCCTTGCGACCCGGAAGCCGATGTGCGCCTGCCGGCGCACCGGCCGGCTGTGGCTGCGCATCGTGCAGCGCGCCCAGGCGAGGCCCGGGCTCGCGAACGAGCCGCCCCGCAGGACGCGCTCCCCCGGCGGGTACTCGGTCGACGTCCACTCCCAGACGTTTCCGGCCATGTCCTCCAGGCCGTAGGGACTGGCGCCGTCGGGATGGGAGCCGACCGACGCCGTCGTGCCGCGCTTCATGCCATGTCCGACGGCGGCGCGGCCCTCGTCCTCGTCGTCGCCCCACGGGTACGTGCGGCCGTCCGTGCCGCGCGCGGCCTTCTCCCACTCCGCCTCCGTGGGCAACCGGCCCCCGGCCCAGGCGCAGAACGCCGACGCCTCGCGCCAGTCGACGAAGGTGACGGGGTGGTCGGCCGGAGCTGGCCAGTGCGGCGGCGCGGCTGCATCGCTCTCGGCGACGTAGCGCTCGTACTGTGCGTTCGTGACCGGGGTCCGCGTCAGCTCGAACGCGTCCACCTCGACGAGCCGCTGTCGCGTCTCCCCCGCGTCGCGGCCGATCACGTAGTCGCCGGCCGGGACGTCGACCCAGTCGAAGCTCCGCGCCGGCTCGACCGCGACGACGCGAAAGCCGACGTAGGGATCGCGCGCCTCGGGATGCACCGGGAAGCGGGCCGAGCAGCGCAGCTCGCCCGGGCCGCTCAGATACGAGCCGCCCCGAGCGGCGCCGTCGGCCGTCCACTCGAAGACGTTGCCGGCCAGGTCGAGCGCGCCGCAGGGCGCGGCTCCCGCCGGATGCAGCCCTGCCGGCGATGGCCCGCCGATGCCCTGCGGCGAATGTCGCGCGCGTCGCGTCGGGGAGCTCGTCGCCCCAGGGCCAGAGCCGCTCGTCGCCGCCGCGGGCGGCGGCCTCCCACTCGAGCTCGGTCGGCAGCCGCGCGCCTTTCGCGGCGGCGAAGGCCTCGGCGTCGACACGTGAGACGTATGTGAGCGGCACGCCGTCGTCGTCGCACACCGGGAGCCGGGAAATCCGGAACGCGTCCACGTGCACGACTCGCCGTGGCGTCTCGTCCTCCTCGGGCGGATAGAGGCGCGCCGGATCGTCGCCGAATGCGAACGGGCCGGCCGGGACGGGAACGAAGTCGAGCTCGCTCACGCGGGGACGACGGGCAGCGAGACGTGCGACGGGTGCTCGGCGTCCGCATAGACCGCCTGCTCCGCCTTCACCATCTTGCGTGTGCCGGCCGATCGGCTCGCCTGTGTTCGGGTTCCGGTCGAGCCGCGGGAAGTTCGACGACGAGACGTCGACTCGGATGCGATGCCCCTTCGCGAACAGGTTCGACGTCGGCGGGAGCAGGATCGACACCGGCACGATCTCGCCGGGCTCGAGCAGCACCTCCCGGTCGAAGCCCTCCCGGAAGCGCGTGCGGATGATCGAGTCGTTGAGCAGCATCTCGTAGCCCTCGGGATAGTCCTCGTTCGGCGGGTAGACGTCCACGAGCTTGGCCGTGAAGTCCGTGTCGAGCGCGCTGGACGAGATCCAGAGGTTGACCGTCGCGCGGCCGGTGACCTCGACGTCCTCCGCCAGCGGCTCGGTCTCGTACACGAGCACGTCGGCGCGGTCGCGCAGGCGGCCGTACGGCTCCCGGGCGAAGACGTACTCCGCCGACTCGCGCTGGTCGGCGGGGCCTGGCGTCAGGATGTTGCGCAGCCGCAGCACGGGGTTCAGCAGGCGGGCCCACATCGGCTCCATCCCGGGCCCATCCGCAGGCAGCTCGCCGACCGAGCAGTAGTTGCCGCCGATCGTCGGCACCGGATCCTCGGGGTCGTAGGTGTAGCGGCGCGGCTCCGCCTCGCCCTCGGGCGGCTGCTTCGAGAGCGAGCCGTCGCCGTGCAGGTAGAGGAGCTGCTCCTGCGCGCGGGCGAGCGGCCACTCGTGCTCCTCGCGCCAGCGGCCGCCGTGGTCGAGCTTGCCGAGCTCGGTCTTGCGGCCGGAGCCGCCGCCCATGACGAAGATCCGGATGGGGGCCTCGTCCGCCGGCGCGCCGCCGCCGTCCTCCTTCAGCCAGCGGTCGAAGAACGCGAGCTGCTCCTGGAAGTAGCGCTCCACGCCCCACACCGAGTCGGCGCCGAAGTCGACGTCGAGCGTCCAGGTGGCGTCGCCGCGCATCCCGACGTGGCTCCACGGGCCGACGATCAGCCGCTGCGGCGCCTCGTTCTGCTCGGCCATCGCGGCGAAGTACTCGGTGTCGGAGTGCGGGAAGCCGTCGTACCAGCCGGTCGAGAACGTCCCCGGGATGTCCGCGTGCCGGGCGAAGTGCGCCGTGAAGTCGTTCGACTCCTGCGCCCAGTACTCGTCGTAGACGCCGCGCGTCGTGTAGTCGAGCAGCGCCTGCTCGAGCGTGGGCGTGTGCCGCAGCGCGAGCTCGCCCTGCCCGAACGGGAACCCCCAGAAGAGCTCGCGCAGGCGCGTCAGGTCGCCCCACACCTCGGCCTGCTTGTCCCAGTCGTCGGCGATGTCCTGCGCGTCCTGGGCGTGGATGAAGAGCGCCCAGAACATGTGCATCTGCATCGCCCCGCCCTCGCGGGACTGGTGCTGGAACGAGTTCGTCGGCACGACGTCCGGCCAGATCGCGGTCAGGTGCGGCGGCCGCTCGAGCGCCATCCGCACCTGCGTGATCGCGGCATAGGACGAGCCGACGGTGCCCACGCGGCCGTTCGACCAGCGCTGCTCGGCGATCCACTCGACCGTGTCGTAGCCGTCCTGGCCCTGCTGCTTCGTGACCGTGTGGAAGTAGTCGCCGGTGCCCTCGGAGCGGTAGCGGTCGCGGCAGTCCTGGAGCGCGACGGCGTAGCCGCGCGGGACGAAGAAGTCGGCGATCTCCGTGTAGCGCTTGTCCGTCTTGTCGTACGGCGTGCGGCAGAGGATCGTGGGGAAGCGCTCGCCTTCGACGGGCTCGCCCTCCCGAGCCGGCCGGTAGACGTCGGTCGCGAGCCCGATCCCGTCCCGCGTCTGCACCATCACGTCCTTCGCCAGCACGATCCCGTAGCTCACGTCTTCTCCCTCTCGATGATCAGGTTGCCGGTGGCGTCGACCGCGACGGTGAAGCCCGGGTGGACGACGGTGGTCGAGTCGAACTCCTCGACGACCGCCGGGCCGGCGAACGAGGCCCCGGCGGGCAGCGCGTAGCGGTCGTAGATCGGGCAGTCGACGTAGTCGCCCGCCTCGGCGAAGTAGACCGGGCGGCGCTCCTTCGGCTCGGCCGCTTCGCCGGTCTCGAGCTGACGGGCCGGCGGCTTCGCGATCCGGCCCACGCTCGTCAGGCGCAGGCTGACCGCCTCGACCGGCTCGGCGGGCGCGCTGAAGCCGTAGGTGCGGTCGTGCTCGGCGTGGAAGCGCTCGAGCAGCTCGCCGCCCGCCGGCACCGTCAGCTCGTAGCTCTGGCCGACGTAGCGGAGGTCGATCTGGCGGACGAACTCGATCGCGTCGCCCGCTCAGGCCCTCGCGCTCGAGCTCCGCGCGGCCGGCGGCCTCGAGCTCTGCGAACTGCGACTCCACCTCGGCCGTCGTCGAGCTCGTCGAGCCGGCGCATGATCGTGATCGCCGCGTCGCGCTTCAGGTCGGTCGTGAGCAGGCCGGTGGCCGAGAAGATGCCGGGGCTGCGCGGGATCAGGAGCGTCGGCATCTCGGCGTCGCGCGCCAGCGCGTTCGCGTGCACCGGGCCGGCGCCGCCGAAGCCGACGAGCACGAAGTCGCGCGGGTCGTAGCCGCGCTGGACGGAGATCAGGTGCAGCGCGTTCACCATCGCCGCGTTCGCGATCTCGACGATCCCGTTGGCGGCCTCGGTGACGGAGAGCCCGAGCGGCTGCGCGCAGCGCTCCTCGATCGCCGCGCGCGCGCCGTCGACGTCGAGGCCGATCTCGCCGCCGAGGAAGTAGGCGGGGTTCAGCCGGCCGAGCACGACGTTCGCGTCGGTGACCGTCGGCTCGGCGCCGCCGCGCCCGTAGCAGACCGGCCCGGGATCGGCGCCCGCGCTCTGCGGCCCGACGCGCAGCAGCCCGCCGGAGTCGACCCACGCGATCGAGCCGCCGCCCGCGCCGATCTCGACGAGGTCGACGACGGGCGTCCGCACCGGGTAGCCGGAGAGCGACATGCCGCCGATCCCCGCGCCCGCGTGCCCGCCGACGTTGTAGTCCTTCGTCACCGACGGCTGCCCGCCCTGGATCAGGCCGACCTTCGCGGTCGTGCCGCCCATGTCGAACGAGAGGACGTCCGGCCGGCCGAGCGTCTCGCCGAGGTAGGCCGAGGCGATCACGCCCGCTGCCGGCCCCGACTCGACCATGAACACCGGCCGCGCCGCGCGCGGCCTCCGCGCTGAAGACGCCGCCGCTCGACTGCATCACGAGCAGCTTCGCCTCGATGCCCGCCTCGGCCAGGCGACGCTTCGATCCGCTCCAGGTAGCGCTCGACGACGGGCCGGATCGCCGCGTTGATCACCGTCGTCGAGGCGCGCAGGTACTCGCGGAACTCGGGCGCGACCTCGGCCGAGAGCGACACCGGCACGCCGGGCAGCTCCTCGGCGAGGATCTCGCCGACCCGCCGCTCGTGCGCGGGGTTGACGTAGGAGTGGAGCAGGCAGACCGCGACCGACTCCACCTCCTCGCGCCGCAGGAGCGCCGCCGCGTCGCGGACGGAGCCCTCGTCGAGCGGCGTCAGCACCTCGCCGGCCGGGCCGAGCCGCTCGCGCACGCCGACCGCGCGGTCGCGCGGGACGAGCGGCTTCGCCTTCTCGAACTGCGTGTCGTAGAGCGTCGGGCGCACCTGCCGCGCGATCTCGAGCAGGTCGCGGAAGCCCTCGGTCGTGACGAAGCCGCTGCGCGCGATCTTGCCCTCGATGATCGCGTTCGTCGCGACCGTCGTCGCGTGCACGACGAAGCCCACGTCGCCCGCGTCCGACGCCGCCCTCGGCGAGCGCCCGCTCGACCGCCTGCATGAAGCCCTCGGACGGGTCGGCCGGCGTCGTCAGCACCTTCGCGATCGCGACGCTGCCCGTCTCCTCGTCGATCAGCGTCGCGTCGGTGAACGTGCCGCCGATGTCGATCGCGAGGCGGACGCTCATCGCGCTCCTCCGCAGCTCGGCGGTGGCGCCCTCGTCGAGCGTCGCGTCCGTCGACCGCGACGCGGTAGATCTCCCGCGCGCGCTCGGAGCTGACCTTGCCCTCGAGCACGTCGCGCAGGACGCGCTCCGGGTCGCGCTCCTCGGGCGGGCCGTAGCCGCCGCCGCCGCAGGTGCGGACGCTGATCACGTCGCCCGGCACGAGCTCGATCGTCGTCTTCGAGCCGAGCCGGGTCTCCGCGCCGTCGCGGACGAGGACGTACTCCGCCACGCGCCCGTCGTGCCCGCCGAGCGCGCCCCACGGGCCGCTGCGGTCGCGGTCGGCGAGGACCGTGAACGTCGTGTGCAGGTCGAAGCGGTAGTCCTTGCGCAGGCCGAGCCCGCCGCGGAAGCGGCCCGGGCCCTCGGAGTCCTCGACCAGCGCGAGCCCGTCGATCCGCACCGGGTAGTTGAGCTCGGTCTCCTCGACCGGCGCGTTCTCGGTGTTCTGGCCGTGCGCCTGCACCGCGTCGGGGCCGTCGCTCGCGAAGCGGCCGCCGTAGCCGCCGGCGAAGGTGTCGTAGAAGCAGGTGTAGGTGCCGGCGGCGACGTCGAGCAGCCGAACCCCGCCTGGCACATCATCCCCTTCGTCCCCGCCGGGAGCCGCTCCGGGAACGCGGGCAGGAGCGCGCGGAACATCACGTCGACGAGCCGCGTCTGCGTCTCCCAGCCGCCGACGACGGGCGCCGGCCAGGTGCAGTTGGTGACCGTGCCCGCGCGGCGCGTCGAGCCGGACGAGGCGGTAGAAGCCGTCGTTCACCGGCAGGTCGGGGTCGATCAGGCACTTGAGCGCGTACGCGCAGGCCGAGAAGGTCTGCGCGTAGGTCGAGTTGACCGGCGCGCGCCGCTGCGGGTCGGAGCCGGAGTGTCGAAGCGGACGCCGTCCGGCGCCGAGCTCGACGCGCGCGCGCAGGCGCACGGGCTCGTCGGTGTAGCCGTCGTTGTCGACGGAGCCCTCGGCCTCGTAGACGCCGTGCGGCAGCGCCGCGAGCTCGGCGCGCGTGCGCCGCTCGGTGTAGTCGAGCAGCTCGTCCATCGTCGCGAGGATCGTCTCGCGGCCGTGGCGCTCGACCAGCGCCTGCACGCGGCGCACGCCGGTCGCGTTCGCGGCGATCTGCGCGCGGAAGTCGCCGGCCGTCTCGTGCTTCGAGCGGATCTGCGCGAGGATCAGCCGGAAGACGTCGGGCACGATCTGCCCGCCCTCGACGAGCTTCACCGGCGGGATGATCACGCCCTCCTGGAAGACCTCGCGGAACGCGCCGATGCGACGCGGGCGCGCCGCCGCCGACGTCGACGTGGTGCGCGAGGTTCGCGACGTAGCCGAGCAGCTCGCCGTCGTGGTGGACGGGCGAGATCAGGGTGACGTCGTTCAGGTGGACGCCGCTCGGGTGCGGGTCGTTGGTGACGAGCGCGTCGCCGGGGCCGAGCGTTCTCCGCGCCGTACGCGCGCACCGCCTTCGGCACCTGCTCGACCATCGAGCCGAGGTGCACCGGCTGCGCGAAGCCCTGCGCGACCGGCCGCAGCTCGGCGTCGAAGAACGCGCAGGAGAAGTCGGAGCGCGTCTTGATGTTCGTCGAGTACGCGCTGCGCTTCAGCGCCAGCACCATCTCGTCGGTCGCCGCCACGAGCGCGTTCCGGATCACCTCGAAGGTGATCGGGATCTACGGCCGCCACTCGCGTACACCTCCTCGCGCCCGCTCGCGGCTGACCTTGCCCTCGCGCACGTCGCGCGCGACGAGCTCGCGGTCGCGCTCGGCGGGCGGCCCGTAGCCGCCGCCGCCGCAGGTGCGGTAGCTGACCGTGTCGCCCGCCAGGAGCTCGAGCGTCGTCTTCGCCGACAGCCGGCTCTCCTCGCCCGTCCCGGATCAGCACGTACTCGGCGACCGCGCCCTCGCCGCCGCCGAAGGCGCCGGCAGGCCCGCGCAGCGTCCGGTCGGCGAGCACGGTGAACGTCGTCGGCCGGTCGAAGAGGAAGTCCTTGCGCAGCCCGAGGCCGCCCCGGAAGCGCCCCGGCCCGTCGGAGTCCTCGACGAGCGAGAGCCGCGTCACGCGCACCGGGTAGTTCAGCTCCGTCTCCTCGACCGGTGCGTTCTCGGTGTTCTGCCCGTGCGTCTGCACGGCGTCGGGGCCGTCGCTCGCGAAGCGTGCGCCGTAGCCGCCGCCGAACGTCTCGAGGAAGCAGTAGTACGCGTTCGTCTGCGGGTCGACGCCGCCGAAGCCCGCGTGGCACATCATCGCCTTCGTCCCCGCCGGAAGCCGCTCCGGGAGGACGGGCAGGAGCGCGCGGAAGATCACGTCGACGAGCCGCGTCTGCGTCTCCCAGCCGCCGACGACCGGGCTCGGCCAGGTGCAGTTCGTGACGCTGCCGAGCGGAGCGTCGAGCGTGACGAGCCGGTAGAAGCCGTCGTTCACCGGCAGGTCGGGGTCGACGAGGCACTTCAGCGCGTACGCGCAGGCGGAGAACGTCTGCGCGTAGGTGGAGTTCACCGGCGCGCGCCGCTGCGGATCGGAGCCGGCGAGGTCGAAGGCGACGCCGTCGGCAGCTGATCTCGATCCGGGCCGCGAGCTGCACGGGCTCGTCGGTGTAGCCGTCCACGTCGACGGTGCCCTCGGCGCTCGTAGACCCCGTGCGGCAGAGTTGCGATCGCAGATCGCGTACGTCGTGCGGTGTATTCCAGCAGCTCGTCCATCGTGCGCCACGAGCGTCTCGCGCCCGTGCCGGTCGGCCAGGGCCTGCAGCCGCCGCACGCCGGTCGTGTTCGCCGCGATCTGCGCGCGGAAGTCGCCGGCCGTCTCGTGCTTGGAGCGGATCTGGGCGAGGATCAGGTCGAAGACGTCGCTCGACGATCCGGCCGCGCCTCGACGACCTTGACCGGCGGGATGATCACGCCCTCCTGGAAGACCTCGCGGAAGGCGCCGATCGACGCGGGCGCGCCGCCGCCGACGTCGACGTGGTGGGCGAGGTTCGCCACCCAGCCGAGCAGCTCGCCCTCGTGGTGCACCGGCGAGATCAGCGAGACGTCGTTCAGGTGGACGCCGCTCGGGAAGGGGTCGTTGGTGATCGAGCACGTCTCCCGGGCCGAGGTTCTCCGGCCCGTAGTCGCGCACCGCGCGCGGCACCTGCTCGACCATCGAGCCGAGGTGGACGGGCTGCGTGAACCCCTGCGCGACCGAGCGCAGCTCGGCGTCGAAGAAGGCGCAGGAGAAGTCGGAGCGCGTCTTGATGTTGGTCGAGTAGGCGCTGCGGCGCAGCGCGAGCACCATCTCGTCGGTCGCCGCGACGAGCGCGTTGCGGATCACCTCGAACGTGATCGGATCCATCAGTACGCACCCTGGCGCTCGTAGCGCTCGCGTGCGCGCTCGACCGCGTCGTGGTCGAGCTCGAAGCCGAGGCCCGGCCCGTCGGGAACTGCGACGCGGCCACCGTCGAGCGCGAGCGGGGTCGTCACGAGCTGCTCGGCGAGCAGATGGTGCATGACCTGGTTCCCGAGAGTGAGGTTGGGGAGGCACGCCATCAGCTGCAACGCCGCGAAGGTGGAGATCGAGCTCTCCACGCAGGCGTGCCGGTTCATGGGGATCCCATGCGACTCGGCGAGGTGGGCGAGCTGGCGCCAGCGCCAGAGCCCGCCCGACTCGTGGCTGCCGAGCACGATCGCGTCGGCCGCCTCCGCCTCCAGCACGGCGCGCAGCTCGGCGGCCGTGTAGATCGCCTGGTCGGCGGCGATCTTCGTCCCGACCCGGCGGCGGACCCACGCGAGCCCGGCGACGTTCGCGGCCGCGACCGGCTGCTCGACCCAGTCGAGGTCGTACGCCTCGAGCCGCCTGATCGCATCCACCGCGCCGGGCACGTCCCACGCCTCGTTCGCGTCCACCCGGAGCAGAGGCTCGGGCCCGATCGCCTCGCGTACCGCCGCCACGATCTCCTCGTCGTCGCGGTGCGCGCGCCCGACCTTGAGGTAGACGACGCGGTGCCCTTCGGCCGCCAGCGCGGCCGCGTCGCGCGCGAGCTCGTCGGCCGTGTCGCCCTGCGGGAAGGCCATGAAGTCGACCTCGTCGCGAACGCGGCCGCCGAGGAAGGTCGACGCGGGCACGCCCAGCCCCTTCCCGAGCGCGTCCCAGCAGGCGACCTCGAGCCCGCTCAGGATCTGCTGCGACCAGTGCGGCGTGAAGCGCCAGCGGCCGTCGCTCCAGAGCTCGCTGAGGATCGCCTCCACGTCGCCGGGCGAGCGGCCGACGAACGCCTTCGCCATCCGCCCGCCGTAGGCGACGACGGCGGCCTGGTCCTCGCAGATCGACTCGCCGTAGCCGGTCGCGCCCGCATCGGTCTCGACCGTGAAGAGCACGAGGTTCGCGCCCTCCTGCACGCCGGAGCGCCAGTGGAACGGCCGCTCGAGCGGGATCGCGAGCGGCGTCGTCGTGACGGCGGTGATCTTCACGCGCGGTTGCCCGGCCCCCAGACGGAGCCGAAGGTCCGGCCCTCGGCGAAGCGCGAGCCCGAGAGAGCCGAGATGTCGATCGGCGGCTCCTGCCCGGCGATCACGTGCGCCAGCGACTCGCCCATCGCGGGCGCGAGCTTGAAGCAGTGGCCGCTGCCGCCGAAGGCCGAGTAGTAGCCCTCGACCTCCTCCGCGCCCACGATCGGGTACCAGTCCTCGGTGATGTCGTACACGCCGGAGTAGCCGGTCACGAAGGCGCCGCCGTAGTTCTCGGCGCCGAGGGTCGGGCGGAGGGCCGGGAGCCGGTTCAGCAGCCTCGGCACCATCCGCTCGAGGTGCGCCGCGTCGGTGCCGTCGTCGTAGCTCTCCGGATCGGCGGGCTCCTTCTGCTTCGGCCAGCCCTCGCCGACGAGCACCTTCCCCTCGCCGTAGCGCCGGAAGTAGATCTGCTGGGTCGCGTCGGACATGACCGGCAGCTCGCCGAAGCCGGCGGGTGCCTCGAAGATCGCCTCGTGCTCCCGGCTGAAGGTGAGCGGGTAGTCGACCCCGACCATCCGGCCGATCCGGTCGCCCCAGGGGCCGCACGCGTTGACCACGACGCCGGTCGCGATCGTGCCGTCGCCGGTGACGACGCCGGTGACGCGCCCGCCCTCGACCGTGATGTCGAGCGCGGCGCAGCCCTCGTAGAGCTTCAGCCCCTGCTCCTGCGCGGAGCGGACGAGCGAGCGCGTCGTCTGCACCGGGTCGGCGTAGCCCGAGGTCTTCTCGAAGCAGGCGAGCGTGACGCCGTCGACGTTCAGCTCCGGCCAGCGGTGCTGCACCTCCTCGGGGGTGAGGATCTCGGTCTGCACGCCGAACTCCTGCTGCACGGGGACGACGTCGCGGATCGCCTGCTCCTGCTCCTCCGGGACGATCACCGCGTAGCCGTGCTGCACGAAGCCCGACGGGCCGCCCAGCCGCTCCTCGGCGTTCGCGAACATCTCCGCGCCGCGGACGGCGAGCCGGATCGCGACCTCGTTCGTGTAGTGCTGGCGCACGTGCGCGGCGGAGTACTGCGTCGAGCCTCCGCACACGGTCGACTTCTCGACCAGCGCGACGTCGCCGAATCCGAGCTCCGTCAGGAAGTGCGCCGTGCTCGCACCGACGATCCCCGCTCCGAGCACGACCGCATCAGCCTTCGCGATCACCGTTCCTCCTCCTGGCCCTGAGGGCCGTTGTCCCTTCGTGGTCGACGACCCCATCTGCGTCCAGGGCGACGCCGTAGAGCTCCCGCGCCGCCTCGGGCGCTGACCTTCTCGTTCGCGACGTCCAGCGCGACCGCGGCCGGGTCGCGCTCGAGCGGGTCGCCCCAGCCGCCGCCGCCCGCGGTGCGGTGGACGTAGACGTCGCCGACGTCGATCTCGGTGGAGAACATCGGCGGCAGCACCTCGCTCGTCCCGTCCGGCCGCTCGAGCACGTTGCTCGACGTCGCCCCGGGAGCGCCCCCGGCGAGGCCGTAGGGCGGATGCGTGGCGCGGTCGGAGCGGACGATCAGCGACGTGCCGGGCGTGAGGCAGCGCCAGACGCGCTCGACCGCCAGGCCGCCGCGGTGCAGGCCGGCGCCGCCCGAGTCCGGCACGAGCCCGTAGCGCTCGACCACGATCGGATACTCCTGCTCGGCGACCTCGACGGGGACGTTCGCCGCCAGGCTCGCCGGGTTGGTCAGCCCGTCGTTCCCGTCCGCCTCCGGTGTCGCGCCCCAGGTGCCGACGACGAGCTCGTAGAAGACGAAGCGGCCGCCGTCGGGCCGCTCGGAGCCGAAGATCGCGAGCGTGTTCCCGCCCTCGCCGGCGGCGGCGACGCGATCCGGGATCAGCTGCGCGAGCGCGCCGTTGACGGCGTCGAGCACGCGGAAGCCGGTGACGCCGCGCATCGAGGACGCACCGGGCATCACCACCTCGGCGACGGTGCCCGGCTTCGTCAGCACGTGAATGGGCCGGAACGCGCCGGCGGTGTTCGGCACCTCGACGGTCAGAGCGGCGCGCACGGCCTGGTAGACGCAGGCCTGCACGAACGAGCGCGTGCTGTTGAGCGCGCCGCGCACCATCGGCGCCGAGTCGGTCAGGTCGGCCGTCACCTCGTCGCCCGCGATCGTCACGTGCGCGGTGATCGGGACGTCCACGATGTCGATCCCGTCCGAGCCGAGGTAGTCGGTGAAGGACGCGGTCCCGTCCGGCCAGGTGGCGATCTCCTGGCGGACGAGCTGCTCGGTGTGGTCGATCAGTGCGTCCGTGAGCGCGGCGAGCTCGGCCGTGCCGTGGCGCGCTGCGAGCGCCTGGAGCTCCCGCTCGGCGACCGTGCACGCGGCGACCTGCGCGCCGAGGTCGCCGAAGGTCATGCGCGGGATGCGCACGTTCGCCTCGACGATCTTGTAGACGTCCTCGACCGGCTCGCCCTCGCTGTGGAGCTTCAGCCAGGGCAGCCGGATCCCCTCCTGGAAGATCTCCGTGTTGTCGCAGGCGCTCGAGCCGGGCAGCCGGCCGCCCACGTCGCCGTGGTGCGCGGTCGTGCAGGTGAAGCCGATCAGCTCGGCACCCACGAACACCGGCTTGAAGACGAAGAGATCCTGCAGGTGGATGCCGCCGTCGAACGGGTCGTTCATCAGGAAGACGTCGCCGGGCCGCATGCGGCCCTCGTACCGCTCCAGCAACGTCTCCATCGCGGTGGGCACCGACCCGAGGTGGAAGGGGACGGTGACCGCCTGCGAGACCGTGCGCCCCTGCGCGTCGCAGACCGACGCCGAGAAGTCCATCCCGTCGCGGACGACGCTCGAGTGCGCGGTGCGGAAGATCGTCGTCGCCATCTCGTCCGCGATCGAGGCGAGCGCGTTGCCGACGATCTGGAGCGTGACCGGGTCGACGCGGGTGGCGCCCGTCACGAGCCGCTCCGCTCGAGCACGAGCGCGCCCGTGGCGGTGTGGCGCCGGGCAGTCCAGCCGGGCGGCACGACGACGGTCGTGTCGTACTCGTCCACGAGCAGCGGCCCTTGCTCGGCCGCCTCGCCGAGCGACGCGCGCAGGCGGATCGACGCGTCGTGGCGCTCACCGTCGACCTCGATCGCGCGGCTCGCGGCGGCGCCGGCCGGGCCGCCGCCGTCGACCTGGAAGGAGCGCGACGCCGCCGGGGCGCCCAGCGCCGTGAGCCGCAGCGCGCGGATCTCGACCGGCGAGCCGGGCTGGTCGCGGACGCCGTACAGACGCTCGTGCTCGTCCTCGAACCGCGCCCGCAACGCGTCCAGCGCGGCGCGGTCGTCCGAACCGGGCGCGAGCTCGACCTCCACCTCCCAGCTCTGGCCGCCGTAGCGCAGGTCGGCGCTCCGGCGGAGCTCGACGCCGACGCGGCCTTCGAGCACGGGCGCGAGCTGCGCCTCCATCTCGCCGTAGAGCGCCGCGACCGCGCTCGGGTCGCAGGTGTCGGCATCGAGGTGGCACGTGCGCACCTCGTGGAACTCCGGACGCGCGAACAGGAGGCCGACGGCGCTGAAGAGCCCGGCGACCGCGGGCACGACCACCGTGCCGACGCCGAGGTCCTCCGCGAGCCCGGCTGCATGGATCGGGCCCGAGCCGCCGTACGCGACGATCGCGAACTCGCGCGGGTCGCGCCCCTTCTCCGACGAGACGGAGCGCAGCGCACGCGTCATCCGCGCGTTCGCGATCCGGTGGATCCCGGCCGCAGCGGCGAGCAGGTCGAGCCCGAGCGGCTCCGCCACACGCCGCACCGCCTCCTCGGCGCGCTCGACCGAGATCGTGATCTGGCCGTCCGCGACCGTGCCCGGCGGGATGAACCCGAGCAGGACGTTCGCGTCGGTGACGGTCGGCTCGGTGCCGCCACGGCCGTAGCAGGCAGGGCCGGGGTCGGCGCCCGCGCTGCGCGGCCCGACCTGCAGGCCGCCTGCGGGGTCGATCCAGGCGATGCTGCCGCCGCCCGCACCCACCTCGGCGATGTCGATCGTCGGGATGCGCAGCAGCTCGCCGGCGCCGCGGATCAGCCGGCTGCCGGCCGACATCGAGCCGCCGACCTCGTACTCGCGGCCGCGCGAGATCGCGCCGTCCTCGATCAGCGAGGCCTTGGCGGTCGTGCCGCCCATGTCGAACGCGATCACGTTCGGGAGCCCGAGCTGCTCCGCCACTCCGCGCGCGGCGACCACGCCCGCGGCGGGCCCGGACTCGAGCGCGAAGACCGGCCGCAGCTTCGCGTCGTCGGAGGTCATCACGCCGCCGGAGGACTGCATGATCTGCAGAGGCCCGTCGAGGCCGATCCCGTCGAGGCCGGTGCGGATGCGGTCGATGTACGACGCCATCAGCGGACGCACGTAGGCGTTCACGACCGTCGTCGCCGAGCGCTCGTACTCGCGCTGCTCGCGCAGGATCCGGCTCGAGAGCGAGATGGTGGCCTCCGGGAGCTCCTCGGCGAGGATCGCACCGAGCCGCTCCTCGTGGTCGGGGTACAGGTACGAGTGCAGGAAGCAGACCGCGACCGACGCGACCCCGGTCTCGCGCAGGCGGCCGGCGAGCACGCGGCACTCGGCCTCGTCGAGCGGCCGCAGGACGGTCCCGTCGGCGGTGACGCGCTCGTCGAGCTCGAAGCGGAGGCTGCGCTCGACGAGGGGCGGCGGCTTGCGCCAGAAGAGGTCGTACATGTGCGGGATGCGCAGCCTGCGGAGCTCGAGCACGTCGCGGAACCCTGTCGTCGTGACGAGTGCGGTGGGGCTGCCGCGCCGCTCGAGGACGGCGTTCGTGGCCACCGTCGTCCCGTGGATCACCTCGGCGACCGAGCCGTTGTCGTCCGCCGCGAGCGCGCCGACGGCCTCGACGACGGCGCGGTCGTAGCTCGGCGGCGTCGACAGGAGCTTGCGCACGAGCACGCGCCCGTCACCGCCCTGCAGGATCACGTCGGTGAAGGTGCCGCCGACGTCGACGCCGACGCGCGCGTCCGCCGCGGTCGCGGTCGCACTCACTCGGGCAGCTCGAGCAGGTCGGCGAGCCGACCGTCCCTGAGCAGGTGGGTGCGCAGGTCGTCCTCGTGGGCCTGGATCTCGAGGGCCGCGGCCTCGACAGCCGCCCATTCGGCAGCCGGCACGACGAGCACCGCGTCGCTGTCGGCGACGATCTGGTCGCCCGGGGTGACGGTCACGCCGCCGACCTCGACCGGCTCGCCCACCGAGGGCGCGAGCTCCTTGACGGACGTGGCCGGCGCGAAGCCGGCGTGGAAGACGGGGAACCCGAGCACGGCGATCAGCCCACCGTCGCGGATCGAACCGTCGATCACGAGGCCCTGCAAGCTCCGTCCCTCCGCATCCATCGCCATCAGCTCGCCGAAGTAGCCGACGTCGGTGCGCCCGCCGGCGCCGACGACGAGCGCCGCGCCCTCGGCGGCCTGCTGGAGCAGCCGGTGCAGTGCGAGGTTGTCGCCCGGCGCGCAGACGCAGGTCGCAGCGGGCGCGCAGATCGCGTCCATCAGCGTGAGCTGCGACAGGCCTTGGACGGCCTGCGCTCGTCCACCCGAAGCCTCGAGCACAGCGGCAGTCGAGATGAGATCCGACATCTGCCGTCTAGCGTTCGCCGAATGAAATTTGAAATATCATGTTGCGCGCTGGGGCGAGCGTAAACGAGACTGCGAGGAAATGGAAGGCAACCTCGGCCACGACGTTCCGCTCTACCCGCTCGGGAAGCGACAGTCGATCGAGCAGCGCGTCGCCCAGTCGCTGCGCGGCCTGATCGTCTCAGGGCATCTCAAGGAGGGCACGCCCCTCGTCCAGCGCGAGCTCGCGACGAGGCTCGGCGTCTCCCAGACCCCGGTCCGCGCGGGCCTGAGCCAGCTGGAGCGCGAAGGCTTCGTCGCGCTCGGGCCGACCGGGCGCGCGGTCGTGAACAGGCTCACGCGCGAGGACTTCGAGGAGATCTACGCCGCCCGCTACGGGCTGGAAGGGCTGGCCGCGAGGGTCGGCGCGCAAGCGGTCGGGCCGAAGGAGCTCGAGGAGATGCGCGAGGACCTCGCGCACCTCCGGGACGCCGCGCGGGCCCAGGACGTCGACGCGTACCTCGGTCTGCGCTGGGATTTCTACGGCACCTGCTACCGGGCAAGCGGGAGGCCGCGACTCGTGGCGGAGGTGGAGCGGCTCTACCGCCGCTCCGAGCGCTACAACCGGATCGTCCTCTCGACGCCCCGGCGCTTCAAGGAGTCCGTCGGCCGCTACGCCGCGTTTCTCGCAGCCTGCAAGGCGCACGACGGCGCCGCCGCCGAGCGCACGGTGCAGGAGAGCCTCAGCTGGGCCGTCGAGCGCGTGGCGGGCGACCTGCCGTCCGAGTCGGAAACCGACGCGTGAGCGTCGCCGCCGACGAGCTGCGCCTGGAGCTGGAAGCGGCGCTCACCGACGGCGGGCGCGTGTCGGCGGGCGACTCGGACCGCGACCTGCACTCGGCCGACATCAGCTTCCACCGGCCGCAGCGACCCGACCTCGTCGTCTACCCCACCTCGACCGGCGAGGTCTCGCGCGTGCTCGCGCTCGCCAACGAGCGCCGCGTGGCGGTGACGCCGTTCGGCGCCGGCTCGAGCCTGGAGGGCCACGTGATCCCCACGCACGCCGGGATCAGCCTCGACCTCACGCGCCTCGACCGGATCCTCGAGCTCGCGCCCGCCGATCTGACCGCGACCGTGCAGGCCGGAGTCACTCGCAGCGCCCTCGCGCGCGCGGCCGGGGAGCACGGCCTCTTCTTCCCCGTCGACCCCGGCGCGGACGCGACCCTCGGGGGGATGGCGGCGACGAACGCGGCCGGGACGACAACGATCCGCTACGGGAAGATGCGCGCCAACGTCCTCGCCCTCGAGGCGGTGCTGGCCGACGGGAGCGTGATCCGCACCGGCAGCCGCGCGCCCAAGACCTCGGCCGGATACGACTTGACCTCGCTGCTCGTCGGCTCCGAGGGCACGCTCGCCGTGATCACCGAGCTGCGGGTCCGCCTGCACGGCCTTCCGGAGCACGTCGTCGCGCAGCGGATCTCGTTCCCCACGCTCGAGGCCGCCTGCCGCACGGCCGCAGCCGTCGTCGCGGCCGGCTCCGCCGTGACCCGGCTCGAACTGCTCGACGCCCCGTCCCTCGCCGCGATCAACGCCCACTTCGGCACCGCCTACGACGAAGGCCCGTGCCTGCTCGTGGAGGCCGCGGGCAGCGAGGCGTCCGTGGAAGCCGACCTCACGTTCGTGCGCGAGTCCGCACAGGCCGAGGGCGCGACCACGATCGTGGACGAGCGCGAGCCGGACGCACGCGCGCGGCTGTGGACGGTACGGCACGAGGCCACGTACGCCGCAGCGGCCGCCGCCCCCGGCCGACGGGAGCGCACGACCGATACCTGCGTGCCCGTCTCCGAGCTCGCCGCCGCCGTGGCCTTCACGCGCTCCGAGCTCGAGCGGCTGGGGCTCGACGGCGCGATCCTCGGGCATGCCGGCGACGGCAACGTCCACGTCTCGCTCTGGGTCGATCCCGACGACGCCGCCGAGGCCGCACTGGCCGACGAACTCGTGGACAGTCTCGTCGCCGACGCCCTGGCCCGCGGCGGCACGTGCACCGGCGAGCACGGGATCGGCCTCGGCAAGCAGCGTGCGCTCGAGCTCGAGCACGGCGACCTCGTCCCGCTGATGCGCCGGATCAAGACCGTGTTCGATCCGCACGGGATCCTGAACCCGGGCAAGGTCTTCACCCCAGTCCCGACACCAGAGGAGCCCTGAATGCCGCACGACGGCCTGCCGTTCGACCGCCCGAGCAAGATCCTCTGCGTCGGGCTGAACTACCGCGACCACGCGAGCGAGTCGAAGATGGAGCTCCCGGAGGCGCCGCTCCTGTTCGCGAAGTGGCCGAACGCGCTCGTCGGCCACGGCGCGCCGATCGTGCTCCCGCCGCAGACCCGGGAGACCGACTACGAGGCCGAGCTCGGCGTCGTGATCGGGCGCGGCGGCCGCAACATCGCGGTGGGAGACGCGCTCGACCACGTCGCCGGCTACGTCTGCGCGAACGACGTCAGCTCGCGCGACATCCAGTTCGCCGACGGCCAGTGGACGCGCGGGAAGTCGTTCGACACCTTCTGCCCGGTCGGGCCGGAGCTCGTGCCCGCCGACCGGATTCCCGACCCGCAGGCGCTGCGGATCCGCTGCCTGCTGAACGGCGAGGCCCTCCAGGACGCGAGCACGGCCGACATGATCTTCTCCGTCGCCGAGGTGATCGCCTACATCAGCGACGGGATCGAGCTGCTGGCCGGCGACCTGATCCTGACCGGGACGCCTCCGGGCGTCGGCTTCGTCCGGACGCCGCCGGTGTTCCTGCAGGACGGCGACGAGGTGACCGTCGAGATCGAGGGCGTGGGCACGCTGACGAACCCGGTGCGCCGCGCGTGAGCGTGGCTCCCGCGTCCCTGGAGGCGGCGCTGCGGGCGCGCTTCGGCGACGAGGTCGTCCTGAAGGGCGTGCCGGCCCTGTACCTCTCGGACGCCACGGAGGCGCGCGGCCTGCGCGGCAGCGCCGACGCCGTGGTGCTGCCACGCAGCGCCGAGGAGGTGGCCGAGGTGGTGGCCTGGTGCTACGAGCAGGGCGCGCCGATCACGCCGCGCGGCGGCGGGACGGGCTTCGCCGGCGGCGCCGTCCCGCAGGGCGGCGTCGTGCTGGGGCTGGAGCGGCTGACCGCGGTGCGCTCGCTCGACCCGGAGCTGTGGCGGATGGAGGTCGAGGCGGGCGTCACGACCCTCGACGTCCGCCGGCGGGCGCGCGAGAGCGGGCTCCTGTTCCCGCCCGACCCGGGTGCGGCGGAGCAGTCGCAGATCGGCGGCAACGTGGCGACGAACGCCGGTGGCCCGCATGCCTTCAAGTACGGCGTCACCGGCGACTGGGTGACGGGGATCGAAGCCGTCGTCGCGCCCGGCGAGCTCGTCCGGATCGGCGGTGCGATCCGCAAGGACGTCGCCGGCTACGACCTCGCGAGCCTGCTCGTCGGCTCGGAGGGGACGCTCGGCGTGATCACGTCGGTCTGGCTGAGCCTGACCCCGGCGCCCGAGGCGGTCGCACCCGTCGTCTCGCTGCACGACGGCAGCGCGAGCGGCTGCGAGGCGCTCGCGCGCGTCCTCGGGAGCGGGCTGCCCGTCGCGGCGCTCGAGTACCTGGACGCCGAGACGGTGCGCCGCGCCGCGGACGCGTTCCCGGTGCCGCTCGGGGGCGGCGGCTTCATGGCACTCGTCGACGTCGACGGCTCCGTCGAGGAGGTGGCCCGCCTGCGCGCAGACGTGCTCGAGGCGGTGGGCGAGGACGCGCTGCTCGTCTGGGCGCCGGAGAGCGCCCCGAGATCGCCGCGCTCTGGCGCTGGCGCGACGGCGTCTCGATCGCGGTCCAGGTCGAGCGCGGCGGCAAGGTGAGCGAGGACATCGTCGTGCCCTTCGACCGGCTCCACGAGGCGATCGAGGAGACGCTCGCGATCGGCGTCCGCCACGACCTGCCCGCATGCAGCTGGGGCCATGCGGGTGACGGCAACCTCCACTCCACCTTCCTCGTCGATCCCACCGAGCCGGCGCAGCTGGCGCGCGCCGAGGCCGCCGCGGAGGAGCTGTTCGACCTCGCCGCGCGGCTCGGCGGCAGCGTCTCGGGCGAGCACGGGCTGGGCCTCGTCAAGGGCGGCCAGCTGGAGCGGCAGTGGCAGCCGGGCGCGCTCGCGCTGCACGACGCGATCAAGACCGCGTTCGATCCCGCGGGCCTGCTCAACCCCGGCAAGAAGCGGTAGCGAGATGGGCGGCTCGGCGTACGACCGCCCGTCCGACCCGGCCAAGCGCCGGAGCGCCGCGCTCACCGACGGCGTCGAGCGGGCCGCGGCGCGCGCGATGCTGAAAGGTGCAGGCTTCGACGACGATGCGCTGGCGCGCCCGCTGGTCGGCGTCGCGACGACGTGGATCGAGACGATGCCGTGCAACCTGAACCAGCGTCGGCTCGCGCAGGACGTCAAGCGGGGCATCCGCGCCGCCGGCGGAACGCCGCTGGAGTTCAACACGATCGCCATCTCGGACGGGGTCTCCATGGGCACGGAGGGAATGCGCGCCTCGCTCGTCTCGCGCGAGGTGATCGCCGACTCGATCGAGCTGGTCGCGCGCGGCCATCTCTTCGATGGCCTCGTCTGCCTGGTCGGGTGCGACAAGACGATCCCTGCGGCGGTGATGGCGCTCGCGCGCCTCGACCTCCCCGGACTCGTGCTCTACGGCGGCTCGATCGCGCCGGGCCGGTTCCGGGGTCGCGACGTGACGATCCAGGACGTGTTCGAGGCAGTCGGTGCGCACGCGGTGGGAACGATGAGCGCCGCCGACGTCCACGAGCTCGAGAGCGTCGCCTGCCCCGGAGCGGGCGCGTGCGGTGGCCAGTTCACGGCGAACACGATGGCGACGCTGCTCGAGTTCCTCGGGATCAGCCCCTCGGGCGCGAACGACATTCCCGCGCTCGACCCCGCGAAGCCGGCGGCCGCCGAGCGGGCGGGAAGGCTTGTCCTCGATCTGGTCCGCAACGACACGAGGCCGTCGTCGATCATGACGCGGGAGGCGCTCGAGAATGCGATCGTCGCCCTCGGCGCCACCGGCGGCTCCACGAACGGCGTGCTGCACCTGCTCGCGATCGCGCGGGAGCTGGAGCTCCCGCTCTCCCTCGACGACATCGACGCGATCTTCGCGCGCACGCCGGTGCTCGCCGACCTCAAGCCGGGCGGCCGCTTCGTCGCCACCGACCTCCATCGCGCCGGCGGCGTCGCGCTCGTCGCGCGGGAGCTCGCGCGCGGCGGGCTCGTGCACGACGGCGTCGTCAACGTCGAGGGCCGCACGCTGGCCGAGGTGGGCGAGGCCGCGCAGGAGGAGCCGGGGCAGGAGGTGGTCGTGCCTGCGGCCCGGGCGCTGAGGGCGTCCGGCGGCCTCGCAGTCCTGTACGGAAACCTCGCTCCACAGGGCTGCGTGGTCAAGCTGGTGGGCCACGAGCGCCTGCGACACGAGGGGCCAGCGCGCGTGTTCGACTCGGAGGAGGCGTGCTTCGCCGCCGTCGCGGCCGGCGGGATCGTGGCCGGCGACGTCGTCGTGATCCGCTACGAAGGCCCCGCCGGCGGCCCCGGGATGCGCGAGATGCTGCACGTGACGGGCGCACTCGTCGGCGCGGGGCTCGGCGACACGGTCGCGCTCGTCACGGACGGACGCTTCTCCGGCGCGACCCACGGCCTGATGGTCGGCCACGTCGCGCCCGAGGCGGCGCACGGCGGGCCGCTCGCGGCCCTCGCCGACGGCGACCTCGTCGTGGTCGACGTCGAGGCGCGCGAGCTCCGCGTCGAACTGACCGGGGACGAGCTCGAGCGCAGACTCTCCGACTGGCAGCCGCCCCCGCCGCGGTACCCCCGAGGCGTGCTGGCGAAGTACGCCGCGCTCGTCTCGTCGGCGTCGGAGGGCGCGGTCACGCGCCCCACCGGGGCCTAGCCGCCGGCGATCGCCGCGTCGAGTATCTCCTTGCACTCGGCGCAGGCGCCGCCGATCTCGGTCGACGCACTGGTCAGCGCAGCCACGACTGCGGGCCGGGCGAGGCCGTTGTCGGCGGCGATCGCCTCGACCTTGGTGACGAACTCGTTCGTCACCTGGACCGAGGCCGCCTCGCTGCCACAGGGCTCGATGCCGAGGTCGATGCAGAGGTTGTAGCTCGCGACCTCCGTGTCGAGCAGCAGTCCCCCGCGCTCCGCCCCGGTGGGCTCGCCGGCCTGGGTCGCGGTCCCGCCGTCGTCGTCGGAGCCCCCGCCGCAGCCGGCGAGGACGAGGGCGAACACAACTGCGAGCAGCGCTCCGAGCTTCACGCCCCGACTATAGAGAGCGCGCCGCCTCCGTCGGAACCCGATCCGCCCGCCAGGCGTAACCTTCAGTGCTGATGCGCACGAGCAGACACGGCTTGGTCGTCGCGGCCGGCGTCGTCGCCGGCACCGTCGCGGCCGTGGCTCTCGCCGCCGACACCTCGGCTCGCTCGTCGTTCGCAGCCGGCGAGCCCCCCGTTCGACGATTGCTCGACGGAGCGCATACGGCGACCTCGGTCCCAGCTGGCGGCAGCGTGCGCTCCTCGCAGGGCCGATCGCCTTCGTGGAGATGCGCGACGGGACGCGCCAGGTGCCGCCCGCCCCGACTGGTCGCTCCTGGCCGCTGAAGATCCTGGTCGTGCTCGAGCCCGGCCGGGCTGCGACCGTCACGATCGCCGCTCGCGCACGGTCGGTCGCGGCACTGGCGTACGACCAGGCCTCGCTGCGGCGGGTGTCCGCGGCGGCCGGTGACCACGCTCCTCTCTCCGCAGGCGAGCCGTCGGTTCGGTTCGAGGCGTGTGCGCGCCCGCACGCCGGAAAGCGGTGGAATCGAGGAACGCAGTTCCCGGGCTACTTCCTCGTCTCGGGCCGGCGCTGCGTCGCCGTCACCGTGCGCGTCGAAGGGGAGCCTGCAGCGCTCCGACGGACGCTCGGCTTCGGCCGTGCGGGCTGCTGAGCGCCTCGAGGTGCCGTGACAGATGCCGTGGCCCTTCTCGTCGCCGTGGGCGCCGGCGCGCCAGATCAATTCGGCTCCGGCGAGGAGTAGGTCTTCCGCGAGGTACTCCCAGGCCCCGGCGAGGACACCGGGAGCGCCGGTACACCACTGGAGGCAGATCCGACCATCTCGCGGCCGCGCGAGCTGCGGCCGCGGTGAGCCGGGCCAGTTGGCGAGGCCGTCCTCGCGGAACGCGTGCCGGGTGAGCACGGCCGCCGTCTCGGCGGCAAGCGCATCGTCTGCGTCGAGCCGGAGCAGGACGAGCGTGTTGCCTGCAACGCCATGCAGCGTGCCGAGGCCGCGGTAGTCGTCGTCCTGCCGCCAGAGTCCGTCGTCGCCCCGGCGTGCGCGCAGGGCTGCGGCCGACTCGCGCGCCGCTTCCTGCCAACGCGGCTCGCCGGTCCATTCCCCCATCGCCAGGCTGACCAGCAGCGTCCCAGGTGCGCCCCAATTCACGTCGTCAGTCGGGTTGTCCACGTTCGCGCGGACGAGCGCATGGAGGTCGTCCGCGAGCACCGGATCCGGAGGCGAGCCTGAAGGCGACGAGCAGCGGTCCGGTCTCGCCGGCGAGTAACGCTGCCGGGTGGTAATGCTCATCCGCCGTGAAGTCCGGCGCGGCCCGCTTGAGCTCGAGCGTGCGCAACGCGGCCGCGGGGAGGTCGAGCGAGGTTTCGGCGTGGCCGCGGCGTCGCAGCGCGTCGAGCGCCCAGATCACGCCGGCCGCACCAACCCAGAGGCACTTCAGGGGCGGCTGCTCCTCCCACCCGTCCCATTCGTGCGCGGGCCAGAGCGCATCGGCGTCGAACGCAGCGTCAGCGTCCGCGACGATCGTCGCGATCGCATCCTCGACGCGCGCCGGATCCCACGGCTTGTCGGTGAGCCGGTCGAATTCCGCTGGTTCGTAGAGCACGACGCGAGCCTAGGCAACGACGCGCGCCTGGCACCGGACCTCGCCGCGGCCGCGTTGCGCTGTCCGAACAGTGGGCCGTGCTGGGATCGAACCAGCGACCTTGGGATTAAAAGTCCCCTGCTCTACCAACTGAGCTAACGGCCCTCGACGCGAGTATAGGAATGGTCCAGACTTCTCCCGGCGAGGGGCTTTCCGGGTCGACAGTGGCACCTCTGTCCGCATACTGAGAAGCAGCAGCGACTTTCGCTGCATCGCCCACCTCACGGAAGGAATCGACGTCTTCCAGTTCCCCTCAGCACGGCGTCTGCTTGCCCTCGGAACGCTGGCCACCACAGTACTCGGGCTCTCCGCGCTGCTCGCGGGCTCCGCCTACGGCGACCTGCTGCCGGCGACTCCGCCGACGGTCGGCGTCGGCAACGCGCCGCTCTCGATCACTGCAGCCGACCTCGACGGCGACGCGCAGCGCGACCTCGCGGTCGCGAACTTCGCGTCGAACGACGTCTCGATCCTGCTCGGCAACGGCGACGGCAGCTTCACGCCGGCGCCGGCCGTGCCCGCCGGCACGAGCCCGATCTCGGTCTCGTCGGCCGATCTCGACGAGGACGGGCACGCCGATCTGGCCGTAGCGAACTTCGGCACCGACGACGTCACGATCCTGCTCGGTGACGGCGCCGGTGCCTTCTCGGCCATGCCGCCGGTCGCCGCCGGCGTCGACCCGGGAGCCGCAGCCGTGAGCGACGTGAACGGCGACGGCGATCTCGACCTCGTGGTCGCGAACTTCAACGGCGGCGACGTCTCGGTCGCGCTCGGGAACGGGAACGGCGCGTTCGGAGCGGCGACGAGCTTCCCCGTCGGAGCCCAGCCGATCGCAATCTCCGCCGTGGACCTGAACGGCGACGCGATCGTCGACCTGGCCACGGCCAACTTCGGCTCCGACACCGTCTCGGTCCTGCTCGGCAACGGAGACGGCACGTTCGGCGTGGCAACCGGAATCAGCGTCGGGACCGAGCCGATCGCGCTCGCCGCAGCGGACCTGAACGGCGACTCGATCGTCGACTTCGCGACGGCGGACTTCGGCTCCGACACCGTCTCGATCGCGCTCGGAAACGGCGACGGCACGTTCGCGCCCGCGGCGGCTTTCGCGGCGGCCGGGACGAGCCCGAGAGCGGTGGCCGTCACCGATCTCGACGGTGATCTCTACGTCGACCTCGCCGTCGCCGGGTTCGGCTCCAACACGGTGTCGCTCTTCAGCGGCGACGGCAGCGGCGGCTTCTCGCCGGCCGCCACGCCCAGCATCGCCGTCGGCGCAACGCCGATCGCTCTGGCCGCGGCCGACCTGAACGGCAACGCGACGACAGACCTGGCGGTCCTCAATCAGGGGTCTGCCGACGTCTCGATCCTCCTCAGCACCACCCCGCCCGGAGCCCCCACCGGGGTGACGGCCGCGGCCGGGGACACCGAGGCGACGGTCACCTTCTCGACGCCGGCCGCCGACGGCGGCTCGACCATCACCGGCTACACGGTCACCGCGTCTCCCGGAGGGGCGAGCAGCAGCGGCGCGTCGAGCCCGCTGACCGTGGCCGGGCTCACGAACGGCACCAGCTACACCTTCTCCGTCTCGGCCACGAACGCCATCGGCACCGGCCTGGCGTCGGGGGCCTCGAACGCGGTGACGCCCGCGGGCGCGCCGCCCTCGCCAACGCCGACGCCGCCGCCGCCGACCACGACACCGGCGCCGACACAGGCCCCCGCGGCCGGGAGCGGCGACGTCCGGCAGCCGTCGGCCCCGCTCGCACTCGCGCCGCTCTTCACGAGGGGAGCGCTCGTGCTCAGGTGGACGCCGGCCAGCGACAACGTCGGCGTCGCGCGCTACGAGCTGCTGGTGGACGGGGTCTCGGCCGTGTCCATCGACAGCGAGGAGACGCAGCTGGCGACGCGCGCATTCCGCCGCAGCGCACCGACGACCTTCGAGATCGTGGCGGTCGACGCGGCGGGCAATCGCAGCACCGCCTCGACGGGCATCCTGCTCGAGTGGCGGGCACGCCCCGACGTGCCTCGGCTGATTCCGCGCTGGGCCTGGCGCCTGCTGCGCTGGCGGGCGGCTCCGCTCGACCAGCGTGGTCTGCGGCCGGACGCCGGCCCGGTCCAGATCCAGCCCTGGTTCTGGACGTGGGCCGCCTGGCGCCTGCAGCCCTACCGCATCAGCCAGAGCTAGCGACCGCACAGCGACGTACGTGCGGCACAATGCCGCCATGGACGCGCTCGAGCGGCCGCGACTGCGCGGTGTCTTCCACCAGTACGCGTTCTTCGTCGCGATCGTCGCCGGCGCCGTGCTCGTCGTCGTCGCCGACTCGTCGCGCGAGCAGATCGCGATGTGGATCTACGGCATCGCCCTCGCGTCCATGTTCGGCGTCAGCGCGCTGTACCACCGCGTCACCTGGCGCTCGCCGGCCGTGCGGAAGTGGATGCGCCGCCTCGACCACTCCACGATCCTGCTGCTGATCGCCGGCACGTACACCCCCTTCGCGCTGCTGGCCTTCGACGGGAGGGTCGCGGACGTGATCCTGGTCGTCGTCTGGTCGGGCGCCGCCGCGGGCCTCGTGCTGAACCTGCTCTGGGTGGACGCGCCGACGTGGTTGACGGCGCTCGTCTTCGTCACGCTCGGCTGGGTGGGCGCCGTCGCCGTGCCCGAGCTGCTCGACTTCGGCGTCGCGCCGGCGGTGCTCGTGTTCGCGGGCGGCGCCCTCTACACGATCGGCGCGCTCGCGTACGCCTTCAAGCGCCCGAACCCGCGGCCGCACATCTTCGGCTACCACGAGATCTTCCACCTGCTCGTCGTGGGCGCAGCGGTCACGCACTTCGTCGCGATCGCCGGCTTCGTGCTCCCTCAGGGCTAGTCTGTGGGTATGGATACGACGACGAAGATTCAGAAGACCGATGCCGAGTGGCGCGCCGAGCTGACGCGGGAGCAGTACGACGTCCTGCGACGCAAGGGCACCGAGCGCGCCTTCACCGGCAAGTACAACGACACGAAGGACGCCGGCGTCTACCGCTGCGCCGGCTGCGGCGCCGAGCTCTTCCGCTCCGACGCGAAGTTCGACTCCGGCTCCGGCTGGCCGAGCTTCGTCGAGCCGGCCGAGCTCGAGAGCGTGATCACCGAGACCGACACGAACCACGGGATGGTGCGCACGGAGGTCATGTGCGCGGCCTGCGGCGGTCACCTCGGCCACGTCTTCCCGGACGGCCCCGGCCCGACCGGCCAGCGGTACTGCATCAACTCCTGCGCGCTCGAGCTGGAGCCGCGCTCGTGAGCGCGCTCGAGCGGGCGACGTTCGCGGCCGGCTGCTTCTGGGGGGTCGAGGTCGACTTCCGCAACACCCCCGGCGTGAAAGGTGCGCGCGTGGGCTACATCGGCGGCCACACCGAGAGCCCGACCTACCAGCAGGTGTGCAGCGGTGGCACCGGTCACGCCGAGGCGGTCGAGGTGACCTTCGACCCCGCCGAGGTCTCGTACGACCAGCTCGCTGACACGTTCTTCCGCCTGCACGACCCGACGCAGGTGAACCGGCAGGGCCCGGACATCGGCTCGCAGTACCGCTCGGCGATCTTCGCGCACTCGCCCGAGCAGGAGCGGATCGCCCGCGAGGCCGCCGCGCGCGCGGCGGAGCGGCTCGGCCGACCGGTCGCGACGCAGATCGTCACCGGCGAGGAGACCTTCTGGCCGGCGGAGGAGTACCACCAGCAGTACCTGGTCAAGAACGGCCGCGCGACCTGCGCCGTCTGATCCGGCCCTACCCGAGGGCGGTCGAAGGCCGGTGAGGGCAGCGGCTATCCTCACCCGACCTGGCCCCCATCGACTAGCGGCCTAGGTCACCACCCTTTCAAGGTGGCTGCACGGGTTCGAATCCCGTTGGGGGCACTTGGGCGGTTAGCTCAGTTGGGAGAGCACCTGGTTTACACCCAGGGGGTCGGCGGTTCGAGCCCGTCACCGCCCATCGGAAGGACCGGTCCGGCGCCGGGCGCCGGAGCGGGCCAGGTTTCGGAACGCCGCAACGCGCAATGTTGAAGGCGAGCGGCATGACCTCAACCCAGGACTCCGGCGTCTCGGTTCTCCGCCTGAACGGCGAGAACCAGACTCTGCTGGCGTCGCGCCTGCGCTCGCAGCTGGCGAGCGCCGTCGCGGGTCGGACACCCGTCGTCGTCGACCTCACGCACACGGCGTCGATCGACGCGGTCGTGATCAGCATCCTGCTCGACGGCCTGGCCGAGTCCGAGAAGCACGAGCAGGTGCTGCTCCTGCTGCTCCCCGACGACACCGCCTCGCCGGTGCGACAGCTCTTCCAGACGACCGGTCTGTCCGGCTTGCTGCCCGTCGTGAGCAGCTGGGACGAGGCGCTCAGGCGCGCCGGAGTCGCCTCGGCGGCCTAGCTACGTGGGCTGGCCGGAGTTGGGCTGGCCAGAGCCGGGCTGAACGAGGCCGTTCTCGTACGCGAAGACGACCGCCTGCACGCGGTCGCGCAGCCCGAGCTTCATCAGGATCCGCGCCACGTGGGTCTTCACCGTCGTCTCGCTCACGAACAGGTCCTTGGCGATCTCCGCGTTCGAGAGACCGCGCGCCATGAAGCCGAGCACCTCCAGCTCGCGCGCGGTCAGCTCCTCGAGCTTGGCCGGCCGCTCGATCGCCATCGTGCTCGGCGGCCGGCGGATGAACTCCTCGATCACCCGTTTCGTGATCGTCGGCGAGAGCAGCGCGTCTCCGCGTGCGACGACGTGGATGGCGTCGACGAGCTGCTCGGGCGGGGTGTCCTTGAGCATGAAGCCGCTCGCGCCGGCCCGAAGCGCCTCGTAGACGTACTCGTCCAGGTCGAAGGTGGTCAGCATCAGCACCCGAGGGCACTCGCCCGGAGCGGCGAGCAGCCGGCGGGTCGCCTCGAGCCCGTCGAGGTTCGGCATCCGGATGTCCATCAGGACGACATCCGGGGCGAGCTCCCGCACCGCCTCGACCGCCTCCTCGCCGTCGCCCGCCTCGCCCACGATCTCGATCTCGGGCTCCGACTCCAGGATCATGCGGAAGCCGGCCCGCACGAGGGCCTGGTCGTCCACGATCAGCACCTTCACGGTCACGCGGCGCCTCCGCTGACGGGCAGCCGCGCCGAGATGCTGAAGCCGCCGCCCTTCCTCGGGCCCGCCGTCAGCTCGCCGCCGCAGAGCGCCACGCGCTCGCGCATGCCGACGAGGCCGTGCCCGCCGGCCTCCCCGTCGCTGTCGCTACGCCCGTCGTTCTCCACCGCAATCTCGACATCGTCGCCGCCGTAGCGGACGGCCACCCACGCGTGCGCAGGCCCGGCGTGCCGGAGCGCGTTCGTCAGGGCCTCCTGCACGATCCGGTAGGCAGAGAGGTCGACCCCCGGCGGCAGCTCGACGGGCTCGCCCTCCACGGTCAGCTCGACGGGCAGCCCCGCCTCGCGCACGTGCTCGACGAGGTTGCCGATCGTCGCGAGCCCCGGCTGGGGCGCCCGCTCGGCGCTCGCGCCGTCCTCGCGCATGATCCCGAGCAGCCGTCGCATCTCGGTGAGCGCCTGGCGCCCCGTCTCCTCCACCACCTGCAGGGCCTCGCGCTCGCGCTCCTGCTCCGGCTTCAGCAGGCGCCGCACAGCACTCGCCTGCACGGTCATCACGCTCACCGAGTGCGCGACGACGTCGTGGAGCTCGCGCGAGATCCGCGCGCGCTCCTCCTCGACCGCGCGCCGCGCCTCCGCCTCGCTCCGCTGCGCCCGTTCCTCCGCGAGCCGCGCCTGCTCCGAGCGTCTCGCCGACGCAGCCGAGATGACGAAGATCCCAATGATCGGGAAGCTGAGCCAGAGCAACTCCGTCCACGGCAGGTCGGGCGCCCGGATGAAGACGGTCCAGCCCCCGATCAGGACCGCGAAGAGCGCGATCGCGGCCTGGCGTGAATCCAGCAGCGAGCCCGCCGCCCACGCCGCGAGCACCAGCGGGAGGAACATCGAGTCCGTCGCGTAGGCCGCATTCGCGTCGACCAGCGAGAAGACGACGGCGCCGGCGGCCAGGACGAGCGGCGCGACGAACGGTGCCCGCCGGCGGAACAGGAGCGCTCCTGCGGTGACGAGCGCGATCGCCGCCAGGCGCGCGCGGTTGTCGTCGATCTCGTCGTTCGTCCAGACGTCGACCTGTGTGATCACGACGCCTGCAAGGGCGACCGCGTCGAACACGTAGTGCCTCGCCCGCAGCAGCAGTCGCCGGGTCACGTTCAGACGGTACTCGACGGCGGTCCCGTCGTCATCGTCCGCTGTGACGACGCCAAGATCGTCCCCGCGGACGACCTGGAATCCCGACTCAGGCCGACGAGGTCTGCGACGCGCGGGCGTAGCTTGGGCGAACAGTGCACCAGACCCCCGCCCAAGGAGAACGCAAGCCCATGGAAGCAACGCTCGCAACCGCGCCCGTTGCGCGGCCGGACACCACCTCGGAGGCCGCAGGGCAGCGCATCGTCGTCGCCGCAAGCGACCTCGGCCGCCGCTACGGCGCCGGCGACACGGCAGTCGACGCCCTCCGCGGCGTCTCGCTCGAGATCCCGCGCGGCCACCTGACCGCCGTCATGGGCCCGTCGGGCTCCGGCAAGTCCACCCTGATGCACATCCTCGCCGGCCTCGACAAGCCGAGCACCGGCTCCGTCCAGATCGACGGGACCGAGCTGACCACGCTCAAGGACAACGACCTGACGAAGCTGCGGCGTCGCCACATCGGCTTCGTCTTCCAGTTCTTCAACCTGCTTCCGATGCTGACCGCGGAGGAGAACGTGACGCTGCCGCTCTCGCTCTCCGGCCAGAAGCCGGAGCGGGCGTGGATCGAGGAGCTGCTCTCCGCGACCGGCCTCGACGAGCGTCGCAAGCACCGGCCCTCCGAGCTCTCGGGCGGCCAGCAGCAGCGCGTCGCCGTCGCGCGGGCGCTCGTCTCCCGGCCGACCGTGCTGTTCGCCGACGAGCCGACGGGCAACCTCGACTCACAGACGTCGCTGGAGATCCTCGGCCTGCTCCGCGGTGCCGTCGACACGTACGGCCAGACGACGGTGATGGTCACCCACGACGCGCGGGCGGCGACGATCGCCGACCGCATTCTCTTCCTCGCGGACGGCGAGATCGTGCAGGAGCGCGGCCGCTCGACGCAGTCCGAGGTGCTCGAGACGCTCGGCGAGGTAGCGGCTCGATGAGAGGCGTCACCCTCAAGGGTCTGCTCGGCCGCAAGGTGCGCACCGCCCTGACCGCGGTTGCGATCGTGCTCGGCGTCGCCATGGTGAGCGGCACGTTCGTGCTCACCGACTCGGTGCAGAAGGCCTTCGACACGATCTTCACGAGCGCGTACGAGGACACCGACGCGGTCGTCACCGGTACCAAGGTGCTCGACTGGTCGCAGACCGGACGCGCAATCGTCGAGCCGGACGTGCTCGAGCAGGTCCGCGCGCTGCCCGAGGTCGACTCGGCGGCAGGCACGATTCTCGACCTCTCCGGCGACGGCAACCAGGCCCAGCTGATCGACCGGGAAGGCGAGCCGATCATCGGCTCCAATCCGACCTTCGGCCTCGGCCTGAACGCCGAGGACGAGCGCTTCAGCCCGTTCTCGCTCGTCGAGGGCGCGTGGGCCTCCGGCTCGGACGAGGTCGTGATCGACGCGGCCTCGGCCTCGAAGCACGACTTCGCCGTCGGCCAGACGATCGAGGTCGCCGCCGAGGGCCCGACCCGCTCCTTCACGATCAGCGGCATCGCCAAGGTGGGCGACCTCGATTCGATCGGCGGCGCAACGTTCGCGATCTGGGACGTGGAGACCGCGCAGGTGATGCTGAAGAAGGACGGCTTCGACGCGATCGCCGTCACCGCGAAGGACGGCGTCTCGACCGAGACGCTGATCGACCGGATCGCGGTCGGCCTGCCGGAAACGGCGCAGGTGCGGACCGGCGCCGAGCAGGCGGACGAGGACGCGGGCGTGGCGGAGTTCGTCGACTTCATCCGCTACTTCCTGCTCGCCTTCGGCGGCATCGCCCTCTTCGTCGGCGCCTTCGTCATCTTCAACACGCTCTCGATCACGATCGCGCAGCGCACGCGCGAGCTGGCGACGCTGCGGACGCTCGGCGCCTCGCGACGACAGGTGCTCCGCTCGGTCATCCTGGAGGGGACGCTGATCGGCTTCGGCGCCTCGCTGATCGGGCTCGGGCTGGGGATCCTGCTGGCGCGCGGCCTGGCGTCGCTGTTCGCGGCGCTCGACCTCGACCTGCCCAACTCGGGCACGCCGGTGGCCATGCGGACGATCGTCGTCTCGCTGCTCGTTGGCACGCTCGTGACGCTGATCGCCAGCATCTTCCCCGCCGTCCGCGCGACCCGGATCCCGCCGATCTCGGCGGTGCGCGAGGGCGCAGTCGTGACGAAGGCGCTCTCGCGCCGCTCATTCGCGATCGCCCTCGTCCTCACCGGCGGCTCGGCAGCCGCGCTCGTCTGGGCCCTGCTCGGCTCGGGCGCCACCGGCCTGCGCGTGCTGGCGACGGTGCTCGGCGTCCTCGGGCTCTTCGTCGGAGTCGCGATGCTCGCCCCGCGACTGGTCCGCCCGCTCGCGTCGATCGTCGGCACACCGGCGGCCCGGATCGGCGGCGCGGCCGGGCGGCTCGCCCGCGACAACGCGATGCGCAATCCGTCCCGGACGGCCTCCACGGCCGCGGCGCTGATGATCGGGCTCGCACTCGTCACGTTCGTCGCGACGCTCGGCAAGGGGCTCCTGGCCTCGGACGAGAACGCAATCCGCAGCCAGCTGCGCACCGAGCACGTCGTCACGTCCCAGAACGGCTGGAACACGGTGCCCGTCGCGGCCGGCGAGTCGCTGGCGTCCGCGCCTGGCGTCGAGGTCGCCTCGAGCGTCCGCGGCGACCGGGCGAAGGTGATCGGCGGCAGTGAGATCGACGTCAGCGGCGTCGAGCCGGCGACGATCGCCGACGCGTACACCTTCGTCTGGAAGGCCGGGTCGGATGCGACACCCGCCACCCTCGGGGCGGACGGGGCGATCGTGCGCAAGGACATCGCGGACGAGGAGAACCTCGCCGTGGGCGACACGCTGCGGCTGCTCTCGCCGTCGGCGGCCGAGTTCGAGGTCGTCGTGCGCGGGATCTACGAGCCGGCGGAGCTGGACTCGCTGCTGGGGCACGTGCTGGTCTCGCAGCAGGCGTTCGACCGCTCCTTCCCGCGGCCCGGGGATCTCTACAGCTTCGTGACGGCGTCGTCACCTGCGGCGCTCGAAGCGGCGCTCGCCGACTTCCCGGACGCGAAGCTCCAGACCCAGGACGAGTTCATCGAGGCGCGCACGGAGTGGCTCGGACAGGTGATGAACCTGTTCTACGTCCTGCTCGCGCTCTCGGTGATCGTCTCTCTGTTCGGGATGGTGAACACGCTCGTGCTCGCCGTCTTCGAGCGGACGCGGGAGCTCGGGATGCTGCGTGCGATCGGGATGACGAGGCGCCAGACGCGCCGGATGATCCGGCAGGAGGGCGTGATCACGGCGTTGATCGGCGCCGCGCTCGGGATGCCGCTCGGCATCGCGCTCGCCGCACTCGTGACGCAGGCCGTGTCGAAGTACGGCGTCTCGTTCTCGCTGCCCGCGGGCACGCTCGTCGTCTTCGCGGTGGTGGCGGTGTTCGCCGGGATCCTGGCGGCCGTCGCACCTGCGCGACGCGCCTCCCGGCTGAACGTCCTGAACGCGCTGCAGTACGAGTAGAGGTTGCGGCAGATGGGGGGAAGCGGGGCGGCCTCTGAGCCGCCCCGCTTCGTTTCTGGGATGACTCGGGGTCGTCCTTCAGGCGTACGCCGGCGCCCGAAAGATCGCCCTGCGGACGACACCGGATCGCCTGCCCGGCTGACGAATTGCGGGCTCCCGCCGACGAGACTCCCGTGCAGAGATTCCGCTGCAAATCCACCGAAAGGAAGAACAGATGATCCGCAAGGGAGATGTCATCGAGAACCCGGTCACCGGCGAGCGCCTGCTCTTCCTGGAGACCTCGAAGGAGACGAACGGGGAGTACGTCCTCGTCGAGTGCACGGTGCAGCCGAACGGCTTCGTCGCGGCCGCGCACATGCATCCGCAGCAGACCGAGCGCTTCGAGATCGAGGAGGGCCGGCTCGGCTTCCGGCTCGACGGTGCCGATCTCGTCGCAGGCCCCGGCGACACGGTCGTCGTCCCGGCCGGCAGCTCGCACAAGTTCTGGAACATGGGCGAGACCGAGGCCCGGTTCGTGTGCGAGGTGCGCCCCGCGCTGCAGTTCGAGCGGCTGCTCGAGACGATGTTCGCGCTCGCGAACGACGGCAAGACGAACCGCAAGGGGATGCCGAACCCGCTTCGCCTCGCGGTGATCGCGAACGCCCACTTCGACGACGTGCGGCTGCCCTTCCCGCCGGCGTGGATGCAGAAGGCCGGGCTCGCGATGGGCGCGCCCCTCGGCCGGCTGCTCGGCTACGAGCCGACGTACGACGGCAAGGCCGCCGAGGACGTCGCGCTCGCGATCTAGCCGGAACCGCAGAACCGCCGCAATGGGACGTGTCCGGGGCCTGGCCCCGGACACGTCTCGTCTAGCTAGGCGCGGGCGAAGCGGACGACGGCGTCGACGACGTGCTTCAGCCGCTGCCCCTCGTCCGTGAGCCGGTACTCGACCCGCGGGGGCCGGGCGTCGATCACGAGCCGCTCGAGCACGCCCGCCTCCTCCAGCTCCACCAGCCGCTGGGCGAGCGTCCGCGGCGGGATCTCCCCGACGGACTGCTTGATCTCGTTGAAGCGGATCGCGCCCTCGTAGGAGGCCCACAGGATCGAGACGGTCCAGCGACGCTCGAGGAGGCCCGCCGCGCGGCGGACCTCCTCCGGTACCGGGCTGCAGCGCCTACAGCGCATGCAACGGCCGCGTTGCCGGCTCGAGCGCCAGCTCGAGCACCTCGTCCAGCGACATGACCGGATGGAAGGTCAGCTCGTCGCGGACGTGGGCCGGCACGTCGTCCAGGTCCTGCCGGTTGCGCTCGGGCAGGATCACGTCCGTGAGCCCGGCCGCATGCGCGGCGAGCACCTTCTGCTTCAGCCCGCCGATCGGCAGCACGCGTCCCTGCAGCGTCACCTCGCCGGTCATCCCGACCGTATGCCGCACGGCCCGCCCCGACAGGAGCGACGCGAGTGCCGTCGCCATCGTGATCCCCGCGCTCGGCCCGTCCTTCGGGATCGCCCCGGCCGGGACGTGCACGTGGAAGGCGCGCTCGAAGGCGTCCTCGTCGATGCCGAGCTCGCCGGCGCGCGAGCGCAGCGAGGAGAGCGCGATCTGCGCCGACTCCTTCATCACGTCGCCGAGCTGGCCGGTGAGGACGAGCTTGTCCCCCTTCGAGGCGGTCGCCTCGACGAAGAGGACGTCGCCGCCCGTGCCGGTGACGGCGAGGCCGGTCGCGACACCCGGGACGGCTGTCCGCTCGGCCGCCTCGCGGTAGAAGCGCTGCCGGCCGAGCGCGTCGCGCACCGCGTCGAGGTCCAGCTCGACGGGCACCTCCACGCTCGCCGACGCGATCCGCGTCGCCGTCTTGCGCAGCAGCTTGCCGAGCTCGCGCTCGAGCTGCCGCACTCCCGCCTCGCGCGTGTAATCGGAGATGACGGTCTCGAGCACGACGTCGGTGATCGCGACCTCCTCCTCACGCAACCCGTTGCGCTCGCGCTGACGCGGCCACAGGTAGCCGCGGGCGATCGCGACCTTCTCGTCGGTCGTGTAGCCGTCGAAGCGGATGATCTCCATCCGGTCGAGCAGCGGCCCGGGGATCGTCTCGGCGACGTTCGCGGTCGCGATGAAGACGACCTCGGACAGATCGAGCTCGACGTCGAGGTAGTGGTCGCGGAACGAGTCGTTCTGCGCCGGGTCGAGCACCTCGAGCAGAGCGGCGGACGGATCGCCGCGCCAGTCGGCGCCGACCTTGTCCACCTCGTCGAGCAGGATCACCGGGTTCATCGTGCCCGCGTCGCGGAGCGCACGGACGAGGCGGCCCGGCAGGGCGCCGATGTAGGTGCGCCGGTGCCCGCGGATCTCGGCCTCGTCGCGCACGCCGCCGAGCGACATGCGCACGAACTCGCGCCCGAGCGCCCGCGCCACCGACTCGCCGATCGAGGTCTTGCCGGTCCCGGGCGGGCCGACGAGCGTGAGGATGGCGCCGGAGCGCTTGTCCGGCTCGATCCCGCGCTCCTCGCGCAGCTTGCGCACCGCGATGTACTCGACGATCCGGTCCTTGACGTCCTCGAGGCCGGCATGATCGGCATCGAGCACCGCGCGGCTCGCGGTCGGGTCGAGCTTCTCCTCGGAGCGCTTCCCCCACGGGACCGCCAGCAGCCAGTCGAGGTAGTTGCGGATCATCGACGCCTCGGGCGAGCTGTCGCCCTGGCGCTCCAGCCGCGAGAGCTCGCGATCGGCCTGCTCGCGCACGGCCTCGGGCAGCTCCGCCTCGGCGATCTTCGTCCGGTACTCGTCCACGACGGAGCCCTCGTCCTCGCCGAGCTCCTTGCGGATCGACTCCATCTGGCGGCGCAGGATGTACTCGCGCTGCTGCTTCTGCGCGCCGGACTCGACGTCCTCGCGGATGCGGCGGCGCACCTCCATCTCGGCGAGACGGTCGCGCTGCAGGCTGATCGCCAGCTCGAGGCGCTTTTTCACGTCGAGCGTCTCGAGCAGCTCCACCTTCTGCTCGAAGGTGAAATCGGGCGCGTAGCCGACCGTGTCGGCCAGCGCGCCGGGCTCGGTGATCGAGCGGACGAAGGCCGAGATCCGGCCGTCGTCGCCGCGCAGCTCGAGGATCTCCTCGACCACGGCGCGGTACTCGCGCTCGAGCTCGCGGGTGCGGGCGTCGGACTCCTCCGAGTCGGGGCGCTCCTCGACCTCGACGCGCAGCTGTCCGCGCGCGTCCGTCTCGGCCGCGCCCGCGACGCCGCGGTGCAGGCCGTTCAGCGCGACTGCGCGGCCGCCACCGGGCAGGCGGACGCGATCGGTCACCTCGGCGACGGTGCCGACGCGGGCGTAATCCTGCTCGTGGCGCGGGATCAGGAGGACGCGGTCCTCGGAGCCGACGTCCACGGTCAGCGTGACGTTCATGTTGGGAAAGACGACGATGTCCTCGAGTGGGACGAGCAACAACTTGCTCACGGGCAATGCTCCTTCTGTAGGTCTACCCGGTATCAACTACAAAAAGGATACCGCTATTCCCGCCGGCACGCGTCTTTTTCGGGCTAAACCTGCGTATGATCGTGGGGTGCCCCGCGCGACCCCACTGGCGGCCAGGAACGAGACGCCCAAAGTGGGCGCGCGCGTGCGCTCGTTGCGGCGCGAACGCGGCCTGACGATCGAGCAGCTGGCGGCGGCGACGGGACTGACCAAGGGGTTCATCAGCCAGCTGGAGCGGGATCGCACCGCGCCGTCGCTCTCGTCCATCGCGCGCATCTGCGACGCGCTCGGGGTGCGGCTGAGCCACATCTTCGAGCACGAGCCCGAGCCCGCCCTCGTGCGCCGGGGCGAGCGGCCCGCGGCGGAAGGACGCTACCCGACGCAGAACTACCTGCTCTCCTCCCACGAGGAGCCCCGCTTCCAGGCGATCGAGTCGGAGATCGCGCCCGGAGCCGGCGCCGGCGACGAGCTCAACTCCCTGCCGGGCGAGGTCGAGTTCGTCTACGTGCTCGCGGGCACGCTGGAGTTGAGAGTCTCGGAGGAGACGCATCTGCTCGAGACCGGCGACGCGCTCACCTACCAGCTGACGAAGCCGCACACCTGGCGCAACGCCTCCGAGACCGAGACGCTCCGCGTGCTCTGGGTCTCGGTCCCGAATCCGTACTAGCTGCGGGAAGTCAAGAACTGCGTGCGCATGTCCAAGACATGCCCACGGCAAGACCCCTGAAGGGCCGCTTCGCGGCTTACCAGCTCTCAAGAAACAGGGAATCGGCGCCTGCAACGCCGCCGACGCGCGCGCGACTGCGGAATAGTCCTCAGCCCAGCTCGCGGAAGACGTCGCGCGCCGTGTGCGCCACGCGTCCCGCCAGCACATCGGCCGCCGATCCGACGCCGCCCGCGTTCCACGTCAGGACGGCCGCCACGAAGACTCCGCCGTTCCAGACGACGAGGCCGTTGTCGTGCCGGGCCGTCCCGAGCCAGCCGGCCTTGTGCAGGAGCGTGGCGGAGCTGCCGAGGAAGCGGCCGAGCTTGGAGCCGTCGCCGACGTGGGCGAGCAGCCACAGCAGATGCCTGGCCTCCGCTGCCGTCACTCCGAGCTGGGGGAGCGGCCCACGGCCGGCCGCAGCGAGGTAGACGGCGCGGGCGAGCCGGGCGAGATCCCACGCGCTCGTGTACTTGCCGACACCGAAGCTCGGCTGGCTGTCGACCCGGATCGGGATCGGCGCCCTGGCGGCCGGCCGCCGCACCTCCTCGACCTCGTAGCCGCCGTACATGAGCGAGTCGCGGAGCTCGAGCGTGCGCAGGAGCTCCTCGACCCGCCACGAGCCGCCGATCCGCGCGAGCAGCCGGTTCGCAGCCTCGTTGTCGGAGCGCACGAGCATCGCGTGCAGCAACGAGGCCGTCCCCCCGCCGGGCGCCGGCGTTCCCTGCTCGGCGCGCAGAACGGCGACGGCGATTGCAAGCTTGAGCGTTGAGGCCGCGGGGAAGCGAGCTCGCGCGTTCCACGCTGCGCCGTAGCCGCTGGCGAGGTCCTCCACGTAGACCGCGCTCGTTCCCGGAAACGCCCGCGTCAACGCCCGTACGCTGAGGCCGAGACCCGCGTGGAGCCGCGGCGCGGCGGCCCGTGGAGCGGCCGAGGCGGGCAAGCCGACGACGTTCGACACGATGCTCGACGAGCGGCGCCCGGCCGCGGTCACTGCAGTGACGCGCACCGCGGCCTCGCGCCGTGGCAGCTCGACGCGCATGGAGAAGCGCTGCCCTCGGAGCGGCAGGTCGGCCAGCACCTGCTCGCCGACGCGGACGATCACGCGCCGCGTTCCCGCCGGCGCCGTGCCCGCCACGAGCCCGAAGGAGACCTCGCGCGGGGCGGGTGCGACGAGAGCGGGCGGAGGCAGGGCCGGAGCGTCCATGACCGCCCCATCATGCTCACTCCGTAGCCTTGGGGGATGCCCGTGCTCGCCCATCTGGATCTCGACGCGTTCTACGCCGCCGTCGAGGAGCTCGAGCAGCCGGAGCTCCGCACCCGTCCACTCGTCGTGGGCGGCGATCCGCGCAGCCGTGGCGTCGTCGCGACGGCCAACTACGTCGCGCGCGGCTTCGGCATCCACTCCGCGATGAGCTGCGCCGAGGCGCTGCGCCGTTGCCCGCAGGCCGTCTTCGTGCGACCACGCCACGCCCTCTACCGCGAGTACTCGGCCTCCGTCTGGACGGCGATCCGCGAGGTCGTGCCGACCGTCGAGCGAACCGGGCTCGACGAGGGATACCTCGACTTCGCCGGGCTCGCGGCGGACTTCGGCCGCGCCCGCGCCGTGGCCGAGGCGGTGCAGACATCGGTGCGCGCCGCGACGCGCCTCTCGTGCTCCCTGGGGGTGGCGCCGTCGAAGGTCGTGGCGAAGATCGCTTCAGACCGGCGCAAGCCGGGCGGGATCACGGTGGTCCCCGCGGGGACGGAGGCGTCGTTTCTCGCACCCTTTGCGGTGCGCGCGCTCCCCGGCGTGGGGCCACGGGCCGAGGAGCGGCTGCGCGCGGCCGGGGTGACGACGATCGGCGCGCTCGCGGCGCTCTCCGATCTCGACCTGCGCGCCCTCCTCCCAGGCCAGGTCGGCCGCATGCTCCGCGACCGCGCACTCGGAATCGACCCGCGCAGGCTCGAGACCACGTCGGATCGGATCTCGATCTCGGTCGAGGAGACGTTCGAGCGCGACCTGCACGACCGCGTGCTCCTGCATGCGGAGCTGCGCCGGATGGCGGACCAGGTGGGCGAGCACCTCGCCCGTAGCGGCCTCTCCGCACGCACGGTCACGACCAAGCTGCGCTATGCGGACTTCTCGATCCGCAGCCGCTCGACGAGCCTCGACGTCGCGATCGACGACGCCGCTCGCATCGGCGAGCTCGCGTGCGCGCTGCTCGACCGCGGGCTGCGCGACCGGCCCGGAGCGCTACGGCTCGTAGGCGTCGGCGTCTCGGGCCTCTCGGACTATCGCCAGCTCAGCCTCGAAGAGGCTGCGGTCTAGCCCTCCAGCAGGCCGTTCGCCTCGAGGAACTCGCGCGCGACCTCGTCCGCCGGCCGCTGGTCGATCGCGACCGCGGAGTTCATGGCGATGATCGCGTCCTCGGTCAGCTTCTCGCTGACCGCGTCGATGGCGCTGCGGAAGTCGTCGCCGAGCTCGTCCGCCAGCTCCTGGTTCACAACGGGAGCGACGTTCTGGAAGCCGAAGTTCGCCTCGGGGTCGTCGAGCACGACGTAGTCGCCCGATGCGAGCGGCGGGTCGGTCGAGAAGATCGCTGCGACGTCGACCGCACCCTGGTCGAGCGCCTCGTACGGGCTGATCCCGGTGAACGGGACGAAGGTGACGGTCTCGATCCCGTACTTCTCCTTGACGCCGACGAGGCCCTGCAGGCGCGTCTCGAACTCGGGCTGGCCGCCCAGCTTGAACTGGCCCAGCTCGCTGAGGTCGCCGATCGACTCGAGCCCGTTCTCCTCGGCGTACGCGGACGTCACGGCGAGGGCGTCGGAGTCGGAGAACGGCGTCATGTCGAAGAGCGTGAAGCCCTTCTCCTCGTACAGCTCGTTGGCAGTGTCGTAGGTCTCCTCGGCGCTCTCCTGCGGCTCGTCGTTGCCGAAGACCACCGTCAGCATCGTGCCGGTGTACTCGGGGTACATGTCGATCTCGCCGCTCGTGAGCGCGCGATCGATGATCTCGGTCGAGCCGATCGAGCTCTTCAGCTCGACGGTGTAGCCCTTGGCCTCGAGCGCCTGCCTGTACAGCTCGCCGAGGATGATCGCCTCGGTGAAGTTCTTGGAGCCGATCGTGACGGTGCGGTCGCTCGGCGCGGCATCCCCGCCGTTGTCGCCGTCGTCGTCGCCGCCGCATCCGGCGAACGCCAGAAGCAGCGTTGCCAGGACTGCCGAGATCCGAAGCACGCGGTGGACCCTAGCGCATGGGCGTAGGGCTGACGAAATCGGCGAGGTCGTCGTGCCCGGCCGCTGCAGCGAGATCGGCTGCGGTCTGGCCCGCTTCGGTCGTTGCGGCCGCGTCGGCGCCGGCGTTGAGCAGCGCCTCCGCGCTCTCCCGGTCCCCGTTCTGCGCGGCCGCGTGGAGAGGCGTGTACCCGCCTTCCTGACGCGCATTGGGATCGGCGCCGGCTTCCAGCAGCAGCCTGACGATGCTCGAGTGCGAACCCGCGGCGGCGCTGTGCAGCGGCGTCACCTTCAGGCTCTCGTGGCGGGCAACGACGTTTGCGTCAGCACCGTGCTCGAGCAGGAGGCGAGCGGCATCCTCCTGGCCGAAGAACGCCGCGAGATGGAGCGGGGTGAACCCGTCGGGCGACCACGAGCGCACCAGCTCCGTGTCTGGAGCCAGCAACTCCTCGAGCCCGCGTGTCCTGCCCACGGCCGCCGCGTCGAAGACGTCGAGCGCCGGGTTCGCTTCGAGCAGGACCTGGACGAGCTCCTGCTTGCCGGCGTAGGCGGCCCGCAACACGGCGGAGAGACCGGCGGCGTCGTGTGCGGCCGCGAGCTCCGGCCGCTGGTCGACCAGCTCCCTGACGCCCTCGTCGTCCCCGGCGTCGATCGCAGTGAAGATCTCGTCGGAGGCTGCCACGCGGCGGGAGACTACCCAGGCGGGAGCGCGGCCGCGCGCTCAGACGGCGTTCCGCGGTCGCGTCCCCTCGAGCAGGACCGCCCGAAGGGCCTCGACGCAGAGCAGGCCCATGGCCTCGCGCGCTTCCTGCGTCGCACTGGCGATGTGCGGGGTCAGGACGACGTTCTCCAGCTCGAGCAGGCCCGGGTGCACGCGCGGCTCGTCCTCGAACACGTCGAGCGCGGCGCCGGCGATCGTCCCGTCGCGGAGCGCCTGCACCAGCGCCGCCTCGTCCACGACCGGCCCGCGCGACGTGTTCACGAGCACGGCCTCGGGCTTCATCTGCGCGAGCGTCTCCGCTCGGATCAGGTGGCGCGTCTCGTCGGTCAGCGGGCAGTGCAGGGTGACGGCGTCCGCCCGGAGCACGTCGTCGAGCGGCTCGCCCCGCCTCGCCGTGAGCACCTGCATGCCGAGCGCCTCCGCCAGCCGGGCGACCTCGCGGCCGATCCGGCCCGCGCCGACGATGCCGAGCGACCGGCCTTCGAGCCCGTGCCCGAGCATGAACGTCGGCTGCAGCCGCCACTGCTCGCGCCGGCGGAGGAGGCGGTCGCCCTCGGCGACCCGGCGGACGAGCGCGAGGAGCAGCGCGAGCGTGTGCTCGGCGGTCGCGCGCGTGAGCACGTCGGGCGTGTTCGTCACCACGATCCCGCGCTCGCGCGCGGCGTCGAGGTCGATGTTGTCGAGACCGACGGCGTAGTTCGCGACGACGCGAAGTCCTGGACCGGCTCGATCGAGCAGGTCGCGGTCGACGCGCACGCTCGGGATCGCCACGAGACCCGCGGCTCCCTCCGGCCCGTCGAGGAGCTCGAAATCCCGTTCCAGCTCGTCGAGCACGCGGGTCGGGACGGGGGCCGACACATGGACAGGCGGCTTCATCCCGCGCATCATGCAGCCCATGTCCGTCTACCACGACGGCAACCGGAGCTGGCAGGACCGATTCGACACGCGCCGGCTGGCCGACCGGATCGAGGAGCGCCTCGTCTCCGCGACGATCGACGCCGACGACCGGGCGTTCATCGAGGCGCGCGACATGTTCTTCCTCGCGACCGCGGACGAGCACGGCTTCCCCCAGTGCTCGTACAAGGGCGGGGACCCGGGCTTCGTCCGCGTCCTCGACGACAGCACGATCGCCTTCCCCTGCTACGACGGGAACGGCATGTTCCTCTCGATGGGGAACGTGGTCGCGAACCCGCACGTCGGGCTGCTCTTCGTCGACTTCGAGCGCCCGAGCCGGCTGCGCCTGAACGGGATCGCCTCGATCGACGCGGACGACCCGCTCGTCGGCGAGTACGAGCGGGCGCAGTTCGTCGTGCGCGTGCGCGCGACGCACGTCTTTCCCAACTGCCCGCGCTACATCCACAAGCTGGAGCTCGTGGAGCGCTCGCGCTTCGTGCCGCGGGCTGCCTGCGAGCCGCCCGTGCCCGACTGGAAGCGACGCGACTGGGCGCGCGACGTCCTGGCCGCCGGCGATCCGGCTCAGGAGGGTTAGGCGAGCAGCTGGGGGTGCCGCGCCAGCGCGGCGAGGACGGCGTCGATGTCGTCCTCGTTGTTGTAGAGGTGGAGCGAGACGCGCAGGTTGGAGTCGCGCTCGGACGCGACGATGTCCTCGGCCGCGAGCGCGTCGACGAGAGCCGGCGCGTCGGTGGAGCGGACGCAGACGAGCGGGCCGCGCGGCGGCGCTGCGACCGAGGCGCCCAGCTCGTCGAGCCCGGCGAGGAGCCGCTCGACGAGGCCGGCGACATGGCGCTGGATCTCCGGCACGCCGGCCTCGAGGATCAGCCCGAGACCGGCGAGGCCGCCGTAGATGTTCGGGACCGGCGGCGTGCCGGCGTCGTAGCGGCGCGCAGACGCGTGCGGCCGGTAGCCGCTCGATCTGCATCTCGAAGATGTTCTCGTCCGCGAACCAGCCGGTCTGCGTCGGCACGCGGCTCGAGGATGTGGCGGCCGACGTACATGTACGCGAGCCCCGCGGAGGCGAGCAGGTACTTGACCGTGCCGCCGACGACGACGTCGCCCACCTCGTTCGCCCGGAGCGGCAGAGCGCCGACGCCCTGGTAGGCGTCGACGAGCATCAGCGCGCCGTGCTCGCGGGCGATCCCGTAGATCTCCTCCACCTCGTGGACGCGCCCCGTTCGGTAGGAGACGAACGTCGAGCAGACGAGCGCCGTCCGCTCGTCGACGGCGGCGGCGTACGCCTCGGGCTCCGGACCGACCTGCACGACCTCGGCGCCGCGCAGCTCCTGTGCGTGCGCGATCTGGCCGATCGTCGGGAACTCGTTCTCGGAGATCACGATCCGGTTTCGCTCGCCGCCGAAGTCGACGCCGCTGACGAAGGCGCTCACCGCGGCGGACACCGACGTCTGGATCGCGATCTCGTCGGGCTCGGCGCCGATCAGGCTGCCGAAGCGGCTGCGCGATCGTCTCCGCGCGCTCGACCCAGAACCCCCACTCGGCCCCGTTCGCGTCCCAGCCGTCGAGGTACTCCTCGTAGGCCGCGCGAACCGCGTCCGAGAGCGCACCCTGCGAGCAGGAGTTGACGTAGACCTTGTGCCGGAAGACCGGGAAGCGCTCCCGAAGAGCTTGTCCTAGCTCGACCACGTGCCTCGCGTTCCTGGCGCGGCGCTCGCGGTGCGTAGGCCGGTGGAACAGTACGGAGTACGGGCCGCCGGCTGGAGCGCCGCGAGCGCCGCGAGGCTGCGCCGGAGGCCGGCTCCGCCGGCCGGGAGGCGCAGCCGGCCAGGAGCGCGAGCTCACCGGCCAAGGTAGGCCTTGCGCAGATCCTCGTTCTCGAGCAGGGCGGCCGCCTTGCCCTCGAGCACGACGCGGCCGGTCGAGAGCACGTAGCCGCGGTCGGCGATCGAGAGCGAGACGTTCGCGTTCTGCTCGACGACGAGCATCGCGACGCCCGACTCGTTCACCTGCTTGATGATCTCGAAGCTGCGCTCGACGAGGATCGGCGCGAGCCCCATCGAGGGCTCGTCCATCAGCAGCAGCTTCGGCTTCGACATCAGCGCCCGCCCCATCGCGAGCATCTGCTGCTCGCCGCCCGACAGCGTGCCGGCCAGCTGCTTGCGCCGCTCGTAGAGCAGCGGGAAGAGCGTGTAGACCCGCTCGAACTCCTCCTTCAGGTCGGCGCGCGGCGCAGGTAGGCGCCCATCTCGAGGTTCTCGAGCACGGTCATCGGCGCGAACACGCGCCGGTTCTCGGGCACGATCGCGAGCCCGCGCGCGATCCGGTGCGCCGTCGGCCGCCCGGTCACGTCCTCGCCGCCGAAGCGGACGACCCCGTTTCGCGGCGCGGACGATGCCGAGGATCGTCTTCAGCGTCGTCGACTTCCCCGACGCGTTGCCGCCGAGCAGGCAGACGAGCTCGCCCGCGCCGACCTGCAGGTTCACGTCCTGGAGGATGTGGATCTGCCCGTAGTAGGTGTCGATCGAGTCGAGCTCGAGCAGGGGCGCGGGGCCGGGGTCGCGCTCATTTCGTCGCCGCCGCCTTGGTGCCGAGATACGCCTCGACCACGCGCGGCGTAGGTCGCGACGCTCGAACGTGCCCTCGGCGATCTTGACGCCGTGGTCGAGCGCGACGACGCGGTCGGAGATGCCCTCGACGACGTGCATGTCGTGCTCGATCACGAGGATCGTGTAGCCGCCCTCCGAGCGCAGCTGCTCGATCAGGCTCGGTGATCTCGTGCGTCTCGTACGGGTTCATCCCGGCGGCCGGCTCGTCGAGCAGGAGGATGCGCGGGTTCGTCGCCGTCGCGCGCGCGATCTCGAGCCGGCGCCGGTTCGCGTACGAGAGCGAGTACGCCGGCTGGTTCCAGCGGTAGCCCATCAGCCGCTGGCCGAAGAAGCCGAGCTTCTCCTCGGCGAGCGCGTGGATCTCGCGCTCCTCGCGCCGCGCCGCGGGCGTGCGCAGGATCGACTGCGCACACGCGCGCCTTGCGTGTGGCCGTACGCGGCGGCCATCACGTTCTCCTTCACCGTCATGTTCAGGAACAGCCGCAGCGTCTGGAACGTCCGCGCGATGCCGCGGCGGCGTGATCTGTGCGGCGCCAGGCCGACGAGCGACTCGGCCGTCGAGCAGGATGTCGCCCTCGTCGGGCCGGTAGACGCCCGTGACGAGGTTGAACAGCGTGGTCTTGCCGGCCCCGTTCGGCCCGATCACGCTGACGATCTCGCCCTCGTCGACGTGCAGGTCGAGCTCGTCGATCACCTGCAGGCCGCCGAACGCCTTCGAGACCGCTTCAGCTCGAGCAGGCGCGCGGCTCCGTCGAGCCATGCCGGCCATCAGACGATCTCCACCCGCGGGGTTCCGAGCAGGCCCTGCGGGCGCGCGGTCATCAGCGCGACCAGCAGCGCGCCGAGCAGGAGGATCGCGCGTCACGCTCGGCTCGGCGACGAGCACGGTTCTCCCAGACGAACGCGGCCAGGTAGAGCGTCGGCACGAGCAGCGACGGTTCGCACCGGCCCGCGTATCTGCGTGAGCACGAGCACGCGCGGCGATCAGGAGCGACGAAGCCGATGTTGCCGAGCCGGGTCGAGTCGGTCGGGAGCACGACCCAGCCGTCCAGCAGGTCGGCGAACCTGCCGCCCTCGATCGTGCCGCGACGTCCCAGGCAGGCCGGATCGCGTCCACCAGCTGGTAGGCGACGACGCCGAAGAGCGACCGTCCCGCCGCAGCGACCGCCGCCAGCGCCCAGGGCCGCATGAACGCGATCAGGCCGAGCAGGATCGCGCCGTAGAAGAGCCAGCGCGCGTTGGCGGGGTCGCGCAGGAGCTCGAGCGAGACGTTGATCACGACCGCGCCGAGCGACGACGCCCGGCAGGCTGCCGGCGCCGCCGAGGATCACCATCGCGTAGATCGTGATCAGCAGCGGCAGGTCGAAGTTCGGCGGGAAGACGCCGCAGCTGGATCGGCGGCGAAGATCGTCCCGGTGAGCCCGCCGATGGCGGCGCCGAACACGAACGCGAGCAGCTTCAGCCGGTTGACCGGGCATGCTCATCAGCTCGGCGGCGAGCGAATCCTCGCGCAGCGCCCGCCAGGCGCGGCCGGTGCGCGATTCGTTCAGCAGGTGGAGCGCCGGTGAACACGAGCGCGAACGACGGCCGAGCGCGAGCGAGATAGCTCGTCGTGCGAGCCGAACTCGATACCCGAAGATGTTCGAACGGGTCGAGGTCGGCGATCCCGTTCGGGCCGCCGGTGAAGTCGGTGGGCGAGTCGTTCCAGGGCAGCGTGATCCGGTCGGCGTTCGTGGTCAGGACGACGAAGATCTGCGCGAAGAAGAGCGTCACGATCGCGAGGTAGTCGCCGATCAGCCGCCGCGAGGGCAGGCCGAGCAGGAAGCCGAGCAGCGCCGATGCGACGACCACGACCGACGATCGCCAGCTCGGTCGGCCAGTGGAGGCCGAACTGCTCGGAGGAGAGGATCGCGAAGACGTAGGCGCCGAAGCCGAAGAAGGCGACGTAGCCGAGGTCGAGCAGGCCGGCCTAGCCGACGGCGATGTTCAGGCCGAGCGCCGAGCAGCATGAAGAGGAGCGTGTCGACCGCGACCTGCGGATGATGTAGTCGTTGTCGGTCACGAACGGCAGCGAGCGCCGTCAGCCCGACGACGAGCGCCAGGCGCGCCCGACCGGCGGCAGCCGGTCGAACGCGCGCACGATCGGCGCGGTCCAGCCGGCAGCGCAGCGCGCGTCCGCTCGCCCTCGCCGCGCGCGACCCACTCGTCGGCGCCGATCCGCGGGCCGGTCTCCGGCTCGGGACCTCCGGTGCTCCGATTGTCCTCGCGCTCGCATCAGACCTTCTGGATGTCCCTCCGCCGAGCAGCCCGGTCGGCCGCACGAGCATGACGACGATCAGGATCGAGAAGACGATAGAGTCCTGGAACGTCGACGAGAAGTAGCCGGCGGTGAACGCCTCGGCGAGGCCGATCAGCAGGCCGCCGAGCATCGCGCCGGGGATCGAGCCGATGCCGCCGACGACCGCGGCGGTGAAGCCCTTCAGGCCGGCGATGAAGCCCATCAAGTGGTAGATCTGGCCGAAGACGAGCCCGACCATGACGCCGGCGGCGCCCGCCAGCGCGGAGCCGATGAAGAAGGTGGAGACGATCACCCGGTCGACGTCGATGCCCATCATCGCAGCGGCCTCGCGGTCGAAGGCCGTCGCGCGCATCGCCTTGCCGAGGCGCGTCTTGCGCGACGAGCAGCGTCAGCGCGATCATCAGCGCGAACGAGGCAGCGATCGACGAGGATCCGCACGACCGAGATGTGCAGCGGCCCCCAGTGGATGCCGTTCGCGAGGTCGATGAGGTCGAGGTGTCGTACGTGCGGAAGTCGGCGCCGAAGAGGAGCAGCGCCGACGTTCTGGAGGAAGAACGAGACGCCGAGCGCCGAGATCAGCGGCGCGATCCGCGGCGCGTTGCGCAGCGGGCGGTAGGCGAAGCGCTCGATCAGGACGCCGAGAAAGCCCGCAGCCGACCATCGCCGCCGGCGAGCATGAGCATGATCAGCAGCACGACGCGGCACCGTGAGCGCGAGCGGCCCGCCGAACAGCGTCAGGACCCCGTAGCCGACGAAGGCGCCCATCATGAAGACCTCGCCGTGCGCGAAGTTCAGCAGCTTGAGGATCCCGTAGACCATCGTGTAGCCGAGCGCGATCAGCGCGTAGACGCATCCGAGCGTGAGCCCGTTGACGACCTGCTGCACGAAGAAGTCGACGTCCACGGGGAAACAATCTCAGAATCCGGGAGCAGCGTCGCCCCCACGCAGGCAAGTTCTGCGGGCTGGAGGCGGCGGAGCCGCCCCTTCAGGGGTCTTCGCGCGGGAGGGGCATCCGCGGCCGCGGATGCCCCTCCCCTGCGCTAATTAACGAGCGTGTATTCGCCGCCCTCGATCGTGAAGATGTAGAACTCCGCGCCCTCGGGATCGCCGTTCTCGTCGAAGGCGAGGCTGCCGCCCAGGATCGAGTCGTCGATCGACGTCTCGCCGACCTGCTCGACGATCGCCTCGCGCGTGAGCTCTTCGCCCTCACCGCAGAGGTCGTTCATCGCCGTCAGGATCACGTTCGCGGCCGCGTAGGTCGGCGGGCCGAACGTGCCGAAGTCGCCGTACTCGGCCGTGAACGCCTCGACGAGATCGCGCGCTCGACTCGATGTTCGTGATGTCCGGAGCGAACGAGGACACGAACGAGCCGTCGATCGTGAAGTCGTCGGGCGAGAAGAGCCCGTCCGAGCCGAAGATGACCGCGTCCTTGCCCTGCTCCTTCAGCTGCTGGCCGAAGATCTGGGCGTTCGCTGCGATCTGCCACGGCAGGAAGACCACGTCCACGTCGTCGCCGACGCCGCTGACGAGCGAGGAGAAGTCGGTCGTGTCCTGGTTCACCGATTCGCGCGAGACCGTCACGTCGGCCTCCTCGAGCGCCTCCTGCACGCCGTCCGCGAGCGGGCGGCTGTAAGAGGTCTGGTCGTCGATGATCACAACGTTGGCCGCGTCCAGTTCGTCCGCGATGTACGCGGCCGCCGTGGGTGCCTGCGCGTCGTCGTTCGGGACGACGCGGAAGAACGAGTCGAAGCGGCCGTCGGTGAGCGACGTCGCGGTCGCGGACCCTGACACGAACACCAGGTCCTCGCCGGTGAAGATCGGCCCCACCGCCTCGATCTCCTGGCTGCCGGCGGGACCGACGACGGCGAGGATGTCGTCGTTCGAGGCGAAGCGCTGGCCGACCGTGGACGCCTGCGCCGGATCGAGCTGGGTATCGCCCTCGACGAGGGTGAAATCCGTGCCGTTCTCGTCGTTGAAGCTGTCCACGGCAAACTTGGCCCAGTTCAGCTGCTCGGTGCCGATCGAGCCGGCGTCGCCCGTGATCGGCGCCATCACCCCGATCTCGCCGGAACAGTCCGCGGCCGCGCCCCCGCCGCCCGTGTCGGTCGTCGCCTCCGTCGTGGCATCGCCGGCCTCGTCGTCGTCATCGCCGCCGCAGCCGGCGGCGAGCAGGCCGAGTGCGAGCACCAGGACGAGGAGTAGAGCTCTCTTCATGGGAGGACCCCTTTCGTTGAAAGCGCGCTTGCTCGACCCATGCCCGCGCCACGGCCCGTCCTAGCGACTGCGGCCGCCCGGGAAGGGGCGGCCGCAGCAGCAGAACGTGGTTCGGGGATCGAGCTAGCCGACCAGGACTTTCTTCCCGCCGGGGCCGAGCTTGAAGATGTAGAACTTCGAGCCCTTCACGTCACCGCGCCTCGTGAACTGCAGATTGCCGCCGAGGACGGTCTTCGGGATCAAGGTCGCCCTCAGGTTCTTCTGCACCTCGGCCCGAGTGGCGTTGTCGTCTGCGCACGCCTTCTGGATCGCGAGGATCGTGGCCTGCGTGGCCACGTAGATGGGCGGGCCGAAGTTCGAGACGAACTTCGCGCCGTAGCCGCGGATGAAGGCAGCGTTGCCCCTGATCCCACGGATGTCGGGTGCGAAGGCCGACACATACGACCCCTGGATCTTGAAGTCGCCCGAGTCGAGCCCGTCCGAGCCGAAGATGATGGCCTTCTTACCCTGCTCCTTCATCTGCTGGCCGAAGATCTGGCCGTTCGCAGCGATCTGCCAGGGGAGGAAGACCACGGTCACGTCGTCGCCGATCTTCGAGACGAGCGCCGAGAAGTCGGTCACCTTCTGTCCCACGGACTGACGGGACACCTTCACGCCGCCCGCCCGCAGGTTTGCCTGCACGCCGTTCGCCAGCGGCCGCGAGTACGACGTCTGGTCGTCGACGATGAAGACGCTCTTCGACTTCAGGACCTGCCGGATGTAGCGCGCGATCGTCGGCGACTGCACCGAGTCGTTCGGCACCACGCGGGAGAAGGTCGGAATCGAGCCGTTCGTGAGCGTGGTGGCCGTGGCCGACCCGGAGACGAACGGCATCGCCGCCGACTTCCTGAAGACCGGTGCGACGGCTTGCACCTCCTGGCTGCCGGCGGGGCCGACGACCGCGAGGATGTCCTTGTTCGACTGGAACCGCGCTCCGACTGTCGAGGCCTGGGCTGGATCGAGCTGGGTGTCGCCTTCGACGAGGGAGACATTGCCCTTGCCGAGCTTGCGGATCGCGTACTTGGCGAAACCGAGCTGCTCCTTGCCGATGAACGCGGCGTCGCCCGTGATCGGGCCCATGAACCCGATCTTGGCGTTGTCGCAGCCCGCACTCGGAGCCGCGACGGCTGCGGAGCCGTCGGGGCGTGCGAACGCGGACGCGACGACCGCGAGCGAGAGGATGCCGAGCACGGCGAGCGCGCCGACAGACTTTCTGGTGATTCCTTGCATTCCATGCCCTCCTGTTGGATGTACTCGTACTAGGACGCTCGGATCGCGACAGTGTTGTCATCCGTGTCCTGATAGGCCCGAGAAGCCGGATCACCGGACGGGTGGAAAACCCCGAGGATGCGCATCACGCCCGGCCCTGCGTTCTCGATGCAATGAACCTGCTCCGGCGGCAGATGGAAGCACGAGCCGGCCCCGAGCGGGTACGACTCGCCGGCCACGTGAGCGAAGCCGGTGCCCTCGACGATGTAGCCGACCTCGTCGTAGGTGTGGCTGTGGTCGGGAGCACGGCACGGCTGCACGACCCCGACGAACTGGGTCGCGTCGACACACCCCGCGTCCTGGTTGACGAGATACCGAAACGTGCGCTTGTCGTCGGCGCGGAGCTCGGGCTGCTCGTCGAAGCGGACGACAACCCGACGGTCCTCCGGCGTGTCCGCCTCGGCGGGCACGGCGACGGCGACCATGAGCAGCTCGTCCGCGCCGTCGTGCTCCACCGACCAACGCTCCCCGGAACGGACGTACGCGCCGGTGTCGGGCTCGAGCCGATGGGGCTGCCCGTCCACCTCGAGCGTGCCCGAGCCCGAGACGACGTAGAGCAGCTCGTCGCGACCCTCCTCCCCGCGCTCGAGCGAGCGACCGGGCGCGAAGCGGAGGATCCGCTGCTCGAGCAGCTCGGACCCCGACGACCGGTCCATCGTCGTCTTCTCGAGCACGGTGTCGCCCTCGGCTTGCCGTCCGTCGACGTCGGCCTCGGCGACCACGAATCGGTGCCGCATACACCAATCGAACCGCGTCCCGACTGTCATGTCAAACACAGCCGCACCGCCTGACTAGACTCGACGCGTGAACGTCGTCGAGGCAATCGACCTCCGCCGCACCTACAAGACCACCACCGGCACTATCCGGCGGCGCTCGCTCGAGGTCGAGGCGGTGCGCGGCGTCAGCTTCGAGATCGCCGAGGGCGAGCTCTTCGGCCTGCTCGGCCCGAACGGCGCCGGCAAGACGACGACGATCAAGATGCTGATCACGCTGCTGATCCCCACCTCGGGCTCGGCGCGCGTGCTCGGCCACGACGTCGTCGACGACGCCCGCTGGGTGCGGAAGCACATCGGCTACGTCTTCGGCGGCGACCGCGGCCTCTACGAGCGCCTCTCCGCGCTCGACAACCTCCGCTACTTCGCCGAGCTCTACGGCGTCGAGCCACGTGGCCAGCAGAGGCCCGCATCGACGAGCTGCTCGAGCTCGTCGGGCTCACCGGCCGCGAGAAGGAGCGCGTCGAGGGCTACTCGCGCGGCATGCGCCAGCGGCTGCACATCGCGCGCGGGCTCCTGCACGATCCGCCCGTCGTCTTCCTCGACGAGCCGACGATCGGCGTCGACCCGGTCGGCGCGCGCGAGCTGCGCGCGACGATCGCCTCGCTCGTCGCAGCGGGCAAGACCGTGCTGCTGACGACGCACTACATGTTCGAGGCCGACGCGCTCTGCGACCGGATCGCGGTGATCGCGAACGGCGAGATCGTCGGCGCAGGGCACGCCGCGCGAGCTGAAGGCGGGCGTCGCCGACGGGCAGCGTCGTCGAGGTCGAGGTCTACGGCGTCGAGGACGGATCGGTCGAGCGCCTGCGCGCACTCGACGGCGTCCGCACGGTGACGCTCGAGGACCGCGAGCAGGCGCAGCTCCTGGTCGTGCAGACGGCCCCGGGCCTGGAGCTGACGCACGCGATCCTCTCGCAGCTGAACGGCGCCTCGATCGGCCGCGTCTCCTCGCGCGAGCCGACGCTCGAGGACGCGTACGTCGCGCTCGTCACCGCTGCGTGAGGACGCTCCGGCTGCTCGCGCTCGGCTGGCTCGTCCACCTGAAGATGCTCTCGCGCTCGACCCGTTCAACGGGCTCCTCGGCGTGCTCTACCCGCTCTTCTTCGCGACCGTCGCGTTCTTCATGTTCCAGGCGGGCGGCGATCCGACGCCGCTCCTGTACGCGTCGCTCGGCGCCGCGGTGATGGGCATCTGGGCGGCGACGAGCACGGCGGCCGGCGCCTCGCTGCAGCGCGAGCGCTGGCACGGCACGCTCGAGCTGCTCGTCGCTCGCACCGGCGAACTTCGCGCTCGTCCTGCTGCCGGTGACGATCGCGATGGCGACGATCGGGATCTACAGCATGGTCGCGCACGCTGCTCTGGGGCTGGCTCGTCTTCGGGATCGAGCTGACGATCGAGCACCCGCTCGCGTTCGTGCTCGCGATCCCCGCCACGGTCGATCTCGATCGGCGCGCTCGGCTTCCTGCTGGCCGTCGCGTTCGTCCGCTACCGCCCGGCGTGGGCGCTCGGCAACATGCTCGAGTACCCCGTCTGGCTCGTCTGCGGCTTCCTCGTGCCGCTCACGCTCTTCCCGGACTGGGTGCGGCCGATCTCGTGGGTGCTCGCCCCGACCTGGGGCATCAACGCCATCCGCGAGTGCCGCGCTCGGCGGCTCCCGCTGGCCGGACATCGCGATGTGCGCTCGCCCTCGGCGCCGGCTACGTCGGCGATCGGCGTCCTCCTCCTCGACCGCGTGCTCTCGCACGCCGCGCGCTCGAAGGCGACGCTGGCGCTGACGTGACGTCGGCACGGATCTTCTTCATCGGCGGGCTGATGAGCTACCGCGCGCTCTTCGGCTTCCTCTCACCGTGGATCTTCATCCCGAGCCTGCTCGTCGCGCCGATCTTCCAGATCCTGCTCTTCGTCTACATCGGCCGCTCGGCGCAGCTCGAGTCGGACGAGTTCTACGTGATCGGGAACGCGATCCAGTACGCGGCGATCCCGTGCCTCTTCGCGATGACGCAGCCGATCGCCGGCGAGCGCTACCAGCAGACGCTCGGCTACATCCTCGTCACGCCCGCCCGCGGCTGCCGCTCTTCCTCGGCCGCGCGCTGCCCGTGATCGCGAACGGGTTCTTCGTCGCCGCGTTCGCGCTCGTCGTCGGCGGGGCGATCGTCGGGCATCGACGTGCCCGCGGGCGCCTGGGCGCCGATCGCGCTCGTCACCGCGGTGAGCGCCTTCTCGTGCACCGGGCTCGGGCTGATCAACGCCGGGCTCGGGCTCGTCGTCCGCGAGACCGCGGTGCTCTCGAACATCATCTTCGGCCTGCTGCTGATCTTCACGGGCGCGAACGTCCCGATCGACGACCTGCCGGGCTGGATGCAGGCCGTCTCCGAGGTGCTCCCGTTCACGCACGGGATCGAGGCGGCGCGGCAGCTGGCCGACGGCGTCCCCCTGGACGAGTGTGGGGCCTGATCGGCACGGAGGCGCTGATCGGTGTCGTCTACGGAGCCGCGGGCTACGGCCTCATCCGCGCCATGGAGGTCGTCGGCCGGCAGCACGCAACGCTCGACCGAGCGTAGGTACTTCTTGCCGGCGCAAGGTGAGCATCCGCGAAGCGGACGCTCACCGCGCAAGATCCCTCAAGGGCCGCTTCGCGGCCGAAAGACGGCGGACGGCGGCAGCTAGATTTCCTACATGGTTCGGTTGCTCGCGGTCGGCTGGCTCTTCCACCTGAAGAGCCTGACGAACTCGCTCTTCTTCGTGCTGATCTCCGTGGTCCAGCCGGTGATCTTCGCGTCGATCGCCTTCTTCATGTTCGACGCGGGCAACCGCTCCGGCGGGCTCCTCTACGTCGCGCTCGGCGCGGGGCTGATGGGCATCTGGTCGTCGACGCTCTTCGGCTCGGGCGGCGCGATCCAGTGGCAGCGCTGGCAGGGGACGCTCGAGATGCTGGTCGCCGCGCCCGCGCGCTTCCTCTGGTGATGCTGCCCCTGACCGTCGCGACCGCCTCGATCGGCCTCTACTCGATCGTCGCCACGCTCTTCTGGGGCCGCGTCTTCTTCGGCGTGCCGCTCGACTTCGTGCACCCCTGGCTGTTCGCCCTCGCCCTGCCCGTCACCGTCCTCAGCCTCGGCCTGCTCGGGCTCGTGCTCGCCTCGACGTTCGTCCTCTACCGGCACGCGAGCGCCTTCTCGAACCTGCTCGAGTACCCGATCTGGCTCGTCACCGGCCTGCTCGTGCCGCTCTCGCTCCTGCCCGGCTGGGTCGAGCCGATCTCCTGGGTGCTCGCGCCGACCTGGGGCATGGAGGCGGTGCGGAACGCGGCGCTCGGCGGCGAGCGTCTGGCCCGGGATCGCGATGTGCGTCCTCCTCGGCGCGATCTACCTCGCGCTCGGCTCGCTGCTGATGCGGAACTTCGAGCGGCTGGCGCGGCAGCGCGCGACGCTGTCGCTGACGTGAGTCCCGCCCTCAGGGTCTTCTTCGTCGGCGGGCGCATCTCGTACCGCGCGCTCTTCAACTGGATCAGCCCCGGCATGTACGTGACGACGATGCTCGGCAGCCCGCTCTTCCAGATCCTCTTCTTCACGTACCTCGGCCGCTACGCCGGCAGTCAGGACGACGACTTCTTCATCGTCGGGAACGCGGTGCAGGTCTCCGCGATGGCCGGGATCTACGGGATGGTGATGGGGATCGCCAACGAGCGGCAGTTCGGGACGCTCTCGCCGCTCCTCGCGACCCCGGCGAACCGGCTGGCGGTCTTCGCCGGACGCGGCGCTGCCGTTCATCGTCAACGGGCTCGTCGGTCTCGGCGTTCGGCTTCGTCTCGGCGTGGGTGCTGCTCGACTTCAGCCCGGACACGGCCGTCCTGCCCGCGCTCGCCTTCGTCGTCATCGTCACCGTCGTCTCGTGCACCGCGCTCGGCATGCTGATCGGCTCGATCGGGCTGCGGGCCCGCGACGTCTTCTTCGCCGCCAACCTCGTCTACTTCCTGATGCTGCTCTTCTGCGGCGTCAACGTCGACGTCTCCGACCTGCCCGGCTGGATGGAGGCGATCGGCCGGTCGCTCCCGCTGACGCACGGGATCGAGGCGGCGCGCCGCGTGGTCGCGGGCGAGACGCTCGGCGACGTCGGCGGGCTCGTCGCCGACGGAGGCCATGATCGGCGTCGTCTACGCCGTCGCGGCCTACGGGCTCTTCCGCCTCTTCGAGGCCGAGGGACGGCGCCGCGCGTCGCTCGAGACCTACTAGGGTGCGCACGCGATGACGACCGAGCCCGACCAGACGCCCGGCGACGACCTCGACGCGCTGCTCGACCACCTGCTCGTCGCACGCCGTCGAGCGGCTCGAGGACGAGGGCGACTTCCACCCCTTCGCGGCGGCGATCGACGAGGGCGGCGAGCTGCGCATGGTCGGCATGGAGCCCGAGGGCGAGGAGCCCACGCCGCAGGAGATCGTCGACCAGCTCGTCGAGAGCCTCGCGGCCGCGGCCGGCCGGGGCGAGATCCGCGCATCTGCGGTGTGCGCCAACGTCACGCTGCCCGGTGAAGGCGGCGAAGCCGAGGCCGCGCTCGTTCAGCTCGAGCACCGCGACGACGACCCCGTCGACATCGCGCTCCCCTACGAGCTGCACGGCGATCACATCCACACCGGCGAGCTCGTTGCCGGCGTCGGCAAGCACCGCGTCTTCCGCTAGTCGGCCCGCAGCGAGCACTGGCGGAGCCCGCGCTCGCGCGACGTCAAGAGCTGCGTCGGCATGGTCGAGCCATGCCCACGGCAAGACCCCTGAACGGGCCGCTTCGCGGCCGAGCCAGCTCGCTCTCTAGAGCTCGAAGAGCTCGAAGTCCTTGCCGGTGACGTGGACGGCGACGTTGCGGACCGGCACGGGGCCGAGCGCCCCCACGAACGAGCCGCGGTGCGCATGGCCGTGCAGGACGAGGTCGGGCCGGTGCGCGCCGATCGGCGCGGCGAGCCGCGAGGAGCCGAGAAAGGCCCAGATCGTCTCCGGCTCGCCCACGAGGGTCTCCGGAACAGGCGCGTAGTGCAGCAGCACGATGCGGACGTGGCAGCCCGAGATCGCCTCGAGCGCAGACTCGAGGCCGGCGACCTCGTCCGTCGTCTCACGATAGACCTGGCGCAGGAGCGGCTCGCCGAAGTCGGGCAGCTCGGCGCCGGGAAACCCACCGACGAATCCCTTCGCCCCGGCGACGCCGACTTCGAGCCCGTTCACCTCGTGCACCGAGAAGCTGCGCCCGAGCACCGTGATCCCGGCCTCCGCGAGCACCGAGGTCAGCTCGTCGCAGCGGTTCGCGTGGTAGTCGTGGTTGCCGAGGACCGCGACGACCGGGATCCGCAGGTCGCGGCAGGCATCCGCCAGCACCGCAGCCTGCTCGGGCTCGCCGTGCGTGGTCAGGTCGCCTGCGAGCAGGATCAGGTCGACCCGCTCGGCGACGTCCGCGAACGCCTTCGTGATGTGCTCGCGCAACGGCTCTGAGCAGTGGATGTCGCCTGCGGCGGCAATGCGAACCGGATCGGCCATGTCCTGCGTCTACCACGGTCGAGACGCTTTGCAAACGGCGGAACGGGTACCGGCGTCGTCGTGCCCTACACGCCGCCCGACAACTTTCCCGACCTGATCGAGGCCATGAAGGTCGCGGCCGCGGCGCTGCGCGACGCCGAGATCCCGTACCTGCTCGGCGGCGGGCTCGCCGCGTGGGCGCGCGGCGGCCCGCCCACCGAGCACGACGTCGACTTCTTCGTCCGCGAGGAGGACGCGGAGCGCGCGCTCGCGGCGCTCGTCGACGCGGGGATGAAGCCGGAGCGGCCGCCCGAGGGCTGGCTCCTGAAGGCGCACCACGGCGAGACGCTCGTCGACCTGATCTTCCACCCGTCCGGCGGCCCGATCGGACACGGAGCACTTCGACCGCGGCCGAGGAGATGGAGGTGATGGCGCAGCCGATGCTCGTCGCGTCGCTCGACGACGTGATGGTGACGAAGCTGCTCTCGATCAACGAGCAGTCGCCGGACTTCACAAGCGTGCTCGAGCTGGCGCGCTCGCTGCGCGAGCAGATCGACTGGGACTTCGTCCGCGCGCGCACGGCCGAGTCGCCGTTCGCGCGCGCCTTCTTCACGCTGATCGAGGAGCTGGGGATCGTCGAGCCCGACGCCCGCGACTCAGAAGTAGAAGCGCTTCCAGGCCTCCCACCAGGTGTCGGCGGTGACGGAGATCGTGCGGTCGTCGACCCGCTCGACGCCGTCCCGGAAGCGGAGGTCGTCCGCAGCCTTCGTGTGCTTGAACTCGACGCGGATCTCGCAGGGGCTGCCGGGGCTCCACGGGGCGACGGCCTTCAGGTCGGAGAGCGCCTTGCGGGCGCCGGCCTCGATCAGCTCCCGGGCCCGCACCGGTGGGATCTGCCGCGCGGAGTTCGCGCCGAGCGCCGCGCTTGACGGCGACCGTCGTGACGCCGTCGCCGAGCAGCTCGCGCCCCTCCTCGCAGGCGACGTCGTCGCCCGTCACGAGCAGGATCGGGCAGTCCCACGTGCCGCAGAGGGCTGCGTGGATCCCGGTCTCGCCCGACGAGCGTGCCGTTGAAGGAGAGGTTGTAGTAGTCCATCCCGGAGACGGTGTGGTTCATCCCGCCCCGGCGCTGACCGGCCCGCGCGTGCATGCCGACGAGCAGCGTCGCGTCGCAGCCCTCCTCGAGGAACTCCGTGTACTCCGTCCAGTTGTCCTGCACGACCCACTCGCAGGCCGGGTCGAGCAGATCGGGCACGAGCGAGTTGAACGACCACTCCTTGCCGGCGCCGTGGCAGTCCATGACGACGATCTCCGTCGCACCGGCCGCCTTCGCGCCGCGGACGGCGGCGTTGATCTCCTCCGTGTAGAGCTTGCGCCCCTCCTCGTACATGGGCGCGCCGCCGTGCGTCTGCGGGCCTCTGACGATCCCGGAGACGCCCTCCATGTCGGTGATGATGTGCACGCGCACGGGCCGCGACGTTATCGCATGCGCAGCGGGACGTCCTCGTCGGTGGGGAGCCAGTGGCCGAGAATGCTCGTGCCGCCGCCGAGCAGCTGGCGTCTGACGGGGTCGACCCGCTCGAGCAGGTCGCGGTCGACGCCGAGGTCGTCCCGCGGCCGCACCCAGCGGTAGCTGTACGCGACGAACAGCGCCTTGCGCGTCACCTCCGAGCTGTTGTCGCCGCGTGCATGCCAGAGCCGGCGGTCGAAGACGACGGCCGTGCCGCGCGGCACGAGCAGCGGCTCGGCGCCGGGTGGTCTCACCGATCCGTCCGCGGGCCGGTCGAGTGTGTCCCGGCGATGGCTCCCCGGGAGCACCCAGAGCGGGCCCATCTCGATGCCCTCCACGTCCGTGAGGAAGTAGCCCACCTTCAGCGAGAGCAGGGGACGGGGGGACTCGAGCTCGACGTTCTGCCGGCCGCCGTCCTGGTGCCAGCGCCAGCGCGGCGGCTCGCAGGTCGGTGGGTGGACGTCGAGGTGGCAGTGGTAGACGTAGATGTCCCGGCCGAGGACGTCGCGTCACGAGCGGGAGCGCCGCCGGATGGTCGACGAGCTCGAGGAAGCGCTCGTCGAGCCCGAGGAACCCCAGCTCGTGCAGAGGCCCTGGCGGCCGCGAGCGCATGACCGCGTCGACCGCCTCCGTGAGCTCGTCGGTCTCGCCGGACGAGAGCGCGCCCTCCAGCACCGCGAGACCGTGCGTCTCCAGCTCGGCGCGAAGATCGGTTTCGAGAGCGCTCACGCCGGTCACTACGAGCCGCGGGCGCGCCGAGGTCCGTGGCGTAGGCTCCGCGGATGCAGACCGGCCTCGAAGACAAGGGTGTCCTCGTCACCGGGGCGTCGGGCGGGATCGGCGCCGCCTGCGCGCGCGCGTTCGCGGCGGAGGGCGCGCGCGTCGTCGTCCACTACCACCGCGGCGAGGAGCGCGCGCGGAACGTCGCCGCCGAGCTCGGCGGCGTGCCGGTGCTCGGCGCCGACCTCACCGACGAGCGCGAGGTCGACCGGCTCTTCGCGGCCGCACGTGAGGCGCTCGGCCGGATCGACGTGTGCGCGGCGGTCGCAGGCTTCTGGCCCTCGGAGGACCTGCCGGTGTGGAAGCTCCCGCTCGAGCGCTGGGAGCAGACCCTGCGCCTGAACCTCACCGCCACCTTCCTCACGGCGCGCGGGTTCCTGCGCGAGGTCGAGCGCAACGGCGCCGGGTCGCTCGTCCTCGTCGGCTCCACTGCGGGAGCCGTCGGCGAGGCCGGCCACGCCGACTACGCGGCGGCGAAATCCGCCCTCCAGGGCGGGCTGCTGCTGAGCCTGAAGAACGAGATCGTGCGCGTGGCGCCTCGGGGACGCGTGAACGCCGTCGCGCCGGGCTGGACCGAGTCGCCGATGACGCGCGGCTACGTCGATCCGGAGTCGGTGCGGCGCGTCTCCCGGACGATGGCGCTGCGCAAAGTCGCCAGTCCGGAGGACGTCGCGCGGCAGGTCGTAGTGCTCGCCTCCGACGAGCTCTCCGGCCACGTCACCGGACAGGTCGTGACGATCGCCGGCGGAATGGAGGGCCGCATCCTGCACGAGGACTGAGCGGCCAACGAGAAAGCGGCGATCCGAGGATCGCCGCTTCAGGGCTCCGCCAGGCCGCAGGATGATTGCCGTCAGTCCCTCGACCGAGGAAGAGTCGGTCACGTATCGGCACTGCAGGCGGCACGACCTTTAGCGGCGGCGATCGACCCCGCGTCCCAGTCGGCAGGTGAGGCTGCGAAGCAGCCTCCTTCAGGGGTCTTAGCGCGATAGGAATCCGCTCCCGCGGATCCTATCTTGCGCGCTAGCCAGAAAATGTGGACGAGGCCCGCCGCCAGGGCCCCGTCCGGATGGCTCCCTGATGCGGAAGCCGGTACTTCTCCCGCGCTGCCCGCCGCCTGGGCGCTCGGAAGATGTCCTGAGTATCGCCCTCCATGCCCCACCGGGAATCACCCGTACGCGGTTGACTCGTCCCTCGAACGGAGTTGACCCATTGGGTTCACCTACAGTCACGGCCATGTCCGCCCGCTTCCTCGAACGTCTCCGCTCGGGCACGCCGCTCGTGGGCGACGGCGGCATGGGCACGCTCATCTCCGGCGCCGTGGCGCGCCTGCGCTGCCCGGAGGAGGCGAACCTGCGCGCCCCCGAGAGCGTGGTCGCTCTCCACGCGAGCTTCATCCGCGCGGGAGCCGACCTGATCGAGACGAACACGTTCGGCGCCAACCGCCGCAAGCTCGCCGGCTTCTACCTCGAGGATGAGTTCGAGCGGATCAACTCGACCGGGGTCCGGCTCGCGCGGGAGGCGCGCGAGGTCGCCGGCCGCGAGGTCTTCATCGCCGGCGCGATCGGGCCGCTGGGCGAGGTGGAGAACTTCGACCCGGCCGAGGCCGCGCCGCTCGTCGCCGAACAGGCCCAGGTGCTGGAAGGACGAGGCGTCGACCTGCTGATGCTCGAGACGTTTTACGACCTGGAAGAGCTCGTGGCGGCGGTGGAGGCGGTGCGCTCGGTCTCGCAGCTGCCGCTCATCGCCCTGATGACCTTCGACGCCGACGGTCAGACGCTCGGCGGCGTGGCGGCACGCGCCGCCGCCGAGCGGCTCGCCCCGCTCGAGCTCGCCGCGATCGGCGCGAACCACAGCGCCGGGCCGGCTGCGGCACTGAACGCGCTGGCCGAGATGCAGTCCGACGGGCTCGTGCTCGCCGCGCTGCCCAATGTCGGCCTCGCGAGCCTCGCCGGCTCACGGGTGATCTTCCCGCACGCGACCCCCGAGTACTTCGCCGAGTTCGCGGCGCAGGCCCGCCGGCTCGGCGCAGGGCTGATCGGCGGCTGCTGCGGCACCACGCCCGCGCAGATCGAGGCCATCCGGGCGGCGGTGGACGAGGGCCGCTCGCCGACCGCGCCGCTGGTCGTCCACGAGCGCGAGCTGCTCGCCGCGAGCGACGACCTGCCCGAGGAGACGGAGCTGGCGCGAATGCTGCGCGAGGACGAGTTCGTGATCTCGGTGCAGCTCGACCCGCCCCTCGGCGCGAACAACGCCGCCCTCCTCGAAGTCTCGCGCGTGCTGAAGGAGACCGGCAAGGCGCACTTCGTCGACGTGAACGACAACCCGCGCGCGCGGGCGCGGATGAGCGGCGTGATGGCGTCCGTTGCCATCGAGCGCTCCTGCGGGATCGAGACGATTCCGCACCTGACGCCGCGCGACATGGCGATCGCGGGGCTCGAGTCGCTGCTCCTGGGCGCGCACGCGGAGGGCGTCCGGAACATCCTCGCGGTCACGGGAGACCCGCCGGAGGAGGGCGACTATCCGGGCGCGCGCGGCGTGTACGAGGTGGACGCGATCGGGCTGACGCGCCTGATCGCCAGCCTGAACCGCGGCGAGGACTACCACGGCCGCTCGATCGACGCCCCGACCTCGTTCTTCACGGGCGTGGCCGTCAATCCCTCCGCGGACGATCTCGACGTCGAGCTGCATCGCTTCGAGCAGAAGCTCGCTGCCGGCGCTCAGTTCGCAATGACGCAGATCCTCTACGACTTCGCCTACCTCGACGCGTTCCTCGCGCACTTCGGAGGGCGCTCGCCCATCCCGCTGCTCGTCGGAATCTGGCCGCTGCGCAGCCATGCGCTCGCCGTACGGGTGCACAACGAGGTCCCCGGGATCGTCGTCCCCGACGTCGTGCAGGAAAAGCTGCGTGACGCGGGCTCGGCCGCCGCGGAGGTCGGGTCGGGGATCGCGCGCGACCTGCTGACCGAGGCGCGCGAGAAGGCGGCCGGCGTCTACGTCGTCGCGCCGTTCAAGCAGCCGCTCGGCATCCTCGAGCTGCTGACGGACTAGCGGACACAGGGGCCGGTCGAGACGGCGGCCGTTCCGGCCTGCGCGAGTGCGGCCCGGACGAGCCTGCTCGGCACGCCGTAGCCGGCCGGCGAGCCGATCCTCGCCGCGAAGATCGTCGTCTGGACGCGGCCGGCCGAGTCCACCGCCGGCCCACCCGAGTTGCCGCTGCGGACGAGGCCGCGCAGCGTCGTGATCTGCCGGGAGATCGGCCCGCGCCCGTACGCGTCGTCGGTGAGCACGTTGCCCGTCTGGCCGATCCGCGCCGGCGTCGCGGTGAAGGGACCGTTCTCCGGGAAGCCGAGGATCGCCACCGCCGTCCCCTCGTCGGGCTCAACGAGTTGCAGCGGCCTGCCGCCCAGGCCGGGGACACGCAGCACGGCGACGTCGTTCGCCGCATCGAACGCGACGACGCGTGCGGCGCGCGTCCTCCCTTCGCCGCGGTCGACACGCGCGTCGTTCATCCCTGCGACGACGTGCGCGTTCGTGACGACGACGTTCGGCCGCGCGATCCAGCCCGAGCCGGAGATGCCGAGGCCGCAGGCGGTCCCGGTCACGCGAAGGACGCTCGCGCGAGCCCGGCGAACGCCCGGGTTGGCGGGCAGCGCCGGGTCGGGCGGAGCGACGCGTGCCTGAGGGCCGGCGATGCGGGCGAAGGGGTCGACGCGAGCGATCGCGTCGAGCAGCCGTCCCGGCGGTACGCGCTCGTTGATCTCGCCGAGGATCCGCGAGCGCTGCACCTCCTCGCGCAGCCGCACCTGCCCGGGCACGTGGAGCGCCACGGCGCCGACGACCCAGACGAGGGCGACGCCCGTGGCCGCACCGAGCATGATCCCGCCGAGCGTGTCGACCACCCGCAGCGGGGGCAGCGCGAGCAGGCTCGTCCGGATCGTGGTCCCGGCCATCGCCACCCACGCTCTGGAGCAGCCCGGCCAGCAGGACTGCTCCGCCGAGCGCGACGAGCGGCGTGTAGGCGGACTCGGTCCCGGAGAGGAACTGCGGCGCCAGCTTCGCCCCCAGGTACGCGCCGACGACGATTCCGGCGAGCGAGAGCGCCCCCGCAACGAGCCCGCGCCGGAAGCCGGTCAGCGCCGCAAAGGCGATCACCCCGGCAGCGATCCAGTCCAGGCCCGTCACCGTCCCACCCTACAAACGGCGTCCGACAGGACTCAGGCTAGAATGCCCCGGCCCTGGGGGCGTAGTTCAGTTGGTTAGAACGCCGGCCTGTCACGCCGGAGGTCGCGGGTTCGAGTCCCGTCGCTCCCGTACAAAAGTCTTGCAAGGATGATGTTTTGTTGTCGTGTCAGAGAACGTGCTCGCGCGTTCGGGCAGCAAACGATCAAAGTGCGACGGGTGTAGAGCCGCCCTCGGCGTCAAAAGCCGACGCGAACCTGGGCGCGATCGTGATGTTTTAGCTAGACCCAATGGAAGTCGCCGATCAAGTCTGCACTTGACCTCCGGCGTGTCATCGTCGGCGTCGGGCGTGAGCTGATCCTTGCCTCCCAAAGCGTGGGGCCAAAGCGGAGGGGATGGCGCGGCCGCCAGTTGCGCCGCGCCGTCGCGCCGGACGACACCAGGCAGCATGCTGTCGCTGCGGCGTCTCTCAGTTAGATATACCCAAAGCCAAGAAGGGTCGAGTGAGGAGGAAGAGTGGAAACCGCCAACGATCACACGCCTGTGCTGTTCGTTCACGGAGCCTGGCTCTCGTCCGGCAGCTGGGAGAATTTCGCCGCCTACTTCGGCCACAGAGGCTATGCCGTATCAGCCCCGGAGTGGCCGCGGAAGGAAGGTGACGTCGACACGCTCCGCGAGGATGCGGAAGCGCTCGAGGGCCTCGGTCTCACCGAGATCGTCGACCACTACGAGAAGGAGATCCGCGCCCTCGACGAACCGCCCGTCCTGATCGGGCACTCGTTCGGCGGCCTGATCGTCGAGCTCCTGCTCGATCGCGGGCTCGGCCGCGCAGGCGTCGCGATGAGCCCAGCCCCGCCGAAGGGCATCCTTGTCCTTCCGTTCTCATCGCTCAAGGCCGCCTCCCCCGCTCTGGCACATCCCTCCCGGTGGCACGGCGTCGTGCCACTGACGCTCGAGGAGTTCACGTACGGGTTCGTGAACACGTTCTCAGCGGAGGAGGCGCGGGCCGCGTACGAGAAGTATGCGGTGCCTGAGACCGGCCAGATCTTCTTCGAAGCCGGCTTCGCGAACTTCCACCTCCACCCGCCGACGGAAGTGCACTTCCGAAATGACGATCGCGCACCGCTCCTGATCGTGGGCGCGACGAAGGACAACACGGTGCCGGCGTCGTTGGCGCGCAAGCAGTATGAGAAGTACGAGAAGTCGGCTGCTCAGACGGACTACGTCGAGTTCGAGGGGCGCCCGCACCTGCTGATGGCGGCCGAGGGCTGGGAGGAAGTCGCGGCCGAGATCGAGACCTGGATCGAGCGCGTGCTCGGCCGCCTCCCGGCGGAGGCACGTGAGCAATCGACGTAAGGCGGATCTGCGACCGGTGCCGTGAGGCGCCGGTCGCGCCGCCGAAGCCGTGCCGGCTGCGGCACGCTCGAGGAGAGTGGAGGTCAAGTCGCAGGCTCACATCCGATCGTCTCACTGCGCTCCGCGCCTTGGAGCTTCCGGCGACCTCCCGCGGGATATGCGCGGGACGGGAGCGTTGTCTGTTGGCGACGCCGGGATGTTTTCCGACATGCGCGCACCAGGCGAAGCGAGGCCGGCGCAAAGCACCAGTCGACCCTCTACTTACCATGCGGTCCGATCGGCAACTGGTTCCCGTTTGCCACCGATTTGCCACTGACTGCGACCGCTGGGCTCCATAAACGCTCAATCGTCGGCGCCTCGAGTGGCGCCGGTCGCCAGTAGCGGTTCGGCTTCGCAGAGAAGCTGGCCGTGTGGCCAGAAGGACAGCGCCCTACGAGGTGTCGGTGGTGACAAGCTGCCGCGCGCTCTCGAGGTCGTCCCGCGCCACCAGGATCTCGCGCGGGCCGCTGTCGCCTACAGCGTCGCCGGCGCCTGCACCCATGTCCGTCTGGCGGTGATCGCAGGCGATTCCTTCGGTCCGCAAGAGGCCGCAGATCGTGTCTGCTTCCATCGAGTTTCCGACAACCATGAATCGCACCACGTTCATCAGCCTCCGCACCTAGCCGAATGTGAATGCGTACGCCTCGGCGCCAGGGTCGAGGAACGTGATCTCCAGGGTCCGCTCGCGGACTCGATCGTGCTCGCGCACGAGCTGGTACATGCGGCCGTCCCGGAGCAGGCCGTTGCCGTCCTCGTCGACGTCGACGCCGTGAGACGGGCCCGGAGCCTCGCCGTCGAGGAAGACGCGGAAGGGAATCGGCTCGCGCGCTCCGGGAGAGAGCACGAGATGGGCGTCGCGCGCATGGAACTGGAAGGCGATGCTCCCGCCGGCCTCGTCCAGCACGACACTCTCGCGGCCGATCGTCCACTCGCCGGCAAGGGCCCAGTGGTTGGAGTGCAGGCGCTCGGGGAGCTCATAGGCGCGGCGTTCGTTGAACGCGGCCCGGTCCGATGTCGGGAGTCGGTCGGCGCGGCCGTAGCCGAGGTACGTCTCGGGTGTACGCAGGTGATCCCAGTCTGCCTCCGCCTCCACGCCGAGCCCTTCGACGGGGGTGAGCTCGCGGTCGACGCCGAGCAACTGTTGGATGATGCGCTCTGATTCCTCATAGCGTCCCTCGCCGAAGTGCTGGTCCCGAATCACGCCGTCCGTGTCGACGAAGTAGAGCGCCGGCCAGTAGTGGTTGTCGAACGCGCTCCAGAGCTCGTAGCCGTTGTCGACGGCGACCGGATAGTCGATTGCTCGCTCCTTGGTCGCCTGCCGCACGCCGTCGATCTCGTGTTCGAACGAGAACTCCGGCGTGTGGACTCCGATGACCACCAACCCGTCGTCTCGGTAGGCCTGTGACCAGGCACGCACGTAGGGCTCCTGGCGCAGCCAGTTGATGCAGGTCAGCGTCCAGAAGTTGAAGAGGACGACCTGGCCCTGCAACTCGGCGGGACCGAGTGGCTCGGAGTTGAGCCACTCGGTCGCCCCGCCGAGCGAGGGCATGTGAACACGTCCGAAGACGGCCATCTAACGAGCTCCCGCCGCATCCGACCGTGCTGCTCAGGAGGCGCCTCCGTTCGTTCGCAGCGACCTGAAGGCGTCGCGGATCTCGTCGGAGAAGAGCTCCGGCTCTTCCCAGGCGGCGAAGTGGCCGCCCCTGTCGGCCTCGTTGAAGTAGGCGAGGTCGGGGTAGACCGCCTCGACCCAGCTGCGCGGGGAAGCCCAGATCTCGCCGGGGAACGTCGTGAAGCCGACCGGCACGGTGACCGCCGGAGGAGCCTGGCCGCTCGCAAGCGCTGCGGCCAGCGCTCGTCCGTCCTCCCAGTACGACCGGGCCGCCGACGCTGCGGTGCCGGTCAGCCAGTACAGCGTGATGTTGTCGACGATGGTGTCGCGGGTGAGATTGCCCACGGGCTCGCCGTCGACGAACGCGCGGGAGATCTTGTAGTAGCTGTCCGTGTCGTGGTCGAGCAACCAGGCCGCCAGCGCGACGGGTGAATCCAGCAGGGCGTAGCCGATCGTCTGTGGCCGCGTTGCCATCTCGAGGAAGTAGCCGAAGCCGTCCTGCCTGAACGTCGCGAACCGCCTCGGCCGCTGCGCGTTCCTGTTCGGATTCCTTGGGCAGGTGATCGCCGATTGCGAGCACCGCCGTGAGCAGGTTCAGGTGGTAGCCGACCAAACCCTCGACCGCCTGGCGGCCCATCAGGTCCGTGACGAGGGCACCCACGTCGCCGCCCTGGGCGACGTAGCGGGTGTAGCCGAGGCGGCGCATCAGCTCCGCCCACGCGCGTGCGGTGCGGCCGGCGTCCCAGCCCAGCTCTGCCGGCTCGCCGGAGAAGCCGTAGCCGGGCAGGGACGGCAGCACGAGGTCGAACGCGTCCTCGGCGTCTCCGCCGTGCGCGGTCGGGTCGGTGAGTGGGCCCACGGTCTCGAGCAGCTCGATGACCGAGCCGGGCCAGCCGTGCGTCATGATCAGCGGCAACGCGTTCTCGTGCGGCGACTTCACGTGGATGAAGTGGATCTCGACCCCGTCGATCTCGGTCGTGAACTGCGGCAGCGCGTTGAGCTTCGCCTCGGCCTTGCGCCAGTCGTAGTCGGTCGCCCAGTAGCGCGCGAGCTCCTGCATCGTCGCCAGCTGGACGCCCTGCGACCGGTCCGGAACGAGCTCCTTGGTGGGCCAGCGCGTCGCCTCGATGCGCCGGCGCAGGTCGTCGAGCTGCTCCTCCGGAATCTCGACGTGGAAGGTGCGGATCTCGGTTGCGGTCTCGACGGTGCTGCTCATGACGACCTCCTCTTGTCACGCAGTGATGTGAATGCGGCTCGGATCTCTTGGGAGAAGAGCTCGGGCTCTTCCCAGGCGGCGAAGTGGCCGCCCTTGTCGACTTCGTTGAAGTAGATGAGGTTCGGATAGGCCCGCTCCGCCCAGCTCCGCGGCGCCTGGTACTGCTCGCCGGGGAAGACGGTCACGGCGACCGGGATGCCGACGCCCTTCGCGTTGAAGAAGCCACCCTTGTACTCCCAGTAGAGGCGGGACGCGGACACGCCGGTGTTCGTCAGCCAGTAGAGCGTGATGTTGTCGAGGACCTCGTCACGCGTCAGCTCGCCGGTGTCGCTCGTCGTGCGGTCCAGAGCGGCGGCGACTGTCGCGGCCGGCTGGCCGTCGGCATCGTTGTGGTCGAGCAGCCAGGCGGCCAGTCCTACGGGTGAGTCCGCGATCCCGTACAGGGTCTGCGGGCGCGTCGCCATCATCCGCGCGTACTCGACCTGCGCGTACGTCCTGATCAGCTGCTCGTAGGCGCGTCGTTCATCCGCTGAGAGACCGGCCGGCGGCGGCTCGCCGGCCAGGGAAGCCTTGTCGACGTCAGCCGGAACCGTCGCGGGCATGTTGGTGTGGATCGCGAGCAGGCCCTCAGGTGCCTGCACTCCCATCTGGTCGACGACGAACGCGCCCCAGTCGCCGCCCTGGGCGACGTAGCGGCTGTAGCCGAGGCGCTGCATCAGCTCTGCCCAGGCTCTGCCCATGCGCTCGGGCCCCCAGCCGGTGCTCGTCGGCTTCCCCGAGAACCCGTAGCCCGGCATCGATGGAATCACCACATCGAACGCGTCCGCTGCGTCCCGCCGTGCGCCGTGGGATCGGTCAGTCGATCGACGATCTTCAGCTGCTCGATGATCGAGCCCGGCCACCCGTGATTGACGATGAGCGGCAAGGCGTCATCGTGCTGCGAGCGAACGTGAATGAAGTGAATGTCGAGCCCGTCGATCTCGGTCACGAACTGGGGGAGGGCGTTCAGGTTCGCCTCGCAGGTGCGCCAGTCGTAGTCCGTCATCCAGTAGCGCGGCGAGCTTCTGGATCATGGCAAGCGGCACGCCTTGGGATTGATCCGCGACGGTCTCTTTCTCGGGCCAGTTCGTGGCCGCGATCCGTCGACGAAGGTCCTCCAACTCCTCTTCCGGTACGTCGATGCGGAAGGAGCGGATCTCGGTTGCGCTTTCGAGAGTTGCCATCTCGACCTCCGTTCGTCTGGAGTCGGGTCCTAGGACCTCTGATCGTCGAGACGGTCGTGTCACGGCGACGCCGCGACGACCAACCTTGACTATCTCAGAGGTCGGGACTACCGGTCAACGCCGTTCACCAGATCGCTACTAGTCGAGCTGCCGTGTCGGAGCTTGTGCCGTCGCAATCAGGTGACGGGCCCGGCAGGCACAACGGTCGCGTACCGTACGCCGTGAGCAAGGAGATGGAGAGATGACGACCTGCGCTTACTGGCGTTCATCGTCGTCTCGACCGTGAGAGGAGGGTCCTGATGCCCGTTTCTC
>CAWJFZ010000010.1:0-214599 GCA_963842285.1 uncultured Gaiellaceae bacterium
TCTTTCCCAGTGCGAACTCGACGGCTTCGTCCCACGTCATGGCTCGCCCTTCGTCGAAGGCAGCGCTGGCTCGCGGCTCGCCGAGCCTGGCGCGGCCGGCACAAGGTCGCGCTCGCGCCATGCCTCAGAGAGCGGTGGGGCATGGGACACGCCGAACTCGTTCCATTTCGCCGCGACGGCTCCCTCGAGACGAAGTGCGTCTTCGTCTCGTCCGAGCCCGGCGGCGGCACACGCAAGACAGAGGACCTCGATGGTCTGTTGCAGCACGTCTCCAATCTTGAGCGTGGTTTCGAGAGCTCGCAGCCGGTGCTCCTCGGCGAAGGCGTAGTCGCACCGGCCCATGGCGCAGTCGCTGAGGTAGTGGTCCGCCGCGACCATGTTCTGGACGTCTTCGCTCTCGCGTGTCAAGGCATGGAGCTCCCGCGCCAGCGGTTCGGCGCGCTCGAACTCACCGGTTGCCACAAGTATCTGGCAGACACCGGCGATCGAGTGGCTGACGAGTGCGTGGTGACCGAGACGGCGCGCGAGCTCGAGGTTCTGCTCGAACACGCGAAGCGCCAGCGACTTCTCTCCGCCTACGTAAAGAGCCCAGCCCAGCCCGTCACGAGTCGTCGCCAGCTCCGTCTCGTCCCCGAGCTCGAGCCAGAGCTCGATCGCCTGCTCGTTTCGACTCACAGACTCCGTCTTCGTCGGGGTCGATCATTCCGAGCGAAGTGAGCGCCCGTGCCGTTCGAGGTCCGTCCTCTGCCGCTGACGCCAGGCCGTCCTCGAGTCTTCGTACGCCCTCCGCAAAGTGCGATCTGGCCAGCCAGAACCAGCCGAGCGCGCCGGCGAGCTGGAGAGCACCGAGGGGGTCGCGGTCCTGCAGGTCGTCGAGCGCCGCGCGGAGGTTGTCGTGCTCTGCCGCGAGCTGTCGCACCCAGCTCAGACCGCGGTCGAACCGCTCCGCGTAGGCACGCTCGGCGAGTGCGAGGTAGTGATCAGCGTGCCGCGCACACACGGCCTCGGCCTCGCCGCTTTCCTCCAACAGCTCGCGGGCGTACTCACGGATCGTCTCCAGCATCCAGAAGCGCCCCTCCGAGTGCTGGAGCAGGCTCTTGTCGAGGAGCGACTGCAGGGCGTCGAGGCCTGCGTCCACGACCTCCTCGGCCGCCTCGAGCGTGCAGCCGCCGCGGAAGACGGACATTCGGGCGAAGAGCCGCTGCTCGTCGGTCGAGAGCAGGTCGTACGACCACCCAATCGCCGCCCGCAGCGTGTGCTGGCGAGGGTCGGCGTCGCGGCCGGCCGTGAACAGGTCCAGTCGCTGCGAGATGCGCTCGAGGATCTGCGCGGGTGCGAGCACGCTGACCCGGGCGGCGGCGAGCTCGAGCGCCAGCGGCAGGTTGTCGAGCCGGCTGCACAGCTCGACAACAGCCTCGTCCGGCTCGATGCGCGCCCGCGCGCAGAACAGCTCGACCGCCTCCGGCTCGGCGAGCGCCGGCACCGGGTAGACGACCTCACCCTCGACCCGCAACAGCTCCCGGCTGGTGACGAGCAAGCACAGGTTCGGACAAGCGCGCAGCAACGCGGCCAGCTCGACCGCCGACTCGACCACCTGCTCCAGGTTGTCGCACACGAGCAGCAGCTGCTTGTCGCCGATGTGCCCCGCGAGCTGCTGCTTCGCACCCAGCGTCTGCGCGATCGTGTCGAGGACGAGCACGGGATCGCGCACCAGCGCGAGCCCGACCCAGAACACCCCCGCCCCAAACTCGCTCACCAGCTCCCCCGCCGCCTCGAGCGCCAGACGCGTCTTCCCCGTCCCTCCAGGACCGGCCAGCGTCACCAGCCGCGCGGCTTCGTCCCGAACGAGAGAGACGACCGCCCTCACCTCCTGCTCGCGCCCCACGAACGAGGAGAGCGGCCGGGGCAAGTTCGTGTTCGAGATCGTCCGCAGCGGCGGAAAGCGCTCGGACCCGAGCTGGTACAGCGAGACCTGCTCGGAGAAGTCCTTCAACCGGTGCCTGCCCAGGTCGAGCACATCCTCGGCGACCAGCTCGTGGGTCACTCCCGAGAGCAGCACCTGGCCGCCGTGGGCGGCGCTCATGATTCTTGCCGCCTTGTGCACGTCCGGGCCGACGTACTTGGGCGGATCGAGCAGCGGTTCGCCCGTGTGCACGCCGACCCGGCTTCGGACCGGCCCGTCGGCAAGCGACGCCATCGCCGCCGCTACTGCCGAGACCGCACCCGACGCCGAAGCCGAACGCGTAGAACAGCCCGTCGCCCGCGTCGTCGACCTCGTAGCCCGAGTGCGCCGTGAAGGCCTCACGCAAAGCACGCCGGTGGTCGGCCAGCGCCTCCCTGTATGCCTCGGCGCCGAGGTCGTCGAGCAGTGCCGTCGAGCCCTCGATGTCCGTGAACACGAACGTGACCGTTCCCGACGGCTGCACCGCCACAGAAGCATGATCCTCCGCGAGCAATTGCGGCACAAGTCGGCGTCGACACGCGTCGGCACGGCGGCCTGAGGTTTGTCGACCAGAGTCGCGCGACGCCCACCAGCTCCCGGAGGGGGCATTTCCGGGGAGCGAGGTTGCGCCGCTACCGAGCCACCAACTTACGAACGGCGCGAGCGATCACTGGGAACACGCCGAGCCATCCAAAGGCCAGGAAGGCGATCCAACCGCGCGTTTCTCTGTCGCGGATGATCGCCTGCAGGAATGTGCCGATGAAGAGAACGGCGAACGTTCCCCAGAGGACTCCGCTGATCGTGGCGCCGTGTTGCAAGGCTCGCGTGATTGCAAGGGCCGGCAAGCCGACCAATAACGCGAACCCAAGGATGAAGTAGGCGGCGCTGTAAAGCGCGATCGCGGCAAGTTCGAGCGGGGTTCTGCGGGGTTGGCTGCTCATGCGTCGGAAGGCAGGGCGCCGGGAGCGGACCGCCACGCTCGACTCGGTCACTCGGCCGGGTGGAGTGTGCCGGGGCGCTGAGGCAATCGACTGCCTCGTTTGGGGATCTCGCAGGATCGGACGCCCCAAATGACCCAAGTGGGCTACACCCCTTGGCGTAGCGGACTCCGACGCGGAAGCGGGGACGGGACGAATGGAGGGCTGGTCTTCCTCCGATCACATGATCGCAGGGTCATGCGGCAAGGGCATCCAAAAAACCGGGGGTTGCTTACGATGCTGCGGCTTGCCGGACGACCCCAATCACCGTCTGGGCGTACGTGGCGCTTCTCATCGCCACGTGGGCGGGGATTGCACTTTTCGGGCCTATCGACCGAGGGCTGTTCGCGGGGGGCGCTCTGCTCCTCTTTGCCTCCCTCGGGCTCGTACGTGGCGTCCTGGTCGCATGGCTGTTTCTCGCGGTGATTCACGCGAGCAGCTTCATTCACGCGGTGCTTGTCGACGGGCTGGCGATCGCAGTCGTCGTGAACGCGGCGCTGTTGACACTGTCTGGCCGGGCCGACCCGGCGCCACACACGCCTTGAGCGAATGCGTCGGCGTCTGGGCGGACGGCCGTGACCACCGCAGGGAGATAGGCCGCCTCGGCACCAATGCGATGTGTTCCACACCAGGCCGTGAGCACGAGTAAAGAGTTCGTGATTGACGCAAACGGGCTGGTCGAATCCGGCGACCCGTAGCTAGCGTGCGGCCCCATGAGCAGCGTGCAAGAAGACGCCAGGGTTTACCGGCTCAGACGCCCGGACACCTCTCGCCGCCAGTGCGCTGAGTGTGGCGGCTTCATTCCCATCAGGCTTGGTGGCTTGCTGGTCCGCCACGACGTACACGACCAGCAGGGTCGACGCCGCTGTCCAGGCTCGCGCAGATTGGGGCTGTGGGAAGCGTCCTAGTCGGGACGTTTTTCCAACTGCGGCGTTCCCGTAAGAGGCGTTCGAGTCCCGTCACGGCACTCTCACTGCCTGCAGAGCACCACGCCCGCCCCCTTGTGGTTCCGCGCCGATTCTGGGACGCTGAACGAAGACACGGGCGATGGGAGACGCCGTGAGGCGTACGCACCAGGACGACCCGGACGGACCGACGCCGAACGCACCACGAGCGGGCGAACCGGCAGCCGGTCGAAAGATCCTCCGTATTGGCGCACGGGGCCGACGCGTCCTCGGCGCCGTCGCTCTCGCCGCGCTCGTGCTCGGCGCGGCCTACATCGTGAGCAAGCCGGGCTCCGGAACGCCGACTGCCAACGGCGCAGGCGCGGGCCTCGAGCTTCGCGGAGATCGAAAGCTTCGTGCAGGACGAGATGGCGGCGCAGCGGATTCCCGGCCTCGCCCTGGGCATCGTCGAGGGCGATCGCATCGCCTACGTGCGCGGCTTCGGGCAGGCGGACGACTCTGGCAACGAGGTCACTCCGCAGACGCCGTTCATCATCGGCTCGGTGAGCAAGTCGTTCACCGCGCTCGCCGTCATGCAGCTCGTCGAGGCCAAGAGGGTCGAACTCGATGCACCGGTGCAGCGCTACGTGCCCTGGTTCCGCGTTGCCGACGAGAAAGCCTCAGCGGAGATCACCGTGCGGCACCTGCTCAACCACACGAGCGGTCTCTCGACCAAGACCGGCCGATCGTTCCAGGGTGACGGCGACACGAGCGACACGGCGCTGGAGCAGGCCGTTCGCAAGCTGGACAGCGCCGAGCTGACCGCACCGGTCGGCTCGAAGCACCAGTACAGCACCATCAATTACTCGGTCCTGGGGCTCATCGTCCAGACCGTCGCCGGACAGTCGTACGAGAGCTACGTCCAGGCGAGGATCTTCGATCCGCTCCGGATGGGGAACTCGTACACGTCGGAGACGGCCGCGCAGCCTCACGGTCTTGCGACGGGGCACAACTACTCGTTCGGCCGGCCGAGGGAAGCTGACCTGCCCTACAACCGCGGCCTCGTGCCCGCGGGCTACCTGATCTCCAGTGCCGCGGACATGACGCACTACGTCATCTCTCAGCTCAACTTCGGTCGGTATGAGGGCACGCCGGTCCTCTCATCCGCCGGCATCGAGGAGCTCCACCGGCCTGCCGTCCAGACGCCGGAGGCGGACACGTCGTACGGGATGGGCTGGTTCGTCGGCCCTCGCAACGACATCCCGGCCATCCACCATCAGGGCGAGACGTTCAACTTCCACTCGAACGTCGTACTGACCCCGCAGAGCCGAAGAGGAGTCGTCGTCCTCATGAATGCCGAGAACTCCCTCGATCTCTTCGTCAGCGGTCGCATGGGAACGATCGCCGACGGCGTCACGAGCCTGCTCGAGGGGCGCGAGCCTCCGTCTCGGCCGTCGAACGTCCCGACCTTCATCGCGTACGCGCTCCTGTTTGCGCTGCTCGTGCTGCAGACCCGCGGCATTGCCAAGTCGGCCGTCGCGCTGCGCCGGGGAGACATTCGACCCCGCCGGATCGGGCCGTGGTGGCGCGTCGGGCTGACCCTGTTCATGAGTCTCGTCTGGGCGGCGTTCGTCCTGGTGCTCTTACCGAAGCAACTGGGCTTGCCCCTGTCCATCCTGGCGACCGGATTCCCCGACCTCGTGCTCCTACTGGTCGGCAGCGCTCTCGTGGGACTCGCGTGGGCCATCGTCAAGGCGGTCTGGACGTTCACCGTCCTGCGCGGCGCGCAGACGGCAGCGGTTCCGGCGACGACAGTGCCTTAGAGCCAGCGTCGAGCGAGCGGCGTGGCACCGGCGCCCTGCGGCAGTCTTACCGAGAGGCGTCGGACGAACAGGAGGCAGCCGCGATGACGAATCACACGATCGCCAGCCGCGAGGAATGGCAAGCGGCTCGGGAGGAACTCTTGCAACGCGAGAAGGAACACACACGGATGGGCGACGAGCTTGCGCGCCAGCGCCGCGAGCTCCCCTGGGTGCCGGTCGAGAAGGAGTACCGGTTCGAGACCGATGAGGGCACGCGGACACTGGCGGAGCTCTTCGACGGTCGCTCCCAGCTCCTCGTCTACCACTTCATGTTCGGCCCGAGCTACGAGGCGGGCTGCCCGACGTGCTCGTCGATGGCCGACACCGTCGACGGGGCCCTCCCACACCTGCATGCGCGCGACGTAACGATGGTGTACGTCTCCCAGGCGCCGCTGGAGAAGCTGCAGGCGTACAAGCGACGGATGGGCTGGAACATGCCCTGGGCCTCGGCGGCGGGCAGCGACTTCAACTTCGACCTCGGCCGCTCACGCACCGAGGAGCAGACGCGCGAGGCGTTCGCGCCGATGCTCGAGGCGGGAGCGCCGCCGATCGTCGAGCACAACGCAAACTCGAGCGGGACCGACGTCACTGGCTACCTCACCGAGGGCCAGGGCTTGAGCGTCTTCGTCCTCGACGACGGCACCGTGTACCAGACCTATGCGACCGGGGCCCGCGGCGTCGAGTTCCTGATGGGCTACTACGGGATCTTCGACCGGGCGCCGAAGGGGCGGGACGAGGGCGACGCGTTCCAGCTGTGGATCCGACGCCACGACGAGTACGACCAGGACTGATCGGCCCCTCGCCGGCCCGGCGTGCGGGGACTACCGTCGAAGCGTGCGAATACCGCTGGATCGCCTCCCGAGCACCCCGACGCTCCTGCGCCTCGGGATGGCCGCTTTCGTCCTCACCTGGATCTTCGGGCCGTACGCGCTGCGGGCGGCCGTGCCGATCTGGCTTCCGTTCCTGATCGCGCTGGGCCTCGAGCTGAACTTCTTCGTCGGCGCCCTCCGGTCGGCCCCGGCCCGTCGCTCCGACCGTGGACCGCAGGATGCCGATCGGGAGCGCTTCGGCTACGACGACGAGGCGGAGGAGCTGCTGCTCGTTCGAGAAGGCGGCGAAGAGCTGTGGATCCCCTACTCGGGCGAGACGGACGACGAGCTGAGGACGATCATCGACGAGGCGCGGGAGCTCCCCGAGGAGGATGTGGCAGCGCCGACCGTTGTTGCAGATCCGGATCGCGAGCGCATGCGCCTGCCCTTTCGGAGACTCCTCGTAGGCCTCGGTCTCATCGGTGCGCTGGCACTGGTCTTCTGGTTCGTCGAGAGCCGCACCGGCTGGAACGGGCTCGACGAGAGCACACGCGCCGAGGCGGCGGCGCGTTACTCCCAGGAGGCCTCACAGATCGCGGGGAAGCCGGTGACGATCCGATGTGACGAAGCGGGCGAGTTCGTCGGCGCCGTCCAGCACGCCGACGGCGTTGCCGCCGTCGGGGGCGAGCTCGCGTACCTGACTCCGGAGCGCTGCCTCGATCTCTACCGGCTGGCCTTCAAGGGGGAAGTGAGGTTCAACCAGAGCGCCAGGGCTCTCGCCGTTCTCGCTCACGAGGCGTGGCATCTCCGCGGCGTGTCCGACGAGGGGGTCACCGAGTGCTACGCGCTGCAGTCCGGCGTCGAGCTCGGACAGCGCCTCGGCGTCTCGGCGGACACGGCGCGGCGGATGATGCGCCGGCAGCTCGTCGAGAACTCGCTTCGAATCGGATCGACCGCGGAGTACCGCGTCCCGGCGGAGTGCCGTGACGGCGGGCGCCTCGACCTCAACCCCGGCAGCGCGCGGTTCCCCTAGAGACGCCGGCCGGAGTGATCCCGCCTCCTACCTGGGTAGGAGGCGGGATCTTTGGGACTCAGGCGGAGGTCTGAGCGCGCCCGATCTCGGGCGTGGGCTCGGACGTGCGGCCCTCGAGCCGAGGAAGCCACTCGAGCCAGCTCGGCAGGTACCAGTTCCACTCGCCGAGCAGCTTCATCGTCGCCGGGAGGAGCACGCCACGGATGATCGTGGCGTCGATCAGGATCGCCGTCGCGAGCCCGACGCCGAACTGCTTGAAGAACAGCAGCGAGAGCAGGCCGAAGATCGAGAAGACGCCGACCATCACGACGGCCGCGCTCGTGACCACGCCGGCCGTGCGCCTGATCCCGAGCGAGATCGCGTCGTCCATGGACGCGCCGCCGTTGAACGCTTCGCGTATGCGACCGATCACGAGGACGTGGTAGTCCATCGAAAGCCCGAACAGGATCACGAACAGCAACAGCGGCACGACGGGGTCGATCCCGGCCGTCGAGCTGAAGCCGAGCAGATCCTTGGCGAAGCCGTACTGGAACACGATCACCAGGACGCCGTACGCCGCGGCGACCGAGAGCGCGTTCAGCACGATCGCCTTCGCCGCCACCACGAGCGACCGGAAGGCGACCAGCATCAGCCCGAATGCGAACACGAGGACGAACGCGACCACGAGCGGCAGCTTCGAGGTCATCTCGTCGGTCTGATCCTTCCACTGGGCGGACAGCCCGGTCACGCCGGATTCGGTGTCCGGAAGCGCGCCCACGGTCGCCGGGACGATGTCTTCACGAAGCGCTTCGAGCGCTGCGACCGATGCGTCGTCGGTTCCGGTTCCGGCGATCGGGATCGTGACGTTGGCGACCGTTGCGTCAGGACTGACTTCGACCGTGATCGGCTCCTGCATGCGGCCGCTCGCGAGCGCCTGCTGCCCCAGTTGCTCGATCGCATCGCGAACCGCGGGTGCGTTGACGTCCGCAGCCTTGAGGACGACGTTGGCCGGCAGCGCGGTGCCCGGGAAGGACTCCTGCATCCGGTTGTAGGTCTGAACGACCTGGAGGGAGTCTGGGAACGTGTCCGGCCCCGGCTTGACCATCTTGAGCTGGAGCGCGGGCACAGCCAGCGCCAAGAGCAGTCCGCCCGCGACGACCGTCGAAACGACCGGGCGCCTGAGCACACGGTCGATGATCGCGCCCCAGATCCGACCTTCGCCGTCGTCACGGCGGAAACGCCGGACGAACGGGACGTGTACCCGGTCGACCTTGTCGCCGAGCCGCGAGAGCAGCGCGGGCAACACGGTCAGCGAGCCGAGCATCGCCAGCGCAACGACGATGATCGTCGCCACGGCGAACGAGGCGAACGTCGAGTCCGTGGTCAGGAACATCCCGGCCATCGCGACCATCACGGTCACGCCCGAGATCAGCACCGAGCGGCCCGACGTCGCCGCGGCGGCCTCAAGTGCCGCCCGCTCGCTGCGCCCGGCAGCCCGTTCCTCGCGTTCCCGCTTCAAATAGAACATCGAGTAGTCGACGCCGACAGCGAGGCCGATCAGGAGCACGATCGCGAAAACCTCATTCGCCATCGGCAGCACCTGGCTCGCCAGCGCGATCAGCCCGAACGTCCCGATGACGGCGGTCAGTCCCAGCAGCAGCGGGATGCCGGCCGCCACGAGCGCTCCGAAGGCGACCACGAGGATGATCAGCGTGATCGGGAGCGAGTAGAGGCCCGCCTTGGCAAGGTCGTCCGCGAAGAGCGCGTCGGTCTCATAGACGGCGCTGGCGTCTCCGAACTCGCCGATGAAGAGCTCGGGATGCGCCCTTTGCGCCTCATCGACGCGATCGAGCACAGGGGCGACCTTGTCGGACGCTTCGTCCTTGTCGCCGCGGATGTCGAACTCGACGAGCGCCGCGCGCCCGCTTTCGGCGATCTGGCCGCTGTTCGCGGGGTCGAGCGGCGACCGTACGTTCTGGACCACGTCCAGCGCCGAAACGCCTGCGACGACGTCCTCGATGGCGGCCTTGAAGGCGGGATCGTTCGTCCGGAGCGAGTCGCTCTCGACCAGGACGCTCTCGCCGGCGGGCTGCTTGAAGCCGGCCTCGAGAATCCTGTCCATGCGACCGGACTCACCCGGTCCCGCCGTGTTCGGATCGATGGTCTTGGTGCCGACCGCGCCACCGATCGCAAATGCAATGACGATGAGCGCAAGCCATCCAAACGTGGCCGTCTTCCAGTGGCCGGCGCTCCAGCGGCCCATGCGCGCCGCCAGGTTGAGATGGGGTTGACCGTCGGGGGCCATTCCGGTTCCTCCTTGGCTTGATGACGCCATGCCGCTGACGCTAGGAGCGCGGCGCGGTGGCGTCGTCGGAGCCAAGTCCGATTCGAGCTCCTACCAACAGCGGATCGCGCCTCCTACTCGGGTACGAGGCGCGGATCGGCGGCGTTCAGTACCTTCGGTGTATGAACAAGCTTCGGTCGATCGCGCGTATCTATTGGTTCGACCTGCTGATTGCGTTCCTGGCGATCTCAGCCATGCTCGAACTGATCGTCGGACGCGATTCCGCACGCACGACTCTGTGGTTCGGCATCCCGGCGATCGCGGTCCTGGTGCTCCCGATCTTCGCTCGCCGGCGATTTCCCTTCGCCGGCCCACTCGCGTACTTCGTGCTCGCGGCCGGGATCTCGTTCATCGACTCGCAGCTGGTCCCGTCCCTGGAGGCCTTCTTCGTTGTCGGGCTCGCAGTCGCGTTCCTGCTCGGGAACCTGCGCAACGCCTGGCAGGCGGGCATCGGCCTCGTCGTCATCCTCGGCAGTTTGGCGCTCCTCGTCTCCCAGATCCCGGGTCACACAACGAGCGAGCTCATCTTCATTCCCATCGACTTCGCGGTCAGCTGGGTCGCGGGCTTTGCTCTCCGCGAGCGAGCCGAGAAGGCCGAAGCGGCGGAAATGCGCGCCACTCTGGCCGAGCAGGAGCGGGAGGCAGCGGCACGCGTCGCAGTCGCCGAGGAGCGGACGCGGATCGCGCGCGAGCTCCACGACGTCGTCGCCCACGCAGTGAGCGTGATGATGCTCCAGGTCGGGGCTGTCCGGCACAAGCTCCCCCAATCTCTCGACGAGGACAGAGAGGCCCTCAAGGGAGTCGAGCAGGCCGGCCGCACCGCGCTCACCGAAATGCGCCGCCTCCTCGGGGCGATGCGCCAGGACGGCCAGGCCCTCGAACTGACGCCCCAGCCGGGTCTCGACCGCCTCGACTCGTTGGTGGAGGAGGTCGGCCGCGCCGGCCTCCCCGTGCGGCTTCACGTCGACGGCGACCGCTTTCCGCTACCGCGCGGGGTCGACCTCTCCGCGTACAGGATCATTCAAGAGGGACTCACCAACACCCTGAAACACGCGCATGCAAGCCACGCCGACGTGACCGTCCGCTACGGCTCCAACGAGCTGCAGATCGAGATCCTCGACGACGGCCGAGGTGCCGCGACCACCAACGGCGTCGGCCACGGCCTCGTCGGCATCCGCGAGCGCGTCAAGATCTACGGCGGCGAGATGACCGCAGGATCCGCGAACGGCGCGGGCTTCCTGCTCAGCACGCGCCTCCCACTCGGCGGCGACCGGCCATGACGATTCGCGTCCTCGTGGTCGACGACCAGTCGATGGTGCGCGCCGGCTTTCGCATGCTCCTCGCTGACGAAGAGGAGATCGAAGTCGTCGCGGAGGCGAGCAACGGCCTCGAGGCGATCGACAAGGCGGCCCGCTTCCATCCAAGCGTCGTCCTGATGGACATCCGCATGCCCGAGCTCGACGGGCTCCAGGCGACCCGTCGAATCCTCGCAGCAGGCAACGGCGCGCGGATCCTGATCCTCACGACGTTCGACCTCGACGAGTACGTCTACGAGGCACTCAGCGCCGGAGCCAGCGGCTTCGTGCTCAAGGACGATCCTCCGGAGCAGCTGATCGGCGCGATCCGCACCGTCGCCGCCGGAGACGCGCTGCTTTCGCCCGCGGTCACGAAACGCGTGATCGAGCAGTTCACGCGCCTCCCGCGTCCCACGCCTCCCAAGGAGTTCGAAGCAGCTGACCTCGCGAGAGCAGGAGGTCTTCCGTTTGATCGCCGCCGGCTTCTCCAACCCGGAGATCGCGCAAGAGCTCTACATCAGCGAAGCGACGGTCAAGACGCACATCACGCACATCCTCCAGAAGCTCAACCTTCGCGACCGCGTCCAGGCGGTCGTGCTCGCCTACCAGACGGGGCTCTTCGCGAGCGACTCAGAGCACTAGTCAGGCTTCGGTCAGGTGCGACTGCGACGGCGACGGCCTCGAGCCGTGAGTGCACGTCCAGTGCCCTGAACACGTCACGGATGTGGTTGGGTCACGCCTTCGTAGGCAGTGAGCGGGCATACGTCGTCCCGAGCTCCACCCACTTCGCCAGCTCGTCGTCTGTGCCGAGGGCGTCCGCGTCGACTCGGAGCCAGCCCTGCATCTGGCGGCCGCGCATCTCCATCAAGGACGCGTTCGTCGTCGCGACGAGCTCGGCAGACTCCTCCGGGTCGACGCGCACGAGGATCCCGCCCTGGCCGCTCGCCCCGACGGCCATGTTGCCGCCGATCAAGAAGGCAAGGCCGCCGAACATCTTTTTTTCAGTCAGGGAAGGCTCGTCGCCGATCAGGTCGCGAATCCGCGCGGCGAGCTCCCCGTCGTAGGCCACGGCCCGATCGTACGCCTTCAACCGCCGGTCGCTTCCCGTCGAGTCAGTCAACGGTCCGCACACGCTCGAGCATGCTCGCGATCGCATCGAGCACGATCTCGGGACGGTCCCGCATGACGTAGTGCCCGCTGCCGCGCGCAAGCACCAGCTCGCGCGCCTCCGGGGCTGCCGCCACGAAGTCCGCGTGCACGCGACGCATGGCGTCGTTGTCCTCGGTGGTCTCACCCCACGAACGCTCCGCGACGACGTCGATCGTCCGCAGCGTCGTGGGGTAGTCGACGGCGCGCACCTCGCGAGCCGTGTCGGGATAGGCGCGCATGAGCGGGATCATCACCCTCGCAAGGTCCGGCGCCCGCCTTTCCAGCTCGGGGAATTGCGGCGCGTAGGTGGCGACCAGCCGCTCGACGACGGCCTGGTCGAAGTACGCGGGCAGATTCGCGTCGACGAGCACCACACCCGCCATGCGCGGATCGCCCGCGACGAGCGTGGCCACGAATCCCCCGTAGGAGTGCGCCACGAGCACGATCGGCTCGGCCGGGCTCAGGACGTCGAGCACTCGCACGAGGGCCGCAGCCTCATCGCCGATTCGGTACTCACCTTCGGGTGGCGGATCGCTCTTGCCCAGCCCCGCGCGGTCGTAGACCAGGGTTGTCACGCCGTTCCTTCGGCGCACCTCGGTCTCGATCGTCCTCCAGACGGACGAGTCGTCCCCTCCGCCTGCCTCGAAGACGACCGTCGGCGCGCCTTCGCCCGTTACGCACGTCCACAGGCGGCGTCCGCCGACGTCGACGAGCCTCTCCGCCACGCTCGCAGCCTACGGATGCTCCCGGAGCCCCACGGACCCCGGCGATCCTCGCGGATCCCCTCGGCTCGACCGATGAGTTCCGGCCCGCTTGCCCGTCTTAGGTAGAACCCACGGCGACAGAAACGACGAGGAAGGGCGACCCCCCATGAGCGAGAACCAGCATCCCGAAGGGAATCCTCCGGCGCGGCCTGACGTTGAAGCGCACATGGCCGATCGGCGCCTCGCGCACGAGCGACTTTCGAGCGGCGGGCTCTCGCGCTGGATGCGCGCCTGCGCGACCCACCCCTGGCGGGTGGTGTTCTCCTGGGTCGGGATCATCGCTCTCTTGGTCGTCCTGGTCGGAACCGTCGGCGGGAGCCTCAAGGACGACTTCGAGATCCCCGGATCGGACACCCAGAAGGCAACCGACCTGATCGAGTCCGAGTTCGTCGAGGAGCAGGGCGGCGTGCTGAACCTGGTGTTCGCGGCGCCCGCGGGAGAACGGCTCGACACCCCGGAGCGAAAGGCTGCGGTCGAGGCCGCGATCGCGAAGGTCAAGACCGATGAGTTCAAGCCAACCGGAACGGATCCGGACGGCAATGCCGGCATCGAAAGCGTGGGAGATCCGTTCAGCGACAACACCTTCTCGGACGACGGCCGCATCGCCTACGCGGAGGCCCAGTTCGACCGGGTCATCTTCGACAAGGATCGGGAACGGGTCGTCGCCGTAGAGGATGCCGTCCGCGAGACGGTCGAACCGGCCGGCGTGACCGCCGAGTTCAACGGCGACGCGGAGTTCCCCCCGATCGAGCAGGGGACGCAGGAGCTGCTCGGCCTGCTCGCGGCGCTCATCGTGCTGCTCGTCGTCTTCAGGACGCTCGTGGCGACGGCAATCCCACTGGCGCTCGCGATCGTCGCCGTCATGTCTGCGTTCCTCCTCCTCTTCGTCCTCGCCGGCCTCACCGACATCAACACGATCACGCCGCTGCTCGTGTCGATGATCGGGATCGGCGTCGGGATCGACTACTCGCTGTTCATCGTCACCCGCTTCCGGCAGTACCTGCACGAAGGGTTGTCACCGCAGGATGCCGCCGCCGAGGCCGGCGCGTCCGCGGGGCGGGCGGTGATCTTCGCGGGACTGACCGTCGCGATCTCGGTCACGGGCTTGGCGTTCTTCGGGCTCGACTTCGTGACCAAGCTCGGGATCGGCTCCGCGCTCGGCGTCCTGACCACGGTGCTGATCGCGAACTCGTTGCTGATCGCCGTGCTGGCCAAGCTCGGCCACAAGATCGACCGTCTGAAGGTCCCGTTCCTCCGCCCGATCGACGACTCCGAGGCGGCGCGGGAGAAGACCCTGATCGCTCGCTGGGGACGATTCGTGACGGCGCACGCTCGTGGCGTGTTCGTGGTCATGTTGCTCGTGCTCCTTGGCCTGGCAGCCACGTCGGCGCTCGTTCGCCTGGGCGCCTCGGACCAGGGAACCCAGCCGACGGCGCAGACGGCTCGCCGGGCGTACGACCTGCTGGCAGAGGGCTTCGGGCCCGGCTTCAACGGACCGATTCCGATCGTCGTCGACGTGAACGGCGACGCCGAAGCGCCGCAGCGGGTCTACGACGGGGTCCGAGATCTCGACGGCGTCGCGTCGGCAGGCGAGCCGCAGTTCAACGACGCCAAGACCGTCGCACTCGTCTTCGTCACCCCCGACTCGGCCCCTCAGGACGAGAAGACGGAGCAGCTCGTCGACACGTTGAGGAGTGACGTCGTGCCGGCGGCAACGGAGGGTGGCGACGCGGTCGTCTATGTCTCCGGCTTGAACGCGGCGTTCATCGACATCGCCGACCGGATCATGGAGCGGCTCCCGCTCTTCCTCCTCTACATCATCGGCGTCACGTTCATCGTGCTCGCGATGGCGTTCCGGTCGATCGTCATCTCACTGACCGCCGCGATTGAACATCTTCCAGTTGCCGGCGATCAGCATCGGTCAATTCTCCGGTATTGCCGCGACTCCCGGGAGCTCCTTGCCCTCGAGCAGCTCGAGCGCAGCGCCGCCGCCCGTCGAGACCCAGGAGATGCGCGCCTGGAGGCCGAGCTCGTTGACGGCCCGGACGGAGTCACCGCCGCCCACGACTGTGAAGGCGTCCGCGTCGGCGACTGCCTGGGCGACGGCCTTCGTGCCGCCGGCGAACCGTTCCCACTCGAAGACCCCCATCGGCCCGTTCCAGAAGACCGTGCCGGCCCTGCGGATGTGCCCGGCGAACAGGTCGCGCGAGGCCGGGCCGATGTCCAGCCCGAGCCAGCCCGAGGGCAACTCGTCGTAGGGGACCTCGCGCGCCTCGGCGTCCTCGGCGAAGGACATCGCCGCGACGACGTCGGTCGGCAGCACGACCTCGAACGGGAGTGGGTTCTCCTCGCGCAGCTCCTCGGCCATCTTCCCGCCGACGAGCACGGTGTCGGCACGCCCGCCCAGGTGCTCGAGCACGCCGAGCTTGTCCTCCACCTTCGCCCCGCCGGTGACGAGCACGAAGGGTCGCTCGACGTCGCCGAGCAGGCGCCGGAGCATCTCCAGCTCCCGTTCGAGCAGGAGCCCCGCGTAGGCGGGCAGCAGGTGCGCGACCGCCTCCGTGGAGCTGTGGGCGCGGTGGGCCGAGCCGAACGCGTCGTTCACGTAGAGGTCGCATCCCTGCGCGAGCTCGCGGGCGAAGCCCTCGTCGTTGCGCGTCTCGCCGGGATTGAAGCGGGTGTTCTCGAGCACCTCGACGCGCGCGTCGGGCAGGAGCGTGCGCAGGTGCTCGCGGACGGGCTCGATCCGGAAACCCGGGTCCTCGCCCTTCGGCCGGCCGAGGTGCGAGCAGACCCGGATGCGGGTGACGCCGCGCCCGAGCAGGTGCTCGAGCGTCGGCAGCGCCGCGCGGATGCGCGTGTCGTCGGCGACCCGGCCGTCCTCGAGCGGGACGTTCAGGTCGGCGCGGACGAGCACGACCTTCCCCTCGACGTCAGCCTCCCGCACGGAGCGCGGCCGGTGGTTCAGAGCACCTTCCCGATCAGGTCGACCAACCGACAGGAATACCCCCACTCGTTGTCGTACCAGCCGAAGATCTTCACCATCGAGCCGTTCACCATCGTCAGCTCGGTGTCGAAGACGCACGAGTACGGAGAGCGCTGGATGTCGGTGGAGACGATCGGGTCCTCCATGTACTGGAGGTAGCCCTCGAGCGGCCCCGACGACGCAGCGGCGCGGAAGACGTCCTTCACCTCGTCGACCGACGTCTCACGACCGACGCGGCAGACCAGGTCGGTCACCGAGCCGGTCGGCACCGGGGCGCGCATGGACATCCCGTCGACCTTGCCCTTCAGGTCGGGGAGCACGAGCCCGATCGCGCGGGCGGCTCCGGTCGAGGTCGGGATCAGGTTGATCGCCGCCGCACGGGCCCGGCGGATGTCCTCGTGCGGCAGGTCGAGGATGCGCTGGTCGTTCGTGTACGCGTGGATCGTCGTCATGAAGCCCTGCTCGACCGTGAATGAGTCGTGGAGCACCTTGGCCATCGGCGCGACGCAGTTCGTCGTGCACGACGCGTTCGAGACGATGTGGTGGGAGTCGGCGTCGTACTGGTCGTCGTTCACGCCCAGCACGAGCGTGAGGTCGGGATCGGTGGCGGGCGCCGAGATCACGACTTTCTTCGCACCGGCGTCGAGGTGCTTCTGCGCAGCCTCGCGCTTGGTGAAGAACCCCGTCGACTCGAGCACGACGTCGACGCCGAGGTCGCCCCAGGCGAGGTCCGCCGGCTCGCGCTCCGAGAGGAGCTTGATCTCCTGACCTGCGGCATGGAGGACCCCGTCGGCGACCGAGACGTCGCCCTCGAGCGGCCCGAGATTCGAGTCGTACTTGAGCAGGTGCGCCATCGTCTGCGCATCGCCCAGGTCGTTCGCCGCCACGATCTCGAAGTCGGCCTTGCGGTCGAGCGCCGCCCGGAAGAAGTTGCGCCCGATGCGGCCGAAGCCGTTGATCCCCACGCGTGTCGCCATTCGCTCTCCCTGTCGCTTTTGAGGCCGAGTCTAGGCGAGCGTTGCGAGCTTCGTCCCGAGGTAGCGGAGGTACGGCCCCGGATCGATCGGCCCTCCGACCACGCGCTCGAGCGTCTCCTTCGGCGTGAACTTGCGCCCGTGGCGATAGAGGTTCTGGACGAGCCAGCTCCGCAGCTCGCCGAACTCCCCGGCCTCGAACTGGGCCTCGAGATCGGGAATCGCGGCGCTCACACGCTCCCAGATCTGCGCCGAGATGACGTTCCCGAGCGCGTAGGTGGCGAAGTAGCCGATGTGCCCGCCCGACCAGTGCACGTCCTGGAGCACGCCGAGCCGGTCGTTCGGAGGCTCGAGCCCGACGTACTCGAGCATGCGGGAGTTCCACGCGTCGGGCAGGTCCTCGAGCGCGACCGCGCCGGAGAGCAGCTCCTGCTCGAGCTCGAAGCGCAGGATCACATGCAGGTTGTAGGTGGCCTCGTCCGCCTCGACGCGGATCAGCGAGGGCTCGACCCAGTTCACCGACCGGTACCAGTCCTCCAGCTCGACGTCGCGCAGCGCGTCGGGGAACTCCTCGCGCAGCCGCGGGTAGAAGAAGCGCCAGAACGGGAGGCTCCGGCCGACGAGGTTCTCCCAGAGCCGGCTCTGCGACTCGTGCAGCCCGAGCGAAGTCCCGCGCGCGAGCGGAGTCCGTTCGAGCGCGGCCGCGACGCCGTGCTCGTAGAGGCCGTGCCCGCACTCGTGCATCGATGCGAAGAGCCCGTCGAGGTTCGAGTCGTGGTAGCGCGTCGTGAGCCGGATGTCCTGGATCCCCAGCGAGCTCGCGAACGGGTGGACGGTCGGATCGAGCCGCCAGGAACGGGAGTCGAATCCGAAGCGCTCCAGCACGGCCAGCTCGAAGCTCCGCTGGCCGTCGAGCGGATAGGGCCGGTCGCGAGCGGGCCGGTCGCCGTCGTGGGAGGCGCCGGCCACGAGCGGCACCTGCTCCGCCTTCAGCCGGTCGAACACGACCCGCACCTCGGCCGCCGTCATGCCGCGCTCGAAGTCGTCGAGCAGCACGTCGTACGGCTCGTCGTAGTCGTCGAAGCAGTCGACGTAGCGCCGCCGCAGGTCGAGGTTGGCGCGCAGGTGCGGCAGGAACCGCGCGAAGTCCGATTCGGCGCGCGCCTCCGCCCACACGGGCAGGGCCAGCGACGCCGCCCTCGACATGTCCGCCCTGAGCTGCGCGGGCACCTGTCTCGACTTCTCCCAGTCGCGCCGCGTCACACGGACCAGGCTCGCCTCGTCGGAGTCGTAGTCCTGCGCTTCCTCGAACGGTGCAAGCCGGTCGAGGAGGAGGCCGATCTCGTCCGAGACGAACAGCTCGTGCGCGAGCCGGTCGAGCGTCGCGAGCTGCTCCGCCCGCACCGAGCCGCCGCCCTTGGGCATCTTCACCTGCTGGTCCCAGGAGAGCAGCGCGCGGGACTTCTGCAGGTCGTGGATCTCGCCCAGGCGCTCCTTCAACTCGGTGTAGTCCGCGTTCACACGCGCCACCGTACAACCCTCCCGGCGCCCGCCGCGCGTTGTCGTGCTTGTCGACAAATCGGATCGTTCTCGTTTGTAACTCGGGTAACAAGAAGCGCCGCTTTTGGCGTACGCTTTTGACGGCGGGTCTGTGCTCGTCCGGAGGTGGATTCAGACCCCGTCTACCCCGGTTCGGAGCACGGTTCTGCGGAGGGGGAGGTCGTCCTCGGAGCTCCCCCTCCGGCCCGCCCTCTCGTGCCTGGCCGCGTGCGGCTCCCGCCCGGCAGAGCCGGGCTCCGCCGCACGCTCTCGCCCGTGGCGGCGCTCCACGCGGGCGTCCGTGCGTGTGCACTGTCCACCCGCGCTCCGCACCACCACGGACGAGCCAGGAACGAGAGGTCGCGGTGAAGACGATCTATTCGGCGAGGTCCTGGAGCTTGCGCAGGCGACGGTGGACCGAGGCCTTCGTGGCCGGGGGGTCGCACTTCGCGGCCAGCTCGCGCAGGGGCAGCGTCGGGTGGCGCAGGCGAAGGAGCGCGACCTCGTGTAGCCGCGCCGGCAGGCGCTCCAGCTTCCCCGACGACTGCAGCTGCCGCACCGCCGCGAGCTGTACCTGCGCGGCGCGGCTCGTCCGAACGAGGTTCGCGTGATCGGCGTTCGCGAGGCGGTTCGCCTCCGCGCGCGTCGCGGCCAGGACCGACCGCTCCTCGAACGCGAGCACGGCGTCCGAGGCGCCGGCCGCTGCGAGCAGCGTCTCGATCGCATCCGCCCCCTTGGCGTAGGCGACCGCATGCCGGCCCCGGTCGAGCACCCCGACCGTCGCTCCGTCCGCCGCGGCGACGGCGCGCAGGAAGCCCGCGCCCTCGAGCGAGGTCGTGCGCAGCTCGAGATGGGGCGCCCGCGGGCCGGAGAGCGACCCTCCGCCGAGCATTGCTCCACGCAGGTAGGCGCCGCGGCAGCAGCTCCTGCCGACGACGCGCTTCGGCGGCCGCTCGAGCGGCGCATGGCGCGAGTCGAGCACCCCGGCCTCGACGAGCGTCGCGAGTGCCGCTTCCTCCCCGGGCACGTGCAGCTGATAGCGCGTGGCGCGGTCGAACGCCCGGCGGCGGTACGTCCGGATCTCGGAGCCGATCCCCAGCTCGCGCAGGAGCGAGAAGGCGCGGCGAGCGACGCCGGAGCTGACGAGGTCGAGGTGGAGCGCGATCCGCCCCCGGCCGAGCAGATGCACGCTCCCCGCGGAGTGGAAGAGGGCCGAGAGCTCCGCCAGCCGGCAGCAGCCGCGCTCGGGCGCGATCGACGCCAGCTCGTTCCGCAGCTCTTCAGAGAGCACGGTGACCCTCGAGCCGGAGCAGGCGGCGCTTGTAGGAGACGCCGAGCGAGCCGTACGAGCCGATCCCGTCCGCCGCGACCACGCGGTGGCACGGGACGAAGAGCGAAGAACCGATTGCCGGCGCAGAAGGTTCCCACCGCCCGGTGGGCGCGCGGGTAGCCCGCCAGCGAGGCGAGCTCGCCGTACGAGACGACCTCTCCCCATGGCACGCGCCGCAGCGTGTCGGCGACGTCGGCCTGGAACGGCGTGCACCACTCGAGCTCGAGCACGACGTCGGCGAAGTCGATCCGCTCGCCGCGGTAGTAGCTATGGATCCTTTGCAGCAGATCCGGCACGAAGCCGGCACCCACTCGTCCAGATTCTCTCGTTAGCGTTTCGGTAGGGACATCCCCTAAAGGGGCTGGGTTTGGCGTCGGACGCGCGCTGGGTCGGCGCGTCGTGGGCGACGACCATCCGGCCGTCGGCCTCCCACAGCTCCCCCACGCCCCAGCCGTCGACCGCGTAGGCATGCCGCGTCACGCGCATCGCCCCGACTCTACAATCGGCCCCATGTCCGCCCCCGGCATCTTCCGCCCTCCGACGCCCACGAACGAGCCGGTCAGGACGTACGCGCCCGGCTCGCGCCGAGCGCGAGGAGCTGCGCGACCGCATCCGCCGGATGGAGCAGGAGCGCACGCAGATCCCGCTGATCATCGGCGGCAAGGAGATCGAGACCGGGACCACCTTCGAGGCGGTGATGCCGCACCGGAAGAAGCACGTCCTCGCGGACGTGGCCAAGGGCGGCGCCGAGCACGTCGAGCAGGCGGTCGCGGCCGCGCGGGACGCGCACGCCGACTGGTCGCGGCTGCCGTGGGCGGAGCGCGCCGCCGTCTTCCTCCGCGCCGCGGAGCTGCTCGCGGGGCCGTGGCGCTCGACGATCGTCGCCGCCACGATGCTGAACCAGTCGAAGACGGTGCACCAGGCGGAGATCGACGCGGCCTGCGAGCTGATCGACTTCTGGCGCTTCAACGTCGAGTTCATGATCCGGATGTACGAGGAGCAGCCGATCTCGTCCCCCGGCGTCTGGAACCGGCTCGAGTACCGGCCGCTGGAGGGCTTCATCTTCGCGGTCAGCCCGTTCAACTTCACCGCCATCGGCGGCAACCTCGCCGGCTCGCCCGCCCTCCTCGGCAACACGGTCGTGTGGAAGCCCGCGTCGACGGCATCGCTCTCCGCCCACTACCTGATGCGCCTGCTGAAGGAGGCCGGCCTGCCCGACGGCGTGATCAACCTCGTCTACGGCTCCGGCGCCGAGATCGGCGACGCGGCGCTCGCGAGCCCCGAGCTGGCCGGGATCCACTTCACCGGCTCCACGCCCGTGTTCCAGAGCATGTGGAAGACGGTCGGCTCCACGATCGCGAGCTACCGGAACTACCCGCGGATCGTCGGCGAGACCGGCGGCAAGGACTTCATCCTGGCCCATCCGAGCGCCGACGTGGACGAGCTCGCGACGGCGATCGTGCGCGGCTCGTTCGAGTACCAGGGCCAGAAGTGCTCTGCCTCGTCGCGGATCTACGCGCCGTCGAACCTCTGGCCCGAGCTGCGCGAGCGGCTCGCGGAGCAGGTGTCCGGGCTGGCGATGGGCGACGTCGGCGACTTCTCCAACTTCATGGGCGCCGTGATCGACGGCAGCTCGTTCAAGACGCAGAAGGAGGCGATCGCGGAGGCGCGCAAGGCGGGCGACGACATCGTCGCCGGCGGCGGCACCGACGACAGCGAGGGCTTCTTCGTGGAGCCGACGGTGATCGCGACCGACGACCCCGGCTCGCGCACGATGCGGGAGGAGCTCTTCGGTCCCGTCGTGACGACCTACGTCTACGACGAGAAGCGCTGGGACGAGACGCTCGAGCTCGTCGACGAGACGTCGCCGTACGGCCTCACCGGCGCGGTCTTCGCCGACGACCGGAATGCGATCGAGCAGGCGCACGCCGCGCTCCGCTACACGGCCGGGAACTTCTATGTGAACGACAAGCCCACCGGCGCCGTCGTCGGGCAGCAGCCCTTCGGCGGCGCCCGCGCGTCCGGCACGAACGACAAGGCCGGCTCGATGTGGAACCTGATCCGCTGGGTCAGCCCCCGCACCGTGAAGGAGACCTTCGTGCCGCCGACGGACTACCGCTACCCGTCCATGGATCCGGACGGGGACGGCTCCTCCGCGCGCTGAGCGTCGACCGCGCCGCCGACGGCGTTAGCCTGAGCCCGTGGGCGAGGTCTTCCACGCGATCGGCGTCTTCTTCGAGCGGCTCGCCTCGGTCGACTTCGGGCCGCTCGCGCTCGCGATCTGCTGCCACCTGCTGAAGACCGCCTGCACGAGCCGCGCCTGGCGGAACACGATCGCCGCCGCCTACCCCGAGGAGCCGGTCCCGTGGCGCCTGATCTACGGCGCCTACGTGTCGGCCGTCGGCGTCAACGCGGTGCTGCCGGCCCGCGGTGGCGACGTCGTGAAGCTGTACTTCGCGCACCGGGCGGTCAAGGGTGCGACCTACACGACGCTCGCGGCGACGTTGTTCGTGCTGGCGATCTTCGACACCGTCGTCGCCGGTCTGCTCTTCGTCTACGCGCTGACCCAGGGCGCGCTACCGGGGCTCGGAGCCCTGCCGAGCCTGCCCGGATTCGACTTCCGCTGGGTCGGCGAGAGCCCGGAGCTCGCGGTCACGTTCCTGATCGTGCTCGTGATCTTCGCGGTCTTCGGCGGCATCTGGCTCCATTTCCGGGTCCAGGACCTCAAGGAGCGCCTCCGCCAGGGCATCGTCGTGCTGCAGGACCGCCCGCGTTACCTCCGTACCGTGGCGGCCTGGCAGGCGGGCGACTGGATGCTCCGCTTCCTCTCGATCTGGTTCTTCCTGGGTGCGTTCGGGATCGACCAGAGCGTCCGGAACGTCCTGCTCGTGCAGGTGACGTCGAGCCTCGCCACGCTCGTGCCGATCTCCCCGGGCGGGATCGGGACCGAGCAGGCGTTCATCGTCTTCGTCTTCAAGGGCGCCGTGCCGCGGAGCGCCCTGCTCGCCTTCTCCGTCGGGATGCGGCTGACCCTCACCGCGGTGAACGCGGTCGTCGGCTTCACCGCCATCTTCCTGATGCTCGGGCACATCCGCTGGCGCGACGTCGTCGGCGGCGGGAAGAAGCCTGCGCCGGAGCCGTGACGGCCTAGCCGCGGCCGGTCTTGTGCAGCTGCGCGTAGATCGCGCGCGCGGTCTTCGCAGGCACGCCCGGGACGCCCTCGAGCTCGTCCTGGCTCGCTGCGAGCACGCTCTCGGCCGAGCCGAAGTGCCGCAGGAGCGCCCGGCGGCGAGCCGGGCCGACGCCTTCGATCGTGTCGAAGATCGACTCGCGCGCCCGCACCGCCCGCCGCTGGCGGTGGAAGTCGAGCGCGAAGCGATGCGCCTCGTCGCGGATCCGCTGCAGCAGCTGCAGGCCCGGGTTGTGGCGGTCGAGGACGATCGGGTCGGGCCGCCCGGGCACGAAGACCTCCTCGACCCGCTTCGCGAGCGAGATCACCGCCACGCGGGGCAGGTCGTAGGCCTGCATCGCCGCGAGCGCCGCTGACAGCTGGCCCTTCCCACCGTCGATCACGACGAGGTTGGGCGCGTTCGCGAACCCCTCGTCGTGCTCGTCGCCGGTGACGCCGAGCCTGGCGAAGCGCCGCGCGATCACCTCGGCCATGGCGGCGAAGTCGTCCTGGCCGTCGAGCCCGCGCACGGCGAACTTGCGGTAGTGCGCCTTCTTCGCCACGGCGTCCTGGAAGACGACCATGGAACCGACGATCTCCTGGCCCTGGATGTTCGAGATGTCGTAGCACTCGATCCGGAGCGGCAGGCTCTCCAGGTTGAGCGCCTCGCGCAGCTCCTCCAGCGCCTCCACGCGCCGCAGCCGCTTCTGCTCGCTCTGCGCGGCCTCCGACTCGAGCGCGAGCGCGGCGTTCTGGGCGGCCAGCCCGGCGAGCCGGCGCTTCTCGCCGCGCGCAGGTGCGCGCACCTCCACGCGCGCGCCCCGCCGCTCCGTCAGCCACTCGCCGAGAGCGGTCACGTCACCGACCTCCGTCGGAACCACGATCTGCGGCGGGATCGCGGGCGCGTTGCCGTAGTACTCGAGGCAGAACGCCTCCAGGATCGTGGTCACGTCCTGGCCCTCGACGTTCTCCAGGTGGAAGCGCGTGCCGGTCGACCATCTTGCCGCCGCGGAGCGGGAAGACCTGGACCGCCGCCGCGATCCTCCGCCGCGGCGATCCCGATCACGTCGAGCGAGCCCGTCTCGCGCCGGTCGGCGCCCTGCTTCTCCGCCAGGTTCCCGATCGCGTAGAGGCGGTTGCGGTAACGCGCCGCGTCCTCGTAGCGCTCCTCGGCGGCGGCATCGCGCATCCGCTGCTCGAGCGCTCGCACGATCGGCTTCGTGTTGCCGGAGAGGAACTCGATCACGTCGTCGATCAGCTCGCCGTACAGCTCCTGCGAGATGTAGCCCACGCAGGGCGCGTGGCAGCGCTCGATGTGGTAGTCGAGGCACGGAATCCCGCAGTGCCGGCCCGGCTTCGGCCCCTCGCAGGGCCGGAACTGGAAGACGCGGTTCAACACGTCCAGCGTCTCGCGCACCTTCTTCGCGTTCGCGTACGGGCCGAAGTAGACGACGCCGCGCCGATGCCGCTCGCGCGTGAACATCACCCGCGGGAACTCGTCCTCGACGGTCACCGCGATGTACGGGAAGGACTTGTCGTCCCGCAGCCGCACGTTGAAGGGCGGCCGGTGGCGCTTGACGAGGTTCTGCTCGAGGTGCAGCGCCTCGACCTCGGTGCCGGTGACGATCACGTCGAGGTCGGCGATCCGGTCGACGAGCTGCGGGATCTGATGCCGCGCCTCCTTCCCGGCCTGGAAGTACGAGCGCACCCGCGGGCGCAGCGACTTCGCCTTGCCGACGTAGAGCACCTCCCCGCGCTCGTCGCGGAAGAGGTAGACGCCGGGCTTCGCCGGGCAGTCCCTTCAGCTTGTCGCGCACGTCTGCCATCCACGGCTAGCGTATCGGCGTGTTGCGGGGTCTCCCGGTGGCTGCGGCAGCGCTCGCTCTCGTGCTGGCGGGCTGCGGCGGGAACGACGACGGGGGCGCGACAGACGAGGCCGGAAGCGGCTTCGTGGTCGGAGCGGTGGACGACGCGGCGCGCCATCCCGGCCCGTCCTCGGGCAGCTCGCGGATGCGGGCTTCGGCGCGCTCGGGCTCTCGAGCTTCTGGGAGCCGGGTCTCTCGGCACCCTCGCCGGACGAGCTCGCGGTCCTGCGCGACACGGCCGAGCGCGCCGCCGAGCGCGACCTGCGCACGTTCCTCGCCGTCTTTCACCGCGGCTCGGCGACGACGCCGCTGACCCCGGCGGCACGCGGGGAGTTCGCTTCATACGTCGCCTCGATCGTGCGCGACGTGCCCCAGATCCGCGACGTGATCGTCGGTAACGAGCCGAACCTGAACCGCTTCTGGCTGCCTCAGTTCGGCCCCGACGGGGCGAATGTCGCCTCTGCGGCCTACGTCGAGCTGCTCCGGGCGGTCTACGACGCTGCCAAATCGGCGTCGGAGGACGTCCTCGTCTGGGGCGGCGCGCTCGGCCCGCGCGGAAGCGACCGGCCCGAGGGGATCCGGCACACGCAGTCCCCCGCCGCCTTCATCGCGGGCATGGGCGAGGCGCTGCGCGCGAGCGGCCGGACCGAGCCCGCCCATGGACGGGTTCGCCTTCCATCCCTATCCCGCGTCGTCGAGCACGCCGCCCGACGAGCCGCACCCCAACCCGCGCTCGAAGACGATCGGCCTGGCCGACGTCGGCCGGCTCCAGGCGGCTCTGCGCGACGCGTTCGGACGCGACCTGCCGCTCCTCTACAGCGAGCTCGGCGTCGAGACGGAGATCCCGCCCTCGAAGCGGTCGTTGTACGAGGGCGACGAGGTGGCGAGCGCCGTCGACGAGCAGACGCAGGCGGACTTCTACCGGCGCTCGCTCGAGCTGGCGGCGTGCCAGGAGGGCGTCGTCGGGCTGCTGCTCTTCCACTCCCACGACGAGCCCGTGCTGACGGGGTTCCAGTCCGGCGTCTACTACGTCGACGGGACGCCGAAGTCGAGCCTGCCGGCCGTCCGCGAGGCGATCGCCGCGGCCCGTGACGGGTGCTAGGTTGCGGCCGTGAGCGAGCAGGCGACCGGCCAGTACGTCGCGTACACCTTCTACAAGGTCGATCCCGCGTGGCGGCGGCTCCCCGTCGAGGAGCGCGCCGCGGCCAAGGACGCCTTCGCCGAGGTGGTCGAGGCCTGGGCGGAGCGACTCGAGGTGCGCGCGTACTCGACCGCCGGCGTCCGCCCCGACTGCGACTTCTTCCTCTGGAAGATCACCGAGCGCTACGAGGATCTCGGCGAGCTCGGCGCGGCCCTGAACGGGACGCCGCTCGCAGGCTGGCTCGAGACGCCGTACTCCTATCTCGCGACGACGAAGGCCTCGCAGTACACCTCGGCGCGGAAGCCGCGCAAGATCGTCCCACGTGGCCATCCGTACCTCGTCGTGTACCCGTTCGTGAAGGTGCGGCCCTGGTACGCGCTCCCAGCCGAGGAGCGGCAGGCGCGCGATGGACGAGCACATCGAGATCGGAGCCCGCTTCGCCTCGATCCAGAACCACACCACCTACTCGTTCGGGATCGACGACCAGGAGTTCATGACGGCGTTCGAGTGCGAGGAGCCGTCCGACTTCATGCACCTGATGCTGACGCTGCGCGAGAGCGAGGCGTCGCGCTACACGGAGCGCGACACGCCCATCTTCGTGGGCCAGGCGATGGACATCCGCGCCGCGCTCGACGCGCTCGACGGCGCCGCCGAGCCGCGTCGAGGCTTAGACCTCACAGTAGCGGTGCTCGTCGCGCCAGACGCGGACGATGGCGTAGGCGCATGCAGCCGAGGACGAGGAAGAACGCGAGGGCGTCCGGCCCGCCGGGACTGAGGCCGATGAAGGCGCCGATGTCGACGACCGCCAGGACGATCGCGGCGTAGAAGACCTTCTGGTTCCGGTCCGCCCACGCCTCGATGTCCGAGCGCCGCTCGCGCCAGAGCAGGAAGAGGAAGAACGCGATCGCCAGGAAGAAGGCGATCCGCAGCAGGCCGCCGACGGTGGCGAGCACCTCCTCGAGCGAGAGGACGACGACGACGGCGGCGATCAGGGCGATGATCAGGAACCCCCGCAGAGTCGGGTTCATGTCGGTGAAGAACCGCTTCACGAGATCCGGTCATGAATGCGCGCACCGCGAGTGCAGCCGCGAGCGCCGACGTGCCGACGAACCAGGCGAGCCGCCTCGGCCCGGAGGCGGGCGCGTAGAGCCACGGCGCGAGGATGGCGCCGAGCGAGAGCGAGCCGTAGAGGTAGTGCAGCTCGTCTCCCGCCCGCCGGTCGTCGGAGAGCAGCAGGAGCCCGAGCCCGACCTGGGCGACGAGCAGGGTCTGCGCCAGCGCGAGCAGGTTCGTGACGAGGCGGCCGGCGCCGCGCCGCCGCCAGAGCACGAGCCCGCCGACGAGCGCCGCCAGCGCCGGCACGCCGACCACCAGGAAGGCGAGGGCGTTGTGCGTCGTTAGCATCGGCCAGACCCTAGCGAGAGGAGATCACGTGGTCGAGGAAGGCAAGCCGGCACCGGAGTTCGAGCTCACGAGCGACAGCGGCGAGTCCGTCGCGCTCGCATCGCTGCGCGGAAAGCCGGTCGTCCTCTACTTCTATCCCAAGGACGACACGCCCGGCTGCACGGCGCAGGCCTGCGGGATCCGGGACGCCTGGGGCGAGTTCGAGCGGGCGGGCGCCGTCGTGCTCGGCGTCAGCCCCGACGGCGAGGCGTCGCACGCGAAGTTCAAGGAGAAGTACGGCCTCCCGTTCCCGCTCCTGGCCGACCCCGACCACAAGGTCTCCGAGCAGTACGGCGTCTGGGGCGAGAAGAAGATGTACGGCAAGACCTACATGGGCGTCGAGCGCTCGACGTTCGTGATCGATGCGGACGGCAACGTCGCCAAGGTGATGCGGAAGGTGAAGGCGGTCACGCACGCCGACGACGTGCTGGCCGTGCTCGCCGGCTAGTCGACGACCTCGATCCCGGTCGCCGCGGCCAGCAGCCCGGCGATCTGGATCACGTCGCCCCAGGGCATGCGGACGCCTCCGAGGCTGCCCGCGCCCGTGATCCCGGTCAGCTCGCAGTCGCGCAGCTCGGACTGCGAGAACGAGGCTCCGTCGACGTTCGCTCCCACGAGCACGCAGCGCTCCAGCCGCACCGACGAGAGCGTCGCTCCGTGGAAGTCGGCCTCCTCGAGCCGGCAGTCGCGGAAGGCGACCCGGGCGAGCCGCGCGAAGCGGAACGAGGCCAGGTCGAGGCGGCAGCCCTCGAAGACGACGTCGCGCAGCTCCGTCTCCGCGAAGTCCGCACCCGTGGCGCGCACCTCGTGCGCCTCGACGCGCGTCAGCGAGCCGCGCACGGCCCGGAGATTCGCCCAGCTGCCGCCGGCGGCGCGGACGTCCGTGAGCGTGAGCCCGGCCGCCTCGCAGCCGTCGAGCGTGACGTTGTCGAGCACCGACTCCTCGAGGCGCAGGTCGGCTGCGGCGCGCTCCTCGAAGGCGAGCCCGCGCAGCGAGACGCGCTCGAGCCGCAACCCGGTGAGCGGGGCGTCGCCGAGCGTCGTCTCCTCCAGCTCGTCGGGCAGCTCGGGCCGCTTCGGGGCGACAGGAGGATCCACGGACACGGAGGTGACCTAGCGCGTGGCTAGACTGTCGCTCCGCGCGGATGTGGCGGAATTGGTAGACGCGCACGGTTCAGGTCCGTGTGCCCTTCGGGGCGTGGAGGTTCAAGTCCTCTCATCCGCATCGAGGCTCGGCCCGGCTCTCCCGGCGAGCCGCCACCGGCTTAACGCCATCTTCACGGCGTGTGGCTAGATTGCGCCCGTGCGCCGAGCTTTCGTGCTGCTGCTGCTGGCCGCGCTCCCGCTCGCCGCGGGTGCTGCCGACGCGCGCCCGGATCCGCCCTCGTCGCAGCTCGTCGAGGTGGTCGTCGGCCTCGACGGAGCACCGCTCGCAGTCGCCCGGCCGGGCCGGACGCTCGCCGCGACCGGTGGTCGCCGGCTCAGCCTGAGCACGCCGACGAGCCGCTCCTACCTGCGCACGCTCGCGTCGCAACACAACTCCGTCGAGGCGCAGATCGAGTCGGCGCTGCCCGGCGCGTCCGTCACGCGCCGCTACCGCGTCGTCGCCAACGGGCTCGCGGTGCTCGTCCCGCGCGACCAGGTCGCACGCCTCTCCGCGGTCGCGGGCATCGCGCGCGTCTATCCGAGCGTGCGCTACCGGACGCTGCTCGACCGCAGCCCGGGGCAGATCGGCGCGCCGGCGCTCTGGGGCGCAGGCCTGGAGAACGCCGGCCAGGGGATGAAGATCGGGATCATCGACGAGGGGATCGACCAGACGCACCCCCTCTTCGACCCGCGCGGCTACACGATGCCCGCCGGGTATCCCAAGGGCCAGGCCTCCTTCACGACCGCGAAGGTGATCGTGGCCCGGGCGTTCCCGCCGCCTCGTCCCGCCTGGCGGCACGCGTCGAAGCCGTTCGACCCGGAGCACTCCTCGCACGGAACGCACGTCGCCGGGATCGCGGCCGGCAACGCGAACACCCAGGCCGAGGGCGCTCGCATCTCCGGCGTCGCGCCGCGCGCCTACCTCGGCAACTACAAGGCTCTGACCATCCCGACCGACGCCGACGTCGGCCTCGACGGGAACTCGCCGCAGCTCGTCGCCGCGATCGAGGCGGCCGTGGCCGACGGGATGGACGTGATCAACCTCTCGCTGGGCGAGCCCGAGATCGAGCCGACGCGCGACATCGTGGCCGAGGCGCTCGGCGCGGCCGCACGCGCGGGCGTCGTGCCGGTGGTCGCCGCCGGCAACGACTTCGAGCAGTTCGGCCGCGGCTCCGTCTCCTCGCCCGGGTCGACGCCCGAGGCGATCACGGTGGGCGCAGTCTCGACCACCCGCTCCGGCGCGCCCGGCGTCGTCGCCTCCTTCTCGTCCGGCGGGCCGACCCCGCTCTCGCTCCAGCTGAAGCCCGAGGTGAGCGCGCCCGGCGTATCGATCGTCTCCGCGAGCCCGGGCAGCGGCTACACCGCGCTGTCGGGCACGAGCATGGCGGCGCCGCATGTCGCAGGGGCCGTGGCGCTCCTGCGCCAGCGGCATCCCACGTGGACGCCCGCCCAGGTGAAGTCCGCGCTCGCCACGACCGGTGACCGCGCCTTCCTGGACGGGGGCCGCACGACCGAGGCGGCGACGACCCGCGAGGGCGGCGGCGTCGTCAACCTCCCGCGCGCCGACCGGCCGCTCGTCTTCACCAGCCCCGTCGCGCTCTCGTTCGGACTCGTCCCCGCGACCACCACGGCCACGCAGACGCTGACGCTGAGCGACGCGGGCGACGGCGCGGGCAGCTGGGCCGTGACGGTCGAGCCGCAGACGGGAGCCGCCGGCACGACGGTCTCCGTGCCTTCGACCGCCACCGTTCCCGGCACGCTGCCGGTGACGGTGACCACCGCGGGTGCGCCGAACGCCGAGCTCTCGGGCTTCGTCGTGCTCACGCGCGGCGCGGACCGCCGCCGCGTCCCCTACTGGTTCCGCGTCTCGGCGCCGGCGCTCGGACGCGCGAAGACGACGAACCTCCGAGGCCGGGCCTGCACAAGGCGACGACGCGTGGCGGCTCGACCCTCGTCACGACCTACCGCTACCCGGAGAGCCCTCGAGGGCTCGGCTTCCCCACCAGCCTGCCCGGCCCCGAGCGGGTCTTCCGCGTCAACCTCGCACGGCGGGTGGCGAACTTCGGCGTCGTGGTCACCTCCGAGGCGAGGGGCGTCGTCGTGGAGCCGCGCATCGTCGAGGCGGGCGACGAGAACCGGCTGACCGGATATCCGGCGCTGCCGTTCAACCTCAACCCCTACCTGCGGATCTTCCAGGAGCCCGTCCCCGCCTCCGGGGCGATCCTGCCCGCCCCCGGGGCGTACGACGTCGTCTTCGACAGCGCCGAGCAGGGCGACCTCGGGCGCGTTCACGTTCCGCTTCTGGATCGGTGACACCAAGCCGCCGAGGCTGACGCTGCGCACCCGCACCGTCAGGCAGGGAGCCAGGGTCTCGGTGGCCGCGACCGATGCCGGCTCGGGGGTCGATCCGGCGCTCGATCGTCGCTCGCGTCGACGGCGCGGAACGGGCCGCGACCTTCCGCAACGGCCGCGTGCTCGTGAGCACGAACGGCCTGAGCCGTGGCAGCCACGCGCTCGTGCTGCAGGTCTCCGACTTCCAGGAATCCCGCAACATGGAGAACGTCGGCCCGATCCTGCCCAACACGCGCATCCTGCGCGTGCGCTTCACCGTCCGCTGACGGGCGGAACGCGCTCAGCCCGAGCCGCGCCTACTCGACGAGAGCCCGAAGCCGTTGATCACGATCGTCGAGCCGGCCGGATACAGCTCCGGCGCGGCGTGTCGGCTAGAGCCGATCCCGCTCTTCGATCGTCGGGAGCTGCGAGAGATCGCGCTGGACGCTCTCCTCGAACTCCTCCTCGTCGGAGCGGACGAGCTTCAGGTTCGACTTGCGACGGCGGCGCTCACGGGCGCGGCGTCCGTCGGCGCCGACGAGGCTTCCCACTCGAGACCACTCGGCGCCTACGATCAGGACGACCGCCAGCGCGAGCAGCACCATGAACGGCCAGCTCACGAGTCCATTCTAACCCGCGACGAGGCGCGTCGGCACGGAGCGGGACGAGCTCGAAGCGATCGACGTCGACGAGGCCGCGATCCGTGATCTTCAGCCTCGGGATGACCGAGAGCGCGAGAAAGGCGAGCGACTGGAACGGCGATGGGACCTCGGAGCCGAGCTCGTGCACGGCCGCGACCGTCGCCTCGCTCCCCGCGATCACCTCGGCCAGCGGCAGGTCGGACATCAGCCCTGCGATCGGCAGCGGCAGCTCCGCGGTCACTTCGCCGCCGTCGACGACGACCAGGCCGCCGCCCAGCTCGGCCAGCCGCTCGACCGCGCGTGTCATGTCGGCGTCGCTCGTGCCCACGACGACGAGGTTGTGGGCGTCGTGCGAGAAGGTCGAGGCGAACGCACCGCGGCTCAGGCCGAAGCCTCGTACGAAGCCCAGCCCGATGCGCCCCGTACCGAGGTGCCGCTCGATCACGGCGATCTTCGCGAGGTCGCGTTCCGGGTCGGCGAGCGCCTCACCACCCTCGACGAGCGGTTCCTCGACGAGCGCCTCCGTCACGATCTGACCGGGCACGAGGCCGATCACACGGGCTGCGCCGTCTTCCCACGGAATTCGGAAGTCGGCGGCTCGCACCGGCTGGAGCCGCACGCTCTGACGCACCCACTCCGGCACGGGCGTCTGCGGGATCTCCTCCACCACGCGCCCGCCCTTGAGCACGATCTCGGGCACGAAGCGCTCGAGGTCGGGCAGGATCAGCAGGTCGGCGGCGTAACCTGGACCGATCGCGCCGAGGTGCGACAGGCCGTGCCAGAGGGCCGGATGGTGCGAAGCCATGGTCAGCGCGTCGGCGGGCGAGACCCCGAGCGCGACCGCGTCGCGCACGATTGCGTTCACGTGCCCGTCGGCGGCGATGTGCTCCGGCTCGCGGTCGTCCGTGCAGAACGCCATCCGCCCAGGCCCGAACTCGGCCACGAGCGGCACGAGGGCGCGCAGGTTCCGGGCCGCCGAGGCCTCGCGGATCAGCAGCCAGAGCCCGGCACGCAGGCGCTCCCGGCCCTCCTCGGCCGTGAAGGCCTCGTGGTCGGAGCGGATGCCGGCGGCGGCATAGGCCTGGAGCTCCTTCCCGAGCACACCCGGCGCATGGCCGTCGACGTGGGCCTCGCCGGCGACGGCCAGCTTCGCGAGCTCGGCCGGATCGCCGCGAGATCACGCCGGGGAAGTTCATCATCTCGGCGAGCCCGATCACACGCTTCCGCCGCAGCAGGCTCGCGAGGTCGCCGGGCGTGAAGGGCCGCCGCGGCGACTCGAACGAGGACGCGGGCACGCACGACGAGGCCGTGAAGTAGACGTCGAGCGGCAGGTCCTCGCAGACGTCGACGAGCCAGTGCACGCCGTCGGTGCCCAGCACGTTGGCGATCTCGTGCGGGTCGGCGACGACCGCCGTCGTGCCGAGCGGCAGCACGAGGCGCGCGAACTCGGAGACGAGCAGCTTCGAGGTCTCGAGATGCAGGTGCGCGTCGATCAGGCCGGGCGCCACGTAGGCGCCGTCCGCGTCCAGGATCTCCTCGCCGTCGTAGCGGCCGAGCCCGGCGATGGTGCCGTCGCAGACCGCGACGTCGCACTCGAGCCACTCCCGCGTGAAGACCGACAACACCCGTCCGCCACGAACGACCAGATCCGCCGGCTCGTCGCCGCGGGCAACGGCGAGCCGCCGGGCAAGATCACCCGTCAGCGGCATTCACAGAGCTCCGGAAACGTGTCGATAAGCCAAGTATGACCGTCCAACTCTCCCTCGCGTACACGGCGTTCTGGCTCACGCTGATGCAGCCGCTGCTCGTCCGCGCCCGGGTGATCCCGGCCTCGTGCACACGCTGCGGCCGCCACCTGGAGCGTCAGGATCTCGGCGAGCCGATCTGCGGCTGCAACGCCGTCTAGAAGATCCGCATCGGCAGCCGCGAGAGCGGCTCTCCGCCCGACTCGGTGACGAGCCACGTGTCCTGCATGTAGAGGCACGCCTTCCCGTCGGCGGCGATCGCGTGCGGATGCATGGAGAAGACCATGTTCGCCGCCAGCTCGGTCTCGATCCCCTCGCCGATCTTCGGGTGCTCGATCATCGTCATCCCGATCGAGTGCCCGGTCACGTGGCCGAGGTGGTAGCCGCGGTCGATGAACCCCTTCGAGACGGCGCGATGGACGTCGTGCGCGGTCGCTCCGGGGCGCATCGCCGCCGGTGCCGCAGCGTGGTACTCCTCGTAGGCCTCGAACATGCGCTGCGTCTCGCCGTCGGCCCGGCCGATCGCACGTGAGACCTCGACCCAGTGCATGCCCGGCCCGGCGACCTCGAGCGACGGGAGCACGAAGTCGCCCAGGATCGTCTCGAGCTTCGCGATCCCGAACTCGGGCCCGATCAGCACCATGTTCATCGTCAGCCGGCCGCAGCCGCGCTCGACGAAGAGCTTCTCCGCCGCCGCCATCACCTCGGCGGCGGTCCGACCCGGCTCGTAGGCCCCCAGGAAGGCCTCGAAGCCGTCCTCGTTGATCCGGACGCTGTCGCGCACCGACTCGAGCTCGGCGTCGCTCTTGACCGCGCGCGCGAGGTCGTACTCGACGTCGAACGGGACGAGCTCCGCGCTTCCCTCCAGGGCGCGGTAGTCGCGCACGCTCATGATGTAGTCGAGCCCGTACACGCCGATCCGCCCCCACCCGCGATCGCGAGCGGTCGCGGCGATGTGCTCGCCGGGGCGATCGTGGAAGACCTGCTCGAGCTGCGCGGTGCCGTGCTCGCCGACGTAGCGGGCCTCGGTCGGGAAGACGATCTGAGCGTCACCGTCGGCCGGCACGACGACGTAGGCGTAGCGGTGGACGATCTGGAAGCCGGAGAGGTAGGTGACCGAGCCCTCGAAGCCGGAGTACTCGCTGCCGGAGACGATCAGCGCGTCGAGCTCGTGCGCCGCCATCGCGGCGCGGATGTTGGCGTGCCTCTTATCTTTCGACGCGAGGTCAGCTCTGCGTCCAAGAGGCCTCCACTCCTTTGATCAGGGCCACGACGGCCTCGTTGAGCGGCGTCGGCACGCCGTGCTCGCGCCCGAACCGGACGATGCCCCCGTTCAGGTAGTCGACCTCCGTCTGTCGCCGCGCCTCGACATCCTGCAGCATGCTCGCCTTGTGCCCGTAGGCGACCTCCGGCTTGGCGGCGTGGTCGATCAGCTCCTCCGGGTCGGCGTCGAGCACGATTCCCTGCGCGGCCGCGACCGCCTTGCCCTCGTCGACGAGCCCGCTGACGAAGGCGCGCAGCGGCGGTAGCTCGCAGACGCGGCCGTGCGTGAGGCCGGTGAGCGCGCCGACAGGGTTCGTCGAGGCGTTGAAGATCACCTTGCGCCACTGGGCGCCGCGCGCGTCGGGCACGGCCGCGGACGGCATCCCGCCGCGCGTGCACGCCTCGGCGAGCCGCTCGATCTCCCCGGCGGGCGCGGGGCTCGGCTCGAAGGGGCCGAAGCGTCGTGTCGCCCTTCACGTCCCACTGGACCACGCCCGGGCTCGAGGATCTTCCCGGCCGGGAAGGTGGTGCCGCGGATCACGCGCTCCACGTGGCCGGCGATCGTCTCCTCGTTGCCGACGCCGTTCTGCACGGACGCGACGCAGCCTTCGCGGAAGGCGTGCGCGGTCGCCTCGACCGCCGCCCCGGTGTGCATCGCCTTGGTCGCGACGAGCCCGAAGTCGCACGGCGGCAGCAGCGAGGCGTCGGTCGTCGCCTGGATCCCGCGCGCGTGCACCTCCCCCGCTCCAGTCAGCCGCAGGCCGTCGGCGTTGATCGCGTCGACGTGTGCCTGGGCGAGGTCGTAGGCCCAGACCTCCACCCCGTCCACCTGCGCCAGCGCCGCCGCGAACAGGCTCCCGACCGCACCGCACCCCACCACGCACACTCTCACGTCCCGGGCCGCCTTTCGCTCATGCCGTCCTCCTGCGCAGCGTCAGCTCGCGACCGCCCGTCAGCCCCGAGGGCTTCAGGATCAGCACGAGCGCCATCAGACCTCCCACCGCGACGAGCCGCGTCCCCGTCGGCACGTCGAGCGTGAAGCCTATGTTGACGCCTTCCTCCGCCCGCCCGAGGAACGAGTCGAGCCCGCTCACCGCGAGCGCCCCGACGACGGCTCCCCAGAGGCTCGTGACCCCGCCGACGACGAGCATGGCGAGCGTGACGAAGGTCAGCTCGAGATAGACCTGCTCGGTCGTCATCGAGCCGAGCATGTGCACGAGCAGGCCGCCGGCGAAGCCCGCGAGCGCCCCGGAGAGCGTGAACGCCCACAGGCGCTGCCGGTGCACGTCGATCCCGGTCGCCTGCGCAGCCGCCGGATCCTCCCGCGTCGCCCGCAGCATCCGGCCGAGGCGGCTCTTGCCGTAGGCGAACGCCGCCACGATCACCGCGAGCGCGCCGAGCGTCGCCTGGAGCGGCCCCGTCGTCTCGGGGACGAGCGAGAGCGTCGTCGCGCCGGGCCCGATGCGGGTCCACTCGCGCAGCACGTTGTGCGTGATCTCGAGCACCGCGAAGGTGGCGATGCCGGCGGCGAGGCCGGAGAGGCGCATCAGCGGCAGCCCGACGAGGAACGCGAAGGCGCCGCCGACCGCCGCCGCGAGCAGCAGCGAGGCGACGTTGCCGATCGTGTGGTCGCGCAGGAGCGGGAAGAGATCGCTGAGGACGAACGTCTTCGACTCCAGCGGCACGGTCAGCACGCCGGCGGCGAATGCCCCCACGGCGACGAAGCTGATCTGGCCGAAGGAGAGCACGCCGGAGTTCCCCACGAACACGTAGATCGCGACCACGATCGCCACCGACACGAGCGCGTCCAGGAACGAGATCTGCAGCGAGCGCGAGACCTGGGTCGAGCCGACCCCGACGGCGACGACGAGCGCGACGGGGCCGAGCAGCTGGACGAGCGGCTCCAGCGTACCCTCGGCGCGAGGCCCTCCCTCCTGGCGCTTGGCCGCCGCTCATGCGCGCTCCACCACGGCGCGCCACCGCGGGCGAAGAGCCCCGCCGGCCGCAGGAGCAGGACGAGGATCACGAGCGTGAACACCGCGGTCGGCAGGAACACGGTCTTGTCGGTGGGCAGCGCGCCGTTGATCACGCCGGTCGCGAAGCCGATCGCAAAGCCGCCGAGCGTGGCCGTCCAGAGCCGGTCGATCCCGCCGACGACGACGCCCACGAGCACGACGATCGTCTCCCTGAGCGCGTAGTCGGGCGTGACGAGCGGCGCCTGCACGGTGAGGATGACCGCGACGGTCGCGGCGAGGACGCCGGAGAGCAGCACCGCCGCACCGATCACGCGGTCGGCCCGCACGCCGAGCAGGCGGGCGGTACGGAAGTCCGCCGCCGCGGCGCGCATGTGCAGGCCGAGCGTCGTCCGCGCGAGCAGCAGCGCGAGCAGCCCGAGCGCGACGACGGCGACGACGATCGCGACGATCGTCACCTTGCGGACGTCCACGCCGCCGATCGAGACGGAGCGGTTCAGCGAGGCGAGCGACGAGGCGGACTCGCCGATCGTGTCGTCCCGGACGTCGATGATCCGCGCGACGGCCTGGAGGAAGAACGCGATCGCGAAGGTGGTCACGAGCATCACCGCGGGCGATTGCGTCCGCAGCGGCCGGAAGACGGCGAGCTCCATGGCGAACGAGAGCGCCAGCACGACGGCGAAGCAGGCGAGGATGCTGGCGACGACGTTCCAGCCCGAGGTGAAGGCCAGCGTGTACGCCCCGGCCATCACGAGCTGGCCGTAGGCGAAGTTGACGAGCCGGAGCACACCGAAGACGAGCCCGATCCCGACGGCCATCAGGGCGAAGATCGCGCCCAGGCCGACGGCGTCGACGAGCGTCTGGGCGTCGACGACGGCGAGCAGGCTCACGCGAGGTACGCCTGGATCATGCGGTCGGTGTCGTCCGCGTCGGCTGGGGTCAGGGTCATGCGCAGCTCGCCGTTCCCGAGCACGTAGGTGCGGTCGGCGAAGGCGACGGTGCGCTGCGCGCGCTGCTCCACGAGCAGCACGGTGACGCCACGCTCCCGGATGGCGGCGAGCGCGTCGAAGACGAGGTCGACGATCGCCGGTGCGAGGCCGAGCGAGGGCTCGTCGAGCAGGAGCACGTCGGGACCGGCGACGAGGGCGCGGCCGATCGCGAGCTGCTGCTGCTGGCCGCCCGAGAGCGTTCCCGCCTGCCGGTGGCGCATCTCGGCGAGCACCGGGAAGAGCTCGTAGACGCCCTCGAGCGCCTCCGCGGCGCCGTTCCCCTTTCGCGCCGCCTGGCCGAGCCGGAGGTTCTCCTCGACGCTGAAGTCGCCGAAGATGCGCCGGCCCTCCGGCACGAGCGCGACCCCGGCGCGGGCGATCGTCTCCGGCCGCCGGCCACGCAAGGAGCGACCGGCGAGCCGGACGTCGCCGCCGGACGGCGGCGCCAGCCCGGTGATCGCGTGCAGCGTCGTCGACTTGCCGGCTCCGTTCGGCCCGATCAGGCCGACGATCTCGCCGGCCTCGACCCCGAGGCTGAGGTCGCGCACCGCCGGGACGCGGCCGTACCGCACGTCGAGGGCGTCGAGTTCGAGCAGCGCCGTCACGCCGTCTCCGCGACGGGGCTTTCCCCGAGATAGGCGGCAGTGACGTCCAGGTTCGCGCGGATCTCGGCCGGAGTGCCCTCGGCGAGGGTGCGCCCCTGGTCGAGCACGTGGATGCGGTCGCAGACCTCCATCACGAGCGTCATGTTGTGGTCGATCAGGAGCACGCCCGCGCCGTGCTCGTCGCGGACGTTCCGCACGACCGCGGCGAAGTCCGGCACCTCGGCCTCCGGGAGGCCGGCGGCCGGCTCGTCGAGCAGCACGAAGCTCGGCTCGGTGGCGAGCGCACGAGCGACGCCGAGGCGGCGCTCGTCGCCGTGTGCAAGCGCCTCCGCCGGCCCCTCGGCGCGCGCCGTGAGCCCGAGCAGGCCGAGCAGGTCCTCGGCGCGCCTCCTCGCGGCAGCCGTTCGCGCTCCCACGCCGAGCGCGGCGACCTCGACGTTCTCGCGCACGGTGAGCCCGCGGAACGAGCGGCTGTGCTGGAACGTCCGCGCGATCCCCGCCCGGCCGCGGCGCTGCGGGCTCCAGCCGGTGACGTCACGGTCCTCCAGCTCGACCGACCCGCCGGTGGGCCGGTCGAAGCCGGAGAGGAGGTTCACGAGCGTCGACTTGCCGGCGCCGTTCGGGCCGATCAGCCCCACGACCTCGTGCCGGTGCAGCTCGAGGGTGACCTCGTTCAGCGCCCGAACGCCGGCGAACGAGCGGGACACGGCTGAGGCCCGGAGCGTGGCTCCGGGCCTCCCCGCCGTGTCGGTCACCGCGGGCTCGGTCAACCGCCGAGTTCCGGCACGACCTTCGCAGTGACGGGCCCGATGTAGCTGGCTTTGTTGCCCTCGATCTTGATCACGCGGTACTCGCGTCCGAACACCGAGTGCAGGTCGTTGGAGAAGCTGACGTCGCCCGAGATCGTCTCGACGCCGTCGAACTGCTCGAGCTCGGCCGCCAGCTCGGCGCCGTCCGTGGAGCCGCCGGTGAGCTCGATCGCCTCAGCGACACCGTCGATCGCGGCCGCGCCGGTGACGAAGCCGCCGGTGCCCGGCGCGGCACCCGCGTCGGTGAGGGCCTGGATCAGCTCCTTGACCTCGTCACTCGGGTCGTCGCCGAAGACCGACGCGTAGGTGACCGCGTAGTAGTTCGTCACCTGCGGGTCCTTGGTGTTCCAGTACGTGCCGTCGCCGGCCCACGAGTTCAGGATCGGCGTTTCGTTCCCGAGCGAGCGCAGTCCGGAGACGAGCGCCGGCAGCTCGGCGAAGGCCGTCGCGGTGACGACGACGTCCGCTTCCGCGTTGTTCAGGCGGCTGACGGCCGCGCTGACGTTGTTCGCGCCCGTGGCGTACGTCTCGCTGGCGACGATCTCGCCGCCGAGCTCGGTGAAGCGCGCCTCGAACGCCTCGACGACGTTCTTGAAGTAGACGAGCAGCGTGTTCGTGGCGAGCGCAGCGGTGCGCCAGCCCTCCTCGTACGCGAACTCGGCCATCGCCGAGCCCTCGTCCTGGGCCACGTTCCCGAAGCTGAACGCGAGCTCGCCCTGCTCGCCGAAGCGCTTCGGGCCCATCTGGTCGGTGCCGATGCAGGGCGCGATCGCGAGGATCCCGCGGCTGATCGCCTCCTGCACGACCGGCGTCGCGAAGTCGACGTCGCAGGTGACGAACATGATCTCGGCACCCTTCTCGAGCAGCTCGGCGGCACAGGCCTTCGCCTTGGCCGGATCGTTGTTCTGGGTGTCGCAGCTCTCGATCGCCAGCTCGCGGCCCTCGACGCCGCCTTCCTCGTTCAGCTGGTCGACTCGGATGTTCGCCGCGGCGAGCGCCGGCCCGTCGAACGGGGCCATGTTCCCGTTTCCGTCGAACGCCCAGCCGATCACGATCGGCCCGGTCGCCTCCGGCTCCTCGTCGGTCGTCGCCTCGGTCGTCGCGGCCGCATCGGGCTCGTCGTCGTCGTCTCCGCCACAGGCCGCCAGCGCGAACGCCAGCACCAGCACGCTGAGGAGGGCGACGACGTCCAGTCGCTTTCTGCTCATGCCTCTCTCCCTTCGGATTCCCGGTTGTCGTCGATGTCGTCCCAGTTGTCGTCCCCCCATGAGGCTTCCTTCGCCTTGACCAGGCGGAGGAGAGCCGTGTGCAGCGGTACCGGCACATGCAGCCGCTCTGCCTCTCGCACGAGCGCGCCGGTGATCAGCTCGATCTCCGTCGGGCGCTCCGCCTCGACGTCCTCGAGCATGGACGGAAAGTGTGCGCTGCCCCTCTGTGTCGCGAGCACGTTCATCTCCCACGGATCCTCGTGCAGCTCGATCCCCGCAGCAGCCGCGACGGCCTTGCCCTCGTCGATCAGCGCATGCACGAGATGGCCGAGGTCGTCGTGGTGGGTTTCGGCGGCGAAGTGGCGGTCGTGCGGCAGGCCCGTGAGCGCCGCGACCGCGTTCACCGTGGCGTTGAAGATCAGTTTCGACCACTGCGCGGGCCGCAGATCCTCGAACGGCCGCGCCTTCAGCCCCGCCTCCCGCAGCAGCGCCGCGAGCTCCTCGACCCGCTCGTAGGGCGTGCCGTTGTAGGGCCCGAGCCACGTCTCGGTGTCGAGGACGTACTCGACATGCGTGTCGTCGTGCCGCGTCCCGCTCATGAACGTCACCGCCGAGACGAGCGGCCAGTCGCCGTGCCGGCGGACGATCTCCTCGGCGCCGAGCCCGTTCTGGACGGTCACGATCGTCGCCTCCGGAAAGCGACCCGAGAGCGCCGCGGCCGCGGCATCGAGGCCGGTCCCCTTGGTCGCGACGATGCCGACGTCGAACGCGGGCACGGCGTCGGGGTCGTCCGTAGCGTGCACCGTGCCGCGGAAGTCGGCCCTGCCCGAGATCTGCAGACCCTCGCTCTCGAGCGCGCGGGCGTGCTCGGGCCGGCGTGTCAGCACCCAGACCTCGGCGACGCGGCTCAGGTGCGCGGCGTAGAGGCTGCCGATCACCCCCGCGCCGACGACGCACACCCGCTCGATCACCGGCTCACGTCACGCGGTTCATGCGGTCGCGACCGCCTCGCGCGTCTGCGCCGTGAAGTGCGGCATCACGGTGTGCGCAAAGAGCTCCTGCGCCTTGATCGCTTGCCAGTGGTCGGCGCCGCCGGCGTTGACGGTGATCGAGATCTCGGTCAGCCCGGCGCACACCTCCTGCACGGCCTCGATCCGCTCGATCACGTCGGCGGGCGTGCCGACCCAGACGATGTCGCCGCCGATCATCTCGTCGTACGGCGTCTGCGCGAGCTTCTCGAGGATCCCGGCCGCGTAGAACCCGTAGCCGGCGGCGTTCAGCTCGTCGGTCGGCGGGGGCTCGAAGTCGACGAGCGGCGAGGCGTTCCCGGCCAGGAAGCCCTCCATCCACTGCTTCGCCTCGCGTTTCGCCACCTCGCGATCCTCGTCGATGTAGCAGGCGTGAATCCAGACGATGTCCGGCGTCGTCCCGTGCTCGGCGCACTTCGACCGGTAGAGGTCGAGCTGGTCCTTCAGCGCCGCATAGGGCAGGAGCGGCGGCACGACCACGGCCCAGCCACGCTCGGCGGCTAGCTCGTACGTCCTGTCCGAGGTGCCGCCGAGGAAGACGCGGAACTTCCGGTCGGGCCGCGGCACGATGCCGGAGTCCGCGATCTGGAAGTGCTTGCCCTCGTAGGAGAAGCGCTCGTTCTCGAGCGCCGTGAAGAGCAGCTCGACGGCCTCCTCGTAGCGCTCGCGGCTCTCGGGCGTCAGCTCGAGCCCGGCCTTCGGCGGCATCCAGCCGTGACCGCGGCCGACACCGAACTCGTAGCGGCCGTCGAGGAGGATCTCCGCGACTGCGATCTCCGAGGCCAGGATGACCGGGTTGTGGTACGGCATCGAATGCAGGAGCGTGCGGAAGTTGATCCGCTTCGTCTTCTGGGCGGCGGCCGCGAAGAGCGCCAGCGGGTTGGCCGAGATCGAGAACTTGGGGAAGAAGAAGTGCTCGATCACCGCGTAGGCGTCGTAGCCGAGGCGGTCGGCGTTGACCATCTGCTCCAGCACCTCGCCATACAGCTGGGCCGCGGGCTTGCCCGGCCAGCTCTGGAGCTCCGAGTAGAGGCTGAACTTCACGCGCCACTCCCTTCACACGACTCGGCTGAACCGCAGCGCGCAGTATCTCGCGCCCGTGTCATGTCAGTCAAACCTCGCCCACGACCGCCGTGCACTCGACCTCGATCAGCAGTCCCTCCACGGCCAGCCCGGTCACTCCGACGATCGTCTGTGCGGGGTGATCAGCACCGCCGGTGACGGCGTCGATGGCGGCCGTGATCGTCGCGAACTCCGTGGGCTGCAGGGTGTAGATCGTCCGGCGCACGACGTCGTCCCAGCCGACTCCGGCTGCGCGCAGGGCGAGCTCGACGTTCCGCATCGCAGCCTTCGTCTGCTCGCCGAGGTCGTCGCCGCCGACGATCCCGAAGCTCGGGTCGAGGGCCACCTGCCCGGCGAGGTGCACGACCTTGGTGCCGGAGGCGATCGCGACGTGGCTGAAACCCGGTGCCGGATGCATGTCCGGCGGATTCAGAAGCTCACGGTGCTGCGACATCTGCCGCTCCTTTCTCGACGAGCCCGCGGAACTCGTCGTCGCTGACGAGGCGGCGCCTCGCCGTGCCGAGCCGTTTCACCTCGGCGAGCAGCGCGGCGTAGCGCTCTTCGGGGACGTCGAGGCCGAGCTCCTCTGCTTTGAGCCGGATCGAGTCGAGCCCGCTCTTCTTGCCCAGCACGATCCCGCGCCCGGCGCCGACGAGCTCGGAGGAATAGGGCTCGATCGCAGGCGGGTCGTGGAACTGGCTCGCCACGGCGCCGCTCTCCCGCGTGAACAGGTTCGCGCCCGTGAGCGGCTTCCAGGGCTCGAGCGTGTAGCCGGAGCGCGCCTGGACGAGGTCGGCGAGCGTCCGTGCCTTCGTCAGGTCGAGGCGCGTGGGGATGCCGTAGAGCGCATCGAGCGCCAGGGCGACCTCGAGCAGGTTCGCGTTGCCGGCCCGCTCCCCCATCCCGTTCACGGTCCCCTGGATCCACGTCGCGCCGGCCTGGACGGCGGCGACCGCAGCCGCCGTCGCGAGGCCGAAGTCGTTGTGCCCGTGCCAGTGCACCGGGACGTCGACCCACTCGACCGTCCTGCCGACGAGGTATGCCGCGGCCTCGGGTGTGGCGATGCCGATCGTGTCGACGGCGACGACCTCGGTCGCCCCCGCCTCGACGGCGGTCGTGTAGGCCTGGCGGTAGAACTCGAGATCGGCGCGGGTCGAGTCGACCCCGAAGAAGGCGACGGTGATCCCGTTCCCCGTCGCGAACGACACGGCCTTCGCGATCCGCTCCAGCATCGTCTGGCGCGAGACGCCGAGCGCCTCGAGCTTGAGATCGGAGATCGGGCTCTCGACCACCGCGGCGCGGACGCCCAGCTCGACGAGCGCCTCGACGTCGGCCTGGACTGCGCGGGAGAACCCCCACACCTCGGCCCGCAGCCCGGCGTCCGCGATCAGGCGGATCGCCTCGGCGTCCTCCTCGGAGACCCGTGGGAAGCCGGCCTCGATCCGGTCGACACCCGCCTCGTCGAGCGCGCGGGCGATCTCGAGCTTGTCCTGGGGAGAGAGGACGACGCCGACCGTCTGCTCGCCGTCGCGCAACGTCGTGTCGTAGAGCCCGACGGTCGTGTGCGTCTGGGGGTCGAGCGCGAGCCGGTTCAGCTCGCCGGTCCAGATCTGCTCGCGATCGATCGTCATCCGCACCTCACGATGCCGTCGGGGAAGCGGCAGAGCCGCTCGGCTCCGTCCGCCGTGATCAAGAAGTTGTCCTCGACGCGCAGGCCGCCGCCCTCGGGCCAGTAGACGCCGGGCTCGATCGCCAGCACCATGCCGGCCTCCATCGTGCCACCGCCCGCCTGGTGGGCATAGGGCGGCTCGTGTGCCCGGGCGCCGACGCCGTGGCAGACGGGGTGTCCCGGCTGACCGGGATACCCCGCGTCGGCCAGCCCCGCGCGGATGTCCCTGTCGAGCGCGGCCAGGCTCGCGCCCGCCGTCGCGCCTTCGATGCTCTCGATGTAGACCGACATCAGCGCCTGCTCGAGCTCGGCGTAGCGCGCGTCGAGCTCGCCGGGAACGAGGTTCTTCGTGTGGTCGCACCAGTAGCCGTCCGCGCAGACCCAGATCTCGAAGAGCGTCGGCTCGTGCTCCTGGATCGGGCGGTTGCCGGTCGCCGTGAACGTGCGGATCCCCGGCCCGGACCAGACGAGCGAGAAGCCGCGCGCGAGCTCGACCTTGTCCTCGAAGCCGGTCCCGTGCTCGTGCACCCACCCCTCCCACATCGCCGCCGCCTGCGCCTCGGTCATCCCCGGGCGCAGCTGCTCCTGGAGGTGCTCCATCGCGAGCGCCGCCAGCTCGTTCGCGAGCCGCATCCGCTCCACCTCCTGCTCCGTCTTGAGCGCGCGCACAGCGCTCAGGAGCGGCGTCGCGTCGGCCGCGTCCGGGAAGGCGTCGAACCACGCCTTCGGAAAGGTGGTCGGCTCGCCGATCATGCGGTCGGCGGCCTGCGTGCCGAGCGAGAGCTCCAGCCCGACGCGGTCGAACTGCGAGGCGATCTGCCGAGCCAGGTCGAGCGCCCGCAGCGCGGGCGGGCGCGGATCGGCGTCGTCGTAGCCGCGGAAGAAGCGGACGTCGCCGGTCCAGCTCATCCGCTCCGCGTCTCCCTCCGAGGCCTCGAGGCAGATCAGCACCGGCTCGCCCTCACGCGGGAAGACGACGGCGTCGTAGCCCTTCATCCCCCAGAAGTTGGTCAGGTAGAGGACGTTGTCGGGCGCGCGGACGACGAGCGCGTCCAGCCCTTGGTCGGCCATCGCCGTGCGCACGCGCTCGAGCTTGTCGTCGTCGCGAGGCCAGGTCACGACTACGCGTCGCCCCAGGGGCGGATGCGGGCAGGCGGCGGCGTCCCGTGCGCTTCCTGCCACGAGACGACGGGATTGCGGAGCACACCGATCCGCTCGATCTCGGCCTCGATCACGTCGCCCGGCTTCAGGTAGAGGAGCGCGCGCTCCTCCGGTGACTTGAAGCCGGCGACACCCGACACCGTGCCGGTCGAGAGGACGTCGCCCGCCGAGTACCCGAGCGCGGAGAAGTTCGAGAGGATCTCCGGAATCGTCACGCTCATCCGGCCGGAGTGCGACTCCTGCCGCACCTCGCCGTTGACGCGCAGCTCCATGGCCAGGTCGTGCGGATCGGGGATCTCGTCCGGGGTCACGATCCACGGCCCGAGCGGGCAGAACGTGTCGATCGCCTTGCAGAAGCTGAAGACACCTGAGCGCATCTCGCCGCGCTGAATGTCGCGCGCGGTGATGTCGTTGAAGATCACGTAGCCGCCGATGTAGTCGGCCGCCTCCTCCGGCGAGAACCACTTGCCCGCCCGCTTGAGCACGACCGCGAGCTCGAGCTCGTAGTCGAGCTCCTGCGTCAGGTGCTCCGGGTAGACGACGGGCTCGTCCGGCCCGACGATGGCGTCGACGTTCTGGAAGAAGTTGATCCAGGGCGCGATCGCGTGCGACCAGTCGACGACCTTCGACTCCTCCTCGTGCTCGCGGAAGTTGCCGGCGGTGTGGAAGAACTTCTTCGGCACGATCGGGGCGCGCAGCCGCGACTCCGCGAGCGAGACCCGCTCACCGGTCTCGTCGGCGCCCCCATGCTCGAACCACTCGCGCATCGTGGGCACGTCGAGCCGCACGATCTCCTCGCCGTCGATGCGTCCCACCTTGCCGTCGTCGTAGGTGACGAGCCTCATGCGCGGGTCATCCGCACACCTCGACGGCGGCGCGCGCGTAGACCTCGGCCGTCTTCGCCAGGCCCTCGATCGAGAGGTTCTCGCCCTTCGAGGTGTCCATCAGCCCGGTCGAGGTGCCGTAGTTGACGGTCGGGACGCCGTAGCGCGTCAACGCGGACGCGTCGGAGAACCAACGGGTCACGTCGCGCTCCGGCACCGCACCGAAGACCGCCTCGTGCGCCGTGTCGATCGCCGCAACCACCGGATGATCCTCCTGGATCTCCGCACCGGGTGCAGTCACGTAGATCTCTCCCTCGACGCCGTAGTCCGGGAACCGCGCCGCGAGCGAGCGCACGAGGTCGAGAGCCTCGCGTCGCGCGACCGCCATCTCCTTCGTCGGCGGCACGCGCAGGTCGAGGAAGAGATCGGTCCGGTGCGGTGTCCGCGAGACGCGCCAGCCGAAGCCTCCGCTGACCGCGCCGACGTTCACGAGCGCCTTCGCGCCGGCGTACGCGTTCGTCTCCTCCCACTCCGGGATCCACTCCACCACCGCGTCGAGCACCTCGCGCATGCGCAGGATCGAGTTCTCGTCGCGCTTGCCCTCGCTGAAGGCGGTGTGAATGAAGTTGCCCTGCGTCGAGAGCCGCAGCCACAGCGACCCGAAGTGCCCGAGGACGACCTTCCCCTCGGTCGGCTCGCCGAGGATGCACATGTCGGCGACGCCCCCGTGCGAGACGAGATAGCGCGAGCCCGCGGCGTACCCTCGGTACTCCGCGCCCTGCGCGTCGCCCCACTGCGTCTTCTCGATCTCGCCGCACACCGCGGCGATCAGGACGTCGCCCTTCAGCCGCACGCCGCTCTCCTGGAGCGAGCGCACGGCCTCGACGTAGCACGCCAGCGCGCCCTTCATGTTCGAGATCCCGAGCCCGAAGAGATGCCCGTCCTCCACGAACGGCGACGGCTGGAAGCCGGCGACGCCACGGAGCCACGGCTCGCGGCCGGAGTACGAGGTGTCCATGTGCCCGTTGAACATCAGCGACGGCCCGCCGCCGGTGCCGCCCCAGGTGCCCAGCACGTTGGCGCGCCCCTCCTCGACCTGCTGCCACTGCACGGCGAGACCCAGCTGCTCGAGCTCCTGGCGCACGAGGGCGGCCATCGCCTCCTCGCTGCCGGTGAAGCTCGGCGTCGCGATCATCCGGCTCGCGGTCTCCACCAGTCGGTCGCGATCGATCACGGCTTGCTCCCCGAGCCGAGCTTGACGGCGACCGGCACCTCGAACCCGTCGCCGCTCCCGTACTCGTCCAGGAGCTCGTCGAAGCGCGCGCGAATCGAGGCCTGGACGTCGTCCGTCTGCGCCGTCACCAGCGGCCGGACGCGCACGGTCCCTGCCACCAGCCCGCCCCAGAGCTCGTCCGCGCTCTCCAGCGCCAGGATCGAGTCGATCGTGTCGACGGCCGCGTCTGCCAGCCCGGCGTCACCGAGCAACCGGGCAAACTCGACGTCATCGGCGAAGCGGAAGAGCGGCGGGCCGGGTGGGACGTCGGCCGGCGGCTGGGCTCCGACGTCTGCGATGGCGTCGAGCAGGACACCGAGCCAGCGCCCGCGAGACGGGACGTCCCAGACGGTGAAGGCGGCGCGACCGCCGGGCTTCAGGACGCGCGTCGCCTCCGCGACGGCCCGCTCGGGCGAGCCGAGGTGCAGCAGCACGAACGCCGCCACGACTCCCTCGAAGGAGGCGTCCGGAAACGGCAGCGCGGTCGCGTCCGCGTGCACGAACTCGACCTCGGGAGACCGCGCCCGAGCGAAGGCGAGCATGGCTTCGGAGAAGTCGACCCCCACCACGTCCGCGCCCAGCTCGGCCGCACGGGCGGCGACGTAGCCGGGCCCGGTGGCGACATCGAGGATCCGCGAACCGGCGCCGGCACCCACCGCCACGAGCAACGGGTCGGCAAGCTCCGCGGTCACACGGCCGGCGAGCGAGTCGTACGCGGCGGCGTCCTTCGTCTGCCACCCCTCGGCCTCGAAGGCGTCGAAGGCCCTCGCGTCATAGCCGCTCACGACCGGAAGTGTGGCAAGACCTTCTCGCCGAAGAGGCGGATCTGGTCGTGCCGCTTGTCGCCCCACAGCTCGAGCATGACGTGGGTGCAGCCTGCGTCACGGTACTCCTCGATCGCCTCGATGCAGTCCGAGGGCGTGCCGGCGATGGGCTTGCACTTGTCGAGGATCGCGTCCGTCACCTCTGCCTTCGCGGCCAGCCGCCCGCCACGTTCCATCGCCTCGGCGACGGGGCGGATCTCGTCCTGCTCCAGCCCCGCGAGGTCGAGCAGCGTGTCGGCGGCGCCCTGGATGTTCTGCACCTTGTTCGCGAGGTACATGCCGGCGATCTCACGCGCGCCGTCGCGGCCCCGGTCCCGGTCCTCGTCGATCGACGCGACGACGGTGCAGCCGATGTCGATCTCCGAGCCCGTGTTCCCGATCGTGTAACGGACGAACGCCGGCGTCGTGATCGACGGCGTGAGGCAGCCGTCGCCGATCTCGCCCGCGAGCGCCTGCATCTTCGGCGCGGTCGCGGCGACGTAGACCGGCGGCGCACCGCGCGGCGTATGGGCCTCCGCCTGGAGGCCCGGCACCGAGGCGCTCCACGTCTCGCCCTCGTACTCGAACGGCTCGCCACCGAGCACGCCCCGTACGATCGAGACCGCGTCGCGCATCGGCCCGAGCGTCTTCTTCGTCTGCATCTGCGCGTTGTTGAGGAAGATCTTCGACGTCCCGAAGCCGAGCAGGAACCGGTCCGGCCCGGCGGCCTCCTGTACGACACGCGCGTCCATCGCGACCTGCACGGGGTGCCGCGTGAACGGCGAGATGATCCCCCAGCCGATCGTCAGGCGCGTCGTCTCGCGCGCCATCAGCGCCGACACCACCGTGGACGAGCGCGCCTCCATCCCGTGCTTGCGCCACCACGGGTACGCCTCGGCCAGCCAGATCGTGTCCATTCCGGCCTCGTCCATCACGCGCGCCGACTCGAGCATCTCGTCGAGCGGCTCCATCGTGAGCTGCATCACGCCGATCCGGAACGGAACGGCCATTCAGTCCTCTGTCGACGTGGTTGGGCCCTCGGGCTCCTCGTCGTACGCCTCGGGCGACCAGGGGCTGATTCCCTCGTCCGCGCCGCTCGTGCCCGACTCGGGCTCGGCGTCCTCGTCGCTCTCGGCCGGCGGGCCGTAGTCCTTCGCCTCGGGATCCGTCTCCGGGTCCGGCGGGGGCGTCGGGGCGCCGGCGTCTCCGGACTCGCTCACGCCGATGCCTCCACCTGCTGCTCGAGCGAGCGGAGCACGTTCCCGACCTGCTGGTTCACGATCGGCTGCAGGACGCGCTGCCCCATCGAGCCGACCGGCCCCGCGATCGAGACGTCGGCGGCCCACTTCATGTTCGTGCCCCCGTCGACCTCGGCAAGCTCGAAGGACGTCTGCATGTTCATGATCGCGCCCACGCCCTGGCCCTTGGCGGACAGCTTGGCGTACTCGGGCTCGCGCTCCTCGAGCTTTTCGAAGTTGATCTTCATCCGCAGGCCGCCGAGGCCGAGCGGGATCTTCACGTTCGCCGTCCAGTGGCGCTCGTCGTGGATCTCGAAGCCCTCCACGCCGGGCATCGTCTTCGCCATCGACTCGGGGCTGTTCAGCACGCTCCAGACGGTGTCGCGCGACGCAGCGAAGCGCTTCTCGCCCTCCACCCTCACTCTGCTGCTCCTTTTTGGGACTCCACCTGCACGCGGGCGCGGGAGGCCTCGGGGTCGCTGAGCAGCTCCCAGACGCGGTGGTAGGGATTGAAGCTGTCGTAGATGACGGGCCGGCCGCGCTCCTTCAACGCGTCCTGGAGCGCCGCGCACACTGCGTGGATCCCGGCGCCGCCGCCCTCGCCCATGCCCTTCGTGCCGAGCGCGGTGAACGGGGACGGGGATTCGACGTAGCCCGTCTTCAGCGGCGGCATGTCCAGCGCGTGGGGCACGTGGTAGTCGTAGAAGTTGGGCGTCAGCAGGTTGCCGTCCTCGTCGTAGGTGAAGGCCTCGTGGGTCGCTGCGCCGAGCGCATGCGCCGTCGCGCCCATCACCTGGCCCTCGACGATCTGCGGGTGGATGCGGGTGCCGCAGTCGTCCACGGCGGCGTAGTCGACGATCTCGTAGACGCCGGTCTCGGGATCGATCTCGAGCAGCACCGCGTGGATCTGCGCCGCGTAGGTCAGCGTCAGGTTGCCGTACTTCGTCTCCACGTCCGGCACCTGGAACGGCGGCCGGTACACGTAGCGGGCGTTCAGGGTCACGTCGAGGTCCTCGGGCAGGCCCGGCGTTGTTCGCGTTGATGATCGCGCCGCAGGCCATCAGCGGCAGCGCGGCCTCGGCGTTCGCCTTCATCCGCACGTGCCCCTCGGCCAGCTCGAGGTCGTCGACGCCGCAGCCGAGGATGACGGAGCCGAGCTTCTTGATCTCGCCCGCGAGCAGGTCGGCCGCTCCCTTGACGGCGCCGAGCCCGGTGACCGCGAACTGGCTCGCGTACGTCCCGGAGAAGCCGGCGTGCGAGTTCCAGTAGCTGTCGTGGCCGGCGCGGACGTTCACGTCGTCGGGCGTGACGCCGAGGATGCCGGCGACCACCATCGCGGCGGTCGTCTCGTGCCCCTGGCCCTGCGGCGTCGTCCCGAGCGTGACCACGACCTCGCCGAAGATGTCGAGCTTCACCGTCGCGACTTCGTTGTTCCCGGAGAACTGGAGCTCCGGGTTGATCAGGCGCGACTGGCCGAAGTTGTTCGTGCCCGAGTCGAGCGTGGAGCCGATGCCGAAGCCGAGCAGCTTCCCGCGGGCCTTCGCATCGGCCCGCCGCTCGTCCAGCCGGTCGTGCTCGATCAGCTCGAGCGCGACGTCGAGCATGCGCGCGTAGTCACCCGAGTCGTAGACACAGCCGTTCGGCGTCGTGTACGGCATCTCGTCGGCGCGCACGTAGTTGCGCTTCCGCACCTCGATCGGGTCGAGCTCCAGCTCGTGCGCGACGATGTCGATCACGCGCTCCGTGAACCAGAGGTGCTGCATGCGCGAGTAACCGCGGTTCGGCGAGCACGGCGCCTTGTTCGTCATCACCTGCGTGAACTCGACCCGCACGTGCTTCCAGCGGTAGCAACCCGGGGTCACTTGCGCCCAGATCACGCCGCCGAGCGGCTCGTAGCGGAGGTAGGCACCGGCGTCGTCGAGCGCCTTCGTGCGGAACCCGAGCAGCGTGCCGTCGGCCTTGACCGCGACCTCGGTGTCCTGGAACCAGCGCTCGTTCCCGTGCGACATCGTCAGGTGGAAGTCGGTGCGCCACTCGGTCCACTGGATCGGGCGGTTCAGCTTCCGCGCGAGCAGGCAGCAGGCGACGAGCTGCGGGTGCGAGGTGATCTTGTTGCCGAAGCCGCCGCCGATGTCCTGCGTGACGAAGCGGAGCTTGTCCAGCCCCGTCCGCATCGCCGGGCCCATCATGATCGCCGCGAAGCCGGGGAACTGGTTGTTCGTGTGGATCGTCCATTGCCCCGTGCCGCGGTTGAACTCGACGAGGGCGCCGTCGCACTCGAGCGGCGTCGAGTTGAAGCGCTCGAAGTGCAGTTCGCTGATCGTCACGACGCGGTCCGCCTCGGCGAAGGCCGCGTCGAGGTCGCCCCACTCGTACACGCCGCTCCACGAGAGGTTGCCTCCGGTCTCGTCGTGCAGCTGGGGCGCATCCGTCTCGAGCGCGCGTCGCGCGTCGACGAGCGCAGGCAGCGGCTCGTACTCCACCTCCACGAGATCGGCGGCATCGCGGGCGAGCTCGCGCGTCGCCGCGACGACGATCGCAACCGGCTCGCCGACGTGGCGCACCTTGCCGACCGCGAGGGCGTAGTCCTTTACATGCGCACCAGGCGGGGACGAGATCTGGAAGAACGGATCGGTGAGCGCGGCGACCTCCTCGCCGAGCAGCGTCCCGTAGACCCCGCCGAGCTCCTCGGCCTTCGAGACGTCGATCGAGACGATGTTCGCGTGCGCGTAGGGCGAGCGGACGTAGTGCGCGTAGCCCATCCCGTGGCGCTTGACGTCGTCGACGAAGACACCCTCGCCCTGGACGAGCCGCTTGTCCTCCTTGCGCGGGACGTTCTGGCCCGCGAAGCCGGGCCGCGTCTCCGTCTCCTCGACGACGAGCGCCTGCTCGGGGGAAATGGTCTCACTCATGTCCCGCTCCAGCGGCGGCAAGGCCGCCGCCTCCGCTCCTGGGCGGCTCCGTCGAGCCTACGCCTCACGTGATGCCACCTCCTGCCCGGACGCGGCGGTGACGGCGTCGACGATGTTCCAGTAGCCGGTGCAGCGGCAGATGTTCCCCTGGATCGCCTTCTTGATCTCGTCCGCGCTCGGTTTCGGCGTCTGGCGGAGCAGTGCGGTCGCGCTCATCAGCATCCCGGGCGTGCAGTAACCGCACTGGAGCGCGTGCTGGTCCGAGAAGGATTGCTGCAGCTGCGTCAGCTCGCCGTCCGCGGCGAGCCCCTCGACGGTCTCGAGCTTCGCGCCGTCCGCCTGCACGGCGAGCAGCATGCAGCTCTTGACGAGTGTCCCGTCCATGATCACGGAGCACGCGCCGCAGTTGCCGGTGTCGCAGCCGACGTGGCTGCCGGTCAGGTCGAGGTCGTCGCGGATGAAGTGGATCAGCAGCCGGCGCGACTCCACCTCGCGCTCGTAGGTCGTGCCGTTCACGTCGACGGTGATCGTCTGGCTGGTCGTGGGCTCCATCAGCTGCTCTCGCTCGCCTTCTGCACCGCACGGACGGCGACCACCTCGGCGAGGTGCCGCCGGTAGTCGCCCGAAGCATGGACGTCGTCCGGAGGCACGAGGCCTGCGCCCTGCACCGCCTCGCGCACCGCTGCCTCGTCGGCCGAGGCCGGCGTCACGAGCACGGGCACCGCGTCGACACAGCCGAGCGCGACCCGCACCTCGTCTCCCACCGAGGCGGCCGCGCTGACGATGCACGTGCCGTCGCGCGCCGAGCGTGATCGCCTCGAACGCGGCATGCCGGCCGGCCGGGACGAGGATCTTCGTGAGCAGCTCGCCGGGCCCGGCGGCGGTCAGGTAGACGCCGAGGAAGAAGTCCGTCGCCGGCACCGTGCGCTCGCCGTCGGGGCCGAGGATGACCATCTCCGCTCCGAGCGCGACCATCAGCGGCGGCAGGTGGTTGGTGGGGTCGTTGGAGCAGACGTTGCCGCCGATCGTGCCGCGGTTGCGCACCTGCACGTCCGCGATCAGCGCACAGACCTCCGCGAGCACCGGCCGCGCCACGTCGACCTCGGAAGACGCCATCAGCTGCGAGTAGGTCGTCATCGCGCCGAGCTCGAGCGTGTCGCCCGCGACGGAGATGCGCTTCAGGTCGTCCAGCCGGTTCAGGTCGACGAGCACGTCCGGCGCGGCAGCGCGCGCTTTCATCACGTTCACGAGCGTCTGGCCGCCGGCGAGCGCGCGGGCGCCGTCGTAGGCGCCGAGCAGCCGCACTGCTTCGTCCACGGAGGACGGCCGCACGTACTCGACCTCGCGCAGGAGCATGCTGGTGAATCTAACGCACATGAGGTTCTGACATGTCAAGGGCGTTAGAGTCGGCGGCATGGCGCGCTTCGACGCGGTCTTCGTGGGCAGCGGGATCAACTCGCTCGCGGGTGCCGCCTTGCTCGCGAAGGACGGCTGGAAGGTCTGCGTGCTCGAGCGCAACGACTGGCTCGGCGGCGCGATCAAGACCGTCGACGGGCTGATCGCCGGCGGCTACACCCACGAGGTCTTCAGCTCCTGGCATCCCCTCTGGACCGGCTCGCCCGCATACGCGGAGCTGAAGCCCGAGCTCGACCGCCGCGGCGTCGAGTACCTGAACACGGAGCTCCCCACGGGCTCCGCGTTCCCGGACGGGTCGAGCGTCTTCCTCTCCACCGACGGCGCGGCGAACGCGGCCGAGCTGGGCGAGGCCTGGAGCCGACAGTTCGACGAGTTCATGGGCAGCGCCGACATCGCGTTCGGCGTGCTCGGCACGGAGCTCTGGTCGACGGCCGGGCTGGGGCTCGGCCGGCAGGCGTACTCGCACTTCGGCCGGCGCGGCCTGATCGAGTTCGGCGGGCGCGTGCTCACGAGCGCCCGCGACTGGCTGACCCAGACGTTCGACGACGAGCGGGCGCACGGGCTGCTCGCACCCTGGGTGCTGCACACCGGGCTCGGACCGGATCAGGCCACCTCCGGCTTCATGACCCAGGTGATCGCCTGTGCGCTGCAGCTCGGGGGGATGCCCGTGCCGAAGGGCGGCGGCGTCAGGCTCGTCGAGGGGCTGGCGTCGATCGTCCGCGACGCGGGCGGCGAGCTGCGCACCGAGGCCGAGGTCGAGCGGATCGTGGTCTCGGGCGGTCGCGCGACCGGCGTGCTCCTCGCGGGCGGAGAGACCGTCGAGGCGGACCGGGCCGTCCTCGCCTGCGTGACCCCCACCCAGCTGTACGGCCGCCTGCTCGGCGACGGGGACGTTCCGGCGAACGTGCGCGACGCGGCGGCCCGGTTCCGCTACGGCCGAGCCGAGATGCAGATCCACCTGGCCCTGAACGAGCTGCCGCGCTGGCGCGGCGACGAGCGGCTCGCGCGGACGCCGATCGTCCACGTCACGCCCGGCCTCGACGGCGTCTCGCGCGCCGTGAACGAGGCCGAGCGCGGCCTGCTCCCGGCCGAGGCGACGATCGTCTGCGGCCAGCCGCTCGCCGTCGACCCGTCGCGCGCGCCGGAGGGCTCGTCGATCCTCTGGCTGCAGCTGCAGGAGCTGCCGCCGCGCGTGAAGGGCGACGCAGCGGGAGCGCTCGACGTCGGGGACGGGACCTGGACCGAGACGCTGCGCGAGGCCTACGCCGACCGGATCGTCGAACGGCTCGGCCGCCACATCGAGAATCTCGCCGGCGCGACGATCGGCCGGGTCGTGCTCGGGCCCGCCGAGCTCGAAGCCGCGAACCCGAACTGGGTCGGCGGCGACATCTACGCCGGCTCGTGCGCGCTCGACCAGAACCTGCTCTGGCGACCGACGCCCGCGAGCCCCGGTCACGAGACTCCGGTCGAGGGGCTGCTCCACATCGGCGCGAGCACGCACCCGGGCCCCGGTCTCGGCGCCGGCTCCGGCTACCTGGCCGCGAAGAGGCTGCTGCGCCCGCCCCTCCCCAGACGCCTGCTCTCACGTCTGCCCGGCGTCTCGTGAAGCTGTCACTGAGCGAGATCTCGACACCTGTCGCGAGCTTCAGCGACGACCTCGCCGCGTATCGCGCCGCCGGCTTCGAGGGGATCGGGATCTGGGAGATGAAGCTCGGCGACGACGGCCCCGACGTCGCGGCGCTGTGGGCGAGCGGCCTGCACGCCACGAACTGCGTGCCGCTCGTGCCCTCGATCCTCCCCAACACGGTGATCGAGGGGCCGTCCGACGTCGAGGAGCGCATCACCTCGATCTGCTCGAGCATGCACCGCTTCGCCCGCTACGAGCCCGAGTCGGTGCTCTTCCTGACCGGCCCGGCCGGCGAGCTCGAGGCGACCGAGGCCCGCCGGGTCGTCGTCGAGGGGATCAAGCGCATCGCCGACGCGGCCGAGGGGGCCGGTGTCCGACTGGGCCTCGAGCCGATCCACTCCACCGAGCGCGACGCGCTCACGCTGGTCACGTCGATCCCGGAGGCGCTCGACCTGCTCGACGAGGCCGACGCGCCTCAGGTCGGGATCATGGTCGACCTCTGGCATGTCGGGGACACGCCGACGATCGACCGTGACCTCGGCGAGCACGCGCAGCGGTTCACCGGCGTGCACATCTCGGACTGGTTCCCGGACTCGCGGCCGGGCCGCGCGCTGCCCGGCCACGGCGTCTCGCGCACCAGGGAGCTCGTCGCGCTCCTCGCGGCGAGCGGCTGGGACGGCTCGCTCGACGTGGAGATCTTCGGCGACGCCGACGATCCGGACTCGCTCTGGTCGCTGCCGGCGGAGGAGGCGGCCCGGCGAGCCTACGAGGCCGCGGTCGGCGTGCTGCCGTAGGCGCGGCGGTAGTAGAGGATCGGCACGCGCTCCGGGTCGGGCGCGCGCCCGGCCTCGACGACGCCGGTGAGGATGAGGTGGTCGCCGGCCTCGAGCTCCTGCTCCGTCCGGCACTCCGCGATCGCGAGCGCGTCCTCGAGGAGCAGAGGCACGCCGTCCAGCCCCGGCTCCCAGGCCACGTCGGCGAACTTGTCGTCGACCTTGGAGGCGAAGAGCGCGCACAGGTCGGCGCAGCCGTCGCTCATGAAGTTGACGACGAAGCTCCGCGCGTGCCGCAGCGCCTCGAGCGTGCGGCTCGTCCGGTCGACGCAGACGAGCAGCATCGGCGGGTCGGCCGAGACGGCGCAGACCGCATTCGTCGTCAGCCCCCGCGGCCGCCCGTCGGCGTCGAGCGTGGTCACGATCGCGACCCCCGTCGGGAACGCGCTCATGATCGCGAAGAACTCGTCTCGCTCCACGGCCATGTTCAGATCGTACGCGGCGGAGGCGTCGCTACACTTTCCCGCGGTTCGATCCCCGGTAGCTCAATTGGCAGAGCATTCGGCTGTTAACCGAAGGGTTGTTGGTTCGAGTCCAACCCGGGGAGCTCGTTCGTTCTAGGGGTTGGGCCTAGGGGTTGGGCCGCCGTGCGGTGGTGGCCTTCTTCTTCGCCGGCGTCGCCGCAGCCTTGAGGGTGATCACCCCGGGCACGACCCGCATCGACTTCGCGCTCGTCTTCACGATCACGACCACCCGCGCCTTGAGCGTCGGGCGCTTGAGGAGCATCTTGCGCGCCTTCGGCGAGAGCTTGAGGCCGAGGGTCTGCTTCTTCCCCTTTGCGACCGCGAAGGTCTTGGTGCCGAGCTTCACGATCGGCTTCGCCGTCGTCTGCAGGGTGATCGACCCCCGGCACGCGATCGGCGAGGCCTTCGCGCAGGTGAGGATCAGCCGTGCGAGGCCGGTCGTCGTGACCTTCACGGTCCTCGGCGCCAGCACCATCCTCGGCAGCAGCACCTTCGGCGTGGCGTTCGGCGTGTTCGTCGTGGTCGGCGGCCGATTCGGTGCGCCCGTGGGCGTCACCTGGTCGCTGGCCGCGATCGTGGCCGTGCCGCGGCTCTTCGTGATCGTCGCGTTGACGACGTTGCCCAGGCCGACGGAGAACGTCTCGACGGGCTCGGACGTGGTGTCGTCGACGACCGTCACCTCGATCGTCTTCGACTTCTGGCCGGGGGCGAAGGTGAGCGTGCCGCTCCGGGCGATGTAGTCGCCGGGCTCCCTGGCCGTGCCGTCGGTCGTGCCGAAGGAGACGGTGACGGTGCGCAGCGTGGTGCCGGCGAGCTCGACCTCGAACGTCGCTCCGCCGCTCTCGCTGGCAATGGGGTCGCTGATCGAGAGCGACGGCGGCGCGTTCTTGTCGATGATCGTGCCCTGCGCCTGCGCGTCCGCGACCAGCCCGCCGCTGGGGGCGACCAGGTTGACGAGAACGGTCTCGTTGTCCTCGTTGATCGCGTCGCCGATGATCGGGACGGTCACGTCCTTCGAGGTCTGGAAGGGCTCGAAGGTGAGCGTCCCGCCCGTCGGCGTGTAGTCGCTGCCGGCAGCAGCGGTCCCGTCCATCGTCCCGTACCCGATCGTGACCGTGCGCGCGCTCGCCGGCGCCAACGTGACGGTGAAGGTCATCGTCCCCGTGCCGGTGGTCGGCTCGTCTGCGGATGCGTCGCCGATCGACAGCAACGACTTCTGGTCGTTGTCGTTGATCGTCCCGGCCACCTGGCCGACCTCGATCTCGGCGTTCTCGGGGCTGAGGAGCGACACGCTGACGGTCTCCGCCGCCTCGTCGAGCAGATCGCCCTTCACGACGACCGGGAACGGCTTCGTCAGCTCGCCCGGGTTGAAGGTCAGGACCTGGCTCTTGGGCTGGTAGTCGTCGGGCGCGACCGCGGAGCCGTCTCCGGTGAGCGCGGTCACGCGCACGACACTGCCACTCGCGGCGCTGAGCTTGACCGTGAAAACGAGGTCGACGGTTGTCCCGTCTCCCTCGGTCACCGGCGTGGATTCGACGCTGAGCTTCGGGCCCGCCTCGTTGTCTTTGATCGTGGCGGTCCCCTGCGTCGGGCTGCCGAGTGAGCAGGTCGCGTTGCAGGGGTTGAGCGCGACCGTGAAGCCCTCGTCGCCCTCGATGATCGCGTCCTCGGTCGTCTGCACCGGGATCGTCCCGGTCGTTCCGCTCGCGATCGTGATGCTCCCGGTCGTCGTGCCCGTGAAGTCGGGCGACGTGGCCGGGATCGTCTGGTAGCTCACCTGCACGGGCCGTCCGCTCGCGGCCGAGAGGGTGACCGGGAAGCCTGCGATGCCGCCCTCGGTGACGTTGCCGGCCGTCCCGATCGAGACCGTCGGCGCCGCGTCGTTGTCGTTGAGCGCGGCCGTGCCGTTGACCGGCGTACCGGCTCCGTGGGTCACGGAGACGGAGTACGTCGCGTCTTCCTCGTCAAGCGAATCGTCCCAAGCGATCGCTGGGGTGGCGGCTCCGCTCGTCGCTCCGGCGGCGATCGTCAGCTGCCCCGACGCGTTGGGCCCTTTGACGGTGCTGCCGTCGGCGACGACGTAGTTCAGGATCACATCCTCCGCGGCCGCTTCCGCAAGGGTGACAGTGAAGGACGCGTTGGGCGCGTTCTCCGAGATCGGCGAGACCGCAACAGTGGACACCGAGTGGTCGGCAGAGGCCTGCCCGGGCAGGACGATCACGCACACGAGCAGGATCGTCGTCGCGAGCCCGCGCTTCCAGGTTCTAGCCCTCACCCTCAATACCCCCACCGCCAAAGATTTCAGTAGCCGGGGTGTAGCACGGATACGGTTCGAAAGGAAGGTATTCCGGCAAACCTACCCGGCTAATGCCGTCCGACCCTGCTGCCGATAGTTGTCAGGCGAGCAGGGCACCACATTTACCCCACTCGCAATCCCCAAAGACACGAGGGCCCCGGCGATGATGCGATCGATCGGGGCCCTTCGTGTGCGATTGACCCCGCAACTGTTTTACAAATTGACCTCGCAACTGTTTTACCAAGAGTTACGCCACGTTTGCGAAGGGACTGGTCGAGGGTACTGACATGTCTCGGGCGAGCAATCCTATGCTTGCCCTGCGGCAGCAACTGAGATACAAGAAGGGGTCTACGCTCCGATAGGAGGCGGCTCGTTGGCGGGACGGGTGAGGTTGGGGGCACGGGGAATTCTGCTGGGACGAGGGCGCGGCACGCGGCTTGCGTCAGCGACCCTTGTGGCGATGCTCGCCGCCGCGTTCGCGTTCAGCGCTCCGGCGACTGCGCAGGACGCTCCCGGGGACGCGCCCGCGGACGTCTCGACGACACCCACGGACACGCCGACCGGCGGCAGCGACACACCCGAAGCAGGAGCATCGGAGGGAGAGACGGAGCCCGCCGAGACCCCCGAGGCCGGCACGGAGGAGCCCGAGACTCCGCCGCCCGGATCGGAGACGCCTCCGGACGACACGACGGAGCCTACTGAGGGCACCCCCGACGGAGGGAACCGACCCGGCCGAGCCCCCGCCCCCGTCCGAGGAGTGCACCGCGGGTGCAGCCGGATGCGAGCCCGCCGACCCGCCGGCGTGCGACGCCGGCGCAACGACGGCGCCGCCGGTGGCCATGACGGGCTCACCGGGAGCCGGCTGTGGGGAGGTCGTCGAGCTCGAGCCGGAGCCCACCACCCCGCCCCCGGCGCCACCGGCTCCGACGCCCCCGGCAGCGCCGCCCGTCCAGCCGACGGCGTCCGCGCCGGCCGGTAACTCGATCGTCCTGCTGATCGCGGAAACAGGCCCCGGCCCGAGCACCGGGCCTTCGCTGCCCGAGCTCGCCAACGGCCTCGCCCCCGACGGGGGTCGGCTCTCGGCCTTGATCGCCGCCGTCGTCCTCGGTGGACCGGACGAGACCGGCGCTCCGGAGGCGGCGGACGAGGAGTCCCGCGGTGCGATCGACCACGCGCTCGCGCTCGCACACTGGGCCGAGAGCATGGCGGCCTCGCAGCGAGAAGGCCCGTGCGCGCCGCTCTCGAGCGCCGGGATGGCACCGCTCTCGGACACGTGCCCGAGCTCGCAGCGCGAATCGATCTTGACCGCCGGGACACAACCTTCGCCCGCGGGTGACAGAGCCATCATGCCGCCGGCCCTGCCGCCACCGGACACACCACTCGAGCGTCACAGACGCACCCATCCCGAAGCACAATCCGACACTGAACGGCCGGACGTAGCCGTTGCCCCGGCCACCTCGCCACGCGATCACGGCAGACGCCTGTCCGGCGGAGGAGCGCCGGGCGGCTCGTCGGCCGCGGCCGGCCTCCGGATCTTCGCCGTCTCGACTTCACCCCTGCTCCTCACGGCTCCGGTCACCTTCCCGACCGAGCCACAGCCGTCGGTCCTCCCCGAAGGGGAGCCCGGCGTGCCTCCGCCTGCGAGCCCTGGATAGATCGCCCCGCGACTTCCTCTGGAGGTCGCTGCACGGCGATGTACATCCTGGAATTCGCTACTGGAGGATCCAATGGAGCACGAATTTGAGAGAGGTGGCCGAACGGCCGTCCTCATGGACCCACACCCGCTCTGCCATGCGGCACTTGCGGCGCTGCTCGCCCGCTTCGACACGAAGGTCGTGGGCACAGCGACGACTGCGGCGGCGGCGCGGGTGCTGGTCGAGCTGCACCGACCCGACCTGGTCCTGGCCGAGGTCGATCTACCTGAAGGACACGAGGGGGGCCTGAGCATCGTCGCGCTCGCCCAGGCCGACCCGAGGCCTCACGGTCATCGTCCTGTCGAAGAGCGACGACCCCGACCTGATGCACGCTGCGTTCGAGGCGGGTGCGTCCGCCTACATCTCGAAGACGGCGGAGCCTGGCGAGATCGCGGCGGCGGTGCGGCAGGCGTTCGCACCGGACGGATACCGCGCCCACACGAACGGGAGGACGGCGACCATCACCGCGTTCCCTCAGGAAAGGGTTCGCCCTCGCCTGACCCGCCGCGAGGTCGAGATCCTGAAGCTCGTCTCGGAGGGCCGGTCGAACCGTGAAGTCGGGCAGGTGCTGTGGGTCACCGATCAGACGGTGAAGTTCCACCTGGCCAACATCTACCGCAAGCTCGGGGTCCGGAACCGCCACGAAGCGGGACAGTGGGCGCAGGAGCACGGCGTGCTCGAGCTCGGCGGTCCCCGGCGACCTCGTCTCGATCGCCGAGGGCAACGGGCACGCCAACGGCAACGGCAACAGCACGGGCACCGCGAGCGGTGGGAAGCTGACGCGGCTGACCCCCCGCTATGCGACGCCGTCTGTGGTGATCAGGGAGCAGCTCAGAGGGAACATCGCGATGACGCCGAGCGAGTACAGCCGGTTCCGGGCGCCGCGGCAACGCACGTCCACGGTGTACCGGCCGGCTGTCAGCGTGGCGGAGAGGCTGAGCAGGTTCTTGACCGCAGGGACGGCCATGATCACCTCTCCCGGCGTGCGGAGCGAGAGCGTGCATTCCCGGGCGCGGCCGGTGGCGAGCTGCATCTCGAACCGTCCGCGCCCCACCCGGAAGGTCGACGCTGAACGAGCGTCGGAAGCTGCCGGCCTCGAACACGATGTCCCGTGCGTACAGCTGTCCGGGCGCAGGCGTCCTCGGCGCGCCCGCCGCCGGCGCGGACGGCGTCCCGGTTGCACCGGCCAGGAGTCGTCTGCGCCGGGGCGAGGAGACCGAGCCACTGGAAGGCAGCCACAGCGTCGATCCGGCCGAACGCGACGCCGGGCACGGGCTTCGCCGTGGCCGTGAGCGCGGCGATGACCTGATGCGTCGTGAGGCTCGGGTTGCGGGACAGGATCAGTCCGGCCAGGCCGGAGACCGCACCCGGCGTGAACGACGTGCCGCAGATCGTCCCAGGGGTGATCGTCGGATCGAGCACCATGTGGCACCCCGGAGCCGTCAGCGCCACCCAGGGCCCGCGCGACGACCAGAAGTAGAGCGAGTCGCTGTCGTCGGTGCCCCCGACGGAGAGCACGCCGGGGTAGGCAGCGGGATACTGCGGTACCGCATTGCCCGCGTTCCCCGCTGACGCGACCACGAGCACGCCGCGGTCGAGCGCGTACTGCACGGCTTGCTGCTCAGTGGGGTCGGGGCTCCCGGGCCGCGTGAGGCTGACGTTGATGATGCGCGCGCCGTGCTCGACGGCCCAGATGATCCCCTGAGCGATCCGATCCGGGTTCACCGAGCCACCGGCGGTCACGCGCACCGGCATGATCCGGCACCCCCAGCAGTGCCCCGCCATGCCGAGCCCGTTGTTGCCGCGCGCGGCGATCACGCTGGCGACCCGCGTCCCGTGTGTCTGCGTGTCCTGGGGGACGGCGTCGTTCTCGACGAAGTCCCAGCCGGGGACGAGCGCGCCCTCGAGATCCGGCATCGGGTTCACGCCCGTGTCGATCAGCGCGATCACGATGCCGGGATCGCCGGTCGTCGTCTCCCAGACCTGCGGGAGGCCGATCTTTCGCTGCGCCCACTGGTCCGGCCAGGCCGGGTCGTTCGGCTGCAAAGCCGAGGTTCCCAAAGCGGCCAGCAACAGAGTCGCCGCCAGGGCAAGCAGAACGAAGCGCCGCAAGATACAAGCGAGTGTAAACCGCTCGAGTGCTGACTAATGTCCAACTTTGAAAACCCACCCGTCGCGGTGGTCTATCTGATTTTAAACCGGTATCGAGGGGGGCTTTTCCTGTCACAAACACTACCCGCCCAACCCTTGTGCAGCGGCCGCAAACGGTTTAGAAATCAATGCTTGTAGAACCGACAAATCTCTCGGCACTTGAAGCCGCCGGAAAGGAGGCACTGCCGCGAAAGTCGCGTGATCGAACGTCCAGTTTTGCAGCAGTTCGTGGGTCAATCTTGGGGATATCTACGAAGTGGGGAGAATCAACACATGCGTAAGAGACTGAGGATCGTCTTGCTTGCGATTCCGGTTGCTCTCCTTGCGAGTCTCGCGTATGCGGGAACCGCAGCGGCAGATGCATCCGGATCCGCAGACGACGAACATCCCGTACGTCGCGTGGTTGGGGAACCAGGTCCGCGTTGCGAAGTGCTTCGACAGCCGGCAGGCAGAAGGCGACATCTCGTCTTTCGGGCGCCGATCTGTCGTCCATCTGTATCGCGGGAAGTACCGCATCGAGGACTGGAGCGGCGTCGAGCTGGCGCCCGCGCGGGCTTCGCCAGAAGCCCGTCAGTTCCTGAATGACGCTGACGGCGACGTCGTCGTCGTCCCGCGCGTCCGTCGACGGCCGGCTCTGCTTCTCGGTGCAGGTCGCGTCGCTGAAGCCGGGCATGGCAGTGATCAAGCTGGCGGTGCGCGAGGACCTGCTCGGCCTGCTCCCGGGGCTTGACGTTTGGCCAAGCACCAGTTCCTCGTGATCTGGATGCGCTCGAACGCGCCGGTCGATCCGTGAGGTCGCGAATGCCGACTTCCCGAGCATCAGCTGGGCGACCCGCTCGGCGACGGGATCTTCAATCTCGGCCGTTACGGTCGAACCGGGCTCGTGCGAGATCAACGTCACCGGCACGGTGCCGATCGGGAACAACTTCTACGGGAACGATCCCGAACAACTCGATCACGCTGCCCACCGACTGGGCACAGCTGGCGGCGATGTTCTCGTTCGACAGCGATCGCTGGAGACGGCGGCGTTCCCGGCACGGCCTTGGACCGCTGGGACATCCACGACGACCAGTCGACGCACCGAGGGTCACGTCGCGGACAGCGAATCCGTGCACGCCGAAGCCGGCGCGGTCGACGCCGTGGACAACTGCTACACCGGCACGGGCAACGACCAGAACGGTCCGTTCTCGAACATCTACGGCCATCCGGTCGACGGTGGCCTCGGTCCGTTCGATCCGCTTCGCCGCGCCTGACGCTCCTGTCGGACGGCAAGACGGATGCCGGCGATGCCCCGATGCCTCCGCTCCGCATTGACGTGCGGATCGGGCCGGGCGGTTCGGTGGTCTGCAGAAGGCGGACAAGGACGACATCTACGTCCGCGATTCGGCTGATTCCGGACGGACGCCCGCACAACCTGTATGCGCCGTTCTACCAGGCCCTGATCCCGGCGCTCGCTGCCGCGGCGAGACGGTACACGTCGGGCGTCTGCCGGGTCGTTCACGAACAACTTCCCGGGCTGGCTCGACCAGACTTCTACGACTACTGGGACATCGCCGTCGGCGAGCGGACGATCCGCTCCGTGGCCGCGAGCTCTGCCGCGACTCAGCTGGGCGACACCTCACCTCGCCGCCCGGCGACGACCACGTCGGCTGTGTACACGGACGAGCACGGCGAGGCGTTCGTCGCGTTCAACCCGAACACCGGGTTCAACTTCGCGGTGGACTCCAACTTCCGCTGCGACCTTGACCTGGCTGGACGAACCGCTCCTTCGAGAGCGTCGATCACCGCTCAGGGCATCTATCCCGATCAGCCTGTGATCTGGGATCAAGGCGAACAAGATCTCGAACACGCTGACGAAGACGGGTCAACATCGCGGCCAGCAAGACGCTCAGCTGCGTGCCCGAAGGGCTTCAACGAGATCGTTCTGCGTCGAGACGATGCGGGACATCCAGGGTCGGCCCGTCCAGTGGCGCGTCGGGTCCGGTTCAGCCGCACGCCGCTCGGCCTCATCCAGCCCGACGCCGCGCTGCACGGCGGCTTCGACACTCGTGGCCAGACGCTCGTCCAGAACAACGGACCGCTGTGGGTCGACATCCGGACGAACAGCCTGGGCCAGGCTGGCGTCCTCGTCACCGAGTCGCTGCAACATCTGCGTCGACGTCATGGCCGAGAACATCGGCACCATGTGGACCGCCCAGAACCCGGGCGTGAGGCGGATCTATCATCAACCCGACGACCGGCGGCACCACTACCTGCACTGGTAGCGGCACTCCGGGCGGCGGCGGCGGCGCGTGGCACCGGCGGTGGTGGCACCGGCGGCGGCGGCAGCGGCACGACGACCACGGGCGTTCAGTCCGCGGCGTCCGTCGTGAGCCTGGGCGGCGACCCGACGCCCGGCGCAGAGCCGAAGGCGAAGGCGGCGGCGAAGGCTGCGGCGGCCAAGCTCCGTCGGCCAAGCTGCTCTCGTCAAGGGCAACCGCTACCTGGTGCTTAAGCTGAAGAGCAACGCAACCGCGAAGGTCCGGATCGTCCTGGTCAGCAAGCACGGCAAGGTCCAGCATGTCGTCGTCCGCAAGATCGCGACGAACCGGCCGGTCGGTGCCGAACCTGAAGTTCGGCAAGGGCGTCAAGTCGGTCCGGGTCTCGGTCGTCGCTAAGCGGCGGCAAGACCGAGAAGGCACGACCGAGAGGGCCCGCCGCAAGGCGGGCCCTCTCTCTTTCTGCAGGAGCGGGTCGAGGGAGCGAGCAGCGCGAGCCGGCGTCGGCTCGTCGGTGCTGCCTGAAGCTGAGGTCGCCGCCGTCGGCGGGGGCCGTGCGCCTGAGGACTGCGGCCGCGTCGATGCGGCCGGTCGAGACGAAGTCGCCGACGGAGCGCGCGCCCGCGTCACGGCGCCCTCGATCGCCTCCGTGGGAGGTCTCGGGCGAAGGACCGCGCGAGGCCGACGATCCCCGAGAGGAACGCGGTCGCGGACGACGTTCCGCAGAACTCGCCGTAGCCGCCGCCGGGAGCGGTCGTCAGGTTGCAGCCGGGGGCGGCGACGCGGACCCAGCTGCCGTAGCTCGACCACTCGTACCGTGCGTCGGCGGCGTCGGTGCCTGCGACGCTGAGCACGCCGGGATACGCCGCCGGGAAGGTGGCGTCGGCCGTGCCGGTGTTGCCCGCCGCGGCCACGAGGACGACGCCGCGCGAGCGCGCGTGCGCGATCGCCGCTGCGACGGCTCGTCGGGCGCGTTCATCGTGAAGCTCATGTTGATCACGCTGGCGCCGTGGTCGGCCGCCCAGACGATCCCTTCGGCGATGGCCGAGGCGTTGCCGGTGCCGTCGGCGCCGATCACCTTCACCGGCATCACCGAGCAGCGCCAGCACGTGCTCGTGACGCCGATCCCGTTGTTGCGAGCGCGCGGCGATCACACCCGTGACCATCGTGCCGTGGCCGTGGTCGTCGCTGGGATCGGCGTCCTGGTTGACGACGTCGAAGCCGGCGACGAACGAGCCCTGCAGGTCGGGGTGGCCGAGGTCCGCCCCGGTGTCCAGGACGGCCACGACGGTCTCGGTGCGGCCCGTCGTCAGGCGCCACGCCGAAGGCGCGTTCGCCTTGGCGAGAGCCCAGGAGTCGCGCCAGAGCGGATCGTTCGGCGGCGCCGGCTCGCTCGGGCTCGACACGACCGGGCGGACGGGCTGGCGCGGGCGACGCGGCTTCGCGGCGCGCGGCACGGCCTTGCGAGTTCGCCGCGCGACCTTCGCAGCGGCCCGCGAGACCTTCGGGGCCTGCTTGACCTTCCGCGCCGGCTTGAGCTCGGCATCCGCCAGGGAGGCCGTGACGGGCTCTGCGGCGGCCACAGGCTCGCCGGCCCTGGAAGCATCGTTCCGGAGCAGCGAGAGAGCGACGAGGAACGCCCCCACGAGGAGCAGGAGCGCGCTGGGCGCGAAGTTGAGGAGGTGAGCGGCGCGAGGAGGCTGAGACATGCGACCTGCTCTGTATCGGCAGGCAGCCGCGCTCCTTTACAGCAAATCGACTCAGGCCCGGAAGGCGCTCAGACCACGAATGTGCGGAACCCCGCGCGCACGCGCGCACCCTCGGTGCGGACGCCCACCGTGGCCACGATCAGCTTGCCCTTTGCTCCGCGTGGAACGCGCCAGACGCAGGTCGCCTCGGCACCCCTCAGCCGGTGCACGAGCACGTCGAGCCGACGCTCCCCGATGGTGGCGCTGCAGAAGACCCGGCCCTTGGCCAGCTGCTTCCCGCGCCGGAGCACCGTGACGGTGCTCACGAGCTTGCGGCCCGCCCTCGGCCGATGTGCCACCGAGAGGTCCTTCAGGACGACGCCGCTCGAGGCGGTGACCGAGGCGGCCGATTCCCTCGGCGCCGAGCTCGACGGCTGCTGGGCCGGAGGCGGAGGCAGGGTCGCGGGTGGAGGCGGAGGAGGCGGAGGCGGCGGCGGCGGCGGAGGCGGCGGCGGGGGCGGCGGTGAGCCGTCCGCCACCGTTCCGAAGGCGTTGACCCAGTAGAGCCGGCCGGAGGAGTTCGCGGCGGCGGCCGCGCCGATCGCCGCCCAGCCCGGGTTCTCGATGTTCGACCGGTGTCCGGGTGAGGCCAGCCAGCCGTTGAAGACGGCCTGTGCGCTCGCATAGCCGTACGCGATGTTCTCGCCCCAACCGGTGCCGTAGCCACAGGCCTGCATCCGGTCCCCGGTCGTCCGGGCGACCGGCGGGGCCGGATCGTGGTGCGCCATGTAGGAGTAGCGCGCCATGTGCCGCGCCTTCCACAGCGCTGAGGCGCCGAGCGCCGGCGAGGCGACGAGCTGCCGCAGGCCCAGCGTCGCCCGGTGTGCGTTCACGAGCTGGATCGTCTGCGCAGCGAGGTCTGCTCTCGGGACGCCCCAGTCCGAACCCGGCGTGCAATCCCCGACAAGGGTGTTCGCACTCGCAGACTGCGGTGCGAGCACGGCGCCGTAGATCGCGGATGCGGCGATGATCGCGGCCGTGACGAGCGTTGCGACGGTGCGTGCTCGGCGCCCACGCAGGAGCCGGTCGATCGATGTCAGCGGCGGGGGATCCATCTGACGAGGGATCGACCCTAACAGCCCCGAGCTTGAGTAGCCGGTTCAGGCGATCCAGGCGCGGAACGGTGCACGCACGCGCTGCCTGCCGCGACCGACGACGACGACGCCCCGCACGAGCTTGCCGCCGGACGCGGCGGGAAGGCGCCAGACACACGTTGCCCGTCCGGCCCTGAAGCCGTGCTCGACGATCGCAAGTGGTCGCCCCTCGAGACGTCCGTAGCAACCGACCCTGCCCGCGGTGACGCGATCGCCCCTTCGGAACACGCCGACCGTTCCCGTCAGGGTCCTCCCCGCTCTGGGCCGGCGCGGACTGAGCCGGAGCCCGCGCAGGGTCACTGCACCGTTCGCCGAGACCGCCCTGGGTTTGCTCGGAGCCGCTGGAGGCGGGGTCGTCGTCGTGGTCGTGGTGGTCGTGGTCGTCGTCGTGGCCGTCGTGGTCGGTGGCGGCGGTGGTGGCTCCGGCGGCTCGGAGCCGAAGGAGTGCGCCCAGTAGATCGTTCCGGTGGTGCCGGCAGCTGCGCCGGAGCCGATCGCGACCCAGTTCGGATTCTCGATGTTCGCCCGGTGACCCGGCGAGCTCAGCCAGCCGTTGAGCGCTGCCTCGGCGGTGGCGTAGCCATAGGCGATGTTCTCACCCCAGCTCCCGCCGACGCCGCACGCCTGCATGCGCTCACCCGCCGAGCGCGCCACCGGAGGCGCGGGATCGTTGTGAGCCATGTACGAGTACCGCGCCATGTGCCGCGCCTTCCACACGGCCGCAGCCTCGAGCGTCGGCGACACCGACAGCCGGCCCAGGCCCAGGCCGCGCCGGTGTGCGTTGACGAGGTCGACGGTCTGCGCGGCGAGCACGGCGCGCAGGCTCCCCCAGTCCGCGCCGGGAACGCAGTCGCCGGCAGCGGCCGTCGCCTCCGCGCGCAGAGACCGATACCCCGCGCTCCCGAGAGCCAGCGCGGCGATCACGGCCGAGGCCACGACTGCGACGAGCGTCCTTGTCAGTGAGCTTTTCGAGCGCACGTGAGAGGGATCGAGACGCCGGCGGCGATGAGGTACGACGCCCGATCGGGGCGAACCTACCGACCTGCCCGGACGGAGCCGCTAGCGGATCTCGTGAAACGCGGCCTGGACCAGTGCCAGCGCGGCGTGCAGCTCTTTCATCCGGTCCAGCTCCGCTCCGGCGAGCTCGCGCCGCAGCCGGCGCTCTCGCAGGTTGAGCAGCAGCTCCTTGCCGGTGCGCTCGTCGAGCCCCTCCCGCGCTGCTCGCGCGTCCAGCTCCGCCCGCAACGCCACGAGATCGTCGTCGGTCGTGCCTTCCACGAGGTGCTCGCGGAAGCGACGGTTCGTGCGCCGAGTCGAAGTGCTCGGGCGACACTTCGGCGAGCAGCTTGACGAGCGTCGGGAACGCCACACAGGCCGCAAGCGCGTCGCGCTCGAGCCGGTCGCCCTTGACGAGCATCTTCGGCGAGAGGTCCTCCTCCAGCGAGGGCACGTGCGTCTTCGCTCCGAGCCCGGCCAGCGTCTCCCGCGGCAGGTCGAGCCGGTCTGCGAGCAGGCGTAGCGCGTCCTGGCGCTCCGGCGAGTCCTCGGCCCGCTCGAGCACCGCGCGCGCCCGGACGAAGGCCTCCTGCCTGTCGGGCGCGCGCTCGAGCTCGAGCCGGACGCGGTACAGGACGTAGCTCTCGGCCCGTACGAGCCGGGCCTCGAACCCCGCCGGCGCGTCGGCAGGATCCTGCCCCTTCGGCAGCGTCACGACCCGAACGTCGAAGCCGAGCGTGGTCGCCAGCTCCATGCCTCGGAGCGTCGCCTCCTCGCCGGCGGCGTCGGAGTCGAAGCAGAGGTAGATCCGACGGGTGAGCCGCTGGAGCTCTTTCAGCTGGCGCTCGGTCAGCGCCGTCCCCATCGACGCCACGGTCGGCTCGAAACCCGCCTGGCGGAGCGCGATCACGTCCGTGTTCCCCTCGACGACGACTGCGCGCTCCTGCTTCGCGATCGCCGTCCGGGCGAGGTGGAGGCCGTAGAGCACCGCCGATTTGTGGAAGAGCTCGGTCTCCGGCGTGTTCACGTACTTGCCGCGCAGCGGGTCGTCCTCGTGCAGCTTTCGTGCCTGGAAGCCGATCACGCGGCCGCGCGCGTCGGCGAGCGGGAACATCAGTCGCGGCGGGAAATAGTCGCTGCCGCGGGCGTTGGTCAGACCCGCGGCGCGCAGTTCGTCGGGCGTGAACCCCTTCTCCTGCGCCTTGCGGGCGAGACCGGTGCCCGGCGAGAGGCCGAGCCTGAACTCGCGGCAGACCTCCTCCCCCAGCCCGCGGCTCGCGAGGTACGCGCGCACCGGCTCACCGGCGGCGGAATCCCACAGATGCCGCTCGTAGAACGCCGTCGCCTGGTCGAGCAGCGCGTGCAGCCGGTCACGGCGCTGTCGTGCCGCCTCGACCTGCGGCGAGCTCTCCTCGTATTCGAGCGTGACCCGGAAGCGCTGCGCGAGCCACTCGACCGCGCCGACGAAGTCGACGCTCTCCGTCTCCCGCACGAACGAGATCACGTCGCCGCCCTTGCCGCAGCCGAAGCAGTGATAGAGCTTGTCGACGGGGTTGACCGAGAAGCTCGGGGTCCGCTCCTCGTGGAAGGGGCAGCGGCCGCTGTAGCGCGCACCCGCCTTGCGCAGGGACGTGCGCCCGCTCACCACCTCGACCATGTCGGCGGCGGCGACGACGGCGCGCACGGAGTCGTCCTTGATCCGCGCCACTAGGCCGGCTGCTCGGCGTACGACAGGGCGAACCGGTCGGTCATCCCGGAGAGGAAGTCGGCGATCGCCTGGGCGTCGTCGCCGCGGTCGACCAGGCGGTCGAAGATGACGCGAATCGTCAGATGGGCGCGCTCGTGCTCGTCGCGCGCGTGCGGCCCGAGGTAGACGCGCTCGAACATGAAGGCGCGGAGCGCCAGCATCGCAGCGCCGATCTCCTCGCTCTGGACGATGTCGCCGGCGAGCTCGGAGCTCTCGACGATGTCGTGGACGAGCCGGTCGATCCGGCGCGCGCCCGTCTCGCCGAGCAACTCGATCTCCGCCCGCGGAAGGTCGCCGGCGGCGAGGATCCCGAACCGGATCGCGTCGTCGATGTCGTGGTTGATGTAGGCGACGCGGTCGACGAGCCTGACGATCTTCCCCTCGAGCGTCTCGGGCTCGCGCGGACCTGTGTGGGTGAGGATCCCGTCGCGCACCTCAGCCGTCAGGTTCAGCTGCTCGGCGATCCGCAGCGACTGCTCGTTGTGCCGGAACCCGACGCGGAAGCGCTCGAGCAGGCAGCGATCGAGCTGCTCCTCGCCCGCGTGGCCGAACGGCGGGTGCCCGGTGTCGTGCCCGAGCCCGATCGCCTCGGTCAGATCCTCGTTCAGCCGCAGCGCGCGGGCCACGACCCGCGCGATCCCCGCCGTCTCGAGCGTGTGGGTCATGCGCGTCCGGTAGTGGTCTCCGGCCGGGTCGATGAAGACCTGGGTCTTGCCCTTCAGCCGGCGGAACGGCTTGGAGTGCAGGATCCGGTCGCGGTCGCGCTGAAAGGGTGTGCGGAGTCCGCACTCCTCCTCGGGGCGGAGCCGGCCGCGCGTCTCGTAGGAGCGGACGGCGTGCTGCGACAGCGTCGACTCCTCCTGCTCGCGCACGCGGGCCTCGAAGGCGTCGGCGACTCGACCTGCTACGTCGGCAGGCACTCAGGGTATCCGACGTCGGACTCCAGGTTGCGCCGATCTAGCGGTTCCTGGCGCGCCGCTCGCGGTGCGTAGGCCGGTGGACAGTACGGTGGACGGCCCGCCGGGTGGAGCGCCGCGAGCGGCGGAGGCTGCGCCGGAGGCCGGCTCCGCCGGCGGGAGGCGCAGGCGGCAGGGGCCGTAGATGATGATCGGGACAGTGCCGCCGTCGGCGACCAGGCCGCGCCCGTGACGTAGGAGCTCGGCGAGGCGAGGAAGGCGATCACGGCTGCGATCTCCTCGGGCTCCGCGAGCCGTCCGAGCGGCCTCCCCGCCCCGACCTTCGCCAGCACTTCGTCGCGCTTGCCTCCCTGCTGGTCCGCCAGGCCGCCTTCACCGAGCCACGCCTCGGTCGCCGTCGGGCCCGGCGTCACGGCGTTGGAGCGGATCCCGTCACCCGCGTACAGATCGGCGACGAGCCGCGAGAGGGACAGCACCGCCGCCTTCGTCACCGAATAGTGGGGCATGCCGGACGAAGGTCGCTTACCGGCGGTGGAGGAGACGTTCACGACGACGCCGCGGCTCGCGCGCAGGTGCGGCAGGGCGGCGCGAATCGAACGGACGTAGCTCATCACGTTCAGCCGCCACATCGAGTCCCACTCCTCGTCCGGCACGTCCTCGAACCGGGCCTGCACGGCGAAGCCGACGTTGTTGACGAGCACGTCGAGCGCTCCGAGCGTTCCGACGGCCAGCTCGACGAGCGCCTCGGGCGCGCCGGCCGCCGTGAGGTCGGCAGTAACGTGGAGGGCCTCGCCGACACCGGGCGCGCCGCGTCGTCCGCAGGTGACGACCTGCGCGCCCTCGGCGACGAACAGCTCGCGCCGTCTCGAGCCCGATCCCGCCGGTCGAGCCGGTGACGATGCACACCTTCCCTGTCAGCCCCAGATCCACGGGCGGCTAGCGTATCGCCGTGAGCGAGACCACCATCCTGCTCGTGCGCCACGGCGAGACCGACTGGAACGTCGAGCGCCGGGTGCAGGGGCACAGCGACCGGCCAGCTGAACGACACCGGGATCGCGCAGGCCGCCGCGCTGGTCGAGGAGCTCGCAGACGAGCAGATCGACGCCGTGTACACGAGCGACCTTGCGCGCGCCTTCGACACCGCGACCGGCGTGGCCGCCTCCCGCGGGCTGCAGGTGGTGGCGCTCCCGGGGCTCCGGGAGAAGAACTTCGGCACGTGGGAAGGGCTGACCGACGTCGAGATCAGAGAGCGCTTCCCGCAGGCGTTGACCGGGCCCTGGGGCGACGGGGAGACGAGCGACGAGCTGGCCGAGCGCGTGCTCGCGGCGCTGCGGAGCATCGCCGCCGACCACCCCGGCGAGCGCGTGCTGGTGGTGACCCACGGCGGTCCCGTCCGCGCCGTCCTGCGCCACTGCGCGGTCGCGGACGGCCCCGTGCCGAACTGCCACGTGGCCCGGATCGCGGTCGGGAACGGAAGCTTGCGCTCGGTAGACTGAGCCGCCCGTGGACGACTACACGAACAAGTACAAGGGCGAGCAGGTCGAGGTCGCTCTCTTCGGAGGCGAGTACCAGGAAGGCGTGCTCACCGCGTACTGCTCGATCGAAGACGTGCCGCACATCGAGCTGAACGGACACATCCTCGTCCCGCTCCAGAACGTCGCCTCGCTCCACTGCTCCAGCCGCTGCGACGCGCCGGAGCCGGACTGGCCGCCGCGCGGGCTCGGCGACGACGACCGCGACCTCGGCGACGACGACAGCACTTAGCCCCTGATGCGGCTCGCCGCCGCCCGGAACCTCCTCAAGGCCTGGCTGCTGGCCGCGCTCCTGGCCGGCGTGTTCGCCGGGCTGGGCTGGTTGATCGGCGGGTACAGGGGCGCCTCCCTCTTCGGCTTCTGCGCCCTCCTCGCGGGAGCAGCGGTCTACGCGTACGGCGATCGCGCGCTGCTCGGGACGCTCGGCGCGCGCGAGTACGCACTGGCGGAGGATCCGCTACTGCGCTCCACGGTCGACGCACTCTCGGCGAAGCTCGAGATCCTCCCACCCAAGCTCTACGTGATCGCAGACGGGTTCCCGCGAGCCTTCGTGGCCGGGCGCGGCCCGCGCGGCTCCTCTCTCGCCGTCAGCACCGGCCTCCTCGGCGCGCTCCATCCGGCCGAGCTCGAAGGCGTTCTCGCCCACGAGCTCGCACACGTGCGCTCGCGCGACGTCCTCGTCCAGACGCAGGCCGTGATGCTCGCCGTCGCGCTCGTCGATCTCTCCCGGATCGGCGGCTGGCTCGAGCGCGCGCTGCTCTCGGTGCTCGGGCCGGTCGCAGCCGCGTTCGTCCATCTTCTGCTCTCGCCCAAGCGCGAGCTGGCGGCCGATCGGATCGCGGCCGGCGTCTGCGGCTCACCGCACGGCCTCGCGGACGCACTCGTCCGCCTCGACCTCGCCAGCGAGCTCGTCTCGTTCACCGCCAATCCGGCCACCGAGCCGCTCTACACCACGAACCCGTTCGCCGAGGAGGGCCTGGCCGCGCTGATCTCGACGCATCCCCCGCTCCAGCAGCGCGTCGCAGCCCTGCGCTCCCTTGATCCGGGCAGCCGGGCGGCCTGATCAGCTGCGCTCGAGCACGTACCGGTAGGCGTCGGCCGACGAACCGTCCCGAAGCGGGATGTGCCGCGCACGCGTCCCGTCGCGCCGGTAGCCGGCACGCTCCGCAACGGCCTGCGAGGCGATGTTGTCGGGCAAGGTGTAGAGCTCGAGCCGGTCGATCGGCCGCTGCTCGAACGCGTACCGGGAGACGAGCACGAGCGCGCGCGTCATCGCGCCGCGGCCGCGCCCCTCGGGCGCGAGCCAGTACCCGACGTCGGGTGGCACGCCGAACCGCACCTCGATCGCCCCCAGCCGCGCGCGGGTCTCGGCGTCGAGGACCAGGAACGGGGCTGCAGTGGCGTCGTTCCAGCCGCGACGGCAGTGCTCGAGCCACCACTCCGCGTCGGCCGGCCGATAGGGATTCGGAAGGCTCGGCAGCCAGCGCTGGTTGACCGGATCGCGACAGGCCTCGACGATCCACTCGGCATCGGCGGCTTCCGGCGGTCGCAGAGCGACATCGCCGTCGGTGAGCTCCACTCTCCGAGTCTAGAAGAACGACAGAGAGCCGCTCGCGCGGCTCTCTGTCAAACTAATTCGGCGGCGACCTACTCTCCCGGGGGCTTTCGCCCCGAGTACCATCGGCGCAGTCGGGCTTAACTTCTCTGTTCGGAATGGGAAGAGGTGTACCCCCGACGCTATGACCGCCGAAATTGTCGAAAGTACGCGGCGAAACTCGCGTGCGCGCACCCTCAAAACTCCATAGTGACAAACAAGTGTTCTAAATCAAGACCTCGGGCAATTAGTACCGGTCAGCTGAACGCATTGCTGCGCTTGCACCGCCGGCCTATCAACGTGGTCGTCTTCCACGGCCCTTACTCTGTCAAGCAGATGGGAAGTCTCATCTTGAGGTGGGCTTCCCGCTTAGATGCTTTCAGCGGTTATCCCATCCAGACGTAGCTAGTCAGCAGTGCCCTTGGCAGGACAACTGATACACCAGAGGTCTGTTCGTCTCGGTCCTCTCGTACTAGAGACGACTCCTCGCAAACTTCCAACGCCCATGGTGGATAGGGACCGAACTGTCTCACGACGTTCTGAACCCAGCTCGCGTACCGCTTTAATGGGCGAACAGCCCAACCCTTGGGACCTGCTTCAGCCCCAGGATGCGACGAGCCGACATCGAGGTGCCAAACCCTCCCGTCGATGTGGACTCTTGGGGAGGATAAGCCTGTTATCCCCGGCGTACCTTTTATCCGTTGAGCGACGGCAATTCCACTCTTAACCGCCGGATCACTAAGGCCGACTTTCGTCCCTGCTCGACTTGTCAGTCTCGCAGTCAAGCTCCCTTATGCCTTTGCGCTCTACGCACGATTTCCAACCGTGCTGAGGGAACCTTTGTGCGCCTCCGTTACATTTTAGGAGGCGACCGCCCCAGTCAAACTGCCCACCTCACGCTGTTCCCGACCCGGATCACGGCATCGGGTTAGAAGCCCAGAATCCAAGGGGTGGTATCCCAAGGTTGCCTCCACGGAGACTGGCGTCCCCGCTTCAAAGGCTCCCACCTATCCTGGACAATGAACACCAAACTTCAACGTAAAGCTGCAGTAAAGGTTCACGGGGTCTTTCCGTCCAACCACGGGTACTCGGCATCTTCACCGAGACTACAATTTCACCGGATCCCTCGTTGAGACAGCGCCCAAGTCGTTACGCCATTCGTGCAGGTCGGAACTTACCCGACAAGGAATTTCGCTACCTTAGGACGGTTATAGTTACCGCCGCCGTTTACCGGGGCTTAGATTCAAAGCTTCGCCCGAAGGCTAACCTCTCCTCGTGACCTTCCGGCACCGGGCAGGCGTCAGCCCCTATACGTCGTCTTACGACTTCGCAGAGACCTGTGTTTTTGGTAAACAGTCGCTTGGGCCGTTTCACTGCGGCCCCCTCGAGCTCCGCTGAGTAAATGAGCTTCACTCTACCGGGGCGTCCCTTCTCCCGAAGTTACGGGACCATTTTGCCGAGTTCCTTAACGAGGGTTCTTCCGATCGCCTTGGTATTCTCTACCTGCCTACCTGTGTCGGTTTTGGTACGGGCACGTCCCACCTCCCTAGACGCTTTTCTAGGAGGCATGGCTTCTGGAACTTCGCCCATCGCTGGGCTCGGCATCCCGTCTCAGGCTTGAATGGGCGACGGATTTCCCTATCGCCCGCCCTACGCGGTTACCCCGGACGATCCAATAGCCTGGGTTTCCATAGCCTACCCCGTCCCGCCATTGGTGATAGCGGTTGGGACGTGGTACAGGAATATCAACCTGTTGTCCATCGCCTACGCCTTTCGGCCTCGGCTTAGGTCCCGACTAACCCTGAGCAGATTAGCTTTACTCAGGAACCCTTAGGCATTCGGCGGAGGAGTTTCTCACTCCTCTTTCGTTACTCATGCCAGCATTCTCACTTCCCATGCCTCCACGGCTGGCTTACGCCGCCGCTTCGCCGGCATGGGAACGCTCCCCTACCACTCCACGATTGCTCGTGAAGTCCGTGGCTTCGGCTCCATGCTTGAGCCCCGTTACATTGTCCGCGCCCGACCACTTGACCAGTGAGCTGTTACGCACTCTTTGAATGGTGGCTGCTTCTAAGCCAACATCCTGGTTGTCTCTGCAATCGGACATCGTTTCCCACTTAGCATGGAATTAGGGGCCTTAGCCGACGGTCCGGGCTGTTTCCCTTTCGACCACGAAGCTTATCCCCCGCAGTCTGACTGCCACGCTCTGGAATACCGGCATTCGGAGTTTGCCTGATTTCGGTAAGCTGGTAGGCCCCCTAGACCAAACAGTGCTCTACAACCGGTATTGAACGCGTGACGCTATACCTAAATATATTTCGGGGAGAACCAGATATCTCTGAGTTTGATTAGCCTTTCACTCCGACCCACAGGTCATCCGCCCCGTTTTCAACCGAGGTCGGTTCGGTCCTTCACGGGGTCTTACCCCCGCTTCAACCTGCCCATGGGTAGATCACTCAGTTTCGGGTCTACCTCCAACGACTGAATCGCCCTATTCAGACTCGCTTTCGCTACGGCTCCGTTTCCTTAACCTTGCCGTTGAAGAGTAACTCGCTGGCTCGTTATGCAAAAAGCACGCCGTGACAGGACAAGCCTGCTCCGACCGCTTGTAAGCACACGGTTTCAGGTACTATTTCACTCCCCTTCCGGGGTGCTTTTCACCTTTCCCTCACGGTACTAGTTCACTATCGGTCGCCAAGGAGTACTTAGCCTTGCGGGGTGGTCCCCGCGGGTTCCGACCGGGTTTCCCGTGCCCGGCCGTACTCAGGTACCTGTCAAGGAAGGCTGTGCGTTTTCGTCTACGGGACCATTACCCTCTGCGGTGTGAATTTCCATTCACTTCGACTAACGCACAACTTTGTAACTTCCCGACCCGCCGGCAGACGGATCCAGACAAGCCCTACAACCCCCAAACGACAACGACTGCCGTCTATCACATCGTCTGGGTTTGGGCTCTTCCCTTTTCGCTCGCCACTACTCAGGGAATCGAGGTTTCTTTCCTTTCCTCTGGGTACTAAGATGTTTCAGTTCCCCAGCTTGCCACTACCTGCCCTATGTATTCAGGCGGGAGCACGCGCGCATTACCACGCGTAGGTTTCCCCATTCGGAAATCCCGGGATCAGTGATTGGTCAGCATCTCCCCCGGGCTTATCGCAGCCGCCCACGTCCTTCATCGGCTCTTGGCGCCAAGGCATCCACCGTGTGCTCTTATTCTCTTGATCAGAAAGAACACGTATGTGTTGCCACTATGGAGTTTTCAAGGTGCACGCGGGCCGGCGCCCGCCGGCAGAAAGAACCGAAACGCCGCCGTCAACCGGCAGGGCTCGGTCTCTCAAAACTCAACAGCGTACGGAATACATACGTCGAGGTCGACGTAGATTCTAGGCGAACCGAGTCATCGGACGAAGCACCTCGAGAGGTGACATCAACGAGCTCGGCGCCTACCGGAGTAAGTGCTCCGGTATCCCTAGAAAGGAGGTGATCCAGCCGCAGCTTCCGCTACGGCTACCTTGTTACGACTTCACCCCAATCATCAACCCTACCTTCGACGGCTGCCTCCCTTGCGGGTTAGCCCACCGGCTTCGGGTATTGCCAACTTTCGTGGTGTGACGGGCGGTGTGTACAAGGCCCGGGAACGTATTCACCGCGACGTTGCTGATTCGCGATTACTAGCAACTCCGCCTTCATGGAGGCGAGTTTCAGCCTCCAATCCGAACCGGGACCGGCTTTTTGGGATTCGCTCCGCCTCACGGCGTTCGCAGCCCTTTGTACCGGCCAATGTAGCACGTGTGTAGCCCAAGACATAAGGGGCATGATGACTTGACGTCATCCCCACCTTCCTCCGATTTGTCACCGGCAGTCTCCTATGAGTCCCCGACATAACTCGCTGGCAACATAGGACAGGGGTTGCGCTCGTTGCGGGACTTAACCCAACATCTCACGACACGAGCTGACGACAGCCATGCACCACCTGTGATCGAGTCCCGAAGGAGGACCGTATTTCTACGGCTTTCTCGACCATGTCAAGCCTTGGTAAGGTTCTTCGCGTTGCGTCGAATTAAACCACATGCTCCGCTGCTTGTGCGGGCCCCCGTCAATTCCTTTGAGTTTTAGCCTTGCGGCCGTACTCCCCAGGCGGGGTGCTTAATGCGTTAGCTTCGGCACGGGGGGAGTCGACACCCCCCACACCTAGCACCCATCGTTTACGGCGTGGACTACCAGGGTATCTAATCCTGTTCGCTCCCCACGCTTTCGCGTCTCAGCGTCAGTACCGTCCCAGAGAACCGCCTTCGCCACGGGTGTTCTTCCTGATATCTGCGCATTTCACCGCTACACCAGGAATTCCATTCTCCTCTTCCGGACTCTAGCCAGATGGTTTCCATCGACCTCTGAAGGTTAAGCCTCCAGTTTTCACAACAGACCTATCTGGCCGCCTACACGCTCTTTACGCCCAATAAATCCGGACAACGCTTGCCCCCTACGTATTACCGCGGCTGCTGGCACGTAGTTAGCCGGGGCTTCTTCTGTAGGTACCGTCACCCTCTGGGCTATTAACCCGAGTGGCTTCGTCCCTGCTGAAAGAGGTTTACAACCCTAAGGCCTTCTTCCCCCACGCGGCGTCGCTGCGTCAGGCTTTCGCCCATTGCGCAAGATTCCCCACTGCTGCCTCCCGTAGGAGTCTGGGCCGTGTCTCAGTCCCAGTGTGGCTGATCGTCCTCTCAGACCAGCTACGGATCGTCGCCTTGGTAGGCCGTTACCCCACCAACAAGCTAATCCGCCGCGGGCTCATCCTCGATCGGAGGCCGAAGCTACCTTTTCTCACGAGCCCGAAAGCTCGAGAGGCTATCCGGTATTAATCCGGGTTTCCCCGGGCTATCCCAGAATCGAGGGCAGATTACCCACGTGTTACTCACCCGTTCGCCGCTGTCCCCAGTCCCGAAGGACTGGTTCTCGCTCGACTTGCATGTGTTAAGCGCGCCGCCAGCGTTCGTCCTGAGCCAGGATCAAACTCTCCGTGAAGATGTGTTTGCCGGACACCGCTGTTAGACAACAGGCCGGCAAGCTTTCTCTTCGAGCTTGAGCTCAAAGTGTCTTCCGCACCGCTACCGAGGTAGCGGAGGGTCGACGGGTTTTTGTTAAGCCTCACCCGTCTCACTGGCCACTCGTCGAACGGCCGAAGCCGGCGAGAGGATGAGGTCTCGACGTAAACGCACGCTGTTGAGTTTTCAAAGACCGATGCCACTGTGTCGAACGGCGGCGTAAAAAAGCCTCCGACTCGCGCCAGAGGCCTCCAAGCTTGCGGTGCTGATCGTATCCGATCGGCCTGGAGGCGCTCCGTTGGTCGAGGACAGGGACTTTGCAACACCGGCCCTCTCGGGCGGCCGAGGAACAGTAGCAAACTCAGGGGCTCTGTCAAGCGGATCTAGGCGGTTTCGCGGAAGCGGGCGAAGCGGCGCTTCCCCGCCTGGACGGTGGCGTCGACGAGCTCGGACGCGCGGCCACGTCGAGCTCGGTGACGACGGCGCCGTCCAGTTTGACGCCGCCCTGGCGCGATCAGCCGCCGCGCCTCGCTCGTCGAGAGCCCGAACGCAGACGGCCAGCAGCGGCCGGCAGATGCACGGGATCGCCGTCGGGCAGCGCCGACCTCCGGCGACCTCGTCGGGAGCCTGGCCCTCGCGCACGACACGGGTGAAGTGGGCCTCCGCCTCGCTCGCCGCCTCCTCCCCGTGCGAGCGCGCGACGATCGCGCGCGCGAGCGCGAGCTTCGCCTCCATCGGCTCGCGGTCGCGGAACCTCCCGCTCGAGCACGAGCCGGTACCACTCCTCGAGCTGCTCGTCCGGGATCCGCATCGTGCGGCCGAACTGCTCCTCGGGCGGCGCGGTCAGCGGAATGTTGTTGCCGACGCGACGAGCTCATCTTCTCGCCGTCCCACGAGAGCAGGAGCGGCGTCGTCAGGACGACCTGCGGCTCGAGGCCGTACGCCTCCATCACCGTGCGGCCCGCGAGCAGGTTGTAGAGCTGGTCGGTGCCGCCGAGCTCGACGTCGGCCTCGACCGCGACCGAGTCGTAGGCCTGCATCAGCGGGTAGAGCAGCTCCGAGACCGAGATCGGCTCCTGGGCGGCCATCCGCTTCGAGAAGTCGTCGCGCTCGAGGATCTGCGCGACCGTCGTCGTCCGCGTCAGCGCAGGATCACGTCCGCGAAGTCGAGCTTCGCGAGCCATTCGCTGTTGAAGCGCACCTCGGTCCTGTCGCGGTCGACGATCTGGAAGCGCCTGCTCGACGTAGGTCTGCGCGTTCGCGGTCGATCTCCTCGTCGGAGAGGATCGGCCGCTCGGCCGAGCGCCCGGACGGGTCGCCGATCCTCGTCGTGTAGTCGCCGACGATGAGGACGCCCACGTGGCCGGCGTCCTGGAAGGCCCGCATCCGCTGCAGCGGGATCCCGCGACCGACGTGGATGTCCGGCGAGGTGACGTCGATGCCGAGCTTCACGCGCAGCGGCCGGCCGAGCTCAGCTTCTCCTCGAGCCCGCCGGCCGGGCAGGACGTCGACGGCGTTGCGGGTGAGGATCTCGCTCACGGGCCGCCGATCGTACCGAGGTGCGCCGCGGAGACGCGCTCCGGCGACGTGCAGCCGCAGAGCGCGAGCGCGAGCTCGATCTCGTCGCGCAGGAGCTCGAGCACGCGCTCTGCGCCGGCCTCGCCGTCGCAGGCGAGCCCCCAGAGCGGCGCCCGGCCGGCGAGGACCGCCCGCGCCCCGAGCGCGAGCGCCTTGACGACGTCGGAGCCGCGCCGGATCCCGCCGTCGACGTAGACCTCGATCCGGCCCGCGACCGCGTCGACGACCTCGGGCAGGAGCTCGGCGGTCGGCGCGACCGCGTCGAGCTGGCGGCCGCCGTGGTTCGAGACGACGATCGCGTCGACGCCGTGCTCGCAGGCGAGCGCGGCGTCCTCGGCGGTCTGGATTCCCTTGAGCACGAGCGGGAGCGGCGAGAGCGAGCGCACCTCGTCGAGGCTCGCCCAGGTGAGCGAGGGATCGATCGCGCCGAGCAGCTCGAGCGGCGTCGCGCCCTCCCACTTGCCGAGCGCGGCCGCGAAGCTCGGCACGGTGATCTCCTCCGGCACGCGGAAGCCGGTGCGCAGGTCGCGCTCGCGCCGGCCGAGCCGCGGCGCGTCGACGGTGAGGACGATCGCGCCGTAGCCGTGCTCGGCCGCCTGCTCGACCAGCGCCCGCGTCACGCCGCGATCGCGGAAGACGTAGAGCTGGAACCAGCGCGGCGCACCGGGCGCCGCCGCCGCCACCTCCTCGAGCGTCGCGGTCGCGATCGTCGAGAGGCACATCACGCGTGCCTGCGGCTGCGGCGGCCCGCGCCATCGCCGGGCTCGCCCTCCGGATGGGCGAGCCGCTGGATCGCGGTCGGCGCGACGAGGAGCGGCATCGAGACCGGCGTGCCGAGCACGGTCGTCGCCGTCGAGACCTCGGAGACGTCGACGAGCACGCGCGGGCGCAGCCGCAGGCGGCGCCAGGCCTCGACGTTCCCGGCGAGCGCGCTGCTCGTCGCCGGCGCCGCCGGCGTAGTAGCCGAAGGCGCCGGGGTCGAGCCGCTGCTCCGCCAGGCGCTCGAAGTCGGCGACGCAGAAGCGCTCCACGCCGCCGAATCTACCGCCTAGGCCGGGAGCCTCCTCGCCGACGGCGCAGCGTCGAGATACGTCGGGTCGAGCGGCTGCACGCGGGCCCGGTACGGCCGCGGCGGCCTTGCCGTTTCCGAGGCACGCCTCGATCAGGCTGTGGTGGTAGAGGCCGTCGACGTCGAGCGTCCCGAGGCGGAGCGAGCGGAGCGAGACGACGTCGCGCCTCTGCGCAGCGGTCGTTCTTGTAGAGCGCCCAGGCCAGCACGTGGTCGCCCTCGACGCTCGGCCGCTCCGCGCGGCCGCGGCGCGCACGGTCGAGCGCGCGCCGGAAGTTGCGGTCGTGGTTCAGGTCGAACTCGGCCGTCTCGAGCAGGTTGCGGCCGCCGTTCGCGGCGAAGAGCCGCTCGAGCTCGTCCGCTTCACGCCACGCGCGCTCCGCTTCGCTCGTCCGTCCGAGCGTCGCGAGCGTGTCGCCGAGGCTCGCCGCGAACTCGGGCACCGGCGCAGCCGCGGCCGCTTGCCGGTAGAGCTCGGCGGCGCCCGCGAGGTCGCCCTCGGCCGCCCTCAGCTCGGCGAGGCCGCGCAGACGGCAGCCGGATAGCCGGGCACGAACGCGAGCGCCTCGCGGAAGCGGATCTCCGCCTCGCCCGCCCGGCGCGAGCCGACAAGCAGGTTGCCGAGCAGCGTCCGCGACCAGGCAGACGGCTCGCGCGACGCCGATCGACGAGTCGACGGCGAGCTCCATCGCCGCGATCGCGCCCTTCGTGTCGCCGAGCAGCTCGCGTGCGTACGAGATGCGCGCGTAGGCATTGGCGTTCGGCTTCAGCTTCGCCATCCGGTCGAAGGCGGCGAAGGCCTGCGTCGTAGCGGCCGAGCTCCAGGTTCGCGTCGCCGATCAGGCCGTAGACCGTGGCCGAACCGGGCTCGAGCCGCAGCGCCCGCTGCGCGAGCGTGAGCGACTCGGCGAAGCGATGGCGCGACGCCGCGAGAGCAGCGAGGCCGCGCACGGCCGCCGCGTTGCGCGGGTCGAGCTCCGCTGCGCGCCGCAGCTGGCGCTCCGCCCTGGGATAGAGGGCTGGATTGCCGCTGACGCGGGCCTGCTGCTGGAGCTCGAGGCCGCGCAGGGCGACGCGCTGCGCATCGCCAGGCCGCGCGCCCGCTGCACTCTTCGCGCAGCGTCCCGCTCAGGAGGACGGCGCAGGCGACCGCGACCGCCGCTCCGAGAAAGCCGATCGTCTTCATCTCCTTCTCCTTTCGGTGGTAGGGAGGCGGGACCCCGCGTCGGGGCCCCGCCTGCGTGCGGTCAGGGCTTCTGCTGGCCCTTCGAGTTGGCGAACCCCTGCGGCGGGTCGGCCTGGTACGGGAAGGAGTCGAGGGCGGGCACGTCGCCGGCGTTCACGCCGTCGCCGAGCTCGACCTTGTTCCCCTTCAGGAAGCCGGCCATCACGCGCTCGGCTGCGTCGACGACGTCGTCGCCCAGCCGGCGGCCGTTCGGGAAGCCGCCGTTGTCGCCGCCGATCACGCCGAGGCGGTTGACCTTGTCCTTCGGCGTCACGGGGATCGAGTAGTTCAGCCTCAGCAGGTCGGCGACGGTGTCGCCGGTGAAGTTGAGGCCCTTCACGCCAGTGCCGAACACGGCGACGAGGTCGTCGCGGTTCGTCTCGGGCGCGTTCAGCTTGTAGAGGTCGTTCATCAGCTTGGCCAGGATCGGCGTCACGACCGGGCCGGCGAACTGCTTGTCGTCGACCGGCTTCGAGCGGTTCCAGACGTCCTTGAACGGCGTCGGGACGACGACCTCGTTGACGAGCGGGTTGCCGAGGCGCGACACCTGCGTCCAGCCGCGCTTGAGCTTCCCGTTCACGGTCACGTTCGGCCGCTCGGTCGACGCGTAGACGCCGATGGTCGAGTCCTTCGCTTTCAGCTCGCGCGATCGGGATCTGCAGCGCGATCGAGTGGACGGCATAGCCGGCGAAGAAGTCCTTCCCGCCGCCGTTCGCGCCCGTGCCCTTGCGGAATGCGAGCAGGTCGAAGATCGCCCCGATGTCGCCGAAGAACGCGTCGTCACGCTGGCCGGCGAAGATCGAGAGGCCGTCCTTCTGGACGATCGAGTCCGCGACGAGCTGCCGTAGTTCGGGGTCGAGCGCGGCCCGATGTTGTTCGGCGGCGTCTTCCCGCGGGCGAAGAGCTTCTTGTTCCGCCACATCGACCAGCTCTGCACCGTGTTCCCGAGGAACGCCGGGCCGGCCGTGCGGTTGAAGCGGAACTCGTAGACGATGTCGGGCCGGGCATCGCCCGTCCGGTCGATGTTGATCTTGTACTTCGCGGCCGGCGAGAACGTGTAGTAGTTCGGGCCGGCGGCCGGATCCTCGCCTGGGATCCAGTTCGCGATGATCGTCACGGTGCCCGGCTTGTCCGGGCTCCGGAACGCGTACAGGTCCGTGTTGTCGGCACTCGGATCCTCCGCGATCAGCGGTGCCTCACGGTGACTCGAGGCGGTGCCGGCGGTCGGCCCGGAGCCGGCGACTGCCGCTGCGAGAGCGGCCGAGTCGCGGCTGCGGCGACGGCGGCGGCCGCCAGTGCTGCCTTCTTCATCTTCCACACTCCTCGGTGGTCGGGGTCGGCGCTTGTTCGGCCGGAGTTCGGGACCGGTTCGCTCTGAGCCCCGGACAGTTTCGGCGACGAACCGAACGGCCGCGCTCGTGCGAACCAGAGGCGTGCTCGCTGTGACGCCTCGTCCCACCGGTAGGCTCGCGTCGCAGCCGATGCGCAGCCGCGACTCTCGCCCATCTCTCCGACGAAGCGCTCGTCGCGCTCGTCGCGCGCTCGGACGAATCGGCGCTCGCAGAGCTCTACGACCGGATCGGCGGCGTCGCCTACGGGCTGGCCTTCCGCGATCCTGCGCGACGAGTCGCTCGCGGAGGACGCCGTGCAGGAGGCGTTCCTCGCGCTCTGGCGGGGCGCCGGCTCGTTCATTCCGGAGCGCGCGAAGGCCTCGACCTGGCTGCTGACCCTCGTCCACCGGCGCGCGGTCGATCTCGTCCGGCGCGAGCAGCGACGGCGCGCGGAGCCGCTCGAGAGCGCCGCCGAGCCGACGGTCGACTCCGCCGAGAGAGCGCCTGGCTGCGGCTCGAGCGCGAGCGCGTGCAGGCGGCGCTTGCGGCTGCTGCCCGACCAGCAGCGCGAGGCGATCGAGCTCGCCTACTACGGCGGCTTCAGCCAGTCCGAGCTCGCCGAACGGCTCGGCCAGCCGCTGGGTACGATCAAGAGCAGGATGTTCTCGGGCTCTCCCGGTTGCGCGAGCTGCTCGACGAGAATGCGAACGAGGACGCATGGACGACGTGATCCACGAGCTGACGGCCGCGTACGCGCTCGACGCGCTCGAGGGCGAGGAGCGCGCCCGCTACGAGGACGCACCTGGCCACCTGCGCAGCGCTGCCGCGAGGAGCTGCAGGCGTTCTGGCAGGTCTCCGGCTCGCTCGCGCATGCGGCCGGCGGGCCGCCCCCGCCCCCGGCGCTGCGCGAGCGGATCCTCGCGGAGGCGCGCCGCGAGCTGCCCGACAACGTGGTGCCGCTGCGACGCCGCCTGGCGCTGCCGGCCGCCGCGTCGTCGGCCGCCGTCGCCGCCGTCGCGGCACTCGGGCTCGGCCTCTGGGCGACGTCGCTGTCGAGCGAGCTCGACGACGTGCGCGGGCAGCTCTCCGGCAACGAGGCGGCGCTGGCGATCGTGGCCGACCCCGATGCACGGCAGGTCCCGCTCGTCGGGCGCCGACGGACGTGTCGTCGTCGGGCCGACCGGGAGCGCCGCACTCGTGCTCTCCGGCCTCGAGCCGGCGCCGGCCGGCAAGACCTACGAGATCTGGGTGATCGAGGACGGCACGGCGCAGCCGGCCGGCCTCTTCGACGGCGCCGGCGCACCGACGGCCGTCGCCGTCACCCGTCCCGTGCCCGACGACGCCGTCGTCGCGGTGACGCTCGAGGACGACGGCGGCGCGGACGCCCCCACGGGCGAGCCGCTCTTCTCGACGCCGACCATCTAGCCGCGGGGCCGCCCCACCCTGGGGACGATCCAGGGTCGATTCAGGGCACGCTCAGGGTCGATCACCGATGTGCGCGAACGTCGCGGCAGGCAGGTTGAGCGCATGGCGCGCGACGAGGAGGAAGCCCGCCTTCTGGGGCGGATGCTCGTGCTCCTCGGGGACGGGAACGAGCTCCGCGCCCTCCGGACACCCGCCTGGCGCGTCCGCCGCAACCGGCTCCGCCTCGACCGGGCGCTGGCGGAGCTGGCGCAGCTGCGCAGCCGGGAACTCGTCACACATCCGTGTCGGACGCGTTCCGATGGTCACCGTACACTCGTTCGGATGAGCTCGTTGACGCCTGCGCTGACGCGTCTGTTCGGCTTCCCCGCCTTCCGCCCCGGCCAGGAGCAGGTCGTCCAGGCCGCAGTGGAGGGCCGCGACACGCTCGCGCTGATGCCGACCGGCTCCGGCAAGTCGCTCACCTACCAGCTCGCCGCGATGCTCCGCCCGACGCCGACGCTCGTCCTCTCGCCGCTGATCGCGCTGATGAAGGACCAGGTGGACAAGCTGCCGCCCGAGGTGGCCGCCCAGGCGACGCTGATCAACTCCTCGCTCGAGCCCGACGAGGCGGCGCGGCGGCTGCGCGGTGTCGCCGAAGGCCGCTATCGCCTCCTGTACGCCGCACCCGAGCGGCTGCGCCAGCGGAGCTTCCTCGACGCGCTCGCCGCCATCGACGTCGGGCTCGTCGTGATCGACGAGGTGCACTGCGTGAGCATGTGGGGACACGACTTCCGGCCCGACTACCTCTTCATCCGCCGCGCCCTCGACGCGCTCGGCAAGCCGGCCATCCTCGGGATGACCGCCACTGCGACGCCGGCGACCGAGCGGCAGATCGCAGACGCGCTCGGACGCGAGCCCGGAGATCGTGCGCACGAGCGTCGTGCGCGACAACCTGCGCTACGACGTCGAGCTCGTCGACGGCGAAGAGGACCGCCTGCGCACGCTCGTGCGGCGGCTGAAGGAGCTGGACGGGGCCTCGGCGATCGTCTACGCCCGCTCGCGGCGCAGCTGCGAGACCCTGGCGCGGACGCTCCGCCACCACGACCTCTCCGCGATCCACTACCACGCCGGGCTCGAGCCGCTGGAGCGCGCGGCCGCGCAGGAGTCCTTCATCGGCGGGAACGTGCAGACCGTGGTCGCGACGACGGCGTTCGGCATGGGCATCGACAAGCCCGACATCCGCCTCGTCGCGCTCTACAACTATCCGGAGTCGCTGGAGAGCTACGTGCAGATGGTCGGTCGCGCCGGCCGCGACGGGCGCGCATCCGACACGCTCCTGCTGGCGAGCAGCGCGGACGCGCAGCAGCTGAGGCGCTTCGCGCGCTCCGACATCCCGACCGTCGACAACCTCCGTGCCGTCTACGCGCGCCTGCGCGGGCGCGGCGAGGTCCTGCCCGAGGAGCTCGGCAGCGACGGGGATCCCGACCCGCGCGTGCTCGTCGGGATGCTGGAGCAGGTCGGGCTCGTCCGCCGGGGCTTCGACGCCGGCCGGACGATGCAGGTGGAGGTGCCCGACCCGCCCGTCGACGCGGCCCAGCGGATCGACGATCTGCTCGCGCGCTACGAGGACGAGGCGCTCGCTCGCGCCGACCGGCTCGTTCGCTTCGCCGAGTCGAGCCGCTGCCGGCACCGGCAGGTGGCGGAGCACTTCGGCGAGACGCTGGCGGACGGCTGCGGCATGTGCGACGTCTGCCTGCCGCTCGCACGACCGCAGTCCGAGCCCGAGCCGGCGGCGCCGCTCCCGGACGACATCGCGGGCACGATCTACGCGACCGCTCTCGGCCTGCGCTGGCCGCTCGGCCGCACGGGGCTCGCCGCGCTGCTGAAGGGCTCGATGAGCGCGCCGCGCTCGGCGCAGCGGTCGCCGGCGTTCGGCGTCCTCGCCGCCGCGACGCCAGGCGGACGTGAAGCGCTGGATCCAGCTCCTCGAGGTCTCGGGCGCCCTCGAGCAGTTCGAGAGCGACGACGGCTTCCGCCTGCTGCGCGCGGTGCCGAACGCCGACCTGCCGCGGATCGGCTCGGGCGCGGCTCGCCCGACGAGAGCCTCTTCGAGCGGCTGCGCGCGTGGCGGCTGGAGCGGGCGCGCACCGACGAGGTCCCGGCGTACGTCGTGCTCCACGACGCGACGCTGAGGGAGCTGGCGACGGCCAAGCCGCAGTCGCAGCGAGACCTCGCGGCGGTGAAGGGCTTCGGGCCGGCGAAGATCGAGCGCTATGCGGCCGACGTGCTGGCCGTGATCTCGACTGCACCCGGCTAGACTTTTCCGCTTGCGATTGCACCGTAAGCACGCTGCGCCCAAACGGCGCCGCCGGATTCGCAAGACTCCGTCTTCTGGCTCTCCTCACCGTCCTGGGACTGCTGGGCTCGGTCTCGTTCGGCTTCGGCCTGATCACGGCGATCGCCGGCGAGATCCCCAAGCTCGATCCGCGCAACCAGATCGAGCAGGAGGTCAACGGCGTCATCTACTCCGACAACGGCCACGCGGTGCTCGCCGTGCTGCGCGGCTCGGAGGCGCGGACGCTCGTCGACTACGAGGACATCGACCCGCTGATGCGCCATGCGATCGTCGCGATCGAGGACCGCCGCTACTGGGAGCACAGCGGCGTCGACATTCGCGGCATCGGGCGCGCCCTCTGGGCCGACATCAGCCAGAAGAAGGTGGTCGAGGGCGGCTCGACGATCACGCAGCAGTTCGTCAAGAACGCGCTGCTCCAGGATCAGCGCACGATCGGCAGGAAGGTGCGCGAGGCGGCGCTGGCCTGGCAGCTGAGCCAGCGCTGGTCGAAGCAGCGGATCCTCGAGGCCTACCTGAACACGATCTACTTCGGCAACGGCGCCTACGGCGTCCAGCAGGCGGCGCGCATCTACTTCGGCCACGGCGCCGACGACATGACCCTCGCCGAGGCCGCCCTGCTCGCCGGGATCCCGGCGAACCCGACCGCGTACGACCCCGTCGCGCATCCCGCGGCCGCCACCGAGCGGCGGCGGCTCGTGCTCGAGGTGATGCTACGACGAGGGCAAGATCACGCGCGCCGAGCTCGAGCGGGCGCACGCCAAGCCGCTGCCCCGGGCCGAGGACGTGCGACTGCCGGGAACCGAGCGGACGGCGCAGTACTTCGTCAACTACGTCAAGCAGCAGCTGATCGACCAGTACGGGCCGTCGATGGTCTTCGGCGGCGGGCTGAAGGTGAAGACGACGATCGACCTCGAGCTGCAGCAGCTCGGCCGCGAGGCGATCTCGAAGTGGCTGACCGATCCCGAGGGCCCGTCGGCGGCGCTCGTGGCGATCGACCCGCACAGCGGCGCCGTGATGGCGATGGTCGGCGGGAGCAACTACCGCGAGAGCCAGTTCAACCTCGCCGTGCAGAGCGAGCGGCAGCCCGGCTCGGCGTTCAAGCCCTTCGTGCTCGCGACGGCGCTCCGGCAGGGCATCTCCCCCGCGACGCGGTTGAGTCCGAGCCGCAGGAGATCGACCTCGGGGACAAGTTCTGGGTGGTCGCGAACTACGACGACGCCTACCACGGCTCGATCGACCTCGAGCAGGCGACGATCGAGTCGGACAATTCGGTCTACGCCCAGCTGACGCAGCTCGTCGGCGCGCGCAAGGTCGCGGAGACGGCGCGCAACCTCGGCATCCGCAGCGAGCTGAACGGCTTCTACTCGATCGGCCTCGGCACCGAGGCGGTCAACCCGCTCGAGATGGCGCGCGCCTACGCGAGCTTCGCGAACGGCGGCCGGCGGATCGACGGGTCGCTGCGCCAGGCAACCAGCCCCGCGCGATCGTCGAGGTGCGCAACGAGGAGGACGAGCCGATCCTCGTGAACAAGCCGCACGGGAAGCGCGTCCTGACCCCCACGCAGGCTGCGTACGTCAACTCGATTCTCGAGCAGGTCGTCTCGCAGGGCACCGGCACGCGCGCGCAGCTCGACGACCGGCCGGCGGCGGGCAAGACGGGGACGACCGAGAACTACGGCGACGCCTGGTTCGTCGGCTACACGCCGCAGCTCGTGGTCGCGGTCTGGGTCGGCTATCCGACGACGCTCCGCCCGATGCTGACCGAGTTCAACGGCGAGCCGTGGCAGGCGGAACGTTCCCGGCGCTGATCTGGAAGAGCTTCATGGAGCGCGCGCTCGAGCACTGAGGGCGCCGAGCCGAAGTCGTTCGCCGCGCCTCCCGTCGCTCCACGAGCCCCAGCAGCGGTCGTCGCGCGCGGACGGCCGGCTGCTGCTCGACAACGGGCTCTGCGCGACGCGGCGGAGGTCGTCTACTTCAGCGGCATGGGGCCGACAGCACGACGGCCAACTGCAAGCCCGAACGAGGTCGAGGTGCCCGACGTGCGCGGCATGACGCTCGCGGAGGCCGAGGCGCAGCTGGCGCGCAGCCGCTCACCGCCGAGCTCGTGTACAAGCCCGCGGAGCCGCTCGAGCCGGCCGGCATCGTCGTCGACCAGCAGCCCGAGCGACGGGCTTCGCTGTCGTCCTTCGACCGCGTCATGCTCGTGGTCGCGAAGCCGCAGCACGGGGTCGATCCCGAACCTCGTCGGGCAGAGCCTCGCGCAGGCCGAGACGCGCCTCGCCAAGCTCAAGCTCGATCCGCGACGTCACGCTGCGGTGGACGGGCAAGCCGGGCCGGGTGCTCGAGCAGACCCCGAGGCCGGGCGTGGCCGCCGCGCCCGGCGTGACCGTCCGGCTCGTCGTCGCGCGCGGGGCTAAAGCTTCCGGCTGGCTCAGGACGCGAGCCGGCGGCCGCGTACCGCCAGGGGCGGTCGGCGGCGACGCTGATCCCGATCCGCGGGCCGGTCGACGAGCTCGCACCTGCGTCGCCGCGCTGCGTGCAGCTCGAACGGCGGCTCGTCGAGGGCGAGGCCGTCGTGCTCGCGCGTGACGCCGAGCGCCTGGCAGAGGCGGCCCGGGCCCGGCGCAGAGCAGCCGCTGGTCCTCGAGCCCGCGCCGCGCGCGCATCTGCGTCGAGCCCGTCCGCCGGCTCGAGCGCGCGGACGAGCACGGCGGCCGCCCGGCCCTCCTCCTCGCAGACGAGGTTGAGGCACCAGTGGATCCCGTACGAGCGGTAGACGTACGCGTGGCCGGGCGGGCCGAACATCGACGCGTTGCGCGGCGGTCGGCCCCGGAAGCCGTGGCTCGCCGGATCCTCGCCGTCGTAGGCCTCGACCTCGACGATCGTGCCGCCGACGCCGTCGACGAGGAGCGTGGCCCCGACGAGCTCGGGCGCGACCTCGTGCACGCTGCGGGCGAAGAAGTCCCGGGTCAGGCTCACCTCGGCGCTAGAAGAGCTGCTGCGGGTCCACCGTGCGGCTCGAGGACTCGAGCAGCTTGCGCGCGCGCCGGCCGAGGTCGGTCAGGTCGACCCGGCCCGCCTCCGCATCCTGCGCGAGCCGCTCCGCGAGGGACAGCGCCTCGTCGAGCAGCGGCGTTCCCGCGGCGGCGTCCTGGCCCATGTCGTGCAGGATCGTCCGCTCGGTGCGCGACGCGATCAGCGGGTCGGCGATCCCCTCGACGAAGACGAGCGTGCGCTGGCCGCCCCCGCGGTGCCTCGCCGGTGATCGGCTGCAGCGCGTAGATCCGGTCCGCGCGAGCCCACTTGCCGAAGCCGAGGAAGACCATGCGCGTCCCGTCCATCGCTACGCGAGCGCCGCGCGGAGCGCCTCGGCGACGCGCTCCTGGTCGTCGGCCTCGAGCTGCGCGAAGAACGGCAGCGCGAGCGTGCGCTGCGAGAGGTCCTCGGAGACCGGGCAGAGGCCCGGCTCGAAGCCGTACGCTCGCGCATGTAGGCTGGAGGTGGATCGAAGGGAGATACCGGCTCGAGGCGATGCCCTGCCGCTCCAGCTCGGCGATCACGCGCTCGCGATCGACGCCGGCCGCCAGCTTGACGACGTAGACGAACCAGGAGCGGACGTGGTCGGCGTCGTCGGCGAGCGGCACCTCCAGCCCGTCGCACATCGGCCAGCAGCTCGGAGTAGCGCTTCGCCGCCGCCTGACGGAGCGCCAGGATCCGGTCGAGCTTCTCCAGCTGGCCGATCCCGAGCGCCGCCCGGATGTCGTCGATGCGGTAGTTGTAGCCCAGCCGCGCGTGCTCGAGCCATCCGCCGCCGTCGGCGCGCCCCTGGTTGCGCAGGCTCTTCAGCAGCCGCCACTCCTCCTCGGAGTGCGTCGTGACCATGCCGCCCTCGCCCGTCGTCATCTGCTTGTTCGGATAGAAGGCGAAGACGGCAGAGGGGCCCTGCGAGCCGACGGGCGCGCCGCGGTACTCCGCGCCGAGCGCCTCGCACGCGTCCTGGATCAGCGCGAGGCCATGCTGCTCGCAGAGCGCGCGCAGCGGGTCGAGCTCGCACGGGTACCCGAAGATGTCGACGGCGATGATCGCCCTGGTGCGCTCCGTGATCGCGGCCTCGACGGCGGCCGGGTCGAGGTTCATCGTGCCCGCGTCGACGTCGGCGAAGACCGGCGTCGCGCCCTCGTAGATCGCGCAGTTGGCGGAGGCGACGAACGAGTAGGGAGACGTGATCGCCTCGTCGCCCGGCCCGAGCCCCGCGATCCGGCAGAGCAGGTGCAGCCCGGCGGTGCCGGAGGACACAGCGGCCGCGTACGGCGCGCCGACGCGCTCCGCGAACAGCTCCTCGAAGCGGTCGATCGTCGGCCCGAGCGACAGCCGCCCGGAGCGCAGGACCTCGAGCACGAGCTCCTCGTCCCGCTCGTCGAGATACGGCGACGAGAGCGGGATGCTGCGGACGCCGGTGCTCAAGCCTCGGCCGTGGCGGCCTGCGAGACGTCGACGTGGTCGAGCCAGTGGCTCCAGCGCTCGCTCCGCCCGCGCACCGTGTCGAGATAGGCCCGCTGGAGCTCGAGCGTGACCGCACCGACGCCGATCTCGTGGTCGTCGACCGACCGCACCGGCGTCACCTCCGCGGCCGTCCCGGTCATGAAGACCTCGTCGGCGAGGTAGAGGTCGGAGCGGATCAGGTCGGCCTCGTCGACGACGTACCCCAGGTCCTGCGCGATCTGGATCAGCGTCTCGCGGGTGATCCCGGGCAGGATCGAGGTCGAGAGCGGCGGCGTCGTGATCCGGCCGTCCTTGACGACGAAGATGTTCTCGCCCGAGCCGTCGGCGACGTAGCCCTCGTCGGTGAGCAGGATCGCCTCGTCGTAGCCGGCTCGCTGCGCCTCGTGCACGGCGAGCATCGAGTTCAGGTAGATGCCCGTCGCCTTGGCGACGTGCGGGATCACGTTCGGCGCCGACGCGCTGCCAGGAGGAGATCTTCGCGCGGATGCCGGAGGACGCATTCTCGTCGCCGAGGTAGTTCCCCCAGGGCCAGCTCATGATCACGACCTCGACCGGGTTCCCCGCAGTGTGGACGCCGAGCTCGCCGTAGCCGTAGAAGGCGAACGGGCGCACGTAGCACTCCGGCAGCCCGTTGCGGCCGATCAGGTCGTGCGTGGCCGTGCGGATCTCGTCCACCGAGTAGGGCAGCTCCATGTAGAGCAGGCGGGCCGAGTTCTCGCAGCCGCTGGAGGTGCTCCTTGAGCCGGAAGACGGCGGGCCCCTTCGGCGTCTCGTAGCAGCGGATGCCCTCGAACACGCCGGTGCCGTAGTGGAGGCCGTGGGCGCCGACGTGCACCTTCGCGTCGGCCCAGTCCACGAACTCGCCGTTCATCCAGATCGTCTCGGTTTCGCGCATCAAGTGTCTCCTCTCGGAACGGAATCGTATGCGGGCTCCTGGACGGCGTCCAACGGACGGGCCCGGGAAAGTCGTACGAGCTCGGCAGGCCGCAGCACGGCCACATGCGTCGGCGAGCCGGCGCCGATCCAGACGAGGTCGTGCACGAGCAGGGACTGGTCGATGAGCGACCTCGTCGATGCGGGGCAGCGGGAACGGCGCCACGCCTCCCGGCTCGAATCCTGTCGCGCTCTCCACCTCGACCGCGTTCGCCAGCCGCGCCTTGCGGGCACCCGCGGCGGCGGCGATCTTGCGCGTGTCGGCGCGGCGATCGCCCGGCAGGAGCGCCAGCACCGGCCGGCCGTCGCACATCACGACGAGGGACTTGACGATGCAGTCGGGTGTGCAGCCGGCCGCCCGCGCGGCATCCTCGGCGGTCGGCGCAACGGACTCGAACTCCTCGAGCCTCGCCTCGGCGCCTGCCTTGCGCAAGAAGGCGGCGACACGCTCGACCGGCTCCGGCCAGGTTGCCCCCACGACCGCAAGCCTACCCGTGAATCGACCACCGGGACCGAGAGCCGAGGAGCGCCGACAGCGTTCTCAGTTGTGCTCGCGCAAGACGATCACGCGAGCGTCGTCGAAGCCCTCGCCGCGGATGCGAGCCTCCAGCTCGGGCGTCGGCTCGGAGTCGATCGAGAGGGCCATCAGGGCCTTGCCGCCCTCCCGGGTGCGCGAGACGGCCATGTTCGCGATGTTGACGCCGGCCTCGCCGAACATCGTCCCGACCCGTCCGATCACGCCGGGGACGTCGTCGTAGCGGAAGAAGACCATCAGGGGCGAGAGCTGGAGGTCGATCGCGAACCCGAGCGCGCCCGCCAGGAACCGGCGGTGCTCGGGGCCGATCGTCGTCCCGGAGACCTGCACGTCGTCGGCCGTGACCGTGACGAGGTTCGTGTAGTCCCGCGCGGCGCCCGAGCGCTCCTCGGTCACCTCGATCCCGCGCTCCGCGGCGATCACGGGCGCGTTGACGTAGTTGACGGCCTGCTCGACCCGCCCCTGGAAGGCACCGTTCAGCGCTGCGACCGTGAGCAGCCGGGTGTCGTGATCCGCGAGCGCGCCGTTGTAGGAGAGCCCGATCCGGCGCGGCTGACCGCCTGCGAGCTCGACGGCGAGGCGGCCGAGCGTCGCCGCCAGCGGGATGAACGGCCCCAGCAGCTCCAGGTCCTCCGCCCCGACGACCGGGATGTTGATCGCGTTCGTGACGAGGCCGCCGTCGAGCGCAGCGACGATCTGCTCCGCGACGATCAGGCCGGCGCGATCCTGCGCCTCGTCCGTCGAGGCGGCCAGGTGCGGCGTGACGACGACCTCGTCGAGCTCGAGCAACGCGCCCGAGTACGGCTCGGCCGAGAAGACATCGAGCGCCGCTCCCGCAACGCGGCCCGAGCGAACCGCCGCCACGAGGGCTGCTTCGTCCACGAGCTCGCCCCGAGCTGCGTTCACGATCCGCACGCCGGGGCGCATCTGCGCGATCGCCGCCTCGTCCACGAAGCCACGCGTCTCGTCGGTGAGAGGCAGGTGCAGCGTGAGGAAGTCGGCGGCGGCGAACACCTCCCCGGGCGAGGCGACGTGGTCGGCGCCGAGCTCGCGGAAGCGGTCCGGCACGACGAACGGGTCGTAACCGACGACGCGCATGCCGAGACCGAGTGCGCGGCGCGCGACCTGGCGCCCGATCCGGCCGAAGCCGAGCACGCCCAGGGTCTTGTCCGCGAGCTCAACCCCGCCCCAGCGGGTGCGCTCCCAGCGGCCCTGCTTCAGCGCGGCGTGGGCCTGCGGGATGTTCCGCGCGAGCGCCACGAGCAGGCCGACCGTGTGCTCGGCGGCCGAGATCACCGTCGACTCGGGCGCGTTCGCGACGACGATGCCCTTGCGGGTCGCGGCGGCGACGTCGACGTTGTCGATCCCGACCCCGGCTCGCCCGATCACCTTCAGCCGCTCGGCCCGCTCGATCAGCTCCGCGGTCAGCTTCGTGGCCGAACGGATCACGATCGCGTCGTAGCGCCGCGATCACGTCCTCGAGCGGCGAGTCGGCGTCGACGTCCACCTCGAAGCGCGAGCGGAGCAGCTCGACCCCCGCTGCCGCGATCGGCTCGCGGACGAGGACCCTCAGACCTTCGCCCCTTCTGCGTAGACCTCGAGCGCCCGCGACGCCGCGACGCCGCGCTCGATCGGAGCGCCGAGCTCCCCGAGCACGAGCTCGACCGCCGAGAGCGCGGTCGCGATGTCGAACTCGTCGAACCAGCCGATGTGCCCGATCCGGAAGATCGCCTCCTTCAGCTCGCCCTGGCCACCGGCGATCGTGATCCCGTGCCGGTCGCGAAGCGCGCGCGTGAGCTGCGACGCCTCGATCCCCTCCGGCATCCGCACGGCGGTCACGACGGCGGAGCGGTCCTCGTCGGGCGAGAACAGCTCGAGACCCATCGCGGTCGCGCCGGCGCGGCAGGCGCGGCCGAGGCGGACATGCCGCTCGAACGCTGCGTCGAGCCCGTCCTCGAGCAGGAGGCCGAGTGCCACGTCGAGCGCGACCACGAGCGAGACGGCCGGCGTGAAGGCGCTGTCCAGCTTCTGCTGGGCTTTGCGGGTCCGCTCCCAGTCGAGGTAGAAGCGCGGCAAGGTGGCTCGAGCCGCCCGCTCCAGGGCGGCCTCCGACACGGCCGCGGTCGCGAGCCCCGGCGGGGTCATCAGCGCCTTCTGCGAGCCGGCGAGAACGACGTCGAGGCCCCAGGCGTCCGTGTCGAGCGGAACGGCGCCGAGGCTCGAGACCGCGTCGACGACGACGAGCGCCCCTGCATCCTTGGCCACCGCCGCGAGGGCCTGGATGTCCGCCACGACACCGGTCGACGTCTCCGAGTGGACGAGGAAGACGAGCTCGACGGGATCGCTCTCGGCGAGCTTCCGGGCCAGATCCTCGGGCGTCGGCGTCGCGCCCCAGGGGAGCCGCAGCTCCTCCACCTCGCACCCGAAGCCGCGCGCCATCTGGGCCCAGCGCTCGCCGAAATGGCCCGCGGAGACGGCCAGCACGCGGTCGCCGGGCGAGCAGAGGTTGACGATCGCCGACTCGAAGGCAGCCGTGCCCGAGCAGGTGAAGAGGAGGACGTCGTTGCTCGTGCGATGCACCTCCCGGAGCCGCCCCAGCACGCGCTCGTAGACGATCCGGAAGTCGGGCGCGCGGTGGTGGAGGACCGGCTCACCGAGCGCGGCGAGCACCTGGGGCGGCACCGGTGTCGGCCCGGGCGTGAACAGGTACCGCTTCTGCGCCATCGGCGCTGAGGCTATCTGGAGGAACGGCTGGCCGAGCGCGCCGCCGACTACGCTCACCGCGTGGAGGCCCTGCTCGCGTTCGGAGCCGCACTGCTCGCGCTGCGGCTCTCCGGCCTGCTCGCCTCCCGCTGGCGCGTGCGCCGGACACCGCACCTCGCGGCGTGGAGCGCGGGTCTCGCCGCCTACGCACTCGCGACGGGCGCGCTGGCCTGGGGCGCCGCGGCCGGCTGGGACGACCGTGCCTTCCGGGCGTACTACCTCTTCGGCGGGCTGCTGACGGCGCCGCTCCTGGGCGCAGGGTCGCTGCTCGGCGCGGGTCGCCGCCTCGCGGGGCCGGTCGTGCTCGTGTACGCGGGGCTCGCGATCGGCGTGGCCGTCGCCGTGCCGCTGACGGCTCCCGTGAGCGGGACGGCCATTCCGGACGCGCAGGCGCATCTCGAGCTCTTCCCCGCCCGCATCCTGGCCATCGCCGGCAACGTCGCCGGGTCGATCGCGCTCGTCGGCGTGGCTCTCGCCTCGCTCCGAAGCCGGCCGCTCGGGAACTCGCTCCTGCTCGCCGGCTTCACGCTCGCTGCGGTCGGAAGCGCGGTTTCCGGCCTGGGTGCGAGCGAGACGGCGGCCTTCGTCGCCGTTGCGGCTGTGCTGCTCTACGCGGGCAGCGTCGTGAGAACGTGACACATTTTACGGATTACAAACAGTAGTTCGCGCGGTCCCTGCTAGCCTGCGCAGGCAACACATCGTCGCCCCGGGACGCCCTGCGGCACATCCGCGTCCCCGGCGGCACGTTCACGTTCCCGAGAAGGAGCTTCAATCTGTGACGAAAACGTCTATTCGTCTGCTCGTGCTGCTGGGCGTTCTCACCCTCGCGGTGGCGGCGCTCACCCGGCCCGGCGCCGCAGACGCAACCACCCACAACGTCGCCATGCTCGACCGAGATCGACGATCTCCGCAGCGAGACGTGGCGCTGGCAGCGGCTGATGATGAAGCCGCGCACGCCGACGAACTACAGCGAGCGCGAGACGACGAGCACCACCTACCACGCGTGGATTCGCTCGCTCTGGCGCTCCCGGGCCGCAGCGGCCGAACGGCGGGCCAAGACGCCGCCGCGGCAGGAGCAGTGGCTCTGCATCCACCGGCACGAGCGCAACCCGCAGCAGGGCTGGCGACCCGGACCGGCAACGGCTACTACGGCGGCCTGCAGATGGACATCGAGTTCCAGCGCATGTACGGCGCCGACCTCCTGCGGCGGAAGGGCACCGCGGACCGCTGGACGCCGATCGAGCAGATCTGGGTGGCCGAGCGCGCGTACCGGAGCGGCCGCGGCTTCTACCCCTGGCCGAACACTGCCCGCAGCTGCGGCTTGATCTAGCTAGCTGCACGGGCAATGCCCGCGCTCGCGCGTCGCTCGGCGGCAGCTCGCGCCAGGGACGCCTCGCGTCCGCCGCGCTAGCGTCGGCGCTCGCGCAGCCAGATCGTGAAGAAGACGGCTGCGACGCCCACGGCCAGCAGCACCTCGACGATCGCGCCCCCGACGCCGCCGTGCGCGAGCAGGGGGCCGGTCGTCATTCCAGCGAGAGCAGCCACATGCCCCCGATCGTGTACACGACCATCAGCGCGAGCAGCGGGTACTGAGAGCGGAGCGCGCGGCCCTCGGGCAGGATGCTGATCGCCCGGTCGTGGGCCACCGCCAGCCCGACGGCGTGCCCGGCGACGAGCGCCGCCACCTGGATGTACCAGACCGTGTTCGGAGCGAACGGCGGCGCGAGACTGGCTGGTAGTCCGCGGCGCCGAGCAGGTTCCAGCCGTACCCGAACGGGTCGGCCAGCAGCGGCACCACAACCTTCACGTACACGATCAGGAGCGTGAAGTAGTGCGCGACCGCGTAGACGAGCACGATCGGGACGAGACTCAACAGGAAGTCGGGCACGAGGCTGCGCTCGGCGTCCGCCAGGGCACGCGAGACCCGCACGGCGGTGAGATACGCGACGGCGACGAGTGCAATGCAGCCCAGCAGGCCGGCCAGGCCCAGCAGGGTGCTGACGAGGTCGGCGCGTCCCCGGTGAGTCGAGCACGTACGGCCCTTCGACCCGCGCGCGCAGGTCCTGCCAGAACGAGGCACGGCTCAGCCCGTCGAAGCCGACCGAGCCGAGCATGACGGCGACGAGCGCCAGGACACCCGGTCGGCGGTCGGCGCCTGCGAGCCCGGTGAACGGAACGCGCACGACGAACCGCCCGTCGTCACGCCTCGCGAAGGGGGCGATGCGGGCGAGCAGCCCGAAGTACGCCGTGAACCCGTCCCCGCCCTCGCTCCAGGCGCGGCGCCCGTACGCGGCCATGCCGAACCAGGCCGCGTAGCTGTAGATCGCGATTGCGAGCGCCAGTGCACGCGGGTTGGCGGGGTCGGGGTAGCAGAGCTCGAGCGCCGTGAAGGCGAAGAGCGCGAGCGCCGCCGGATAGACGCCCAGTCGCGCCGGGTACGAGAGCGGCGGCTCCCAGCGCTGGCCCAGCCGCTCCGAGATCCAGTTGACGGCATTCGCAACGGCGAGCCAGGGGTTCAGCACCGGCCAGACGTTGCCGAGCACGACCTGGACCACGACCAGGCCGAGCCAGAAGATCACGAAGACGAACGTCGGCGCGAGGTTCTCCGCGGACGACGGCTCGCCGATCAGCGCGGCGAGGAAGACCAGCACGAGCAGGCCCGCCGAGACGGCTCCGACGAGGAAGCGGAGCACAGCGGAGCCGAGCACGCGCTGCAGCCACGCCGTCAGGGATCGCCCGCCCGCGCGGCGTTCGAGCTGCGGCTGCCGCCAGAGCACCCCGAGCGCGAGGAACGAGATCACGAGCACGACCGAGCCGCCCCAGAGGAAGAGCCAGGCGGGGACCGGCAGGTCGCGAATGCCGCCGATCCCGTGCGCGATCAGGTTCATGGACGTACCTGGAGGTCCGCGATCGGGACGCCGAGGTCCTCCAGCTCGACCTCGAAGCGGCCCGGCACGTCGGCCGTGAAGCGCAGCCGCGCGGGCGCGCCGGGCGCCACGTCGGCCATCAGGTCGTAGCCGTGCAGGTGGACGTGGTCGCTGACGTCCGCGCGGACGACGAGCACGACGTCGCGGCCCTGCTCGATCGTGGCGCGCTTGACGCCGCCCTGGGGCCGCCCGCCGACCACGTTGACGCGGACCGTGTCGAACGCGGGCTCGGGCGGGGCCGTCGTCGTGGCGGGCGGAGGCTCGGTGGTCGTGGCCGGAGGCGGCTCGGTCGTCGTCGCGGCGGTGGTCGTCGCCGCCGCCGTCGTCGTCGGTGGTGGTGCCGGTCGTCTCGTCGTCGTCGTCCGGCCGCAGGGCGATGAACAGGCTCAGGACGAGGCCCACGGTGGCGGCCACCAGGGCGAACCTTCGAAATCTCGGATGCATGGAATCTCCTCTTGGAGCGTCGGGCCGCTCGTGCGGCCGGTTCGCGGGCTAGAGGAGGACGGGTGGCCCGCGTGGCCGCGGTCGGGCCCGAAGGCCGGCAGTGACCGGGGCGCCGATCGCGGTCCGCACCTCGAAGACGAGGCGAGGGCGCCTCGGGGGCCGCGCGCGCGCAGGCACCTCGAGGGCGAGCAGGGCCCGCGCGAGCCACCATGCGGCGAGCGCGAAGGGCAGCTGGAGCGCGAGCCCGAGCAGGAAGAGCGGGCTCGTCAGCAGCCACGGCACGCCGTGCCCGAGCCGCTCCAGGTGCTCCATCGCGGCAAATCCGCCGGCTCCCAGGAGCCCGAAGGCCCAGGCAGGCGGCGCCTGAGTGCGGCCGCCCGCGAGCGCGACGAGCAGCGCCGGAAGCGAGAGCGCGACGAGGAGCTGCGGCGCATGCGCGAGGTAGCCGTGCAGGCCGTCGCTCCCGGCGCCGGCCAGGCGGTAGGCGAGATCGTGCCCGACGAGCACGCCGGCGGCGGAGAGCGTGAGGACGAGCGGCCAGAGAAGCCTGCGCGACATCAGCTGGAGTGTGCCTTACGCGCTCAGCCGCTCGCGCACGAGCTCGTTCACGACGCGCGGATTCGCCTTGCCCTGGGTCTCCTTCATCACCTGGCCGACGAAGAAGCCGAGCAGGCCCTCCTTGCCACTGCGGTACGCAGCCGCCTGACCGGGGTTCGCCGCGATGATCCGCGCCACGATCGGCTCGAGCTCGGACGTGTCGGAGACGGCCTCCTGCGCGAGGTACGGCTCGGCCGAGAAGCCCGGCTCGCCGAGCTTGCCGAGCGCCTCGTCGAGCGCGGCGCGCGGGATGCGCTCGCGGGCCTCCACCAGCTTGGCCAGCTCGGCCGCGTCGATGCCGTCGCCCGTCGTCCCGGCCAGCCGGTTCGCAATCAGGTTGGCTGCGGCGAGGCGGTCCGCGCCGGCGGCGACCGTCGCCTCGTACAGCCGGTCGAGGCCGCCGGTGACGAGCACCGTCGCCCGGTCGAGATCGAGCTCGGCCTCGAGCCGCCGGATCCGCTGCGCCGGGAGCTCGGGCAGCTCGCCGCGCAGCCGCTCGACCAGCTCCGCCGTCGGCTCCACCGGCACGAGGTCGGGCTCCGGGAAGTAGCGGTAGTCGTCGGCCTCCTCCTTCGAGCGGCGCGCGGTCAGGGTTCCGCTCGACGCGTCGAAGTCGTAGGTCTCCTGGACGACCGTCTCGCCCGACTCGTAGAGCGCGATCTGCCGCGCCACCTCGGCGTCGATCCCCTGCGCGACGAAGCGGAAGGAGTTCATGTTCTTCAGCTCGCAGCGCGTGCGCAGCTCGTCCGAGCCCTCGGGCCGGACCGAGACGTTGGCGTCGACCCGGAGCGTGCCCTTCTCCATCTCCGCGTCGGAGATGCCGAGCTCGACGATCGTCTGGCGCAGCAGCTGGAGGAAGCGGCGCGCCTCCTCGGAGGAGTGGATGTCCGGGCCGGTGACGATCTCGACGAGCGGCGTGCCGCCGCGGTTGAAGTCGACGAGCGAGTGCTCCGCACCGCCGATCCGGCCCGTCCGGCCGCCGACGTGCGTCGTCTTGGCCGCGTCCTCCTCGAGGTGAGCGCGCACGATCTCCACCTCATGCTCGCCGTCTGCAATCGGTACTATCATCTTGCCGTTGATGCAAGAAGGGAGATCGTATTGAGAGATCTGATATCCCTTCGGCAGATCCGGGTAGAAGTAGTTCTTGCGCGCGAAGACGGCCCGGTCGGCGATCGTGCAGCCGAGCGCGAGGCCGAGCTTGACCGTCCACTCCAGCGCGATCCGGTTCGGCACGGGGAGCGCACCGGGGAAGCCGAGGCAGACCGGGCAGGTCTGCGTGTTCGGGCCGCCGCCGTAGCCGTTGGCGCAACGGCAGAACATCTTCGTCCGCGTCTTCAGCTGGACGTGGATCTCGAGCCCGACGACGGGCTCCCACGCTGAGGTACTCATCGCAGCCGCTCCGGAACCGGGTCGAAGCCGAGCACGCGCTCGAGCGCGTGGCCGGCGCGGAAGAGGGCGTTCTCCGCGAACTGGGGGCCGATCAGCTGCAGCCCCACCGGCAGTCCGTCGGAGAGCCCGCAGGGGACGTTCAGCCCGGGGAGCCCGGCCATGCAGGAGGGGATCGTGAGCAGGTCGGAGAGGTACATCGCGAGCGGGTTCGCCGCCTTCTCGCCGAGCTTGAAGGCAACCGTGGGCGAGGTCGGCGAGACGAGCAGGTCGAAGCGCTCGAACGCGGCGGCGTGCTCACGCGCGATCACCGTCCGCACCTTCTGCGCCTGGCCGTAGAACGCGTCGAAGTAGCCCGCCGAGAGCGCGTACGTGCCTAGCATGATCCGCCGCTTCGGCTCGTCCCCGAAGCCGGCGTCGCGCGTCCGCTCGACCATCTCGACGTAGGTGTCTCCGTCGACGCGCGCGCCGTAGCGAACGCCGTCGTAGCGGGCGAGGTTGGACGACGCCTCGGCGGGGGCGATCAGGTAGTAGCAGGCGAGCCCGTACTCGACGGAGCGGGGCAGCTCGCACTCCCCCACCTCGGCGCCGAGCTCGCGTGCCAGGTCGATCGCGCGGGCGACCGCCTCGGCACGCCCGGCTCGATTCCCTCGGCCTCGTTCATCTCCTTCGGCACGCCGATGCGGAGGCCCTTCAGGTCCTCCGCCTCGGGCAGGCGAACCGGCTCCGGCAGCTCCACGGTGGTGGAGTCGCGCTCGTCGCGCCCCGCGATCAGCGAGTAGAGGAGCGCGCAGTCGCGGACGTTCCGCGCGACGGGGCCGACCTGGTCGAGGCTGGAGGCGAAGGCGACGATCCCGTAGCGGCTGACCGTGCCGTACGTCGGCCGGAGGCCGACGTTGCCGCAGAGCGCCGAGGGCTGCTTGATCGAGCCGCCCGTGTCGGAGCCGAGCCCCCACGGCGCGAGCCCCGCCGAGACGGCTGCGGCGGTGCCGCCGCCGGAGCCGCCGGGCACGCGCGTCGGGATCCCACGGGTTGCGCGAAGGCCCGTACGCGGAGTTCTCGGTCGACGAGCCCATCGCGAACTCGTCCGTGTTGGTCTTGCCGAGGACGGAGAGCCCGGCCGCCCTGACCCGCGCGGCCACGGTCGAGTCGAACACGGGCACGTACCCCTCGAGGATCTTCGAGCCGGCCGTCGTCTCGACCCCACGCGTCGAGATCACGTCCTTGAGCGCGATCGGGATGCCCGTGCTCCCGGCCTCGAAGTCGACGGTGCGCAGGTAGCAGTGCAGCTCGGGGTCGCGCGCGGCGATCGCGTCGCGATAGGCGGCATGGAGCTCCGCCGGAGAGACCTCGCCGCGCTCGAGCAGGCCGATCGCCTCCTCCGCGGTGAGCCGGAGCGTGTCGAGCACCGCGCTCACGTCGTCGGCGGGACGCGGAAGAGGTCGTCCTCGCGGTTGGGCGCGTTCGCGAAGACCTCGTCGAGGCCGAGCGACTCGTGCGGCTCGTCGTCGCGCCAGGCGTTCACGAGCGAGAGCGGATGCGAGGTCGGCGGCACGTCGGAGAGGTCGAGCTCGGCGACCTTGCCGACGGCCTCGAGGATCGCGCCGAGCTCGCCCGTCAGGCGCTCGACCTCCTCCTCGGTCAGCTCCAGCCGCGCCAGCTTGGCGACGTGGAGCACCTCTTCACGTGTGATTGCCATGTCGATTCATCCTCGCAAATAGAAGGAGCCCCGTTGCCGGGGCTCCTTCGCAACTCGAGTTCGGGAAGGTGCTAGCCGGCAGCTGAGACGTTCGCGGCCTGGGCGCCCTTGGGGCCCTGGACGACCTCGAACTCCACGCGCTGGCCTTCGGTCAGCGACTTGTAGCCCTCCATCGTGATCGCGGAGAAGTGCACGAAGACGTCCTCGCCACCCTCACGCTCGATGAAGCCGTAGCCCTTCTCGTTCGAGAACCACTTCACGGTGCCCTGCGCCAACTGATGTTCCTCCTTGCATGACGCGACAAGGGTGCACGGGCACCGGTGCCGCTGACCTTATAAAGCGCGCGAAACATAGCCTCACAGGCCTGGAAACGCAAGCTCGTTGCGCCGGTACCGAGCGGCGCGGACGGCGTTGCGGAGCAGCATCGCGACCGTCATGGGACCGACGCCGCCGGGGACCGGGGTGATCAGCGCCGCGCGCTCGGCGGCGGCGGGCGCGACGTCGCCCACGAGGCCCGGCCTCGGTGCGGTTGATCCCGACGTCGATCACGGCCGCGCCCCGTCCTTGATCCAGTCCCCTGGACGAGGCCGGGAATGCCCACCGCGGCCACGACGACGTCGGCCCGCGCGACCTCGCCCGCGAGGTCGCGCGTGCGCGAATGGCAGATCGTCACGGTCGCGTGGCGGCCGAGCAGGAGCATCGCCACCGGCTTCCCGACGATGTCGCTGCGCCCGACGACGACCGCGTGCGGCTCCTGCGAGCTCCACCTCGTATTCGTCCAGCAGCGCGATCACGCCGAGCGCGGTCGCCCGGGACGTACGTGGGCCGGCCGAGGTAGAGCTGGCCCGCGTTCGGCGGGATGGAAGCCGTCCACGTCCTTGATCGGGTCGACCGCGCGGATCACGCGCGCCTCGTCGATCCCGTCCGGCAAGCGGCAGCTGCACGAGGATGCCGTCGACGCCGTCGTCCGCGTTCAGCTCCGCGACGACGCCGAGCAGCTCCGCCTCCGTCGTCGACTCGCTCAGGCGGAGGTCGCGCGCCTCGATGCCCACCTCGGCCGAGGCCGTGTGCTTGGCGCGGATGTAGACGTCCGACGCCGGATCGTCGCCCACCAGCACCGTCGCGAGCCCGACGTGGCCGATCTGCGCCACCTCGCCGGCCACCTCTGCGCGCACGCGCGCAGCGAGCGCCTTCCCGTCCATGATCGTCGCCGCCATGTCGGGCGTGAGGTTAACTCCCCGCCATGGACGTGCGCCGCTGGCCGCGGAAGAACGATCCGGACTCGATCCGGGCTCGACAGGACGCGATCCGGGACGCCGTCGGCCCGGAGACTCTCGAGCACGATCTGGAGCCGTGGAGCTCGGCGCAGGAGGCGCTGACCGGCGGCACGCTGATCCCGGTCTCCGTCGTCGGTCCGCTCGCCGTCGAGCTCGGCGACTACGCGCTCGAGGAGCCGGAGGGGACGCTGCGGGAGACGGGGCGCGCGACCGAGGAGCTGTTCGTGCCGCTCGCGCACACGGAGGGCGGTCTCTCGGCCTCCGTCACGCGCGGCGCCAAGGCCGCGGCCGTCGGCGGGTGGGTTCAGAACGTATGTGCTCCATGACAGAATCACCAGAGCTTCTTGCTTTGTTTGCAAAGACACTGATGAAGCCGTACAGCTTGCAAGGTGGCTCGAGGGCTCGCTCGACGACATGCGCGCCTTCCTCGCGGCACTCGACGATCCGTCGCTCTCGAAGCGGGCGAAGCTGCGCGAGGTGAAGACGCACGTCGTCGGCCCGATGTGCCACGTGCTCTGGGCGTGGACGACGGGCGACGCCGTCGGGCCGAACATGATGACGCGCAACAGCTACGCGCTGAACATGGGCTACGTGCTGCCGCAGGCTCCGGTGCGACCGGAGCGGGCCATCCTCGAGGCGAACATGGGCGGCGACAAGAAGCCGTCGTTCGAGTTCTTCCAGTCCGGCCACGGCAAGACGGTGCTGGCCGAGGCGACGATCGACGCCGAGACCGTGCGGCGGGTCCTGCGGACGACCGTCGACGACCTGCTCGAGCTCTCGTGGGCGGGAACGCACGGCGCGGTCGCGTCGGGGATGCAATCCGTCGCCTTCACCCCGGCCTCGGCGATCGCGGCGCTCTTCGCCTGCACCGGCCAGGACCTGGGCATGGTCGGGACGAGCTCGATGGCGCACGGGACGGCCCACCGCACGGCCGAGGGCGGGCTCCACGCCGCGATTCGCTTCCCCGGGCTCGAGGTGGGCACCGTCGGCGGCGGCACGACGCTCCCCTACGCCCGCTCGTGGCTCGGGCTGCTCGGCTGCGCCGGCTCGGGCAAGGTCTATCGCTTCGCCCAGATCGTCGCCGCGACCGCGCTCGCGCTCGAGCTCTCGGCGTCCGCGGCGATGGCCACGGCCGGCTCCGAGAACTTCTTCCGCGCCCATCACGAGCGCGGCGGATTGCGGTAGACGGCCTGCGACCGCCGTTAAGCTAGCGCCGTGAACGTCGACCCCCTCGAGGAGCCGATCAACGCCGATCCGACGTACCAGCCGCTGATCGACGCCGAGCGGGCGGCGGAGGCGGACGCCGCCAAGCACGACAAGGGCCGGGGCGTCCTCCGCTTCTACGAGCTGGCCAAGAAGCAGGAGTGGCAGGTGCGCGACATGGCGTGGGGCGAGATCCCGCCGATCCCGGAGACGCGGGCGGGCGCGTCGCCCGAGCGGAAGGAGCGCCGCCGCGCGGTCTGGCGCTCCGTGATCACCCAGCAGCTCCAGGCCGACGAGCTCGCCGTCTCGATGGCGGGTCAGCTGCTGAACCTGGCACCCCACCGCGAGGCGAAGCTCTACTACTCGACGATGGTGCAGGACGAGGCGCGTCACGTCGAGGCGTGGCTGAAGCTCGCCGAGCAGGCCGGCGGGGTCGCCGAGCGCGACCCGCACCTCGACGAGCTCGCGAAGATGACGCTCGAGGCGGAGACGCTCGAGGAGAAGGTGTTCCAGATGCAGGTCTTCTTCGAGCGCCTGATCATCCCGCGCTTCCGCCTGATCGCGCGCTCGTCGCGCGGCACGCTCCTGGAGGACCTCTGCAACCGGCTCACGATCGACGACGGCATCCACCACAGCGCCGGCGTCGCCTACGAGCGCGTCCTGCTCGAGGGAGCGTCGAGACAGACGAAGGACCGGCTGATCAAGGCGGCCAACCAACTGCTGCCGATCTTCGTCGAGCACGCGCTCTGGCGGCCGAAGGAGCGTGCGTGGATCGGGAACGTCATGCGCGAGACCGACATCAGGCGGCTCCAGGAGGACGTGCAGGACGGCATCCGGATGGCGGCGAGCATGGGGCTCGACGTCAGCGACATCGAGCTGCCGTTCGCGGCCTAGACCCGTCGAAGCCGACCGCATCCCCCCGCATCACGACGCCTCGTGCTTCGGCTGCGGCGACGCTCCCAACGGCCTCCGCCTGGCCTTGCCGGAAACGGAGGGGTTGGAGCGGTACGAGTCGCCCGTCATCTTCGGCCCCGCCCACCAGGGCGGGCCCGGGCTCGTTCACGGCGGGATCGTCGGCGCGGCGCTCGACGAGGCGTGCGGACTGCTCGCGACGTGGCATCGCTTCCCGGCCGTGACCGCGCGGTTCGCCGTCCGCTTCCGCAAGCCGGTGCCGATCAACCGGGAGCTGCGCGTCGCCTCGCGCGTCACCGCCGAGCGGGGCCGCCGGATCGAGATCTCCGCAGAGCTCCACGACGGCGAGACGCTGCTCGCCGACGCCGAGGGCGCTTTCCTGCACGTCCCGCTCGAGCACTTCCTGGCCACGCCGGAGGGCCGCGCCGCCGGCGAGGCCTGGCGCCGACGGCTGTCCGAGACGTGACGCCTCACGTCGCCTAGCCCTGGGCCAGCGCCTCCTCCAACCGCTTCCGGACCTGGGCGACGCGCGCCGTGTACAGCGGCTCGCCGAGCACCGACGAGGCCAGCTCGTTCGCCTCGCGGACGATCCGCTCGCGCTCTGCCTCCAGGCCGCCGCGCGCGACGACGAGGGCCGCGTGCGCACGTGCTCCCCACTCCGCCAGCCCTGAGAGCCCCGGCTCCGGCGGTTCGACGGAGGACACGCGCGCGGAGCGCTCCAGGCGTGCGGTGACTTCCGAGGCGCTGCGCTCGAGCTCGACGATCTCCGCCTTCAGCCGATCGACCTCCTGCTCCAGCGCCGCCCGCCTCGCGACCAGCCGCTCCTGACGCTGCTCGGCGGCGCGGACGTCGGCGGCACGCCGTCGCGACATGTCGCCTCGCCGCCTCGCGGGCATCGTCGCTGCGTGCTCGCTCGAGCGCAGCCTCCGCCTCGGCCAGAGCGGCCTTCGCGGCCTCGAGCGCGCCTGCGGCCTCTGCGTCGGCCTCGTCGAGATGGGCCGCCTCGGCGGGGACGACCGCGAGGCGCGCATCGATCTCGGCCGTGCGCGCCCGAATCCGATCGACCTCGGCCGAGATCGCTGCCAGCTCGTCGACTCTCTCGGCCAGGGTCGCGTCGCGCTGCTCGAGCTCGACCGCGAAGGCGAGACGCGAATCCATGGGCAGCACGTTAACGTCAAGGACGATGCAGCGAGTGGCGATTCCGAAAGGCGGGCTCGAGAGCCTGGCCTCCTTCTTTCGAGGCGTCGTCCGCTCGCTGCAGGGACTTGCGGTGGCGGCCGTCGTCGGCGTCGCAGCGATCGCGGCCGCGCTCGCCCGCGACGGCCTCGAAGCGGCCGACGTCTTCGTGACGCTCGTCCTGCTCGCCGCGCCGGCCGTGCTGCTCTTCTTCGCCGCCGGGCTGCGGCAGGTGCTGCAGGTGCCCGGGCGTGTGCGCCGCATGCCGGGCGAGGGATCGGAGCAGCTCGCCGAGCTGACGCGGATCGCGGAGCCACCCGAGGCGGCGGCATTCGCCGCGCGCCGGGGCTCCTGTGGCGGCTTCGTGGGGTCGTCGGATCCGGTCGCGACCTCGTCGGCATCGCCCTGCCGTTCAAGATCTTCACACCTGGATTTCTCGGCCTGGCGGCGCTCGCCGCGGCGGTCTGCCTGTTCCTGATCGGGGCGGGCCTGATCGCGCTGATCGTGCTGGCGGCGGGCTAGCGTGGCCTCACCGGAGCCGGCGCAGATCCTGCAGGAGCTCGACCTCGTGGTCGGGCGCGTCGTCGCTGTGGAGGACCACCCGGGTGCACGCGGGCCCTCGACGTTGCTCACCCTGCAGCTCGGGCCGCGGGGCGAGGCGCAAGCACCGCTGCCCGTCCGGGTCGACGAAGCGCAGCTGCTCGTCGGGACGCAGGTCGTCTGCGCGCTCGGGCAGGACGATGCGATCGTCCTCGCCGTCCACTCCCACGCCACCGGCCCGGTCGTCGTGCGACCCGCGGGGAACGTGGAGGACGGCTCCCCGGTGGCGTAGCTACCCTCCGCGGGTGCCGCGCCGCGACTATCCAGCCCGCCGGGACGATCTGCGCAACGTCGCGATCGTCGCCCACGTCGATCACGGCAAGACGACGCTCGTCGACGCGATGCTCTGGCAGTCCGGCTCCTTCCGGGCCAATCAGGACGTCGCCGATCGGGTCATGGACTCGATGGATCTCGAGCGCGAGAAGGGGATCACGATCCTCGCCAAGAACACGGCCGTGCAGCGCGGCGACACGAAGATCAACATCATCGACACGCCCGGCCACGCCGACTTCGGCGGCGAGGTGGAGCGGGGCCTGACCATGGTCGACGGCGTGCTCCTGCTCGTCGACGCGAGCGAGGGCCCACTGCCGCAGACGCGCTTCGTGCTGCGCAAGGCGCTCGAGGCGCGGCTCCCGGTCGTCCTCGTCGTGAACAAGGTCGACCGCCCGGACGCGCGCGCCGACGAGGTCGTGAACGAGGTGTACGAGCTCTTCCTCGACCTCGATGCGGACGAGACGCAGATCGAGTTCCCGATCGTCTACTGCAACGCGCGCGAGGGACGCGCCGGACTCGCCGCCGACGACCTCGCGGCAGATCTGACGCCACTCTTCGAGGTGTTGCTCGAGACGGTCCCCCCGCCCTCGTACGACCCGGAGCATCCGCTCCAGGCACTCGTCACCAACCTCGACGCGTCGCCGTACGTCGGCCGCCTCGCACTCTGCCGCGTGCGCCACGGGACGCTGCGCAAGGGTCAGCAGATCGCGTGGTGCCGGGCGGACGGGACGATCGAGAACGCGCGCGCGACCGAGCTCTTCATCACCGAGGCGCTCGAGCGCGTCCCCGCCGAGGAGGCCGGGCCGGGTGAGATCGTCGCGCTCGCGGGCCTGCCCGAGGTGACGATCGGCGAGACGATCGCCGACCCGGAGGATCCTCGCCCACTCCCCGTCTCGACCGTCGACGAGCCGTCGCTCTCGATGACGCTCGGGATCAACACCTCCCCGCTCGCGGGGCTCGAGGGCGACAAGCTCACGGCGAGCATGGTCCGGACCCGGCTCGAGCAGGAGCTCGTCGGCAACGTCTCGCTGCGCGTCCTCCCCACGTCGCGCCCGGAGGTCTGGGAGGTGCAGGGCCGCGGCGAGCTCCAGCTGGCGGTGCTCGTCGAGCTGATGCGGCGCGAGGGCTTCGAGCTCACCGTGGGCAAGCCCGAGGTGCTGACGAAGACGGTCGACGGCAAGCGCCACGAGCCGGTGGAGCGCGTGGCGATCGACGTTCCCGAGGACTACATCGGCGTCGTCACGCAGCTGCTGGCGCTGCGCAAGGGCCGGATGCAGCAGATGGTCAACCACGGCACCGGCTGGGCGCGCATGGAGTACCTCGTTCCGGCGCGCGGGCTGATCGGCTTCCGGACGGAGTTCCTGACCGAGACCCGCGGCGCCGGCATCCTCCACCACGTCTTCGACCGCTGGGAGCCGTGGCACGGGGAGCTGCGCACGCGGCCGAGCGGCAGCCTCGTGGCCGACCGCCGCGGCCCGACGACCGGGTTCGCGCTGGCCAACCTGCAGGAGCGCGGCACGCTCTTCACCGGCCCGGGGGTCGAGGTCTACGAGGGCATGATCGTCGGCGAGAACGCCCGCTCCGAGGACATGGACGTGAACGCGACCAAGGAGAAGAAGCTGACGAACATGCGCTCCTCGAACGCCGACGAGCTCGTCCGGTTGATCCCGCCGCGGCCGCTCTCGCTGGAGCAGGCGCTCGAGTTCATCCGCGAGGACGAGTGCGTCGAGGTGACCCCGAAGTCGATCCGGCTGCGCAAGGTCGAGGTCTCCGCGTCGAAGCGCCAGTCGCAGGCGTCGAAGCGCAAGCGCGAGCGGGAGACCGCCGCGGCGAGCTGACGACCCGCGATCGGGGGATCGCGCCCAGGGGCCGGATGCCGACGACAGGGGCATGCGGTGGCGCCTGCTCGCAATGCTCGTGTTCGTGCTCGCTCCGGCCGCCTTCGTGCCGGGAGCTGCGGGTTACCGCGTCGAGGGCCACGCGTGGCCGGGAGGCATCGTCTCGTACTACAACGCCGCCCCGGACCAGGCGTGGGCGGTCGCCCAGGCCGTGACGGCCTGGAACACGAGCGGCGCCGGCGTCCGCTTCGTGGCGGTTCCTCCGGATCGCGCGAAGCTCGTCATCCGCTCGACGGGGAGTCGGTCCTGCGCGCAAGCGCACGCGACGCTCGGGTACGGAACGTCGGCCACCGTCCGCATCTGGCGGGCAGGCCCCGCAACTCTGACCTGTAATGCCCAGTGGGCGGCCGGCGCGCTCGCCCACGAGCTCGGGCACGTCCTCGGCCTGGGCCACGAAGACCGCGGTTGCGCCGCGATGAACCCGAGCGGCAACCATCTCGGGCCGAGCAGATGCGAGCGCGCCGAGCAGTGGGAATGGCGTTGTCGGCTGCTCGAGCACGACGACATCAAGGGCGCCGTCGCCGTCTACGGCGGCGCTGTCCGCGAGCCGCGCGCAGACCCGACGTGCGACCTCTACCGGCCGATTCGACCGGCGCGCTATGTCTCGTCGACGATCGACCGCGACCGCGGCGTCCTGCACGTGTCGCTACGCCGTCCCGCGGCGCCGCCCATCCCGGCCTTCCTCGGCTCCCGCCCGGAGGCCGAGAGCCTCGTGCCCATCTGGGCGAACGGCCCGTGCCCCGTCTCGTTCGACGCCCATGCAAGCCGCTACCGCTGGCCGGCCGCCCCCGGCCAGGTGGCGGAGATCGTCCAGCGCGTCCCGCGCCGTTCGGCCCGCCAATGCCTCTCGATCTGGGCGCTCGACGGCCTCGGGCGCCCCAGCGCCAACGCCGTCTCGATCAAGATCGACGCCGCGACCTGAGCGCAGCGCCTACTCCGTCAGCTCCGGGTGGCGGGTGGCGAGACGGTGCTCGCGGTGGCGGTCGCCTCGTAGGCGACGACCCCTGTGCAGACGGCGCTCACCAGGGAAAGCGCCGCGGCCGCCGGGATCACCAGCGCGACCGGGATGAGTGCGAGCAGCACGACGGCCCCGATCGTCCGCCGGCGGAAGACCCGGCCGGTCGTCCGCACGAGGAAGCAGACATGGCCGATGAGGTACAGCGCAGCGCCGCCGCACAGGGCCACGGCGGGCACGGTGTCGAGCCTGTCCCCGACGTGGTGCAGCGTGGTCTCCAGGCCGAACGCGAAGAGGACGATGCCGGCGACCAAGGGCAAATGGAGATAGCTGTAGGCATCGAGAGCCATCCTGACCTGCTCCGCGCGGCTCGCCTGCACGAGCCGCGTCCGGGCGAAGATCTCGGCCACGTCGAAGTACAGCCACCACAGCGCGGACACGACCACGACACCGAGTGCCGCCGTTCCCATCACCTCCGGGGTCAGCTCCAGGCCGGCCCCGACGCCGATGGCGACGATCGACTCGCCCAGCGCGATCAGGACGATCAGCCCGTGGCGCTCCGCGAAGTGGTGCGGCGCGATGCGCCAGCCGGTGCCGACGCCGACCACGATCGGCCCGAAGTAGTCGATCGTGAGCGCCACGACCCAGATCGCGATCCGCGCGTCACCGTCCACGAAGGCGGCCGGCACGAGCAGCGCGGCGCCGAGGAGCTCGGTCGGGACGATCTTCAGCACCGCACCGAGAAGATCGCGGTCGTCCCGTCCGGCGATCGCGTAGAGAACGAGGTGCAGGACGCGCACGAGGAGATAGGCGAGCGCGAACACCAGAGCGTCGTCCTCGAACGCGCCGGGGACGGCCACCGCCGCAGCGAGCATCGCCGTCATCGACGCGAGCATCGTCAGGCGGACTCCGCCCTCGTCGACGTCGATCGTGCTCGAGAGCCACGAATAGCCCGCCCACGCCCACCAGAGCGCCGCGAGCACGAGCATCCCGCGGAGGACCCCGCCCCACGTCGGATCCTCGACGAGCGTGCGCGTGACCTGCGTGAACGCGAACACGAGCGCGAGGTCGAAGAACAACTCGAGCGGCGTGACGCGATGCTCGTCCTGCGTGAGATCGGGCGCGGTGTCCGTCACGAAGCCATCGTTACCGGCGGCCCGGCTGCCCTTTACGCTCAACAGAACATCGAACGATCCAAGAGGCGACGAGCGGATTCGAACCGCTGTACGAGGCTTTGCAGGCCTCTGCCTAACCACTCGGCCACGTCGCCGCGAACGGCCATCCTAGCGACCGCCGTATCCAGTTTCTGCGTTGCGCCGTTGTCTCCCGGAACGCAAACAAACCCAGGAGGAACGCATGTACATCGGCGGCGGACTTCTCACCCTGATCGTCATCATCATCCTGCTGATCTGGCTTCTTTAACCCCACACGGGCGCCTCGAAATGAGGCGCTCGTTTGCGTCGTGGGAGCCATCCGATCCCCCTTCTACCTTTCTGCGCGTGACCTCGACCGCCAACGCTGAGCACGTGGAGCGCTGCCTCCGCTGCGCGGCGCCGATGGAGTGGCGCCACCAGACATGGCAGTGCCCGCGCTGCCGCTTCAAGGTCGGCTGCTGCGAAGGCGACTCGCCGGAGGCCTGCGCGTCCTAGCTCCTCGGCCTGGCCACGCCGGCGCCTAGCCGGCGTCCTGCAGCTCCTCGCGGCGGCGCCACCAGGCGCCCGCATCCCCGATCTGCCGTCCGCGGTCGACCGGAAACCGGTGCGGCCGCGCCGGCGTAGTCCCGAGAACGGGGGGAAGACGGAAGGAGGGAGCATGCGCAGATCTCGCACCATCGCCTTGGCCGCCGCCTCGGCTCTCGCGGCGCTGCTGGCCGGAGTCGCCGTGGCCGCGGGGCCAGAGACCCGGAACGTGCAGGTCCTCGACGACTGCGAGGCAGCGTCGTTCAATGCCGTCATCGGCCCGGGAACATGTGTCAAGGACGGTGGCGTCACATTCTCGGAGTTCATCGAGCAACTCGAGTCCCAGGGCCGCGCTCCGGCCTGGCGCTTCTCGCCCGAGCGGCTGAAGCTGTCGGCGGGCGGCAGGCTCGAGGCGTACAACCGAGGCGGCGAGTTCCACACGCTCACGGAGGTGGCGGCCTTCGGTGGCGGCTGCGTCGACGAGCTGAACGAGATCCTGGGTCTGACGCCCGTCCCGGAGTGCGCGATCCCGGGCATCTTCGGCACGACGGGCATCGCACCCAGCGGCGAGCTCGAGACAGGGCCGCTGGCCGCGGGCACGCACCGCTTCATGTGCCTGATCCATCCGTGGATGAAGACGACGGCGACGGTCGGCTGACCGACGGTGACGGTGTGGAGCGCCTCGTTCGAACGAGGCGCTCCACCTTCCCGTTCGGATCGCACATTCGAGGGATTCAGTTCGCCCGGCCCAGGTCGAAGATGGGAGTGCCGGAGCGGCACGGCGGTGTCCCAAAACTCGATGGAGGTTCCCTGTGCCCGCTCGCTTCGCCCGCACCGCGCTCCTGGCCTCGCTCGCAGCGCTATGTGCCGTCCCTGCCGGGGCGACCGCGCTCGACGCCGGCTCCTCCCTGCGCATCGCCTTCCTGCCCCAGAAGACCTTCCGCGGCCAGAACGCGAAGCTGACGGTCGTCGCGAAGCCGGCAGGCGTGCGCTGCACCGGTCGAGTCGTGTACGCCGACGGACAGCGGCAGGGCCTGGCGCGGACGACGGCACGCCGCGGCAAGGCCACGTGGACGTGGCGCGTGCCGCTCAATGTCAAGCTGGGCGCCGCGACGGTCAACGCCTCCTGCGCCCGCGCCGGCAGCGTCTCGCGCGTCATCACCGTCGCCGGGGCACCTACCGAGCCTGCGCGCGTGGAGGTCGAGAAAGAGGGCTTTTCCCAGCGCGTCAAGTCCGGCCGTCGCGAGGTGAGCTATGGGATCGTGCTGGCCAACGTGTCGCCCGAGAATGACGCGCTCAACGTGACGGTGCACGTGAACTTCCTCGATCCGACCAACACGGTGCTCGAGACGGACCTGACGAAGGTGACCACCGTGGGCGCGAAGGCGCAGCACTTCCTCGGCGGCTCGGTCACGATCCCGGAGGGGATTCCGGTCTCGAAGCTGGAGACGATCGTGCGGGTCGGGGCGCAGGAGCCGAAGCGGCTCAAGGTGCCGGAGCTGACGGACTATCGGATCCTGGCGGCGAGGTACGACCCCGGCTGGGTCGCCGCGGTCATGTTCCAGGCGTTGAACGACGAGCCGCTGTTGCAGTTCTCCAGCCCGAAGATCTCGGCCGTCATCTTCGACGCCGACGGCAACGTGATCGGCGGCGGCACCGGTTCCGCCTCCACGCCACTGCCTCCCCTCATCAGGGCGCAGTACGACGCATCGAGCGGGCTCAGCGCGATTCCGTTCGACCGTGCGGCCTCGGCGGGCGTCAGCGTGCTCGGGCGTTACGACCGCGTGACCTGAGCGCAGCGCGAGGCCGAGAGCTCAACCCGCAGCGAGCGAGCGCACGGCCGCAGACGATCTCGGCCGGACCGGGCAGCGTCGCCAGCTCGAGGTCCTTCTGGTACGGGATCGGGTGCGACGCGGCTCCGACGCGGGCGATCGGCGCGTCGAGGTCCCAGAAGCAGTGCTCGGCCGCGTGCGCCGCGATCTCGGAGCCGAAGCCGCAGAACTGGACCGCCTCGTGCGCGACGACGAGCCGGTGCGTCTTCGCCACGGACGCCGCGATCAGGGCAGTGTCGAGCGGGACGAGCGTTCGAGGATCGACCACCTCCACGCTGATCCCGTCAGCCTCGAGCTCGTGCGCCGCGCGGAGCGCATGGGGCACGAGCGCGCCCAGGGCGACGACGGTGACGTCGGTTCCCTCGCGGGCGACGCGTCCGACGCCGAGCTCGATCCCGTAGCGCTCGGGCGGCACGGGCGCGGGCTCGCCGAAGAAGAGGAGCTTCTGCTCCAGGAAGATGACGGGATTGTCCCCGCGGATCGCCGCCGAGAGCAGCCCCTTCGCGTCGTAGGGCGTCGAGGGCATCGCCACGACGAGACCGGGAATGTGAGCGAAGAGGGCCTCCAGGCTCTGCGAGTGCTGCGCGCCGAGCCGCACACCGCCGCCCGAGACCATCCGGATCACGAGCGGGATGCTCGGCGTCCCGCCCATCATGAATCGGAGCTTGGCGGCCTGGTTCATGATCTGGTCGAACGCGACGCCGGCGAAGTCCGAGAACTGCAGCTCGACGACCGGCCGCAGCCCGGTCAGGGCGGCGCCGATCCCGCAGCCCACGAAGCCACTCTCGGTCAGCGGCGTGTCGCGGATCCTCTCCGGGCCGAAGCGCTCGTAGAGACCCTCCGTGGCGCGGAAGAGACCGCCCACCCTGCCGATGTCCTCGCCGATCACGATCACGCTCGGGTCGGCGTCGAGCTCGAGCTCGAGCGCCTCCCGCACCGCGGCGACGAAGCCGAGCGCCCGCTCCGGCTCCGCGGCCGGCGGCGGATAGCTCCGCTGCGGGCCGAACACGGCCGGCAGCAGGTCGTCGCTGCTCGCGTCCTCGTCGGCGCGCGCGAGCTCGATCGCGAGCTCGACTTCGTGCTCGACCTCTCCGACGACGGCCGCGACGCGGGCGTCGTCGAGCTCGCCCAGGTCTCTGAGCTGCCGCTCGAACCGCGGCAGCGGATCCTTCGCCTCCCACTCCTCGACGAGCGACCGGGTCGCGGACGTCGGGCAGGTTGGCCCGCATGGAGTGCTGCATCCGCCGGAACGTCTTCATCTCCAGGAACGTCGGACCGCCGCCTTCCCGGGCGCGCGCCAGCGCTTCCGCGACCGCGTCCTCGACGGCGAGCACGTCGTTCCCGTCCACGATCCGGCCGGGCATCCCGTAACCGGCGGCGCGGTCGGCGAGATCCTCGACTGCGCGCTGCGCGCGCCAGTCGGCCGAGAGCGCGTACTGGTTGTTCTCGCAGATGAAGACGACGGGAAGCGACCAGGTGGCGGCCAGGTTCATCCCCTCGTGCACTGCGCCCTGTCCGGCGGCGCCGTCGCCGAAGAAGGCGACGGCGGCCTGCTCGGTGCCGCGCAGCTTCGCGCTCAGCGCGGCACCGCAGGCATGCGGGATCCCGGCGCCGACGATCCCGTTGCAGCCCAGGATGTCGAGCGAGAGGTCGGCGATGTGCATCGAGCCGCCGAGGCCCCGGCAGTAGCCGGTCCGCTTCCCGAACATCTCGGCCATCATCCGGCGGAGGTCGGCCCCGGCGGCGATCAGGTGGCCGTGCGAGCGGTGATGCCCGACGAGGTAGTCCGTGTCGCGCATGACACCGGCGGCCCCGACGGCGATCGCCTCCTGACCGACGCAGCTGTGCGCGGTGCCGAAGATGACGCCCTCCCGGAACAGCTCCGCAGCGCGGTCCTCGAAGCGGCGGATCAGCGCCATCAACCGGTACTGCACGAGCAGCGGCGGCCGGTCGGCGGGCCGCCGTGTCGCATCCGTCGCCTCGACGCTCATCGAGGCGCCCGCTGGTGGAACTCGAAGACGTAGCCGTCGGGGTCGAGCGCGTACAGGCTCTTGCCGCCGGCGTTGGCACCGGCGGTCATCTCCACCGGCCCGTCCGACCGAAACGAGATGCCCTGCGCGCGCAAGTCCTCGTACAGCGCCTCGATACCCGTGACGAACACGCAGAAATGCCCGGTGCCGTAGTCGCAGGGCCGGGAGCTGCCTGAGTGGCGCTCGCAGCCCCGGTACTCGATCAGCTCCACCTCCAGCTCGCTCCCGGGTACTCGCAGCATGGCGATCTCGAGGCCCGTCGCCTCGGGAACCCCGACGATGCGGGTGATCTCGGGCTCCTCGTAGAGCCGGCGCCAGAGCAATTCGAGCCCGAGGAGGCCGCAGTAGAACCCGAGCGCGCGGTCGAGGTCGGAGACGGTGATCCCCGCGTGCCGCGGCCCGGCGATCGCCCACGCGCTCATGGGGTTAACGTACTTCGGCGATGGGACCGATGCTGGAGAACCGGGTTGCGCTGGTCACGGGGGCTGCGAGCGGAATCGGCCGTGAGATCGCCGAGCGCTTCGCCCGCGAGGGCGCACGCGTGACCGGCCTCGACCGCGCGGGTGACGTGGCCGTCCGGTGCGACGTCCGCTCGCCGGCCGAGGTCGAGCGGGCAGTCGAGCAGGTCGTGACGGAGGCGGGCCGCCTCGACGTGCTCGTCAACGCCGCCGGCATCCGCGAGATCGGCGACGTCTACACGATGGCGACCGACGAGTGGGACAACGTCATCGCCGTCAACCTGAGCGGCACGTTCTACTGCTGCCAGGCGGCGGCGCGGCACATGCGCGAGAGCGGGCGAGGCGCGATCGTGAACATCGCCTCGGTCGGGGGCCTGATCGGCCTCGCGAGGCGCCCTGCGTACACCGCTTCGAAGCACGGTGTCGTCGGGCTGACGAAGAGCCTGGCCCGCGACCTCGGCCCGGCCGGGATCCGCGTCAACGCGATCTGCCCCGGTCTCGTCCGGACGCCGCTGACCGAGCAGTACTTCGCCGAGGCTGCGTTCGAGGAGGGGTTGGAGACGGTCGTCCCGCAGGGTCGTGTCGGGACCGCAGGGGACGTGGCCGACGCCGCGCTCTACCTCGCGAGCGACCAGTCCGGCTATGTGAACGGGATCGCGCTCACCGTCGACGGTGGCTGGCTCGCGGAGAAGAGCTTCGCGGCCGGCGAGGCAGCGGCGGTGACGTTCCTCACCGCGACCGAGCCAACCGAAGACTCCTAGGCGGAGGAGTTCAGAACGGCCCGGATTCTGCCGACAAGGTAGGTGCGGTCCTGGCTGATCTCTTCAGGGGGAGCGCCAGGGCCGCTCTCACCTGTTCACTCTGCATCTTGTTTCCAACGTGGAATACTGCGCGGGCGCGCCCGTCGACCCGAGCTTCGGTGCACTGCGGCTTGGGCGACGCGGAGTCACTCCCCCTCTCCGCACTGCGGCGTACGGCGGGCGCGCACCCTTCATCGTGCGCGGCCGCCGTCAGGAGCATCTTCCGGCCGGAGTAGGGTCCTCGGGTGGACACGCTCACCCTCGGCTACGTGCGGACGCTCGTCTTCGCGGCGCTGCTCGGCCTCCCGGTGGCGTTCGCAGCCGTGCTCTTCCAGACCGTCCTGCACGACGCCACCCACGTCGTCTGGGACGTCGTCCCGGACCGGCTCGACTGGAGCGAGCCGGCCTGGTGGTACGTGGTCCTGGTGCCCGGTCTGGCCGGCGTTCTCGTCGCAGCCGCATTGCGACTGCCCGGCCACGGAGGGCATTCGCCGCTCGAGGGTCTGGGCGTGGGGACGGTGCGGGCGTTCGAGCTCCCGAGCATTCTGCTGGCGGGGCTCGCGACGCTGAGCCTCGGGCTCGTCCTCGGCCCGGAGGCGCCGCTGATCGCGCTCGGCGCCGGACTCGGGGCGTCTGCCGTCCGACTTCTGCCCTTGGAGACCTCGGGAGCCCAGCTGCTCACGCTCGCCGGAGCGTTCGCGGCGCTCGCGGTGCTCTTCGGCAACCCGTTGGTCACCGGCTTGCTCCTCTACGAGGTGGCTGCAGCGGGCGGGTCGATCCCGTCCGCCGTGCTCGGACGAGCCCTGCTGCCCGGATTCGTGGCGGCCGGCACTGCTTCGCTGGTCTTCACCGGTGTCGGCGACTGGCCGGGCTTTCATCAGGTCTCGCTGTCGCTTCCAGCCCTCCCGGCGTACGAGAGCACGAGGGTCTCGGACCTCGCGTGGTGCCTGCTCCTGTCCGTCGTCGTCGCGTTCGTGGTGGTCGGCCTGCGCCATGGCGCCCACGCCGTCGCTACGCGCGGCTCCGCGCGGCCGGATGCAATGCTCGTCGCCGCCGGCCTCGCGGTCGGCGCGATCGCCGTCGGCTTCCGTGCACTGGCTGACCGGCCTGTCGACCTGGTCCTGTTCTCTGGTCAGGTGGAGTTGCCGGCGGTGATCGCGGAGGGCTCGGCCGGCGTGCTCGCTCTGCTCGTTGTGGCGAAGGGCCTCGCCTATGCGCTGTCTCTCGGGGCGGGCTTCCGCGGCGGGCCGATCTTCCCGGCGCTCGCGATCGGCGTGATGCTGGGCGTGCTCGGTGCCGATCTCCTCCCAGGACTCGAGCTCACGCCTGCCGTCGCGGCGGGGATCGCCGCCGGCACCGCCGCCGTGGCGCGCTGGCCGTTCACGGCGGTGCTCCTCGCGACCCTGCTCCTCGGACCGTCCGCCGTGGACGTCGCCCCGATCGCGATCCTTGCCGCGGCCGCAGCCTGGGTCGTCGCGACCGCGCTCCCGAACCCGGAGGACCGGGTAGCGGATTCCCGACAGGGCTCTCCCGCGAATCCCTGAGAGCCGCCCGTCCATTGCGGTTTCTCCCGTGTGCTAGTAACAACTTGCATCACGTCCGCTCGTACCGGGTGCTCGCCGTAAGGATTCCAGGTTTTTCGCGAGCTACGCTCGCCAACGCCCGACGCTCAGTAGCGCCGGCCCGAGGCGTCCATGTCCCTCGGCGCACTCGGCCCAGAGGCGGCCCCGTTGACGAGGAAATAGATGATCGTGCCGACCACCGGAAGGATCAGGACCACCAGAATCCAGGCCGCAGTCTGAGCGCCCGAGCGCGAATGACGGCGCCGAACGATGTCGACGATCGTGAAGACCCAGAGGATGAGGATGAAGACGCCGAGAAGCCACCAGAACCACGCCATGTGCCGCTCCCTGTTCGAGTTTTGCCAGGCTAGACCGACGGGCGCCGCGGTGCCTCACCCCGTCGGGGTGATCGCTCGACCCTCGACAACAGGAGCCCGGTCACCTCAGGCGCGGAACCACGCCTGCTCGCTCCGCGAGCACAGCTCCGGGGCGCCTACGCGCGCGGCGCGTACTCCACGCCGGCGAATGGCCAGTCCGATTCGAGCCACTCACTGACGGCGCGCCAAAGGGGGATGTCCAGGTGCGCGTGGCTCTTCCGCACCCACGAGAGCGCGCAGGCGTCGTGGTCGCTGTCGCGCAGCGGGTAGATGTAGACGCACCCGATCACGTTGCGGCTGGCCGGCTCGAGCACGGTGTAGGTAAACCCCTTCCGGGTGCGGAAGTCGTCGGCGTGGCGCTGCAGGTCCGTGCGGTTCTCGTCCTGCGTCATCTCTCGCGGCCAGGAGCCGTCGGGATACCCGGGCGTCGCCGCGATGTGCTCCATCGACGACGTCCAGGCGTCGTAGTCCAACTCGTTGTGCTCGGGCCCGAGCGGCTCGAGGACGAACTCGGAAGTCTCGAGACCGAGCGGGACGTCGAAGTCGGGCGGAACGAACTCGGCCACGCGACCGATCGTAGACCGTCGGCTCAAGGGGCGGGCTCCTCGGCGCCGCAGCCGCGGCAGCGCTGTTCCTCCTCGTCGCGGCGGTCGCGCAGCGGGGCGGCGAGGCTGGGATTCCCCAGCTGATGAGACGGAGCAAGTGATCGCGAAGGGCTGCTGCCGCGTCTCCGGCGAGATCTCGGGCATGCCGTCAGCAGTAGGCCGGAGCAGCGATGAGTCTTCGGTGGTTTGTCAGTCTCTACCGCGTACGGGCGAGGCTGAGATGCGGCCGGAGCAGGCCGCCGAGAAAGGAGTCATGAGATGACGCGGTACCTGATTTCGTTCCCCAGCGGCGCGATGGACCACATCCCCGCTGAGGAGTTCCCCGCCGTGGGAGAGGCTGCTCATGCGGTGGTCCAGGAGGCCATGGACGCAGGCGTGTTGGTGTTCGGCGGCGGGTTGGCCGAGAACGTGGATCCCGTCATGGTGGCCGGCGACGGGACGATCACCGCTGGCACGTACCCGCAGACGAAGGAGTTCAACGGCGGGTTCACGGTCCTCGACGTGACCTCTCGGGAGGCAGCCTTGGAGTGGGCCGCGAAGATCGCGGCCGCCTGCCGCTGTGCTCAAGAGATCCGCGAGTTCGGGCCCGACTCAGCGGTGGGCAATTGAGCGAAGCCCCAGATCGCCCTTCATGCCCAAGGCTCCCGACAGACGATCGCCTGCGCCAGTGAATGTCACCCAGGTTACGGGGAGAAACTCAGCTGATCGTTCTGGTCGAGGTCTGCTATTGAGGCAGGCATGCGTGCCGAGATTTATCGCCGTTGCTTGGTGTTGCGTCGGCTGCCCGACCAGGGACAGCGATGCGCAAACGCAGCCGGAGGCCCATCTTGTGTGACCGTTCGCAGTGGACTTCTTCGCGTACCCGCTCAGATCGGTCAACGGCGCACCCGATAGCGCAGGTGAAGCACCCGGTTGCTCTGAATCACCACGTCAGGATCCTCCAACAGGTGCTGCGTGTGGACCGACCCGAAGTAGCGCTTGCCGGACCCGAACACGACGGGTACGACGTCCATTCGCACCTCGTCGATCAGGCCCGCGGCAAGCACCTGGCCACCGACGTCGCCAGCGGCGACCTCGACCATGCGGTCACCCGCAAGCTCCTGCGCCTTGGCCACGGCTGCCGCGACGCCGTCGACGAAGTGAAACGGCGCCTCGGGGTCCCAGCCCTCGGGCTCCGGCCGGTGCGTCACGACGACCACGTGGTCGATCCCGCCCGGAGGCTTCCCGTCCCAGCCGTCCGTCATGTCGAAGACGTGGCGGCCGACGATTGTCGCCCCGATCTGGTCCCAGTAGGGCCGGGTGTAGTCGTAGGACGTCTGCGACACCTTCACCTCGCCGCTCTCGTCCAACGGGACGTCACCGCTGGACAACCAGTCGAACAGCGGTCCGGGCTGGTCATTCTCGTCCGCGACGAAGCCGTCCACCGACACCGAGCTGTACATGACCACCTTGCCCACGGGCTCTCCTCTGCTTTGGGGTGCCCCAAATTAGCGTGTCGTGAGCTGTCGCTCTTGTAAGAAATCAATCGGCCGGCAGCGGGCCAGTGCAGGAACGATGCCCGAGTTTGCGGCAGGTAACGTTAACGGCCGTGCGGGAAGGCTCGGGACAGCTTGTCCTTCGCGAGATCGAAGATCGTGATCTCGGCGTGCTGTTCGAGCACTGGACGGATCGCGACGCGATCCGGATGGCCGCGTTTACTTCGCCGGATCAGAATGATCGAACCGCCTTCGAGCGACGGTGGGCGCGGCTGAGGAGCGACGTGTCTACGACGAACAGGGTCGTCGAGATCGACGGTCGAGTCGTGGGTCACATTGCGAGCTTCGACTTGGAGGGTCGCCGCGAGATCACCTATTGGATCGGCCGTGAAGATTGGGGCCGCGGCATTGCCACGCGTGCTCTACAGGAGTTCTTGCAACTGGAGGCTACCCGTCCCCTTTACGCCGCTGCTGCGAGCGACAACGCCGCGTCGATTCGTGTGTTGACGAAGTGCGGTTTCGTTCTCGTGGGCGAGGGGCGCGGGTTCGCCCATGGGCGCAACGAGGATACGGACGAGGTCGTGCTCCGACTCGATGCTTGAACCCAACGGCCATCGGCTGCGGGAGCGTCCTTACGCTTGGGCGCCGCCGGATTGAAGGTCATTTCGAAACGTCAAGCCGCCGTCCTCTCGCAGAGCCTCTCGTTGGCGCTACAGAGAAACGAAAACCCCGCTGAGCGGGGCTTTGTGAAGCGGATACGCCCATTAGACGCTAATCGCTGAAGCGAACGGACATGGGACGAACAGTCACGGTCTGCGGACGGGCGACAGAACGCGCGACTGAGTCGCACGTGACTCTGCCAGCGTCCGCTCGCAGTTTCGCTTGCAGAACCCGTTCTCGGCGCCCGCATAGAAACCGATAACCCCGCTGAGCGGGGCTTTTGTGAAGGGAGAGTCCGAAACTGGCTTTGATCCTGGGTCTAGCGTGCCTGAAGTGGCGTCCGCCTTGACGTTGTTCAGCGGCTCTGGAGACGTTCCGCGTTCTGGCGCGTTGCTCTCGGCCGGGCGATCTGTCGCGAGCGCGCCGGCGCAGCTGCGACCCCCGGCTACTCGTGAGGTGTGTCGCGGTGGTCGGCGAGCGGTTGCCGTGGGATGTTCCAGACGACGCGGCGTCCTGATGGTCCGCGAAACAGCGAACCGACCTCCGAGTGGAGAGCGGCCAGGCCGGAGATGATCCAGTACGCGACCGGATAGAGCACGCCGAGGAGGAGTGGTCGGAAGATGCTGCGGTCGTAAGGGCGCTCGAGGGTGAGCGCGACGGTTGTCTGGACGAGGGCCACGAGGGCGATCGCGACGCCCCACCCCAATGCGAACCCGAACACGTTTTCGCCCAGGCCGACCAGGATGCCGAGCGTGGCGATCACGAGCGCCAACGCGAGGGCGGCGACCCAGAGCAGGGATGCGAGCCCTTCGAAGCCCAGCAGCCACATGTGACGGTTGCGCCACCTGCGTGCCTCGCCGAAGTGGATGTGCAGCACCTCGCCCTGGCCGCGGGCCCAGCGCTTGCGCTGCATCCACAGCGCGCTGATTGACACCGGAACCTGCATGCCGACCAGCGCACGGGGCTCATACGCCGTGTGCCAGCCGCGGAGCAGCAGCTTCCAGCTCAGGTCGATGTCCTCCGTCGCCATCCGCGGGTCGTAGCCTCCGACGGCGAGGACGCGGTCGCGACGGAAGAGACCGAGGACGCCGGCGACGACGCCGACCCGTCCGGTCAAGGACTGGGTGCGGCGGATGAGGCCGATGATCGACGCCGCCTCCAACACCTGCATCGCGGTGAGAACACGGCCTCGGTTGGTCACGTGAGGCGCCCCGGCGACCGCGGCCAGGAGCGGCGATCGACATATGCGAGCGACCAGCAGCTTGAGCGCTTCGGGATGCATGTGGGTGTCGGCGTCGGTGACGGCGACGAGTTCATGGCGCGCCTGGCTCATGCCGACGTTGAGGCGGTCGGCCTTACCGCGGTTGACCGGGTCGCGGATCACACGGCACCGCGGGTCGCCCGCGCTTGCCTCGAGCGCTGCGGCCTCGGTGGCGTCGGTCGAGCCGTCGTCGAGGACGATCACCTCCAGCACTGGATAGTCGACGGCGATTGCGGCCGCGACGCTGGTCGCGATCACGGCTTCCTCGTTGTACGCGGGAATCAGCACCGTCACTCCCGGCCAGCCTCCGGCGGGCTCCTCCACGGCATGCCGCTCGTCGAAGATGCGAAAGACGAGGCCTCCGGCCACCCAGGTCGCGGCGGTGCACACCGGCCAGAGCGCGACGAATACCAGCAGCAGCTCAGCCAGCGTCCACATACCGCTTCTCCTGCCTCACGCGCGCGACGCGGACCAGAGCGAGCACGACCAGCGCGACGAGGAATGTCGTGACGGTCACCAGCAAGCCGAACGCGATTGCCCATGCGTACTCGAAGAACCACGCCACGGCGACGAGCGCGACGAGCCAGAGGAGCGGACCGACCAGGACGCCAGCGATCACGGCCGAGCGCGACGCCGGGTGCAGCGGCTCGAAGCGAACAGACGACGTTGCGGGGACCTGGCGCATTGGTCACGCCGATCTTGTCAGTTACGGAGGACTGGTCTCCGTTTCGCCCGCCGGGGACACTCCGGATCACCTGCGAGGCGAGCTGCGAACGCGGATTCCGGCGTCCCCGGTGCCAGGGATGGCTCGGTGCGACCCGCCTCGGACGAGGACGGATCCGCGGTTACAGTAGTCCTGGATGAAGGTATCGGCGATGCCACTCGTTGCCTTTACCTGCGCCGTCTGCCTCCTTGCGAGCGGATGCGGCGGCTCGAGCGACGAGAGCGCAGCGCGGACGCCGCAAGCCGCTCCAGAGGTTCAGCTCACAGCCGAGGAGAAGGAGGTCTGGGCGCCGCTGCCCCCGGACCGCTCCGCCGTCCCGGTGCTCCTCTACCACGGCATCGGACCCGAGAGCGACTTCTCCGACGATGCAGACGCGGACTACGGGATCGACGTCGACGACTTCGCCAAGCAGATGACGATGATCGCCCATGCCGGCTACCAGACCATCGACCTTCTGACCTTTCGGCGCTTCGCGCAGGGAGAGGCGGTCGACCTGCCCCCCAGGCCACTCCTGCTCACCTTCGACGACGCCCGAGCGAACTCCTGGACCGGCGGCGACGGCATCCTCCAGAAGCTCGGCTTCAACGCTGTCTTGTTCGTAGACGTCGGCCGCGTCGACGACGACAACCCCGAGTACCTGACCTGGCAGGAACTCGAAACCGTCGAGGCGAGCGGCCGCTGGGAACTCCAGCTCCACTCGGGCCACGGCCACGAGCAGATCCAGTACGGGCCCGGACCGAACGACTACGGCCCCTACTACGCCTACCTGCAGCAGGACGAGGAGTTCGACGAATGGCAGAAGCGGGTCCGCTCCGACATCGACTGGGGCGAGAACACACTCGCAAACCACACCCCTGGCTATCGCGCGCTCGCCTTCGCGCCTCCGTACGGCAACTACGGCCAGGACGGCACCAACGACCCACGCATCCCCGAGGATCTCCTCGGCTGGCTGACGCAGCGCTACGGCGTCGTCTTCACCCAGGACCGAAACGCGCGGGCGCACCGAGGCAGCGGACAGCCGCTGGGCAGGATCCAGGTCATTCGAGGGATGACGGGCGGCGACCTCCACGCCAAGCTGCTGTCGGGTGGCCCCTAGCTGCGCCTGCTCGATCGGCACTGCGAAACGAGAGCGGAGCGACGCGTAACGGCGCAAGCCCGTGACTCGTTCACATGTGCGACACGGCGTGAAGCAACCACGAAGGGGTATGAGACATGTTGCGACTTCGCACGATCTTGCTGATGTGGCTGGCACGGCTTGTTTGGCGCCTCCTCACCACCGCGTACCGCAGGCGACGGCGTCGCCGGCTCAGAACGGCCTAGTGAAGTACGACAAGCAGATCGTGGCGGTCGTCCGCGAGCTGACTCAGTACTACCCGGCGTTGCTCGAGGCCGCCGGCTTCGAGTCAGGATTCCACCAGCGGTGGATCAAGGCGCTCAAACGCGGCAAAGTGCTGGCGGGCTGACGTTCCCGACGCCACGATGTAGCGGCGGTCAGCGCTGCCGTCGCGGCCATGCTCGCGCAGCGCAACGGCGTCGCCGGACACTCCCGAATCGCCACTACCGCCGCCGCGGGCTGGCTCGACGATACTCTGGTGCTCGCAGCCACAGCGGCACAGCGTTCTCCGGTCACCGCCGTCGGTCGCGGGGTGCTGTCCGGGGCTCCGTCTCGACTTCCACGCGACGCTATCGCCGTGCGGCCGTGTCGTGGAGTGTGGTGTCGGCGGAGCGCGAGTAGGCTGTCGGTCGATGCCGCGCCGGCCGCTCCCGCTGATCCTCGCCCGCGAGCTCGCCGCCAACGTTGCGACCCCGTACCTCGTCCTCGACGGCGAGGGAACGCTCGTCTTCTTCAACGAGCGTGCGGAGCGGATCGTCGGCGCAACGCCGTCGGAGCTCGGAGAGATGCCCGAGGGGGAGTGGCGCACCCGCTTCCGGGTCGAGCGGCCGGACGGGACGCCGGTCCCGGGCGAGCAGACACCCTCGGCGCGTGCGCGGCGCGAGCGCCGGCCGGTGCAGGACACGCTCGTCTACACGTGGGCGGACGGGCGGAGGACGACGCTGTCGGTCACGGCAACGCCGCTGCTGGGAGGCGGGGAGGAGTTGCTCGGAGTCTTCATGCTGTTCTGGGAGCTAGACCGGGAGTGAAGGCGACCGTTCGCGGCTGTCGCGGCTCGCTGGCCGCGCCCGGCCCGGATACCGTCGCCTACGGCGGGAACACTGCCTGCCTGGCGCTGGTGCTCGCCGACGACACCCCGCTGATCCTCGATGCCGGCACCGGCATCCGCCTGCTCGGGCTCGAGCTGGCGCGTGCCTTCCCGCGCCCGATCCACATTCTGCTCACGCACTTGCACCTCGACCACCTCGAGGGGCTGGGGTTGTTTGCGCCGATCTGGATGCCGCAGACGGAGCTGCACATCTGGGGGCCGCCGTCGCCCGTCGCCAGCCTGGCCGAGCGGATCGCCCGCTACTTCTCGCCGCCGCTCTTTCCGGTGCAGCTCTCAGAGGTGCCGGCGCAGGTCGTCTGCCACGATCTACCGGCCGCGGAGTTCCGGCTCGGCTCGGCGACGGTGCTCGCGCAGCCGGTCACCCACCGCGGGCCGACGGTCGGCGTGCGCGTGGACGACGGCGACCGCTCGCTCGCCTACATCCCCGACCACGAGCCCTACCTCGGCCTCGAGCCGGAGGAGGCGGAGCCGGGCTGGCTGTCCGGCCACGCGCTCGCGGCCGACGTCGGCACGCTCGTCCACGATGCCCAGTACTCGGAGGCGGAGTACCGCCGGCGGCGCGGCTTCGGGCACTCGAGCGTCGCGCACGCGGTCGCGTTCTCCCGCGCCGTGAACGCCGGCCAGCTCATCCTCTTCCACCACGACCCCCTGCACTCGGACGCCGAGCTCGACGCGCTGGGCACGCGGGCGAGAGAGCTCTGGGCCGACACGCGCAGGCCACCACAACTCGCCCGCGACGGGATGCAACTCGATCTGGACGCCCCGCCCTCCTCCTGGTAGCCGCGTTTCGAAGCGTCGTTCCGTCTCGCAGTCGAACTCGCAGGACTAGCAGGACTAGCAGGCACAACGTTCCACGCGCTTCCGCCATACCTGCGCCAGCCTCATGATTGCCGCCAAGGCGAATCCGCTTGAGATCGCCGAGCAGCTCGGTCACCTGAGCGGAGGCAGCCAGACCCGACCATGATCCGGAAGCGTTACGGCTGGCTTTACGAAGGGGCGACCAAGCCGGCGGTGCTTCGGCTGGGCGACCTCATCGCCTCAGCGCCGTAACTTGATCGTGCGGGATATCTGCGGGATGCCGCGCCGGCGTCCCTCGGGAGCTGCGCCTCGGAAACGGCTTGTTCAGGGAAGCGGATGATGGGACTCGAACCCACGACCTTCTGCATGGCAAGCAGACGCTCTAGCCAACTGAGCTACATCCGCGCGAGGCGCCAGTATAGCCACGCCTCCCGCGTCCCTGTGGCCCGGCGCCGCCCGGCTAGACCGCGTCCAGCGCCTCGTTCACGAGCCGGTCGGCGAGCTCGTTGTGCTCTCTCCTTACCGCCGTGTAGCGCACGGCGCCGAGCCGGCGGGCGAGCTCTGCAGCCCGCAGCGACAGCTCCCGCAACGCGGCGTTCTTCACCTTGTACTCGCCGCGCATCTGCTTGACCATCAGCTCGGAGTCGGAGACGACCTCGACCTCGTCGACGGCCAGCTCGACGGCCTTTTCGAGCCCGGCGAGGAGCGCGCTGTACTCCGCCACGTTGTTGGTGGCGATCCCGATCGCCTCGCCGTGGGCGGCGAGGACGGTGCCGTCCTCGGCCTCGAGCACGTAGCCGTAGGCGGCCGGGCCGGGGTTTCCCCGGGCGCCGCCGTCGGTGAAGAGCCGCGCCCTCACGGCGTGGCGAGCACATAGACGTCGTAGGCGGGCTCCTCGTAGGGATGCGCGTCCTTGAGCGCCGCGACGACCGCGTCGAGCAGCTCGTCCGGGACCACCGTCTCCACGCGCAGCTCCGACACGCGCTGCTCGCGCCCGGCCTCGCCGCGCGTGGGGCTCGTCCCCTCGCCGCCGAGGTAGGTGCCGGTTCCCGCCGCGTACCACGAGCAGCGCTCGTACGCGCCGATCCGGCCCGCTCCGGCCTCGAAGACGGCGGCACGGGTCGCCTCCAGCGCCTCCCGGGGCACGAACCACACGAGCTTGTAGGTCAGATCTCCACCTCGGGCGCGGCGTCGGCGTCCGCGTCGCCCGTGTTGGGTGTCCCGAGCGGCTCGATCAGCAGGATCTCGGCGCCCTCCTCGGAGCGGGGACAGTGCTCCACTCCACGCGGGACGACGAAGAGCTCACCCGGGCCGAGCTCGACGTCCCGGTCGCGCAGCTGGATCGTCAGACGGCCGGTGAGGACGAGGAAGAAGTCGTCCGTGTCGGGGTGCGAGTGCCAGACGAACTCGCCGCGCGTGCGCGCGACCTGGATCTTGTTCCCGTTGTAGTGCCCGACGATCCGCGGCGAGAAGACGTCGTCGAACGACGCGAGCTTCTCGGCCAGGTCGACCTTGTCCCTCACTCGATGTTGTCGATCTGCGCCCGCTGGAGCTTCCCGGAGTAGTCGACGTAGATCGACTTCCACTCCGTGAACACGTCGAGCGCGGCCTGACCCGCCTCGCGGTGGCCGTTGCCGGTGTCCTTCGTCCCGCCGAAGGGCAGATGCACCTCGGCGCCGGTCGTGCCCGCGTTGATGTAGGTGATGCCGGACTGCGAGGTCGCGCATCGCGCGGAAGGCCTTGTTCACGTCGCGCGTGAAGATCGCGGAGGAGAGCCCGTAGCGGATCCCGTTCGCGACGCGCAGAGCCTCGTCGAAGTCCTTGACGCGGAGCACCGACGTCGTCGGCCCGAAGATCTCCTCCTGCGCGATCCGCATCTGCGGCTCGACGTCGCCGAAGATGGTCGGCCGGTAGTAGAAGCCCTTGCCGAGGTCGCCCTCGCTCGCGGGCTCGCCGCCGGTGAGCAGCTTCGCGCCCTCGTCGGAGCCGATGCCCGTGTAGGAGTGGATCTTCTCCAGCGCCTCGCGGTTGATCACCGGGCCGAGGTCGGTCTCGGGATCCCAGCCGGGGCCGATCCGCATCGCCTCGGCGCGCGCGACGAGCCGGTTCTGGAGCTCGTCGTAGATCGCCTCGTGGGCGATCACGCGGCTCGCGGCGGTGCAGCGCTGGCCGGACGTGCCGAACGCCGACCAGACGATCCCCTCGACGGCGAGGTCGAGGTCGGCGTCGTCCATGACGATGATCCCGTTCTTGCCGCCCAGCTCGAGATGGACGTGCTTCAGAAAGTCGGCCGCGTTCTTCGTCACCAGCACGCCCGGTCTCGCGCGAGCCGGTGAAGGTGATCACGGGCACGTCCGGGTGGCGCACGAGCCGGTCGCCCGCCTCCTCGCCGTAGCCGTGGACGAGGTTGACGACCCCGTCCGGCAGCCCCGCCTCCGAGAGCAGCTCGACGAACCGCTCGGCGAGCAGCGGCGTGTCCTCCGCCGGCTTGAGCACGACCGTGTTCCCGCACACGAGCGCGGGCATCAGCTTCCAGGCCGGGATCGCGATCGGGAAGTTCCACGGCGTGATCGCGCCGACCACGCCGACCGGGTTGCGCACGGACATCTGGAACTTGTCGCGCAGCTCCGACGGGGTCGTGTGACCGAACATGCGCCGGCCTTCGCCGGCCATGTAGACGGCCATGTCGATCGCCTCCTGGACGTCGCCGCCGGCCTCGGCGAGGACCTTGCCCATCTCGCGGCTCATCAGCTCGGTCAGCTCCTGCTTCACGTCCTCCAGCAGGCGGGCGAACTGGAGCAGGATCTGGCCGCGCTCGGGGGCCGGCACGAGCCGCCACTCCTCGAAGGCGTCCTTCGCGGCCGCGACGGCGCGATCGACGTCCTCTGCGCCTGAGCGGGGGAACGTGCCGAGCGCCTCGCCGGTGGCGGGGACGGTCGACTCGAAGGTCTCGCCCGACACGGCGGACGACCCACTCGCCGCCGATGTAGTTCTTGAACTCGCGTCGCGCCCGTGACCGCCATCGGCGGCCAGTGTAGTTACTCGTCCTGCGCGGGCGTCGGCGTCTGCGGGAACGTCCCCGGGATGCGCGCGCGGCGGCGATCGCGGATCTCGCGCTTGCCGCCGTACTCGCGGCCGTTGCGCCGATCGTCCCCCTCGCGTCGGTCGATGATCACCGTCACGTTGGGGTTGTCGGCGTAGTACGCGACCATCTTCTCGAAGAGCTCGCCCTCGAGATCCCTGGGGATCACGCAGTAGATCATCCTGCATCGCAGTGTAAGCAGGTCTCCGGTCATTGCCAGACCAGGTTCTCAGTGCCGCTTGGCAAAGGCCGTGACGGCGCCGAGGCCGACGAAGACGGAGCCGGAGACATACCGCCGCGCGGCGAGGAAGCGCGGGCTGGAGCGCAGCCTGGACGCAGCGCTGCCCGCGGCGAGTGCCCAGAGGGAGTCGCTCACCACCGCGAGCGCCACGAAGACCAGGCCCAGCACGAGTAGCTGCGCAGCCACCGAGCCGCGCGTCGCGATCGACGAACTGCGGCAGGAACGCGATGAAGAAGAGCGCGGTCTTCGGGATTGAGCACGTTCACGACCATGCCCTGGACGAAGCTCCGGCGCAGCCGGCGCTCGCGGCGGACCTCGTCGGCGGAGTCCTCCTTGCGCACCAGGAGCGTGTAGAGGCCGAGACCGATCAGGTACGCGGCTCCTGCGAGCTTGACGGCGGTGAAGGCGGTCGCGGACGAGAGCAGGAGGGCCGAGAGCCCGATCGCGGCCGCCGTCGCGTGGACGAGGCCGCCCACCGCGACTCCGAGCGCGGACAGCAGCCCGGCGACGCGACCGCCGTCGATGCTCTGCGCGACGATGTAGAGCACGGCCGGGCCCGGCACGACGATCAGCGCGAGGGCGGCGAGCGAGAAGAGCGCCAGCGTTCCTGCGGACGGCACGCCGAGCGCTCTAGATGCGGGCGATGTCGGGCATCAGGCGCCCGTCCGTCCGCGAGGCTGGGCGTTCCAGTCGAGGAAGCTGCGCTCGAGCTCGGTGACGTCGTGCCCGCGCTCGGCGAGGCGCACGGCCTGCGCCGAGTCGGGCGTGACGCGGTACTGGTACCAGGAGATCTCCCAGGCGACCGTGATCACCGTGTCGCCGCTGACACCCGAGAGCGGCACGATCGACGCCTTCGGCTGGCCGAGGCTCTTGGCGATCCCGGCGACCGTGCGCCGGAAGGCGCTCGCGTTGAAGAGATCGGCCGCCTCGACGATCGCGAGCTCGGGCTCGGAGAGGCGGCGCAGGATCGGCTCGTCGGCGACCGGTGCCTCCTCCGCCCGCCGCGCGCCGAGCAGGCCGCTCCAGGAGCTTGCGGCGGCGGCGGGCCTCGTCGGGACCGTCGGCGTCATCGGCGCGCCCTCCCGCACCCACCCGTGCTCGAGCGCGACGTCCTGGCAGAGCGGAGCAGACGTCCACGTAGTGGGACCCGTCCGTCCGGCGTGTAGCGCACGGCGTGCTCGCCCATCAGCAGCGAGCGTTCGCAGATGGCGCAGATCCGCGTGCTGCTGGCTCGCGTGACGCGCATAGCGGACGACCGTAGCAAGGACCCGGCGAGTTATCCACAGGCGTTGGAAATCAGTGCGCAGCGGCCGTCTCTCGCTCCTTCTGCGTGTCTGTGATCACCTTCTGCGCGACGTGCGCGGGCACCTCCTCGTAGCGCAGGAAGTGCATCGAGTAGTCGCCGCGGCCGCCGGTGATCGACGTGAGCGACTGCGAGTACGTGAGCACCTCGGACATCGGCACCTCGGCCTTGATCGTCGTCATCCCGCCCGCCGGCTCCATCCCGTGCAGGCGGCCGCGGCGCGAGTTGAGGTCGCCGTTGACGGCGCCGACCGCCTCGTCGGGAACGGTCACCTCGACCTCCATGATCGGCTCGAGCAGCACCGGCTGCGCCTTCGCGTAGGCGTCCTTGAACGCCATCGAGCCGGCGATCTTGAACGCCATCTCCGAGGAGTCGACGGTGTGGTAGGAGCCGTCGACGAGCAGCACGCGCACGCCCTGCACGGGCGCGCCGGCGAGCTCGCCCTGGCTCATCGCCTCCTGGATCCCCTTGTCGACGGCCGGCCGGAAGCTCTGCGGGATCACGCCGCCGACGATCTTGTCCACGAACTCGTAGCCGACGTGGCCCTCGATCGGCTCGAGCACGATGTGGCAGTCGCCGAACTGGCCGCGGCCGCCGGTCTGCTTCTTGTAGCGCGCGTGCGCGCGCGACTCGGAGCGGATCGTCTCCAGGTAGGGGACGCGCGGCGGGTGCAGCTCGACGTCGACGCCGAAGCGGCGCTTCGCCCGCTCGAGCGCGACCTCGACGTGCATCTGGCTCATGCCGGAGAGGATCTCCTCGCCGGTCTGCGGGTCGCGGCGGAGCCGGAGCGTCGGGTCCTCCTCGGCGAGCCGGCGGATCGCGGTCGGCGACCTTCTCCTCGTCGCCCTTGATCTTCGGCGTGATCGCGAAGCTCATCACGGGCTCGGGGAAGCCGATCTCCGGGCACGTCGGTCGCGACTCGCTTGTCGAGCAGCAGGTCGCCGGTCTGCACCTCCTTCAGCTTCGCGACCGCGCCGATGTCGCCGGGCCCGAACTCCTCGGCCGCGTGTGCTCCTTGCCCTGCTGGACAGCAGCGGGCCCATCCGCTCCTTCGCTTGCGCGCGCGCGTTGACGAGCGTCGCGTCGGGCCGCACCGAGCCCTCGAGCACGCGGAAGAGGTTGATGCGGCCCGCGAACGGGTCGGCGATCGTCTTGAACACGAAGGCCGCGGTCTCGGCGCCCTCGATGTCGTCGGCGCGCCCTTCTTCGCCGGCGACGGGCACGCCCTCGACGATCAGGTCGAGCAGCGCGTGCGTGCCGAGGTTCTTCGTCGCGACGCCGCACGCGACCGGGAAGACGCTCGCCGCGCGTGACGGCGTCCTTGAGCGCGTGCGCGACCTCCTCGACGCCGAGCTCCTGCGCCGTCCAGGTAGCGCTCCATCAGCGCCTCGTCGGTCTGCGACGACCTCGTCGAGCAGCTTCTCGCGGTACTCCGGACGAGGTCGGCCATCTCGTCCGGGATCGGGCCCGGCTCGCCCTCCTTGCGCGCCGTCCGGGCTCGTGTAGGCGCACATGTGCAGCACGTCGACGATCCCGGTCAGCTCGTGCTCGGAGCCGATCGGCAGGTGCACCGCGACGCAGCGCTCCGAGAGCTGCGACTGGAGCGCGCCGAGCGTGCGGAAGAAGTCGGCGCGCTCGCGGTCGAGCATGTTCACGAAGAGGACGCGCGAGAGCCCGAGCTCGTCGGCGCGCTTCCAGCCGCGCGTCGTGCCGACCTCGACGCCCATCACGCCGCTGACGACGAACAGCGCGCCCTCGACGACCCGGAGCGCGCAGCGCGCCTCGCCCTGGAAGCTCGGGTCGCCGGGCACGTCGAGCAGGTTCAGCTTGCGGCCCTGCCAGTCGAGCGTGGGCGAGCGAGAGCGCGATCGAGAGCTGCCGCTGCTGCTCGTCGTCGTCCCAGTCCGCGACGGTCGTGCCGGCGTCGATCGTGCCCAGCCGGTTCACGTCGCCAGCCTGGAAGAGCAGCGCCTCGACGAGCGAGGTCTTGCCGGTGCCGCGGTGGCCGACGACGGCGACGTTGCGGATCTTTCCGGGCTCGAAAGCGGGCATGCGGCGGTTCCTCCTCGGCTGGCTTGGCTGTCAGCGGATCGTAACCGCCTAGCGAGACGAGCTGGCTTCTTGGTCGGATGTTCTGGTTGCCGCGGAAGACGTTCCCGGGATCGAGCCGCTCCTTCACCGCAGCGAGCCGCTCGTACGCGTCCCCGAACGCAGCGCGGACCCGTTCCTCCCCTTCGTCCCCGACGAAGTTGAGATAGACGCCGCCGTTCGCCCACTCGGCGAAGACGTCGCGACACGCCCGCCCCCACGTGATGTGCTCCTCGTCGCGGTCCGCTCCCTCCCAGACGCAGAACGGGTGCAGCACGAAACGGGCGTCGCGCTTGGCGAGCGGGGAGTCGGCGGCTCTGGCGACCTGGCCGCCCCAGGGGGCGACCAGCATCTGCGTGAAGCTGACCGGCATCTGCTCCGAGTAGGAGACGAGCGCGTCGAGCGCGTCGTCCGTCAGCTCGTCGAGGTACTCCGCCGTCCACCAGTTCCGCTTGCCCGGCGGGTCGTCGATCATCTGCTGCAGCTCTGCGTACGGGATCTCGCCGTACAGGTCGACGATCGGCTCGACGGCCGTGCGGAGTGGCTCGAGCGCGCGCTCGCCCTCCTCGGCCGGGCCGTTCCACATTCCCGCCGTGATCGCCATCTTCTTTCCGTGCCACTCCTCCGGGATGAAGTCCTCCGGCGGTGCCGCGATGTATCCGAACACGACGCCGGACTCGTCGGGACCCGGCGTGTAGAAGTCGCGGAACGCCTCCGCGACGGCGCGGCCGTGGGCCGGGTCGTAGGCGGCGAGCCCGCCGAAGACGACCGGCCCCACCGGGTGCAGCTGGAACTCGAGCGCCGTCACGACGCCGAAGTTGCCGCCACCGCCGCGCAGAGCCCACAGGAGCTCTGAATCGCTCGTCGACGCTCGCACGCACCCTCTCACCGGACGCTGTCACGAGGTCGGCGGCGATCAGGTTGTCGCAGGACAGGCCGTGCGAGCGCTCGAGCCAGCCGGAGCCGCCGCCGAGCGTGAGCCCGGCGACACCGGTGGTCGACACCCGGCCGCCGGTCGTGGCGAGCCCGTGCTGCTGCGTCGCAGCGTCGAACCGCGCCCACGTCAGCCCTGCGCCGGCGCGCGCGGTGCGCGCCGCGGCGTCGACCTCGATCGAGTCGAGCCCGCGGACGTCGAGCACGAGCCCGTCGTCGTTCAGCGAGACGCCGGCGACGGAGTGGCCGCCCGCGCGGACCGCGACGGGCGTCCCGGTGCGCTGCGCCCAGTCGAGACAGGTCGCGATGTCGTCGTCGCCCGCCACGCGGGCAATCGCGCCCGGCCGGCGGTCGATCATCGCGTTGAAGATGTTGCGCCCTTCCTCCCAGCCGTCGTCGCCGGGGAGGAACACGTCTCCTGAGAGCATCTGTCGGAGCTCGCCGAAGTCACGCTTCATGGCCGCCTCCTGGTGTGCGAATTGGTGCGACGAGCCTACCCGCCGCAGACAGGCGAATCTAGGAGATCGGCGCGCGGGCGGCGCCGCCGAGGCGCGCCTTCAGGCGGAGGATCGCCTTCGTGTGCAGCTGCGACACGCGGGACTCGGTCACGCCCAGCACCTCGCCGATCTCGCGCAGGGTCAGCTCCTCGTAGTAGTAGAGCGTGACGACGAGCTTCTCGCGCTCGGGCAAGCGCGCGATCGACTCGCCGAGCGCCTCGCGCATCTCGGTCTCGGCGAGCGCGGACTGGGGCTCCGGCCCCTGCGTGTCCTCGATCGTGTCGATCAGCGCGACGCTGTCGCCGCCGTCGGAGACCGTCCAGAGCTCGTCGAGCGCCGCGATCGACGAGCGCGAGATCTCCGTCAGGCTGTCGTCGAGCTCCTCCTCGGTGACGCCGAGCTTCGCCGCGATCTCCTCGTCGGTGGGCGCCCGGCGGAGCTTCCGCTCGAGCTCGGCGATCGCGCGCTCGATGTCACGCGCCCGCGCGCGCACCGAGCGCGGCACCCAGTCGAGCGCGCGCAGCTCGTCGATGATCGCGCCCTTGATCCGGGCGATCGCGTATGTCTCGAACTTGATCTCGCGGTCGGGGTCGTAGCGCTCGATCGCGCCGATCAGGCCGAGCAGCCCGTAGGAGACGAGATCACCCTCGTCGACGTGCGCCGGCAGACCGCTGCCGAGCCGGCCCGCGACGAACTTGACGAGCGGCGCGTAGGTGAGGATCAGCCGGTCGCGGATCGCGCGGTCTTTCGTGCGCACGTACTCCTGCCAGAGCGCGCTCGTGTCCTCGGTCGTGGCCACGACGAGAGAATACGCCGCGAAACCGCCGATTCCTCAGCGCTCGGTCAGCGGCGCCGCAAGGCGCGCAGCGCCAGAGAGGCGAGCCAGCCGCCGATCACCGCCGCTGCGAGCGCCACCACCCACACCCCGGCGCGGCCGGCCGCGACCGCGATCCAGCCGAACGACGCCGCGAGGAGGACGAAGAGGAGCCCGAGCGCGTGCCGCTGCTGCACGCCCCCGAGCCTAGATGAGCGCCTCTCGAGCGGCCGACTACAATTCCCCGGACTGAGGGGCGTAGCTCAGTTGGTAGAGCGTCGGTCTCCAAAACCGAATGTCGCAGGTTCGAGTCCTGTCGCCCCTGTAGCCGCGTTTCGGCGGACCTCGCCGCGGTAACGATCCTGGGGCGGCGCGTCCGGTTGCGCTGGGGTGAGCATTTCTCTGCGGCGAGAGGTGAGCACCACCGCATCCGCCCCTGCCCAAGCAACCTGGGGTCGGCCAGCGGGCGCGCCGCTCTTCTCGGCCTTCAGCGGCGTGAGCATCGAACCTTCTCAGCGCCCGGCGCCGTTGAAACCTGGACATGGACGAACGGGAACAACGACTGGCGCAGAACGAGGCCCTCTTCCGGGAGGTGAACGAGCGCGTGGATGCGATTGCCCACAAGCTCGGGCCCAACGTCCCGTACGAGTTCCTCTGTGAGTGCGCGAACGCGGATTGCACCTTCCGCATCACCCTCCCGACCTCCATCTACGAGGCGGTCCGCTCCGACCCGACGCAGTTCGTCGTGCTGCCGGACCACTTCACCCCGGAGGTCGAAGAGCTGATCGTCCAGGAGGAGACGTACTGGATCGTGCGGAAGACCGGAGACGCCGCCGAGTACGTCGAGCGGCTCGATCCTCGCAGCCGCTGAGCTGCCCTCCTACTCGCAGCCCCAGCCGTCGCCGTCGCCGTCCAGCCGGTAGGGGTCCGAGCCGAGCACGCGCACCGGAGCCTTGCCGAGCGCACGGACGTCCGCGCAATCGAGGTCGCCGACGACCGGGAGGCACGGCGAGTAGCTGGGATGGCAGCTCGCACCGGTGGGCGGTGCGGGCGGCGAGACGATCGGCTGTGGCGCGGTCGTCTGCGTCCCGCAGGCTTTCCACAGGCCTCGCGGGACGCCTTCGCGCCCTGCTCGGCGTTCACGTAGGCCGCGTACCGCTGGAACGCGTCGCGGTAGACGTAGACCTTCGCGAAGCCGCCGGCGATCAGCTGATAGCCGAGATCCTTGCCGCCGGGGAGCCAGACGTACGCCAGCAGGCGGCCGTAGCGGTCACGAGTGTCTTGCGTCGCGTCTCCGCGCAACACGACCTGCCGGTTCAGCGCCAGAGCTCGAGCCCGAGCCGATGCCTGCACGGCGTAGCAGGCGCCCTGCTCGGTCGCGTCGATCCCGATCAGACGGACACGTTCCCGCTTTCCGCTCGTGAGACGAACGTCGACGGTGTCCCCGTCGACGACCCGGACGACGGTGCCACGGTCGGTGAACCGCCCACTTGCGGCGGCCGAGGTCGCATCGGCGGAGACGAACGCCGCACCGACGACCGTGGAGAGCGCGGCGACCAACGCCGCAGCTCGGGTCGGGACAGTCCGGCTCAAACCGCGATGGCGACGGGTGCGGCCGTGCGGCGGAGCACGCGCTCGAGCGCGGCCACACAGCGGGCGTCGAAGGCGGTTCCCGTCTCCTCGCGGAGGAGCGCGAGCGCACGGTCGGGCGACCACGCGTCGCGGTAGACGCGGCGCGAGCAGAGCGCGTCGTAGACGTCGCAGGCCGAGAGGACGCACGTCTCGAGCGAGAGGGCGTCCGCGGAGGCGCCGTGCGGGTAGCCCGCTCCGTCCAGGCGCTCGTGGTGGTCGCGAACCAGCCTGCGCACGCCGCGCGAGAAGCCGAGCTCGCCGAGCAGCGCGTCGCCGCGCGCGGGGTGGCGCCGGATGACGCCGAACTCCAAATCGTCGAGCGCCCCGGGCTTCTGCAGGATCTCGTCGGGGACGGAGAGCTTGCCGATGTCGTGCAGGAGGCCGCCGATCGCGAGCTCACGGAGGCGCGCCGGGGCGATCCCGAGCTCCTCGCCGACCTCGACCGCGAGCAGGGCGACGCGGCGAGTGTGCCCTTCCGTGTACTCGTCCTTCTCGGCGAGCAGGCGCGTGAGCGCGCCAACCTGGGAGCCGAGGAACGCCTCCTCCGCCGCCACGAGCTCGGCTCCGCGGAGATCGCCGGCGAGCGGCCGCGAGGGCGCGGCGCGCATCAGATCGAGGGCGACCGGCGTCGCCACGACGAGGATCCCGAGCACCTCCAGGAAGTGACCGACCCACCAGCCGAGGGTGCGGTAGTCCTGGGTCAGCGCCGGGACGAGCGACGCTGCGAGCCACACGATCCCGATCAGCACGAGGAGATCGGCCGCACGTCGCGAGAGTGTGATCGTGCGGAGCGCACGCAACCCGACGAGACCGTAGAAGGCGAATCCGGCGACGAGCAGGGCGATCGCAGGCGGGCTGCTCGGCTCCGGCACGTCGGGCACGAGCGTCGGCACGACCAGCGCGAGGACACCGAGCGAGATCACTCCGACCATCAGTGCGCCCTGGAGCCAGATGATCCAGGAGATGTTGCGGTGCTCGCGCACGGTCGGGAACGCCGCGAGCGCGAGGATCGCTCCGCCGACGGGCAAGGTCGCGGCGCCGGTGAGCGACGAGACGCCGTTCTCGCCGACGAGGAAGTAGGGCGTTGCGATCCCGTGCACGACGAGCAGCGCCGCCATGACCGTGAACGCGGAGCCGACGAGGGCGGGACGCGCGTCGCTGCGGCGCTTTCCCGCCACCGCGAGCGCGAAGCCGGCGATCGTCGCAACCAACGCACTCACTCCGACGGCCCAGAAGTGGAACGCGCCCGAGAAGTTGACCTGCTGCCCGCCGAAGGCGTGCATGACCGCCGGAGGGAAGACTGCAGCTGCGCCGGCTGCAACGGCGAACGGGACGAAGGTATCGCGTCGCACGAGCGCGTTATCGGCCGCGCTGGTCTGCGTCTTAACCCTTCACAGGGGGCAGGATGCCGCCATGCAGACGCAGGTCCGAACGGCGCTCGTCGAGGGTCGGCGCTGCCGGTGGCGCGAGGCCGGCAGCGGGCCGCCGCTCGTGCTCGTGCACGGGCTGGCCGGGTCGTGGCGCTGGTGGAGGCCGGTCGTGCCGATGCTCGCCCGGGAGCGTACGGTCCTTCTCGTCGATCTGCCGGGCTTCGGCCGGCGCCCGGGCCTGCGCGCGTTCGACCCCGATGCAGCCGTGGAGTGGCTCGCGCACTGGTCGCAGGTCGCGAAGCTCGGTCCTGCAGACCTCGTCGGCCACTCCCTCGGCGGCCTGCTCTCCGCCCGGCTCGCCGCCCGCCATCCCGAGACGGTGCGCCGGCTCGTGCTCGTCGCGCCCGCCGGGCTTCCCGGACGCAGCGCCGTCGGCGCCACCGCGCCGCTGCTGCGCGTGCTGTTCGCCTCGCGGCCGCGCTTCCTCGCCCTGCTCGCGTCCGACGCCGCCCGCTCCGGGCCGGTGACGATCGGAACCGCCACGCGGGCCTTGCTCGCAGCGGACGCCCGGGCCGATCTGGCCGCAGTCCGTGTCAGGACGCTCGTCCTGGCAGGCCGCAAGGATCACCTCGTCCCGCTCGCACACGCGCAGGAGCTCGCACGGGCACTTCCGGACGGGCGTCTACGCGTGCTCGACGCGGGACACGTGCCGATGGTCGACCGGCCGGCCGAGCTCAGCCGCGAGCTGCTGGAATTCCTGGCAGAGCCCTGATCGCCTCCGCCACCTCACGCGGATGCGAGAAGTGGACGGCGTGGGCCGCGCCGGCGATCGTCACGAGCCGGCCCTGCGGCAGCAGTGAGGCCGCCTGGTGTGCCCACTCGGGCGGCGACATCGTGTCGTGCACCCCGCGCACGACGACGGCGGGGACGTCGATTCGCGGCAGGCGCTCCTCGATCCGGTCGTCGAGCGCGTAGCGGGCCTGGCGCAGCAGCGGTAGGAGGCCGAACGTCGCGTAGTCGGAGAGCACGATCCTGGTGAGCGCGAAGGGCTCGAACCAGGCGTCGGCCGCGAGCCGTCCCAGGTGCCGGACGAGGCTGTGCGTCCGAGCGTCCACGGTCGGGCCGATCAGCACGAGCGCGGTGACGAGGTCGGGCCGCCGCAGGGCGAGCTCGGTCGCGATCTGGCAACCCATCGAGTTCGCGACGAGCGCCGCGGGCTCGTCCAGGTGCTGCTCGAGCTGCCCGGCGAGCTCAGGGATCGGACCGGCCTGGCTGAGCTCAGGCCGAAGGAGGCCCGGTCCGAGCTCTCGCGCAAGCGGCTCGAAGTACCGCTGCCCCACTCCGAGCCCGTGCACGAGGACGACCACCACGGGACGGTAGCCGTGGAGAGCAGCCGCGTCGTGGTTCAGCCGCGGCGGACGACCTCGCAGGTCCGGGCGACGGAGTCGACCCGGTCGGCGATCACGGCGTCGCGCCCGGGCCCGCAGCGGATCACGTCACGGGCCCTGTCTCGAGCCTCGATCCGATCCTTGCCGGTGCCGCCGTCGAGGACGTCCCGGCCCGGGCCGCCGACGAGGTGGTCGTTCCCGGCGCCGCCGAAGAGCTTGTCCGCGCCGCCCAGCCCGAGGAGCCAGTCGTCACCGCCGAGCCCGCGCAGGAGGTCGGGGCCGCTCGTCCCGTTCAGGACGTTCGCCCGGCTGTTCCCGGCACGGACGCGCGGAGACACGGCCGCTGTCAGGGAGGTCGGGCCCTGGCCGCCGCTGACGTCCAGCGCAAGGACGCCGGTGTTGTTCGCCTGGTCAGGATCCGCCGTGCTCGTCAAGGCCACCGAGATCGACTTCCGCCCTGCAGCTCCGACGTTGAGCGAGAAGCGGAGCACGCTCGTCGTCGCCCCTGGGAGATAGTCCAGGTTGCAGTCCAGCGACGCCGCGCCAGTGCACCCCGAGCCACGATCGAAGGCGGGCGGGCCGAGCAGCGTCGTTCCCACCGGCAGCCCGATCGCGGCGCGCAAACCCGCCGCAGCCAGGTTCTGAGATTTGTTGCGAACGAACACGCGCACCTCGACCACCTCGTTCACAGCCGGCGTCAGGCTCGACGCCGCGAACGACACCTCGACATCGCCGGCCACACCGCCACCTCCGCCTCCGCCGCCGCCACCCGGCGGGGCGGCACCGGTGGTCAGGGTGGCGTCGAGCCCGTGGGTCGTCCCGACCGCATTCGACGCGACGATCCGGTAGTGGTAGGTCGTCGAGGCCGCGAGGCCGCCGATGGTCGTCGCGACATCCACCGGCGCGCTGCCGAAGCCGACGGCGACGGGCGCCGACTGGGCGCCGTACGCGGCCGTGGGGCCGTACTGCACGGTGTAGGTCGTCTGCTCGCCCCGCGGATTGACGACGCCCGCGACCTGTGCGGACGACGACGTCAGCGACGTCGCCGCTCCAGTCGTAACCGTGGGGGCCGCCTCGACGGCGGTCGTGAAGACTCGCTCGCCGCTGTCGGTCGTGCCGTCGGCGCTCTCCGCGACTACCCGGTAGCGATAGACCGTGTTCCGAACGAGGCCGGTCAGCGTCTGGCTGATCGGCACGTCGTGGACGCCGCCGCCGATCGCGATCCGCGCCGTCTGCCCCAGCTCGTAGGCGGGGTCCTGCCCCACTGGATGAAATAGGTCGTCGCGGTCTCGTTCGGGTTCACGGCTCCGACGATGGTCGCGCGCGTCGCCCCGATCACCGGCGCACCGAGCGAGACCGTCGGGGGCTGGGCGGCCAGGGTCGTCACGCTCCGCTCCGCGCCGTAGGAGACGCCGAACAGATTCGTCGTCTTGACCCTGTAGTAGTACGTCCGCGCAGCCGAGAGCCCCGTCAGGACGTGCGCGTAGGAGGTGTCGGTCCGGCCGCTGCCGGCGGCAACGGGCGCCGTCTCCGCGCCGTACGTCCCGGGGGCGGTGCCGTACTGCCAGACGAACGTCGTGGGCAGCCCGCGCGCATTCACGGTCGCCGCGACCGGCGCCGTCGTCTTCGTCGCGGAGCCGGCGCCTGCCAGCGTGGTCGCCGTGGCCGTCGACGTCGGCAGCCGCAGCCTCCCTGCCCCGTAGGTCGAGTCGATCCCGGACGGACCGAGATCGGCCGCATCCGCCTGCAGCATCGCGCGCAGGTCGTTCACAGAGGAGAGGGGCAGTAGGCCCTTCCAGAGCGCCGCGGCCCCGGCGACGTGAGGCGCCGAGGACGAGGTACCCGTGAACGCAGAGGTCGCGCACGCCGAGAACGGCCCGTACTGGGCAGAGCTCACCGCGGAGGGAGCCGCGAGGTCGGGCTTCACACGCCCGTCGATCGTCGGTCCGCGCGAGCTGTACGGCTCGAGCGCGCTGCTCTGCCAGCAGATCGCGCCCACAGTGAACACGTGCGGCGAGGTCGCGGGCTCGAGAATGCTGCCGGCCGGTGAGCCGTACTGGAGGAGGCCGCCGATCGAGACGAAGAGGTCGAACCGGGGCGTCGTGGCGTCGCCGACGCGCTCGATCACGAAGGAGACGGTCTGCGTGGCCGAGCTGCCGTTCGAGTAGCAGACCCGTTCGGCCGGCGGATGTGCTCCGTCCTGGGGCTCGAACGACCACGCCACCGGCATCCCGTTCAGCTCGAGATAGAGGCTGAAGTCTTGATCCGTGACCGGCCAGGCGTCCCACTTGAGGAAGCCACAGATCAGCTTGCCGGGCGCGAGCGCGAGCGAGTTGCCCTCGTCCGAGCCCGCAAAGTTGTGACGCCGGTTGCCGTCCGGATCGGAGAACGGGCCACTCCAGTGCGCGAGCGCCGAGTTGCCGGCGGAGTTGATCCAGAGGACACCGTTGGCGCGGGCGTCCGCGACGAGTGCGTCCGGCGTTCCCGCAGCTCCGGACCCATCGCCCCGAGCGGTGTTCAGCCAGCCCACGGAATGGTTCACGATCGTGATCCCGTTGGCCTTCACGTACTCCACCGCCTGCGCGAGATCGACCTCCGTCTCGATGCAGATCAGGCTCAGCTGCGCCGCAGGCGCCATCTCGTGCACGATCTCCGCGACCGCCGTCCCATGCGGGTCCGGAGCCCCATCGCGCCGCCGCAGAAGTCCCGGGCGGCCAGAGTCGGCGGAAGCTCCCCCGCGGCGATGCGGTCGTGGTACCCGGCGAACCCGACGTCGATGATGGCGACCTTCGCCCCCGCGCCCCGCAGGTTCCGGGCGTGCCAGTCGACCGCCGCGGTGGTGGCCACGCCCTCGCTCTGGGTCGCCAACGGGACCGCGGCGAACGGGGCGCGGACGCCGTCGACGCCCCCTGCGCGCGAGAGCTCGGCCAGCGCCGAGGGCGGAACGAGCGCCTCGGTCAGCCCACCCACGGCCCCCTCGACGACGCCCCCGCTCGACTCCACCGCCGCGCGGGCGGCGGCGGACATCCCTTCGACGACGACCCGCACACCTCCCCTCGCCGTGTCGAGCCCCCCGCGCCGTGCCGCCGCGAGAGCCTGGGCCGCGCCGTCGTCCGCGGCGACGGACACGAGCACCGCGAGTGCCGATTCCAGGCGCGGGTTCGTGGTGGGCGTCCGCGACGGCGGCTGCCGTCCGCTCGCACCGGGGCCACCGTCCGTGCGCGCGGCACCGACCGGCGCCAGCGCCAGGCACGCAGCCGCGGCCCCTGCCGCGGCACCGACGATCCTCCGCATCCTCCCCGCTCTCCCCTTCGGTGACGTCAGCTAGAGCATGTGACTTGAGGCTGCGCTCGTCCAGGGCTCACGTCGAATCCCGCCCGGGCAGGAAGTTGTCCACCGCCCGCGGCGTTAGTCTCCGTCCCGTGGGCCTGCTGACCTCGCAGCTCGAGCGCGACGACGCCTTCGCCGCACGCGAGCAGCGGATGGAGGAGCTCGTGGCCGAGCTGCGCGAGCGCAGCGCCGCAGTCGCGGCCGGCGGCGGCGAGAAGGCGCTCGAGCGCCATCGCTCGCGCGGGCAAGCTGCCGGCGCGCGAGCGGATCGACCGGCTCGTCGACCCCGGCTCTGCGTTCCTGGAGCTGAACGCGCTCGCCGCCTGGGAGCTCTACGACGGCGCGGCCCCGTCAGCCGGGATCGTCACCGGGATCGGCGTCGTCGAGGGCCAGGAGTGCGTGATCGTCGCGAACGACGCCACCGTCAAGGGCGGCTCCTACTTCCCCCTGACGGTGAAGAAGCACCTGCGCGCGCAGGAGGTGGCGGCGCAGAACCGGCTTCCGTGCCTCTACCTGGTCGACTCCGGCGGCGCGTTCCTGCCCCTCCAGGACGAGGTCTTCCCGGATCGCGACCACTTCGGGCGCATCTTCTTCAACCAGGCGCGCCTCTCCGCGGCCGGGATCCCGCAGATCGCCGTCGTGATGGGCTCGTGCACCGCGGGCGGCGCCTATGTGCCAGCGATGAGCGACGAGACGATCATCGTCAAGGGCACGGGCACGATCTTCATCGGCGGCCCTCCGCTCGTGAAGGCGGCGACCGGGCAGGACGTCACCGCCGAGGAGCTCGGCGGCGCCGACGTGCACGCACGCCGCTCGGGCGTCGCCGACCACTACGCGACCTCTGACGAGCACGCGCTCGCGCTGGCGCGGCAGATCGTGCGCAACCTGCACCGGCGGAAGGACGTGCCGTGGGACGTCGCGCCGCCGGAGCCGCCGGCGCTCGACCCCCGCGAGCTCTACGGCCTGGTCCCCGAGGACTTCAAGCACGAGCTCGACGCCGCACGAGGTGATCGCGCGCCTCGTCGACGGCTCGCGCTTCGCCGAGTTCAAGGCGCTCTACGGCGAGACGCTCGTCTGCGGCTTCGCCCGCATCGAGGGCTATCCCGTCGCGATCCTCGCCAACAAGGGCGTCCTCTTCGCCGAGTCGGCGCAGAAGGGGGCGCACTTCATCGAGCTGGCGGCGAAGCGGCGGATCCCGCTCGTGTTCCTGCAGAACATCACCGGCTTCATGGTCGGCAAGGAGTACGAGGAGGGCGGGATCGCGCGCGACGGCGCGAAGCTCGTGATGGCGGTGGCCTGCGCCGACGTGCCCAAGTTCACGGTCGTCACCGGCGGCTCGTTCGGGGCAGGCAACTACGCCATGTGCGGGCGGGCCTACGAGCCGCGGCAGCTCTGGATGTGGCCGAACGCACGCATCTCGGTGATGGGCGGCGAGCAGGCGGCGACGGTGCTGTCGATGGTCGGCGACTCCGACCCGGACGAGATCCGCGCCGAAGTACGAGGCCGAGGGGAACCCGTACCACTCGACCGCGCGGCTCTGGGACGACGGCATCATCGACCCGCTCGACACACGCCGCGTCCTGGCGCTCGGGATCTCAGCGGCTCTGAACGCGCCGATCCCGGAGTCCACCTTCGGCATCTTTCGCATGTGAGGAGGAACGATGGCAATCACAGCTGAACAGCTGGCTGACGAGCTACGCGCAGCCGAGGCGGCGCACGCCGAGTACGAGCGTGAGCTCGGACGCGCCGACGAGGACTGGCCGACCTGGTACGCGCGCTTCATCGTCGACCGGCTCGAGCAGCCCCGCGGAATCGGGCTAGACGCCGAGGACCTCCGCGTCCTCGAGGCGGCGCTGCACTCGTACATGGACGACTTCGGACACGAGGAGGCCGACGTGCTCAGGCAGGCGAAGGCGACGCTCGCCAAGGTGAGAGCGACCTAGACGTGGTCGTCCGGATCGTGCTCTGGAACCTCTCCGACTCGAAGACGTCGATCGAGGAGCTGCGACGGTACCTCCGCGACGAGTCCGTCGACGCGTTCGCCGAGGTCGAGGGCCTGCGCTTCAAGGCCTGGATCTCGGACGCGCTCGGCGAGCGTTGGGGCGCCTTCTACTTGTTCGAGTCGCGCGAGGCGGCCGACCAGCAGCTCCCGGGCCGCGTGCGCGAGCTGATCGGAAAGGAGCCCGAGCTCGTGGAGGAGTTCGACCTCGAGGCGAGCATCGAGGGCCGCTTCGAAGACGACGAGCTTTCCCGCCTCGGCCTCGCCTTCGAGTGATCAGCGCCTGCGCACGGTGAACGTGCTCGAGCCGAGGGGGCGGCCGAAGCGCGGCCGCTCGCGCGTGCCCATGGCGCCCCAGACGAACCAGCGGTAGTCGCCCGGCTCCAGCGCCCGCTTCTTGCCGAGGTAGCGCCAGGTCCCGCCGACGCGCAGGGTTGCGACCCGTGGCCAGGCACTCAGGATCTTGACGCCCTCGCGGAGGAGCTGCACGTTGTAGAACCGCGCGCCTTCGACCGGGTCCCAGGCGAGCACGAGCGGTGCCTGCACGACGGCGCCGGGGGCCGGGCGGTAGAGCGGCGGCCGCGGCGTCGCGGTCACGGCAGACTCGGCCTGGTTGCCCGCCTCGTCGCCCACGCTGAGCTCGTACCGGTACCGGACGCCGTCGCGCACCGTCCGATCGACGAAGCTGCGGCCGGCACCGCGGTAGACGACCGTGCTGCGCGCTCCGTTCACCCCCGGTCGGCGCACGAGCTCGACGTCGACCACGTCCGCCGAGCGCTGCCAGCCGAGCCGGACCATCCCCTTCGACCCCTCGGCGGTGAGCTTGCTGTGCGCCGGCGCCGTCGCGTCGAAGCGGAACGCGTGTGTCGCCTCGGCCTGGTTCCCGGCCCCGTCGCGGCAGCTGCCGGCGAGCGCGACCGACCCTCGATCCGGTCCGGTGTAGCGCGACGGCGCGGTGCACGACGCGATCCCGGAGAGTGCGTCGGAGCCGTGGAAGGTGACCGTCAAGGGCCGCCGGTACCAGCCGCGGCCGTCCGGGGTGCGGTCCGGGCTGGCGGAGACGACAGGCGCGGCGGTGTCGTACTTCACGGTCGCGACCGCGGTGCTCGCGTTGCCGGCGTTGTCGGTGCAGGTCGCTCCGACCGCGGCCCCAGCGCTGTCCGGGCCCGAATACGTGGGGGCGCTGCAGGAGGCGACACCCGAGACCGCGTCGGCCCCGCTCGCCACGATCCCGACCGGCCGGCTGTACCAGCCGTTTCCGTCGGGCAGGCGCGCGGGTACGACCGCGACCCCCGGCCCACTCGCGTCGTACCGGAACGTCGAGGCGCCGGGCGAGCTCGCATTTCCGGCGTTGTCGGTGCAACCGCCGCCGATCGAGGCCGTGGCCGAGTCCGGCCCCGAATACGTCTGCTCCCCGCAGGAGGCGATTCCCGAGAGCGCATCCGCGCCGGTGAAGGCGACGGTCACCGGCCGGTTGAACCAGCCGTTCACATCCGGCGTGCGCGTCGGCGCGCCGGTCGCGGCCGGCGGCGTGGCGTCGTACTTGAATCCCGCCGACACGGACGCGCTCGAGTTCCCCGCCCGGTCGGTGCAGCCGCCGGCGATCGAGGCCGTCGTCGAGTCCGGGCCTGCGTAGCTCGGGCTGCCACACGACGCGATGCCGGAGACCGCGTCCGTCCCGGTCACCGCCAGCGCGACCGGGTGGTTGTACCAGCCGTTCGCGTCGGCGCCTCGCGCGAGCGAGCCGAAGACTCCCGTCGGCGCGGTCGCGTCGTACTTGAACGACGCGGTCACCTGGGCGCTCGGGTTTCCGGCCGCGTCCGTGCAGCTCCCGGACCGCGCGACCCCGGCGCTGTCAGGCCCGCCGTACGCCGCTGCCGCGGTGCAGGAGCCCGCCCCCGAGAGATCACCCGGCGCCTGCGCGAACGAGATGGTGAGCGAGTGGTTGTACCAACCGTTCGCATCCGGCGCTCGGCTCGCCGAGGCGACCGCCTGCGGGGCCGTGGCGTCGTACTTGAACGTGAGCGTGACCGGGTTGCTCGTGTTCCCGGCCTGATCCGTGCAGGTGCCAGACCGCGAGACGCTGCCGATGTCTGGCCCCCCGTAGGTCGCCGCCGCGCTGCACGAGCCGGGACCCGAGAGATCCCCGGCAGCCTGTGCGAACGAGACCGAGAGCGGCTCGTTGTACCAGCCGTTCGAGTCGGGTGGGCGGCTCGCGGTCGCGGTCGCCGTTGGATCCGTCGAGTCGTACTTGAGCGCGACCGAGAGAGAGCTCGAGTTGCCCGCCAGATCCCTGCAGCTGCCCGCGACGGACGCGGTCGCCGAGTCCGGGCCGACGTAGTTTCCGCCCGGGCACGTGTCGATGCCGGAGAGAACGTCCGTGCCGGTCACCGTCAGCGCAATCGAGTGGTTGTACCAGCCGTTCGAGTCCGCAGCGCGGGCGAGCGTGCCCGTGAGGGCAGTCGGCCCAGTCGCGTCGTACTTGAAGCTCGCCGTCGCTGCGGCGCTCGTGTTCCCAGCCGCGTCGGTGCAGGTGCCGGAACGCGACACGCTCGCTGCATCCGGCCCGTTGTAGGACGCTGCGGGGTGCAGAGCCCAGGCCGGAGAGGTCTCCCGGAGCCTGCGCGAAGGAGATCGAGAGCGAGCGGTTGTACCAGCCGTTCGCATCCGGAGCCCGGCTCGCCGCCGCCGTCGCCTGCGGCGCCGTCGAGTCGTACTTGAACGTCAGCGCGACCGGGTTGCTCGCGTTCCCGGCCCGGTCCGTGCACGAGCCGGAGCGCGAGACGCTCGCCGCGTCGGGCCCGCCGTACCCCGCGGCAGCGCTGCACGAGGCGACGCCGGAGACGGCGTCGGTACCCGTGAAGCTGACGGAGAGCGGACTCCGGTACCAGCCGTTCGCATCGGGCGCCCGGCTCGCAGTCGCAATCGGAGTCGGGTCGGTCGCGTCGTATGCGAGCGCGAAGGCGCCGCTGCTCGTGTTACCCGCCCGGTCCGTGCAGGTGCCGGGCAGAGACGCGGTCGCCGAGTCCGGACCGTTGTAGACGCCGCCTGAGCAGGTGGCGATCCCGGACACCCCATCGGTGCCGGCGAAGGTCACCGAGACGGGCTGGTTGAACCAGCCGTTCCAGTCCGGCGACCGCGCCGCGGCGCCGACGGGCACGCTCGGGAGCGTCTTGTCGATCTTCAGCGTCGACGTCGAGGACGCCGTGCCGCCGTGACTCGTTGCGGTGCAGGTATGGCTCGACGTGCCCTCGGTGGTGACGAGCTGGGCGATCTCGCACCCGGCCGTCGAAGTGACCCCCTCCGGATCCACCACGCTCCAGCGAATCGTGACATTGCTCCTGAACCACTGGTTGGTCCCGGTCGTGCCAGTGAGCGTGAAGCTGACGACGGGTGCACTCGTGTCGTGGTCGGCGCCTGCGGTTGGCAGGAAGATCCAGTAGCTAGCCAGCGCGAGCACGCACAAACGTACCGCGCTCGACGGACGCGCTCTCCGTGCCGCAGTGACGATCCGTTCTCGGGGTTCACGCATCTCCCGTACCTCCACGTCACGAGCTCGTCACCAAGATGGAACTGTCGCTAGGGCCCTCCTTTCATGACGAAGGAGCTGCTCACGAGGGGGCGGCCGTAGCGCGGCTGCGCCCGCGTCCCGAGCGCGGGCCAGACGAACCAGCGGTAGCTGCCTGGCCTCAGCGCCTGCTTCTTGCCGCCGTACCGCCACGTCTTCGGTAGGTGCAGCCGGGGCTTCGTGGGCCAGAGGCTGAGCACCTTGACGCCGTTCCGGAAGAGCTGGACGTTGTAGAAGCGAGCACCTTTGAACGACTCCCACCTGAGGGTCGGCGGCTTGCGCACGACAGCGCCAGCGGCGGGCGCGTGCAGCGTCGGGGTCGCGTCGGTCGTGACGGCCGTCCCAGCCAGGTTGCCCGCAGCGTCAGTCGCGGTCAGCTCGTACCGGTACCGGACGCCCTTGCGAACAGTGCGGTCGACGAACGACTCACCAGTCCCCTTGTAGACGCGTGTCTTCTTGTGGCCGTTCACCCCGGGCGTCCGGTCGATCCTGACGAGGACGGTGTCCTTGGGCTTCTTCCAACTGAGACGCGCATTCCGTTCCGCAAGCTTGATCCCGACTCCGGCGAGTTTCGGTGCCGTCGCGTCATAGTTCGCGGTGAGGTTCGCCGCGGCGGTGTTCCCGGCACGATCGCGGCACGATCCCGCAATCCCGACCGTCGCCCTGTCCGGGCCGGCATACCGCGTCGGCTGGGTGCACGCCTCAACACCGGACGCGGCGTCGGCGCCGCTAAAAGTAACGATGAGCGGCTTCCGATACCAGCCGTTGCCGTCGGGCGGGCGGTCCGCCGCAGCGGCGACAGACGGCGGCGTCGCGTCGTAGTTGAGCGCGAATCCAACAGGTGCGCTCGTGTTGCCAGCCACGTCGGTGCAGGTGCCGGCGACAGAGACCAGCGCTCCGTCTGCGGACCCGTAGGTCGGAGTCGTGCAGGAGGCGATTCCGGAGACACCATCCGACCCGGTGAAGGCAACGCCAACCGGGCGGTTGTACCAGCCGTTCGAGTCCGGCGCGCGCGTGGGCGTTGCACCCGCGACCGCCGGCGCCGTCTTGTCGATCTTCGGTGTCGCCGTTGCCTGCGAAGAGCCGCCGACGAACTGGACTGTGCACGTGTGCGAGGTCTGCCCCTCGTTCGTAACCAGTTGCCCGAGTTCGCAGCCCGAGCTCGACGTCACCTTTTCGATCTCCGTCACGGTCCAGTGAATCGTCACGTTGCTCCTGAACCAGCCGTTCGTTCCGGCCGTGCCCGTGATGTTGAAGCTGACCGTGGGGCTGGCCCAGCCGGCGGGCGCGAGCACAAGCACTCCGGCGACGGCAAGCATCGTGATCGTCGACCGTCTCAGACCAGCACGAACAACAGAGGGAGCCGGCAGCGCGCGCGCGTTCACGTCGTTGCATCCTTCAAGCTCTTCCCGCCGACGCCCAGCAGGACGCCGCCGCCGACGGCCACGAGTGCGAGCACGACTCCGGCGAGCGCGAAGCGGCCACGCTGGAGCACGTCCGCCTCGGGCACGGCGATGCTGCGCGCGGCACCGGCCACGCATCCCGGGGCGCCGTGTGTGACGGCGTCACGACCCACGACGGCGAGGCGACCGGTTCGGGCTGCTTCGCGACCGGCTGCCTTCCGCGCCGGCCGCTGCTTCTTCACGACCGCGCGCTTGGGCTTCTGCACGACTGGGGCCGGAGGAGCCGTCACGACCGGAGCGGGAGTGACGCTCTGCACGACCGATGCTCGAGAGACCACCGGCGCCTCACGCGGGCGGCGTGGCGGCGCCACGGCCGGCTTCGAAGGCTGCGGATCCGGCGCGACCGCGAGCGGCGGCGGATCCGGGGCAGGCGCGTCCGCCGCGGACGCGACCGGCGCGAGACCCGCGAGACACGCGACACCGGCGATACCGAGCGCCCCTACGGGGCCGAATCGCCGCAGCGATCTGCTGTTCCATTCGGGCACTGGCGGCAGCCCCCCACTCGCTCCTACGACTTTGGACGGTAGTACTCGCCCCGATCTGTGTCAATGAGCACGATGTGACCCGCAGGCCGGCCGGAACCGGCCTGCGGGTCGTTCGCTGCGCGGCTCTACTCGGCCAGCAGCGGCTTCCTGTTGAACGCGGCCAGCTGAAGCGCCACCGACAGCGCGAACGCCGCCTGGCGGTTCTTCGCCGACTGGCCGATGGCCTGGGTGCCGCCGCCGCCGCCCTGATGCTGCCGGGCATGCTGCCCGAGCAGGTTCAGGTTGGCCGCCGTGGCGTCCGAGTCGACCGTGTTCGACTGGTCGACAGAGCCCTCGTAGCCGGGGCTGTCCACACGCACGGGCGTGTTGGAGTTCCCGTCCGACGAGCAGCCGCACTTCCCGTGCCCGAAGACCTGTGCGGCCAACGAGGCGGCGAGTGCGCCCTGTTCGTTCTTCGACTCCTGGCCGATCGCCTGGATGCCGATCGAGTCGCAACCGCACTCCTTGCGGCCCGACTGCTCCTGATCGGCGTCCTGCCCGGTCAGGTTGATGTTCAGCGCCGTCGCGTCGGAATCGACGCTGTTCTTCTGCGAGACGTCGCCGTCGTCGCCCTTGCTGTCGACCCGCACCGGGGTGTTGCTGTTCGACGCGCCGAACTGCAGCGCGGCGGACAGCGCGAGCGCGCCCTGGTGGTTCGAGGCGGACTGGCCGATCGCCTGGATGGCGATCCCAGCACCGCCGGCCTGCTTCTGATCCGCGTCCTGATGGAGCGCGTTCAGGTTCGCAGCCGTCGCGTCCGACTCGACGCTGTTCTTCTGGTCGACCTCGCCGCCGTACCCGGGGCTGTCGACGCGCACCGGAGCGTTCGAGTTGCTCGCTCCGAACTGCAGCGCGGCGGACAGTGCCGCGGCGGACTGCTCGTTCTTCGCCTCCTGGCCGATCGCCTGGATCCCGATCCCGTCGTGGCAGCCGCATTCCTTGCTGCCCCACTGCTTCTGATCGGCATCCTGCTTCGTCAGGTTGGCGTTCAGCGCCGTTGCGTCCGAATCGACCTTGTTCGACTGATCGACGTCACCGTCGTCGCCGTAGCTGTCGACTCGCACGGGCGTGTTGCTGTTCGACGCGCCCGCCTGCAACGCCGCCGAGAACGCGGCCGCGGCCTGATCGTTCTTGGCCGACTGGCCGATCGCCTGGATGCCACCGGAACCGGACTGATCCTGATCCGCGTCCTGCTTCAACGCGTTCAGGTTCGCCGCGGTCGCATCCGACTCGACCTTGTTCGACTGATCGACGTAGCCGCCGTCACCCTTGCTGTCGACCCGCACGGGCGTGTTGCTGTTCCCACCCGACGAGCAACCGCACTTGTCGTGACCGGCGACCTGCGCCGCCAGCGACGCGGCCAGCGCGCCCTGGCTGCTCTCAGCCGACTGACCGATCGCCTGCGTCCCACCGGACTCACAACCACACGCGTGGCCGTACTGGGACTGGTCGGCGTCCTGCTTGGTCAGGTTGATGTTCAGTGCCGTCGCGTCCGAGTCGACCTTGTTCGACTGGTCGACGGAACCGTCGTCACCCTTGCTGTCGACACGCACGGGCGTGTTGCTGTTCGACGCGCCCGACTGCAACGCCGCCGACAACGCGGCCGCGGCCTGCTCGTTCTTGGCCGACTGGCCGATCGCCTGGGTGCCACCGGCGCCGCCCTGAGTCTGATCGGCATCCTGCCCGGTCAGGTTCAGGTTCGCCGCGGTCGCATCCGACTCGACCTTGTTCGACTGATCGACGTAGCCGCCGTCACCCTTGCTGTCGACCCGCACGGGCGTGTTGCTGTTCCCACCCGACGAGCAACCGCACTTGTCGTGACCGGCGACCTGCGCCGCCAGCGACGCGGCGAGCGCGCCCTGGCTGCTCTCGGCCGACTGGCCGATCGCCTGCGTCCCACCCGACTCGCAGCACTTGCTGGCGCTGCTGCCACCGGACTGGGTCTGATCGGCGTCCTGGTGGAGGCCGTTCAGGTTCAACGCCGTTGCGTCTGAATCGACGCTGTTCTTCTGCGAGACGTCACCGTCGTCGCCCTTGCTGTCGACACGAACCGGCGAGTTGGTGTTCGACGCGCCGGACTGCAGTGCGGCGGACAGAGCGATCGCGGCCTGGTCGTTCTTGGCCGACTGACCGATCGCCTGGATCCCGTCGGACGAGCAGCCGCAGCCGTGACCGGACTGAGTCTGATCCGCGTCCTGCTTGGTCGCGTTCAGATTCGCCGCGGTCGCATCCGACTCGACGCTGTTCGTCTGCGTGACGGATCCGCCGTTGCCGGGGCTCAGAACGCGCACGGGCACGTTCGTGTTGCTCGCCCCGTCCTGCTTGGCGGCCGAGAGAGCAGCAGCTCCCTGGTCGCTCTTTGCCGACTGGCCGATCGCCTGCGTCCCACCGGCGCCGGACTGAGTCTGGCCGGCGTGCTGCCCGGTCAGGTTCAGGTTCGCCGCCGTGGCGTCGGACTCGACCGTGTTCGACTGCGAGACGTCGCCGTCGTCGCCGGGGCTGAGAACGCGAACGGAGATGTTCGTGTTCTTCGCACCGGTCTGCTCGGCCTTGGACGCCGCTGCGGCGTCCTGCTCGCTGTCGGCCGACTGGCCGATCGCCTGCGTGCCCGAACCACCAGCACCGCTCTGATCGGCGGACTGGCCCGTCGCGTTGATGTTCGCGGCGGTGGCGTCGGACTCGACGCTGTTCGTCTGCTCGACGGAACCGTCGTTGCCGTCGCTCAGGACACGCACGGGGATGTTCGTGTTGCTCGCGTTCGCCTGCGTGGCGAGCGAGAGCGCGGCTGCGGCCTGGTCGTTCGTTGCCGACTGGCCGATCGCCTGCGTTCCACCCTCACAGCCGCAAGAGCCGCTCTGGGTCTGGCCGGCCGACTGGCCGGTGATGTTCGCGTTTCCCGCCGTCGCGTTGGAGCTGACGGCGTTGGTCTGCGTGACGTTGCCGGCGTTACCCGGGCTCAGCACGCGGACCGAGATGTTCTGGTTACCGGGATGACTCTGCGACGCGCCCGAGAGCGCGCCGGCAGCCTGGCCGCCGTCGGCGACCTGTCCGGCCGCTTGCGCAGGGCCTCCCTCGTCGCTCGCCACGGCCTGCCCGGCACTCACGAGGAGCGCGAGCATGGCTATGGCAAGCACCACGAGTCGATGTCTCATCAACCTTCTCCTTCTCGAAACATCTAAGGACTTGGGACGGTCTTCGTCCCACGGCTCTAGAGAGAGGGAGAGGGTTAGCCGGGGCGATCGCGGCGTGTGCTGAGCTCCGCTGCCGCGGGGAGGGCTGCGTCTCGCCCCATCCGCCTCGTGCTGTCGACAAGCGCGAGGGAGAACGGAACGAGCAGCAACGCGAGAAGCGGCCAACCGCCGCCGTCGGTCCCGCCGGGGGAAGCCCCGGCAAAGCCTGATGCAAGAACCGGCGCCCGCATGGGCGGTGCAGGGCGCCGGGAGGGTTTCCGCGGTGTCTTCGAGCGGGCGGGCCGGTCGGGTCGCACGCTCTCCTGAGCGCGAACGACCGCGACGGCGCGCAGGCCCAACGCGGAAGTGCTGGTGAGGTACCGCGGCGCGGTCCGTGCCGCCGACGCGTCGGTCTCGCGCTCGCGCGCCGGCTGCACCACGACGGAGTCGCGCTCGGCGCGCCGAGCGGCTGCGTCGTCGACGCCGAACGGGGCCGACGAGCCCCGGAAGATCCACTCGGCTGACGTCTGCTGCCTCGGCGAACACCGAGAGCTCGACGCCGGCGAGCTCGAGCACCGGCGCTGCAACCGCCGTGCCCGCGGCCGCCGCCGCGTCGTCCGAGCCCGGGAAGGGAAGCGTAGATACCGGCAGCGGCAGCGTGGGCACCGTGATGACCGGCGGCGCGATCACGACGACCGCGACATTGGTCTGCGTCACGGAGCCGTCGTTACCGGGACTATTGATCCGAATCGAGATATTCAGATTGATCGGCTGATACTGCGTAACTCCGGGGTGATACTGCCCGATGTTTTCCGGATTGCTATTTCCATCTGCCGTTCCACCGTCGCCGCAGTTCCAGTTCCAGTTCCAGGTCCAGTTCTCCGGTAGGTAGAGTGCTACTGCCGCCAGCGGGCAGAACCTCCGTCACCACGCCGCCGCAGGTCCACGTCCAGTTCCAGCCCGACGTGGGTGCAGCCGCGGCCGGGCTCGCCGGAGGCGCGGCGGAGGGCTGCGGAGGGGTCTGCGACGGCTGATACTGCGCTGCCTCCGGCTGATACTGCTCGGGAGCGGCGGCCGCGGGCGGCGCGCCGACCGCGACGATCGCCGCGTTCACCTGCTCGACCGCGCCGTTGTCGCCCGGGCTGTCGATGCGGATGGACACGTTCACGTTCCCCGGCTGGAGCTGCGTGGCCGTTGCGGGAGCGGGAGCAGGAGCAGGCTCCGGTGATACTGCCTCCGTCGCCGCAGGCGCGTCGGATGCGGTCACGGGCGTGGCTGCCTGCTCCACCGGCTCCGTCGAGACCGCTGTAGGCGTCTCGACGGGCGTCTCAGTGGGCGCAGGAGCCTCGGTGACCGCTTCCGGGGCCGGCGGCGGCTGGTCCGGCGCGGGAGTGTCGATGGGCGGTGCGACGGGAGCCTGCGGCTCCTCGGTGACGGCGGCGGCGGCCAGGGCGTCCGTCGGTAGGGCCTCGGAGGGATCCGTGGTGGCCGGCTCGGCACTCGAGAGAGCGGCGACGGTCTCGAGTGCGGCCTCGATCGCGCCACCTGCGAGCTCCGGAGAGGTGCCGAGCGAGCCACCGTCCTCTGCCGACGCGACCTCAACGGCCGGGCCGGCGAGACAGAACACGGCCAATCCGAGCCCGATCCGGGTCCGGAGCGCCCTGGACGGCCGCACACGCGTCATGCACGGGAAATATCCAGACGCGCAATGGTTGATTCATTTTCATGTTTCTTTGTCGTCACTCTCTGCACAATCACACGAAATACATGCTTGAACTTCGTTCTCGAGAGCGATATAGTCGAAGTGTCGTGACGACGACCGAAGCGCAGCTGCTCACCGAGGCATGGTGCGACCGCCGGGATCGGCAGGCACGCCGGAAGCTGATCGAGGCGCACCTGCCCCTCGTCCGCGCCGTCGCACGCCGGTTCGCCCATCGCGGCGAGTCGCACGAGGATCTCGTCCAGGTCGGCGCCGTGGGCCTGATCAAGGCCGTCGACCGCTTCGATCCCGCTCGAGGAGTCACGCTCGGCGCGTACGCCGCGCCGACGATCGCCGGCGAGATCAGGAACCACCTGCGGGACCGTGCCACGCTGATCCGCCTCCCACGTGATGCGGAGCCGGAGACGCCCGCGCGGTTCCCGGTGCCGCTGGAGCGCTCGATCGAGCTGTGGCCCGACGCGGCGGCGGAACAGGGCCTCGAGCGAAGCGAGGATCGCGCGCTGCTGGCGGACGGGCTGCGCGCGCTGCCGAGCCGGGAGCGGAAGATCGTCCACCTGCGGTATTACGGGGGCCTGAGCCAGCGCGGAATCGCCGCAGAGCTCGGCATCTCGCAGGTCCACGTTTCGCGGCTGTTGCGCGAGTCGCTCGGCAAGCTGCGCGTCGAACTGGGCCGACCCGCGGCGTGATACTGGTTTCAACGCATTGTGCGACCCGTTGCACAGTCGTACAATTCGCAGATGGGCGCGTCGTCAGCACAGCCCACGCCGGCTGAGCCCGCTCGGTCCGAGCGCCGCTCGCGCGGAGCCGCGGATCCGAGCGGACGCTTGCTGCTGCGGATGCCGCGCTCGCTGCACGGCGCGCTGGCGCAGATCGCCGAGCGCGACGGCACGAGCCTGAACCAGCTGATCACCGGAACGCTTGCGAGCGCGATCGGCTGGACGGGCGAGTCGGTCGGCGAAGGCGTGACGACGAAGCCTGCCGCGACGCCGACCACGCAGGCCGCGAACCGAACGTTGCTGGTGCTCCTGATCGCGAACGGCGTCGCGGTCGGCCTCGCCGCACTCGCCGCGATCGGGCTTCTGCTCTACGCCTGGCAAGGCTGACGGACCCCGCCTACCGCCCAACGCGGATCTGAAGGCGAAGAAAAGCTTGTGTTGTTCCAACACAAGCGCGTTCGGCGATCGTTGGGAATCGACACACCGCTGCGCGGGTGAGTCGGCATCGTGGAAGCCGTGCGGTTCGCGATCTCGCGTCACGGCCAGACTCTCCGCGACCTCGTCGGCGCGTTCGACGAGGATGGCGTCCCGATCGCCGAGACGTGGCGTGCCGTCGGCGAAGCGGCCTGGAAGCTCGGCCTGCGCCGTCCGGGTTATCACGTCGTGCGTGAGCTCGTCCGCGCCGAACGAGCCAGACACGACGCGCGGAAGGCGTCACGCGATGCAGTCCTCGGGCTCTTCGAGTCGATGCCGTCCTCGCTGGTTCTCGACCAGCGGCGGGCGATCGAGCGACTCGCGGAGGCGCGGCGGCGAGAGAGGCTTGTGTTGGATCAACACAAGCCTCCATGACGGCCTACCTCGACGGCCGCGCTAGAGCACGAGCGTCTCGGGGAAGCTCGCGCCCTGCTCGAAGCGCTCCAGCCGGTACGGCGTCAGCTCGACGAGCGGCGGTTCCCCCAGCAGCTCCGCCGCCACGGCCGCGCCTACCGCGGGCGACTGCATGAAGCCGTGGCCGGAGAAGCCACACGCTGCGTACACGCCCTCGCCGACCGGGCCGATGATCGGGTGGGCGTCGGGCGTCATGTCGTAGAAGCCGGCCCAGGCCCGGACGACGGGTGCGCCAGCCGCGGCGGGGTAGCGGTGGGCGAGCCGCACACGCCAGTCCTCGACGAGCTCGTCGCTCACCTCGGCAGGCCCGTCCCAGCGCGCCGCGGTCTCCCCCATCGCCAGCCGCAGGCGATCGGCTCCGACGGACCGGAAATGGAAGCCGCTCTCCTCGATCGTCATCGGCAGATCGTCCGGCAGCCCGCCGACCGGGCCGACCTCCGCCAGCTGGCGAACGAGCGGCCGGACCGGGAGCTCGACCGCCCGCGCCGCGGCCACGTCGCGGGACGAAGCCCCGCACGCGACGACGAGCGTCTCGGCCTCCAGCCCGAGCGCGTCCGTGTGCTCGCGCACCTCCACGCCCTGTGCTGCCGCCCGCCGCACGAGCTCCCGCGTCACCTCAGCAGGATCGGCGATCCCGTCCTCGCGGCAGATCACGGCCCCGAGGAGATCGTCGGTGCGCAGCCCGCGCACGAAGCCCGCGTCGACACGCTCCACGGGAACGCCCAGCTCCGCCTGCAGCTCGCGCCGCTCCTCGAGCTCCGCGCAACCCGGCGTCGGTGGTGGCGAGGAAGAGGTAGCCGACCTGCTGGAAGAGCGGCGCTCCGAGCTCCGAGAAGAGACGGACGCTCGCCTGTGCGAGCCGTACCTCCGCCTCCGTCGTGAACTGCTGGCGGACGCCGCCCATCGCCCGCCCCGTCGCCCCACCTGCGATCTCGCCCGTGTCTGCCAGCACCACGTCACGCGCCCCCGCCAGAGCGAGGTGGTACGCGATCGAGGCGCCGATCGCACCCGCGCCGGCTACGACGAAGCGCGCCACGTCCGCAGCTCGTCGCGCTCGAGCTCCGCGAGCTGCCGGAGCGGCGCCCGCACGTCCTCGCGGACGGGCAGCCCCGACTGGCCGAGCAGGAACTTCAGCGCCGCGTGGCGCGGGAAGCGCTCCACGGCGGCGCGCAGCTCGCCGAGGCGGGCCGCACCGTCGGCCGTCGGCGCGTTGACGACGTCCGCCACCTCCCGCGGGAACGCGGCCGCGAGGCCCGACACGGCGCCGGCCGCTCCGGCCTCCAGCCCCTCGAAGATGAGCGACTCCGGCCCGACGAAGACGTCGAGCCCCTCGATCAGGTACGGCGAGAAGCGGTCGAAGGGAGCGTCGGAGACCTTCAGCCCCGCCAGGTTCGGCGCCCGCTCGCGTAGCTCGTGCAGGACGGGGAGCGGCACGGCGTAGCCGCTGGCGCGCTCGAACTCGTAGACGTAGAACGGGAGCGGCGCGCAGGCAGCGGCTGCGGCCGCGAAGTGCTCGACGAGCGCGCGCTCGTCGAGCTGGAAGTACGGCGGCCCGATCACCGCGACCGCGTCCGCGCCGGCCTCGGCGGCGTGCGCGGCGAGAGCGACCGTGTCGGCCGTCGTCTGCGCCCCGCAGTGGACGGCGACCTGAAGCAGGTTCGCCGACGCCGCCACGAAGAGCTCCAGCCCGCGTCGGCGCTCCTCGACCGAGAAGAGGATCCCCTCGCCGGTCGTTCCCAGCGCCAGGATGCCGTTCAGCCCGCCCGCGGCCAGGAAGCCCACGTAAGGCCCGAAGGCGTCCTCGTCCAGGCGCCCGTCGCGCAGCGGGGTGACGGCGGCTGCCAGCGCTCCGCGAAGCATCCTCCGACTCTAACGGGAGGTCGCGGGGCTCAGCGCGTGCGCTCGACGCCGGTCAGCCGGTCGAGCTTGCGGTCGACGAGCGCGGTGTCCCGCCCGGGGCCTCCGACGACGACGTCCCGGCGACGATCGCGCGCGTCGAGCGTGTCGGCGCCGGAGCCGCCTTCGAGCCGGTCGGCTCCGGCGCCGCCGACGAGCCGGTCGTCCCCGCCCAGCCCGCGGATCCGATCCGAGCCGCCGAGCCCGCAGATGACGTCCCGGCGTGGCGTCCCGGTCAGATCGTCGCCGTTGATCGTTCCCGTGATCGTGCAGCCGGGAGCGGCCTGCGCTCTTGCCCCAGTCGGGAGACATGTCCCAACGGCGCGGATCGCGCAGCAGCCGCCGCTGCGAGGAGCCGTTCGCGGCCATCACGAAGAACTCACGGTTGTCCTTGGCCGTGCGGTCGCTCACGAACACGATCGAGCGACCGTTGGGCGCGTACGCCGGCAGGGCGTCGAGAGCGGGGCTGTCGGTGAGCCGGGTCTGTCCGGTGCCGTCGGGGGCCATCGCCCAGATGTCGAGGTTGCCGGCGATGTCGCGGTCGGAGTCGAACACGATGCTCCGTCCGTCCGGCGACCAGTTCGGATTTTCGCCGCCGATGTTCGGGGCGCTCGTCAGCTGGGTCTGTCCGCCGCCGTCCGCGTCCATGATCCAGACCTGCCTGCTGCCCGAGCGGTCGCTCATGAAGACGATCCTGCGGCCGTCCGGCGACCACGCGGGATCCGCGTCGTTGCCGGGGGAGGCTCGTGAGCCGGGCCTCACCGGTGCCGTCGGCGGCGATCCTGTACACGTCGAACGTGCCGTTCCTCGTCGTCTCGAACGCGAGCGCCCCGCCGGTCGAGCTCCAGGCCGGGTCGCCGTCGAAGCCGCGCGAGAACGTGAGCTCCTTCAGGCCGCTCCCGTCGGGCGCCACGACGTACACGTCGGTGTCGCCGCGTCGCGGTGGACTCGAACGGCGATCTTGGAGCCGTTCGGCGACCAGGACGGCTGTGCGTCGTGCTGGAAGCCGCGCGTCAGCCGGACGAGGCCCGTTCCGTCGGCGTTCAGGAGATAGAGGCTCGACTGTCCTAAATCGTAGGGTGCACCCCGCGCGAACACGATCCGGCCGTTCGCGCCCGGGAACGCGGCGTCCCCGTCCGTGACGATGCCTGCGAGCACTGCCACCGCCGCTGCCGCACCGATCACCGTTCTAGGAGCATGGCCGGAACCTACGCCCGGTTTGTGAAGCCAAGCGCCGAAAGGCGTAAGCGCTTTCGGGACTTCTGTAAGGATCTCCGCGCATGGGCGCCCTCAGGATCGAACGCGACGGCGACCTGTTGCGGGTGACGCTCGCGCGCCCCGAGACGCGAAATGCGTTCGACGCGGCGCTGATCGCAGAGCTCTCCGAGGCGTTCGTCGACGTCGGCAAGGCTCGAGCGGTGGTGCTCGCCGGGGACGGCCCGAGCTTCTGCGCCGGCGCCGACGTCGAGTGGATGCGGTCGTCCGTGGAGCTGGACTACGACGCGAACGTCGCCGACGCCACTGCCCTACGGCGGATGCTGGAGGCGATCGACATCTGCCCCGCGCCCGTGGTCGCGCGCGTCCAGGGGCATGCGCTCGGCGGCGGCGCGGGCCTCGTCGCGTGCGCCGACATCGCGATCGCCGACCGGGGCGCGCAGTTCGCCTTCTCCGAGGTCAAGCTCGGGATCATCCCGGCCGTGATCTCGCCCTTCGCACTCGCGAAGATCGGCGTCAGCGCAGCGCGACGCTACTTCGTCACCGGCGAGCGCTTCGACGCGGCCACCGCGCTGCGGATCGGGCTCGTGCACGAGGTCTCGGACGACCTGGACGGCGCCGTGGACGCCGTCCTGGGCGAGCTGCGCAGCGCCGGCCCGCGGGCGGCACGACACGCGAAGCGGCTCGTGCTCGACCGCCCCGACGCGACGGAGACGGCGCGGCGGATCGCCGAGCGGCGCACGAGCGACGAGGGGCAGGAAGGACTGCGTGCGTTCCTCGAGCGCCGGCCGCCCGGCTGGCGCTCCTGATGCCGCCCCGCGAGCTGACGCAGAAGGAGTGGCGCGAGGCGGGCGCCCCGGCGCGGAACCGCATCTTCGCGAGCGACGATCCGTACGAGGAGCCGTTCCTCGCCGAGGTCGGCTCGCGCGGCCTGCTCTTCCCGCTGGCCTACGCACACGCCGGCCGGGAGCTCGACGCGATCCGCGCGGCGGCCGCGTCGCTCGGCGAGACCACCTGCTACCTCCAGCTCTACCTCTTCGGCGAGGACGAGTGGCCCTACTGGGAGCTCGATCTGACCGAGGCCGACCCGTACGAGGGGATCCCGTTCATCCGCGAGAACTCGCTCTTCTCACGCGACGGCGCCTGGGGCGTGCTCGTCTCGGACGAGAACCACGCCCTCGTCGCCGGTGACGAGACCTTCGTGCAGACCCTGGTATCGGGTCTCGATCCACCGGACCTGGATGCTCATGCGCTCCGTTTCCTCGCCCACTTCGAGGACCTGCGCGCGACCTTCGGCCAGCGCTACGAGTGGCTGCCGGTGCTGCTGTCGCACCTCTATGGGGAGGAGCACGCCCGCGAGCTCGCCGAGCGGGCCGGCTGGTAGCTAGCGGACGGTGAGCAGCGGGCTCGCGAGCCGGTCGGCCGGGTACCAGATCCGGAACTTCGCGCCGCGGCCGGCCCGCACGGTGCGCGTGAGGTAGCCGCGGGACGTCGTCCGCCGGACGCCGTCCACGCTGCGCCAGTTGCCGTTCCGGTACTGCTGCAGGATGTAGCGCTGTGCGCCCCGCTCCGGTCGCACCTGGCCCCACAGGACGGTACGAACGCCCGTCCGCGAGACCTGCGCGAGCGGAAGCGAGAACGCCCGGAGCGCAGGCTTGGCCACCCCGCCGTGGGAGATGAGACCGCTCTGCCAGCGCGATGCGGACGGCTCGTCCTGGTAGAGGTAGTGGATCAGCAGGTCGACGCGCGAAGTCACGTACACCCGCCGCGAGGCCTCGGCGTGGTAGCGCGCCTGGAGCGCACGCGAGACCCCGAGGGCGCGATCGGGAGGATTCGTCTGGTAGCCGTACTCGGTCAGCCAGATCCGCTTGCCGCCCCACGCGCGCTCCACCTCGCGCAGCAGCCGGTCGAGCGTGGCCATCGTGATCGTCTCGCAGTGGCCGCAGCCGCCGGTGTACGGGGTCTCCCCGCGGCCGAGCGGGTACGGATGATGGGCGTAGGCGTCGAGTCGCGCGCCGTGGGCGCGCATGCCGCGGATCCAGCCGACGGGCGAAACGCCGCGGTAGGCGCCGCGCGGAGCGGTCACGCCGCCGCCGACCTTGATCCCGGGGCGGGCGCGGTGCATGGCGTAGAAAGCCGGGTTCAGCAGCTGCTTGACGTAGGTGCGCGGCGTCGTCGGTCGCAGCCAGCGGCGCTGGTTGGGCTCGTTCCAGATCAGCCACTTCTTCACGAAGGGATAGCGCTTCGCCGCGGCGACGGCGAAGTTCGCGAAGGAGGCGCCCTTCGTCGGCGCCCAGTTCGACGACCGGCCGCCGTTCGCCCACCGGGGCGTGCCGTAGAGCGTGACGACGGCAGCGATCCCGTGCGCATTCAGCCCGCGCAGGACGGTGTCGGCGCTTCCCCACTCACGGATGCCCTTGCGCTTCTCTGCTTCGTGCCAGTTGATCGTGTAGCGGACGAGGTCGACGCCCAGCCTGTCGAGGGTGTCGAGCCGGCTCTCGAGCGTGCCCGGGCCGTACGTGATCCAGGCGTCGTCCTGGATGCCGTACTGCGCGTACGGCGAGGCGGAGGCCGGGCTCGAGAAGACGAGCAGGGCGAAGAACGCCGCCAGGGTGAGGGTCAACCGCCGCACGCAGATCACCGTAGCCGGATCGCTGTGAGGGCCGGGTTAGGAAAGGTTCAGCGTGTCTTTAGCGTGACCGCACCACCGGCGCCGGCCGCAGAGGCAAGCCGATACGAGGTCGTCCTGCGAGGTGTGACGGTGACCGTGAAGCGGCCGTCTGCGCGTGTCCTGACGGGCCGCACCCGTCGCCACGTGCCCCCTGCCACCTGCTGCTCGAGCCGAACGCGCCCCAGCCCCCGGACGAAGCCTTGCAGCTTCATGGGTTTGCCTGCAATCGCCCGGCGGAGGGGCGGATCCAGTCTCAGCACCCGCACCGTGAACCACGTCGAACGGAGCTCGAGCTCACGCCTGAAGTCCTGCGCGAGCACGGTCCGGACGCCGGCCCGCCCCTGCACGGCGACTGTCCCGGCGCGCCCGGAGGGCGTCCGCTCGACGCGCACGTCGCGCACGCCTCTCGCCTTCAGCTTCTTCGCCATCTGCTCGGGGGTCACGAGCACGGGGCCCCAGCGGTGGTGCTTCGAGATCCGGTCGTACGGGTCGGGCACCGAGACGAGGTACGGCAGCGGCGTGGCGCGCGGCCACACCTCGGCGATCGGCGCCGTCCGGCCCCCCGACGTCGAGTGGTAGAAGGTCGTCGCGATGTGGCCGTTCCAGTAGAGAACCCGCCCCGCAGTGGCGCCGACGGCACGGTTCGTCGCCGGGTCCTCGGCGCGGATGCCGCCGTAGACCTGGCTCCGCGTGTCCGCGTACAGGTCGAACAGCTTCCCGGGCTTGAGCGTCGCGAGCGCATAGGAGCGCGCGACCACGGCCTGCGCCTTCAGCGCCTCGCGATGCCAGTCGTCGGGCATCTCCCACGGGACGACCCCGCGGAGGTATCGGTCGAGCGGCAGCCGGTTGACGACGCTCAAGCGCTTGCCGACCCGATGCACGTGGAGCCTGCCACGGTAGGGGTTCCCGTCCAGCCTGAGCGTGCCGGCGCCCGGCTCGAAGCGCAGGGGCAGCTTCAGTCCCTTCAGCTTCCCGGTGGGGGCCGACCGCCCCAGCGTCACCGAGCCGCGCGCGAGCCGGCGCTTCTTGCCGCGCGCATCGATGACTCGGAAGCGCGTCGCCGACGAGATGGTCGCTCTCGGTTGGCGGTCCAGCAACAGCACCCGCACTTGCCGGCCCGGCACGAGCTTCAGCTCCGTGCCGCGGTAGTAGTGGGCGAGGATGCGGCTGTAGGGCCAACCTGCCTCGGCGTACCCGCGCGCTCCGTACTGGCTCATCCCGATCCCGTGGCCCCAGCCGCGACCGTCGATCAGGAAGACGGTGCCCGCGCCGGCCGGAGCCGCGCAGGCGAGCACGAGCCCGCAGGTGAGAAGGAGACGCCGCATTCGGGCGGGCCAGAGTACCAGCGCTCTTTAGAGTCTCGCGATGGGCGCGATCCGGAAGGTGCTGGTGGCGAACCGCGGCGAGATCGCCGTGCGCGTCTTCCGAACGTGCCGCGAACTCGGGCTGGACACGGTCGCCGTGGCCGCTCCCGACGACGCCGGCGCGCTCCATGCGCGCTCTGCCGGCGAGACGGTCGCGATCGCGTCCTACCTCGACCCGGCGGAGCACCTGCGTGCCGCACGCGACGCGGGAGCGGACGCGGTCCATCCGGGCTACGGCTTCCTGGCGGAGAGCGCGGACTTCGCCGACGCGGTCGCGGCCGCCGGGATCGCCTGGATCGGCCCGCCGGCGGAGGCGCTGCGGCTCGGCGGCGACAAGCTCGCGGCGAAGCGCGTCGCGGCCGAGGCGGGCGTGCCGGTGGTCCCCACGGGCGAGCCGGACGAGATCGGCTACCCGCTCGTCGTCAAGGCCGCCGCGGGCGGCGGTGGACGCGGCATGCGGGTCGTGCGTGCGCCCGGCGAGCTCGACGAGGCTCTCGCGGCGGCCAGCCGCGAGGCCGAGGCGGCCTTCGGTGACGGCACCGTCTTCTGCGAGCGCTACGTCGAGCGGCCCCGACACGTCGAGATCCAGCTGCTCGCAGACGCGCATGGCACCGTCGTGGCGCTCGGAGAGCGCGACTGCTCGGTCCAGCGACGCCACCAGAAGGTGCTCGAGGAGTCGCCCTCCCCCGCGCTCGACCCGGAGCTGCGCGCCGCCATGAGCGAGGCGGCGGTCGCCTTTGCCCGCGCGATCGGCTACCGCAGCGCCGGCACCGCGGAGTTCATGCTCGACGGCCGCGCATTCTGGTTCCTCGAGCTGAACGGCCGCATCCAGGTGGAGCATCCGGTCACCGAGCTCGTGACCGGGATCGATCTCGTCGCCGAGCAGCTGCGCGTCGCGGAGGGAGAGCCACTTCGTGTTCCAGGAACACAACGTCCGCTCGGACACGCGATCGAGGCGCGGCTGTACGCGGAGGATCCGCGCACCTTCCTCCCCCAGGCCGGCCGGATCGAGCGGCTGCGCCTGCCGCAAGGCGTCCGCGTCGACTCGGGCGTCGAGGAGGGGGACGAGATCGGCGTCGCCTACGACCCGATGATCGCGAAGCTGATCGCGCACGGGCCGACGCGGGACGAGGCCCTCGCCCGGCTCGCGGACGCCCTCGCCGAGACGGAGGTTGCCGGCGTGACCACGAACCTCCCCTTTCTACGCTGGCTGGTCGGCCACCCCGTGCTCCGCGCTGGGGAGGCGACGACGGCCTTCCTGACCGAGCACCCGCCGCTCTCGGAGCCGCCTCTGCGACTCCCGGCCGGCCCGTGGCGGGGGCCGTGGCGCCTGAACCTCCCACCCGCGCCTGCGGCAGCGGCTCCGGACGTCGACGACACGGCGCATGCCCACGCGGCGGCGGGCGGCGAGAGCTCGCTGACGGCGCCGATGCCTGGAACCGTGATCCGCGTCCACGTCGCGCCCGGCGACCGGGTCGCCGCGCGGCAGCCGCTGCTCGTGCTCGAGGCGATGAAGATGGAGACGCCGCTCACCGCCCCGTACGAGGCAGTCGTAAAGGCGGTGCACGTCGAGGAGGGCGACCGCATCGCGGGCGGCGCCCTCCTCGTCGAGCTGGAGACGGACTAGTCGGTCTGCGCGGCTGCGTCGGCCGTCGACGGCCGCCCCGTGAGGCCGCGCGCACCCACCGCGAGCGTCGCGAGCACGATCGCCGCGCCGAGCAGGAGCGCGCCGGTGTCGTCGCCGGTCGGCTTCACCGCCATCACCGCGACGACGAGGAACAGGATCACCATCTCCATCCGCTGGACGACGTTGATCCGCCGGATGTGGTGAGCCGCCTGCGGGGATCCAGGCCCGTGCTCCGTCATCGCCGCGTCGATGCGCTTGCCCTCGGGCTCGAGGAAGAGGATGCCCGTCAGGAACGACGCCGCGTAGCCGACGAGGCCGAGGACGATCCACAGATCGCCGAAGCCCCAGGGGCCTTCGATCGTGGCCAGGATGCCCAGCACGAGCACCGCCAGCGACGACGGAATGAAGATTCGCTGCGCGAGCCACTTCGTGTTCTCCGCGATCTTCTTCAGCAGCAGGCCATCATCGGCCCGCTCGGCGCGAACGACGAGTGTGAGGATCATGAAGCCACCGCCGAGCCAGATGATCGCCGCCAGGACGTGCAGGAACTTCAGGAGCTCGTAGTAGGTCATCGGACTAGAACAGCTTCTGCAGCTTCATCGCTGCGCCCATGTCGCCCTTGATCTTCAACTTCCCGGTCATGTAGGCCGTCGTCGGATTCAGCTCGCCGCGCGAGATGGCGAGGAAGTTCTCCTCGGAGGTCGTGATCGTCGTGTCGGCCTCGCCCGTGCCCTCCGTCACGTTGACCGTGCCGTCCTCGACTGCGACGACCCACTGGCCGGCGCCCTCGATGTCGAACAGGTACGAGTTGGTCATGCCCGCGGTCTTGCTCGGGTCGACGCCGCCCGAGAGGCCGTCGAAGAACTCCTGCACGCTCTCAGCCATCTTCGCTCCCTTGAATGGTGGTTCAACGCACGACGGCGCGAGCCTACCGGATAGCATCGCGCCGCCGCATGGATCTCGACCTCACCGCCGAGCACGAGCTCGTCCGCGACACCGTGCGGCGAGTTCGCGCGCGACCGCGTCGCGCCCGTGGCCGAGGAGCTCGACCGCGAGTCGCGCTTCCCCTACGAGCTCGTCGTCGGAGCTCGCCGAGCTCGGGCTGATGGGGATGCCGATCCCGGAGGAGTACGGCGGCGGCGGGGGCGACACCGTCTCCTACGCGATCGCGATCGAGGAGCTGACGCGGATCGACTCGTCGGTCGCGATCACGGTCGCCGCGCACACGTCGCTCGGGACGATGCCGATCTTCCTGTTCGGCAGCGAGGAGCAGAAGCAGCAGTGGCTGCCGGAGCTCGCGTCGGGGGAGAAGCTGGCGGCGTTCGGGCTGACGGAGCCGGACGCCGGCTCGGACGCGGGCGCGACGCGCACGACGCGCGGAGCTGCGCGACGGCTAGTGGCTCGTGAACGGCTCGAAGATCTTCATCACGAACGCGGGCACGGACATCTCCGCGCTGCGTGACGATCACCGCGCGCACCGGCGAGGACGAGATCTCGAACATCGTCGTCCCGAACGGCACGCCCGGCTACGAGATCTCCGGCGCCGATGCACAAGCTCGGCTGGCACGCCTCGGACACGCGCGAGCTCTCGTTCCAGGACTGCGCAGTGCCCGAGGGCAACCTGCTCGGCCCGCGCGGGCAGGGCTTCCACCAGTTCCTCGAGATCCTCGACGGCGGGCGGATCTCCGTCGCGGCGATGGGCGTCGGGCTCGCCCAGGGCGCCTACGACCTCGCCTTCGCGTACGCGCAGGAGCGCGAGCAGTTCGGGCGGCCGATCTCGCGCTTCCAGGCCGTCCAGTTCCGGCTCGCCGACATGGCGACCGAGATCGAGGCGGGCGCGCGCGCTCGTCTACAAGGCCGCGTGGCTGAAGGACCAGGGCCGGCCGTTCGCGCGCGAGGCGGCGATGGCGAAGCTGTACACGGGCGAGCTCTCGAACCGGGCCGTCAACTGGGCGCTCCAGATCCACGGCGGCTACGGCTACATGGACGAGTTCGCGATCTCGCGGCTCTACCGCGACCAGAAGATCCTCGAGATCGGCGAGGGCACGAACGAGGTCCAGCGCATGGTGATCGCGAAGCACCTCGGCCTGAGGCCTGGCTGACGGCCGCGGTCGGGGCCGTCGGCGAAGTCGCGCGACGCTGCGCCAGCGCGAGCGTCGGACGTGCCGGCTGCGCATCGACGTCGCGGCTCGTCCCGGGTCAGGCGGCTCGTGCCGTGCGAAGGCGCTCGACGATCGGGCTGTCCCGCAGCGCCGTCGTGCAGCCGCCGACCGTGTAGAGCGCCCGCGGCGCGAACGCCTGAGCGCGTGGCGGGTGACGCCGGGGTCGGGCCGGCCCGCCACGGCCGGTGCGCGGCGTCGTAGATCTGGTACGTCGACTCCCAGACGGCGTGGATCTCGTCGCCGACGACCGCCGCGCCGAGCAGCTCCATCGGCTTCGGCATCGTCGGGCCGTCGCGCCAGCGGCCTGTCCGCGGGTCGAAGATCCACACCTCGCGCAGCACCTCCTCCCCGCGCCGGCCGCCGAGCATCCAGAGCTCGCCGCGGAACAGCGACGGCGTCGAACGCGTGGTTGGGCTCGCGGCAGCGGCGTCGACGCGCCGCCAGCGAGTCGGCGCGCGGGTCGTAGACGAAGCACGTCGCGCTGCTCCCGCCCGCTGCGAAGCCGCCGAGCACGTAGATGTCGCCGCCGAGCGCGACCGCGCGAGTGGTTGAAGCGCGGCGCGGGCAGCGGCGCGCGCGCACGCCAGCGCTCGCCGTCCCAGGCCCAGACGTCGCCGGTGTTCCCGTCCGGCGTCGTGCCGCCGAACACGTAGAGCGTGCCGCCGACCGCCGCCGCCGCCGCCGCGCGCGTCGGCTGCGGCAGCTGCGGGAGGGTCGTCCCAGCGGTCGCGACGGCGTCGTAGCGCGTGAACGTCGCGAGCGGCCGGCCGGTCTCGCCGACCATCCCGCCGGCCGTGTAGATCGCCGCGCCGACCTGCGCGGCCGCGACGTAGCTGCGCCGCTGCGGCATCGAGGCGACCCGCTCCCAGTCCGCGCTCTCGCGCGCGCCGTCGCCGCCGCGACGAGGAAGAAGAGCACGAACGCACCGACGGCCGCGACGACGGCGCCGAGCGCGAGCTTCACGATCCGCTAGCCCTCGGCGAGAGCGTGCGCGGAGCTTGCGGCGCTCGGCCTTCCGCTCCTTCATCGCGCGCGGATCCGGGACCGGCACGGCGGAGAGCAGCGCCTTCGTGTAGTCCTCGCGCGGGTTCGTGTAGACCTCCTCGGCCGGCCCGATCTCGACGAGCTTGCCGCGGTTCATCACGGCGATCCGGTCGCTCATCGAGCGCACGACGGCGAGGTCGTGGGCGATGAAGAGGTAGGTGAGCCCGAAGTCGTGCTGCAGGTCCTTGAGCAGGTTGAGGATCTGCGCCTGGATCGAGACGTCGAGGGCCGACACCGGCTCGTCGCAGACGATCAGCTTCGGGCTGAGCGCGAGCGCGCGCGCGATCCCGATCCGCTGGCGCTGGCCGCCGGAGAACTCGTGCGGGTAGCGGTTCGTGAAGCCGGGGTTGAAGCCGACCACCTCGAGCAGCTCCCGCACGCGCGAACGCCGGTCGCGCCGGGTGCCGATGGAGTGGACGACGAGCGGCTCGCGAGACGATGTCGCCGACCGTCATGCGCGGGTCGAGGGACGCGTAGGGATCCTGGAAGACGATCTGCATCTCGCGCCGCATCCGCCGCATGTCCTCGCGGCCGAGCTGGGTCAGCTCCGTGCCCATGAAGTTGACCGAGCCCGCGGTGGGCTGGAGCAGCTGCAGGATGCAGTAGCCCGTGGTCGACTTCCCCGAGCCCGACTCGCCGACGAGGCCGAGAGTCTCGCCCTCCGCGATCTCGAAGCTGACGTCGTCGACCGCCCGGAAGGCGTCCACCGTGCGCTCGAAGATCACGCCGCCCCGGATCGGGAAGTGCTTGCTCAGCCCCTCCACCCGCAAGAGCGCCCCGTTCGTGCTCATGCCGGCACCTCCGTCCCCTGCGGTCTCCCGGCGCGCTCGCTGGCCGGATGCGCCGAGCGCACCCAGTGCTCCTTCCGGATCTCGCGCAGCTCCGGCATCTCCGTCGCGCAGCTGTCGTTGTGGCTCGCGTACGGGCAGCGGGGCGCGAAGCGACAGGCGACCGGCGGATCGATCAGGTCGGGCGGCCGGCCGGGGATCGCCGTCAGGCGCCCGGCGCGGATCTCCTCGCCCTCGATCTGCGGCAGGGCACCGAGGAGCGCCTCCGTGTACGGGTGCTCCGGGTGGTCGAACAGCTCGTGCACCGGTGCCTGCTCCACGATCTGCCCCGCGTACATGACGAGGATGTCGTCGGCCGCCTCGGCGACGACGCCCATGTCGTGCGTGATGATGATCATCGCCATGTCGTGGCGCTGCCGCAGGTCGTCGAGGAGGTCGAGCACGGCGGCCTGCACGGTCACGTCGAGCGCGGTCGTGGGCTCGTCGGCGATCAGGAGCTTCGGGTCGCACGAGAGCGCGATCGCGATCATCACGCGCTGGCGCATGCCGCCCGAGAAGCGGTGCGGGTAGTCGTCGAGCCGCTCGGCGGCGCGCGGGATCTGCACCTCCTCCAGCAGCTCGATCGCCTTCTTGCGCGCGTCCTTCGTTGGAGACGTCGTAGTGACGCCGGATCGTCTCGGTGATCTGCGTCCCGATCTTCAGCGTCGGGTTCAGCGACGTCATCGGGTCCTGGAAGATCATCGCGATCTCCCGGCCGCGCAGGTCCTCGAGCTGCTTCTCCGGCAGCTTCACGAGGTCGGTGCCGTCGAAGACGACGGAGCCGGAGACGATCTCGGCAGGTGGCTTCGGGATCAGGCCCATGATCGAGAGCGCGGTCACCGACTTGCCGCAGCCGGACTCGCCCACGATCCCGAGCGTCTCGCCGCGCTCGACCGAGAAGCTGATCCCGTCCACGGCGCGCACGACCCCTTCGCGCGTGAAGAAGTGCGTGGCGAGATCGGTGACTTCGAGCAGGGCCATCGCGATCAGGTCTCCCGTGTGCGTGGGTCGAGGGCGTCGCGGAGACCGTCCGAGATGAAGTTCGCGCAGAGGATGAGCGTCGCGATCGCGATCGAGGGCACCACGATGATGTGCGGCGAGGTGCGATAGACGGTGCGGCCGTCGTTCGCCATCTGCCCCCACGACGCGTCGGGCGGGCTGATCCCGAGGCCGATGAAGGACAGGAACGCCTCACCGAGGATCACGCCCGGGAGCTCGAGGAAGATCGCGATGATCAGCACGCCGAGCGTGTTCGGCAGCAGGTGACGGCCGAGCACCCTGAACCAGCGTGCTCCCACCGCCTTCGCCGCACGCACGTAGTCGTTCTCCTTCAGGGTGATGATCTGCCCGCGGACGATGCGGGCGCTCGTGAACCAGCTCGCCACCGAGAGCGCCACCACCATCGTCCAGAAGCTCGCGTCCCCGAAGATGGCCAGGATGATGATCGCGAAGGGCAGGTACGGCAGCCCGTAGAGCGTGTCCAGGATTCGCATCATCGCGTTGTCGAGCCGGCCGCCGACGAAACCGGAGATGGAGCCGTAGGTGACGCCGATGAGCAGGATCGCCAGCGTGGCGGCGAAGCCGATCCCCATCGAGACGCGGCCGCCGACGCGCCGTTCGCGTCATCAGGTCGCGGCCGAAGTTGTCGGTGCCGAACGGATGGGCGAAGCTCGGCGGCTGGCTCTTGATCGCGAAGTTGACCTCGTTGGGGTCGTACGGCGAGATGATCGGCCAGATCAGGCAGAAGAGGACGAGCGCGATGAACATGCCGCCCGCGAAGACCGCCGCCTTGTTCCGCACATAGCGTCCCCACGCGTCCTTCCAGAGGTTCGACTGGCGCATCGGCGCGCCCGCCGCGCCGGGCTGGAGCGTCGCGCTCCTCCTCGAGGAGCGGCGCGCGAGTCGCCTCCGGTCGGGTTGACGACCACCCTAGGTCCTCACGTCCCTCGTCCGCGGGTCGAGGATGCCGTAGAGGATGTCGACGACCAGGTTGGCGATGATCACGATCACGGCGAGCAGCACCGTCAGGCCCATCACGACGGAGTAGTCCCGCGCCGTCACCGCGGTGACGTAGTAGCGACCGATCCCGGGGATGGCGAAGATCTGCTCGATCACGAAGGACCCGGTGATCAGGAAGCCCAGCGTCGGGCCGGCGGCGGTCACGACCGGGATCAGCGAGTTCCGCAGCACGTGCACGCCGACGACGCGCCGCCAGCGCAGGCCCTTCGCCTTCGCGGTGCGGATGTAGTCCTGCTGCATCGTCTCCAGCATCGTCCCGCGGACGAGGCGGGCGAACGCGGCCATGGGGCCGATTCCGAGCGCGATCACGGGCAGCACCTTGCTCTGCCAGGTCGTCCAGCCGCTCGTCGGGAAGAGCCCCCATTGCAGGGCGAAGAAGTAGATGAACACGGTCGCGAGCAGGAAGCTCGGAATCGCGAAGCCGACATTGGAGAAGAACATCGCCGAGTAGTCGACCCACGTGTTCGCGCGTAACGCCGATAACGCCCCGAGCAGGATCCCGAAGGTGATCGCGAAGAGGAACGCGAGCCCGCCGAGCTCGAGCGAGGGTGGGAAGTGCTCCTTGATGATGTCGTTGACGTCGCGGTTGCGCAGCACCAGCGAGGGCCCGAAGTCGAACGTGCCCACACCCTTCACGTAGCGCCAGTACTGCACGTACCAGGGCTGGTCGAGGCCGAACTTACGCTCGAGGTTGCGCTGGATCTCCGCCGGCACGGCGCGATCCGACGTCCGGAACGGATTTCCCTCGATCTGCCGCATCAGCACGAATGTCATGAAGACGACGAGGAGGATCACGGGGATCGTCCAGAAAACGCGGCGAATGATGAAAGTCGTCATCAGTCGGGAGACCTACCCATCTTGCGCGCAGTCGAAGCTCGGGAAGCAGGTATGTGAAAACGGCGAGGGCGGGGCGCCGGTTGCGCGCCCCGCCCTCCACCGGGTGTCTCTTTCTTACGACTCCTGAACGACGACCTGAGTTAGGTCGACCTGGTCGAGGAGGTTGAGGTTGTACGTGTCCTGAACCGTCGGGCGCTCCAGGTTCGTGAACGTGTACCAGTAGATCGGCATGATCGGCATCTCGCCGTCCTCGCCGCCGAGGATCTCCTCGGCCTGGGCGTACAGCTCGTAACGGGCGTCGTTGTCGGGCGTCTGGCGCGCCTCGGCGATGACGTCGTCGTACTCCTCGCTGGCGAAGTTGGTGCTGTTGTTCCCCGAGTCGCTCGTCCAGAGCTCGAGGAAGTTCATCGCGTCGACGAAGTCGCCGATCCAGCCCAGCCGGAAGACGTCGATCGACTTGTCCGGCGGCGGGCCGATGAACTCGAGGAACTGGGCCCACTCCTGCTGCTTGATGCTGACGTTCAGGCCGAGCTCCTTCCACTGCGCCTGCACCGCCACCGCGATCTCACGATGGCCCGGGGCGTCGTTCAGCAGCAGGTTGATGTCCGTCTTCGGGTTGTCGACCTGCTCCATCAGCTGCTTGGCCTGCTCCAGGTCGGCCGTCGCCGGCTGCCACGGAGAGTCAGGGTTGATCGCGTCGAAGCCCGGCATGCCCTTCGGCGTGAAGCCGGTGGTGGGCAGCTGGTCGGCCTGGGCGACGTTGTCGATGATGCTCTGCCGGTCGATCGCGAGCGACATCGCGCGCCGCTGGTTCACGTCCGTGATCGTGTCGACGTTGAAGCCGTAGTAGTACGTGCCGAGGGCCGGATACTGCTGGTAGTCCTCGGTCTCCTTCAGCCGCGGGATCTCCTCGACGGGGAGACCGCCCGTGACGTCGACCTCGCCGGCCTCGAAGGCCTGCACCGCGGTCGTGCCGTCCGTGATCATGCGGCCATCGACCCGGGTCAGCTTGACGCTGTCCGCGTCACGCCAGTCCTCGTTCTTGACGAGGTTGATGGCGGCATTGTGCTCCCACGAGTCGAGCAGGAACGGGCCGTTGGTGACGATGTTCGCCGCCTCGGTCCACTTGTCGCCGAACTGCTCCACCGTCGGGCGGTGAACAGCCATGAACGAGTGGTGCGCGAGCTGCTGCGTGAACCACGGCTGCGGTGAGGTCAGCTTGACCTCGAGCGTGCTGTCGTCGACCGCGTTGACGCCGACCTTGTCCTGGAGCGCGGCGCAGTTGCTCTCGCAGCCGTTGTACTCCTGGGCGCCGACGATGCCGTAGAACTGGTAGGCGTAGTCCGCCGCCAGCTCCGGCGAGATCGTGCGCTTCCACGACCACTCGAAGTCCTCAGCGGTGACCGGGTCGCCGTTCGACCAGGCACCGTCGTCGCGAAGCGTGATCGTGACCGTGAGACCGTCCTCGGACGTCTCGAAGCTCTCGGCGAGGGCCGGAACCGGGTTCAGGTCCTCGTCCAGCTTGATCAGCGGATCCATGATGTTGAAGACGATGTTGGACGACGTCGTGTCGCTGGCCAGACCGGGATCGAGCGACGGAGGCTCCGTGCCCCAGTTCACCGTGAGCGTCTGGTCGGCGGCCTCGCCGCCACCCTCCTCCTCCGTGGTCGTGCCGGCCGACGACTCGCCGTCGTCGTCGCCGCCGCATCCGGCTGCGATGAGCGCGAGACTCGCGACCAGCATGGCCAGAAGCAGCCATAGGGTCTTGATCCTCATGAAATATGTCCTCTCTTCCTTCGCGTTTGCGCGCGCGCGAACCGATGGTAGACGCACCAACTTGTTATCCGTGTTTACCGCTCTCAAACCCGAACATGGTGAGTCCGCACGAACTCTTTACCGTGTTTCGGCGACGATACCGGCGTGAGGAGCCTGCTCGTCGCAGTTGTCACCGCCCTGGCGCTGCCGGTTGCGGCGGCTGCCCACCTCGTGATCGAGCCGGGTCTGCTCGAAGCCGGCCGGGACGTCGAGCTGCAGATCGAGGTGCCCGACCTGCGGCCCGGGGAGCCGCCGACGAGCCTCTCCGTGAGCGGCGACGGCGTCCGCCAGCTCCGCAGCAGCGCCGCCGGCACGTTCGGCCGCGAGACCCGCTGGGAGGTGCGTGTCCACGTCGACGCCGCACCTGGGCCGACGGAACTGCTGATCACCGCGGGCTTCGAGGACGGAAGCACCGTGGAAGTGCGCCGCACGGTGACGGTCGTCCCCCCACGAGACGACGACGACGGCCTCCCGGTGGCCGCGGCCGCGTTCGCCACGCTCGGGCTCGCGGCGCTCGTTGCGGTCGCCGTGATCCTGCGCCGGCCACGCCGCTCGGCGTAGTGCGACGCCGCGCTACCAGAAGGAAAGCCGTGTGCCGTGGTAGCGTGGCCGCGCCGTGCTCTTCCAGCAGTTTCTCGACGAGGATCTCGGCTGCGCCGCGTATCTCGTGGGCGACGAGCAGGCCGGCGTGGCCGCGATCGTCGACCCACCTTTCGCCCTCGAGCCGCTTCTGGAGGCCGCCGACCGGCACGGCGTCGAGATCGTCCGCTGCCTGGAGACGCACACTCACGCCGACCATCTCTCCGGCCATGGCCGGCTCGCGCTCGAGTACAACGTGCCCGTCTCGATCCATGCCGCCGCCGACGCGGAGTATCCCCACGACGCGCTGGCGGACGGGCTCGAGCTGGAGCTAGGCCAGATCGTCGTGCGGGCGTTGCACACCCCGGGGCATCGGCCCGAGCACACGTGCCTTGCGGTCTCCGACCGCTCCCGCGCCGACGAGCCGTGGCTCGTGCTGACCGGCGACTCCCTCTTCGTCGGCGATGCAGCGCGCCCGGACCTCGCGGTCGGCGCGCAGGAGGGCGCGACCGCGCTCTACGCCTCGCTCCAGCGCCTCCTCGAGCTCCCCGACGGGGTCGAGGTGTTCCCCGGCCATGTGGCCGGCTCTCTCTGCGGCAAGGGGATGAGCGCGAAGGCGTCCTCGACGATCGGCTTCGAACGCCGCTTCAACCGCGCGCTCGCGTTCACGGACGAGCTCGCCTTCGTCGCCGAGACGGCCGCTGCGAGCGCGGCCAAGCCGCCGAACATGGCCCACCTCGTCGAGCTGAACCGAGGCCCGTTCGTGGCGGACGCACGTCCGCTCGAGCAGCTGAGCGCCGTGCCGGAGGGAGCGACGGTGCTCGACGTCCGCCCGATCGACGACTATCTCGCAGGCCACCACCCCGGGGCGGTGAACGTGCCGGTGTCCGGAGGCTCGTTCGCGACCAAGGCCGGCTTCGTGCTCGAGCTCGGGAGCGCGATCGTGGTCGCATCGGACTCGGTCGCGGAGGCTCAGCGCGCCGCGCGCGGGCTCCACTCCGTCGGCTTCCTCGAGCTCGCCGGCTTCGTCGAGCCCGCCGGCTCGGAGCGGATCGAGCCGGTCGGCCTCGACGAGCTCGACGCGCTGCTCGCGGCCGGCGCCGAACTGATCGACGTCCGCGAGCGCGAGGAGCGGGACGAGGGCTATATCGCGGGCAGTCGCAACATCCCCTACCGGCTGCTGGGTGTCGCAGGCGCGGAGGTGCCGACCGACCGGCCCGTGGTGACGATCTGCGAGTCCGGCGCGCGCGCCGGGATCGCGGCCTCGCTCCTCGCGGCGCGGGGTGTGGACGCCCGGCCCGTCGTCCACGGCGGCGTGAGCGCCTGGACGGCCCGCGGCGGGCACACCGTCGAGTTCCGCCGCTGCGGCAGCTGAATCTGGTAGACGCAAGATCGGAATCTGCGGAAGCAGATTCCGATCGCGCGAGATCCCTAAAGGAGGCCGCTTCGCGGCCTCACCTGCCGACTGGGATGCCCCTACGTGGGGCGGGCCTGGAGCCGTTGAGGGCTCAGGTGAGGCGCTCGAGCGGATAGCCGCGCGTGCCGAACGCCTCGAGGAGCGCCTCGCAGTGCTCCTCGTCGCGCGTCGCGAGCGTCAGCTCCACCTCGGTCTCCCCGATCGGCAGTGCCATTCCCTCGCGATGGTGCTCCACCGAGACGACGTTGCCGCGCTCCTCGGCGACGAGCTGCAGCAGCTTGATCAGCTCGCCGGGCCGGTCGGCGATGCGGGTGCGCAGGACGAGGTAGCGGCCTGCCTGCGTGAGACCGTGGCGCATGACCTGGATCAGCAGCGTCGGGTCGATGTTGCCGCCCGAGAGGATCAGGCAGACCTCGTCCTCGCCCGGGACCTTGCCGGCGAGCAAGGCGGCGACGGGCGCAGCGCCGGCGCCCTCGACCAGCAGCTTCGTCCGTTCGAGCAGGAGCACGATCGCGTGTGAGATCTGCTCGTCGGTGACCGTGACGATCTCGTCCAGCCGGTCGCCGAGGATCGCAGCCGTCAGCGTTCCAGGCTGCTTCACGGCAATGCCCTCCGCGATCGTGAAGCGGTGCTCGGTGCCGCCCGCGAAGGGGCAGACGGCCTCCGCCTGCACTCCCACGAGCCGAACCTCGGGCCGGAGCTCGCGCAAGGCGATCGCGACGCCTGCGGCGAGCCCGCCGCCGCCGACCGGGATCACGATCGTGCCGACCGAGGGCAGCTGCTCGACGAGCTCGAGCCCGATCGTGCCCTGGCCCGCGATCACGCGCTCGTCCTCGAACGCGTGCACGAAGGTCGATCGTGTCGCCCGCATCCGCTCCTCCGCTGCCGCGACGGACTCGTCGAAGCCCACGCCCGTCAACTCGACCTGAGCGCCGTAGTTGCGCGTCGCGTCCACCTTCGCCATGGGCGAGTCCTGCGGCATGAAGACCGTTGCCGCGATCCCCGCCTCCCGCGCCGCCCACGCAACCGCCTGGCCGTGGTTGCCCGCGCTCGCCGCGATCACCCCGGCTGCACGCTCCTCGGCCGAGAGGGTCGCGATCGTGTTCACGGCGCCGCGGATCTTGAAGGCCCCGGTGCGCTGGAGGTTCTCCGCCTTCAGCTGCACGCTGCGGCCGGCGCGGCGCGAGAGCGTCTCGGAGGGGTAGACCGGCGTGACGCGCGCGACGCCGGCGAGGCGCGCACGGGCGTCCTCCAGGCTACGGAGCGTGGGTGCGGCTGTCGTCGCCAATTCCATACACCTTGTCCAGGATCTCGCGCACCGCCGACAGCGGGTCGAGCTCACGGGCCTGCACCTCGTCCAGCAGGCGGCGCAGCTCGGGGTCGTCCGAGACCGTCGCCTGGAGATGCGCCTTCGCGCGGCCGGACGCGACGGCGAACACCTCTCCGGCCAGGTTCTTGCGCCTGCGCTCCTCGAGCAGCCCTTCCGACTCGAGATAGGCGCGGTGCTCCCCGAGCTTCTCCCAGAGCACAGGCACGCCCTCGCCGCGCACCGCCTCGGTGAGCACGATCGGCACCTTCCATTCGCGCCCGCGGTCGAGCGAGAGGATCGAACGAACCTCGTTCAGCATCGTCTTGGCCGCGGGGTGGTCCATCTTGTTGATCGCGATCACATCGGGAATCTCCATGATCCCCGCTTTCAACGCCTGCACCGAGTCGCCCGAGCCGGGCATGAGCACGAGCAGCACGGTGTCGGCGATCCCGATCACCTCCACCTCGCTCTGCCCCGCGCCGACCGTCTCGAGGAAGATCAGGTCCTTGCCGGCCGCGTCGAGCAGCAGCGCAGCCTGGAGCGTCGCCTCCGCGAGCCCGCCGAGATGGCCCCGGGTCCCCATCGAGCGGATGAAGACCTCGGGATCGAGGAAGTGGTCGGCGAGACGGATGCGGTCGCCGAGCAGCGCCCCGTGCGTGAACGGGCTGGAGGGGTCGACAGAGATCACGCCGACACTGAGGTCATGGCCGCGGACGTGCCGCACGAGCGCGCTGATCAGCGACGACTTCCCGACGCCGGGGGGCCCCGTGATCCCCACCACGCTGCTGCGACCGGTCTCGGGGTAGAGCTCGCGGACGAGCTCGAGCGCGAGCGGCTCGCCGTTCTCCACCAGCGTGATCGAGCGGGCGAGCGCACGGCGATCACCGGCGCGGACGCCCGCCGCGAGGTCGTCGAGCGTCCACTCCGCGCGCGCCACGCCCCAGACTGTAGACGGCTCAGACTCTGGACGGCACTGCCTGCTCGAGCTCGGCCGGCACGAGCGTCGTCTCGACGTCCCGTGCCATCACGACGGCCGCGAGCGCCGCGAGCAGGAAGGCGATGCTGGCCCCGCCCCACAGCCAGCGGGCCCCGAACACGTCCACGAGCGGCCCTGCGACGGCCATGCCCAGTCCCAGGAGCACGTAGTTGGACGACATGATCACGGTGAACGCGCGGCCGCGGAGCTCGTCGGGCGCCCCCCGCTGGACGAGCAGCGCATTGCAGACGATCGCCGCACCGTTGCCGAACGTGCCCACGACGACTGCCACGACCGCCACGGCGAGCGTCGGGGCGACCGCAGCGACCCCGTAGCCCAGCGCCATCACTGCGATCGTGGCCGCGTAGGTGTTGCGGATCCCCAGCCGGTCGAGCAGCGAGCCGGCAGCAAGGCTGCCGAGCGTCAGGCCGAGCCCCGAGGCGCCCACGAGGACGCCGAAGCCGAAGTCGCCCGCATCCAGCGAGACCTTGGCCAGCACGACCTCGGCCACGTTGACCGCCGCGCTGCCGAGCAGCACGACGTTCCAGACGACGAGCACGGTGAGCAGGGCGCGCGAGCGGCGGACGAGGCGGAACCCGTCGCCGAGGTCCTGCCAGTGGCCACGGCTCTCGATCTCGCCGGCCTGGAGCCTGCGCGCCGGGATCCGGGCGAGCAGCGCGGCCGAGAGGAGGAACGAGACGGCGTTCAGCCAGTACGCAAGCTCTGGCCCCTGCACGGCGAGGAGCACGCCTCCGATGATCGGCCCGATCATCCAGGCGAGGTTCTCCACCGCCTGCAATAGCGCGTTCGCGGCCGGGAGGTCGTCGTCGTCGACGAGATTCGGCATGCCCGCATAGACGGCCGGCCGGAAGAACCCCGTCGCGAGCCCCGCGATGAACGCGAGAATGACGACCACGGTCGCACTCCCGGCAAAGGGCAGCGCACAGAAGACGGCGAGCCGAACGAGGTCGGAGCCGATCAGCAGGCGCCGTCTCGACCAGCGGTCGACGAGCGGTCCGAGCAGGAGGCCGATCAGGATCGCAGGCAGGAACTCGGCGATCAAAAGCGCGCTCACCCAGGTGCCCGAGCCGGTGCGGTCGAAGACGTCGACCGTCAGCGCGATCGCGGCGAGGTAGGTGCCCGCGCCGGAGGCGAGCGTCGCGACGAAGAGCCGCCGATAGTCCGTCGCCCGTCTGAGGAGATCCAGGCGGCGCACGGACCTCAGGCGGAGTGAAGGGCTGAGAGGGCGGCGGGCGTGCGCAAATCGAGGCGGCTAGTCGGCGTCGTACGCGAGGTTCGGGCGGAGCCACCGTTCGGCGACGTCCACATCGACCCCCTGGCGGGCAGCATAGTCCTCGACCTGATCGCGTGCGATGCGCCCGACGGCGAAGTACTTCGAGGCCGGATGGCCGAAGTAGAGCCCGCTGACCGCAGACGGCGGGCATCATCGCGAAGCTCTCCGTCAGGGCGATCCCGAGCCCTTCGGCACCGAGTAGCTCGAAGAGGCGACCCTTCTCGGAGTGGTCCGGGCAGGCCGGGTAGCCGAAGGCCGGCCGGATCCCGCGGTAGCGCTCGGCGACGAGCTCCTCGGGCGTCGGCTCGGCGTCGGGCTCGTACCAGGCGCGCCGCGTCTCGAGGTGGAGCCACTCCGCGGCCGCCTCCGCGAGGCGGTCCGCGAGCGCCTTGACCATGATCGACGCGTAGTCGTCGCCGGCGGCCTCGTGCCGCGCAGACAGCTCCTCGGCGCCGTGGACCGCAACGGCGAACGCACCGATGTGGTCTCCCTCGGGCGCGACGTAGTCGGCGAGACAGCGGTTCGGCCGCGAGTCGCCCCAGTCGGCCTGCTGCCGGAGCATCGGGAAGCGCACGCCGCTCTCGAGCACCACGTCGTCCCCCTCGGCGTGGGCGGCCCAGAACCCGTGCACGCCGCTCGCCCGGAGCGCGCCGTCGCGCACGATCTCGTCGAGGAGCGTCGTCGCGTCGTCGTAGAGCTCGCGTGCGGCCGGGCTGCTCGAGGATGGCCGGGAACTTCCCCTTCAGCTCCCAGGCGTGGAAGAAGAACTGCCAGTCGATCAGCGCGCGCAGCACCTCGAGCGCCGGCTCGACCTCGCGCGTGCCCGTGAACGAGGGGGTCGCGAGCTGGTCGAAGGCGAGCCGCTCGCCGTTCTCCCGCGCGAGCCGCACCGGCAGCAACGGCCGCCGCTCCTTCTCGGCGTGGAGCGCGCGCAGGCGCTCCTGCTCCTCGCGGTTGCGGCCGTCGAGCTCCAGCTTGCGCACCGGGTCGAGCAGGTCGGAGACGACGCCGACCACCCGGGAGGCGTCGAGCACGTGCACGGTCGGACGGCCGTACGCGGGCGCGATCCGCACGGCCGTGTGCTGACGCGAGGTCGTGGCGCCCCCGATCAGGAGCGGCAGCACGAACTCGCGCCGCTCCATCTCCTTCGCGACGTGCACCATCTCGTCGAGCGAGGGCGTGATCAGCCCGGAGAGGCCGACCGCGCTCGCGCCTTCCGCGACGGCGGTGTCGAGGATCTTCTCGGCCGGCACCATCACGCCGAGGTCGATCACGTCGTAGTTGTTGCAGCCGAGCACGACGCCGACGATGTTCTTGCCGATGTCGTGCACGTCGCCGCGCACGGTGGCGAGCACGATCTTCCCCTGGGCGCGGCCGTTCGAGCCCGTCCGCTCCTTCTCCTCCTCCATGTACGGCTCCAGGTGGGCGACCGCGCGCTTCATCGCACGCGCGCTCTTCACGACCTGCGGCAGGAACATCTTCCCCGAGCCGAAGAGGTCGCCCACGACCTTCATCCCGTCCATCAGGGGGCCCTCGATCACGTCCAGCGGACGGGCCGCCGCGACGCGCGCCTCCTCGGTGTCCTCGACGATGAAGTCGACGATCCCGTGCACGAGCGCGTGCTCGAGCCGCTTCTCCACCGGCGCGTCGCGCCAGGAGAGGTCGAGCTCCCGCTTCGTCCCTTCGCCCTTGACCGTCTCCGCGAAGGACACGAGCCTGTCGGTCGCATCCGGGCGCCGGTCGAAGATGACGTCCTCGACGCGCTCGAGCAGGTCGGCGGGGATGTCCTCGTAGACGATCAGCTGGCCGGCGTTCACGATCCCCATGTCGAGGCCGGCGCGGATCGCGTGGAAGAGGAAGGCGGAGTGCATCGCCTCGCGCACGACGTCGTTGCCGCGGAAGGAGAAGGAGAGGTTCGAGATGCCTCCGCTCGTGTGCGCTCCCGGGCAGCGCTCCTTGATCCGTGGCAGCGCCTCGATGAAAGCCTTCGCGAAGCCGTTGTGCTCCTCGATTCCGGTCGCGACGGCGAGGACGTTCGGATCGAAGATCAGGTCTTCCGGCGGGAACCCGGCTTGGTTCGTCAGGAGGTCGTACGCACGCCCGCAGATCGCCACCTTGCGCTCCACGGTGTCGGCCTGCCCCACCTCGTCGAAGGCCATCACGACGACGCCCGCGCCGTAGTCGCGGATCCGGCGCGCCTGCTCGAGGAACGGCTCCTCGCCCTCCTTCAGGCTGATCGAGTTGACGACGCCCTTGCCCTGGACGCACCGGAGTCCGGCCTCGAGCACACTGAAGCGGGAGCTGTCGACCATGATCGGGATGCGCGCGACCTCCGGCTCGGTCGCGATCAGGTTCAGGAACGTCGTCATCGCCCGCTCGCTGTCGAGCAGGTCGGCGTCCATGTTCACGTCGAGCAGGTTGGCGCCGCCGCGCACCTGCTCCAGCGCCACGTCGACGGCACCCTGGAGGTCGTTCGACTCGATCATGCGGCGGAAGCGCGCCGACCCGGTCACGTTCGTGCGCTCGCCGATCATGACGAAGCCGGTGTCGGGGCCGAGCTCGAACGGCTCGAGGCCGCTGAAGCGCGTGCTCGGGCGGTGGTCGGGCACCTGGCGCGTGGGCAGGCCGGCGACGGCAGCCGCGATGCGGGCCGTGTGCTCGGGCGTCGTCCCGCAGCAGCCGCCGACGACGTTGACGAAGCCTGACTCTGCGAACTCGTGCAGGAACGCCGAGGTGTCGTGCGGCTGCTCGTCGTAGCCGCCGAAGGCGTTCGGGAGGCCAGCGTTCGGATGGCAGCTCGTGTAGGTGTCCGCGAGTCGCGAGAGCTCGGCGACGTGCGGACGCATCTCGGTCGCTCCGAGCGAGCAGTTGACGCCGACGAGCAGCGGCTCAGCGTGCTCGACCGACGCCCAGAACGCCTCGACCGTCTGCCCCGAGAGCGTTCTGCCGGAGAGGTCGACGATCGTGACGGAGATCCAGAGCGGCAGCCCCGGTGCGACCTCGCGCGCGGCCGCGATCGCAGCCTTCGCGTTGAGCGTGTCGAAGATCGTCTCCACGAGCAGAAGGTCGACGCCGCCCTCGGCGAGGGCTTCCATCTGCTCCGCGTACGCGGCCTTGACCTCGTCGAAGTCGACGGGACGGAAGGCGGGCTCGTCGACGCGCGGCGAGAGCGAGAGCGTCACGTTGAGCGGGCCTACAGAGCCAGCGACGAACCGGCCTCCGGCCTCGTCCGCAGCCTGGCGGGCGAGCCGCGCGCCTTCGAGGTTGAGCTCTCGCACCACGTCCTCCAGCCCGTAGTCGGCCTGGCCGATCGAGGTCGCGGTGAAGGTGTTCGTCGTCGTGATGTCGGCGCCCGCGGCGAGGTACTGCCGGTGCACGTCGAGGACGACGTCGGGCCGCGTCAGGTTGAGCAGGTCGGGATCGCCGGCGACCTCGCGTGGGTGGTCGCGGAAGCGCTCGCCGCGGTAGTCGGCGTCGACGAGGCCGGCCTGCTGGAGCATCGTCCCCCAGGCGCCGTCGAGCACGAGGATCCGCTCGCGAAGGAGTGTCTCGAGTCTGTCGCGCGTGTCGCTCACGTGTCGCTCCCGTGCCTAAAGAGGTTGGGAGCCGGAGCTCGCGGGCTCTTTAGGCGTTTTTTAGCCTGGTCGCCAAGCTGCCGTCAAAGCTTTCCAGGTCGAGCAGTCAGGCTATCAGTAGCCGGAGAACTTGTCGGTGCTCACACGGTCTTCGGGGACGCCCGCGGCGAGCAGCGACGCTGTCACGCCCTCGGCCATCGGCGGCGGTCCCGCGATCAGGATCTGCTTGCCGTCGAGATCGCCGACGAGGTCGCGGAGCACCTCGGCGTCGAGCCGGCGCGTCTCCCCCTCCCAGCCCTCGTCGTCCGTCATCGTCAGCACCACCCGCAGCCCGTCGATCCGCCGCTCGAACTCCTCGAGGTCGTCGAGGAACGCCGTCGACTCGCGATCGCGGTTGGAGTAGACGAGCGTGATCCGGTAGGGCAGCCGCTCGTGGGCGATGTAGCAGAGCATCGAGCGGAAGACGGTGATCCCGATCCCTCCGGCGACGAAGACGTAGTCGGCACTCGTGTCCTCCGGCAGCAGGAACGACCCCTTCGGCTCCTCGACCTCGACCTCCGCGCCGATCTCGAGCTCGGCGAGCGTCCGCTTGAACGCGGTGTCGCGCAGGCGCGTCGCGAGCCCGACAGCGCCCTTGTCGGTCGGCGAGGTCACGAGCGAGATGTGCCGGCGGAGCCCTTTCTCGTCCTGGTGACCGCGGTCCGGCAGCTCGACCCAGAAGTAGCTCCCCGGGCGGTAGTCGGGGTAGTTCTCGACGGCGAAGAGCACGAGCAGCGTGCCCTTCGCCACCTCGCGCTTCTCCGCGACGGTTGCCTTCATGCCCTAGGTACGGCCGGAGACGGTCAACTGGTTCTCGGCGTGGAGAATCCGTTGCTCGAGCTGCCAGCGGTCGCGAGACGGACTCGCCGGCGTCGACGCGCTCGAGCTCGGCCTTGGCCGCCTCGAGCTGCTCGCGCGCGCGTTCGTCGTCGATCTGCTTCACGTCCACGGCGTCGTCGACGAGCGCGATCGCGCGGTCGAGCTGCACCTGGAAGAAGCCCGGCCCCGTGGCGAACTCGAGCACCTGGTTGTCGCCGAGGTGCACGCGCGTGGAGCCGGCCTTGAGCGTTGCGACGAGCGGCGCGTGCCGGGCGAGCACGCCGATCTCGCCGGCGGCGCCGGGCACGATCAGCATCTCGGCCTCGCCCCGGAAGGCATCTCCTTCCGGGGTGACGAGCGCGACGTCGAACTTCGGATGCGCGTCGGCCATGCGCCTACGCTGCCGCGGCGGCGGCGCCGGCCTTTTCGACCGCCTGCTCGATCGTGCCGACCATGTAGAACGCCGACTCCGGCAGCTCGTCGTGGCGCGCCCTCGATGATCTCGCGGAAGCCCGCGATCGTGTCCTCGAGCTTGACGTACTGGCCGGGCGTGCCCGTGAACTGCTCCGCCACGAAGTTCGGCTGCGAGAGGAAGCGCTCGATCTTGCGGGCGCGAGAGACGACGAGCTTGTCCTCGTCGGTCAGCTCGTCCATGCCGAGGATCGCGATGATGTCCTGCAGGTCCTTGTAGCGCTGGAGGATCTGCTGCACCTGCGTGGCGACGGCGTAGTGCTCCTCGGAGACGATCTCCGGCGCGAGCGCACGCGAGGTGGAGTCGAGCGGGTCGACGGCGGGATAGATGCCCTTCTCGACGATCGCGCGCGAGAGTACGGTGGTCGCGTCGAGATGCGCGAACGTATTCGCGGGCGCCGGGTCGGTGAGGTCGTCTGCCGGCACGTAGATCGCCTGCACGGAGGTGACCGAGCCCGATGCGGGTCGAGGTGATCCGCTCCTGCAGCTGGCCCATCTCGGTCGCGAGCGTCGGCTGGTAGCCGACGGCGCTCGGCATCCGCCCGAGGAGCGCCGACACCTCGGAGCCCGCCTGGACGAAGCGGAAGATGTTGTCGATGAAGAGCAGGGTGTCCTGGCCCTGGTCGCGGAAGTACTCGGCCATCGTCAGGCCGGAGAGCCCGACCCGCAGGCGCGCCCCCGGCGGCTCGTTCATCTGCCCGTAGACGAGCGCGACCTTGTCGATCACGCCCGACTCCTCCATCTCCAGCATCAGGTCGTTGCCCTCGCGCGTGCGCTCGCCGACGCCTGCGAAGACGGAGACGCCGCCGTGCTGCTGCGCCACGTTGTGGATCAGCTCCTGGATCAGCACCGTCTTGCCGACGCCGGCGCCGCCGAAGAGCCCGATCTTGCCGCCCTTGATGTAGGGGGCGATCAGGTCGATCACCTTGATCCCGGTCTCGAAGATCTCGACGTCCGGGGAGAGGTCGCGGAAGGCGGGCGGATCGCGGTGGATCGCCCAGCGCTCGACGTCGTCGCCCGCGGCCGGCTTGTTGTCGACCGGCTCGCCGATCACGTTCCAGATCCGACCGAGCGTCGCCTCGCCGACCGGCACCGAGATGGGCTGGCCGGTGTCGACGACGTCGACCCCGCGCGCGAGGCCGTCGGTGGTGTCCATCGCGACGGCGCGCACGCGATCGTCGCCCAGATGCTGCTGCACCTCCGCGATCAACGTCGTGCCGTCGCCGTTTCCGTCTGGGCTCGCCATCGGAATGGCGAGGGCGTTGTAGATCGCGGGCAGCTCGCCCGGGAAGACGGCGTCGATGACGACGCCCTTGATCTCGACGATCTTGCCGACGTTGTCGCCGGTGGAGGACTGCTCAGGCATGTGGCTCCCGGGGGAGAATGGATGACGTGGAAGGAGGGCGCGCACGAAGGCCGCGCCGGCTGCGCAGTTTACCGAAGCCCGTCCCGCGCCCACGCACCCAACGGAGCGGGCTCGAGCCGTCGAACGTCAACCCTCGCTGCGCCTCGACACGCTCGGCGTGGTCGAGGCGTCAGACGTGCGACGTGACGAAGTCCGGCGCCATGAACATGACGACAGCGTACGCGTAAGGAGCGATACGCGAGTGATGGGGTCGGGCCGCGAAGCGGCCCCCTTCAGGGGTCTTCGCGCGATCGGAATCTGCTTCCGCAGATTCCGATCCTGCGCCAACAGCTCAGCCGCCGGGCGTCTGCGGTACCGGGATGCCGACGATCGGCGCCCAGTAGTCGACGAGCCACTTGAGCTTGGCGCCCTTCCCAACGGCCTTCAGGCCGATGAAGAACGCCTGCGGGTCGACCTCCTCGCCCTCCTTCGGCGACAGCAGCACCTCCAGCACGACCCGGCGCGCGGTCGACTCGTCGACGCCGAAGGTGGCGCCGTCGAGGTTTCCGGTCGGATAGAACTGAACGGGGATGTTGCCCGTCAGCCACTGCTCGTAGGTGCACCCGCACTGGGCCTTCAGGTCCGGATGCGTCAGGTTCCAGGCTTTCGCGAGATCCTCGCGGCCGGCGGCGGAGAGGATGAACTCACCCGCGGCCTGACGCGCCTCGGGCGGGACCGGGCCGGGCACGGCCTCCGTCGTCGCCGGGTTGAAGTCTTCGAGCGGCGGCGTGGTCGTCGTGGCCTGGGTCGCGGACTCGCCGTCGTCTCCGAGCCGGACGGTCGCGAAGGCGACGATCCCGACGATCAGGACGAGCGTCGCGAAGACCATGAAGGCCCGTGCCGTGAAGATGGTGCCGAAGCGTTCGCGCATCGACATACAGTAGACGCCAAAACGCCGTTCGAGTTAGGACGGCCCCGTCAGAAGTTCCGCCGCCGCAGGAGGAGAAGCAACGGCAGGAAGGCAACCGCGGCCACGTGCGGCGCGAGCGCGATCGACCGGAGCTCACGCCCACGCGGCACGGTCGGGCCTTCGCCGACGAGCCGGCGGATCTCGGCGACCACCTCCCGCTCCTCGCCCTCGCGGTAGAGCGCGCCGTCGAGGGCACCCGCGATGCGCCGGAGCGCGCGAATGCTCGTGGGATCCGGCTGATAGGCGTCGTTCACGGTCTCCTCGGACTCGAAGACGGCCTCGTCGTGGCGCCACACGTGCACGAAGATCGTCGCGATGCGCCCGTTCACGAGCCGCGTGCGGATCGTGGCCAGGTCGACGGGCACCGTCTCGCCGTCGGTGACGACGAGCAGCACCCGCCGGTAGGAGTCGTCCGCGAAGAAGTTCAGGCGCGGCATGTCGGCCAGCGCGCCAAGCGCCGTCGCGCGGCGGCTCCTGCGGTCGGGCGGCGGCCGCTCGATGCCGATCGCCCGGTCGATCGTGGCCGCGAAGGAGTTGACGCCGAGCGTCGGGAAGAGATGCGGGAGGACTCGATCGGTGATCGAGGCGACGCCGAACTCCACGTCGGTGAGCTGTGCGCGCACCTCTTTCGAGAACGAACGGGCGCGGTCGAGCCGCGTCGGCTCCGTGGGCGAGCGCCGCGCCAGCATCGAGCGGGTCACGTCCACGACCGTGATCACTTCCACTCCCTCCCTGCCCTCGCGCGCCTGACGCGTCGAGACGACCGGCTGCGCAGCTGCGAACGCGAGCAGCAGGGCGATCGCCGCGAGCGGCACCGACTCCCGGAGCGTCTTCCGGCGCCGGTCCGGGTCGAGGCCGAGCACCCCGCAGAGGGCCTCCGAGCGCCGGACGGCGGAACGCAGCACGAGGAGCGCGAGCAGCCCGACGAGACCGACGAGACCGGCCGCCGGAGTCAGGAACGAGAGCGACACGGCGTGCTTCCTAGAATCCGCCGCCGGACGTGGCGGCGCCGGCGCCGGGGGCCGGGAGCGGCGAGCGCGAGTTCTGTCCGTCGCCCGAGTCCGAGCCGGCACGCCGCAGCAGGCGCAGCGCCAGCTCGAGATTGTAGAGCGCCTCCTCGTTGTCCGGGTCGAGCGCAGCCGCCTTCCGGAACTCGCTGATCGCGCGGCGCACGAAGACCTCGCGCTGCACCGGGGAGTTGCGCGCCTCCTCGAGCAGGAGCGCCCCGCGGAAGATCGCCAGCTGCGCGCGCCGGTCGCGATTCGTGTCGACCTCGCCCGCCCGCGCGACCTCCCGCTCCGCGCCGGTCCGCCTGGTCACATCCGCGAACTCCCGGATCGGCTCGCGCGGGCCGCTGAGCCAGAACCGCCGCAGCGCGCTCCGGTAGACGATGTCGTCCTCCACCGCGAGCAGCGTCCGCGACACCCCAGCGGGAAGCGTCGTCTGCGGCTCCCATGCCGCGGCGCGGATCGATGCTCCCGAGGCGAAGCTCGCGTCGCCCCGCTCGAGCTCGCGCTCCCAGCGCAGGAGGTCGGCGGCAAGCGCCACGAGCAGCAGCGCGAGCCCGAGCATCAGCACGACGCCCACCGCGGCGAGCTCCGTGCGCCGGGAGGCGACGAACGCCCTCACGTCGTCCTCCAGGCAAGACGTGCACACCAGCGCTCGTTGGCCGCGAGCAGCAGCAGCAGCGCCGCCGCGGCTGCGACGAACGGCCAGGGGAACGCCCCTACGAGCGTCTGCCGCTCGCTCACGCGGGAGTTGCGCACGAGCTCGGCGCGCTCCACGAACGCCTCCGCCGGCAGGAGCTGCTCGAAGAGCTCGAGATCCTCAGGCTGCGGGAACAGCGGAATCACGCGCAGGTCGATCCCGCCGCGCATGTAGTGACCGAGCTCCTCGGTGAGGATGGACGTGTCGAAGCCCGAGTTGTCGAGGTCGCTGAGCAGCACGACGTCCAGGTTCGGATCTCCCTCTCGCGCGATCATCCGACGCGCCTCGACGAGGCCGGTGGAGATCTTCGTGCCCCCGCGGAAGGCGAGCGACCACGGGCTCTCGTCGGGCGAGGCACCGGAGCCGCCGGGGCTGCCGAACGACGGCGCGGCCGGCCGGCCGCGGAAGAACTGCAGCAGCGGCCGCAGCTCCTCGGTGCGGGTGTCCGGCGGGAACATCTCGTAGGCCGTGTCGGAGAAGACGACCAGGCCGACGCGGCCTTCCGTCTCGGCGAGCGCTGCGAGCACGCGCTCGATCCGCTGCGCCTTCAGCTGGTCGACGCTCGCCGAGAGGTCGAGCACCAGCACGCCGCCGCTGCCGGTGGCGAAGTACGTGGTCGGCAGCGCCTCGGCGTCGCGGGACAACGCGAAGCAGAAGACGAGCAGCGCCAGCGCCGCCGTCGCGAGTGCGAGCCGCAGCCGTCGCAGGCGCCTGTGCTCCCGCCCGAGCTCGTCGGCCGCCGTCGACGGCAGCGCGCGCGTGCGCAGGATGCTCATGCCGCGCCCTCCGCGGCGACCTCGGTGCGGCGCGCCAGCTCCTCCACGTCGTCACTCGTCGCCTCCCGCGGCGACCAGGCGAGCGTGCGCGCGTCGGCGGCAAGATCGGGGAGGCCGACACGGCCGAGCTCGCGCGCGACGCTCTCGAGCGCACGCCGCCGCTTGGGCAGGTCGCCGTTCGCCGCCGCCACTCGGGCCGCTTCGAGCACGACCGCGAGCGGCGTCCGAGCCGCCTCGGCGGTCTCCGTCTCCGTTCCGCGCCGCTTCCCCCAGAGCTTCCAGGCGATCGCGGCCGCGCCCAACGCCAGCAACGCGGCGAGCACCAGCAGCACGAGCGCCGCCGGACCGGGCCGGGTCCGGTAGGTGACGGTCGCGAGCGCCGACTGATCGGCACGCCAGCCGATGTCGACGACGGCGCGCTCGCCGACGCGACCGGTGACGATGAAGGGCCGCCACTCGATCGTCTCGACGCTGGGGCGGGTACCGCCGTCGCCGCGGTAGCGGTAGGTCAGGCGACTGGACGGGAAGGAGACGACGCCGCGCGCGCTGAGCGGCTCGCACCCGGCGTCCAGGCAGCGCAGCCTGTAGGCGTAGGTGATCCGCGACATGCGCCCCGAGTCCACCCGCTCGACCGTTCGGGGTCCGGCCACCTCGTACGGGTCGAACGCGGGATCCACGCGGATCCGCGCCGGGTCGACGACCGTGGTGTCGACCAGCACGTCGACGGTGGCCACGACGGGCTGGCCGAACGGATGCCCGTCGGGAGCGACCTTCGTGCCGACGACGATGGGATCCTGCGGGCCGCGCCCAGCCGGCGCGCCCTCGTCGCTCCCGCCGCGCACGGCGACGCCGACCGCGATCCCGACGACCGCCGCTGCGACGGCGACCGCGACGAAGGCGCCCAGACGGCCCATCAGGCACGGCTCCAGGCGGACTGCCGCTCGGTCGACCAGGCGGCGAACGACTCGAACACCTCGTCCACATCGGCCGAGGAGACCAGCACGGGCTCGATGCCGAGCCCGTCCAGGTCGGACAGGAGTCGCGCCCGCCGCTCCTCGTGCGCTCGGCGCCAGGAAGCCGACTCGCCCCTGCGCAGCCGCACGAGCCGCGTGCGGCCGGCGACCGGCGCCAGCGGGACGACGATGCCGTCGATCTGGGGGAAGCTCTGCTCCCACACCGGATCCTGGATCACGACCGGGACGACGTCCCAGCCGCGGTCGAGCGCGTCCTCCCAGGCGTCGACGGACGGCGGAGCCAGAAAGTCGGAGAGGACGAAGACGAAGCTGGCGGAGGGCACGGCGCGCCGGTGCAGGCCGAGGAAGTCGAGCGCACCGGCGACGTCGGCCGGCGGCTCCACCCCGGCGCGCGTGGGGCAGGTCGTGCTCCTCGAGCACGGTCGCAGCGCTGCTCGACGGCTGCGCCCACTTCACTGTTTCCCGGCCGGCGACGAACTCCAGGAAGCCGATCAGGCCGCGCGCCGCGAGCACGCTCGCGGCGACGATCTCGGTCGCGAGCTGCGCGGCCGCACCCTTGTCCAGCCAGGGCAGCCCGCCGGTCGGGAGGGCCATTCCCGCGCTGCGGTCGAGCACGGCGATCGCCCGGGGCGCCTCGTCGGCGAAGTGCTCCCGCACGATGAACTCGTCGCGGGCGAGCGCCGCCGACAGGCGCGCCGACGAGGCCCAGTCGATCCGGTCGGGATCGTCCCCCGGCACGTACGAACGCGAGCCGGAGACGTCCGAGCCCGTGCCGCGGCGCGCGCCGTGCATGGCCCCGAACGCGAGCCCGTGCAGGCGACGCCGCGAGACGAGCGGGAAGGTCGGTGCGCCCGTGATCACGCTGTCGCCGTCGGGAGGGGCGCCGCCTCCTCGAGGAGCAACGCGGGGGGAGGCGCCGCCACGAGACATTCCTCGAGGAAGGATGCGAGCGCCTCGGCGCGGCCGACGCGGCGGGTCTCCGCCAGCTTCGCCGGCGTCAGCACGACGCGGTGCGCCACGACCGCCAGGAAGAGCTGCTCCACGTCGTCCGGAACCACGAAATGGCGCCCCTCGAGCAGCGCCCAGGCGCGCACCGCCCGCTCGAGCGAGAGACTCCCGCGCACGGAGGCTCCGACCGCCGTCGACGGCGCGTCCCGCGTGGCTCGGACGAGGTCGACGATCCACGAGCCGATCAGCGGGTCGATGTAGATCTCGGCGACGGCCTCCTGCATCTGCTCGATCTCGGTCAGGGTGACGACCGGCTGCAGCGTCGCGAGCGGGTGCTCGATGCGCTGGTCGTCGATCACGCGCAGCTCCTCCTCCGCGGTGGGGTACCCGAGGGAGGTGCGCAGGAAGAAGCGGTCGAGCTGAGCCTCGGGCAGCGGGAAGGTGCCCTCGTACTCGATCGGGTTCTCGGTCGCGAGCAGGAGGAAGGGCTCAGGAACGGGTCGGGTGACACCGTCGACGGTCACCTGCCGCTCGCCCATCGCCTCGAGCAGCGCGGACTGCGTCTTCGGCATCGCCCGGTTGATCTCGTCCACGAGGACGACGTTCGCGAAGATCGGCCCCGGCCGGAACTCGAAGTCGCGCGTGCGCTGGTCGTACACGGCGAGCCCGGTCACGTCCGACGGCTGCAGGTCGGGCGTGCACTGGATCCGCCGACCGATCGCACCGTCGATCGAGCCGGAGACGGCGCGGGCGAGCACGGTCTTCGCCGTGCCCGGAACGTCCTCGAAGAGCACGTGGCCCCTGCAGGCGAGCGCGGCGAGCACGAGTCTGATCTCGTCGTGCTTGCCGTGCACGACGGTCTCGACGTTCGCCAGGAAGCGGTCGGCCACCTCACGGCGCCTGCTCGAGCTCCGCGCCCGCCGTGACGTCACCGGTCGTCATCTCGCCGAGTCTAGTCCGAGCCGAAAGCTCCGTCGTCCCGCCGTTGTGATCCATGTCGCCCGCCTAGACGTTGCCCGCCGGCAGGACGGGCTTGACCGCGCTGGTGTCCTCCTCGTCCGCCGCGGGCAGAATCGGGATCAGACCCTGGGAGAGATCCTCCCGGTACAGCTCCTGGAGCGAGACGAGGCGAGGGATACCGACTGCGGGAGCAGCGGTGCGGACCGCGTCGTTCGCGGGGGCCGCGACACGCGTGCGCTCGGCGAGGTTGGCGGAGCCCCCGATCGCGACCGCGGCCATCGCGGCCGCCGCTGTCGCCGCCGCACCACGGGCAACGCTGAGGTGCCGCCTGTAGGGCACACGCGGCAGCGTGATCTGGCGCGGAACGGCCACCTGGTCGGCGGCGCGCAGCAGCTCCGTGAAGGCGCCGACCTCGGCCTCGAAGGCGGCGCAGTCCGGGCAGCGACGCAGGTGAGCGCCCACGCGCGCGATCTCGAACTGGGAGATCGCGCCGTCCAGCCGGCACGAAACCAGGGTGCGCATCTCCGTGCAGGAAGGCGTGTGCGGCGTGCTCACAACCTCTGAGACGCCAACGGCGCCCGTGAGTTAGACGGTACCGACGGGACGCCTGCTCGATGCAAACGCATTTTGCCTAGCTCAGCAACGACGTTCGCCCGTCCGCCGCGACGCCGAGCACGATCAGCGCGAAGCCGAGGCTGAAGAAGAGCCAGCTCGTCGCGCGCGCGTCGCGGCGCTCGTCGGCGCTGGCCGTGCGGATCCCCCGCGAGAAGATCCCGATCCCGAACAGGCCTCCGACACTGTCCCTGCCCTCCTCGCCGCCCTTCGGCCGCACGGGCCCGCGGATGCCGGAGAAGACGCCTGCGAGCAGCAGGAAGCAACCGACGACGTACAGGCCCCTCGGCACCGCGGCACCGGCCGACGCGCCGACGGCGAGCCCTGCAAGCAAGGCGATCCCGGCCGTGGCCCCGGCCACGACTGCGAGCAGGATGGCGAACCGGCGCGCGGCCGCGAAGAGCATGGCCGGCTAGCGGGTGGCCGCGGTCACGGACTCGAGCGGCGAGCGCTCGAGCGGGTAGTGACACGCGACGAGATGCTCTGGGCCCATCGTCTCCAGCGGAGGCGTCTCCACGTCGCAGTGACCCTCGTGGAACTTGGGGCAGCGCGGGTGGAAGTTGCAGGCCGCAGGGGGGTTGATCGGGTTCGGCACGTCGCCCTCGAGGAGGATCGGGTTGCGCAGGCGCCCAAGTGCCGGGTTCGGGATCGGGACGGCCGACAGCAGCGCCCCCGTGTAGGGATGCTTCGGGTTGGCGTACAGCTCCTCGCGCGGGGCGACCTCGACGGCCTTGCCGAGGTACATCACCATCACGCGGTCCGAGATGTGCCGGACGACGTTCAGGTCGTGCGCGATGAAGACGTAGCTGAGCCCGAACTCCTTCTGCAGGTCCTTGAGCAGGTTCAGGATCTGCGCCTGCACCGAGACGTCGAGTGCGGACACCGGCTCGTCGCAGAGGATCAGCTTCGGGTTGATCGCGAGCGCGCGGGCGACGCCGATCCGCTGGCGCTGGCCGCCGGAGAACTCGTGCGGGAAGCGGTTGTAGTGCTCGGGGTTCAGGCCGACGATCTCGAGCAGCTCCTGCACGCGCCGCTTCCGCTCGGCCGGCGTCCCGATGCCGTGGATCTCGAGCACCTCTCCGACGATGAAGCCGACGCGCTTGCGGGCGTTCAGCGACGCGTACGGGTCCTGGAAGACCATCATCATGTCGCGGCGGCGGGCGCGCATCTCCTTGCGGGAGAACTTCGTGATGTCCTCGCCCTGGAAGATGATCCGGCCCGAGGTCGGTTCGAGCAGCTTGAGGATGCAGCGGACGAGGGTCGACTTCCCACAGCCGGACTCGCCGACGATCCCGAGCGTCTCCCCCGGCTGCAGCGAGAACGAGACTCCGTCCACGGCCTTCACCGCGGCGACGGCCTTCTGGAAGATGATCCCGCGCGTGATCGGGAAGTGCTTCGTCACGCTGTCCACGACGAGCAGCTCGTCGCCCGTGATCTCCATCGGCTCGGCAGCCTGCTCGGTCACCCCGGGGTTGTTCACACCGGGCTCGCTCATGTGCGGACCACTCCGACGGTGGCCAGGAGCTTCGCGGCCTCGCGCTCCTTCGTGACCGGGTCGAGGTGGCAGGCCTGCTCGTGGAAGACCTCGCCTGGCACCTTCTCGAGCCCCGGCACCTTCTCCTTGCACACCGCCATCGTGTAGGGGCAACGCGGGTGGAAACGGCAGCCGTTGGGCGGGTTGAGCAACGAGGGCGGCTGACCGGGAATCTGCTGGAGCCGATCGACGACGACCTCGAGCCGCGGCAGGGAGCCCATCAAGCCCCAGGTGTACGGATGCTGGGGGCGCTCGAAGATCTCGTCCACCTCGGCGTGCTCGACGACCTTGGCGGAGTACATGACGACGACGTCGTCGCAGGTCTCTGCAACGACGCCGAGATCGTGGGTGATCATGATGATCGCGGTGCCGAAGTCCTTCTGGAGCTGCTTCAGCAGCTCCAGGATCTGGGCCTGGGTGGTCACGTCGAGGGCCGTCGTCGGCTCGTCCGCGATCAAGAGGTCGGGCGAGTTGATCAGGGCCATCGCGATCATCACGCGCTGCCGCATGCCGCCCGAGAACTGGTGGGGGTAGTCGTCGATGCGCCGCTCGGCGCGCGGGATGCGCACGGCCTCGAGCAGCTCGAGCGCCCGCGCCCGCGCCTCCTTGCGGGAGACGTCACGGTGGAGCGTCACCGCCTCGGTGAGCTGCGCGCCGATCGTGTGCACGGGGTTGAGCGAGGTCATCGGATCCTGGAAGATCATCGCGATCTCGTTGCCGCGCACCGCGCGCAGCCGCCGCGACGATGCCTTCAGCAGGTCCTCGCCGCGAAAGAGCACCTCGCCGGTCGACGTGGTCAGGCGCGGGTCGTTCAGGCCCATGATCGTCAGGCACGTGACGCTCTTGCCGCAGCCCGACTCGCCCACGATGCCCAGCACCTGACCCGGCTCGACGGTGAAGCTGACCCCGTCGACCGCCTGGAGCAGGCCGTCGTCCGTAGTGAACTGGGTCCGCAGATCACGGACTTCGAGAAGAGGTGCCATCCGAGCGCAGGCTACAGGTTAGGAGAGCCGGATCCTCGGGTCGATCCAGGCGTACATGAGGTCGACGATGAGCGTGAAGATGATGATCGCGATCGCGCCGAAGATGACGACGCCCTGCAGCGTCGGAAGGTCGTAGCGAGAGATCGACTCGAAGGCAGTCCCGCCGAGCCCTGGCAGGCCGAACACCGTCTCGATCAGGATCGAGCCGCCGAGCAGGATTCCGATGTCCATGCCGATCATCGTCACCACCGGCAGCATCGCGTTGCGGAGGATGTGCGCGCGCATCACCTGGCGTTCGGGCGCGCCCTTGGCGCGCGCGGTACGCACGTAGTCCTGGTTCATGGTCTCCATCACCTCGGCCCGCACAAAGCGGACGTAGGTCCCGGCGACGACGATGGAGAGCGTCAGCCAGGGCAGGACCATCCGGTAGGCCCAGTCGGTGAAGCCGCCGCACACGGCGGCCTCAGGGACGGAGAACACCTCGCAGTAGCCGGCGATCGGCGTCAACCCCCACTTGTAGCCGATGAAGTACGAGAGCACGAGCCCGATCCAGAACGAGGGCAGGGAGATGCCGATCAGGACGTACGTCATCGCCGCGCGGTCGAGTAACGAGCGCGGCCGCAGGGCCGAGAAGATGCCGAGCGGGATCGCGACCAGCAACACCAGGATCATCCCGCCGAAGACGAGCGAAGCGGTGATGGGCGCGGCGCGGAAGATCTCCTCGTTCACGGACTGCCGCGTGATGAACGACTGGCCCAGCGAGCCGTCGACGACGAGCCGCTTGAGGAACGTTGCCGTACTGGACGTAGATGGGGTCGTTGAGCCCCAGGAACTCCTCCACCTCCTTGACCCGCTCCGGCGTCGCGGACTGGCCTGCCGCGAGCCGCGCCGGGCTCGCCGGCACGAGGAAGAAGATCACGTAGGTGACGATCGTGACGGCCAGGAAGAGCACGCCTGCCCAGAGGAGCCGCCGAATCAGATACTGGAACATTGTGTGGTTGGGAGCCTAAGGGTTTTCGTTCGGTTCGGTGGAGTTGGGAGGGGCACCGCGAACGGTGCCCCTCCCATGCTGTGCGTGTCGTGCAGTCGAGCTCGTTTACTTCTTGCAGATCTGCGTGAGCAGCGAGCTCTGGATCGAGGTGTAGGCGTAGCAGCCGACCGTGTTGCTCGTGAAGATACGAGCGTTGGTCGAGATGTACGGCGCCACCGGCGCGTGATCCCGCATGAGGTCACGGTCGAGCAGGCCGTACTCCGTGAGGCGTGCCTGGCCGGCCGTCGCGTTGGCCTTGTCCATGCGGCGAGTTCATCGCTGAGTTGTTGAAGTACGAGACGTTGACGTTGTGGTCAGCCTGGATCCGGCGCCCGTCCAGAAGGACGTTGATGAAGTTGGACGGATCCGGGTAGTCCATGCCCCAACCCTCGAGGACGAGATCGAACGGCTCGCCGCGGACGGCGGCCTTCTCGTGCTGGACGACGCGGTCGAACTGGCGGATCTCCACGTCGACCCCGATCTGCTTCAGGTTGAACTGCACCGACTGTGCGATCGGCGGGCCCTGAGCCGTGTTGAACGTGTACATCACGGCCTTGCCGTCACGCGTCTGGCCGTTGGCCAGCTGCCTTCGCGCGGTTGTAGTTCGGCCCCTTCAACGAGTAGATGTTGAAGTTCTTGAAGCCGGGCATCGAGTACGGCAGGAACTGGTCGGTGCGCTGACCGGCCAGGTAGCCGTGCTGAGCGACCATGAAGCGGCGGTCGATCGCGTGCGACACGGCCTGCCGCAGCTTCAGGTTGTTCTGGAAGATGCCGCGCGAGTTGTTCATCGCGAGGTACCAGAGCGTCGTCTGGGACTTCACGAAGAAGCGCGACTTGTTGATGCCGTGGGCATCTGCGAGCTCCTTGGCCTGAGCCGGCGGGAACGAGCAGATGTCGGCCTCGCCGCGCTCGCACATCAGCCGCTGCGTGGCCGGTGCGGGCCCGACGATCCAGCGGAACTCGTTGATGTTGTTGGCGTAGCCGAGCGACTTGAACGGCTCGGCGTTGTTCTTCCAGTGCGGGTTCCGCACGACCAGAGCGGACGTCTTCGCGTTCCACTCCTTGAGGTAGTACGGGCCGGCCGAGACGACCGGGGCCTTGATGCCGTCCTTGTTGAACGGCGTGTTCGTCGGCACCGCCGAGAAGAACATCATCGACATCCGGGCCAGGAAGTCCGGAGCGACCTTCTTCAGCGTGACCTGGAACCCGTAGGCGCCGACCGTGCGGTAGCTGGCGACGTCATCGAGGAACGAGGACGCCGGCGAGACCATCGCGGGGCTCTTGCCGCGATCGAAGGCCCGCTTGAAGTTCGCCGCGGTCACGTTGGTGCCGTTGCTGAACTTGAAGCCGCGCTTGATGGTGAAGGTGTAGGTCTTGCCGCTGTTCGAGACGCGCGGGAAGCCCTGAGCCGCCATCGGGGAGAGCCGGCGACCGGCGGGGCCCTCGACGTGCGGGTAGTACATGAGCTGCAGGTGCGTCGCAGCCATCATGTTCCACGAATGGCTGAAGTAGGACAGCGAAGGATCGACATAGTCGAAGTCGCTCGTGCTGACGATCCGCAGCGTTCCCCCTGCCTTTGCCTCCGTTGCCGCCGTGCCGCCTGCTGCCGTACCGGCAAACATGGTGGCGACGAGCAGCGCCGAGCCCATGACGGTCATACCGACCGAGGCCCAAATACGTCGCTTCATCTCACTCCTTTCGATGACGACCCGGCGGTGGCGCCGAGCCCGGGGACGAATTCGGCCCCGCTTCTAGGACGGCGCGGTTGCGAGTTTGTTAGCGAGCCGCGTAGAAAAGGTTCAGACCGCGTTACCGGCCGGGGGCGGCGACGCGTGCCCGAGGGCCGCGCGCTGCCTACATGCGGCTGCGCGGGTCGAACGCGTCGCGGAGGCCGTCGCCGAGCAGGTTGCACGCGAGCGTCGTGAAGATGACGGCGAGCCCGGGCCACACCATCAGCAGCGGCGTGTTCGTGTAGTAGTCCTGCGCGCCCGTGAGCAGGTTGCCCCAGCTCGCCGTGGGCGACTGGATGCCGACACCGAGGAAGGAGAGGGCCGCCTCGCCGAGGATGTAGCCGGCGACGATCAGCGTCGAGTAGACGATGATCGGGGCGACGAGGTGCGGCAGGAGGTGCGACTTGATGATGCGCCAGTCGCTCGCGCCGGTCATCAGCGCCGCCTCGACGAACTCCTTCTCGCGCAGCGACAGCACCTTCGAGCGGATGATCCGGGCGGGGTAGAACCAGCCGAAGAGCGTGAAGACGAGGATCAACGTGACGACCCCCTCGCCGAGGAGCCCTCCGAACGTGACGTTGTTCAACTGGGGGCCGACCGTGCTCGCGAGCGCGATCGCGAAGAGCAGGGCCGGGAAGGCCATCGTGATCTCCGTCAGGCGCGAGACGATCGTGTCGAGCCAGCCGCGGAAGTAGCCCGCGGCGGCACCGAGCGTGACGCCGATCATCATCACGAAGATGGTCGAGAAGAAGGCGACCTGGAGCGAGACGCGGCCGCCGTAGAGCAGGCGCAGGAAGAGATCCCGCCCGAGCGAGCCGTCGGCGCCGAGGATCAGCAGCTGCGACTCGCCCGTCTCGAAGTTGGTCACGCGGCTCATCGGGCCGACCGGGAGGAAGCCCTCGTCGATCCCGTCCGTGAAGATGTCATCGGGGCCGTGGCCGAGCAGCCGCTCGGCGAGCCAGGCGCCGGGGTAGACGGCGAGCACGAGCAGGATGAGGAAGACGATGCTGGCGATCGCGACGCGGTCGCGCTTGAAGCGGCGCCAGATCTGCTCCCAGTAGCCGCGGGCCTTGACCGCCTCGGGCTCGAACGACGTCTCCGCGTCGAGCGCGATGCCGCCGGAGATCCCAGGCCCCGCAGGCAGCAGCTCGGGCTGCTTCGTCGGAGTCGCCACAGCTGGAGCTTAGACGACCGGAATCCGGTTTTGTTGGCGAGAGGTCACGTCAGCGCCTCGGCGCCGGCGACCACCTCGAGGATCTCCTGCGTGATCTCGGCCTGCCGTGCGCGGTTCATCTGCAGCGTCAGCCCGTCGATCAGCTCGCCGGCGTTCTTGGAGGCGTTGCGCATCGCGGTCATCCGCGCTCCCTGCTCCGAGGCGGCCGACTCGAGCAGCGCCCGGTAGACCTGCGTCTCGAGGTAGACGGGGAGCAGGCGCGCGAGGATCTCCTCGGGCTCGGGCTCGAAGATGAAGTCGCCGCGCAGCGCGTCGTCGCGGCGCTCGTCCTCGTCGGTCTCGAGGATGTCGGCGGAGATCGGGAGCAGGTCCTGCTCGGTCACACGCTGCACGAGCGGCGACTCGTAGGCGTTGTAGACGAGCACGACCCGGTCGACCTCGCCCGAGGTGTAGAGCTCGCCCACCGAATGGGCGATCGCCTGCGCATCCGAGTAGGCGGGCCGGTCGGTGAAGCCGACGAACTCGGCCGCCACCTCGTAGCGGCGGAACGCGAGCGTGGAGCGGCCCTTCTTGCCGATCGCGACGAAGCGCACCTCCGTCCCCTCGCCGCGCAGCTCGCGCTCGAGCGCGAAGGCGCGGCGCAGGATCTGCGCGTTGAACGGGCCTGCGAGCCCGCGGTCGCCGGTGAGCGCCACGACCGCCACGGTCGTCACCGTCTCGCGCTGCTGCAGGAGCGGGAGACCACGCACGGACGCGCTGGCGCGACCGACGCCGGCGATCAGCTCGCGCATCGTCTCCGCATAGGGCCGCATCGCCTCGATCCGGGTCTGCGCACGACGCAGCCGCGCCGAGGCGACGAGCTCCATCGCCTTGGTGATCTTGCGCGTGTTCTTGACCGAGCGGACTCGGCGCTTCAGGTCCTGGACCGAGGCCATGGAGCTAGATCAGGCCTCCCTCGTCCTCGACGTTGAAGTTGCCCACGAACTTCTTCAGCTCCTCTTCGAGCCTTGCGGTCAGCTCGTCGCTCAGGTCGTTCGTCTCCTCGATCTCCTTGTAGACCGTGCCCTCGGAGCGGAGAGACTCGCGCAGCTCGTCCTGGAAGCGCGACACCTGCGCCGGCGGGATCGTCGTCGAGGAACCCGTGGATGCCGGCGTAGAGCGCGACCACCTGCTCCGCGTGCGGCCACGGCTTGTACTGCGGCTGGTTCAGCGTCGCCACCATCCGCTCGCCGCGGGCCAGCGTCTTCTGGGTCGCCTCGTCGAGCTCCGAGCCGAACTGCGAGAAGGCCTCCAGCTCGCGGTACTGCGCGAGCTCGAGCCGCAGGCGGCCGGCGACCTTCTTCATCGCCTTCGTCTGCGCGGAGCCGCCGACGCGGGACACCGAGGTGCCGACGTTGATGGCCGGGCGCACGCCGGAGTAGAAGAGGTCCGCCTCGAGGAAGATCTGCCCGTCGGTGATCGAGATCACGTTCGTCGGGATGTAGGCGGAGATGTCGCCGGCCTGCGTCTCGATGATCGGCAGCGCGGTCAGCGAGCCGCCGCCGAGCTCGTCGTTCAGCTTGCAGGCGCGCTCGAGCAGCCGCGAGTGCAGGTAGAAGACGTCGCCCGGATAGGCCTCGCGGCCCGGTGGGCGGCGCAGCAGCAGCGAGAGCTGCCGGTACGCGTCGGCGTGCTTGGTCAGGTCGTCGTAGACGATCAGGGCGTGCTTGCCGTTGTAGAGGAAGTACTCGCCCATCGCGGCGCCTGCGAACGGCGCCATCCACTTGATCGGAGCCGCCTCGTGCGCCGCTGCGGAGACGATCACGGTGTAGTCCATCGCGCCCTCGTCCTTCAGGCGCTCGTAGACCTGCGCGACCGTCGAGCCCTTCTGCCCGATCGCGACGTAGATGCAGACGACGTCCTGGCCCTTCTGGTTCAGGATCGCGTCGATCGCGACGGCGGTCTTGCCGGTGCCGCGGTCGCCGATGATCAGCTCGCGCTGGCCGCGGCCGACGTTCGTCATCGCGTCGATCGCCTTGATCCCGGTCTGGAGCGGCTCCTTCACGGGCTGGCGCTCGACGACGCCCGGCGCCTTGAACTCGAGCGGGCGGCGCTCGGAGGTGTCGATCGCGCCCGCCCCGTCGAGCGGGTTGCCGAGCGGGTCGACGACGCGGCCGAGGATCGCGTCGCCGACGGGGACGCTGACGACGGAGCCGGTGCGGCGGACGGGCTCGCCCTCCTTCACCTCCTGCCATTCGCCGAAGAGCGCGACGCCGACGTTGTCCTCCTCGAGGTTGAAGGCGATGCCGACGACACCGTGCTCGAACTCCAGGCGCTCGAGGGCGATGCAGTTCTCGAGCCCGTGCACGCGGGCGATCCCGTCGCCGATCTGGAGCACGGTGCCGACCTCGGAGAGGTCGGACTGGACGTCGTAGTCCTCGATCCGGGACTTGAGGATCGAGGTGATCTCTTCGGGGCGCAGCTTCACATTGGCTCCTTGTAGCTCGGGTAAGCGAGTGGGTTGTAGAGGCTTTCGGCGCTCGTGATTCGAGCCGCCGCCGGCGGGCGGAGCCGGGCTTTGCCCGGTGGGAGCCCAAGAACCTCTGTCAGAAACCGCAACCCGAAGGAGGGGGCTCATGGGGGAACCCTGGGTTCCCCCATGCTCGTCTTCGGGGCGCAGCTTCACGTGTCAGCTCCTTGTCAGCAAGTCGTGTCGTAGTCGGTCGAGACGGCCGCTGACGCTCGCGTCGACCCGCATCGAGCCGGCCTGCAGGACGATGCCGCCGATCAGGGACGGGTCGACCTTGCGCGTCGCCTCGACGTCGCGGCCGGAGGCCGCCTGGATCTTCTTCACGATCGAGTCGGCTTCCTCGTCGGAGAGCTCGAAGGCCGTCGTCAGCTCGACGGTGAGCCGGCGCTGCTCCGCGGCGACGAGCGCCTCGAACTCGCGGTAGATCTCCTCGAGCTCGGTCGCGCGGCCCTTCTCGGTCACGAGCAGGACGAAGTTGCGCACGAGCTCGTCCGCGTCGCCGAGGATCTCACCGAGCACCGCCGCCTTGTCGGCGGCGTCGAGCTCGGGATTCGAGAGCACGTTGCGCAGCTGCGGCACCGCGTCGATCGCCGCGGCGAACTCGCCGAGCTCCTCGTGGACGACGTCGAGCTTGCCCTGCCTCCTGCGCCGCCTGGAAGAGCGAGCGCGCGTACATGCGGTGCGCGACTGCCACTAGCGCTGCTCTCGGCCTCGAGGGCGGAGAAGTCGAGCTCGCCGATCGCGTCGTCGATCAGCCGGCGATGGTCGTCGCGGTCGAGCACCTTGCCGGTCACCTTCGACGCCGCGATCAGCGTCAGGTCGGCGACCTCGGCGCGGATCTGCTCGAGCGCGCGGGCGGTCTCGGCCTCGATCTGCTTGCGCGTGTCCTCGAGCCGGCGCTGCCGGTCGGCCTCGATCTCCTCGCGGGCGCGGTCGCGCTGCGAGTCGGCGACCTTGCGCGCCTCGGCGAGGATCCCGCCCGCCTCGTTCTTGGCCTGGCGCGATCAGCCGCGGTGCTCCTCGAGCAGCCGCCGTGCCTCGGCGCGCGCGTGCTCGGCCTCCTCGACGGACTGAGCGGATGCGCTCACGCCGCTCGTCGATCGTCTTCTGGATCGGCCCGAACGCGTACTTGCGCAGCACGAAGAACGTGATCCCGAAGCAGATCAGCGTCCAGATCATCAGGCCCGGGACGACCTCGATCAGGGGTGAAGCTGCCAGGAACGATCGCTGCTAGGCTCTATCGCCTTTAGACGAGGACGAAGGCGAGCAGGCCGCCGATCAGGCCGTAGAAGACGACGGCCTCGGTGAGCGCGAAGCCGAGCCACTGGATGCCGGTGCAGCTCACCGCGGAGCTCGGGCTGGCGGGCGACGGCCTGGATCATCGAGCCGAAGATGTTGCCGATGCCGATGCCGGCGCCGAGCGAGCCGAGGCCGATGCCGAGCGCGAGCGCGATCGCCTTGCCGGCGTCGCACGTTCGCCGGCGGCTTCCTGAGCGAGCAGGGTGAACAATCGGGTGGTTCCTCCTTAGTGTCTCCGGCTCGATGGCCGAGCCGATGTAGATGGCGGAGAGGGCGGCGAAGATGTACGCCTGGATGGAGACGACGATCACGACCTCGAAGAGGTAGAAGGCGGTCGCGAACGGGATCGGAAGGCGACCACGGCGAGGTTGCCGAGCACGAAGATCAGGCCGATGAAGGTGAGGATCAGCATGTGGCCGGCGAGCATGTTCGCGTAGAGACGGACGCTGAGGCTGATCAGCCGCATGAACTGGCCGAGGATCTCGAGCGGGACGATCAGCGGGTACATCGCCTTCGGCACGTCGGGGATCCAGCTCTTGAAGTACTTGACCGGGCCGTTGTGGCGGATGCCCTCGACGTGCGTGAAGACGAAGGTCATCAGCGCGAGCGCGAGCGTGACCGAGAGCGTCGACGTCGCCGCGTAGATGGCGAGCGTCGGCAGCTCGACGCCGAAGATCTCGACCGTCTCGTTCGAGAGCGGCAGCGGGATGAAGCCGAGCATGTTGACGACCCAGATGAACAGCATCAGCGAGGCGACGTACGGGAACCAGCGCCCGATCGCCTTGTGCGGCAGCCCCTGCTCGGCGATCTGCGTCTGCGCGATGTCGTAGACCATCTCGCCGACCGCCTGCGCGCGGTCGGGTCGTTCTTCGAGCCGATCTTGACGCGCATCAGGACGATGCCGAGCACGATCGTGCAGATCGTGCCGAGGATCAGGTACGCGACGGCCTTGTTGATCGAGAGGTCGAGCGGGCCGAGGTGGATCGGGATCCACTCGCGGAGCTCCAACTCGTGCTCGGGGTCGAACTCCTCCTCTCCCCCTCCGCGGCGGAGGCGAGCGCCACCGAGGGCGGCAGGACGAGCAGCGAGGGCGAGGGCGGACGCGAGGGGCGCTTCACGTTGGTCGGCTCCGCCGCCGAAGTAGAGCGCGAGCGAGACGCCGAGCTCGACCGTGTACGCGAGCGCGTAGAGCGAGCGTCGCGGCGAGCGCGAGCGCGCGGGTCGGTGGCCGCGAGCGCGACGATCACGACCATCACCGCGAGCGCGCGAAAGGTCATGCCGAAGCCCACCACTCCACCGGCGGCGAGGTTACCGTCCCGGGCGGCAGCCGCGTCAGTAGCGGCGGCGAGCAGCCGCGAGCCGGCCCAGAGCACGGCGCCGAGCGCCCAGCCCGCGAGCGGCCAGCCGGCGGCGACGAAGAGCGGCAGGGCGAGCGCGATCACGGCGGCGCCGGCGAGCGAGCGGCGGCGAGCGGCTGGGGATCGGCCGCGGCGTGCGAGAAGACGCCGGTCATCAGCGCCTGCCCGTAGCGCTTGTAGACGCATGGAGATGCCGGCCGGGATGCCCAGGATCGCGCCGACCAGGAAGCCCCAGGCCGCCGAGCCGGCAGCCCAGCCGATCGCCGCGCAGACACGATCACGGCGCGCCGTCGTCCCGATCAGGACGGAGCCGGCGCCGGCGAGGCTGAAGCTCGAGCGGACGGAAGCGGGCTCCATGCGCGGCGCAGCATACCAGAGCAGCTGCGGAGATTGTGACAGCTGAAAACCGCCTGTCTTTGCGGCAGATCGCGCCACTTTGTACGATCTCGCGATGGAGCGGCTCGTGCTCGTCCACGGCAGCGTCTCGAACGGCCGCGACGTGGAGCGCGCAGCGGCCGCTCGGCGAGCGCTACGAGCTCGTCGTGCTCGACCGCCGCGGGTTCCCGCCCGGGCCCGCCCGTCGAGCGGGTCGACTTCGAGGAGCACGCCGACTGGGTCGCGGAGCGGCTGCGGCGGGCGACCACCTCGGCGGGCCACTCCTACGGCGGCGTGATCACGCTGCTCGCCGCGGCGGGCTACCCGGAGCTGCGCTCGCTGACGGTGATCGAGCCGCCGTGCCTCGACGTGGCTCGCGGCCATCCGGCGGTGGAGGCGTTCGCGCGGGTGGCGACGCGCTCTGGCGACGAGGGCCCGCGCGAGCCGGAGGCGTTCCTGCGCGGCTTCCTCCGGGCGGTCGGCTCGCCGTTCGAGCCGCCCTCGCCGCTGCCGCCCGAGCTCGAGCAGGGCGCGCGCACCCTGATCGTGGAGCGCGGCCCGTGGGAGGCGACGATCCCGCTCGCGGAGCTCGCGCGCGCACCGTTCCCGAAGCTCGTCGTCTCGGGCGGGCACCACGAGGCGTTCGACGCGGTGTGCGACGTCCTCGAGGAGCGGCTCGACGCGGAGCGCGCGATCCTGCCCGGGCGCCGGCCACAGCGCCCAGCGCGCGCCCGGCTTCAACGAGCGTCTGGCCGCCTTCCTCGCCCGCGCGAGCGCCGAGTAGACAGACAGCTACATGGCGACGGTCAGACGCTGGCGCTCGTCCTGACGCGCTCTTCCGGCGGCGCACGCGCGGGTTCGCGAGCTTGACGATCTCGAGCAGGTAGACGACGTAGACCGAGAAGCCGAGCGCGACGAGCGCGATCGCGGCGAGGCGAGCGTCTCCCACAGGTGCCACTCGCCGCCCTCCCGGAAAGGGATGAAGCGCGTGGCGAGCGCCGCGGCCGCGAGGGTCGCGCACCAGGCCCACATCGTCACCGCCGCGCGTCGCTGCGAGAAGCCGCGGCGAAGGAAGCGGAAGTGCAGGTGCGACTGGTCGGGCGCCGAGAGCCGCTCGCGGTGCTTCAGCCGCCGGGCGACGACGAACGACGTGTCGAGGATCGGCACGGCGAGCACGAGCAGCGGCAGGAAGAGGACGATCGTCGACGCGGTCTTGAGCAGGCCCTGGACCGAGACGGCCGCGAGCAGGAAGCCGAGCGTGAGCGCGCCCGAGTCGCCCATGAAGATCCGCGCCGGGAAGAAGTTGTGCCGGAGGAAGCCGAGGCAGGCGCCGGCGACGATCGCGGAGAGGATCGCCGGGTCGGTCTTCCCGAGCGAGAGCGCGAGCACCGCGTAGGTCGCGGCCGAGATCGCCGCAGACGCCCGCAGCGAGGCCGTCCAGGCCGTCCAGGAAGTTGACCATGTTCATCACCGCGACGATCCAGAGGATCGTCAGCGGCACGCCGACCGCGGCCGGCAGGTCGACGATGCCGAAGAACGGGAACGTGAAGTGGTCGATCCAGACGCCGAAGAGCGGCGGGATCGAGGCCGCGATGATCTGACCGGCGAGCTTCCGGCCCGGCCTCAGCACGCGGAAGTCGTCGATCGCGCCGACCACGGTCGCGACGGCCGCGCCGAGCAGGACGCCGCGCGTCTCCCGGCCAGCTCGAGGAAGGCGAGCGCCGGCACGAAGATGCCGAAGAAGATCGCGATCCCGCCGAGCCGCGGGATCGGGTTGACGTTCAGGCGCCGGCCGCTCGGGCCGGTCGACGACGCCGAGCAGGCGCGCCATCCCGCCGACCGCCGGCGTCAGCAGGATCACGATCAGCAGCGCGAGGGCGCCCCGTAGAGCACCTCGGGGTTGTCGCGCAGCTCCTGGGGCATGGCGCCCCCTACTTCGTGCCGTACAGGCGGTCGCCTGCGTCGCCCAGCCCCGGCACGATGTAGCCCTTCTCGTTCAGCTCGCGGTCGATCCCGGCGACCACGATCGAGACGTCCGGGTGGTCGCGGTGGATGCGCTCGATGCCCTCCGGCGCGGCGATCAGCGCGATCAGCCGGATCGACGACGCGCCCGCCTCCTTCACCGTCGCGACGGCCGCCGCGGTCGAGTTGCCCGTCGCGAGCATCGGGTCGAGCAGGATCACGTCGCGCTCGGCGATGTCGTTCGGGAGCTTCACGTAGTACTCGACGGGCTCGAGCGTCTCCTCGTTGCGGTAGAGGCCGATGAAGCCGACGCGGGCGCCGGGGATCAGCGAGAGCACGCCGTCGAGCATCCCCATCCCCGCGCGCAGGATCGGGCAGACGGCCACCTTCTTGCCCGAGATGCGCTGCGCGCTCGTCCGCTCGAGCGGCGTCTCGATCTCGACCTCCTCGGTGGCGAGGTCCTTCGTCGCCTCGTAGGTCAGCAGCAGCGTCAGCTCGTTCACGAGCTGGCGGAACATCTGCGTGTCGGTCGTGGCGTCGCGCAGCAGCCCGAGCTTGTGCTGCACGAGCGGATGGTTGACCTCGGTGACGTTCGCCGTCGTGCTCTCGACGGTGCTCATGCGTAGCTCGTGTAGCCGCGGAAGCCCGGGTAGAGCGGCCGCGCTCGCACAGCGCGAGCGCGCGGCTCGGCGAGCGCGGCGAGGTCGGCTCCGTCGGCGAGCGCGCCGGCGATGATCGCGGCCGACCTCGCGGAAGTCGTCCTCGTCGAAGCCGCGCATCGTCGCGGCCGGCGTGCCGATGCGGACGCCCGAGGCGACCGTCGGCGGCCGCTCGTCGAACGGCACGGTGTTGCGGTTCACGGTCAGCTGCACCTCGTCGAGCCGCTCCTCGGCGTCCTTGCCGGTCCAGTCGGTGCGCGCGCAGGTCGAGCTGGACGAGGTGCGTGTCGGTGCCGCCGGTGAGGACGTCGAGACCGCCTGCCGATGCAGCTCGTCGGAGAGCGCGTCGGCGTTCGCGCGCACCTGCACCTGGTAGTCGCGGAAGGCCTCGGTGGCCGCGATCCGGAAGCAGGACGCCTTGGCGGCGATCGCGTGCTCGAGCGGCCCGCCCTGCATGCCCGGGGAAGACCGCGCGGTCGACCGCCTGCGCGTGCTCCTCGCGGCAGAGCACGAAGCCGGCGCGCGGGCCGGCGAGCGTCTTGTGCGTCGTCGAGGTGACGACGTCGCAGTGCTCGACCGGGTTCGGGTGCAGGCCGGCCGCGACGAGACCGGAGAAGTGCGCCATGTCGCACATCAGCAGCGCGCCGACCTCGTCCGCGATCGCGCGGAAGCGGCGGTGTCGACGGTGCGCGGATACGCCGAGCCGCCGCAGACGATCAGCTTCGGGCGGTGCTCCTTCGCGAGCTCGAGCACCTCGTCGTAGTCGACGAGCGTTCGTCTCGCGCGAGACGCCGTAGTGGACGAACGTGTAGAGCCGGCCCGAGAAGTTGACCTTGAGGCCGTGCGTGAGGTGGCCGCCGTGGTCGAGCCGGAGCGAGAGGATCGTGTCGCCCGGCTGGAGCAGGGCGAAGTAGGCGGCCATGTTCGCCTGCGCGCCCGCGTGCGGCTGCACGTTCGCGTGCTCGGCGCCGAAGAGCTACTTCGCCCGGTCGATCGCGAGCTGCTCGATCTCGTCGACGACCTCGCAGCCGCCGTAGTAGCGCTTGCCCGGATAGCCCTCGGCGTACTTGTTCGTCGGCACGGACCCGACCGCCTCGAGCACGCGACGGCCAGGTGAAGTTCTCGGAGGCGATCAGCTCGATCTGGCCGCGCTGCCGCTCGAGCTCGCGGCCGAGCAGCGCGGCGATCTCGGGGTCGACGTCGGCGAGGCCGGCGGCGCGGAGCTGCTCGAGCGACTGCTGGGCGATCAGGCCATCTGGCCTCGATGCTACGAGCACGGCGCCGCTAGACCACGGCGCGCGACGCGTCCGAGCGCGTCCGCCGCCGGCACGGCGCCCTCGCGCAGGACGCGCGGCTCGGCGCCGGTGAGGTCGAGCACGGTCGAGGGCGTGCCGGGCAGCTCGCCGCCGTCGAGCAGCGCGGCCGCGGCCGCGCGCAGCTCGTCCGGCACGTCGTCGAGGGTGCGCGGGTCGGCCCCGCCGTGGAGGTTCGCGCTCGTCGCGGCGACGGCGCCGACGCGGGCGAGCAGCTCGCGCCCCGGCCCGTCGAGCGCGGGCACGCGGACGCCGATCGTCTCCGGGCTGCGAGCCCGTCAGCCAGCGGTAGCGGCGCGCCGGGTTCGGGAGCACGAGCGTGTACGGCCCGGGCAGCAGAGCGCTCGGGCGATCGCGCTCCGGCCGGCCGCGCCAGCTCGGGACGAGCTCGAGCAGCGGCCGAGATCGGACGGCGACGAGCGCGGTCGGCTGCGCCTCGTCGCGGCCCTTCGACGCGGAGAGAGCGTCGGACGGCGCTCCTCGCGAGTCCGGCATCGGCCGCGAGGCCGTACGACGCGTGTCGGTGGGCACGTCGCGAGCGGCCGCCTGGATCGCAGCGCCGCGACCGCCTCGTCGACGCTCCGAGCTCACCGTCCGCGCCTCGACGACGCGCTCCCGCCCGGCGAGGTCGCGCGTGATCCGCGACCTCGCGCGTAGCCGAGCGCCGTCGAGCAGCTCGCAGCGCTGCGGCCTGCCCGTCGCCGACCTCGAGCACGAGCCAGCCGCCCGGCTGGAGCACGCCGCGGGCGCGCCGCGATCGCCTCCGTCGCGCCGTCGCCGACAGCGCGACGTGCGGCTCCTAGTCGCGCACCTCGGGCATCAGCGCCGTCCAGCTCGGCCGGGCTCGACGTACGGCGGGTTCGAGACGACGAGGTCGTACGGGCCGCCCGGAAGCCCGTCGCGGAGGTCGTGCTCGAGCGAGCTCGACCGCGAGCCCGGTCCGCGCTCGGCGTTCTCGCGCGCGAGCGCGAGCGCGTCGGGCGAGAGTCGATCGCGGTCACGCGCGCCCCGGCGTGCTCGTCCGCGATCGCGAGCGCGATCGCGCCGGTGCCCGTGCCGACGTCGAGCACGCGCGGCGCGTCCAGCCCGGCGAGCAGCGCGAGGCAGCGCTCGACGACGATCTCGGTCTCGGGCCGCGGGATGAGCGCCCGCGCGGTCGACGTTCAGCGTCAGCCGCCGGAAGCCCCACTCGCCGAGGATGTACGCGAGCGGCTCGCGCCGCGCGCGGCGCGCGACGAGCTCGCGGTAGCGGCCGAGCTCGGCCTCGTCAGCGGCCGGTCGTGCTCGGTGTAGAGCTCGATCCGCGCGAGCGGCCGAGCGCGTGCGCGAGCAGAGCTCCGCGTCGAGCCGCGGCCGTCTCCGACGCCTTCGCCCAGGTGCTCCGTGGCGCCCGCCGGAGCACCTCGCCGAGTGTCATGACCGGGCTCACGCCGTCGTCGCGTCTCGAGCGCGCGCCGCCGCTCCTCGGCCTGCAGCGCGTCGGTGAACTCGTCGAGGCCGCCCGGCGAGCACCTTCTCGAGGTTGAGCGTCACCTTGACGCGGTGGTCGGTGACGCGGCTGTCGGGATAGTTGTAGGTGCGGATCTTCTCCGCGCGCTCGCCCGAGCCGATCTGCGAGCGCGCGCGGCCGAGAGCTCGGCCTGCTGGCGCTCGCGCTCGGCCTCGTAGAGGCGCGCGCGCAGGACGCGCATCGCCTTCGCCTTGTTCTGGAGCTGCGACTTCTCGTCCTGCATCGCGACGACGAGCCCGGTCGGCAGATGCGTGATCCGCACGGCCGAGTCGGTCGTGTTCACGCTCTGGCCGCCGGGGCCGGTCGAGCGGTAGACGTCGATCTTCAGGTCGTTCTCGTCGATCTCGACCTCGATCTCCTCCGCCTCCGGCATGACCGCGACGGTGGCGGTCGAGGTGTGGATGCGGCCCTGGCTCTCGGTCTCCGGGACGCGCTGCACGCGGTGGGTGCCGCCCTCGTACTTGAAGACCGAGTACGCGCCGTCGCCCTTGACGGCGAAGACGACCTCCTTGAAGCCGCCGCGTCTCGCTCTCGTTCGGCGACAGGAGCTCGGTCTTGAAGCCGCGGCGCTCCGCGTAGCGCGTCAGCATCCGGTAGACGTCGCCGGCCCAGATCGCCGCCTCGTCGCCGCCGACGCCCTGGCGGATCTCGACGATCACGTCCTTCGCGTCGGCCGGGTCGCGCTCGACGAGCGCGAGCTTAGCTCCTCCTCGAGCCGGGCGACGCCGCGCCTCGAGGTCGGGGACGAGCTAGGCGAGCTCGGCGTCGGCGCGCGCCGCCTCGAGGTCGTCGCTCGCTTGCCGCCACTCCTGCGCGAGCTTGTAGGCGGCCCTCGAGCTCCTTCAGCCGCCGGCCGACCTCGGCCGCCTCGCGGTGGTCGTTGTAGACGGAGGGATCGGACATGCGCTCCTGCACCTCGTCGTAGGAGCGCTCGAGCTCGTCGATCAGCTGGTCGACGGCCACAGGACGATGCTAGCCGCGCCGTGACGCCGTGTCGCCGCCGCAGCCGGCGGCGGGATCTGGGAATACTCCCGCCGACTCGCGTGAGTGTGACTGCGGCGCACGGGAACGTGCGCGAGGCAGACCGAGCCA